>CAJTDC010000015.1 GCA_910575055.1 Clostridia bacterium
TGTATTGATAGTGCTTATGAATTATATCCAAATGAATTAGAAGAAAGTAAAAAAGTATTAAACTATTTAAAAGATATTCCTGTATTGATATTAGAAGGAAATGAAGCACAAAATAAGACATATTATTATTTACTTCAATAACTTTCTTCTGTAACTTTAGAAAATAGGTATCATGATAAAATGCTGAAAAGTCATCTAAATATATTACCAATTTTTATTTCTGAAAATGAATATGCTAATTATAGTACCATAAAAAAAGTTTACTTTGATAGAATTGTTGAAAATCAAGATATAGATTGTATAGAACTCTTACAAAAACAAAAAAGTTTTTTAAGTAGTATGGTATATAGTTTTGTAGAGTCCTTTCCTCAAGAAAAAGAAATGGAGAGGACATCTCAACATACAAAAGCTTTTATAAATACAGAAATCAATAAAGTAGAAAATAGTTTATTTGAAAACAAAATCATTTTAAAAAATTCTCTAGAAAGGAAAAGTTTATCTATATTACAATGGCTATTAAATTCTTTTTTTGACTGTATTGTAGAACAAGCAAGAACAGCAGCGAATATAAAAAATGCTTCCTTTTCATTTGAAAAAATTAAAGAAATAATAGAAGAGTTAAAAGTTATCAGCAGAGAAAATCTTTTTGAAATCAGTGAGCTTATTTTTAATCATTCTCATCAATTTGTGAAACAGCCAAATAAATTAAACGCTACAAAAGAAGATAAAATGAATTATTTAAAATATTTATTTTTAAATTTAGGTTTATATGTAAAAGTAACAGATTGTATGGAAAAGAAAAATGCTGTAATTTACAAAATAAGCCCATTTTTTGCTACACCTGTAGACCAAATTTATAAAAAATCAGAAGATATTCGTATGCGTATGAAAAGTCGTGATATTCTATTAGATACTTCTTATCCAGACGGAGATATAGAATTAATCCATTTACATAACAAAATTGAAAGTGTAAATTTAGAAGAAATTTTAAATGATATAAAAAATCCAATTTCTAGTATATTACAAAAAGAAAATATAAAAATCCCCTATATTGTGGGATATGATTATCATGATAATTTAAAAATACTAGACTTACACGAAATAAAACATATGATGATTGGAGGTGCTACAGGTTCAGGAAAAAGTATTGCAATTCACGCTTTATTATTAAGTGTTATTACTCAAACCAAACCTTCTAATGTACGTTTTATACTTATGGACTTCAAACAGGGACAAACATTTAGAAGCTATGAAAATATTCCTCATTTAGCTACTAATATTATTATTGATAAAATAGAAGCTATGGAGGCACTAGATTGGTTAAATGAAGAAATGGACAGAAGACATAAGTTAAAAAATTTGGATAAAAAGCCTGAAATTTTTTGTATTATGGAAGAGGTACTTTCTATGTTTTATGATGACAAAGAAATAAAAGAAGAAATTTCAAATAAATTATCTAATTTGTTTGAAAAAGGCAGAAGTGCTAACATTCACTTAATTTTAATTGCACAAAATGCTGATGAAAATGTCAGAAAGTCAAGTATTATTAGAAATATTACAACGAAAATAGTATTAAAAACAAGTGACGCTTACCATTCTAATAATATTGCAAGATTAAAAGAAACTCCTGCTCACCTTTTAAGAGGAAAGGGAGATATGTACCTTTTAACAGATAACGGAAAGTTCAGACTACAAGGCGTTAACGTATTAGAAGAAACAATAGAATCTATTACAAATAAATTTAAAACAAAATCTTCTTATTTGTTTCAAATAGGTGATACAACAATAGATAATACCAATAATGCTGAAACTATTTCCAAAATAAAAAGTGGTTCAAATGTTACTTCCAAAAAATTTTCTCAATTAGATAATAAAATTTTGGCAGAAATTATTTTGTATTTATTTGAATATAAAAAAGTTTCTAATAACAAAATTAAAAATATATATCATATTTCATTTGATACAGCAAATAAGTACATAGAAAAATTAGTAGATATTGGTATGTTATATAAAGGAACCGGAAAAACAGGGTATTTTTGTGCTATTTCTTCTTATGAAGAAATACCAGAACAGATAATAAAATTATTACAAAAATATAGTAAAAAAGATATCAAGCAAATCAAAAATTATTTTGAATAACTACTTTATGCAACAATAAAAAAGAAGAAACAATATGCATCTTCTTTTTTATATGTCTATCTGTTTTTTTCTATAGTAGTTTTTTATTCTATACCAAAAGTGCAACTTCTTCTTCAGATAGTCCTGTTATTTCAGAAACAAATGTAATATCCATTCCTTTATTTAAAAGATTTTTCGCTATTTCTATACTTTTTTGTTGTAATCCTTGCTGTAATCCTTTTTCTCTTCCTTCAGCACGTTCTTGCAGTCTTTCTTCGTCAGTCAAACGTATCATATATTTATCCTCCTCACTTAAATGGTCTAGTACAGACGGGTCAGCAACTGCAGCTTCATATTCTTGTAGAAGTAATGCTCCTAATGTTGTTTGCCCATATGATGAAACAAATTTCTGATAATTGTCTTCTGTTTCAATTTCAAAAAAATGTCTTATTATTTGCAATTCCTGACTATTCTGTTCTGAAATATGTTTGATATTTACTTCATGTATTGTCATTAAATCACTATAAACTTCTTGTGTTGCTTCCTCTATCAGTTTAATTTTTCTGTTCGTCACTGTATGCTTGAGCGGTGCTTCTGTCAATATAAATGTGACAATAACACTATTCAAATTTTCATACTTTCCCTTTTCTACTTTTTGAGAAGCAATTTCTCTGCAAGCATAGTATATTGTCCTTTTTCGTATCCTGTCTTTACTATATACTCTTTGCAAATCCAGTGTAATAATACGATTATCAACAGACCTTGTTTGAATATCAAAGTAGACAGAATTTAATGCTGCTTTATGCAAATCATTTTTATATTCTGCTACAATATCTATAAGTTCTATATGTTCTCCTATTATTACTTCTAACACTTTCTCGCAAAGTTCTTTGTTTAAAAACATCACTGTAAAAACGACATCTGCCTTTGGTAAATATTCCATGTGAAATCCCATTTTATTATATTCCTTCCTAAATGTTATTATCATTATATCATAGTTTTATGATTGAAAATAGCTTTTATTTTTCTAACTTCAGCAAAAATAAAAGTACTGCAATTTGTACTGCAATTATTATATAAAATATGGATAATATAGATTTTATGGAAAAATAGAAATAATGTTAATCTTATATTTTAAGAACTTTACAAATTTGCAAATATAGGAGAAGAAAACTCTTAATCAGTGGGTCTAGGGTTCGAGCCCCTAAAGGTGCACTTTAAAAAGCGGAGTTTTGTGACATTGGTTCATGGGGTTCCGTTTTTTTCTTTTTGTGTTAAAAATTAGGAAGTAAACCTATTTCTTTTTTATTTTTATTATATTCTTTTTGCCAAGTTGTTATTTCTTATAAAATTTGTTTTAATATACTTCCTAAAAGAAGACAAAGCAGTTATTAAATTTGTTTGTTATATTAAAAATAATTTTACTTTTACTCCTTAGTTTACTGATAAGGCTTATACCTAACAATATGATTTTAATATAACATTAACAACAAATATTACTCTTTATGCTAAATAAAATTCTATATAAACACAATATATTATTCTATTATTTTTCATACTGGTATTTTATTGATAATCAACAGTATGATTTTTTAATATTCTCCACAATGTACTACGGCTAATACCAAGACGTTTAGAAGTTTTTTCTTTATTACCATTTTCTTGTTTTAATACTGCCATTATAATTTGATAGTTAATTACATCTAATGTTTGATTTAAATTAAAATGTATAGAAGGTTCATATTGAAACGGAGAAAATGTTTGTTCTTGTTTTAAAGCCTGTTCTACACTTTCATAAGTAATATAAGGAGTATTTGTAATCACAACCAATTCTTTTAATACGTGTTGTAGCTGGTCAAGATTATGAGGCCATGAGAATGATTGCAGTAATTCCATAGCTTCTGTTTCAAGTCCTATAATTTGCTTTTCACTAGAAATATTTAATTTATGAATATAAAGTGCTGTAATACTTGGAATATCTTCTATACGTTCTCTTAAAGGAGGTAATTTTAAAGTAAGACAGCAAAGGCTATTTTCCAAATATGTTCTTGCAGTTTCTGTTTCTTTTTGTTCTTTATTATTCAATACTAACGAAAATATCAGGCGATTTTTTTTATTCAATTTTGTTTGTTCAATATAAGTAAAAAGTTTATTTAATTGTAATTTAGATAAAGCCCCTACATTTTTTAAATAAATTGTAGTATGTAATGTATTTAAAGGTGAGTTTTCATTACTAATTAAATTATTCCATTTTCTTTCTCCCATAAAAGCACAATCTATTGTATAAAAAGGAGATTTGTCAAAAGCACCATTCTCATACAAAAGAGATGCTGCTTTATCTTTTCCTGTCCCAACTTCCCCTATAATCAATATAGGAATATTTGTTTTACTATATTGTTCTATTCTGTTTGACAAATCGCCTACATTATTAGAACTACTATAATAATTAGTAAAATCATTTGGTAAACCATCTGATTTATTATAAATGGTAATGCCTAAATCTTCCTCAGAAAACAAAGCATCGTTTTGTTGTATTGTAATAGCAGTATATTTTTGTTCTGCATAATAAATATGACAATTTTTTAATACATAAACTTTATCTCGTATTTGTCTTGCTATAGTTTGGTCCGGCGTTTTAAGAAATGATTTAATATAGTTTTGTACCATACTCATAAGTGTTGTATTTGTTTGTTCAATAGAAAAACTGGAAAACCATAACTTTCCTGCTGGGTCATATATCAAAAATTCTCTATCTTCTCCAGTAAGGAGTGCTTGAAATAAATCTTTCTGTTTATGAACATATTGTGACGAATGTACCAATTCTACAGCTTCATTTAATGCTGCTGTAATACTTTCTGTACCAGATGGAATTAATATAGCATTAAGCCATAGTTTTTTGGCAATACTAGAACCTAACATATCACAAAGAACTAATTTACAACCTTTCTTTTTAGCATCACGTAATGCAGGAAAGGCATCTTCTTCACTTGTAAATGTAATAATATCAATATCATATTGTAGCAAATCACAAAGTAACCTAGCATAGTATGTAATACCAGAAAAACCAGCTATTACAAATTTTCCAGAATAATTTTCTGCCAATTTAATTGCACGAAGCACATCATATACAGATATAGAAACCTCTACTACAGGAATTTCTACAGCAGAACGTATTAATTCTGCAGTTCCTCCTCGTGATATAATCACATCATAATTATTATGTGACAATTCTATAGCAATATTTTTTCCTGTACTTAAATCTCCTGTTTGTACTGTCAGTTCAATATCATTTCTTTCTTTTGCAATGGCTGTAATTGCTTCTGCCATTCCTTCATAAGGAGCAACTGCAAGCATTTTTATTTTTTTCATATTATCATATTCCTTTCAATTTGAAATAAATTCGTTTGTATTATATTATTATAACACATTTTGTTTCAAATTAAAACAATTTTATATTATAACTGTATTAAAATAACACAAAAATGTAATATTATTGTATTGAGTTTTTTTTAAAATAAAGTAATATATAAATAACAAAACAAAATATACTAAAATGAAACGTTTTAAGGAGATGAAGTTATGAACTATCAAATTAAAATACCTTCCTGTATTTATGGGGGAGAAGGAAGTATACAAAATATAAAGACAGTAATAGAACAGGAAAACGTTAAAAAAGCAGTTATATTTACAGACAAGGGAATAAAAAGTACAGGGCTTTTAGACATATTGCTTGAAATGTTAAAAGAAATACAAACAGAGTATGAGGTATTTGATGATTTAACTCCAGAACCCGCTTATCAAGATATTGAAAGAGTAATGAAACAAGTAGAAGGCTGCAAAGGTGATATTATTATCGCAATAGGCGGAGGAAGTGTTATGGACGCAGCAAAATTATGCTCTGTATTAAAAGACGCCGACTATATTGTAAAAGATTTACTTCAGAACCCTACATTAGCCAAAAAACAAATCAAAGCAGTAATGATACCAACTACTTGTGGAACAGGCTCTGAAGCAACTTGTAATGCTATTGTAGCAATTCCTGAAGAACAATCTAAAAAAGGCATTGTAAATGCTTCTATGATACCAGACTATGTCATATTAGATGCACAAATGATTAAAAAACTGCCTAAATCTATTGTTGCAGCCACAGGCGTAGATGCTTTAGCACATTGTGTAGAGTGTTTTACTTCTAAAAAAGCCACACCATTATCTGATTTATATGCTATGTATGGAGCAAAATTGATATTTCAAAATATTAGAGAAGCATACAACAATGCAGATAATATGAAAGCAAAAAGCAATATGCTTTTAGGTGCTTTTTATGGAGGTATTGCTATTACAGGAAGCGGCACAACAGCAGTACACGCTTTATCTTATCCATTAGGCGGAAAATATCATATTGCACACGGTGTATCTAATGCCATATTATTTGCTCACGTTATGGAATTTAACAAAGATGCCTGCAAACACAGATTAGCAACATTATGTGATGTCATAGAACCTACATTAATATCAAAAAGTATTGACGAAAAAGCTCAATATATTATTGAACAAATTGCAGATATTGTAAAAGTAACAAATATTCCTACAGATTTAAAAGAATTTGGTGTAAAAATGGAAGATTTAGATTTTCTTGTAGATGCCGGAAGTCAGCAAACAAGACTTCTTGTAAACAATATGAAAGAATTAAGTTTAAATGATATCAGAGAAATTTATTTAAAAGTATTAAAATAAATTGCAATACAATTCAGAAAGAGAGGGGAAAAATATGGACAGACCAATTATAGGCATTACAATGGGCGACCCAGCAGGAAATGGTGCAGAACTGTCTATACAGGCACTATCTCATATAGAAGTATATCAAAATTGCAAACCTATTATTATTGGAGATGCAAACTGTATGAAATGTGCATTGGAATTATTAGAAAAACAAAATGATTTTCATATCAATGCAGTCAAAAACGTTTCAGATGCATTATTTGAGTTTGGAACGATTGATGTATATGATATGGGATTAGTTGATATTGACAAAAGAGTTTATGGAAAAATATCCGAAATGTGCGGAGAAGCTGCTTTTCAATATGTCAAAAAAGTCATAGAACTTGCTATGTCAAATGAAATTGATGCCACAGTTACAAATGCTATCAGCAAAGAAGCAGTCAATTTAGCAGGGCATCACTACTCAGGACATACTGAAATTTATGCCGATTTTACAAAAACAAAAAAATACACTATGATGTTAGCTCACAATGATTTAAGAGTAGTACACGTATCTACTCACGTATCACTTCGTGAAGCCTGTGACAGAGTAAAAAAAGACAGAGTATATGAAGTTATTAAAATTGCAAATGATGCTTGCAAAGCTATAGGCATTGAAAATCCAAAAATCGGTGTTGCTGGATTAAATCCACATTGTGGCGAAAATGGTATGTTTGGCACAGAAGAAATAGAAGAAATACAACCAGCCATTGACAAAGCAATTTCAGAAGGAATTGATATTCCAGAAAAGAAACCAACACCTCCAGATACTATTTTTTCTAAAGCATTAGGCGGCTGGTATGATATTGTTGTCGCAATGTATCACGACCAAGGACACATACCATTAAAAGTAAAAGGATTTGTATATAATAAAGAATTAAAAAAATGGGACGCAGTAGCAGGAATTAATGTGACATTAGGTATTCCAGTCATTAGAGTATCTGTAGACCATGGTACAGGATTTGATTTAGCTGGAAAAGGTGTTTCCAATGAAATCAGTCTTTCAAATTCTATAGAATATGCTGTTCTACTTGCTAAAAATAAATAAGGCAGGTGGTAAAATACTATGTTGAAACTGTTAATAATTACAGATGATTTTACAGGAGCATTAGATACAGGAATACAATTTACAAAGCAAGGTGTTAAAATACAAATTGCAGTAGAACAAAATCCAGAAAATATTTCGATTTCTGACAGTACACAGGTATTAGTAATTGATTTAGAAACAAGACCTTTGACAGCACAGCAAGCATACGAAATTGTAAAATATGTTATGATTTGGGCAAAAAGAAAAAATATTGACTATATTTACAAAAAAACAGACTCTGCATTGCGTGGAAATGTAGGAGCAGAATTAAAAGCAGTTTCAGATGTTTACAAAGAATGTGTTTATTTTATACCAGCATTTCCTAAAATAGGACGTATTACAAAAAATGGTAATCACTATATCAATAATGTACTTCTTTCAGAAACTGCTTTTGCAAAAGACCCCTTTGAGCCTGTAAAACACTCTCATATGAAAGACATTATTACAAAAGAGTATACTAATATAGAAGTATGTTGTGTAGAAAAACAAATACAGATAAAAGACTATTTACATAAAATAGAACAGGGTGTTGTGGTATTTGATGCAGAAACAGAGCAAGATATGAAAAACCGACTTTATGAATTAAAGCAGTCACAGCAATTAAAATTGTTAGCAGGTTGTGCAGGTTTAGCAGAGTTTTTACCAGAGATACTTTGTTTAAAAGGAAATATTGAAGCAGTATATGAAAAAAAGAAAGGACTTTATGTTGCTTGTGGCAGTTTAAATCCTATTACAAAAAGTCAAATGGAATATGCTTGTGAAAACGGTTTTGAAAGAGTAAATTTATCTGCAAATCAAAAATTATTTTTAGAATATTATGATACAGAAAAAGGTAAACAATTTTTAAAAAAATTAGAAAATATCTGTCAAAATCATAATTGCATTATTGTAGATACATTCGATGAAATACCATATGAAACAGAAAAATTATCAGAACAAAAAGGACTGTCAAAAGAGCAAGTTCGATTTGCCATTGCAAAATGTCATGGTAAAATAGTAAAATATCTTATCAAAAAAGGTATAGATTATACCATATTTATGACTGGAGGAGATACCCTAATGGGGTTAATGAAAAACTTAGAAAATACAGAATTAACTCCAGTATGTGAAATTAGTCAAGGTGTTGTACTTTCTATATTAAAATGGAATGAAAAAAAATTACAAGTTGTATCTAAATCAGGTGGATTTGGAAATAAAGATGTTTTGATAGAAGCGGCAAAAAAATTAATTCAATATTAGGGGGAATTAATATGAAATTTGTAATGACGCAAGCAGTATGTGTGGAAGGACTTTCAAAATTAGAAGGAAAAGCAAATTATTATGTTGCTAACAATGGTGACCCAAATGAATATTTAGATGAAATGAAAGATGCAGATGCGTTAATTGTAAGAATTGCAAAATGTGATAAAAACGTTATAGAAAACTCTCCAAATTTAAAAGTAATAGGAAGAACAGGCGTAGGATATGACAGTGTAGATGTAGAAGCGGCAACAAAAGCTGGTATTCCTGTTGTCATTACGCCAGGTGCAAATAATCGTTCTGTTGCAGAACACGCGGTAGCAATGATGTTTTCTATAGCAAAAAACTTTTCTGAAGCAGAAACAGAAATGAAAAATGGAAATTGGAATATTAGAGATGCCAAAAAAGCATTCGAACTTTTGTATAAAAAAGTTGGTTTTATTGGCTTAGGTGCAATAGGCAGAGAAACACAAAAAATTTGTAAGGCAATAGGTATGAAAACACTAGGCTACGACCCTTATTTATCAAAAGAAAAAATAGAAGAAATTGGTTGTATCTATTTTGAAGATTATCATGATATGATAAAAGAATGTGATATTATTTCAATACACGTACCATTTGTAGAGAGTACCAAAAATTTAATTGCAAAAAAAGAATTAGAAAGTATGAAGCCAACTGCTGTTTTAATTAATTGTTCCAGAGGTGGTATAGTAAATGAAAAAGACTTAATTGATGCTTTAAATAATGGTGTGATTGCAGCAGCAGGTACAGATGTATTCGAACAAGAACCTCCTTCACAAGACAATCCTCTTTTAAACACAAAAAATCTTCTTATCAGTCCTCATAGTGCAGCACAAACACGCGAAGCAGTAATCAATATGGCATTGATGTGTGTAGAAGGCTGTTTAGCAGTATTAAATGGAGAACAATGGCCTTATGTAGCAGATAAAAAAGTGTACGAACATAAAAAATGGAAAAAATAAACAAAAAAGGGGTGATAAAAATGGAATATAAAAAAAATTTATTTCCTGGAATTGTGCTTACCATTTTTTCAATTATCTATTTGGTATTAACTTCTCAAATCAAAAAATTTAGTGGATTAGGTTCAGACCCTTTAGGAGCAAGAGCAATTCCTTATTTATGGGGTATCAGTTTATTGGTTTTAAGTATTATATTGGTAGTAAGGGGTATAAAGCAAAGAACAGAAGCAATCAAAAATAATACCTATATTAAAACACAGCTTAACATAGCAAACACTATAAAAGAAAACAGAGAAATTGTAATGACATTTGTTTCATTGGCAATATATATTGCTTTATTAGAGCCTGTAGGATTTTTGATTATGACAGCAATATATCTTTTTGTACAAACTTTAATATTAACACCAAAAGAAAAAAGAAATTATATAGTAACTTTCATTACCTCCATAGTAATAGCAGTTGCATTAGATTATGTATTTGTATGTCTTTTGAATGTATTGCTACCACTTGGCATATTTGGATTTTAAAGGAGGGATAAAAAATGGTTGTAGAGGGATTAATGAATGTATTTAGTGACCCTTTAGTAATATTATTTATTGCAATAGGAGTCATTGTAGGGATTATATTCGGTTCTATACCAGGCTTAACAGCTACTATGGCGATTGTAATGTTTCTGCCTGTTACATATACTATGACATCTACACAAGGTATTTCAATGTTAATTGCATTATATATAGGAGGTATTTCTGGAGGTTTGATTTCAGCAATACTGTTAAATATACCAGGAACACCGTCTTCTGTAGCGACTTGTTTTGATGGGCGACCTTTGGCAGAAAAAGGACAGGCTGCAAAAGCATTAGGCGTAGGCGTTGTATTTTCATTCATAGGTACTGTAGTTGGTGTACTTTTGCTGATAGTAATATCTCCATTATTAGCAGGTCTTGCTATTAAATTTGGTCCTTATGAATATTGTTCTTTAGCAATATTTTCTTTATCACTTGTTATTACATTATCAGGAAAGGACTTAGTAAAAGGGCTCATAGGTGCAATAATAGGTGCATTATTAGCAACAGTAGGATTATCTCCTATTGACTCTAGACAGCGTTTTACATTTGGAAGTGCAGATTTAACAGCAGGATTTAAACTTTTAGTATTGTTGATAGGATTATTTGCTGTAACAGAAGTAATTAAATATGCAGGACAGGTTAGAAAACCAGAAAAAATAGAAATCGAATCTGGTGTAAAAATGAAAGGAATTGGATTTACAGCAAAAGAGTTTTTTAGCCAAATATTTAACTGTATTCGTTCTGCACTTGTTGGTGTTGGTATTGGCATTCTTCCTGGTATTGGCGGCGGTGTTTCTTGTATGATTTCTTACACAGTAGCAAAAAATTCATCAAAACACCCTGAAAAATTTGGCACAGGTATTATAGACGGTGTTGTTGCATCAGAAAGTGCAAACAATGGTACAATAGGTGGAGCAATGATACCTCTTTTATCACTAGGTATTCCTGGTGACCCTGCTACTGCAATGTTATTAGGTGGTTTAATGGTGCACAATGTATCACCTGGCCCATTGATATTTGATAAAAATGGTGCAGTAGTATATGGCATATTTTTTGCTATGATACTATCAGCAGTTATGATGATGATATTTATGTTAGTTGGTATGAGGGGATTTATAAAAGTTTTGAACATACCTAAAAATCTCTTATTGCCAGCGATTGTTGTATTATGTTGTATCGGAGCGATTGGCGACAGCAACAGAATATTTGATGTATGGGGTGTTTTGATATTTGGACTGCTTGGTTTTGGACTTTTAAAAGCTGGTATACCTTCCTCACCAATGATACTAGGTTTTATACTTGGGCCAATGTTTGAGGAAAATTTAAGAAAAGCATCTCAATTAGCAAGTAGCGATAGTGCCTTTAGACACCCAATATTTTTCTTATTTATGATAGTAACCGTTATTGTAGTATTTATGTCTTTACGCTCTAATAAAAAAGCGGCACAGGCTGAAAATAGTATAGCAAGTGAATAAAATTATAGGAGGGGTATATTATGAGTATTAAAAAAAGAGTATTATCAGGTTTTATGGCAGGAGTGTTAGGTTTAGCTGTTTTGACAGGTTGTTCTGGTAGCAGCAGTCGAAATAATGCTGAAGTAAATCAAGCAGGAGAGGATTGGCCAAATTCACCTATCAATATTATTTGTACTCATGCCGCAGGAGGCGATACAGATTACAATGCTAGATTGATGGCAAGAATGTTGGAAAAAGAACTTGGTGTATCTGTTGTAGTAAACAATGTAACAGGAAGCAACGGAGCAATAGCATTGGGACAATACAAAGACTCCAAAAATGCAGATAACTACACATTTATTATGACAAACACAGCAGCATTAACAGGAAATTTAGCAACAGGACTTTCTGACTTTGGTTATGAAGATTTTCAAACAGTAGGAATATTTGGAAAACAGTCTGGCGAAAACATTGTTGTTCCAGCAGACGCACCTTATAACACAGTAGAAGAATTGATTGAAGCATCAAAACAAAATCCGGGGCAAATTAAATTCGGTATTTCTACAGGCGGAGGCGTTTATATTGCTGCAACAATTATGTCAAAAGAATATGGTGCAGAATTTAATATAGTAGACGCAGGAGATGCTTCCAGCAGATTGACCTCTATATTAGGCGGACACATTGACGCTTCTATCGTTCCATATTCTGGTATAAAAGAGTATGTCGAAAATGGTGATGTAAAAGTATTATCCACATTATTAGAAGAAAAACCAGACTTAATACAAGACATTCCTACAGCAAAAGAACAAGGTTATGATAATTTAGTATTAAATACAATGTACGCTTGTCTTGCACCAGAAGGAACAGATGAAGCCGTTGTTCAAAAATTAAATGAGGCAATGCAAAATGTAGCACAAAATAACACAGAATATGAAGAAGAAGTAAAAAAATACAATTATCAAAATCCATATGTACTTAGTGTTGACGAAAGCAAAGAAGAATTAAAAACACAAACAGATTTGTTTATGAAATATGCTGACGATTTACAATAAAATTTCATTTTTTCTCTTTTAAAATTTCCCCTTTAAATTATTTTAATGAGAGAAAAAATAAGGAGGGCTTTATAAAAAAAGTCCTCCTAAAATACAAAAATTGTAGGGTAAAATAATAAAAACGATAGGAGGAATAAAATATGACAGAAATAAAAGGAATTATTGCAGCAATGCAGACAGCAATGAATGAAGATGGCAGCATAAATGAAAAAGAAATGAGAAAACAAATCAATCGTCAAATTGATGCTGGTGTAGATGCAGTTTTTTGTCTAGGAACAAACGGCGAATTTTATATTATGAATGAACAGGAAAAACTAGATGTTATGCAAATATTTGTAGACGAAGTAGCAGGCAGAGTACCTGTTTATGCTGGAACAGGCTGTATTAGCACAAAAGATACTATAGCATTGTCAGAAAAAGCAAAAAATATTGGTGTAGATGTACTTTCTGTAATTACTCCTTACTTTGCAGCAATCAATCAAAATGAATTATACGAACATTATGCAGCACTGTCAGATGCAGTTGATTTACCTATTGTAATGTATAACATTCCAGCAAGAACAGGAACAAGTCTTGCACCTATCACTGTAGGAAAATTGGCAAGAAATTGTAAAAACATTATTGGTGTAAAAGACTCCAGTGGCAATTTTAATAACATATTACAATATATTGATGAAACAAAAGATACATCATTTTCAGTACTTTCTGGAAATGACGCTTTAATACTTTGGACATTACTGGCAGGAGGAAAAGGTGGTATTACAGCCATCGCTAATATACTACCAACAGTTATGGTAAGTATTTATCAAAACTATTTAAAAGGCGATATGGAAGCAGCAAAAAAGGCACAGTCTTCTATCGCTCCTATTAGAGAATGTTTTAAATATGGCAATCCAAATTCTATAGTAAAATGTGCTACCAATTTGATAGGACAGCCTGTAGGAGAATGTAGAAAACCTTTTGGAATGGTTTCAGAAGAAGCAAAAAAATCTATTATGGAAGTTATTAATACATATTATTCTGAATATATTGGTAAATAATACATACTCATAATTTTATATTATTGTTCCTTTTTCATACAAATAAGGTATTCAATAAACTAATATTTCTTCCCTTTTATACAATACTTTATATCTTTTAAAAAAGCTCTCCATTTAATAATGGAGAGCCTTTTTATTTATGTATATTCTTCTAATAATTTTTCTAACTGAAATTGAAAATAAGAAAGTGTATATTCCTCCATTTTTTCCCATTTTTCATAAGGAATTTTTATAACTTTATTTTGATAGCTTAATATAACACCTTCTACTTCATCAACAGAAAGAATATTGCAATTTTGCTCTAAATAAAGAGAATAGAGTGGATGTAACATAATAGATGCCCTTTCTAATATCTATATCATTTTATAGTATACCTTCAATACTTTAATACAATTTTTTACAAAATTTAGTTTTGTAAAGCAACAAATTTATGTATAAAACAGTATTTTTTGTACTAACCCTTATAGCTATCATAACATATACTAAACTCAAAATCAAGAGCAATACTTCAATATAACACAGTAACAAACACAAAAAATGTCACTTTTCTACAAATAAATCAATCTATTTCTATTAAATAATATCTACAAAAAATACCCTTATCATTTTTATGATAAGGGTTCGCACAACCAATATTAATATCAAAATATAATTACCATTTAATTGGTTTTCCTTGTTTTTTCCATTGTCTAAATTCAGATGCTGCTGTAAACAATGCGTCTGTAGAGGAGTTCAAACCTGTTTCACAAGAGTCTTGTATAACACCAATGATAAAACCAACACCTACTACTTGCATCGCAACATCGCCAGAAATACCAAATAAAGAACAAGCCAAAGGAATTAAAAGCAATGAACCGCCTGCAACACCAGATGCACCACAAGCAGAAACTGCTGCTACAACACTCAATATTATCGCTGTTGGAATGTCTACTGTAATACCTAATGTATGTACTGTTGCCAATGTCATAACAGTAATAGTGATTGCTGCACCACCCATATTTATGGTTGCTCCTAAAGGAATAGAAACAGAATAATTGTCTTCATCTAATCCTAATGACTCGCAAAGTGCCATATTAACAGGAATATTTGCTGCAGAACTTCTTGTGAAGAATGCAGTAATAAAACTTTCTTTTAAACATTTGAATACTAATGGATATGGATTTGTACCCATTGTCAAAAATACAATAATAGGATTTATAATCAATGCAACAACTGCCATAGAACCCACTAATACAATTAACAATTTTCCATATGTTGTAAAAGTACCAAGTCCATTTTCAGAAACAGTTGTAAATACTAAACCAAGTATACCAAATGGCGCACAGCTAATTACCCATCTAACTGCCTGTGAAACTGCTTCAGAGAAATCCAATATACCCTTTTTTGTTGTTTCAGAAGCTGGTTTCAATGCTAAACCAAATATAACTGCCCACGCTAATATACCAATATAATTTGCATTAACAATAGAACCAATAGGATTTGCAACAATATTTAAAAGTAATGTTTTCAAAACTTCTCCTATACCACCAGGTGCTGCACTTCCTGATGCTGCTTCTGGCAATGTTAATGTAACTGGGAACAAAAAGCTTGCAACAACTGCAACAACTGCTGCTGCAAAAGTACCTACTAAATACAGTATAATAACAGTACCCATATTACTTGCTCCGCCTTCTTTATGTTGTGCTAATGCACTCATAACCAAGAAAAATACTAATACAGGAGCAACTGCTTTTAAAGCATTTACAAAAATATCTCCCAATATGCCAATAACAGATAAGCTAGGAACAGCCATACCTAATATTGCACCAATTACCATACCGCCAATGATACGCTTTACTAAACTAATACTATTCCATTTTACAAGTATGTCTTTCATATTACCCTCCTATTTCATTATTTAAAAGGTTGTACGATAATTTATTTTATGTAACAAAATTTGCTGCTATTTTACACTTGATTTATAAAATAATTTTTAAAATACAGTTTTACTCTAAAATATTATATTTATAATTGCGTTAAAAAGCTGCATTTTATCATATTATTTTTTATTTATACTATCAACATAAATACAGAAGCTATAAATTCCCCCCTCTGCTACAGCAAAACATTTTATTACATAAATATAAAACAACAAATTTTAATGTTGTTATTAAAATTCGCCTCTTTAATTATATATGATGTTTTTCTACAAAGTCAATAGAAAAAACAAAAATATAAAGACAATTTTTTCCCTTTTTAGTACAAATGTCCTTATACAAAAGACATATTAAAAAAACTGCATAAAAAATAATATTTTTTCTATTTTTATTTTGATTTTAGCGTCAAAAAACCTCTTTTTTATTGTAAAATAAAACCTTTCTTGTTTAACAACAATAATTTCATAAAAAAAGAAGTAACTCCATATAAAACATATTTCATTACTTCTTTTTGTTTCCAATTTACTTTTTACAAAATATGTAGTGTTAATTATTTAGCTTCTGCTTCATCTTCACCTTCTGTTGGTGTTGTTTCGTCTTCACCTTCTACCTTCTGTTGGTGTTGTTTCGTCTTTACCTTCTGTTGGTGTTGTTTCGTCTTTACCTTCTGTTGGTGTTGTTTCGTCTTTACCTTCTGTTGGTGTTGTTTCGTCTTTACCTTCTGTTGGTGTTGTTTCGTCTTCACCTTCTGTTGGTGTTGTTTCATCTTTACCTTCTGTTGGTGTTGTTTCGTCTTCACCTTCTGTTGGTGTTGTTTCATCTTTACCTTCTGTTGGTGTTGTTTCGTCTTTACCTTCTGTTGGTGTTGTATCTTCTTGTTCTGCAATTTCTGTTAAAGAAACAATACTGTTTGTTTCGTCCCATTCTACATTTAAGCCAAATTGTTCACCAATAAATTTTACTGGTACAAATGTTCTGTTTCCAACAATTTTTGCTGCTGCTTCTAATTCTACAGCTTGTCCATTTACCATTGCTACTTTACTATCAATTGTTAAAACAACTGTTTTGTCATCTTTTTTTGCTGTTGCTGTTTTTGTTTGTGCATTCCATACTACTGTTGCACCTAAATTGTCCATAATAGCACGCATTGGTACTAATGTAACATCTTGTTCAATAAATGGCTGTGCATCAAATGTTACTGCTGTTCCATTTACTGTTACAGATAAATCTGCTGCTTGTACAGAAACCGTTCCCATTACCAACGTCATACCTAATGCCATTACTGCTAAAAATCTTTTCATTTTATTTCTTCCTCCTCATATGTTTTCTATCCCCTAACCTGTCCTCAAACATTATACCCCCTTTTTTTGATAAAGTCCACAAGTATATTACTGGTTTTTTTATTTAATTGTCTGTAACGCCCTCTGAAGTTCTGAAATATGTGCATCATACAATTCCTCTTTTCCTGTAATGGCACAAACATAATAATATTGTTCTGTTTGTGCATATACAAAAAATGCTTTTGATACAATACCATTTTCTTCTACTCTAATTTCATCTGCTCCTACTACATTCATATTACTTAATGTAATATTTTGGGGTGTTACTGTCCCCATAGCATATACTGCATAATAAGCACTATCTTGATTAAATTTTACAAATTCTTCTGCTGTATGTATACCTGATACCGCTACATCTTGTTTTTTAAAATTAGAAATCAAAACAGTCAATTCTCCTTCTGTACTATCTGCAATAATTGTATTTTCTAAATCAGAATATTCTTCACTCCAGTTTTCTCCTGGCAATGTAATACTATAACTTTTATCTTTGCTTGTATATTGTACTGCAGCAACTTTTTTAGGTGCTTGTGCCTTTTCTGTTAAAGCAACTGTTTTTGTTTCTTTATCCCAAACAACATTTAATCCTAACTGTTCCCCTACAAAACGTAATGGTACAAAAACACGCCCATCAACTACTTTTGCTGGCATATCTAATACTATATCTTGTTCATTTCTTTTTGCAATGTTTCCCCCTGCGGGAATTGTTAAAATATCTTGTCCTCTTTTTACAGTAGCAATTTTTGCTGAAGCTGACCAAGACACTTCTGCACCTATTTTTTCAACGATTGCCCTCATAGGTACCATTGTAATACCATTTTCCAAAAAGGGTGGTGTATCAAAAGAAATAGCATTTCCTTCATAATTTACTGTAATGCCATCTTCCGCCCATACAGATGCTACACTCATAGTCGTTGTCAATGTTATACACAACACTATTGTGGCTAAAAATTTTTTCATAACTGTAACAAACCTCCTTTTATTCTATTACACCCCTTTTTGTTTCCCCAATACCAAACAAGTGAATACCTTCCATACTTTTTTATATTATACAATTTTTTTCTTTACTGCATTTTGCTGATACTGTTGATTTTCATAAGTTAAATAAGCATATTTTATGCCTTCTTCTTCTTGCATTGGTTGCTGTTCTATCAGCTTCCAATGATAGTCATTATCTAAGTTTTTAAAATAAGTATCTGCTACAAATGTTTGATATATTTTTGTTACATAAGCTCTTTCACAGTAAGGCAAAAACTGCTGATAAATACTTTCACCTCCTATTATAAAAACATATTTTTTTGTTTCTTTTGCAATTGTTTTTAATACTTCCTGTATATTATGACACACTTTTACCCCATCACAAGTATACTCCTGACTATGTGTCATTACAATATTTATTCTGTTAGGTAAAGGTTTTCCTTCTGGAAAAGACTCCAATGTTTTCCTTCCCATAATAATAATATTATTTGTTGTCATTTTACGAAAGCGTTTTAAATCTGCCGAAATTTTTGTCAAAAGCTGTCCATTGTTACCTATACCCCAATTTTCATCTACTGATACAATAATATCCATTTCTTCACCTCTTTATTATATCGCAACAGGTATTTTACCTAATGATGTGCCATATTCATAATTTTCTACTTTAAAATCATCTACTTTAAAATCATAAAAATTTTTAACCTCTGTATTTAATGTTACTTTTGGTGCCTTTTTAGGTTCTCTTTTTAAAAGTTGTTTTACCATTGCAATATGTCTGTCATAAATGTGCATATCCGAAATTACGTGCACCAGTTCTCCTGCTTCTAATCCGCTTACTTGTGCAAACATCATAAGCAATGCAGAATATTGTACTACATTCCAATTATTTGCTGTTAATGTATCTTGAGAACGTTGATTTAATATTGCATTGAGCTTTTTTCCTGTTACATTAAATGTCATACTATGTGCACAAGGATATAAATTCATTTCATTCAAATCATTAAAATTATAAATATTTGTCATAATTCTTCTACTATAAGGGTTTTGTTTTAAATCATAAAGCACTCTGTCTACTTGGTCGAACATTCCTTCTTTATATTGATTTTTGATACTTAACTGATAGCCATAGGCTTTTCCAATAGAGCCATTTTCATCTGCCCAAGCGTCCCAAATATGACTGTTTAAATCATTCACATTATTAGACTTTTTTTGCCATATCCAAAGCACTTCATCAATAGCTGCTTTCCAATTTGTATAACGAAGTGTTAACAAAGGAAATTCTTCTGACAAATTATAGCGATTTACTACACCAAAGTTTTTTATTGTATAAGCAGGTGTTCCATCTTCCCAATGAGGTCGTACTTTTTCATTTTCAGAAGAATAGCCATTTTCTAATATATTTTTACAGTTTGTTATAAATATTTCATCTGCCTTGCTCATATAGACACCCTTTCTTTTTTTAATGTACATTCATTCTACCACGACAACAGCAAAAAAAAAAGAAGTGTTTTTGACACACTCCTTAAACTTTTGTGACAAGTAACAGCATTTTTTGTCATAGTATATAGGATATGACAAAATTATACACTTTCAACCACAGCTAAACTAAAAAATAATACGCTTTTTGCTCCATTTTCATAAAGCACTTTAGAACATTCATTTACAGTTGTACCTGTAGTAAATATATCATCTATTAACAATATTGTTTTTCCTTGTATTTCTTCTGCATTTTCTATAGAGAACGCTCCTTTTATATTTTGTTTTCTTTGTTCTGCATTTAAAAGACTTTGAGGCTGTGTATTTTTTATTCTTTTTAAATTATTTACACTATATGGTTTTTCAATTCTTTCTGAAATTGCTTTTGCCAAAAGTTCTGACTGATTAAATCCTCTTATTTTTTGCTTTTTTTCATACATAGGAACAGGAATTAACAGTTCTGTCTGTTCAACTAATACTGGATAATATGTTAGTAAATAATCTCCCATCAATTTCGCTAAAGGTACTGCATCTCTTTTCCAATAGTGAAATTTAAAATGTGCAATGGCATCTCTTACATCACTATAAGAAAATACTGCTATTCCTTTTTCAAATACAAAATTTGCTTTTTGACATCTTTCACAATATTTTTCATTTGTATAAATACTTCTGCCACATTTCTGACAGACTGCTCCCTCTTTCCACTGTACTGTATTTTGGCAATTATTACACAATATATCTTGTTGTCCTATTTTTATTAATTTACCACATAATACACAACGTGGCGGATAAAACCACTGCAATATCACATCACAAAAACGCATTTTTACACACCCTTTATATACTACCATTTCATAAAATCATACAAACTTTCCAAGCGATATGCTAAACTAGAATAACGATTGATTTCTCTATTATTTGCCACCATAGCAGAAATTTTATCCTCTAGTCCTACCAATACTACAAGTTGTTTCGCTCTTGTAACGGCAGTATAAAGCAGATTTCTTGTCATAAGCATAGGAGGTCCATTGTGTACTGGTATAATTACAACAGGATATTCACTTCCTTGCGATTTGTGTATGGTAATAGCATAAGCGAGTTCTAACTCCTCTAACTGCGTAAAATCATATTCTACACATTTATCTTCTTCAAATGTTACCTGTAATGTTTCATTTACCTCATCAATATTTGTTACTGTTCCTTCATCTCCATTAAATACACCAACACCCTCATCTGTTACTTTTCCCCAATTATTATACACTTTCCAAACAATATTATAATTGTTTTTTATTTGCATTACTTTGTCACCTTCACGAAAAATCACATTTCTAAACACTTTTTCTTTTTTATTTTCATCAGGAGGATTTAACGCTTGTTGTAATACTTCATTTAGGTGATATACTCCTATAGGACTTTTTCTAACAGGTGTTAACACCTGTATATCTTTTATGCTATCACAATTCAGAAAATTAGGTAATCTTTTTATAGTTAATTCTACAATCGTTTTTACAATATCTTCACTATATGCTCTTTTTACAAAAAAGAAATCCCTTTCTTTTTCATTCAATATCAACTTTTCTCCTTGATTTATTCTATGTGCATTCATAATAATAGCACTTTCTTGTGCTTGTCTAAAAATTTGATTTAATGTCACAACAGGAAGTTTTTGACAACTAATTAAATCTTTTAATACATTTCCTGCTCCTACAGAAGGAAGCTGGTCCACATCTCCCACCAATACCAATCTTGTTCCTGCACTTACTGCCCTCAAAAAACTATACATCAATGAAATATCTATCATAGAAGACTCATCAATAATTACAACATCTGCATCAATAGGATTTTCTTCGTTTTTATCAAATGTCTGTTTTCTTTTATCTTCATTTATAAAGTTAATACCTAACATTCTGTGTATTGTTTGTGCTTCCATTCCCGTTGCTTCTGTCATTCTTTTTGCTGCTCTGCCTGTAGGTGCTGCTAAAACAATTTCGTTATCTTCTTCTTTTAATATCTGTATAATGGTATTGATTGTGGTTGTTTTTCCTGTACCTGGCCCTCCTGTTATAATCAATACACCATTTGTCATTGCATCTATTACAGCCTGCTTTTGTTGTTCTGCTAATAGTATACCTGTTTCTTGTTCTACCCTTTTTATTGCCTTTTCTACATCAACGCTGTTTTCTGCTTCGTATTCTTGTGACAATTCCAACAATTTTTTTGCTACTGCAATTTCTGCATAATAAAAAGGTGCTAAATAAATATGATACTCTTGCCCCATTTTTTCCAACCATATTTGATTATCAATCTGCATTTGTTTACAATACTGTTCTATATCAATATTGTAAAGCTGGAGCAATTCCTCCGTTTGCTGTTTCAGCAATGTCATAGGCAAAAAAACGTGCCCATTTCCTACTGCTTTATTTAACACAAATTTAATTCCTGCACATATTCTATGGGGACTATCAAAAGGAATTCCTGCTGCTGCTGCCATTTTATCTGACATTTTAAAACCAATACCAAAAATATCATCTGCAATACGATAAGGGTTATTTTTTACAATGTCAAATGTTCTTTCTTTATATTTTTTATATATTTTCATAGCATATGTTGGCGTTACACCAAACCCCTGCAAAAACAGCATTACATTTCTTAATTCGTGCTGTTCTTGAAATAATGCCCCTATTTTTTGTGCTTTTTCTAATGTAATTCCTCTGATTTCTGCTAGACGTTCTGATTGTTCTTCTATAATTTGAAAACTATTTTCTCCAAATCTTTCTACAATTTTTTTTGCTGTTTTTGCTCCAATTCCTTTTATAATTCCAGATGCTAAATATCGTTCAATACCTTCTTCTGTAGTGGGAATTTTCTTTTCATAAGCCTGCACCTGAAATTGTTTTCCATATGTTGCGTGTACTGTCCAATGTCCTAAAATCTCAACATTTTCTCCTTCATGAAGGTGGGGAACAATTCCAACACAAGTAGTTTCTGTTTCACTTTCTGAAACAGTAAAAACAGTATAGCCTGTTTCTATATTTTGAAAAATAATATCTTCTACTGTGCCTTGTAATGTTTCTTGTTCCATAATTTCCGCCTCCTTCCAACAAATGTAATACATATGTTCTTATTGTATCACCTTTTATTACTGTAAGCAATGCAACATAGAAAAAAGTAATCACAAAAAATATTTATGATACTTCAATATCAAAAAGTGCAAAAATTTTATATATTTCTTCTAAATTTTTTAAGTATGTTCTTTCATTTCCAAATACATTTATTACTTCTTTTCTATAGTTTTCATCACAACCATATTCCATATTGTCACAATACTATCCTTTCTAACACAAATAAAGAGGGAATTTTAAAAAAATTCCCTCTTATCAATCAAATTATTTTAAAGCATTTTGAAATACATCTATTCTGTCTGTTTTTTCCCAAGGCAAATCAATATCTGTTCTACCAAAATGACCATATGCTGCTGTTTGTTTGTATATTGGACGACGTAAATCAAATGTTTCTATAATTGCTGCTGGTCTTAAATCAAAATTTTGTTGTATCATTTCTGTAATCTTTTCATCAGAAATTTTTCCTGTACCATATGTATTTACTAATATAGAAACAGGTTTTGCTACACCTATAGCATATGCTAATTGTACTTCACATTTTTTTGCAATGCCACTTGCTACAACATTTTTTGCGACATATCTAGCAGCATAGCAAGCAGAACGGTCTACTTTTGTAGGGTCTTTTCCAGAAAAAGCACCTCCACCGTGTGCTGCATAACCACCATAAGTATCTACAATAATTTTTCTTCCTGTTAAACCACTGTCACCCTGTGGACCTCCAATGACAAAACGTCCTGTAGGATTGATATAATATTTTGTTTTTTCATCTAATAATTCTGCTGGTATCACTTTTTTAATAATCTGTTCCAACACATCATTATATATTGTTTGCTGGTCTACATCTGGGCTATGTTGTGTAGATATTACAACAGTATCTACTCTTACTGGTTTATCATCTTCATATTCCACTGTTACCTGTGATTTTCCATCAGGACGTAAATAAGTTAGTGTATTGCTTTTTCTTGCTTCTGTCAATGCTCTTGTCAATTTATGAGCAAGTGATATTGGCATTGGCATCAGTTCTTCTGTTTCATCACAAGCAAATCCAAACATCATACCTTGGTCGCCTGCTCCTGTATCAAAACGACTGTCATCTTCTCCTTTTTTTACTTCATATGCTTTATCTACTCCCAGTGCAATATCTGGTGATTGTCCATGAATGGAAGTAATAACAGAACAAGTTTCACTGTCAAATCCGAACTTTGCTCTATTATATCCAATTTCACGCAATGTATCTCTTACAACTGCCTCAATATCTACATAAGCACTTGTTGTAATTTCTCCCATAACAAATACAATACCTGTTGTTGTTGCTGTTTCACAAGCAACTCTTGCTTGTGGGTCTTTTGCTAATATAGCATCTAATACACCATCTGAAACTTGGTCACAAATTTTATCAGGATGTCCCTCTGTTACAGACTCTGATGTAAATAATCTTCTACTCATTATCATTACTCCTTCCTTAAAACCATTTATTTAAAATAAGTAATACAAAGTAAATATTTTATAAGAAAGAGATTGGCAACAAAAAAAAGCCATAAGGGCTTTTTTTAACTATCTCATCTTCCGCAATACTGCGGGGGAATTAGCACCGATACAAAAATATGCCGGTTGCTGGGTTTCACAGGGCCCTTTCCCTCAACCACTCTTGATAAGCTCTATTTACTTTATTGTTATAAGTATACCAAATTAGTATACATTTGTCAATAATAATATTATAAATCTCTTTTATTCAAACCTTTTTGCTGTACACAATGCTCAAATGCTTGCCATTCTTTACAAGGGAAATAATTCCAATTTTCTTCATATTTGTCATATAATAAGCGATTGTTTGCATATTTGTAAAATGTTTTATAAACAGATTGTATGAATACTTTTATATCAATTTCTGCTTGCAGTAATATTTCATTCACAACAATTAAATTAGAAATTTCATTAAATGTCATATTGCCACATAAAGTAATATTTATCTTTTTCTGATCCATTTCTATACAGTCATATTTTGAATAGGCAACTATCAACATTCCTTTTTCTAATGACACAATATATGTGCCTGGTTCTTCATCAAAAAGTATATACATAGTATCACTTTTTTCTAATAATAACTCTGTCAGCATTACAAGTAATGCTTTTGGTGAGTCATTTCCCCACAAATCAGAGGCAGAAATTTTTATTTTTTCTTTTTCTATTTCGAAACTTATATCAAACCAACCAGCATCAATATCAGAAATAGAAAATGTACATTTTTTCTTCATACTATTTTCCTCCTTTGCAACAAACTCCCACCTCTAAGCAACAGCTTATATGATGGGAGTATCACACAGCAAATACCTAATTTTTATTATAATTTTCTTCTTCCTCAAATATAGCAAAGCCATTTCTACCATTTTCTTTTACTCTATATAATGCTTCATCTGCTTTTTTATACAATGTTGAAAAATCACTTCCTTGTAATGGTGAAAGAGAAATTCCTATAGAAACTGTTATTCTAACCTTCTTTTCTCCTTCTCCATAGGTTTGGTCAAACTCTTTTACCAATCTACTTACTGTATTTTTAATAGCAGAAAAAGAATTGATATTTTGCATTAATACAATAAATTCATCTCCTCCTAATCTTCCTACAATATCTGTTTTACGAAAATGATTTTTTAATATATTGGCAGCATCTATCAGTACTTTATCTCCTATTTGGTGTCCTAATGTATCATTTACTGTTTTAAAATTATCTAAATCACATATTAAAAAGGCGTGAACTCCTTTATCTATTATTTTTTGTGACACTATTTCTGTAATTAATTTTTCTGATGTAGCTCTATTATAAACTTCTGTTAAGAAATCCATATCCGCTTGTTTTTTGAGTTCTAATTCTTTTCCTTTTTTATCATTAATGTCTTTTATTACCATCAATCCCTTTATATCACCACTTTCTGGTTCCTGCAAAAAGTGAATAATACATTCTACCCAAATATAATTATTTTCATTTTCTTCCATTTTTCTGCGATATTCCAAATGTAATACCCTTTTTCCTCTAAAAAACACATAATATAGATTTTCTCTTGAAAACGTTGTTAAAGTAGATAATCTATCATCTTCATAAATAGTAGATTGTATTGTTTCATACAAATATTTTGAATAAATTTGTCTTTTTTTAGAAGTATCACTTTCTTCTATCTCATCAAAATTTTGTTCTTCAATATAATCTCTTGTAATATTAATTTCGTAAGACATTATTGCGTTAGATGTAATTACTTTACGTAATTCTATTTCTTCTGCAATTTTCATTTCACTTTCCTTCAACAATGTAGCATCTTCTAAAATACCTACTGTTTGTATAATACTACTTTTTTCTCTATCAAATATATTCGTAACAATAATTTTGCTCCATACAAAATTTCCATTAGGTTGCCTTATTTTTATAATAGCACTTGCAGTTTGTTGTCCTTCCTCAATTTTTTCAAAAACTGTACGAACATCTTTCACAGAACTAGAAACAACCCAATTTTGTTGTATTAAACTTTCTGGAATATTTTCTAATTGTCTTGAAAAACCATATTTTTCATTTCCTTTGTAACGAAATGTTAATTGTTTTGTTTCAATATCATAATCAAATATTACTTGTGTTCCTTGAGATACTGCAATGGCAAGACTAGTTTCATTTTGTTTTAATATCTGGTTCATTTGCATCATTTCATCTCTACTTTTTTTAGACAAATAAAATATCCACGCAAATGTTAGCACAAATATTCCTAAAACTTCTACCAGAAGTTTCCAAACCATTGTATTGATTTTATGTAGTTTTTTATCCATTATCTCTGGGTTCATAACAGAAATTGTATACCATTTATTTTCTCCATAAGGTGTATAATGCATATATCTTTGTTCTCCACTTAAAATATAAGGAGTAATTTTATCTTCATTTTGTACCATATTAATTTTAATTTGGTCAATATCATTTTCTAATAAATTTGTTTGTGATATATCTTCCCAAAAATTCTCTTCTAATATAGAATTCTCTTTTTTAGGTTTTAGTATAAAATTTCCATCTTGTTCTACAATACCAAAATAATACTGTCTATTTTCATTCATATTTGTCATAGCTTCAGAAAAACTTTCCACATCAATCGCTCCATAAAGTACCCCTATAATTACGCCATTTTTATAAATTGGTACAGCATTGACAAATTCATATTCTGATTGCAATGGTTGTGTTATTAAATTTGATGTATTACTAATTCCTATAATTGCTTTTTTAAAAAATTCTTCTTCGCTGACATCAATGGTCATTTTTTCATTCGCTGTTGTTTGTGCTAATCCCTTTACATCAGCAATACCTATATAATTAAATTGAACACTAACCATTTCTTTTTTTAATTTTTTTTCTATTTCTATAATATCTCTTTCTTCTGTTAATGTTATAATTTCTGTTATATTTTCTATATGTTTTAAAGAATTATCTAATATTGCCTTTACTTTTTTACTACTTTGTTGTGAAAATTCCTGTAATTCAATATAACTGCGTTCCAACTCTTCCTGTCGTAATACATTATGAAAATGTAAAAAAAACCACGAGGCTACTATACAAAATAATAGAGATGCTATAATTAATTGTATATATAATCTTTTTTTTTCTTTTTTCAATATCCTTATTTCTTTCATAATTTATCTTGTTCCCCCTGCGAAAAAAATAGAGTCATTGTTATATACTAAGTATAACTTATGTTATATTAAAGACTTTTCTATAAAACTACTCTAAACAGCATCTTTTTTACTATTTCGTTTTGATATATTTTAATTTTTATATGTTAATGTATTAACATTAAATGTATCATATTAAATTATGATATGCAATAGAGAATATAACACTTTTTTATTCATTTTTTTTAAATTTATAATATCTCTCTTTTTTGTGTAAAACTTTTTATAATGTCATATTATTTTATGATATGTTATAGTAAATTTATTTTTGACTTTTTATATTATTTTTTAAATACCAAAACCACGCCTATAAAGACGTGGTTTTAATAGTTTATTATTTTGTTAATGCTTTTTGTTGCAATCTATCAAATTCTGCCATACACTCCTCTACACTAGCACCATTTAATAAATATCTTACGATAATACAAGTATTTCCCCATTGTTCTACATTCATAGCTGCATTGGAGCCAAGTACATAAATATTTTCTTCTATTTTATTATTAAGTGGTTTTAATGCCTCAATACAATCTACTTCAACATTTTTAGAAGGAGAAATTACTTTATTTGTTTTCGTATAAATTTGAAGTGCTTCATCAGAAAATATAATATCCAAAACATCCATAGTATCTTTTAAATGCTGTGCATTTACATTTACACCATATCCTGTCATAGATACCACAGGCATTTGACCTCGTTGACTTGGAAATCCTATTACCTGTAATTCAAAATCTGTATTTCCATAAGCAGTTTCTGTATTTGCTGCTCCCCAATATGCCATTACAATAGGTGTTTTTTGTGCCAAAAAATCTGCTCTTTCTTCCTCAATTGCTTCAGAAATATAGGCTTTTTCTGCATCAATGTAACCATTATCAATTAGTTTTTGCAGAAATTCAAAACCTGTACGCATATAATCACTGTATTTTCTTTCTCCATTATTTAATGCCTGTATTTCTTCCTCTGTATTTTCTCCATTATATAAATCTGCATATGCTTGAGCAAACACAAAATTCTCTAACCACCAACGATTTGCTCCAACAGGTGTTTCAATACCATTTTGTTGAAATACTTCACAGCATTCTAAAAATTCCTCTGGTGTATTTGGTAATGGCAAATGATATTTATCAAACATATCTTTATTTACAAATAAGCCATGTACTACAATTTCTTGCGGAATTGCTACTAATTTTCCATTTACTACATTTGCTGTTTTTACAACTTCTCTTAAATTTTTTGCACTATCTAACACGGATAAATCCGCAAGTTTTCCTTCTGAACCTAATATTTGTATGGTATCTGGATTAAGCAAATACCAATCATCCATATTATTTCTTGCCCTATCCAGTGTCACGTCATCATATGTTCTTTCTTGATAATTTTCTGCTGTATAAGTTCTATATTCTACAATCAAATTTAATCTTTGTTCCGCCATTGCTACTGTCATATCAAATGCAGTTCTTGCTACGTTATCTGCATCTGGATTTGTTTTTTCCATAGGACCAAATAAATTGACCACTTTTTTATCTTCTTGTTCAGATGAAATTAAATTTTTACTATTTTCTTCATTGCTTCCACAAGCGATTATTGTAAACATTGTAATAACAGTTAAAAAAACTACTACTATTTTTTTAATATTACTTTTATCATCTTTCTTCATATATTACTCCTTTCTTTTTACATATTGTTTTACAATTTTCTTTAATACATCAATATTAATTGGTTTTGCCATATGCACATTCATACCTGCCTCCAACGCCTCTTTTTCATCTTCTGCAAAAGCATTTGCTGTCATAGCAATAATGATTATATTTTTGGCATCTTCTCTATTTAATGCTCTAATTTTTATTGCTGCTTCATAGCCATTCATTACAGGCATTTGAACATCCATCAATATTGCATCAAATTCATTCTCTTTTGCATTCATAAAACGTTCTATTGCTAATTGACCATTTTCTACAATCTCACAACTTGCTTCTTCTATTTCCAACAATTCTGCTAATATTTCTGCATTAATTTCATTATCTTCCGCAGCAAGAAAATGTAATCCCTTTAAAGTAGAAATTTTTGTAGTTTCGGGCACTTCTTCTTCTTTTTGTTCTGACTGTATTTCAAAAATCTTTTCTTTTAATGCAGATACAAAAAACGGTTTAGCAAGAGTATTTGTATTTTTTATACAAAGTACTTGTTCTACTTCTTTTGTGTTATCCTTATCATAATCTATTAAAAATAGTATAGGTACACTATCTGTTAGCATTTCTCTTATCTCTTTTATCATTTCTATATCATCTATATCTAATATATTCCAATCAATCAAAATCATATTATATTGTTGTTGTGTATTATAATATTGTTGTATATTATGCAATATCTCTTGTTTACTAGAAACTATATCTACTGTTACTCTAGTATCTTTCATAAGTGTTTGAATATCCTTACAGGCTTCTCCACATTCTACTGCCAATATACGAGAAATTCCACTGTTTTTCCAAAATTGTTTATCTGCTTGTTCTTCTGGTATACGAAGTTCTAATTCTACTCTAAAAAGGCTTCCTTTATCTATTTCGCTAAAAACTTCTATTGTTCCACCCATTAGTTCTACAATACTTTTTGTAATTGCCATACCAAGGCCTGTTCCTTGTACTTTATTTGTTGTACTATTTTCTGCTCTAGTAAAAGCATCAAATATTGTTTCAAGATACTCAGGTGTCATACCATATCCATTATCTTCTACCTCAATTTTAATATGCTCATATTGACTAGAACGCTGTTTCAATCCAATAATTCTAAACCAAATATCTCCTCCTTCTTGTGTATATTTTACAGCATTGGAAAGAAGATTAATCAATATTTGATTTATTCTTGTTTTATCTCCCATTAAATATTCATGTTTAATTGCTGTCACTTCTAAATGAAAATTTTGTTTTTTTGTCCTTGCCATAGGGCGAATAATCGCATCTATAGATGACACCAAATCTTTTAATGTAAATTCTTCAATATTAAGCACTACTTTTCCACTCTCAATTTTAGAAACATCTAAAATATCATTTATCAAATTTAACAGATGTTGACCAGATGCCATTATTTTTTTAGTATATTCTCTCACTTTAACAGGATTTTCTGCATCCTTAGCAAGCAATGTTGTAAATCCTAGTACCGCATTCATTGGTGTACGAATATCATGAGACATATTAGAAAGAAATGTCGTTTTTGAATTACTTGCAATTTGTGCAGCTTGCAATGCTTGGGCAAGTCGTTTATTATGTATTTCTCTTTCTTCTTCTCTTTCTTTTCTAATTTTATTTTGTTGTTTTTGATTGAAATAATACACCATACAACATAGAAAAAAAGCAACTAACATTACTATAACAACAATTAAAATATTTTGATTTACTGTTTTTCCCTCTTGTTGTATTGCTTCAATAGGTACATATCCAATCAAATAAATATATCCATCATTTACTGACCACATATAATTTAAAGCACTTTTTTGACGAACATCATGATAAAATAATATATTTTTTCCATTTTTGACACACTCAAAAACTTCTTTACGAAGACTTTCTTCTAAAATATTATTTGCACGGAAAAAATCTTCTAAATTCAAATGTCCTGCACTTCTTTCTCCCATACCTTTAGGTTTTAGTACGAGCCTTTCATTCTCTGCGTCCATAATATAAAGCATTGCTTTACCATTATAAAATCCATTTGGAAGTGATTTATCAAAAGAGTCATAAACATATTCTGCATACAATGTTGCAATCGTTTTCCCCTCTTTTTCAACAGGACATTTCATAGTATATGCCCACGTTCCCATATAATTTAGATAAGATTCAGAAATAGCTAAATTATCTACTGTTTTCCCAGAAGAAAAATTTAATTCTGCTTCTGAAAATAATTCTCCTGTATTGGAAATACCTTCTGTTTTTCCTGATAGTATTATAGATAGTTTTACCATTGTTTGATTTTTATGATAAGAGCGAACAAAACCTTCTGGATTTTCTATATTTGCAATCTCTTGTGCAATAAGCTTTTGAAATTCTGCTTCTTTCACTAATATTGCTTCTATAGTACCCTTCATTAAATCCAGACTTTCGCTTAGATTTTGAATTGCTGAATTAGACATTTCTGTAGATATTTTTCGTGATACAGAAAATACTACAGTTGCTAAAATACAAAAAACAATTATAATGGAAAGAAGCAAAGCAATTCCTTTATTTGTTTTATTTTTGCTTTGTTTTTTTTTCATTATTAATCCCCATTCTATTTCATTATTAATTGATAATAATCTTTTATATTACAAATTACTATTTGGAAAAAAATATAAAATTTTTCTTTATTTATATAAATTTACTAACACAGCTTACTATAACAGTCAAAACATAAAATATACTATCTGTTGTATTCCTTTGTATCTCTATTATAATAATGAATTTATTATACTCTTTCTATTATTTTTATGTCAATATAATTATAAGGTTACTCAATTACCACTTCTAAATAGTATTTTTTTATTGCAAAAAAATAGTCCTTGAATTTTCAAGGGTTTTTTACTGCGGATAACAGGACTTGAACCAGTTACATTACTTTTATTAAAATAATGCTACAACTGTACGATATATAACAAATTACTTATATATCAAGCATTTTACCACTTTTTTTATTTGTAAATCAATACAAAAATAAGCATATTGACACACTATTTACACAACAAATACAACTCAATGCAACACAAAAATGCAACACGAAAACAAGGCAAGGTATCTTTCTTTACAAAAATAAGGGGAGAATTTCTCCCCCTCATTTCTAAAAATTAGATATAATCAATTCTTTATACACACCTCTTTTGCCATCATTAAGAGATAAATTATTACTCCTTTCTACTCCTTGTATATCAAATCCTTCATACAAATTTCTTATAAAATCATCATCATTATAGCTTAGTACAAAATTGCATTTGATATTTTTTAGCATATCTCTTAACAATATATGCTGTTTTTTCCCAAAACTACAACCGCCCATATCATACATTTTTTCCGTTTTATAATAAGGCGGGTCACAATAAAATAACGTACCTTGTTTGTCATATTTTTGCAATATGTATTGAAAATCTTTATTTTCTATTACTACTCTTGACAATCTTTTTGAAATTGCTTCTATATCTTGTAAAAACAAATAAGGACTTCTGTAATTGGCACCATACTGCTCTAATTTTGCACCATAAGATGTCCTAACTAAATAATAAAACATCGCTGCCCTTTGAATATCTGTCAAATCTGTTCTATTTCTATTTTGTTTAAAATCGTTAAACAGTTCTCTTGCATTGGGTGTAAATCTCAATTCGTTTATTATCGCATTAGAATGATATTTTACACATCGAAATAGATTAACCAATTCCCCATTTATATCGTTGTACACTTCTTGACTTGCAATTTTTCTTTATAAAACAATACCCAGCCTGCACCGCCGAACACTTCAACATACCTACTAATATTTTGTGGAAATTTATTTACAATATGTTTTCTTAACAGCTTTTTGCCACCTATCCAAGGTATAAAACTATTCATAAAAATACCTCCTAAAATAAAAAAAGGGCATTACTGCCCTCATCTGTCATATACTCCCATTCTATCGTGTATTACAAACAGCCTCAACATTGTACCAGTAAGTAGTAACTCTCCTTTTTCATTTCCTTTTAATGCACCTTTGTCAATTAGTTTTTGCACCGTTGGCTTTGCCCAATCTGGCATATTTTCATCAATATAGTTGTATATCATTTTTACATTTTCCTCCTTTTGTTCGCTCAACTTCTTTTTAAAGTCTAGCCATTGCACTTGGTTTCTAACAAAAGGTTCTGGGCACATTTTGCCCGTCACATCATAATGCCTTATTATATTTCCTATAGGTATACTGTACTTTGCCATAAGCACCTTTATTAGTTTAATTGCTGTATTTTGTGTTTGTTCATTTATGTAGTATTGCCCTTTCTCATCTTTTTCACTACACATTTCAACACCAATGCTGTTATCATTTCTACATTTGGGGTGTTTGTAGCTTTTCGCTCCACAATGCCAAGCGGTATCCGTATCTTTCACACTTTGTACTATAGTATTTTCATCTACAAAATAATGAGCAGAAGCATTTCTATTTGGTTGAGCAAAATAATTACCATTGCCTTCTGCCTTGTCACCATTATTCGCTGTGTAATGCACTACAATATATTGTATAGGCTGTTTTCTGCCTTTGTTGTAATTGCTTTGATGTGCTAACATCTGTTTGATTTCCATATGTATCACCTCAATCTTTTTTAGGTTTCTGATAAGTCAATGCCTGTTTACTATCTGTAATGCCTTGTGTAGTAGGGTCATTGACATAGCCCACAACCGCCACAACAACACAACCTAATGCAAAAGGATTACTCAAAAGGTTTTTCACCTGCTCCGCTAGTATTGCCCAACTGGTAAACATTTCTGGTTTTGCTCCAACAGCCGCCAACACTATCGCCACCAATCCAAACCAAAAATACGGATTTTTTGCCCTTACCTTCCAGTTGATTTTTTTCATAGCTATACCTTCCTTTCTTCTAATATACTTATTCTATTCTCGTGTTCTGCTAGCTGTTCATCTTGTTTATTATTGTGTGCCCATATTTTGACATGACTATCATGATTATGATTTTCAAATTTCTCCATTTTTGACTCTAAATGCTCACAAGTATCATTTAATTTTGTAATAGTATTTGTCAAATTCATAATAGGCTTTGTGACTGTAGCAATCAGCCCTAGCAATGCAATCATTACTGTTACAATTTCCCACTCCATACTATTCCCTCCTTCTCCTTTATGCTAAAATGAAAAACATCTCAAAAAATCTCAATAAAAAAAGAGTTAAAAAACGTTTTAATGCTTTTTAAAACTCTTTTAAATTTCTTTTTCTATTTGTTCTACTTCTTGTTTTTCTCCTACAATATCTAAATACTGCTCTTGTGTAATCTTCCCCAATGTTACATATCTCTGTAACTGGTCTTTTCTTACAAAATTCCTTTGATATCTTTGTTTTAATATCTCAAACATCTACACTACCTCCCTCTAACATTGCTAATTCTAAATCAGATAACTGTTGTGCTAACAGTTGCCTTTCTTGTTGTGCTTGCATTTCCAGCTGTAACAACGTTTCAGCTATATTTTCTACTTCTTGTTTTTTTCTGTCTTTTTCTCTTGCTTCTAATATACTATCTTTTCTCCACTCTATCATTTAAAATTCCCTCCTACAGAACTGATATAAATTTCGCCTGTTGCTGTATTTCTTGTTACTGTTACTCTAAAAGAAAATCCCCATTTTGAAGCGGTTTTTTGTTCATTTAAAAGTATAAAGTTTCTGCCCTCTCTTACAAATCTTGTCACATCTTCCCAAGTAGGGCTTGTATCATAGGCATTGTTGCAGGCTTCTATTATAAAATCTGCTCCTTCTGGTATCTGCCTTACTACATTCATAATGCCTACACTTGCTTCTGCATCTGTTTCAAAAGGTGTTTTTAATGTAAAAGCAATTTCATTTTCTTGCTTTTGAAATGTGATGTTTTTTGTTGTAACACCACCATCTGTATCTGTTACTGTAATAGAAAGTGTATTTGTACCATTTAATATACAAATAAACTCTTGCTGTGTTATCTGAAATGTGTATGTACTACCAGAAGTTGCTGTAAAACTCTTTTTCTGTACCCCATTTATTTTTTCTACTACAGTCAATTTGTTGCTTTCTTGGTCTGAAACTGTGTAGCTAAAAGAAAATGCTCCTGTTTTTAATCCTAAATTGGTACTGCTTGTAGTAATCACTGGTAATTCGTTGTTTATAATATTTCTAACTTGTGCTGTTTTGTAAGCACCTTTTTCATTGTAACTATCATAAGCACAAACTCTGTATTGTACCGTATTCCAGCCTTTTGTAATGTTGTCGCTATAACTTTTATTTGCACCCTTGTAAATTTGTGTGTAAGTACCACTATTTACAGAACGTTCTAATATGTACCCTGATAAATTCCCATCGCTGTCTGTGGCTGCTGTCCAAGTTACTACTGCTGTTTTTCCTCCATAAATATTCAGTGGGACAGTAATACTTTGCGGTGCAGTAGGAACTTTATTATTTACTACAGTGCTTGTACCGCTTGCTTTATATCCACTGTGAGCACTACTACTATCATAAGCACGCACTCTAAACATTACTTGTGTTGCTTCCCCAAATGTTAGTGTTACAGATGTACTTGTGCTACTTCCTTGATATATTTGTGTCCAAGTACTTCCACCGTTTACGGATTTTTCCAATTTATATCCCGACAAATTCCCATCACTATCGGTGCAACATTTGGCTTACTGTAATATACTGTTGCACTGGAGCCTGTTTTATAACTGCTGCTACCTCCACTATTTACCGCTTTTACTCTATACTGTACTCTTGTTGTGCTAGAGTTCAAACCATAGTCTGTATAACTGGTAGCTGTTCCAGAATATACTTGACTAAATGAACCTCCATTGATAGACCTTTCTAACACATAGCTTGTTGCTCCTGATACACTCCCCCAAGTTATTCTTGTAGAGTTATAGGAATTTATCGAAGTACTATAACTGATAGATGATGGTGTAGATGGTGTTGTTACAGATGGAGTATAACTCATACTAACGCTTCTTTCAGCTAAAATATTTTTATTTATATCTGTAAGTACTAATTTAGATACAACAGCTACAGTATCTCCTTCACTTACCCAACAACTAAATCTTGCTGAACCACTTGCAGTTGCATTTGCAGAAAAAGAAGAATACCCATTTGAAACAGTTTGACCTGCCTTTAATCCATATAATCTATAATTTTTTCCTTCTTCTAAACCACTACAACTAACACTATAACTTCTTTCTCCTGTTACAGTTGGTGTTCCTATACTTGCCATAATTATCCCTTCTTTCTAAATTTCTATCTTTTCTATTTTCAATTAGTAACGTAAACAAATTTTTACAAAATATAACAAATATGCTATTGCTAGAATATAGCAAATATACTATAATTTAAACATCGAAAGGATATGTTAATAAATGCCAACTATTTCAATGTTTTATGGTATTATTATTAGAATGTATAACAACGGTGAACATAATCCGCCACACTTTCATGCAGCATATCAAGGATACAATGCTGTATTTAATATGGAGGGAGAACTTACAGACGGAGATATGCCAAAAAAACAAATGAAACTCATTGCAGCTTGGGCAGAGCTTCACAAAGATGAGCTTTTAGCTAACTGGGAGCTTGCTATTAGCGAACAACCACTTTATAAAATTGCCCCTCTGCATTAAGTAGAGTATTCTATTATCATAATAAGAAAGGAGGTTATAACTTATGATAACTCCAGCTTGGGTAGTAAAAGAAGTGCAACCTAAACAAGATTACACTTTACTTTTAACTTTTGCAGATGGAACAAAAAAAGTATATGACGCTCGTCCTTTATTAGATAAAGCTATTTATGCTCAACTGAAAAATATTACTTTTTTTCTTCGTGCAAAAGTTGAATGTGGCACAGTTGTTTGGAACGACGATATCGATATCGCTCCAGAACATTTATATGAATATAGTAAAACAGCGGGAGGTGCCATTTATGATTGATAATTGCACTACTTTTATTGATAAACTGATAGAACAACGCCATAATCAAGGAATGACACAAAAAGAGTTAGCTATTGCCACAAACTTAACACAATCTGTTATTGCACGACTTGAAAGCAAAAAAGTAATTCCTCAACTGGACACTCTTTTAAAAATAACAAATGCTCTAGGCTGCGAAATTGTTCTTGTTACCAAAAACAATATAATATAATTCTTATGTCATTAAATACACACAAAATAAACAGGGGTTTTACTCCTGTTTTCCCTTTTTGCTTAGCACTCCAATCGTTTTTTGTTCTTATTCCATACACCTTTTGTCAGTACTATGCCATTCAATGTTTCAAACGTCACCAAAAATGGATTTTCTTTAATATCATAATATAAAGCATTTTCCAGTCTTTCTATTCTTGCCTTTAAATCTGCATCTAACAATGTTTTGAGTTTAGGGTGTGCATTTTCATCTTCATTGTGTTTTTTTATCAAATCCTTCATATCTAATAAAAACTCTGGCAGTAAATTGATAGTTAAAAATCTCCTTACTTCTTCTGCTGTCATAAAAGAAAGTGCTGGATAAGCAATTACTACTTCTACTTCATCTGATATTGCAATACTTACGGGATATCTTCTGACATCTATTGCACCATTTTGTTTATAAGCCATTACGTGTTGCGGAAAATCTCCCAATGTTGCATAATATAATAATATTTCTTCCTCTCCATCTCTAGCAAATATACCAAATTCATTTATCCAAAATTCGTGCTGCAATCCCCCATTCAAATCACTTCTATATTCTACCACAAATGAAACAACACCATCTTCTGCAACAGGTTCTGTAGAAGTCGCTTGTGCCACTGGCTGTATCAAGTCATCAAAATAGGCAGGGCTTTCTTCTCCCAAATTTCCACTGCCTACCATTACCCTCGTAATCTCTAATTGTTCCCCTGCTACCAGTTTCGCAAGCAATTTCCTTCCCTTTACTGTTATCATAAATCCTGGCTGTATACCTTGATTTTGTTCTAATTCTTCCTTTTCCATATTATCACCCCTTTACAATATTAATAGTTTAATGTGGTTTTGGTCTAATCTTTTCATCGCTCTAAATCGTGTTTTCTGTTTTGATATTGTTGCAATACCGCCTTCTCCCACTTTACACCAGCCATTTTCTTTATGACATCTTTTGGCATATTTTTTCTAATGTTTCTATTTTTTGTTGTTGCTGCTCTATCATCTGTTGTTGTTGCTGTATTGCTTTTATCATAGGAGCAATAAATTCTGCATATCCTAATGACAATACATCTTCCCCACCATCTATTTTACTATCCAAATATCCAGCAAAATCAACATTTAATTCATTCATAGCCTCTTTTACTTCTTGTGCTACCAGTCCATAATGTGGTCTTTTGCCTGCTTTGCTGCCATCGTTTGTAGCTGTAAAATCTCTTTCTTTGCCTTGTTCAAAATATGCTTCACGACTGTTCATTCTATACTTTCTAGGACGTAACTTCATAATAAAGTTTAAGCCTAAAGGGCTGTCCTCAATATCTAGCTTGTCGCGTGCGTCTGAACGGACTACTAATGCCTTTTGGGCATAAACTGTTATAGAAGTGTTGCCGAGTTGTACTTGATTGCTACCTGTTACTTGTGCGTTGTAACCTAATCCAGAACAATTAGTATAAGTAGTCAACTGACCTAATGCACCATCTCCTACAGCAGTATTATATGTTCCTGTTTTGTTCTGAAATAAGGCAGTATTCCCTATTGCTGTATTATAATATCCATCTGTATTCAAATATAAAGCGTTACTTCCTACTGCTGTATTATAATATCCATCTTCGTTACAAATTAAAGCTTCATTTCCTATCGCTGTATTATTGAACCCTGTTTTATTTCTGCTTAAAACTGTAAATCCTACCGCTGTATTATTTGATCCTGTTGTGTTTTTGTTTAAAGCTTGTTCCCCTAAAGCTATATTACTTCCTCCTGTTGTATTTTCTTTTAAGGCTTCAAATCCTATCGCTGTATTACCATCTCCGGTTGTATTGTTATTTAAAGAAGCATAACCCAAAGTGACATTATCATTTTCTGTCATTATCCTATCAATATAACTTTTTGTTATATTACTAATAATTGGCTCTACCGCTGGTGTTGCATAAATTGTTTGTGCTTTTGTAATACGTCCTTTTGCATCAACTGTAATATTAGGCACAGGAATAGCAGGATAAAACCCATAAATGCCATTTTCAATTTTAAAATAATATCCAATATTACTTTCATAAACAATTGTATTAGGGTCTGTCGTTCCTTCACTATATTTTACTTCACTGATTTCTGCTCTATCCATACCATTATTTCCATCATCTCTTTTACAAGTAAATACAATCGTTTGGCCTGCTTTTAATGTTGCTGTAAGTGTTCCTGTTTGTTCTGTAGAATCATTTGTATTCGCAAGTATTTTTGTTCCTGCTGCTGTAATATTGAAATAATCATATTCTCCCCTTTCAGAAGGAGCTTTCCATCGAAATGAAATTTTACAATCCTGTTTTGCTTTCCACGTAGATTTAGCATTTACACCAGACCATTTTGCATTATTACTTACCCACACTGTACCGTTATTTTTTGTCATGAAATCCAAAGCACCATATGTTCCAGCAGTCACACCACTATTTTTCAACGTTGCTGTTATTGTTTTATTTGCACTACCATCAAATGCTGTACTACCTGTTACATCTCCACTTAATGCAAGTGTTCTAGCTGTTTGTAATTTTGTAGCAGTAGCAGCATTGCCTGTAGTATTTCCTGTACCACCATTTGTAATAGGTAATGTACCACTTGTAATATCATCTGTGCTATGTTTATGTTCTTTTTCTGACTTTTGGTCTAATGCCTGTTGCATGGTTTCAGCGTCTGCCTTTTTTGCTAATTCTACCTGCATTGTTTCAGCGTCTGCCTTTTTGTTCAATTCCTCCTGCATAGTTTCAGCATCAGCCTTTTTTGCCAATTCTTCCGCAACTGTTTCTTTATCTGCTTTTTTATCCAACTCTAATACAATATTTGTACTATCTATTTGCTGTTGCAATATTTCTTCTATTTCTTCTATGTCAACTTTTTTGTCTAGTTCTGTTTGTACCTCTTCTTTATCTGCTTTTACTGCCAATTCTGTTATCATAGCTTCTTTGTCAGCTTTTTCTGATAGTTTTTGAAGTATTTCCATTTCATTGGCTTTTTGGTCTAATGCTTCCTGTACTACTTCAATATCTGCCTTTTTGTCTAATGCTTGTTCTATTGCTTTAGCATCTGCCTTTTGATTTAATATCTGTTGAACTGTTTCTGTATTCGCTTTCTTAGCAAGTTCTTCTGTTATTACCTCTATATCAGCTTTTTGATTTAATGCTATTTCTACATCTTGAGCATTTGCCTTCGTATCAAGTGCTTGCTCTACTGTTTCAATATTTGCTTTTTTCTCCAACTCTGCAAGTATACCATTTTCACTTTCTGCTAAAACACCTTCCAAATAAGGCAAAGCCTCTATTTCTACAAACTCCTTCATTCTTTGTTCTGTTACAAAAGCCATTGCAGCATATGCAATATTTACTTTAATGTCATCTGTCACTAAAATACTTACAGGATATTTTTTGATATTTACTTTTCCATTTTCGTATGCTTCTACATATTGCGGATACTCTCCCAATGAAGCATAATACAGTAATATTTCATTTTCTCCATCTTGGGCAAACACACCAAACTCTTTCAACCAAAATCCCTCTTGCAATCCACCATTCAAGTCATTTCTATACTCTACAATAAAAGAAATGACACCGTTTTGTGCTACTGGTATCGTAGAAGTAGCTTGTGCCACTGGCTCTATCAAATCTGCAAACTGTTCTGGAGATTGTCCTTGTGGCAATTCTCCCTTTCCTACCATTACCCTCGTAATATTTAATTCTTGCCTTGTTGCTACCAATTCTGCAAGCAATTTTTTACCTGCTTGCGTAATTACAAATCCTTTTGACAATGTTTTCGCACTCCTTTCTTAATTAGTGAGTATATTTGACGTTTATGAAAGTTGCGACCAAGTGTTGACGAAGTAACACAGGAGCAACTGTATTGTCAAAATATTAACGGTTTTTCATACGAAGTATGAAAAAAATTACCTCAATTACATTTCAGACAATGTTGTTTGTTCTATATCACACCAATCTGCCACCACATTCATTACTGCACTTGTTTTAAATTCCAATTCTGGCAATGTCGTTTCCAATATATTCTGAAATGTGCCACCTATATATACTGTTGTTTTAAAGTCATATTGATACTCCATTTCGGATAATATTGTTTCTGCTATAGGTCTGAATACAGCACCACCTACATACATTGTTTTTTCTGGCAGTGGCAATTCAGACGCAGTTTCTGTATTTTGTTTTACCCCTTCTGGACGAGGTACAATATAACCATAATGTACTAAATTTTTTTCTAAAGATGTCAAATCTCCTACTACCGTAACACTCATAGACATATCTTGATTATCTTTAATATGTAATTTATAATCAGGAAACAAATTTTGCCACAATATATAAATACTTGGAATAGTACCATTCCAATGATTGATACCTATTTTGGCTCGAATAACTGTTCTATAAATATTATCTTCTAATACAGAACTCATATTTTCTTCAGGCTGAAATGTTAATTCTCTTTGTCTACCTACTAATTCACCCAATATATCAAGTTGTTTTCCTTGTGCAATATCCAAATCAAAACAAATATCAATACTTTCCGCACATTTTTCTATATCTTCTATTTTTCCTAAAAGACAACTTAGCCATTGTAATAATTTCGGTTTTCTATGTTCTGGTACAATCAAATCTAAATATTTTTTATTCTTCATGTCACTATCTGCTCACCACCTACAACACTATAATCTCAACATTTTCTGCTTTTCCTCTTGTCACTTCTTGAAATAGTATCCCCATATCTTCTGCTTTTTGATTTTGTTTTTCTGTACCAGCTTTTACCTCTGTAATAGAAAAAGAAGGTGTTTTCAAATCCTGCATAGCATACAATGCAACACCCCATATTGCCGAAATAGATAAATCATCACCTATTCTTAATCCATTCAAATATTCTGCTATATTTTGTTTTATTTTTTCTCCTAATTCCACTGTATAACCATATAACGCTTTTATTTTTACTGTTACAAAAATATCTTTATACACTGGTCTAAAAAATGAAATTATGCTTTCTTCTTCTTTTCCATAACAATCAAGTATTGTAACCGCTATTTTTTCTGTACCATATGTTCCAGTACCTGGTGTTTTTCTCAAATAAATTTCCTCTGCAATTTCTTTATTATCTCCACCTTCTACTACAGCAGCAATACTATGTCCTGGTATACCATTTTCATCTGGCACACTATCAAAATTTTCATATACTCTTTGTCTTATTACACCACTAATTTCAGCAATACCGCCTATTGTTCCTTCTAATACCGTTTTAGAAGGTTTACAAGTGCTTATATTTTGTCTTGCCCTCAAATTTCCATCTGTTTCGAATACTTGTCCTTTTATAGCGTCCTGTTCATTTATCACACTTTCCCAGCCTGCTGTTGGCGTACCTATTTTACATATTTCATTTGCTGCTGCAGTGTGGTCGAACTCTTGGCAAGTAGCTGTTACTTTTATACTTCCACTTTCTGGTATCATTACTTTTTCTGGTAAATCCCATTTTATTCCTTGTATATCTTCTGCAATACCATATACTATTTGTGTTTTTGGTATTCCTGTTATTAATATGTCACAAGTACTTTTTGTTTTAACTTTTCTTTTCATACCATTTATTTTAATAATACTATCTAATGCAGAGCCTATTGCTGTTTTAGGGCTTCTATTTTCATATATATTCTGTAATAATTCCATAGCGTCATATATTTTTGACGCTTGTGCAGATATAATTTCATAATCTTGACTATCATTTTCTAAATAAACATCAGAGCCAAAAATAGACTTAGCGTTCTCCACTAAGTCCTCTACAATATCTGTATATCTAGGAATATGTATTCCTTTTTCATCTATATAAGGTTTAAAATAACTCAAAAAAGAAACACCTCCTATTTTTTTAAATTTCTATTAAAACAGTACCATATACTGTTTCTACAACACAATTTGCAGTATATACACGATTTTGGAAACTGCTTTGATAACTTTTGATTTCTTTGACATCTTTTGTTTGTGCAATACGTTCTGAAATCAATATATCTATCATTTCTTTGTTATCTCCATATGCACCTAATATTTTTTCAAATAGTGGTAATCCATCTTCTGTATTTTCCCACCATTGCCCATAAAGTAGCCCTAATCTTGTTTGTATTGCTTGTGCTACTGCTTCTTTGTTTTGTTTCATACTATTTTGCCCTAATGTATAATCTCCTTGTTCGTCTAATGTTCTATACTGCAAAAAACCACTTCCTTATTTTGGAGTTTGTGTACTACCTCCACCTGTTTCTACTCCACCATGTGTATGACCTGCAAATGAAATGCCTCCTATTACTGCATCTCCAGTAATATTTACATTACCTTTTATAGTTGATGTACCATCTGTACCAATGTGACTGCCATTTATTGTAGTTACTCCAACAATATCTGTTATTCCTTCTATTCTAATATTTTTAGACTTTAACAATATGCCTTGTTCTGATATTTGTATATAATCTGTACCACTATCATTTCTAATTTGTACGCCTTCCATACAAACATTTTTCAACGCCTTTGGTACACTGGTAATACCCAATATGGCACAAGCGTCTGATAAATCATGTCGTCTTTTTTCTGCTTGATTTTGTACTCCTCCAGATTGCCACCAACCATCTATACACATATCAGAAAACACAAGTAGGCATTCATCTCCTGCCTTTACTGGAAATGTCAAGCTGTATCCTCCTGCTCTTGGGAATTGCACGGGTACATCAGAAAGTTCTGGTAATGCTACAGATTGTCCTTGTAATGTATCTTTAATAGCTGGCTGTACTGACGCTGTTTGTTTTTGTGGGTCAAATTGTACAATGATTGCAGGAATTGCTACTCTTGCATTTTGAATATAGTTTTCTGTCATTACTTTTAGTGCTTCTTCCTCATTGCCTATCCATTCACTAATATTCATATCTTTTCTCCTATCTCATACAATCTCCTGTTACGGGAACTGCTCCAGTTTGTGCGACTGCTGTAAATTCTGTATACCATTCGTCCCCTCTGGTATCTCCCTTATGTGCTATTTTAATGATTTTAAATATACCAGCACCAGCTATATTTTTTAATTCGCTGTTTCTGTCTGCCTTTTGTCTTTGTATAGATGATAAATCTATCGCTACCATTTTATTCAAATCTAATAGCGGATTTAAAAGACAAGTTGCTTGTATTCCTTCCTCTGTCTGTTCTGGCATACCAATCAAACCACTTTTTCCATTTAATTTTATGACTTCATTTGTTGGCAAATCTATTGCTTTTATAAACTCTATTTTATTGTTATTGATATAAAATGCTGCTTGTTCACTTTTGGCTATTTGTCTAAAATAATCTCTTGTTAATCCAAAAAGTGCTTTTCCTCTTGGTAATGCTGTTGGAGTTAAATTATCAGAAAGCTGTCCTATTTCTAAAGCATTTGTTGACTGCTTTGCTATATTTTCTAAAACATCTCTTTGTGTTTGCCCTGCTCTAAAAGAAGCATTTATAATACCTTTGTTATAAAACAAATCACCATCTTGTGACACTAATGTTAATGTATATGTTGTATTGTCCTCTTTTCCTCTCAATGGCTGTACAATATCTCCCGAAAAAATAAGGCCATACTGTGGATTTTGATACCCTGCCTCCAATATGACCTTTGCTCCTTCTTTTATAATGCTGTTTTCTGTTTGTGCAGATAAGTTATATAACACAATCTCTGCATAATTAGGTGTTTCTGATAATGATTTCTCAATCTGAAAAGTACAACGCAATGTAGATACATCTATACCAATACCATTTATATCACTCACAATTACTCTGTATTTTCTGCCAAAAAGTACATTTTCTCCAAATTCACTCAACAGTATCCCCCCATATCAATACAAAGTCTGTCCCTAAATTTGTTGCATCTGGATTTTCTTGTTTGACAGACGCATTTACTTTCACTACATACATAGCACCAATATGTAAATAGCTGTACTGTTCCAAAACATTCGCTGCTGGATACTCGCTTGCCAATAAAGGCAATCCAGATTTCCTGTATTTCCCTCTGCTATATCTATATTCCAATATTGTCCTATACTGTTGTATCGTATTGTTAATAAAAAAGAGATGTTTTGGTTATCAATAGGTATTTTTACTTGCATTTGTTGATTTGGTTCTGTTGTAAGTGGTATTAAACAGTAATTGTATTCTTCTTCCATACTTTCACCAGCTTTCTGCATTTAAGACAATAAAAAAACACCTTTCGGTGTTTTTTTATTTATTGTTGTGCTAATGTTTCCCAAATTTCTGGAAATAAACTTTCTCCATCAGTTAGCCAAACCTGATAATCTTCTGCCATAATTATCCACATAATAGCAGGTTCTAATCTACTCGCCATTAAGTTTGCTACTTCATAATCAGAGCTATTTTTTAGTTGTTCTATTGCTTGTTTAACTTGTGGACTTTCTTCTAATTGCAACGCCATAAAATTATCAAATTCTTTCAATTTTTCTTCTGTTTCAGGGTCGACTGTTGCTTTTTTGCCATCTCCATTTATCACAACAGCATTTTTTGAACTATCCCAATCTACTGTATATCCCATAGCTTCCAGAACAGCTCTTACAGGCATATAATTACTAGCGTTTTTTTCTCCCTCTTTTACAACTGAAACCATAGGTTGTGAAAGTGACAATGTTTGTCCATTATAGATTACTTGATTTTCATTAAATGTAGCTGTTTTGACACTTCCTGCTGCAAATGCTGTTGTTAACCCTATTGCTCCAACCATAACACCAGCTATAAACCATTTTAAATGTTGTTTCATTGCTAAATGTCCCCCTTCAAATAACATGATAATGAAAATATAACATATTTTTGAAAAAGTTACAATAATGTTCTTTTAATTAATGTTTTAAAAAAGTACTTACTCCCCAATCTGCACCTCGCCTTAAATTCGATTTATTCACTATTTTTTCTTCTACTTTCTTCTGCACTGGTTGAGGAATATTCTTTTTTGTTATAGATTGTACTGTTCCTTTTTTTGTTGTACCTGTTTTTTGAGGTTCTGCACTTGTTTTATTTTCAATGACAACAGTTTGTGTTTTTGCTGTAATAATTTCTGTCAATGTGACAGTTACCCTTAAACCAAACAATGTGGTATAATCGTCTGGTGCTGTGATATTTTCAATTAACATATTATAGTATGTTTTTAATCTTGTATGTACTGTCAAAGGTTTTCTTTCTGCCTGTAACTTCAAAAGAGTATCATAAGCACTTACAGAACGTGTATATTTTTGCTGAAATTGCCCAGCTATATAACTGACACAAGTGTCACTCATGCCGATTTCCATTGTAATAGTTTGTGGTTCTAAATAAGCATGGTCTGCTATATTCGCCCCTTCTTCTACAGGGTGACTTGTTATAGTGAGTTTACTTGTGTGGTCTACTTTTAAAAAGGCATCAAAAAAATATCTTTCTATGTTTGTTTTAATTCCTACTAACTGAGGTATGTTTTCTTCTGTAAAAGGCGACATTCCATAAGAAGCCATGTTACACTCCTTTCTGCATAAAAAAACACCTACTTAATTTAAAGTAGATGTTTTCAAAATAAATCACTATGCGTTCCTGTCCTTGTTAAAGTAAGTATCAATGTATTATGATTTATTTTATAAATTAATAGCCAATCAGGCATAATATGACATTCTCTATGTCCTTGATAATCACCAGATAAGCTATGGTCTTTATATTTTGGTGGTAATGGTTGTTCATTACACAATATTTCTAAAACATTTTCTAGCAATTTAAGATTATATCCTCTTTTTATTATATTTTTATAATCTTTTTTAAACTTCGTAGAATATAGAATATCAAGCATTTAAGTCCTCCATTAGTTCTGCAACACTATGAAAAGGTCCTCTTAAATTTCTTTCATTGTTGACATCATCAATAGCTTGTAGTGTTTCCTCATTTGGAATATGAAGTGATACTTCAAAGGGAATACCTCTTTGTCTAACCATTGTTTTAGCAAAAATATTGATAGCAGATGTCATAGTTAGTCCTAATTCATTACATAAATTATCAAACTGTTTTTTTAAATTTTCTTCCATACGTATATTTACATTTGTCTGAGCCATAAATAACACCTCTTTCAATTTTATATGTCTATTATACTATTATTTATTGACAATGTAAATATATTTATAGTGCTCTCTGCAAATTTCTTATTCTTTTCTGAACGGTTCTATCAACTGCTTTTGCTGTAGACTGTGGTTTTCCTGATGTATCATGTATGGTATATTTTGATGTCATATCAATAAAATATTGATTAGATACGTTTTGATTTGTTGTTTGATATGTCGTCGCTGTCAAACCTGTTTGTAACTTTGCCATGTTGTTCGCTGCTTGTTCCATAAATCCCTTTGCTTTTTGTAACTGCTTTGGCTGAAATCTGGAAAGCCCTAAATAATCTGCACCTTTCTGCAAAAGTTGTTTTGCTCTATCTTTTTTGGTTAATGGTACTATCAATTCTGGCTGATTTCCTTCTGCAATTTCTGCTACTTGGTGTTGTGTCACAAGTCCGCCTTCTGCATAGCCATTTTCACTCTTTCCACCAAATACAAAATTTTTTACACCGCTTAATTTCTCTCCAATGCCACTAAAAGTATCTTTTATTTTTGCAACTTTTGCTTCAAACCAGCTTACAATAGGTTCAAAAACATTTTTAATATTGTTTACAGCTTCTGTAAACTTTTGTTTGATGTGTTGTGGTATACTTGCAAATTTATTTTTAATTTCATTTACTTTATTCTGAAACCAGTTTACAATAGGAGAAAATACTTGTTTAATTGCAGCAACTACTTTTGTAATGAGATTTTTAAAAAATGCAACAATATTATTCCATATCGCTACAACACCTTGATATGCTCCTTCAAAATCGCCTTGTATCAAACTTTTTATTACTGAAAAAATTAATTTGATATTTTCCCATAACATTTTAAAAAAATCTATATAAATACCTACATAGGTTTCAATGATGGTAGCAATCGCTTGCATTACTCTGCCAAAAAAACTGTCTGAATTTGCAAACTTCTCTTTAAAAGTATTCCATTTTTGCAGTATAAAATCAACTGCTGCTGTCATAACCTCTTTTACTTTATTTCCAAAAGCAATAAAAAATGCCTTTACTTTATCCCAATTTTTGATAACAAGTATTGCAATGGTAATTAGTGCAGCTACTGCTAATACAATCAATCCCATAGGAGAAGTAAAAAAGCTAATTGCTGAACTAACTCCTTTTGCTATCATAGTACCTGCACTTTTTATTGCTCTGATGGCTCCTTTTCCTGCTTTGACACCATATTTTACAATAGTATTCACTGCTTTTTTTCCAACACCTGCAATCTTTTTGATAGCAGACATTCCTTTGTTTGCAATGCCTTTTACAATAGACATTCCTTTGTTAGTAACTTCTTTTACAGTTGCAACCCCTTTTTGCTTTAATGCAACAAAATATTTTGAAGCTGCTTCTTTATATTCTGATAAAATTTCTTTCCAGCCCTTGACTTCCTTTGGAACACTCTTTGGAGTATTTTTGCTTCCTTCCCAGCTTTTAGCAAATTTATTCATTCTTTCTGTAGTGGATATTATTTTTTCTTTAGTGCTTTCAATTTTCTTTTTAATGTTATCAATTTCTTTTCCAAGACCTTTTCCTACTTTCCAAGTTAAAAAAGCCATACCAATTCCTTTTATGACACCTTCTAAAGAACTGAATTTATTGACAACAATTAATATTCCTTTTACAACACTTACAACACCATTTAACAAATTAAGTAATGCTGGCAGTCCAACAGATACTATCCACTCTAAAAATGTTTTGCCTTTTCCTCCGAAACTATCTAAAAACGCCCTACCCACATTTTTTAAAGTATCTATTATTAAAAGTAATATTTCTCCTAATTTTGAAAATAATTTTTGTATTTTTTCTATAGAACCGCTGTCTTGAAATTGTTTAAAAAGGTCTTTTATAAAATCTTTTGTATTTAATATCCCTTGTCTGATAGATTCCATAGCGTCAGTGAAAGATTGTTTAAATTTTTCTATTGCTCCACTCTCTTTTAAAGCATTATAAATATCAATGAGCTTTTGCCATAATCCACCAAGTAAGGCATCTTTTCCATCTATATATCCAAAGAAATCCTCTAGCAAAAGTAATACGATTGTGATAATAAACATCAATTTTCCAATAGGTCCTGCTCTAATAAATAACGCTAATGCAGCTAATAATGCCGTTACAATTTTGATTTCATTTGGTATCATATCAAATATTTTTTTGATAGCGTTAAATATTGCCTTTGTACCTCTTATTACAGTAAGCCCCAAACGCACAACAGAGGAAAGAAAAAATCCCATAGCTTTTGACCATTTTGGAATATTTTTTAATATGACATCATTTAAACTTCCAAAAAGCTGTTTTGCTTTTTCAAGAGGCTGATGTAAGTATTTCATAGTATAGTGTCCTATCCATGTAAGTGCAAGCATACCTACTTGTTTCAACCTTAAAAATTCTACTTTCATATCACTTACTTGTTGTACTCCTGTAGACATATCTGGTATTTGTATTTTTTGTGCGTCTTCCTGCAATATTTTAAACTGTTCCTGTAATTCTTCACTTGCTTCTATATCTTCCATAGATACGCCCATAGCGTCAAGTGCTGTTTTTAAGCGATAGGCTTCTTCTCGACTTTTTCCTATTTCTTCTGCATAATCTGCTACTTCTTGTTCTGCATTTGCGATATGATTTAAAAATTTTGCTATTCCTACACTGGTTGCTCCAATCAATGAAAATACTGCTGTACCTGCAATGGCAAAATGTTTTGCAAATCCTTTTGCAAAACTACTTACTTCTTCGTCTGCTTCTTCAAGTGCTTCTCCTAACTTTTCAGTAAAATTATCCTGCATACCAAGTGATACAAGATATTCCTTAATATATTCAGAAGCTGGCATTTTTTCTCACCTCTCTTTCTTGCTCCATATATTCCTGTTCTCTTCTTTCATTTTCATTTTTTACAATCATTACTTCTGTAATATCCAGTAAATCATCTAATGTATATGTTCCGTCCCAAATTTCATATTGTTTCCAATATCCAGCCAACACAGGAGCATACAACATATCCTCTACATTTTCACATTTTGCTGTAACATATCCACAACTGGACTGAACTTGGAACGCCAAAGGCTTACGTCGAAAAAACCCTCATAATTAAATACCAATACCTCCACAACAAGTCGTAATGTCAACAACACATCTGTATCCACTCCTACTACGCCATAACTTCCATCTGCATTTAATACAGCTGCAGTGCCTGCTGGTAATATTTCGCTGCAATGCTGCAATGAGGTATCAATTACTTTGTCTAAATCTTTATCTTCTAATGTATCCAGACAATTTTGTATTGCTAAAAACAGTTCATTTTCTTTTATTGTTTCTACCTGTTTTGTTTTTCTTTCTTCTAAAAATATAGAAAAAGCTGGCAATGACTTTGCTAATATCGTTTTTGCCAACTTCAAACTAGACTTTGCATTCATTTTTTTGATGAAAAATGTTCTTTCCTCTATTTTTATTGTTTTTGTATTCCCATTCATATCCTAATCGCTCCTATCAATATTCTTGTAAATCTCCTGCTAAAAACGCCCATGAAATTTGTTGTCCTGTCTGTTGATACGCTCCATCAGGCTTTTTCTGAAATGACATATTTGTTGCTGTATGCGTTACTCCCATTACTTTACTTTCTGCCATCAAAGAAATTTGAGCCCATTCAGAAGAAGATGCTGTATACAAATAGTTAAACATCTTTCTTAAAAATTGATTTGCTTGTGATGTCTGTTGTACTGATATGGTAACAGTACCATTTCCAGCCCTTATTTTTGATGTCATAACAGAGCCATCTGAAGCAACATCATGTGCAGACGAGTCATTTGCCATAGCAAACGTAATAGAACCTAGTCCTGTACCTTGAAAAACAAATTGCCCCACTGATGGGTGTGATAATGTTACAGATAAATCTTCAAACGCATATGTACTGTGGTGCATTTTCTCATCTCCTTTATTATTAAAGATTACCTATTTACATCAATTTGCAATACTACAGAATGTACTGCACCTGCTAATTTTAGAGGAGTATAAATAGGTGGTGCCATTCTAGCATCTCTATCTGCTTGACTTTGTTCTGAAATAGGTTCTGACAATATCATATATCCTTCTGGCATAGTATCTCCTTGCGATAATTCTAATATATCAGGACCATTCCATACACCTGGTGCAATAAATCCAATTCTAACTGCCTTATCTAAATCTGACTTGATTGCCAATTTAATAGACAACACACCTGCTTCTGTTTGTGGTATTTTAGGTCTGCTTTTTAATAAATCCATTATAGACATCTGCATATTGTTTGCAAGCATATCTAAATTCAATATCTCATCAAACCAAGTACCATCTGCCATAACACCATTTTCAAACATATTATAAGCGTCATCGCTTCCACGACTGACATAATAATTACCATTATTTTTTACTAAATTTGTTACCTGCTGGCTTGTTAAATCATCTGGTATCACACCTACTTCTGTTTTAAATTTGAGTGTATAAGCACTATTTATCGTTGCTGTATTTGCTCCCATAGCATAGCCCATAATCGCAACAATAGCATAAGGTGTTTTAGAATACTGTCCTATACTTCTGCGATAACTTTTTTGTTTCAATATCTCAAATACATTTCCCTCTATTCCTTCTATTGTGTCACTATCATTTGTTGTAAAAAATTGCACACAAGAAGGATATGCTGTTTCTACATAGCTTGCAATATCTAATATTTCCTGTTTTGTTGCACCACAATAACTTACTGCATACCAATCTGTATTTTTTGCTCTGCAAGCCTGCAACGCTTGTAATATTGTTTCTGTTTCATTTTCTGTTTCTATTTCTTCTACTTCCTCTAATTCATCATTTATTTTATATCGTCTGCCTACCGCCAAACGACTTGGCTTTTTCTCTGCAGAAAAATACAACTGTGCAGCTTGATATTCTGGCATATCTTCTGTAAATCCTGCTTCTGTCATTTCTTCTAATCCACTATATACAACAACTCTTTTCTCTAATGGTATGACGTTACTATCTCCTATAATCAACGCAACATTAAATCCTTTTCTGACTGCTGATTTAGGAGATAAATTGACAATTACTTTTACAATATCATCTAATTTCAGATTTGACACTTTTGATTAACTCCTTTCCATTTGTTACTGTCATTGCTGTTACTGTTACACTTTCTATAGATTTGATTGCTTCTTCCCTTCTAACATATTCATTAAATATTACTGTTACATCAACTCTATTCCACCATTGCCCATTGATAAGTTCGGGCACTCTTTTGATTGCTGCAATGGGTGGAACAACAAAAAAATGATGTCTTTTCAAATATTCTCGTATTCTTTCTCTTTTAAAGCCATCTCTAATATCTCTAGCACATTCATAAGCATTAGGACCATAATTTGCAAAAAGTACTGTATGAATATCTGTATGTTCATCTACTTCTATAAAATCTCTTTTTTGTTCGTCTAACTCATAAGTAACATCACTTAATCCATTGTAACTGCCATCTTGTGGTAATTCATATATGAAACATACATCTTCTTCTCTTTTCCATGTAGGTGTAGTGTCTGATTGTTTATTTTTTATATCAGACCCCCAAGGAAAACGTATTCTTTTTTGATTTTGCTTTTCTTCAGGATTGATATTCCATATTTTACACAACACAATAAAAAACATATCTTCTATTTCTTCTACTGTTTTAATCTGTTCCATTTTCTACCTCCACAGCAAAAGCCCTGCAATATCCTCCACAACATTGCCAATTTTTGACCTTTATGACTTTATATTTTTTTCCTAAATATTCTATGACATCTGAAAACAGTTCTTCTTGTTCATATTGTTGTGTTACAAATATTTCATCTGGATAGGCACATAAAAATTTCATAATAAACTTTTGTCTATCTCCTATATCTAACTGCTCTAACTCTTTTTCTGTAACTGGCTGCACTACCCCTATATAACAAAGACTTTTTTCTTCTTCTAAATGAAATCGTCCCTTTTCCCATACCCCTTTTTTTCTATGTACAACATAGCTTGTTGCAAAATCACTGTCTTTTATCAATTCCGATACATCAATCATTGTTATCCCTTCTTTTTTACAACATGAGTAATAGATTTCCTTAATTGTCCTGTATCAATCAATGGTTTGCTACTTCCTTTTCTCTTTTTTGTACTTTCTGCATTTTCTGCCCAGTTATTTTTGGGATTGGTAAACCAGCCTTTTACGGCATTTTCTCCTTGTGTTCCTGCTCTTTCCATACCAGCCATCGCACCATCTGTATCACCTTCTAATGCCTTTAATATTGCCTCTTTTAACAATGTTCCTATTTCTTCTTTACTATCTTGTATTGCTGGGTCTACAATGGGTCTAGGAGGGATATTATTTGCAGGAGAACCATTTGTATGAATATACAAAAGTTCTGCATTTGTAATACCGTTTTGCTCTCTGCCTGCTTCTTCTTGAGGTACTCCTACAAGCACATCTATTTTTTTCAACTCTTTGATACTTTTTTGAACAGCTTGTAGTTGTTTGTCCGTTTCTCTTACTTCTGCTAAAAATTCAAATACTTCCATAATTGTTGCTCCTTATGGCACTACAAACATACTTTTGCCATATAACTTTGCAAGCATTACTAATTGTGTACCATAAGTGGTCATTGTCCAACCTCCCCATTCTGATAAACCTTGCAATGCTGTTGCATAATCGTAACTTACTGAAACACCATCTACTGTTTTGCTTGTTACAAGTCCCTTTGATTGTCCTGCATTGATAACAGCTTGTGCACTACTATCACTAATTGATTGCAAATAAAGTGTACAAAAATGTGCTACAAAAAGTCCTATACCAATTTCAAAACCATTTTTCCAACGAGAATATTTAATACAGTGATGGGCAAAATCTAAATACATTTGTATGGTTTCTTCTGGTAATATGGTTTCAAATTGAGGGTATCTCTTTAAAAAATCAGCAAGTGTAAAAGGCGGATTTTCTCCGCCTTTCCAAATACATCTCATACTCCATCACCTACTTTTATTGTGCTGGTATTTGTTCTTGTTGTTCTTCCTCTTTTTCTGGAAGTTCTTCATTTTGTTCTTTCTGTTGCAACTGTTTTTGTTTTTCTGCAATTTCTTTTTTCAATTTCGTAATGCCTAGTGTTTGCCATTTTTTAATATCAAGTTGTTTTGCTTGTTCTCTCAATTTTTTTTCTTCTTGTGTCATACCGTCATTTTCAAGTTCTTTTTGCTGTTTGGTATCTGCAAGCACTTGTACAGAACCATCTTTCAATGCTAATTCAAAAAGAAGGGTATTCTTTACCCAATCTGGCACATCTTGAAATGTCATTGCTTTTGTAGTAATAGTAGACATATTTTGTTTTTCAAATTGAAATGCTTTTTTTGTAAATATTCTCATTTTTTACCCCTTCCTTTTAAATACCATCAATATATTGTACTGGCTGCAAATATAAAAACTCTACTTGTCCAAATTGTGCAACAAATGCAGACAAATAAGATAATTGTGTTACAGAAGCTTCTACTTGTAAACGTGTCATAGGCACTGTAATAGAAAATCTAACTTTGTCTTCGTCATTGACATAAGCCATCATTCTATCTGTACCACCTGTGCCTGCTCCTTTCAAAAATGGACAAGGACCAATAAAAAGTGTAACACCTTGTTCTTTTCCTATATTATTTTCTAATAAATAGGTCAATATAGATTTACTTGCGTCATTAGATACCTTTCTTTCTACTAATGTACTATATTGTTCTGGTGGTATCAAAATATGATTTGCCATACCAGATAAGTCATATTCTGAATTTACCCACGTTGCCGTAATCGCTCCATTTATATCTGATAATATTTCATCTGGTGTCTTTTTTGTCCATGCTGTTGTAGTACCGTCTGCTGCTGTTGCTGCTGTTTTAGTAACAACATTAGGATTATTTACAAGCCCATATGTACCATATTCTGCAAAACCCTCATATACATTGATGTCTAATGTTTTATCATATACTAATTTTAAGCCATTGTTTAATATACTTTCTAAATCTCTGCCTATTTTTTGAAGTTTTTGCTGGTCTATAAAAGGTACTCTTAAAACGTGTCCCCAGTTAAATACCTTGTATATTTCTTTGCTAATATCAGCCTGCATAATAGGTAATTCGTTTGTTTCTCCGCCCATAATGCCATTACTGTTACCGCCTGTTGTAGCATAAGAAACATCATATGCAGAAGTATATTCTACAAAATCGCCTCCTGTTTTTGCCACAATATCTCTTGCCCACCAAGTACGAGAAAGTGGCTCTCTCAATTTAGGGTCTATCTTTTCAAGCTGTCCCTCTAAAAATGCCATACCAGAAGCAATCGCACCACTATCTAATGTTCTCCTGCCTTTCACATTCAATATTTGTTGCGGAAAATTTCCTTTTTTAAAATTTACCATACCTTAATTCCTCCTATATTCTTCTTTCTAATATTGTAATTTCTGCAATATTATTTTTGTCTAATTGTCCTGTTGTAAATATCACATTTTCTAATTCTACATTACCTGTATCTTGTTCTGCTTCAAATTCTCCTACACCACCATTTTCTATACTTTCACTTTGCGTTGTTCTAACATACACTTTACCACCTGCTTTGGGTGTGCCTTTATTACATTTTACCGTAATGCTGCCTCTTGTTAAAATACTGCAAGCATCGCCTTGATGATATGCTCCTTCTGATGTAAAATAATTTGTTGTTTGTTTCACTTCCCTTATCGCAATACCAATACATTGTTCTTGTGTATTTTCCTCATCTATTTTTTGTATTGTATTATCTTCATTCAATACCACAGCTTGTCCAAACAATATATCTTGTTCTCCTTGCTTTACTACTCTTGAAACAATAATATTATCTCTATCTCTATCTCTTGAAACATTTCCTGCATAACCTAAATCAAAATTTTTTCCTATTGCTTTTCCAGACATTGTTTTTCCTCCTTATTTTGTTTTATAATGTGGATTTCTTTGTTTTGCAATTTCTTTTCCTAATTGACTGTCATCATATTTTTTGCTGTCTTGTGTTATAAATTGTGTGCTACGCTTCTGTTTTACTTTCATAATGGCAGCATAGCCATTCTTTTTTGGTGTTCTACTTTTTCCAGAAGTGGTACGAACCATTTTGATTAAAGAATCTGTCACTGCTTTTTTCTGTTTTCCATCTTTCATTTTTGCTACAACAGGACGTATATTGCGAATGAATTTTAACATTGCTTTTTTATCTGCTGCACTTGCTGTCGTTTCTTCATCAGATGTTTCTATGTCTTCATCATCTGTTATATCATCGTCTTCTGTAACATCTTCATCTGCCACTATTTCATCATCGTCCTCTGTAATATCCTCATCAGCTGTTACATCATCATCGTCTTCTGTAATATCTTCATCTGCTGCCACTTCTTCATTACTATCTGAAGCAACTTCATTTGCAAGTTGCTGTTCTAATTTTTTTAAAGGGTCATTTTGCTGCTGATTTGCTGCTTTTAATTCTCCTATTTCATCTTTTAACGCTTGTATACCATCTAGCACTTTAGAAAGCACATCATCATCTGCTGTTGGCTTACTTTCTTGTGCTGCTGGTTCTTCGTCCTGTGTTGTTGGTACTTCTGCTTCTTCATCTTGTACTTCACTAATAGCAGTTACAACTTCTTCAATTTCCTCTGGAGAAGCGTCTTTTGTGAAAGATGGAAAAAGTCTTGCAATAATTTGTTTTTTTGTTTTCATTTTTGCCATAGTTTTTACAACTCCTTTTTTATTCTTATTATGGTCTAATATTCTTACATTGTGTCCTGCTCTGCCTTCATTTACTAATGCAACATGATTTCCTGTAATATTGATTTGAAATATATTTCCATTTTCATCTATGTCATAATCACAGCCATAGCCACAGCTAATTTCTCTTTTTCTACCACTTTCAATTTCCTCTATTACCGTTTTGTCATATACTATAATATCTGCAAGTAATTTATCTGAAAAATCCCCTTCTCCCCTTCTTACATTTGTCACATGACCTTTTACATATTGCTTATAATTTTCTGTTGTTACAAATTCTGATTGTTCTGGGTGGTCGTCTGTAAAAGGCTTTCCTTCAAAACTTGCTATTGTTTTAGGAGAAAACACTTCTTGTTCTGTTCTAACAACTTCTACTAATATATTTTCATATCCCTCTAGCCCTAACTCCTCGCCCAAATATTGTTGTGTACCTACTTTTGCAATAGGTACATTTTTGCATATTAAAAAGCCCTCTGGTGTTCGTATTCTGTTTTCACTGATACGACTACCATAAAAGGCTTTTTTGTCTTTCGCTATTTTATTTTTTAATTGCAACAATTTTCCTCCTCTCTACATTATTTTTAAAAACTCTGCTTTTGTCATTCTTACAATATTGCTATGATAATATACTTTACAAGGGAATTTTACAAAACGAATATCCACAATAGGTTCTGCATAACACCTATAATTAAATATTTCTCCTGCATGATATTTACCATACTGATATTTTGATTTTGAAAGCTGTTCAGGAGAAGGTGGGTCTTTCCAACTTACAAGTACACCTTCCATATGTTTATGTGTGTTTCTCACTCTTTCATCTTGAGAGGTTCTCCAAATATACCATTGTATGTTTAATAATTCTGCTCTTGTTCTTGTGAGTGCAGATTGTGCTTTGCTGACTTCTGTTCTTGCAATACATTTTGCATTTGCCTTTGATTTTTGTGGAAATTTTGTTTTGATTTCTTGTGCTAATTCCTCTGCCCTTCTGCCTTTTGTTGTTTCTTTTTCAATATATTTTGTAATATCATTTGCAATATCTAAAGGCAATGTTTTTATCAATACAGCATTTTGTTCTACTAATTTTTGTATGGCATTTTCCATTATGATATTGTTTTTCTCTTTTTTTAATGCTTCATAAATTTTACGTCCTTTTGTATTTTGTTCTGCTGCTTTTTTCCAATTCCCTTCCGTTTTTTTATAAACAGCAGTTACCATTTTTAAAGCAATTTTTTGACAATACGTTTCAAAAGAATGTTGTCTTGAAATTACTTTTAATGTATTTATCATTTCATTCGCATTATTTTGATTTGCTATTGCTTGAAAAAACTGATTTTGTACTACTTTTAATATTCTTTCATAATTTCTTTCCAATCTTTTACTTGTTTTCCATACCTTTTTGTATTCATTCTTTTTGTTCATAGTCTATTTCCTCATTTTGAAAAAAAGAAGGCGGTTGTGTCAAATCCTCTGCAGGAAATGCTGTTTCATCACTTGCTTTTTCAATATCTTCATCTGTAATATTTGTCCACATACCCGTATTTTCAGCAGATTGTCTTAATTCTTTTAATGCCGTTTTTTGACTAATTAAACCAGAATTATAAATTTCATTTATAGAAGAAGCAATTTGTTGTGCTAATGTTTTTCTTTCTTCTTCTGTTGGTCTTCTGCAAGTATTAAATTCTATTTCCAAATCATCTGGTACTGCACCAAAAGCAGAAATATACAATATAGGTAAATATTTCCAAATAAATGTATAAAGAAAAACCCTTGAAAAATCAAGGGTTTTTCTACTGCGGATAACAGGACTTGAACCTGCACCGCCAATAATGGGACAAGAATCTGAATCTTGCGCGTCTGCCAATTCCGCCATATCCGCATATCTATATCTTAGTCAGTATACTATAAAGCTAAAATATTGTCAATATTTTTTTATAGATGGGAGTGGCTAAACAAATATTTTTTAAGGAGAGAGAAGTTTTTCACCTGTGGAAAGTTTCTCCAACAGACAAAACCTGTTTTGCCTTCAAAAACATACTTGTAGCAATAAAAATCAATATATTGATGCTTTGTCTAAAACTCCACAAGCATTAAAAAAAGATTGACCTAAACTTTTATTTTGTTTTCTTTCATAAATAAAAATTATTTATTTTTAAATCTACTTCCCCTATATATTTACAATAATCGCATCAATGCTTTTTAAATGGAAAAAGCACAGATAAAATCTGTGCTTCAAAACTGTAAACCGCCTATTTTGAACAAGGCAAAAATAAAGGAGTTGGCTCTGTTCGCAGGATGATAAACAAACAGTGCCTGTGTATCAAATTGTAATCCTTAAAAGGCAACAACAGACTTTCCCCAAAATCTGCTGATTTACAACTGATTTCTAACACTTATTATGTATGAAAATGCAATAAAATACAAGTGGGAATAGTTCCTAAAAAAATACAGTAAAATCACCATAAAGTTGAAAAAAGCCCATTTTTTGACTGTCGTTGTCATACAAATTATTTTTTATTTTTTTTATTTTGTTTAACTTATACAAAATTATTTTTATTCTTTTTTTATTTTATACACCATTCTATAACTTCTCTCTTTTGTGTAATATTGTTACAAAAAAACAGGTACTAATATAGGTACTATCATAGTTAAACAAACACCACTTACAAATGCCATTACTGCAATAGTAGCATTTGTATTCCTTGATATAATAGCAAGTGTGGTATCCATTGCCGTTGCTCCTCCTGGTGCAATGGCACAATAATAGTTAATATGTTTTGCAATAAAAGGTACACTTACAAATGTTAACAATTCCCTCATAACATTTGCCAAAAACGAAATTGTACCTCCTGTAGCGTTTCCTGCCTTTGTTAACAGTATTCCTGAAAGGCTATACCAACCCATACCAGAAGAAATTGCTAGACATTCCCTCAATGACTGGGGAAAAAATAAACTTACGACACTTCCTCCTAAAAGAGAACCTATTGCTACTCCTATTGGTATCAATAGTATTTTAAATCCTTGTTTTTTAATTTGGCTAAATACTTGTTTATTTAATCCCATATCAATTCCTACTGAAAATAACAGAAGTAAAAGCAGCAAAGAAGACATTTTTTCCATTATACCAGCATCTATACCACTTCCTACAAACACTCCTGCACCTATGCCACAAAGCAATGTTATAAATATTATTACGCTCATTTCTTTTTCTCCCCTTTAAAAAATATACGAGAAATCACATATACTACTACGATACTTCCCAAACATACTGCAACAGCAAACACAAATGCTGTTCCTCCCAACATAGGTAGTTGCGTCAATATTTCTCTGTCTATACCTATACTCATACCCATAACAAATATCAATAATAGCAATACTAATGTTTGAAATTTGCCATTTAACAATATCATTTTTTCACTTAGCAACTTTTTATATCCTATCAAAAAACCGAATGCCAAACTTAGCAATATATTTATCATTGCATTTCCTCCCATTTTTTATACAGTTGTTCTAAATGTTTTTCTAATTTTGTTTTTTGCTCAAACAATTCCTGTGCTTTACTAAAATCAGAGCTAATTTCTTCTTGAAAAAGCATTTTATCTAATTGTTCTATATCACGCTCTGTTTTCTCTATTTCTTTTTCTACCTTATTTATTTTTGCTTCTGCTTTTCTTTGTTCTGACTGCTGTTGTTTTTGCTTCAGCCAATCTGCTTTTCCTTCTGAAACAACATTAATAATTATTTGTTGTTGTTTTGTTTCATTTTCTCGCAACTGTATTTGCTGCTGCTGTTTTTTTTCTAAATAATATTGATAATCTCCTAAATATTCATTTACACCATATGGTGTTAATTCTAATATTTTTTGTGCAGTTGTATTTATAAAATATCTATCATGTGAAATATATATCACAGTTCCTTCATACTGATTGATTGCATCTTCCAATATTTCTTTAGAATACATATCTAAATGATTTGTGGGCTCGTCTAACATAAGCACATTTGCATTAGAAAGCATTATTTTAGCAAGAGAAATTCTTCCTTTTTCTCCTCCGCTCAATGATGAAATTGTTTTATAAATGTCATCTCCTGTAAAAACAAATGCTGCCAACACATTTCTTATTCTTCCATTATCCATAGTAGGGTAAGTGTCTGCAATTTCTTGAAATATCGTTTTTGTTTCATCTAACTCTTGCTGTTCTTGGTCATAATACCCTATGTGTACATTTGTACCTATTCTAATTTCTCCTTCATATTGTTTCACTTTTCCCAGCAATATTTTAAAAAGCGTACTTTTGCCTACGCCATTCGCTCCTATAATGGCTACTTTTTCTCCCCTTTTTATATCAAAATTTACTCCTTCAAAAAGTGTAGAATTATCAAATGATTTTTTTAATCCCTCTACTTTTAATACATCATTTCCACTTGTAATTTTAGGTGTCAAATGTAATCTCATTTTTGTTGGCAGATTTTCTGGTTTTTCCAGTTTTTCCATACGTTGTAATGCTTTTTCTCTGCTTTCCGCTCTTTTGATTGACTTCTCTCTATTAAATGCCCTCAATGTTTTAATTACATCTTGCTGATGTTTTATTTCTTTTTGCTGTACTTCATACGCCTTTTGTTGTATTTGTCTATTGATATTTTTTTGTTTGCTATAAAAGCTATAATTGCCTTCATACACACTAGATTTTTTATTTTCCACTTCTACTACTTTTGTTACAATTTTATCTAAAAAATACCTATCATGTGAAATTAAAAGTATTGTTCCCTGATACCCTTTTAAAAAGTCCTCTAGCCACTGTATGGATGCAATATCTAAATGGTTTGTAGGCTCATCTAAAAGAAGGATATCCGGTTTAGATAGCAAAAGTTTACTCAAATATACTCTTGTTTTTTGTCCTCCTGAAAGTTGACAAATAGGCAAATTATAATCTTCTTCCAAAAATCCTAGCCCTTTTAACACACCTTTGATACGACTTTCATATCCATAGCTTTCACTTTGCTCAAAATTTTGCTGTGCTTGTGCATATTTTTCAATGTGGTCTGACAATTCTTTGCCTTCTAGCACAGACATTTTGTTTTCCATTTCACGAAGATTTTGTTCTTCACAACGTATTTTTTCAAATACTGTCATCATTTCTTCCAATATTGTTCTATCTGTATCAATTTGCTGATTTTGAGCTAAATAACCTATAGAGGTTTCTTTCTTTAAATAAATTTCTCCACTATCTGCACTTATTTCTCCTGTTAAAATTTTAAATAGTGTTGTCTTTCCTGCACCATTTACTCCTACAATGGCTGCTTTTTCTTCTTGCTCTATATGAAATGTAATATTATCTAATATGGTATTTATACCAAACATTTTTTTAATTTCTTTACACGCTAATATCATAATAAAATCCTCCTATAAAAACACAGTTACTCTAGTATCATATCAGAAAATATTATAAAATAAAAGAGTTATCGTTGACAATAAAATAACAATAGTGCTATACTAAAATTACGTCAAAGCGGAGAGGATTTGGTTATTATGGATAGTGAAAAGAAGGTTTCTATGGCAGTTATCAATAGATTGCCTAGATATTTCCGCTATTTAGGAGATTTATTAGAAAGCGATATTACAAGAATTTCTTCTAAAGAGCTCAGTGTAAAAATGAATATCACAGCTTCCCAAATCCGTCAGGACTTAAATAACTTTGGTGGATTTGGACAACAAGGCTATGGCTACAATGTAGAATATCTCTACAATGAAATTAAAAAAATATTAGGCTTAGACCGTATCTATCATTTAATTGTTGTAGGTGGTGGCAACATAGGACAGGCTCTTGTTAATTATGCCAGCTTTGAAAAACGTGGTTTTGTTATAAAGGCGGTTTTTGATGTCAACCCTCGCTTAATTGGTATGACTATCAGAGGTGTAGAAGTTTATGACATCGACAAAATGGAGGAATTTGTAAAAAATAATGACATTGATGTAGCAATACTTACCTTGCCTCGCTCACAGGCTGCAAAAGTTGCCAACGATTTAGCAAAATGGGGGATCAAAGGTATGTGGAATTTTAGTCACGTAGATTTACAAGTTCCAGAGGATATTATTGTAGAAAATGTTCATCTCACTGACAGTTTAATGACACTACTGTATAAAATCAATGAAATGTATGCAGAAGAGTCGGACTTTCAACAGATGCACCAAGGTTTACCTGTTAAACCTATGAAATTAGAAGACATAGAAGATGATGGTGAACCTTAAAACAAAAGTATACTATAAAATATAAAAGGCATAATATTTTTACTATGCCTTTTATATTTTTTTGCATTTTTCTAAGTAATTCTAGTATGTCATATTTTATCTGTAATTGCTATAGCTTTATACCCATTTTTATAATGACACTTATGATACCAATCAAAAAAATATGAAAAGGATACCATACATAAAAGAAATTTTTAAACTTAGGTAATTTGTGTTCGTTATATAGTAACACAAACAATATAGATAGCATAGAAAATAGTGCATTTTCCAAATTAGTATAGATAACTGCATAAAGCACAAAAGCCCATATTATTATTACTATGCTGCCCATCACTTTTTTTCCATAAGCAAAATACAATAGCAAAACAAGTGCAATTCCTGCAAAATAATCTCCATAATCTGCCCTAAAAAAACAAAGCAGCACAAACACCATAGAATTTATTACAGAACAAACACACTTTTTATCTATACTATTTTTTTTGATATATTCATAATGATGCAATATCAATAATCCACATAAAAATGTATTTAACACATTCAATGTATCATAAAGTACCCATATTCCATTTATTTTTACCATAACACTATTGAACAAAAATAGTAAAAACAATATTATATGATATTGTTCTAAAGCAATATTATTTTTTTTCATAAAACAATAATTTAACAATATAATCACTACAAAAAATAACAACACAGTCCATTTATAACTCAAACCAATATAATAAAGCCTTTCTCCTGCTTTTAAAAGCATTGTATTAGTGGTGCTAAAAGCCAAAGAATATGGTATTTGAGAAATTGCAGCAAACAGTGCTATTTTACTAAAATATTTTTGCTTATCTTTGGTATGATACCAGCCATTTACTATAGCAAAAGCAAATAAAGGAAATGCTATTCTGCCTATATTTCTCAACATTTCTCCGCTAAAAAAACACCAGCCTGCCACACCAAACACCGCAGCAATGTGGTCTAATAGCATTGTAAATGCCGCAATTAATTTTATTATTGTAATGCTCATTTAATTTCCTCCTAAACATCAAATAAATCACTTCTTCTTTTTCTTTTCTATTACAATAAAATTATAGGAGTGTCCAAAATGAGTAGATTTAAAATAATTTTTATTAGCGTTTACAATTAAGAAAACAAAGTTTTCTATAAAAGTTTTGCCTCGCTTTTTCAAAAGCGAGTGGAGTTTGAGGCAAAGCCTCAAGGTTTTTCTGCTTCAAGCGTGTTTTTGAAAGGGAGGAGCGAAGCGACGGGGAAACTTTTCACAAGTGAAAAAAGTTTCCCTTTAAAAATTAAAAATGCTTGTTTAGACATTCCCAAAATTATAACAGACTTGTATTTTATACTATTTTATGCTATTATTTTTATTTAAAAGAATAAGGAGTGATTATATTATGTATTTTATTATAAAATTAGTAATCGCCATTGTATTATTTTTTGCATTAGATTTTTTATCTGTTAGTATTTCAAATATGCTTGGTAATGGAGCATATGGTATAGGCGATATCACTACTGCAATTTCAATACAAAGCACTATTATTATTTTTTGTACTTATAGTATTATAAAAGCAATTAATAAAAAATAACAAAAAATAGAACTTCTTAGAATAATAAACTTTCATCATTTCTTCAAAATCAACAAATCCAGAAGTACCCTTAAAATATATCATATCACATATTTCTTCTCCATTTCTTTCTTCTGGTTTGCTATTTTTAATTTTACTAAAAAACATATTTGCAGTATATTCTGGGGAATTTTTATCAGCATATTGTGGTAAATTTCTATAATATCCAAAATAATAAACTAAACTGCATAATATTACTAAAGTAATAATAATAGTATAAAATATTTTAGATTTTTTCAGACTTTCTATTTTCATAATTTGTAATCCTCTCTTTTCAGGAAACCTCTTTTTTTATTATTTTTGCAATAAATTAAATCCTCAATTCTATTTTTTGCTGATGACTTTTGTTTTTTATTGTTGTTAGAAAAAATAATGACATTATTTAACAATATAGTAATGATACACCTTATTTTATATGTTTCATAAAGTGGTATTTTTTATCAATACAAATCAGTGTGATTTCTCTCTGCATCTTCTCTAAGTGCAATTAATCTTTTATATAAAATTTCATGCTCCTTTAGTTTACTGTCTGGAAGTTCATGTACTCCCCAAGCTAATTTCCATTCTCCATTTATTCTAATCATAAAAAATTTAAGTATATTATCTTCTCTATTTATATTTGTGACGCTGATTATTTTTGGCTCTGTAAGTGCAGTAAATTCATACAGATCATCATCTATTTTTGTTTTACTTTTCAATTCATATTTGTTCAAAACTAAATTTTTATAATAAACTTTTACCATTTCTTCAAAATCAATAATATTAGAACCCATAGAAAGGCTTTTTTCATAATATATCATCTGGTATATTTCTTCTTCATTTCTTTCTCCTGGTGTACTATTTTTAATTTTACTAAAAAATATATTTGCAGCATATTCTGGGGAATTTTTATCAGCATATTGTGGTAAATTTCTATAATATCCAAAATAATAACCTAAACTGCATAGTATGATTAAAGTAATAATAATAGTATAAAATATTTTAGATTTTTTCAGACTTTCTATTTTCATAATTTGTAATCCTCTCTTTTTTCATGATATAAAAAAGAACAATATTGCAAAAATAGAATATTGTTCTTTTTTTAATTATTATTTTACCAGTCTACATACGCATCAAATTGAACAGAACCATATGCCGACCCTTGACTAGTATTTCTTACAAAACCATATTGTCTTTGTGTATAATCTATATGCTTTTCATCAACAGCTAAGTCAGAGCTACCACCATAATAAGAACTCATTGTAACATAGTTATTTTCTATAAAATCGTTACCAGTTGGATAACCTACACCTACCTTTAAACTACAGGTATCTGTACTTTTATTTGTATCTGGTGTAACAGTAATATGAAGTGATTTTGTTTTTATATCTTTAGGATCAAAACTATAAGCAGAGCCATTTAATGTAGTAGTAACTCTCTCATTTTTAAGCAAATTTTTATATTCCATAGTAAACAAACGCTTTAAACTATCCATTCTAGGAGCAATTTCTTCACCATCATAAACAGTAAGTTTTTCATCACTCACATCTATAATTTCATCAGCAATATCCTCGTCAGGTTCTGCTGCATGAGCTATAGACATACTTCCCATTACTATCATAGCAGATAATAACATCATCATAAATTTTTTCTTCATAAAAAACCATTGTTCTTTCAAATAAAATTTTTAAGTAATTAGATTTATAAATCTGTAGTCATTATACAACTTGTCTAATATTAAAGCTATATTCATAATCAATAAAAATTTCGTTATTTTAAATTATAATTTGTTGGTTTTTGGAACTATTTGTAAATTTATATAAATATACTATTGATATCATTAAAAAATTTGTATCATTTCATAGTCTTTTTTTTGCAAAAAAATTCCCTCTTTCCTTTTCAGAAAGAGGGGTTTTTATTATAATTGTTGTTGTATTACTTCTTTTGCTTTTTCTAATGCTTGCTCTATTTTAGAGGCATCTTTTCCTCCAGCCTGTGCCATATTAGGACGACCACCACCGCCGCCACCACAGCAGGCTGCTGCTGCTTTTATGATATTTCCTGAATGTATTCCTTTTTTCACTACATCATCTGTTGCCATAGCGAGTAAGTTTACTTTATCTCCTTTTCCACTTGCTAATACCACTACACCAGAACCTAATTTCACTTTTAATTGGTCTCCCATAGTTTTGAGTGCATTGCCGTCAGCATCTTGCACTTTTGCACAAACTACTGGAACACCATTGATTTCTAGTTTTTGTGACAATATTTCTTCTACAGCACTACCTGCTAATTTTGATTTTAATTTTTCAATTTCTTTTGACATTTCTTTTTGTTCTGTAACAAGCTGTTCTACTTTATTAACTATATTTTCTGCATTTGCTTTTACTGTCTTACATATATTTTTGATTTGTTCTTCTTGTGACTGATAATATTTTAATGCTTCTGTACCTGTCAATGCTTCAATTCTTCTAACACCTGCTGCAATGCCATTTTCAGATATAATTTTGAAAGAACCTACTTGTGCTGTATTACTTAAATGTGCACCACCACAAAGTTCTATACTGAAATCTCCCATTGTTACTACTCTAACAACATCACCATATTTTTCACCAAACAGTGCCATTGCTCCCATTTGTCTTGCTTCCTCAATGGATTTTTCACAAGTGTTTATTGGCAAACTTTCAAATATTTTTTCATTTACTATATTTTCTACTTGTTTTAATTCCTGCTCCGTCAATGCTGTAAAATGTGTAAAGTCAAAACGCAGTCTTTCTGCACTGACATAAGAACCAGCCTGTTCTACATGAGTGCCCAAAACTGTTCTCAATGCTTTTTGCAAAAGATGTGTTGCACTATGGTTTCTAGAAGTTGCCATTCTCAACATCATATCAATTTCTGCACAAGCACTATCTCCTACAGAAATACTTCCTTCTTTTACTGTACCAATATGTGCAATTTTTCCTCCTACTACTTTAATACAATCTGTAATTTCTACAACACCTGTTTCTGTTTTGATAATACCATTATCCCCTACTTGTCCACCGCTTTCTGCATAAAATGGTGTATTATCCAAAAATACACAAACAGCATCTCCTGCACTAGCATTTTCTGTTACAGCATCATTTGCTATCAATGCAATTACTTTTGCATCTGTTACCTCTTTGACGTCATATCCTGCAAATTTTGTTTCCATATTGACATCTAATTGATTATAAACATTTTCATCAGCACCCATAAATGTGCTTTCTCCTCTGGCTGCTCTTGCTCTATCTTTTTGCTGTTTCATTTCTTTTGCAAAAGCATATTCATCTAATCCAAAACCTTCTTCTTCTAATATTTCCTTTGTCAAATCAATAGGAAAACCATATGTGTCATAAAGGCGGAATGATTTTTCTCCAGACATTACTGTTTGTCCTTCTTTTTTCATTTCTGCAATATCTGCTTTTAATATTTCCATACCTTTATCTATCGTTTTATAAAAGCTATTTTCCTCTATAGTCAATATCTTCAATATATAATCCTTTTTATCTACTAACTCAGGGTAAGCATCGCCAGAATTTGCTATGACTGTTTTACTTAATTCTGCTAAAAATTCTCCTTTAATACCTAGCAGTTTTCCGTGACGTGCTGCACGTCTTAACAGTCGGCGTAATACATAACCTCTTCCTTCATTAGAAGGCAGTACACCATCTGCTGTCATAACAGTAACAGAACGAATGTGGTCTGTAATGACTCTTACTGAAATATCTGTTTTTTTATCTTTGCCATATGTTACATTGGCAATTTCACACACTTTTTTAATAATATTCTGCACTGTGTCTACATCAAATATAGAGTCTACTCCTTGCATAATTGTTGCCATTCTTTCCAGACCCATACCAGTATCTACATTTTTTTGTTCCAAAAGTTCATAAGTACCATCTTCTTTTCTGTCAAACTGTGTTAATACTAAATTCCAAAACTCCATATATCTATCACAGTCGCAACCTACACCACAAGTAGGGCTATCACAGCCATACTCTTCCCCTCTATCATAATAAATTTCTGTACAAGGGCCACAAGGGCCTAATCCGTGTTCCCAAAAATTATCTTCTTTTCCTAATCTCGTAATACGCTCCTCAGGCAATCCTACCACATTATGCCAAATATCATAAGACTCATCATCATCTAAATACACTGTAACGTGAAGTTTATCTTCTGGTATTTCAAGCACTTTTGTGACAAATTCCCACGACCAAGGTATAATTTCATTTTTGAAATAATCGCCAAATGAAAAATCTCCCAACATTTCAAAAAATGTACCATGTCTTGCTGTTTTCCCTACATTTTCAATATCTCCTGTTCTAATACATTTTTGACAAGTAGTCACTCTTTTTCTTGGTGGTGTTTCTTGTCCTGTAAAATATGCTTTCATAGGTGCCATACCGGAATTGATTAAAAGCAAGCTGTTATCATTTTTTGGTACAACAGAAAAACTTTGTAAACGTAAATGGTCTTTACTTTCAAAAAATGAAAGAAATTTTTCTCTAATTTCATTAACCCCTAATTTTTGCATACATTATTCCTCCTTAATTATCATAAAAAAACGCCCCTTGACCTTGTTGGTCAGGGACGGGAATTTCTCGTGGTACCACCCTTATTATGCAAAAGCATCTCTCTATCCCTTTAACGCAGGTATTACGTCAGAACATACTACAATTTTCTGTTCTGCTGTTTACAACTTTTATTGCAAAAAAGACTGCTTCCACAAATCATACCTAAAACGCTTCCACCTTTTTCGTTTTTCTCTGAAAGGCTGTATTTTTGTATACTATTTCTTTTTATACCATTTTTCTTTTTATTTTATTGTATTAAAAATTATATCTATACTCTAATATATTGTCAAGGGGCATTTTCTAGTATTTTATCAATAGCACTGCCTATTTTTTTTATACCTTGTTCCAAATCTCTTTGTTTTACATTACAAAAACAAACTCTAATACTTTCTTGTTCTTTCTGTCCCATATAGTATTGGCTACTTGGTGCTACAATCACTTTTTCTTTTACAAGCATAGTACACAATTTTTCAGCTTCTACTTTTGGAGGCAATTTCAGCCAAAGGCTAATGCCTCCTTCTGGAAGCAAAAATGTTATTTTTCCTTCTAAATGTTTTTTAACTGCACTCACTGCCATTCTATATTGTTCTCCTCCATATTTTCTCATAATAGAACTATGATACTGCCAACCATATTTTCTCAAATAATATTCTACTCCCTTTTGCAAAAATCCTGATGTGGAAATATCTGTAGTATATTTTGCAGACTGTACACTTTCCAATAATTTTTTTGGCAAAAGCATAAATCCCATACGCAATCCAGGCATCAATATTTTTGAAAAACTTTTGATATAAATGACTTTATTTTTATAATCTAATGCTTTTAAAGGAACTATTCTTTCTGCTCCATAATAAAAATCATAAAGGTTATCGTCCTCTATAATATAAAAATGATATTTTTCTGCTAATTCCAACAGTTTTCTTTTTTTTTCTATACTATAGGAAATTCCTGTTGGTGTTTGAAAATATGCCATAATATACAAAAATTTAGGGTGATATACTTTTAGCAAATTTTCAAGTTCTGACATATTGATGCCATCTTGTTCCATACTTACTGTAATGACATTACCTCCTCTTGACAAAAATGCTCCACAAGCTCCATAAAATGTAGGTTTTTCTGTAAATATCGTATCCCCATAATTTACAAGTGCCTTTGATATAATATCAATACCCTGTTGTGCTCCAGATATAATTTGTATATTTTCCGCTGAGGCATAGATACCATATTCCTGCAAATATTGACATAATATTTGTCTTAAAGGCATATATCCCATACTATCCAAATATTCAAATGCTCTTCCTTTTTCTCTACTTAAAACAGTATCAAATGCTTCTTTAAATTCTTCTACAGGAAATAAATGTTGTGGCATAGAAGTGTCTACAAAATTGATAGCATTTTCTATACTGCTTTGTTTTTCAAATTTTTTTGTTTGCTCCAATACAAGAGGTTTTTCTATTTGTTCAATGGGCAAAGGGGAAACATATGTACCACTTCCTACTAATGAATACACTACTTTTTTTTGTTCTAAATATTTATATGCTGTTACTACCGTTACTGTATTGATATGAAGTTTTGATGCCATACGCCTAATAGGAGGTAGTTTACTGTTTGCTGGAAGTATTCCTTGTTCAATCATATGACAAAGACCTTCTGCTAACTGCTGATATAAGGGTTTTTCTATTTTTTTATCTATCACAATAGAATGAAAACAGTTCATATCTATTCTCCTTTATTTCACGTTTACCACTACTATTTTATATAGTTAATATATTGATGCAAAACAAAATTATTCCTTTACAAAAAACTTATCAAATATAGAAATGTTAATTGTTATTCTACAACTGATTTTTTTATCATACTATTTTGAATATATTATATCAAACTTTTTGCAGTATAACACAATATCATAAAAAAATCTACTATTACCCTATTATTACTAACAATTATAGTGTTATTTTTTGGTATTGTTCTCTTTTTTGTACAAAAATGAAAAAAAATTTTTTTTATTTACAAAAAATTATCAATTTGTAATAAATTATCATTTACTTTTTGCAATAATAATAGTAAACTGTTACTAGAACATACAATTTGCATACAAAATATTTTGATAGAGTATTTTCTTCTCTTATAGCAATTATAGTTATGACAAAAAAGTATTTTCGTTGTTTTTATATCATACTACACGGAAATGCTATGTTTTTATGAAAAAAGAAATTTTTTTGAAAAAGTGGTTGAGAAGTATTTCATTTTGTATTAAAATAATTTTTGTTCATTTTATGCACTTGTATGATTTTATAGTAAAATTGCATTACTCTAACAGTCAAAATTGACCAAAAAAATTTATTGAACAGAGGGGGATACTATGCAAGCTTTAACGTTCAAACGTGGAGTTCACCCACCAGATGGCAAAGCACTTTCTGCAGAACAGCCTATCAAAGTGATACTCCCAAAAGAAAATTCAGAATTGTTTTTCCCTATGTCCCAGCACATAGGTGCACCTTGTGAACCATTGGTTGCTGTAGGCGACTATGTAAAGGTAGGACAAAAAATAGCAGAATCACCTGCTTTTATGTCTTCTCCTATCTTCTCTAGTATTTCTGGTGAAGTAGTAGACATTCGTCCTATGCTTGTTCCAGGTGGCAATATGGTAAAAGCTATTGTTGTAAAAAATGATGCCAAAATGGTAGAAGTGGAAGGACTGAATGAAGCTCATGACTATACTACTATGAGCAATGAAGAAATTCTTAACTGCATCAAAAACGCTGGTGTGGTTGGTTTAGGTGGTGCTGGTTTCCCAACACACGTAAAACTAAACCCTCCTAAAGACCAACCTATTGATTACATACTTATCAATGCAGCAGAATGTGAACCTTATTTAACTTGTGACTACCGCATTATGCTTGAGGAGTCTGAAAAAGTAGTAAGAGGATTACAAATAATGCTGAAATTGCACCCTAATGCAAAAGGTGTAATAGGCATTGAAATGAACAAACCAAAAGCAATCGAAGCAATGACAAAAGCCTGTGAAGGTATTTCAAACATTACAGTACAACCTCTTGTAACAAAATTCCCACAAGGCTCAGAAAAACACCTTATTTACTCCATTACAAAAAGAGAAGTAAAATCTGGTGCTTTGCCTGCAAGTGCTGGTTGTATTGTCGACAATGTAGACACTGTTGTTGCTATTGAAAGAGCTTTATTTAGAGGCAGACCTCTTATGAGAAGAGTTATGACGGTAACTGGTGGTGCTGTAAAAAATCCAGGCAACTACAAAATCAGAATTGGTATGACTATGAGAGATATTGTAGAAGCGATAGGCGGTTTTAAAGAAGATAATCCACCTGCAAAACTGATTGCTGGAGGTCCTATGATGGGTCCAACTCTTTTCACACTTGATGTTGCTACAGTAAAAACATCTTCTGGTCTTTTATGCTTTACAGCACAAGAAGCCTTCATTCCAGAAGAAAGAAACTGTATTCGCTGTGCAAAATGTGTTGACCATTGTCCAATGGGCTTAATGCCTTTTATGCTCAATCAATTTGCAATACGTGGTGACGGAGAAAACTTTGTAAAACATCACGGTTTGGATTGTATAGAATGTGGCAGTTGTTCTTTTGAATGTCCTGCAAAACGTCAGTTAGCACAATCTATCCGTGCAACAAAGAAAATTGAAGCTGGCAAAAAAGCGGCAGCCGCAGCAAAAGCAAGAGCCGCAGCAGAAGCAGCAAAAGCAAAAAGTTAATGATAAAGGGGGATAAATGAAAATGGATAAATTTATAGTATCAGGTACCCCTCATGTCCGTTCTAAGGACTCTATTCAGGGCATTATGCGTGATGTGTTAATCGGACTAACTCCCGCAGCATTGATGGGTATTTATGTATTTGGTATTAACGCTTTGGTAATTATGGTAATTTCCATAGCCTCAGCAATATTTTTTGAATATTTATATCAAAAATTAATGAAAAAACCTATTACCATTACAGATTTAAGTGCAGCTGTAACAGGTTTACTTTTAGCAATGAATATGCCAGCATCTGCTCCTTATTGGATGCCTATTGTTGGTAGTGCTTTCGCTATTATTATTGCAAAACAACTTTTTGGTGGTTTAGGTCAAAACTTTATTAACCCTGCATTAGCAGCAAGAGCATTTTTATTGGCTTCTTATCCAACTGCTATGACAACATGGCCTGCTCCTGCTGGTCAAGCAGTTGATGCAGTATCTGTAGCAACTCCTCTTGCTTTATTAAAAGCAGGCGATATTACAGTAGCTACAAGTGGAGATATGGTAAACGCTCTTGTTGGTACAGTTGGTGGTTGTATTGGTGAAACAAGTGCCATCGCTTTAATTATTGGTGGTGTTTATTTAATCGTAAGACACGTAATTAGCTGGAGAATTCCTGTTGTTTATATTGCAACAGTATTTATATTAACAGCATTGATTGGCAGAAATGGTGTCAGAATTCCTCAATATGAAATTCTTGTGGGTGGTTTAATGTTAGGTGCTTTCTTTATGGCAACTGACTATGCTTCTTCTCCTGTTACACCTCTTGGTCAAATTATTATGGCTTTAGGCTGTGGTTTGCTTACCACTTTAATTCGTATATTCGGCGGTTATCCAGAAGGCGTTTCTTACTCTATATTAATTATGAACCTTTGTGTTCCTTTGATTGACCGTTTCACAGAACCTAAGATATTTGGTGCTTTGGAGGTGAAAAAATCATGAAAGAGATAGGAAGACCTGCACTCGTATTATTGATTATTACAGCTGTTGCGGCAATGCTTTTGGGTATCGTTTCCGAAACAACAAAAGCTGCGATTGCAGAACAGTCTGCAAAAACAGAGGCAGAGGCTATGGCAGCAGTTATGCCTGAAGATGGTATCGAATTTGAAACTCTTTATGATGTTACAGTAGGTGACCAATTAGATGGTACAATTAAAAAAGTGGCAAAAGCAATAAAGGGCGGAGAAACAATAGGTTATGTTTTAACAACTGCTCCAAGCGGTTTTGGTGGAGAAGTATCTACTATGGTTGGTGTAGATATGGACGGTGTTGTAACTGGTTTAAGAGTATTATCTCACGCTGAAACACCCGGACTTGGTGCATTGGCTACATCACCTGACTTTTACGAACAATTTGTTGGAGCAAAAAGTCCTGTACAAGTAACAAAAGACGGTGGCGAAATTGTTCCTATCACAAGTGCTACAATTACTTCCAGAGCTGTTTCTTCTGGTGCAGACGAAGCAGTACAATGGGTAAATGCAAACGGAGGTGCTAATTAATGGGCAATCCAGTTAAAATAATTAAAAATGGTATTATAGACGAAAACCCAACATTTTCACAGGTTATCGGTATGTGTCCTACATTGGCTGTTACCAGTTCTGCTATAAACGGTATTGGTATGGGACTTTCTACAGCAGCCGTTTTAATTTGTTCTAACTTGTTCATTTCTCTTTTGAGAAAAGTCATTCCAGACAAAGTTAGAATACCTTGCTTTATCGTTGTTATTGCAACATTCGTTACTATCATACAGTTTTTATTGCAGGCATATTTGCCTTCTTTGAACGCATCATTAGGTCTTTATATTCCTTTGATTGTTGTTAACTGTTTGATATTGGCAAGAGCAGAAGCATTTGCTTCTAAAAATTCTCCTATTGACGCTATATTTGATGGTATTGGTATGGGTCTTGGCTTTACAGTAGCACTTGGCTTTTTAGGCCTTGTACGTGAATTTATCGGTGCAGGCACATTATTTAATGTTACTGTATTACCAGATGCTTTCCCAAAAACATTATTATTTGTTATGGCACCTGGTGCTTTCTTTACACTTGGTTGTTTAATGGCATTGTTGAATTACTTCAAAAATAAGAAAAAAGCGTAAGGAGGGGGAAAATAAATGAATTTGATATTGTTAGTATTAGCTGGTATTTTTGTAAACAACTATGTTTTATCACAGTTCTTAGGTATCTGCCCTTTCCTTGGTGTTTCCAAAAAGGTAGAAACAGCAACTGGTATGGGTGTTGCCGTAATATTCGTTATTACGATTGCCTGTGCAGCTGCTTATATGGTTTATAACTTTATATTAGTACCATTAAATATTACATATCTCTATAACATCGCTTTTATATTAGTTATTGCTGCATTAGTGCAGTTTGTAGAGATGTTCTTAAAAAAATCTTCACCTTCTTTATATCAAGCACTTGGTGTATTCTTACCTTTGATTACAACAAACTGTGCTGTATTGGGTGTTGCTGTTGTTAATATGCAAAAAGGCTATAACTTTATTGAAGCAATATTAAATGGTATAGGTGGTGCAGCAGGTTTTGCACTTGCTATTATACTGTTTGCTGGTATTCGTGAAAGAATAGAATTTAATGATACACCAAAAGCATTTGATGGTTTCCCTTTGGCACTTGTTACAGCTGGTATTATGTCAATCGCCTTTTTGGGTTTCCAGGGCTTAATCAAAATTTAAACAAGGAGTGTGCAAATAATGGATATTATGAATATTATTAACCCAATCATAAGCATTGGCGGCTTGGGTGTTGTTCTTGGTGCAGGCCTTGGTTATGCAGGCAAATTGTTTGCTGTAGAAGAAGACCCAAAACTCGGAGAAGTGCTTGAAGCATTGCCTGGTGCAAACTGTGGTGGCTGTGGTTTTCCTGGCTGTGGTGGTTGTGCAGCGGCTATTGTTGCTGGTACAGCTCCCGTAAATGCTTGCCCTGTTGGTGGTGCAGCTGTTGCTGAAAAAATAGGTACTATTATGGGTGTAGAAGCTAGTTCAGCAGAACCAACAGCAGCATTTGTAAAATGTCAAGGTACTTGTGACATAGCAAAAGAAAAATATACATATTTTGGTTTAGATGACTGTACTATGGCTATGCAATTAGCTGGTGGCGGTGCAAAAAGCTGTACTTATGGTTGTCTTGGTTTAGGAAGCTGTAAAAAAGCTTGTGCTTTTGGTGCAATTGAAATTGTAAATGGCATTGCTGTAATAGACAAAGATAAATGTGTTTCTTGCGGAAAATGTGTTTCTACTTGCCCAAAACATATTATTGAATTGCTTCCTGTAAAAAAGAAAGTAAAAGTACAATGTTCTTCTAAAGATATGGGCAAAAATGTAAATGCTGTATGTTCCGCAGGTTGTATTGCTTGTAAAATCTGCGAAAAAAATTGTCCTTTTGATGCAATACACGTTGTTGATAACTTAGCAGTAATTGACTATGATAAATGTAAAGCATGTGGTATTTGTGCAAATAAATGTCCTAAAGGTGTTTTGACAGGTAAAAAACCTGCTGCCCCAAAACCAGATACAAAAAATGAATAATTCTAAAAAGCAACCACCAGACAATCTGGTGGTTTTTCCTTTGCGGGTATAACCCTCTGTTCCTTGCGTAATGCGTAAAACGCATAACAACTG
>CAJTDC010000016.1 GCA_910575055.1 Clostridia bacterium
ATTTTATAAGAAAGTTGTATGATGGATTTGATATACAAGGAGTAGAAAGGAGTAATAATTTATCTCTTAATGATGGCAAAAGAGGTGTGTATAAAGAATTGATTATATCTAATTTTTAGAAATGAGGGGGAGAAATTCTCCCTCCCATTTTTATGTAATATAATCAATTTAGTCAACTTACCCAAAGAGCTGGTAATTTTCTTGTTTCACGTGAGCCAGAGCCAAATTTTAAATGGAGTGATGTGAAAGGAAAATCTATTATAGGAGGCAGAATTGGTGGTATGCCTGAATTGGTGCTAGAATATGTACTTAAACAAAATGGTATTACTCCTAATGTAGATATGGAATTGATAAACAATATTTCATACACTTCTACATCCGGTGCATTTGTTGGAGATATAGGTGACTACACTGTAGAATTTGAGCCTACTGCTACTGCACTTCAACAGCAAGGAAGTGGATATATTGTTGCTTCATTAGGTACAGCAAGTGGTTATGTACCTTATACAGTGTATATGGCAACAAGCGATTATATACAACAAAATCCAGAAGTAATACAAAAATTTACAAATGCTATACAAAAGGGACAAACTTGGGTAAAAGAACATACTCCAGAACAAATCGCTCAAGTAATACTTCCTCAATTTCCAGATACTGATATAGAAACACTTACTACAATTATAGAACGTTACAAACAGCAAGACACTTGGAAAGAAAATACACTTTTTGATGAAGACGGCTTTACGCTTATACAAGACATTATGGAGCAAGGCGGTGAACTTTCTGCTCGTATTCCTTATAAAGATATGATAGTAACTGAATTTTCAGAAAATGCTATGAAATAATCCCACAATAATAAAGGAGCGTTCTTTTACGCTCCTTTTAAAATTTTCTTTTTTCAAACAAATTATATAAATAATTTTCAGTAACATTTCATTTTTATGCAAGCTGATATGCTGTTAAATATATAAAAAGAAGAGTGTTTATCATATTTAGATAAACACTCTCTTAACAAATTATACTACCATCATTCCAGACATAATACAAGCACCTTTTGCACCACAATTCATCACTTCGTTTATTTGTTGTTGATGCAATTTTATTCCTCCAATTCCATAAACAGGTAATGAAGTGTTTTGGCAAATTTCATTTAGGAATATAAGTCCTTTGGGCATAATGCCTTTTTTACATTCCGTAGTATAAATATGTCCTGCTATCATATAGCTTGCTCCTATTTTTTCTGCTTCTATTGCATCTTCAATGCTATGAACAGATGTCCCTATAACATTGAAATTCTGTAATTGATTTTGATATTTTCGTAATAGTGGCAATGGTAGATGAATTGCATTACAATTCATTTGTTTTGCAACATCAATATAAGTATGTAAAATACAATAAACACAATATGTACGACATATATTAATAACCTCTTCTGCTAATATGGCATATTCTTTTTCCATTAAATCTTTTTCACGCAATATAATTGCTTTGGGATAATATTGACAAACTTTTTCTATCTGTTTTAAAAATGGTCGTTTACACAATTTTCTGTTAGTAACTGCAATAATATTTTCAAAATTAATATTATATTTATACATAAATATAATCACTCATCACTGGCTGTAAATGATTTTTTAAAAGAGTATGATACACTTCATAAACAGAACGTTCATCAGATATCTCAAATTGACCATCTCCTTTTGATGCAATATCATCTGCGTGTTCCCCAATACCTGTATTAACTCCAGCGGAAATTTTTGTTGCTGCAATGTTTACCATATTGTCACGAACTCTAGCACATTCTCTTGTAGAGATTGTAATATTTGCAAAAGGCATAAACAAACGATAAGCACAAACGACCTGAAGCAATTCCTTTTCATGAACATTCATTGCATTGATTTTGTCGTTATTAATAATAGGGCGTAATCTTGGGCAAGAAAATGCAATTTCTGCATGAGGATATTTCTTTTGCAATGTATAAGCGTGATAACCTGTTGCAAAAGCATCTTTTCTAAAGTCATCTAATCCTAGAAGTGCTGCAAATCCTACTCCTCTCATACCACCTTTTAATGCTCTTTCTTGTGCATAAAAACGATAAGGAAAAATACGTTTATGTCCAGATAAATGTAATGTTTGGTATTTGTCAGCGTTATAGGTTTCTTGAAATACTGTAACATAGTCTGCTCCACATTTATGCAGATAGGCATATTCCTCTGAATTGACTGGATAAATTTCTAAGCCAATCAATTTAAAATATTTTCTAGCAATTTTACAGGCTTCTCCGATGTATGTTATATCTGATTTTGTACGACTTTCTCCTGTTAATATTAATATTTCTTGTAGCCCTGTTTCAGAAATTGCTTTCATTTCTTTTTCTATTTCTTGTTCGTTCAATTTTGCTCTATTGATTTTATTATGACAATTAAAACCACAATAAATACAATAATTTTCGCAATAATTTGCAATATAAATAGGTGTAAATATATAAATACTATTACCAAAATGTTTTTTTGTTATAATACGTGCTTTTTGTGCTATTTCTTCTAATAGAGGTGCTGCTGCTGGAGATAATAATGCTGCAAAATCTTCCGGAGAAAGATTTTCTTTTTCTAAAGCATATAGAACGTCTGATTTTGTATAGCGATAATAGTTATAGTTTTTTACAGCTTTTAATACTTTATCCATAATATCAGATTTTAATACTTCCATATCTGGTAAATAAGTCATATGGTCAATTTTGTTTTTTTTCAAATCCTCTAGTATTTTTTCATTTAAAATACTTTTATTTATATATTCCATATTGCTTTCCTCCTTAATTACTGCAAAAAACCTGTTAATGGAGAAGATGCACTTGCTCCTTTATTGATAATTCTTCCTATACCAGATAAATAAGCACTTCTTCCAGCTTCAATAGCTTTTTTAAATGCCTCTGCCATAACTGCTACATTACCAGCTGTTGCAATAGCTGTATTTGCCATAACGGCTGCTACACCCATTTCCATAGCTTCACAGGCTTGAGATGGTTTGCCAATACCAGCATCTACAATAATAGGTAAATCAATTTCATCTACTAATATTTGTATAAAATCTTTAGTAGAAAGTCCCTTATTAGAACCAATAGGAGCAGCTAAAGGCATAATACAAGCAGCACCTGCATCAACTAAACTTCTTGCTACATTTAAGTCAGGATACATATAAGGCATAACAATAAAACCTTCTTTTGCAAGTATTTCTGTTGCTTTAATTGTTTCGTAATTATCAGGCAATAAATATTTACTATCTCGAATAACTTCTAATTTTATAAAATTACCATAACCTATTTCACGAGATAATTTTGCAATACGTACTGCTTCTTCTGCATTTCTTGCACCAGATGTATTGGGTAACAATGTTATATTTTTAGGAATATAATCCAATATATTTGCAAGTCCTCCTTCATTTGCACGACGTAGTGCTAATGTAATAATTTCTGCTCTAGCTTTTTCAATACAAGCACTTACTAATTCTAATGAAAATTTTCCAGAACCTAATATAAAACGAGAGGTAAATTCATATCCGCCTAATATTAATTTATCAGAATTCATTTTTTATCCTTTCCTTTCTTTTATACACTTTCTTCTCCTAATAATAACCTTGCAATCATATTCGCCTCATGACAAGCACATAAAGCTGCTCTTGCTGCCATTAATCCATTTTCTTGATACATTCCATCACCACATAAATAAAAGTTTTTAGAAATTCTACGAGTTTGAATATCATTGCTACTACTATAACCAGCTAAACCAGATGCTGCAATTAATTTCTTTTCTGGAAAATGTTCTAACACATTATTAACAAGCATTGCTTTTGTTTCGGGATTATCCAGTGCCTCACATATAATATCATTTTTATAAAGTAATGGTTTAATATTTTGTTCTGTTATTTTAGTACAATCTATTTCAATATCAATGTAAGGATTAATTTTTAAAAGTTGCTGTTTTAGTGCTTCTGTTTTATACATACCAATGTGTTCTAAAAAATATTGCTGTCGATTTAAGTTAGTAATATCCACAATATCAAAATCAATAATATGGATATGTCCAACTCCCATACGTGTCAGAGCAACTGCTACATTAGAACCTAAACCACCTAAGCCTACAATTGCTACATTTCCTTTATACAATAGTTGTTGCACATAGAGAGAATGTCTTTCTACGAATGCTTGATGTATTTGTTCTTTTGTATACACATTAACCTCCTCCTACAAAACTTACAATTTCTATAATGTCGTTATCTTTTAATATTGTAGTATCATATTTTGACTTTGGTATAATATTACCATTGATTTCTACAGCAATGCGTTGTATAGGATACTCCTTTTTTTTTAAATATTCTGCTAAAATATAGCCATCTTCCAAAAAAATATTTTTTCCATTAATTGTAATCATATATTTCCTCCTTTCTAAAAACAGCCATTAAAAAAAGTCCACAAAAGAATACGCCCGTGGTGGTGTACCCCTTCATGAACTTTTGTTCAATCTCAACTGTTTACAATATTAATTTAGATTTAGAAGTTTCAACGCAAAAAGAAAAAGAGATACCAAAGTATCTCACGTAAATTTACTATCAATAAACGTTCCCTACGTTGGCATTATCCAAATCAGGTTATAAAGGTCGAAGTTCTTTACTTCTTCTCAGCCTAGCACATAAGCTCCCTTGTTAATTAAATTGTATATAATTTAATGGATAATGTCAATATATTTTTGTTTAAAATATTTTATTATTTTATATTGCTTAGTTGTGAGGGGGCTTAACCTTAATATAAAAGGTATAAGATATTTATTCGAATAAATGTTCTGTACTTTTTTCATTTTTATGGTAAAATATAAAAACGAATATAATATGAGTATATTTTGTGTGAAATAATTTGTAAAATGGTTTTTGTGACCTAAATTCGTAAAAGGGTATTTTTTAGGTAAATAATGTAAAAATAACTTTGTTAAAAAGTTCATTTTAAGCTGAAAAAATTTAAAATAAGGAGGTTTTAAAGGCATGGATTTTAAAATAAGTTCACAATATAAACCAACAGGCGACCAACCTCAAGCAATACAAAAAATAGCAGAAGGCTTTCAAAGAGGCTTGCAATATCAGACATTGTTGGGAGTAACAGGTTCTGGAAAAACGTTTACTATGGCAAATGTTATAGAGAAATTACAAAAGCCTACACTTGTTATAGCACACAATAAGACACTTGCTGCACAGCTATACAATGAATTTAAAGAATTATTCCCTAATAATGCAGTGGAATATTTTGTATCTTATTATGACTATTATCAGCCAGAGGCATATGTACCTAGTACAGATACTTATATTGAAAAGGACTCTGCTATCAATGATGAAATTGATAAATTAAGACATTCTGCAACAGCAGCTTTGCTGGAAAGAAAAGATGTACTTATTGTAGCAAGTGTTTCCTGTATTTATGGTTTAGGCGACCCTAAAAGTTATGAAGAAATGATGCTTTCCCTTCGCCCTAATATGATAAAAGATAGAGATGATGTGTTAAGAAAACTGATTGAAATACAATATAATAGAAATGATGTCAATTTTGAAAGAGGAACATTTCGAGTAAGAGGAGATGTAGTAGAGATATTTCCTGTAGCAAGTAATGAACACGCTATCAGAGTAGAATTTTTTGGAGATGAAATTGATAGAATTACAGAAATTGATGTATTAACAGGAAAAGTATTAGCAGAAAGAAATCACGTTGCAATATTTCCTGCCTCTCATTATGTAACACCTGCAGATAAACTGCAAATAGCAATTACAAGAATAGAGCAAGAATTAGAGGAAAGTGTAAAACAGTTTACAAAAGAATACAAATTGTTGGAAGCACAACGATTGGAACAGAGAACACATTATGATATTGAAATGATGAAAGAAATAGGATTTTGTTCTGGCATAGAAAATTATTCACGACATTTGTCATTAAGAGAAGCGGGAGCAACACCATATACATTAATTGATTTTTTTCCAGATGATTTTTTGATAATTGCAGATGAGTCACACGTATCTATACCACAAATTAGAGGAATGTATGAGGGGGACAAGTCCAGAAAAACAACACTTGTAGAGTATGGTTTTAGACTTCCTTCAGCACTAGACAACAGACCATTGCGATTTGAGGAATTTGAAAAGCATATTCATCAAATGCTTTTTGTATCAGCAACGCCTTCCGTATATGAACAGCAACATTCACAGCAAATAGCAGAACAGCTTATCAGGCCTACAGGACTTTTAGACCCAGAAGTAGTGATAAAACCCATTACAGGACAAATAGATGATTTAATTGTAGAAATACAAAAAACAACAGCAAAAAAACAAAAAGTGTTGATTACAACGCTTACTAAAAAAATGGCAGAACGTTTAACAGAATATTTAAAAGAGGCTGATATAAAAGTACGTTATTTACATTCTGATATTGATACATTGGAAAGGCTAGAAATTATAAAAGATTTAAGAACAGATGTATTTGATGTGCTTGTAGGCATCAATTTATTAAGAGAAGGTTTAGATATACCAGAAGTATCTCTTGTAGCGATATTAGATGCAGATAAAGAAGGATTTTTACGTTCTGAAACTTCTTTGATACAAACAATAGGCAGAGCAGCAAGAAATGCAGAAGGTAGAGTAATACTTTATGCTGATGTAATAACAGAAAGTATGAGAAAAGCTGTTACAGAAACGCAGAGAAGAAGAGAAATACAAAAAAAATATAATGAAGAATATGGCATTATACCAAAAACAATTATAAAAAAAGTATATGATGTAATACACGCAACAAAAGCAGTAGAAAAGAAAAATAAATTTGATTTTGACAAAGACCCTCAGTCTATGAGCATACAAGAATTACAAAAAGAAATAAATAAATTGGAAAAAGAAATGAAAAGAGCAGCAATCAATTTAGAGTTTGAAGTAGCGGCAGAATTGAGAGATAAAATACTAGAGCTAAAAAAAGCGATGGAATAATGCTTTAGAAAGGAAGTAAAATAATGTCTAAAAATGAAATTGTAATACGAGGAGCAAAAGAGCATAATTTAAAAAACATTAATTTAAAAATACCAAGAGATAAATTTGTAGTGTTTACGGGAGTGAGTGGTTCTGGAAAATCATCACTTGCATTTGATACCATTTATGCAGAAGGGCAAAGAAGATATGTGGAGTCGCTGTCTTCTTATGCAAGACAATTTTTAGGACAAATGGAAAAACCAGATGTAGAATATATAGAAGGACTTTCTCCAGCAATATCTATTGACCAAAAAACAACAAGCCATAATCCACGTTCTACAGTAGGAACAGTAACAGAAATATATGATTATTTGAGATTGCTTTTTGCTAGAATTGGTGTTCCACATTGTCCTCAATGTGGCAAAGAAATTAAAAAACAGACAATAGACCAAATAGCAGACCAAATTATGGCATTGCCCCAACGTTCTAAATTGCAATTACTAGCACCAGTAGTAAGGGGTAGAAAAGGACAACATATGAAATTACTGGAAGATGCAAAAAAAAGCGGTTATGTAAGAGTGAGAATAGATAATATATTATATGAGTTGTCAGAAGAAATAGCATTAGAAAAAAATAAAAAACATAATATTGAGATTGTAGTAGATAGATTGGTAGTAAAAGAGGATATGCAAAAGAGATTAACAGAGTCATTAGAAACAGTTTCTGCACTTTCTGGAGGACTGATTATAGTAGATGTCAATATGGGAGAACAGGAATTGATATTTAGCCAAAATTTTAGTTGTCCTGATTGTGGTATCAATATTTCAGAAATAGAACCAAGATTGTTTTCATTTAATAATCCAGCAGGTGCTTGTACTGTTTGTACAGGATTAGGTAGACAAATGAAATTTGATATAGATTTGATAGTGCCAAATCAAGAATTGAGTATATTACAGGGAGCGATTGCTGCACCAGGATATCAGTCTATGGGAAGTAATAAAGAAAGTATGAGTCGTGTGCTTTTTGACGCTTTAGCTGAAAAATATAAATTTTCATTAGATACCCCTTTTAAAGAATTAAGTGAGCAAGCAAAAGAAATACTGTTTTATGGTACAAAAGGAGAAAAAGTCAATATCACTTATACTAATTTTAGAGGAACTGGAACATATGAATATGAATTTGATGGTATTGTGAATAATTTACAAAAAAGATATGAAGAAACATCAGAAACAATGAGAGTAGAATATGAAGAATATATGACAAATATTACTTGTCCTGCTTGTAAAGGAAAAAGACTTCGCCCTGAAGTGCTTGCAGTTACAGTAGGAAATAAAAATATATCAGAAGTAACAGAAATGTCTGTAAATGATATACAACAGTTTTTTAAAGAATTAGTATTAACAGAAAAGCAAACTAAAATTGCTAAACAGATATTAAAAGAAATCAACGCACGTATACAATTTTTAATTGATGTAGGATTAGAATATTTGACATTGTCCCGACCTGCGGGTACACTTTCAGGAGGAGAAGCACAAAGAATACGTCTTGCAACACAAATTGGCTCTGGTTTAGTAGGTGTTGTGTATATATTAGATGAGCCAAGCATAGGATTACATCAAAAAGATAATGATAAATTACTCAGTACATTAAAGCATTTAAGAGATATAGGGAATTCTCTTATTGTGGTAGAACACGATGAAGATACTATGCTTGCTTCTGATTTTATAGTAGATGTTGGTCCTGGTGCAGGAAAAGCAGGAGGAGAAATTGTATTTGCTGGTGAAGTACAGGATTTGATACAATGTCAAAATTCTGTTACAGGAGATTATATTAGCGGCAGGAAAAAAATAGAAATTCCTTCTCAAAGAAAAAAGATACAAAAAGATGCTATATTAAAAATAGTAGGAGCAAAACAAAATAATTTAAAAAATATTGATGTTAGTATTCCTTTAGGATTGTTTACTTGTATTACTGGAGTGAGTGGCTCTGGTAAAAGTTCTCTTGTAAATGAAATATTGTATAAAAGATTAGCAAGAGACTTGAATAAAGCAAGAGTAAGAGTAGGAGAACATAAGAATATGTTAGGAATAGAAAAATTGGATAAAGTTATCAATATTGACCAGTCACCTATAGGAAGAACACCTAGAAGTAATCCAGCAACTTATACAGGACTTTTTGATATGATAAGGGAATTATTTGCTCAAACAACAGAAGCAAAAATGAGAGGCTATCAAAAAGGCAGATTTAGCTTTAATGTAAAAGGAGGCAGATGTGAAGCGTGTGCAGGTGATGGTATATTAAAAATAGAAATGCACTTTTTGCCTGATGTTTATGTACCTTGTGATGTTTGTTGTGGAAAAAGGTATAACAGAGAAACATTAGAAGTACATTACAAAGGAAAAACAATATCTGATGTGTTAAATATGACAGTAGAAGAAGCACTGACATTTTTTGAAAATATACCCAAAATAAAAAATAAATTGCAGACACTGTATGATGTAGGATTAAGTTATGTGCAGTTAGGACAGTCCTCTACAACACTTTCAGGAGGAGAAGCACAAAGAGTAAAATTAGCAACAGAATTAAGTAGAAAAAGCACAGGAAAAACAATGTATATATTAGATGAACCAACAACAGGACTTCATACAGCAGATGTGCATAAATTAGTAAAAATAATACAAAGATTAACAGAAGGAGGAAATACGGTTGTCGTAATAGAGCACAATTTAGATGTTATCAAAACGGCAGATTATATTATAGATTTAGGACCAGAAGGAGGAAATTATGGAGGAACAATTATAGCTGAAGGTACACCAGAAGAAATTTGCAATGTAGAAAATTCTTATACAGCAAAGTACTTAAAAAAAGTTTTGCAGAAGTTTTAATGAAAAAATATTACTAATATTTTACAAATTTGTTTAAAAATGAAACAAAAATATACAAAAAAGTAAGTTTTTAAAGTCAAAAATGTTAGTGCTATTTTATAAATTATTGCATAAAAAAATGCAAAAAAATGTTGTATTTTTTTAGGTATTGACAAAACCAAAACAAGATTGTACCATATAATTAGCTAGGTTTTAGTAGATTTTGGAGGATTCAAATGACAAAAGATGGAGATGCGGTACAACAATTTATACAGACGCAAAAGCAAGTGTTAGATTTTTTTCAATGTGAGGGAGATTTTTTTATAAAACCGCTCATGGAATATGAATGGACAGTTTGTAGTACAGAAGATTTTTATTTCCTTTCTTATTGGATGAAACCAAACAAGAGAATAAATGCTGTCATAGTAAAAAGAAATGGAGTACCTATGGTTTATCAAAAAAAGGAATATACAATGGTTGTTGCTATTGATTGTGTAAAGATTGCTTTTGTCTTTCGTAACAGCCGACGAGTTGATGAGTAAAAAAAACAAATGAAAGTTTTAAATATCCCATCATATTCAAAATAGTAGAGCAGTATTAAAAATATCATTTTGCTATGAATAAAAAGTCTTGCACTGCTTTACAAGTGTAAGGCTTTTTGTAATTTAAAAAAGGATAAGTCTAATATTGGCACTGCATATTTTTACAGAAATGGACAAAATATAAATGTAGCTTCACATAAAAAGAAAAGGGGGCTGTATTTATGTTGTGCATTGGTATATTGGGGGAGAATTTAAAGGAACAAACAATAGAGCAGATAGTATATTTTGTAAAACAGTATGGTAAAGATTATGTATGTTTTTGTGGAACAAAAAAAGAAAAAGAATTTGAAGAAGCATATCAAAAAGCAAAAAGCAGTAAAAATTCGCTTTTTTTAGTACCTGTATACGCAAAAACAGTAAAATATTGTAAAAATAGAAATTTAGCATTTTCTATTTTTATCCATTTAGGAAGTACAAAAAACTATGAATATACCAAAGAAGACATTGCTTGTTTGGTAAAAAACACTATATTAGTAGTTAATACAGATGACAGAAGAGTTTTTCCTCTAAAATTAAAAACAGGAAATAGGCTGATTACTTGCGGAGTAAATCATAGAGCAAGTGTAACGCTTTCTAGCTATTTGGAGCCTATGGGAGATGAGAAAAGCAGTAAAATACAATGTTGTATACAGAGAAATATACCTACTGTTTCAGGCAAAATTTTTGAGCCACAAGAATTTTCGTTGATATTGGAGCAGGGACAAAAAAGCGTTTCTGGTGCATTAGCAGCCATTACCACATTGATTGCCGCTGATGTAGAAATTGGTGAAATTTGAAATAAATAGAGAGAATGGTTTTTTATGGTATATAAAGATGAAATAAAACGCTTCTAAAGATAAAAGAAATAGAATAGGATACTATACAGAGTAAAAAAAGAACCGTTTGTTAATTTCAAAAAAAAGGTTGTAAAAAGGACAAATGTTTTTTTTAAAAGTATAAAAAAGCGGTCTAATAAACAATGAGGGGAGATTTGGATATGCATACAGAAGGATTGTTAGAAAATAATAGCATTTATATTGCAGGTAAAATAATAGAAGAGTGCGAATTTAGTCATGAAGTATATGGAGAAGGATTTTATTTATTTAAAATTTCTTCAGAAAGACTGAGTGATAATGAAGATATATTGCCTATTACAGTATCGGAAAGACTCATTGATAAACAAAGTTTAAAATTGGGTACGAGAGTAGAAGTAATAGGACAATTAAGAAGTTATAATAATTATGGCAATAAAAAAAATAAATTAGTGCTTACAATATTTGCAAGAGAGATTAATTTATTGGAAGAAGATACAGAGCAAAATCCAAATCAAATATTTTTAAATGGATTTATATGCAAACCTCCTGTATATAGAAAAACACCTTTTGGTAGAGAAATTTGTGATATATTGGTGGCAGTAAATAGAGCATATAATAAATCAGACTATATTCCTTGTATTGCGTGGGGAAGAAACGCAAGATATTTGTCTAATTTATCTGTAGGAGAAAATATTAAAATATGGGGACGAGTCCAGAGTAGAAAATACCAGAAAAAAGTAGAAGATACTGTAGAAGAAAGAATAGCATATGAAGTTTCTATTTCAAAAATAGAAGTTGCATCTGATAAAAGAGAAAAACAAAAATCAATGGGAAATCATTCATTTTGAACATCAAACATTGACATTTTTATAAAAGTTTAGTATCATAACAAAAAGATTATGATATTAAATAAGGGAGGTTTTCAATATGAAAGCGAACATAAATATAGAATTTTATGGAAAAACGATTTCAGCAAAAGATTTAGAAGATGAGGCAAAATTGGTGTGGAAAGAAGAAGGAAGAAAAATTAAAGATATGAGAGAATTAGATTTGTACTATAAACCAGAAGAGGGCAACTGTTATTATGTTGTAAATGGTACAGAAAAAGGTAGTTTCCATGTAGAAGCGAAATAAAAAAAGCAGGTTGTCTGCCTGCCTTTGTATTATTTAGTATATGGAGGCTGAAGAAAAGTGAGAAAAGGCAATGTATTTGTTTATTATGGAAGTGGAAAAGGCAAAACATCTCTTGCAATAGGGCGAGGGATTAGGCAACTGGGTCAAGGTCATTCTGTGACAATGATACAGTTTATGGATTATGATAATAAAACAGAGATAACGCCGTTAAAAAAATTAGAGCCTGATTTTAGAGTATTCTGTTTTGAAAAAGCAAGAGATTGTATTGACGAAACAGATGAGTGTGTAAAAAAAGAAATTTTAAATGAAATCAGAGTTGGCTTTACATTTGCAAAAAAAATATTAGAAACAGGCGAATGTGATATATTAATATTAAATGGCATATTAGACGCTTTAGAAAAGGGATATATTTCAGTGGAGGAAGTACAATCTGCATTATGTAAAAGGGCTTCTTATATGGACGTAATGTTAACAGGAGAACATATTAATGCAGAAGTATTTGAATATGCCGATTTTGTATATACTATTACTGCCGAAAAAGAAGAAGAATAAAAAAATAATGACCTTTCAAATAGTAATAATGCTGTTTGAAAGGTTTTTAAATTTATTATAAAAATAGTATTGCAATTTGTAGCAAAGTATAGTAATCTATAATTGTAGTGCACTAAAAATATAGTTTTCAGTAGAAGGAGGAATTTTATGAAAAAACTGAAAAGAAAAATTGCAGTATTGTTAATATTTTGTTTAGTATTGTTATGTGCTGGATGCAATAGTACAAGTGAACCAAATAATGAAGAACCAAATAATCCAAATAATGAAACAGATAATGAAGCGAATGAAGAAAAACAAAGTATAAGTTATAATGAATATTTTGCTCAAATAGTTAGTGAAAATGTAGAAAATTTAGACTGGACAATATTGTTAATGGATTTAAAAACTGGAGAAGTTTTAGGAAGTTATGGAGATATAAATGATAACTTTGAACCAGGAGATATATTAAAACCTATAGTGTATGCTTCTCTTATAGAAAATGGTGTTTTGTTAGAAGAAAGTGTTGATGTTTCTGTTGCAGAATATAATGGAGAGTATTGTCGTTCCAAAGAAAATTTTGCAGAGGGAGAAACAAAAACAGTATTAGAAAGTATGGAACTATTAAATAATCCAGCAGTAATTAATATATGGAAAGGCTTTGATAAAAAAGAGGAGATATTGTATGATTTAAGCAGCATTGGTGTAATGTTAGATGATGATTTAGCGGCACTGATGGGATATAAAACAATCGTAAGTGGTAAAGATATTGCACAAGTATATCGTGCATTTGCAGATAGTGAACAACAAAGCGATGAGCCATTTACTATGTCAATAGAAACAAAACTAGTAATAAATGATATATTGAAAAAAACATTTGAAAATGTATGTAAATATAACACAGGTAATTATACACCTTATGGCATATTTGAAATCATTTCTGATACAGAAAATGAAAACAATACTATGAATAGTAGTGCAAATTTTGCAGGATATTTGAAAAGTAAAACAGAGAAAGAAGAAGGTGTTGTGTTAATAGTAAATGTGACAACTTCTGAACAAGAATATAGCATTGAAGATTTAAAAGAAATGGTGAGTGATATTTTTGTTGATTATATATTGAGACAATAAAGGATTTTTTGTGGACTTTATCTACACCTACTAACTTTTTTGAAAAAAAGTTGGACAAAAAACTTTATTATAAGAATTAACGTTTTTCTAGACTGTTTTATTTTAAGCAGTCTTTTTTTATTTCAGTGATATTTTTCGTGCAATTTTTGATAAAATGGGGTATTATGAATATATTGTGTGAAATTTTAGGAGGAAAAAGCATGAAAAATCGTATACCAGATGAAATACTATTACAAGTAGAAAAGCCAGCAAGATATACAGGAAATGAGATTAATATGGTAGTAAAAGACCCTAATAAAGTGGATATACGCTTTGGATTTTGTTTTCCAGATGTATATGAAGTAGGTATGTCACATTTAGGCTTGCAAATATTATATTATTTTTTAAATAGGAGAGAAGATACTTATTGTGAGAGAGTGTTTGCACCGTGGACAGATTTAGAGCAAAAAATGAGAGAAAATAACATTCCTCTTTTTTCTATAGAAACACAGCAAGATATAAAAGACTTTGATTTTTTAGGTTTTACATTACAATATGAAATGAGTTATACCAATGTGTTGAATATGTTAGATTTAGCAGGAATACCTCTTTTTTCTAAATATAGAACAGAAAAAGACCCTATTATAGTATGTGGAGGTTCTTGTGCTTATAATCCAGAGCCTTTGGCAGAATTTGTGGATTTTTTCTATTTAGGGGAAGGAGAAGTATTGTATGATGATATATTAGAATTGTACAAACAAAATAAAAAAGCAGGTGGTACAAAACAGCAATTTTTAGAAAAACTATTACAGTTTGACAGTATATATATTCCAAAATATTATGATGTGACTTATAAAGAAAATGGAGAAATTGCCTCTTTTTTACCCAATCATAAAAATGCTAGAAAAATCATACAAAAAACAGTTGTATTAGATATGGATACGGTATATTATCCTGAAAAACAACTTGTGCCTCTTATAGATGTAGTACACGATAGAGTAACATTGGAATTATTTAGAGGTTGTATTAGAGGCTGTAGATTTTGTCAAGCAGGTTTTGTATATCGTCCTGTAAGAGAAAAAACAGCACAAACATTGCTAAAACAAGCAGAACAATTAGTAAAAAATTCTGGACACGAAGAAATATCATTAATTTCATTAAGTACAAGTGATTTTACTTGTTTTGAAGAATTAGCAAATGGCTTATTAGAAGAATTTTCAAAAGAAGAAGTAAGTTTGTCATTACCTTCATTAAGAATAGATGCTTTTTCATTGGAATTGATGGAGAAAATACAAGAAGTAAGAAAAAGTTCATTGACATTTGCACCAGAAGCAGGTACACAAAGATTAAGAAATGTTATAAATAAAAATTTGACAGAAGAGGAAATATTAAGAGGATGTGCACTTGCTTTTTCAGGGGGTTGGACAAGAGTAAAATTGTATTTTATGATAGGACTACCCACAGAAACAGAACAAGATTTAAAAGGTATTGCAGAACTTTCAGAAAAAATTGTTGAAAAATATTATGAATTACCAAAAGAAAAACGCCCTAGACCTGTACAAGTAGTAGCAAGTAGTTCTTGTTTTGTGCCAAAGCCATTTACACCATTTCAATGGGACGCACAAAATACATTTGATGAATTTTTGCAGAAAGCAAAAACAGTGAAAAAACAAATTACAAAAAAACAGTTAAAATATCAATATCACGATGTAAAATTGAGTTTTTTGGAAGGTGTTATTGCAAGGGGAGATAGAAAAGTAGCAAAAGCAATTTATAGAGCGTGGCAGTTAGGCTGTAAATTTGATGGTTGGAATGATTTGTTTCAGTATGATAAATGGATACAGGCATTTGAGGAAACAGGCATTGACCCAGCTTTTTATGCTAATAGAGAAAGAAGTTATGATGAGATATTACCTTGGGATCATATTTCTGTAGGAGTTTCAAAACAGTTTTTGATAAACGAAAGAGAAAAAGCAATAAAAGAAGAAGTAACACCAAATTGCAGACAAGAGTGTTCTCATTGTGGTGCAAAATGTTTTGGAAGGGGTGTTTGTTATGAATGAGCAAAAACAAATTGACTATAGTCAAAAGGGATATACAAAACCTAAAGAACATTTTATATATAGAGTAAAATTTACAAAAGGAGAAGAAGTAAAATTTATAGGACATTTGGACATTATGAGATTGTTTCAAAGAGCAATCAAGAGGGCAAAATTGCCTGTAGCATATTCACAAGGATTTAATCCTCATCAGCTTCTGTCATTTGCAAATCCTTTGACATTAGGTACAACAAGTGAAGGAGAATATGGTGATTTTGAAATGGCAGAAAAAATAGAACCTGCATTTGTAATGAATGAATTAAATAAAACATTGCCTAAAGGGGTAAAAGTTCTGGACAGTGTACTAATAACGCAAAAAGCACAAAGTGCTATGGCATCTATTGATGGAGCAAAATATATTGTTTATGCGGATAAAAAATTAACAAAGGAACTGTTAGAAAAAAATATAAATGAATTTTTAGCACAAAAAGAAATATTCGTTATGAAAAAGACAAAAAACAATGAAAAAATAACAGATATTAGAAAAGATATATTTGATATGAAAAATATATCTGATGAAAGAGAAATAAAAATTTATTTGTATTTGGCAGCAGGCAGCAGAAGAAATTTAAAACCAGAACCTGTAATAAAAAGTTTTTATGAGTATTTGGGATTAGAATTTGAAAAATATTATATGAAATATCATAGATTGGATTTAATGAGAAAAGAAGAAGGAAAAGGTTGGCTAGCACTAGGAGAAGAAATAGGTGTTCGAAGTATTGGAGGAAAATATGAATAGAATATTGGTGGATTGTTCTACACATCAAATCAATATAGGCGTTGTAGAGGAAGGAGAGTTAGTAGAATACTTTGTTGAAAATAAACAAAATAAAAGTATTGTAGGTAATATTTATGCTGCTAGAGTAGAGGCTGTGTTGTCTGGTATGCAGTCTGCATTTGTAAATATTGGACAACAAAAAAATGCGTATTATTATTATGGCAATACTAGAGCACAAAAAGATAAACCAGAACAAAAAAGTAAAAAGCCTAAAGTAGGAGATAGTATTATAGTACAAGTACAAAAAGATGCTGTAGCTACAAAAGGAGCTGTTGTGACAGATAATATTTCATTGGCAGGAAAATTTGTGGTGTTATTGCCTGATAGAGCAGGGGAAATCGGCATATCAAAAAAAATAGAACAAAAACAACAAAAAGCACGTATTGAAAAGTGTGTACAAAATATATTGCCTTCAAATTATAGTGTCATTGTAAGAACAAACGGAGAAACAAAAACAGAAAGTGAATTTCAATCAGAAATAGATATGCTTATAAAAAAAGCAGAAAAAATAAAACAACAGGGAGAATATGCAAAACCTCCTGCATTGTTATATGAATATGGTGATGTAGTATTAAAACAGTTAAGAGATATTTATACAGCTAATATAGATGAAATCGTAGTAAATGATAAAAATGTTTTTGAAGAAATTAGTAAAGAATATAACAATGTAGTGTTGTCAAAAGAAAAAGGCTCTCTTTTTGCACAATATTATGTACAAAAGCAGTCTCAAAAAGCATTAGATAAAAAAGTATGGCTCAAAAGCGGCGGATTTATTGTAATAGAACAAACAGAGGCTTGTGTTGTAATTGATGTTAATACAGGAAAATATACAGGCAAAAAGAATTTAGAAAAAACGATATTAAAAACAAATTTGGAAGCGGCAGAAGAAATTGCGAAACAGCTTAGATTAAGAAATTTGTCAGGCATTATTATTGTTGATTTTATAGATATGGCAGAAAAAGAATATAAAGAGGAAGTAATAAAAGCAGTAAAACAGGCTGTCAAAAAAGACCATATTAAAACAGCAGTAGTAGGTATGACAGAATTGGGACTTTTGCAAATAACAAGAAAAAAGACAAGACCTTCTTTACAGCAGACAATGACAGTAAAATGTAAATGCTGTGATGGTGTAGGGCGAGTACCTTCTTTATATGCTGTTGTAGCACAAATAAGACAAGAAGTAATTGCATTATTTGAAAATACAATTTATCAAAATGTTGTAGTAGAAGCAAATAATGCAGTGCTGCGTGCATTTTGTGGGGAACAACAAGTATTTCAAAAAGAGTTAGAAAAAGAGTTTAATAAAAAAATAATCTGTGTAGAAAATGATACTATAGCGTTTGGAATGTTTGATGTGAGAAAGTGTGAAAATATAGATTTAATAAATCAGAATATGGAGCAGTAAATTATATGAATATCTCCTTAGTAGACGAATATGTGTATTTCGTTTTGATAGATAACAGCTGGACAGAAAAAAGGAATTTTATTTTAGCAGATAGCTGGATAGAAAAAATAGAACAAAAAAGTGACATTCAATGCTTTGAGTATGTGAGGGAAATTTTACACTTATTCGGCGGCATAAAGTTTCGAGAGTGCTCACCAAAATCTGGACAATATTTTTTAGAAAAATGCGATGGTGATGTCAATCGTTTGGAGAAATGGTATCTGCGTCCTTTGGAGAGATTAAATAATTTAAGAGAAAAGAAATCTATTGATACCTACAGCGAAGCAACATTTACTTTTGATGCGTGGACTGCTTTTTTAGACATTGACATCGTAATTGATTTGAAAACGGCAGAACAGGCGGTAGGTGAAAAACTATTTCCAGTAGGGACTGTTGAACCAGACGGAATAACCTGTGCTGCTGAAAGCGGAAACATTTATACGTTATTTGATGACAGTATTTTCTTATCGGCTGATTGTATAGAAAATTATTTGAATATGTTATTTATCCGCGGGCGAAAACCTAAACGGCTAATGTGAAGTAATAATTCTGATTTATCAGGCAATAAGCTATCTTAAATTACTACCTATCCTGTCATTTTGATGATGGAAAAATTTTATAAGCGTTTTTCAATACGAAACAGAAAAGGAGCTTTTAAGTTCTGTCTTGACATGAGTATAGAAACGTTCTAAAATAGAAGGGGTGTATCTTGCACAAAAAAATAAATCTTTTCAGGAAAAATAATACCATTTTTTTTGATACAATACAACGAAAAAAATAGAAGTAGGGGAGGTGTTTTTCATAGACTGGTTAATTGCTATAATAGGCATTATTGTGGGAATACTACTTGGAGCTGCAATAGGCTTTCATTATAGAAAACGTATCGCAGAAGCAAAAATTGGAGTAGCAGAAGAAAGAGCAGACAAAATAGTAGATGAAGCGACAAGAAATGCAGAAGCGAAAAAGAAAGAAATATTATTAGAAGCAAAAGAAGAAAGTATTCGTATGAAAAACGAAGTAGAAAAAGAATCACGTGACAGACGAAATGAATTGCAAAGAAATGAAAGACGTTTGTTGCAAAAAGAAGACGCTTTGGATAGAAAAGTAGAGTCTTATGAAAAAAAAGAAGAACAAATGTCTAAAAAAATGGAAGAGCTGGAAAGGCAAAAAGAAGAAGTAAAACAGTTGCAGCAAAAACGCTTGCAGGAACTGGAAAGAATATCAGGTTTGACACTAGAAGAAGCCAAAAGTTATATATTGGCAAGTGTTGAAAGTGAAGTAAAACATGAAGCCACTGTTATGATTAAAGAAATGGAAAGCAAAGCAAAACTGGAAGCGGATAGACGTTCTAGGGAGATTGTAGCAAATGCCATACAAAAATGTGCTGTAGACCATGTTGCAGAAACAACTGTTTCTGTAGTGCAACTGCCTAATGATGAAATGAAAGGCAGAATAATAGGGCGTGAAGGAAGAAATATACGAGCATTGGAAACACTGACAGGCATTGATTTAATTATTGACGACACACCAGAGGCAGTAATATTGTCTGGATTTGACCCAATTCGTAGAGAAATTGCAAGAATTGCACTTGAAAAATTAATTGTAGATGGACGTGTACACCCATCACGTATAGAAGAAATGGTTGAAAAAGCAAAAAAAGAAGTAGATGTCATTATAAGAGATGAAGGAGAAGCAGCTACATTTGAAACAGGTGTAAATGGACTTCATCCAGAATTGATACGTCTTTTAGGAAAACTAAAATATCGTACAAGCTATGGTCAAAATGTGTTAAAACATTCTATAGAAGTAGCACATTTAACGGCATTAATGGCATCAGAGTTAGGAATGGATACAAATGTAGCAAAACGTGCAGGTTTGTTGCATGATATAGGAAAAAGTGTTGACCACGAAATGGAAGGCTCTCATGTGAATATAGGTGTAGGACTTTGTAAAAAATATAAAGAGTCTGCAGTTATTATTAATGCAGTAGAAGCACACCATGGCGATGTTGAGCCTGAAAGTATTATTGCAGTATTAGTACAAGCAGCAGATGCAATTTCTGCAGCAAGACCTGGAGCAAGAAGAGAAACGCTAGAGTCCTATATTAAAAGGCTTGAAAAACTGGAAGAAATTGCAGATAACTTTAAAGGTGTTGAAAAGTCATTTGCAATACAAGCAGGTAGAGAATTGCGTATTGTTATTGTACCAGAAGATGTGGGTGATGACGATATGACATTACTAGCAAGAGATATTGCAAAAAAGATAGAGGAAGAACTGGAATATCCAGGACAAATCAAAGTAAATTTGATAAGAGAAACAAGAGCCGTAGAATATGCAAAATAGAAATATTTTGGAGCTTGAGGAAAAATAAAACCTCAAGCTTTTTTATTAAAATAATACTATTTTTGAGGTGGAATATGATAAATAAAATAAATCGTATCATTACAATACTTTTTTTCATAATAGCAGTTGTGGCAGTAATGTTTTTTTTAAACGGAATGACAATACATACCATAGCAGAAAATAATATTGAAAATCATTTTTTAAATGCCATTGCTCAAAAAGGAATAACAGAAGGTAATATAACAGAAGAATTTAATTATAGCAATAGTAAAACGATATTTTTTGAAAATGAAAAAGGAGAACAAGCAGTAGCAACTTATATAAAAAGTTTATATTTTAATCAATGGAAGCAATATTATTTTTTGCAGTTATATGCAGAACAAAATAAGCAATACAATGACAATGATATTGTAATAGATGACCATATTTTTCAATATAATATGAAATATCAATTAAATGAAAAAGGAAAATTATTTGTGACACCTGTAGAACAGATAAAGCCATTACTTGCAATACGACTTTTTGGTATTGGTGTTGTTATTGTAGCAGCGGTAATAGGAAGAATAGTAGGAATTTATATGCAAAGAAAACGATAATTGAATTAGTAGAGGCAAAATAGTATTATTCTGCCTCTACTAGTGATTAACATTGTTTGATATAAATTTGCCATGCTTGAAAATCAATTACTGCATTTGGTATAATAAAACCGACTTGTCTTAATGAAGCACCACTAATCAATTCTCCAGAGCGAAAACCATAAGGAAGTTGTTTTTCGGGACACTGTTCTGTAAAATATTCATTTAATGAAAGTTGATATAATTGTGTGTCTTTTAAACCATAAACTTTTGCTCTGACAGGTGCAGCATTAGATTGTACATGATGATAAACTGCATTTACTAATGCTTCTGTACCATCGGTATTTACAAATTCCCATACAGTACAAGTACCTTCTAATGGAGTAGATATTCTGTAATAATCACCATATTGTATCAGAGTATAATATTTTTGAAATGCAGCAATCTGTTTTTTAATTTGCTGTTTTTCTGTATCTGTCAATTTTGCAATATCAAGTTCATATCCAAATGTACCAGACATTGCCATACAGGCTCTCGTAGAAAGAGGTGTAACACGCCCTGTTTGATGATTGGGAACAGCAGAAACGTGAGTACCCATAGCAGAAATAGGATAGCCAAAAGAAGCACCATATTGTATGCTTAATCTTTCTATAGCATCTGTGTTGTCGCTGCCCCAAATTTGAGGTGTATAATAAAGCATTCCAGTATCAAATCTTGCACCACCACCTCCGCAACTTTCAAATAATACTTCTGTAAATTTTGTTGTTAGTTTTTCTAATACTCTATATAAACCTAATACATATTTGTGAGAAAATTCTCCTTGTCTTTCTGGAGGTAATAAGTTGCTGAATTTATCACAAATAGCTCTGTTAAAATCCCATTTGATATAGCTAATAGAGGCTTCTGTAATTAAGTCAGATATGGTTTGTATCATATAGTCTTGTACGTCTTTTCTGGAAAAATCTAATATTAACTGATTTCTGCTTAAACAAGGTTTTCTTTGAGGAATTTGTACAGCCCATTCAGGGTGTGTTCTGTATAAATCACTGTCTTCAGAAATACCTTCTGGTTCAATCCAAATACCAAATTGTATACCTTGTGTAGTAATACGTTTTGATAATTGTTTTAATGTACAGCCAAGTTTTTCTTCATTAGCAAACCAATCTCCCAGTCCGCTATTGTCATCTTGTCTTTTGCCAAACCAGCCGTCGTCCATAACAAATAATTCTATACCTAATTGAGATGCCTCTTTTGCAATATTGACAAGCGTTTCTGCCGTAAAATCAAAATAAGCAGCTTCCCAACTGTTTATTAAAATAGGTCTGCGTTTGTTTTTCCATATTCCTCTGCAAATATGTTCTCTTATGACTTTATGTAAATTTCTGCTAACACCACCTGTACCATATTGGCTATGTGTCATAATAACTTCTGGAAGCCAAAGTATATCATTATTGTGTAATGTCCATTTAAAATTATCACTATGAATACCACAAATTAATCTTGTTCTATCGATTTGGTCTTTTTCTATTTCAATTAAAAATTCTCCACTATATACAAATGAAAAACCATAACAACTACCTATTGTTTCATTGGCATTGTTTTCACACAGCATTACAAATGGATTATATTGATGACTGCTGATACCTCTAACGCTTCCTATAGACTGTATACCGTGATGCACTTTTGTTCTTTGTATATTGTGTTCCATACCGTGTCTACCATAAAAAGAAATAAAATCAAAATCACCATATTCTAAGTCTAAATGACAACTAGCAGCTTTTTGTAATATAATATCAGATTTTCCTTTATTTGTAATTTTGACAGCACGAGTAATAATGTCTAATTGTTCTAGTATGCCATAATAAAGAGCAAGCTCTAAATTAGTATAAACATCCTGAAGATAAATAATAAGTGTTTCTGATTGTGTATGCTCTGCATATACTGCAGGTAATCCATCAATAGCATATTTCCCTTTTTCTATGCGATAACCTGCATAGCGTAATTCTGTTGCTTGGCTACCGTCTGCATTTTGCACTCTTAAAGCAGTAATTCTATAATCTCCTATGCCAAATCCGCTATATTCTTGTGTAAGAGAGTCTAAAGAATATGTTCTATCTGATTTTGCAGCTTCATAAATATTACCAGAAAAGCCTCTGTCTGCTTGATAGTATAAAAGAGATTTGTCTGTATTATCTGTTTTTTCACCATAATAGGAGTGAAGCAAAACACCATATTTATCTACTTTCATTTGATAAGTAGAGTTTTTTGTTTGTAATGTAAAAGTGCTATGTTTTTTATCTATTATAATCGCCATATTACTATACCTCATTCTATTTTATTGTTAAAATCTCCTGTCTATAAAAACAGGAGATTTTAATTTATATTACAAAATTATTTTATTTCTGTCAACAAAGTCCCATTCTTTGGAACTCGTAATAAACACCGTCTTCCCAAACATTGCCGCATATCACATCAGCGATATTTTTGAGCTGTTCACAAGCATTTCCCATAGCAACACTTACCCCTGCTGCTTTCATCATTTCGTAGTCGTTCATACTATCCCCAAATGCAATGGTATCTTTTATATCTATACCATAATATTGACAAACAAATGACATAGCATTGCCTTTGTCAATGCCTTTAGGGATAATTTCTCCATTAAAGCAATATGTAGTGTTAGCATAAGGATATACTGCATAACAAAATCTGTCACTAAGATATTGTTTTGTTTTTTCAATAGCCTCTAAATTGGTGCTAGTAAAACATATTTTGTATGCTCCATTGCAAGGATATTTTTGATAAGGCAGTATATTAATGCCTGCTTCAATTTCTTTTTGCATACGAATAAGCTCTGAATTTTTTTTGTCTGGCTTTGCTGTTTTGAGCAACTGTTCCATTTGAGGGTCTGTATAAATGCCTTCTGGTGTTTCAATTCTACAATACATACCGTGTGAATGGAATACAGACAAACATTCTTGTATGGTTTTTTCTGGAAGAATATGGTCAAAAAGCACTTTTCCTTCTACTTCAATATGGCTTCCTGCACTAGCAATAATGCCGTCAAAGCCAACATCAATAATTTCTTTTCCTATGATAGGCATATTTCTACCTGTGCACAAAAATACTTTATGACCGTTTGCTCTTGCTCCTTTTACTGCTTCAATAACATTGTAAGATGGTGGAAGCATTTCGGAAACTAATGTACCATCAATATCTAAAAAAATCAATTTTTTATTCATGCTCATTCCTCAATTCTTATATCATTTATGCTTTTTTATAAACATTTGCTATGTTTGTGTCTACTGTCATAGCACCAGGTGCAGAAACTTCTAATCTTTTTCCATCAGGAAAGTCTGTAAACATCATAGGAATAACAGTATCATAACCTGCTTTTTGAATGTTTTCTTTGTCAAATTCAATTAAAAGCTGTCCTTTTTTTACAATATCTCCTGTATTGACATGAGGTGTAAAATATTTTCCTTGCAAATTAACAGTGTCTACTCCAATATGAATTAATATTTCTGTTCCGCAGTTACTGGAAAAACAAATAGCGTGTTTTGTGTCAAATATACTTATAATTCTACCATCTGCTGGGGCATATACTTTTCCTTCTTCTGGTATCACTGCCACACCATCACCTAATATTTTGTTTGCAAAAGTTTCATCTTTTACATCTTCCATAGCAATCATTTCTCCTTTGGCATAGCCAAAGAATTCTTCTTTATCTGGTATGTCAAATACAACTGGTTCTGCTGGTTGTGTTTGTGCTGCATTAGAAGTATTCGTTTCTGTTACTGGTTCTGCTGGTGTTTTGTCCATAAATTTGCCTAATATTAATGTCATAATAAATCCGCCTGCAATGGCAACAGCGTGTGCAATAATATAATTTACATATCCATTGCTTGTTGGGTCAGCTAAAGCAATACCAGGTATAACAGTAGTACCAAAACCAAGTGCTGCTAAATTTGTTAAATAAACAATAACACCACCTAAAGCACCGCCTATACAGCCTCCTATAATTGGAAAACGGTATCTCAAGTTAATACCAAATAATGCAGGTTCTGTAATACCAAATAATACAGATACAAAACTTGGTATACATAATTCTTTTGTTTTTGCACTATCTCTGTGCATAATAAGATAACCAAGTACCGCACCACCTTGTGCAATAATTGCTACAGACATAAGAGGATTTATAAAATTTCTTCCTGTATCGGCTAAAAGTTGTGCTTCTATTGCTCCAAATATATGATGCAAGCCAGTAATAACGACTAATTGTTGTAAACCAGAAAATACAGCATATCCTACTACACTTAAATTTTGTGTCATCCATACTAAAGCATTTGTAATACCAGAAGAAAGACCGCGTCCTACAGGACCAATAATAGTGAACAGAAGTAATGCACCTACTAATGTAGTAAGTAATGGAGAAATTAAAAGACGTATTACTTCAGGAACTTTTTTCTCGAAAAATAGGTCTAATTTTGCTGTAACAAATCCCATAAGCAACGCTACAATAATACCACCTTGAAAACCTACTAATTTTACGCCTAGCCCGAAAATATGTAATATTGTAACTTCTACAGTACCCTGTGCTGCAGAATAAGCATTTGCTAAACTATCGCTTAACATAATACAGCCTATTACAATACCTAATATAGGTCTGCCTCCAAAACGTTTACAAGCACTGTATGCTACAGCTAAAGGTAGAAAACCGAATATTGCTCCTGATGAAATATTAATTAATCTGTTAATGCCGAAAAGTGTTTCATTTGCTTTTACGAAGTCAAAATTTCCTAGTACACCTGAAAGTCCTGTCAAAAGTGCTGCAGCAAGTATGCCTGGCATAATATCCACAAATACGTCAGAAAGTGCTTTTATAATTCTTTGCAGAGGGTTCATTTTTTTATTCGCTACTGTTTTTAAATCGCTTAAACTCATATTTTTCATATTGTTGTGCTCTGCAAATACTTCATAAACGTCATTTACTAGACCAGCACCAAATATTATCTGTACTTGGTCACCTGCCACAAATACGCCTTTTGCAAGGTCAACATCTTCTATTGCTTTTAAATCTGCTAAGTCGTTGTCTTTTAAAACAATTCTTAAACGTGTGGCACAGTGTGCTACACCTTGAATATTATCTTTTCCACCAACAAGTTTTGTAAGTTCTATGGATATTTTTTCATATCTTTGTCTTTTATTTGCGTCCATATTATAATCCCCCTTTGTTATTTTTAGAGAAGTATTTTACATTAAAAATTCCCATAGCTACGGTAAAAAAACGTTTTTTCATTTGTTTATTGTATCTATAATTATACACTGTTATAATATAATGTATATGGAGATATGTGACTTAGACATTGAACATTATGACAATATTTTCTATGATAATCAAAAAAGGAGGAATAATATGATAGATTATATTTTTTCGAATGATTTTTTTAGAAATATAGATGCTATGATATATACTTGTGGTTATGAAAATTGTGAACCAGAACATAGCTATGGTCCTATATTACGTAATGGTTATTTGATACATTATGTGTTAAGTGGAGAGGGAATTTATAAAACAAGAGGAAAATTATTTCGACTGAAAAAGGGAGATGCTTTTTTAATATGCCCTGATGAATTGATTTATTATGAAGCGGACAAATATCATCCTTGGAGTTATACGTGGATAGGTATGCAGGGAATAAAAATAAAAGGATATTTAAAAAGAACATCACTTTTAGAACAACTTGTAGTACATTATGGACAAGATAAACAACTGATACAATATCACGAAAAAATGTCTGAAGCAGATAAATTGCCTCAAAATAGAGATTTAATTATGAATAGTATATTGTATGAATATCTTTTTTATTTGGCTAATAAATTTCCTAATAAACAATACAGCATAAATGAAAAAAAGTCAGATTATGTAGAAGAAGCATTACAATACATAGAAGAACATTATTGTGACCCTATTAGAATAGAAGATGTTGCAAATCATTTAAATATCAATCGTTCTTATTTGCATCGTATATTTAAGTCTTTTACAAATGTTTCTGTACAAAGTTATTTGCTAGATTATAGAATAAGACAATCTTGTATATTGTTAAGAAATACTACAATGTCTATACGTATCATTGCACATTCTGTAAGTTATGATGACCCATTATATTTTTCGAGAATATTTCATCAGAAAATGGGTATGAGCCCTAGTGAATATAGAAAAAGCAATCAAATAAATAAGAAATAATCATATGGTTTATTTCTAAAAAATGTTAAAATATAGCATTTCATATTTACAAGCAATATGTTGCAGTGCTAATATATACAATAAAGTAATTCGAAATGTAGTATATTATTTTAGTATAGGATATAAAATTGTAGTAATAAAAAGGAGAAAAGATATGGAATTATCAAAAAGAGCATTAGAAATTAAACCATCTTCTACATTAGCAATTTCAGCAAAAGCTGCACAATTAAAATCAGAAGGTATTGATGTGGTTACATTTGGAGTAGGAGAACCAGATTTTGATACACCACAACATATTTGTGATGCAGCAATAGAAGCCATAAAAAGCGGAGAAACAAGATATACTCCAGCATCTGGTACAATGGAATTAAGACAAGCAGTGTGTGAAAAATTAAAAAAAGACAATAACATAATATATCAGCCAGAACAAATTATTATTAGTAATGGTGCAAAACATTCTCTTATGAATACATTTATGGCAATACTTAATGAAGGAGATGAGGTTATCATACCTGCACCTTATTGGTTGAGCTATTCTGAAATGGTAAAAATTGCAGGAGGTGTTCCTGTAATGGTATATACCAAAAAAGAAAATCATTTTATGATGACTAAAAAAGAAATGATTGATGCCTATACACCAAAAACAAAAGCGATTGTAATTACAAGTCCATCTAATCCAACAGGAATGGTTTCTACAATAGAGGACTTAAAAACAATAGCAGAATTTGCTGTAGAGAAAGATATTTTTGTCATTTCAGATGAGATATATGAAAAATTGATATATGAACCAGATAAAAAACATATTAGTATTGCTTCATTAGGAAAAGAAATTTATAATAGAACAATTGTAATAAATGGAGTATCAAAAAGCTATGCTATGACAGGTTGGAGAATTGGTTTTACAGCAGCACCCAAAGAAGTAGCAAAATGTATTAGTGCTTTACAATCTCATATGACATCAAATCCAAATTCTATAGCACAGAAGGCAACTGTAGCAGCATTAAAAGGCTCTCAGAAATGTGTAGAAGATATGACAAATGAATTTAAAAAAAGAAGAGATTATATATTTGAAAGAGAACAAAATATTACTATGCTTTCTGCACTCAAACCAGAAGGAGCATTTTATTTATTTGTAGATGTGTCACAAACATATGGTAAAAAAGCAGAGGGAAAACAAATACAATGTGCAGCAGATTTTGCACAGGCATTATTGGAACAAAAATATGTAGCAGTGGTACCATGTGCAGATTTTGGTATGGAAGATTATATTCGTTTGTCCTATGCGACTTCTATGGAATTGATAAAAAAAGGTATGGATAGAATAGAAGAATTTATAAAAGAGTTAAAATAAATAGGGAGAGAATACTATGAGTTATGAAGTAGTAAAAAGCGAAATAGCATATAAAGGGAATTTTTTGTCTGTAAAAAAAGACGAAATTACATTACCCGATGGAAATACCGCTTTTAGAGAAGTGGTGGAAAGAGGGGCAGCAACAGCAGTATTGCCTGTAGATAATATGGGAAATGTAATACTTGTGCGTCAATATAGACATCCTTTCGGTAAAATGCTTTTGGAAGTGCCAGCAGGCATTATGGAAACAAAAGAGCAAGCTTATGACTGTGCAAAAAGAGAATTGGAAGAAGAAACAGGATATAAAGCAAAACAATTACAGTTTGTATGTGAAATGTATCCCACACCAGGATTTTGTATGGAAGTGCTGTATTTGTATATTGCAGAAAATTTGGAAAAAGGACATCAAAATTTTGATGAAGATGAGTTTATAGAAGTAGAAAAATATACATTAGAACAAGCACTTGATATGGTTTCAAAAGGAGAAATAAAAGATGCAAAAACAATATTACTCCTTTATGCTTATCAATCCCAAAAATTAAAACAAACTAATTGTGATAAGTGAAAAATAATATAAAAAAACATAATATTGTAATATAGTGCATATGATTTGAAATAGGACAAGAAATGAGTAATTTGTCTTAAGGAGGAATTATATGCCAAGGAATACAAACAAAGAACAAAAAAGGCAAATGATGGCTGTCATGATTTGCCTTTTGTTTTTATTTTCTACTATAGCAGGAGCGTTGTTAGCAAATGGACTGTCTTTAGAACAAAGAGAAACATTGCAAGGAAGCATAAACATATTGTTTCAAACAGAACAGCAAAATACACCTACTGTTTGGAGCGTATTTTTAAAATATTTAAAATATGATGTATTGATATGGTTAGGAGGGTGCTTTTATTATGGAGCAGTGCTTTCAGCAGGTATATTAGCTTTTAGGGGCATTTCATTAGGATATACTGCAGCAGTGCTTTTTATGACATATCAAGCAAAGGGAATATTTGCTATAATTTGTGCGATACTACCTCAAAATTTGATATTGCTGCCTATTTATTTTTTTATGACATGGCTTGCTTTTTGTTTTTGGATGGAACAAAAAAAGGGACAGTCTGGTAAAGGAGCATTAAAAAGAGAAGTGACAAGAATATGGACAGAATATGCTATATTGCTTTGGGGCTCGATATTGATAATAGCAATCGCTTCTTTTGTAGAGGTACACCTGTCAAGCCATTTTATAAATATGTTAGGAGTGTTTTTAAAATGATGGTATATTTATGTAGACTTTTTTATTGAAATAGAGTATAATAAATAACAAAAACTGACATTATGTCATCTTATAATAAAAAGGAGTATATAAATATGGAACAAAAAGTGACATCATTTCTATCACATTTAAAAAGTCAAAAAGACGCATCTGAAAATACAATACTTTCCTATGGCAGAGATTTAAAAAATTTTATAAAATTTTTAAATAAAATGGAAATACCAGATTTTAGTGCAGTAAATAAAACAACAATATTAGCTTATACATATGAAATGAAAAAACAAAAAAAGGCAGATACTACTATTTCAAGAACAATAGCATCATTGAGAGTATTTTTTCAATATTTGAATAATATAGGAGAATTTTCTGGAAATCCTGCAGTGGAAATAAAACTACCTAAAATGAAAAGAAAAATGCCTGAGTATTTGACTTTAGAAGAAGTGGAATTACTTTTAAAACAGCCAGATAAAGATGAGAAAGATACAAGAGTGTTAAGAGATAAGGCAATGCTGGAATTGTTGTATGCTACAGGAATAAGAGTTTCGGAATTGGTGTCATTAAAAGTAGATGATGTAGATTTATATTTAAGTTGTATAAAATGTAAAGGAAGTAAAAAAGAAAGAATAGTACCTTTTGGTAGTAGAGCAAAAGAAGCAATACAGGAGTATTTGGCACAAAGCAGACCAGTATTATTGGAAAGAGGACAATATAGAGCAAATAAAAATAACAATGAACTTTTTTTAAATTGTTCAGGAGGCTCTTTGTCTAGGCAGGGATTTTGGAAAATATTAAAAGCATATGCTGAAAAAGCAAATATTAAAAAAGATATTACACCACATATGTTAAGACATTCTTTTGCTGCACATTTATTACAAAATGGTGCAGATTTGCAGTCTGTAAAGGAAATGATGGGACATTCTGATATTTCTACCACACAAATATATGTCAAAAAAGAGAAAGAAACTTTAAAAGAAGTGTATGCAAAAGCACACCCAAGAGCATAAAAATAAAAGGCAGATAATACAAAAAAGATATCTGCCTTTTTGAATTTTATCGAAAAAAATTTACCCAAAAAGGGAAAAAAGGAATTACAGAACAACATAAACTTGTAAATATACCAAATAACCCTCCCATAAGAGAAATAAAATACCACAAAAATAAAGAGGCTACGTTAATGACAATCAATGCTATTCTCAATAGTGTATGATTTCGAAGTACAATGATATTGAAGATGATGGCATAAAATGCTATCCATAATAATTGATAAATAGGCATATCAATCATTTTAAATGAAAGAATGAAAAAGGTAACAAAGTTGATACAAGGAAATAGTATAGAAAATAATATTACAGCAATAAAAACTAATTTGTTGTTTTCTATAGTTTGCTGAAATTGTTTGAAATATTGTATCATAATACTATCATTCCTTTCGTATTTGCGTTAGTCTGATTGTTCAGGAGGTGTCCAATTTTGAGCCATTTGCATATAATGCTGTGACTGCTGTTTTTGTCCTAATGTTTCAAAGCATTTGGCTATAGCAAAAAGTGCTTTATCACCACAACAATGAATATCCATACAAGGAAGTGTTTCCAGTGCATACTGATACCATGAAAGTCCTTCTTCTATATCATTTTGTGTATAAAAATATTCTCCTAATAAATAGCATATTTCGCTTGTAATGCCTTCTGTCTTTTGACTAATACAATGCTTAAAAAAACTGTGTATGTTATTTTCAGTCAGTGCGATTTTAGATAATATAATTTGACAAATTTGTCTTTTTTCTCCTAGTGTATTGTTTTCAAGGGCATTTAAAAAGTAAGGTTTGCTTTTTGTAAGCTGCTGTGTTGTGCCTGCTTTAAATAATTCTCTAGCATACATTTTAAAAAGTGTATCAGAAAATACTTTTCCTTGCTGTGCTAATTTTGTAAGTATGCTTAAATCTCTGTTAGTATGTTCTCCTTCTGGCATATGTAATATTTCAATATCACTATCATATACAATAGGTTGTAAACGTACTCTTTCGTGTATAGGGTCTATCCATACAAATTCTCTTAATCGTTTAAATAATTTTGGTCGTAATTCTTTTTGAAAATTGTATACACTGTTTTCATTTTTGGAATTGACATAATACATTTGTACAATTTCAATTTCAGGAAGTATATTTTGTTTTAAAAGTAAAAATTTATTTCTGTTTGTTTCGTCAAGCACTTCGTCAGCATCTACAGTATAAATATATTGCTGTGTACATAAAGAGAAAGCAAAATTTCTTGCAGCAGAAAAGTCATCTGTCCATACAAAATCATATATTTTGTTTGTATAGGCAGAAGCAATATTTTTGGTGTTATCTGTAGAACCAGTATCTACAATAATCAATTCTTCATAAAGACCCTTTAAACTTTCCAAACAACGCTGTAATACTTTTTGTTCATTTTTTACAATCATACAAACACTTACTGTTGCCATAGTATCATTCCTTTCAAAAAAATAGGGGGAAATCCCCCTACTATAATTTACTTTGAAAATTGTTGTATCAACTGTGCTACAAATTCTACAAATTTTGATTTTACTTTTTCAGTAGTTTCCATTACTTCAATATGAGAAAGAGGTTGCTCCATAACACCTGCTGCCATATTTGTAATACAGGAAATACCTAACACTTTAATACCACAATGATTGGCAATAATCACTTCTGGTATAGTAGACATACCTACAGCATCTGCACCTAATATACTAGCGGCACGTACTTCTGCAGGCGTTTCAAAACTAGGGCCAGAGAAATACATATAAATACCTTCTTTTAATGATAAATCAATATTTTTTGCAATTTGTTTTGCTTCGTTTATCAATTCTTTGGAATATGCTTCTGACATATCTGGAAAACGAATGCCAAAGCTATCTAAATTTTTGCCAATTAAAGGATTTTTTCCTAACATATTGATATGGTCTGTAATGAGCATTAAATCACCAGAAGTAAATGATTTGTTTACACCACCTGCAGCATTTGTTACAATGAGCTTTTCCACTCCTATTAGTTTCATTACTCTGATGGGAAATGTAACCTGTTCCATATCATAACCTTCATAATAGTGAAATCTTCCCTGCATACAAATTACATTTTCATTAATAGCAAATCTGCCAGTATGACCTTCTACTGTAGAAACAGGAAAATGAGGAATATCTTTGTAATAAATGTAATCTGCATTGTCTAAACTATCACCATAACTTCCTAAACCAGAACCTAATATTACACCCACTTTAGGACGAAAAGTAGTATGTTGCTTTAAATAATTTGCTGCTTGTTGTAAATTTTTTTCTAATTCCATAAGAGCACACTCCTTTTTGCCAATATCCTATAAATAAAAAACATAGTTTTTTAGAATGAATTTTTTTACTATTTTTATGATACCATTTTATAAAAAAATTTGCAATATTTTACGAATTCCGTTATACTGTTATTAGCAATAAATAAAAATAAATGAATTTGGTCTATGTGTAAAAGGAGGATAATATCATGAAAAAAGTGTTAATGTTAGCAGGAGATTTTACAGAGGATTATGAAACAATGGTACCATTTCAGGCTTTACAGGCAATAGGCTATCAAGTAGATGTTGTTTGCCCAGAAAAAAAAGCAGGCGATATTATCAGAACAGCAATACATGACTTTGAAGGTGAACAAACATATTCTGAAAAAAGAGGTCATAATTTTGCATTAACAGCAGATTTTGATAAAGTAAATACAGCAGATTATAATGGATTGTTTATCACAGGAGGACGTTCTCCAGAATATTTGAGATTAACACCTAGAGTAATTGAGATTGTAAAAGAATTTTTTGAAGCAAATAAACCAGTTGCAGCAATTTGTCATGGACCACAAATATTAACAGCAGCAGGTGTTTTGAAAGGTAAAAAAGCAACAGCTTATCCAGCAGTAGGCCCTGATATTACATTAGCAGGAGGTACTTATGTTGCTGTAGATGCAGATAAAGCAGTTGTTGATGGAAATTTAGTAACATCTCCAGCGTGGCCAGGTGACTCTGCTATTATAGCAGAATTTGTAAAATTGATGGGTACAGTAATTACATTATAATTTATCATAAAGGAGCGTAAAATAAACGCTCCTTTTAAATAGTTCTTTTTTAGAAAATAATTAAGTAAAGTTATTTGTATGTCATTATTTATCAATTTAATAACACTTTCAATATTTATAATAGTTCTTTTGCTTTTTGTGTTAGTTCTTTTACAATATAATCCTCTCCACAGCACATATCAATTTCAAATGCAATAAGAAGTTGTTGTTCCTCCATTTCTGTAATAAAATCATATACTTGTTGGCTAGTGAAAGAGGTTTGTTTTGCAATCATAGCAGTATCAGGTTCTTCCCCTTGTTTTAAAAATTTATATACTGCTTTAATAATTGCGATATATTCTTGTTTCATATTTTATCACCTCCTATATTTTTATACTATTGATTATAGGGCATTTGTTTTTTAATAATATCAAAATAATAATCATCTATTATACTTTCCTGTAAATCAATATGGTATCTTTGATATATTTTTTGTAAATCTTTTTCCGTTTTTAAATATTCTATATCTCTTTTTTCTCTTTCAAACTCCAAGCACATTAATTCATGTTCTTGAAATAATTCTTCTTCGCCTTGTTCAAATGCTCTTTCAAATAATTCAGGAGCATAACTTCCAAAGCAATCTTCTAAAAATCTAAAATTATAGACTCCAACTCTTAACTCATTATTATTATCTTTTTTTATAAGCAATGATATAGTTGCTATTTGGTCTATTATACCATACATATACCCCACTATATTAGATAATATTTCTATCCAAATTGTGTATTTATAATTTTTTATTATATTGGAAGGACAATCTTTCCAACATTCATATAGCTGGTCTTCTTCCTCATCGGGGTTTTCAGGAAATTCTATACGTTGTGCAATATAATCATACTTTGCATCATTTATTATAGTATCCCAACAATCTTCTAAAAAGGTATTTAATTTTTCTGTTCTATCCCACTGTTGTCCTTTTGCATATTTTTTATATAATGCAAATTTTCTTTCTATTGCCATTAACAAAAAAAGTCCTTGTTGCCTAAATGTTAAACTTTTTGCCATTTCCTCGATTTCAAACTCTTTTGTTTGTTCATATTTATATTCCATAGCAATAATCATTCCTTCCCCTATATTCATATTGTAAAACAGAATTTTATACTATTATAATATTTTATGGTGAAAAGTGCAAATAAATCAAACATTATTTTTATTTACAAAAAAATTGAGCAAAAATTAATGCTCAATTTTTTTATAATATTATTTTTCTTTAGGATTGCATACAAGTGCAGTTAAAAAAGCAAATACAACTGCTGCAGTAATACCTCCTGCTGCGGCTTTCATACCACCTGTAAATATGCCCCAAAAACCAACACTGTCTACTTCTTCCATAACACCCTTTGCAAGATTATATCCGAAACCTGTTAAAGGTACTGTTGCTCCTGCTCCACCAAATTCTTCTATAGGAGCATACCAGCCTAAGCCACCCAATATACAACCTATACAAACAAACATAACTAATATTCTACCAGACATCAGTTTTGTTTTGTCAATGAGTATTTGTCCTATTACACATATTGCACCACCCACTAAAAATGCTTTTACCAAATCCATATTATCACTTCCTATTCTTTTCTGCTTTCAATCACAACACCGTGTGCAATACCAGGAATAGTAGAACCTTGCTGAGATGTGGTAGGGCTCATTAAAGCACCTGTTGGCAAAAATAACATTCTACCTATGGTACCCTCTTGCAATTTTTTATAAAAATAACTTGCAAATGTTACAGCAGAACAAGCACAGCCACTTCCTCCAGAATGAGTATCTTGATTTTCTTTATCAAATATTTCAATGCCGCAGTCTGTAAAATTTTCTCCCATTTCATAACCTTCTTTTGCCATAAGTTCTATTACAAGCTGCTTTCCAATATAACCTAAATCTCCTGTAGCAATAACATCATAATAACTAGGTTGTCTACCTGTATCTTTAAAGTGTGCTGTCAATACATTTACTGCTGCAGGAGCCATAGCTGCACCCATATTCATAGTATCTGTCACACCCATATCTACAATTTTGCCTGTAGTAATTTCTGTAATGACAGGACCTTTTCCTGTTTTAGATAATACTGCAGAACCGTCCCCTGTTACTGTCCACGTAGCACTTGGAGGTCTTTGTGTTCCTAGTGCAAGAGGAAAACGAAATTGTTTTTCTGCCGCACAGAAATGGCTGGAAGCACCTACTAAAACATTTTCTGCAAATCCTCCATCTAATAACATTGCACCTAAACTCATAGACTCTCCCATAGTAGAGCACGCTCCAAACAGTCCAAAATAGGGAACTTTGAAATCTTTGATACCAAATGTAGTACCTGTACATTGATTAAGCAAGTCACCACACAATATATAATCCATATCTTCCATTTTTTTGCCTGCTTTTTCTACTGCTAATTGTAATGCTTCTGTGACAAATTTACTTTCTGCTTTTTCCCAACTGTCTTCACCATACAATGCTTCTTGTGCTACTTTGTCAAAAAGATTTCCTAAAGGTCCCTCTCCTTCTTTCGGTCCAACAACAGAAGATGTTCCTGCAATTACAACTGGCTGAGATAATTTTACTGTTTGTGTGCCAATACGTTTACTTTTCATATTTTCACCGCCTTAAGATACAAAATAGTATACTAATCCTACTATAATAGATGTCAATGTACCATAAACAATTACTGGTCCAGCAATTAAAAACATTTTTGCTGCCATACCAAATACAAGACCTTCTTTTTTAAATTCTATGGCAGGAGATACTACAGAATTAGCAAAGCCTGTAATAGGTACAATTGTGCCAGCTCCACAGTATTTTCCTAGCTTTCCATAAATTCCTAGTCCTGTAAGTATAGCAGAAGAAAGTATTAATATAATACAAACAATTAAAGAAGTAGTGTCTTCTCCTAGTGAAAATGTTTCAATATAATTTCTTAAAAGTTGTCCTATTGTGCATATAATGCCACCAGACACAAATGCTTTGATACAATTTAATACAATAGGACTATCAGGAGAAGCCTCTTTTACCATTTTGTCATACATTTGTTTTGCTTGTGTTGTTTCTTCCAATTATATTCCCTCCTTAATTCATTATAAAAAATCCTTTTATTGTAAAATAAAGTAAAGAACCTAATATTTTGCCAAAAGCAATAGAACAGATGAATATAGGTATTCCTGTTACAATACGAGAACGTCTTAAAAAAATAGGAATGACGTTTAATACTTCCGCTAGAGCAATAGCAAGACAACCCACAAATATGCCATTTGCAAAAGCAAATATAGCAGCACAAATATTTCCAATGGGTAAATGGTATCTAACAAATAATGTTGTAGTACCAAATATACCTCCCAATGTTATCATATCTTCATAAAAAGGAATATATTTTTGAGTTTCTGTTCTTTTTGCCATACGTGGCACAATACCTATTGCAGAAATAAAGGCAAATATACCACCTGCTACTACACCACCAGAAGCAAGCCCTAACACTACTAATATGACAGTATAAAATAAATTCATAAATTGTCACCACTTTTTTGTTTTCGGTTTAAAGCGTCAATAATACTGGTGTTTGTTTCTTTTTCATATGTTGTCATTTCAATTTCAATAGGGGTAGGGTCTTTTGTAACATATATTTTTGAAAAATGATTAAAAAATAGTATAATGCCTACACCTAATCCTATAGTATAAGGAATTGCTAATATTAAAGGCATATCATTATATTCTCCAAAAAAAATATAGTAGTAATTTTGGAATATTTTAGGTATTTGTGCATCAGAATGAAACGACATAATAGAAGTAGAAGCACCAGAAAATAATATAATTGCAATCGCCGTAATTTTAGTATAAAGCCATAGTTTATTAATTGCTTTCTGTTTTTGTTGATATTCCACTAATATATCCATTTCACCTACATTGTTTACGGTAGCATCAGGAAGCTTTAATGTAATGGCTTTTATAATATCCATTACACTAATTAAATATGTTTTTTCTATATTTTCTGGTATTTCAAATACTACTAAATTTTCTATACAAGCGGTACTTTGTTCTGGTATCCAAATTTCTCCTATTTCTTTGAGATAGACAATTTTTCTGCCTGTAACTGTTATTTTTTCATTCGGCTTGATATAAATATCCAATATTTATCACCACCTTTTTGTTATTATTTCTAAAAACATAAAATACATACTACTTTTTATTTCCATACTATTTTATCAAATTGAAAAATATATATTGTTTTTTACTTGGATATTTTGAAGAAGAATGGAAAAGAATAAATAATTATATAATATTGAGGTGATATTACTATGACAATAACAATACAGGAACAAAAAAAAGCTTTACAACAGTGTCATATTCATTTTTTAGAGGAAAAGCAATTTAAAACAAATGTGATTAGTATACTTTTGAGAATACCACTTACTAGACAAAATACGACAAAAACAGCATTATTAGCAGAAGTATTAAAAAATGGTTGTAAAAAGTATCCTTCTAAAAGGGCAGTCAGTCAAAAAATGGATGATATGTTAGGAAGTGTTTTTGATATTTCTATATTGAAAAAAGGACAAGAACAAATATTATTTTTTTATTTAGAAACAGTAAAATATGAAAAAGAATTATTAAAACAAGGATTTGATTTTTTGCAGAATATGTTATTTGCACCATTAGAAGAAGCAAAAGGCTTTCCTAAAAAAATAGTACAAAGAGAAAAGAAAATATTAGAAGAAAAAATAAAAAGCAGACAAGATGATAAAAAAGAATATTCTAAAATAAGATGTTTAGAAGAAATGTGCAAAGAAAATGCTTTTGGCATATTTGCAGATGGGTATATAGAAGATATAAAAGAAATAGATGAAATGGTATTACTAATGCACTATAAAAATATCATAAAACACTCTAAAGTAGAAATATTTATGACAGGAGAAAAACAACAAAAAAATGATATGATGGAATTAGCAAATAAAATGCGTTTTGAAAGTGATTTTTTATGGCAAACAGAGCCTATGATATTAAAACAAAACAAACAAATAAAACAAATCAAACAAACACTTCATACAGCACAAAGTCGTATTGTAATGGGATTTGATACTAATGTAATGCCAGAACAAAAAGAATTTGCTTCACTTTTGATTTGTAATGAATTATTTGGAGGTAGTCCTACATCACTTTTGTTTCAAAATGTAAGAGAAAAAGAAGGAGCTTGTTATGACATCAATTCTTTTTTGTTTCGACTGTGTCCTATACTTATGGTAAAGTCAGGTATAGAAAAACAATATTATGATAAAGCAGTTGAAATGATAAAAAATTCTCTGAAATTGTTGCAGGAGAAAACAGTAGAAAAACAACAATTAGAACAAGCAAAACAAAGTATGATACGATATTATATTTCAATGAAAGACAGTCAAACTGCTTTAATGGATTTTGCATTAAATGAATGGATACTAAAAACAAATAGGACAATAGAACAATTTATAAAAGAAATAGAGCAAGTAACGGAACAGGAGGTACAAAAAAGAGCACAGCAATTATGTTTAAATACCATTTATCTTTTGCAGTGAAAGGAGTAGAAAAATATGGAAATGAGAAAAGAAAATAATGTAATAGGAGATACTATTATTACAAAAAAGTTGTCATCTGGTATGAAATGTTATATAATTCCCAAGAATGGATATGGAGAAAAAATGGCAGTACTTTGTACAAAATTTGGTTCAAATGACATTGTTTATAGAAGACCTACAGAAGAACAAAAACATAATATGCCTTTAGGTACAGCACATTTTATAGAGCATAAACTTTTTGAACAGTCTTGGGGAGATGCTTTTACAGCGTTTTCAAAGCAGTCTGCTACAGCAAATGCTTTTACAGATTTTCAAAAAACAGCATATTATTTTTCTTGTCAAAAGAATTTTGAATTGAATTTAAAATTGCTTTTGTCATTTGTACAACATACTCATTTTACAGAACAAGCTACAGAGCAGGAAAAAAAGATTATAGCAAGTGAAATTACAATGTATCAAGATGAACCAAGCTGGATAGTGTTTTTTAATTTGTTGGAAAATATGTATCATAATCATACAGTAAAAAATCCTATTGCAGGCACAGTAAATTCTATACAACAAGTAACAAAAGAAGTTCTTCAAAAAAGCTATGAAGCTTATTATACACCTGAAAATTTTTGTTTAGTTTGTGCTGGAGATATACAAAGTGATGAAATATTAGAAATGGCAGATAAAATTATGAAGCCTACAAATGGTCATAGAGCAGTTTCGCTGTTTGAAAAAGAACCAGAAAGTGTAGTAAAGCAGTATTGTCAAAAAGATATGTCATTGATAGAACCTATATTTCAAATAGGATTTAAACAAAAACCTCAGGAGGAAAGTAAAAGTTTAAAACAGATTTATTTAATGCGTATGGCTATGGATATATTAGCAGGAGAAAGTTCTCTTTTTTTTGAAAAAGCATATCAAAAGGAATGGATACAACAGCCTGTAGACTGTGAATTTTTTTCTGGTGACGGATATGCTTTTACTGCATTTTCAGCAACAGGAAAATATGCACAAGAAACAGCAGAACTATTGCTAAAAGAAATAGAAAAAATACAACAAGAAGGCATTTCACAAGAAGTTTTTGAGAGGGCAAAAAGCAAACAAGTAGGCAGAATGGTAAGAGGATTTAATTCTATTTATGCCATTTGTATGAGCCAACTAGAGCTAGCATTAAAAAACAGAGATTTGTTTGATGGATTTCATACACTAAAAGGTATTAAAAAAGAAGAAGTACAAAGAGTTTTTCAGAAAGATTTTTTGAAAAATAATATGACAGTTTCTGTTGTAAAATAATAAAATAAATAGAAGCAGAAAGGAGAATTTGTATGGGAAATATGCCAGAAATATGGTTTCCACATTTGGGAATTGAAATTAAGCAGTTGAGTAGAGTGATATTTCAAATATTTGGATATGATGTATATTGGTATGGTGTAATTATAGGAAGTGGTGTATTAATTGCATTAGCTTTGGCAGTACAGGAAGCAAAAAGAACACAACAAAATCCAGAAAATTATGTAGATATTGCATTATTTGGTGTGATTTTTTCTGTAATTGGTGCAAGATTATATTATGTAATATTTTCTTGGAAATTTTATGTCAATGAACCTCTTAAAATATTTGCATTGCGAGAAGGTGGCCTTGCAATATATGGAGGGATTATTGCAGGTATTATTACTGTAATAGTATATACTAAAATAAAAAATTTGAATTTTTGGCTGGTGGCAGATACCGCAGCACCTAGTTTGCTTTTGGGGCAAATTATAGGTAGATGGGGCAATTTTTTTAATAGAGAAGCATTTGGGGGATATACAGATAATATTTTTGCTATGAGATATTTAAAAGAACAAGTGCATAATATTGCACCTTCGGTACTGGAAAAAGTAGTAATAGTCAACGGTGTAGAATATATACAAGTGCACCCTACATTCTTGTATGAGTCTATGTGGAATATGGGTGTATTTGTATTGCTTTTTATATTCAAAAAAAGGAAAAAATTTGATGGGGAAATATTTGGATTATATTTACTAGGATATGCCTGTGGTAGAGTATGGATTGAAGGATTAAGAACAGACCAATTAAAAATAGCAAACATTGCTGTTTCACAACTGTTGTCTGCACTATTAATAGTAGGTGCTGTTGTGCTACTTTGGTATCGAAATAATAAGTCAAAAACAGCTTCATTATAGAATTTGATATTGTGCATAACTGTGTAAAAACAGCACTATAAATGGCGAAAAAAGTGAATGGTTTATGAGTTTGTCCTTGTATTTTTGTTACATATGTATTACAATAGGGATAAAATAACAAAATAATAAAAAGCATCTAGAGGTGTAAAAGTATGGAATTTCATCATATATCGGTGCTGCTAAAGGAATGTATTGAAAATTTGAATATTAAGCCAGATGGTATTTATATAGATGGTACTATGGGAGGAGGAGGTCATTCTCTTGCTATTTGTCAAAAATTGACGACTGGAAAATTGATTGCTATAGACCAAGATTTGCAGGCCCATAAAGCAGCAAAAGAAACATTAAAACAACATTTACAAAAAGTAACATTTGTTCACGACAATTTTGTAAATATAAAATCAATATTACAGCAGTTAGGTATTGATAAAGTAGATGGTATATTATTAGATATTGGTGTTTCTTCTTATCAGCTTGACGAAAGCGAAAGAGGATTTTCTTATCAAAATAATGCAGCATTAGATATGAGAATGGATAATACAAATAATTTTTCTGCTTATGATGTTGTAAATACTTATAGTGAACAACAGTTGTATCAAGTGATATGGAAATATGGAGAAGAACGTTGGGCAAAAAGAATTGCAAAATTTATTGTAGAACAAAGAATACAAAAACCAATACAAACAACATTTGAATTAGTAGAATGTATTAAAAAGGCAATACCAAAGGGAGCAAGAAAAGAAGGCCCTCATCCTGCAAAAAGAACATTTCAAGCAATACGTATAGAAGTAAATAAAGAACTGGAAGTGTTGGAAAAGACAATTATGAGTTCTATAGAATTATTAAATGTACAAGGAAGATTTTGTATTATTACATTTCATTCATTAGAAGACCGTATTGTAAAAAATGCTTTTCGTTTACAACAATATCCTTGTATTTGTCCTAAAGAATTTCCTGTTTGTGTTTGTGGCAAAAAACCTATGGGAAAAGTCATTACTACAAAACCAATATTGCCCAGCGAGGAGGAATTAGAACAAAATTATCGTTCTAGAAGTGCAAAATTACGTGTTTTGGAAAAAATCTAAAATAAGGAAGTGTTATAAATTATGGCAGCTAAAAAAACAAAAGTATCTAAAAAAATGTATCAAGATGCTAAAGCATATTATACACATGGTGGTGCAGCATATGATATAGAACCTATGGAAGAAGAATATGCTGCTCCTAAAAAACAAACAAAAAAGAAAAAAAAGGTACAAAAGAGTAAAACATCTGCTAAAAAAAGTTTAGCAATGCAGGTTAGAGCAAATAGAGCTTATAGTATTAAAGTAGCTTTAGTATTAGGTGTTTTTTTCTGCGGAACATTAGCTTTTATGTGGTCTAGTGCTATGGTAACATCACAAAGAGTAGAAACACAAAAATATAAAGATAAATTAGCAGATTTAAAAAGCGAAAATGCAATATTAGCAATAGATGTTGCAGAGCAAATGGATTTAGATACTGTAAAACAAATTGCAACAGAAAAATTAGGTATGGTAGAGCCACAACCTTATCAAATACAATACATAGATGTTCCAGAACAGAGTTATACCATTCACTATAAAGATGACACAGAAAAGCCAGAAGATAAAAACACAGAAAATGCTTTAGTAAGAACAATAGTGGGTTTATTTAAAAAGGAATGATGTATAATATATGAAGAAAAAAAGGATAAAATTAGCACCTATTAAGGGAAGATTATATTTTGCTTTTTTTGCATTTGTAATATTTTTGACAATATTGGGTGGACGTGTTTATTATTGGAAAACAGTGAAAGGAGCAGAATTTGAAAATAGAGCAAAAGAACAGCAAGTCAATCGCTATGATGTTATGGTACAAGCAAATAGAGGTTCTATTGTAGACAGAAATAATCAGCCTTTTGCTGTAAGTACCATTGTATATGATGTTATATTAGACTCTCGTGTGTTAGCTTTGCCAAATTCTGATGAAAAAACAAGAACAGAACAACAAGAGAAAACATTTGCTGCATTACAAGAAGTGTTTCCTGATTTGAATTATACGGAATTAAGACACGGTGTGCAAATTGACCCAGCAACGAATAAACCATATACAGATAATAGCTGGAAAGTTTTGGCAAAAAGTGTAGACAAAGAAATTAAAGAGAGTTTGGAAGCACAAAAATTAAAAGGTATTTATTTTGAACAAACAACAAAAAGAACATACCCTTTAAAATCATTAGCTTGTCATGTTATTGGATTTATGAGAGGCGATGCAAAATGGGGTATTGAAAGTTATTATGATAAATATATGACAGGAATACCAGGACGTTCTTTTATTGCTTATGATGGCAATAGTACAGCAGTAAGACAGGAATATGATGCAGAAGACGGAAATACTGTTGTAACAACGATTGATTATACAATACAACAGTACGCTGAAAATATTGTAATGAAGACAGCAGAACAATGGCCTTCAGAAGCAGTTGCAATAATGGTAATGAACCCAAACACAGGAGAAATCTATGCTATGGCAGACTCTAGTTCATTTGACTTAAATGAACCTGATGAAATACTTGCAATGGAAGATGAAGAATTTCGTGAACAATGGGAAGCTATGACAACTGATGAACAAATAGGTTATAAAAATACTATGTGGAGAAATTTTAATGTAACAAGTTCTTTTGAACCTGGTTCTATATTTAAGCCTATTACAGTAGCAGCGGCATTAGAAGAAGGAATTATTCGCCCTGAAGATACTTTTAATTGTACTGGTGCAGTAGAAATGTATGAAGAAACAATGCGTTGCCATTTGCGTTCTGGGCACAACATATTAGATGTACAAGGAGCACTAGCACAGTCTTGTAACCCTTCTATGATATATATTTCTCAAAGAATGGGAAAAGAAATTATGTACAAATATTTTAAAGATTTTGGTTTTGGTTCTAGAACAAATATTGATTTACCAGCAGAAGAAAGTGCAGCAGGAGCAGTATATACAGAAGATGCCATTGGACCAGTAGAATTAGCCACAATGTCATTCGGACAAGGTTTTAATGCTACGGCAATACAAGCGATTACTGCATTTTCAGCAGTTATCAATGGCGGTAATTTAATGAAACCTTATGTTGTTTCACAGGTAATTGATAAAAATGGTAATATTGTTTATGAAAATGAGCCTCAAGTGCAAAATCGTGTTATTTCAAGAGAAACTTCAGATACTATGCGTATTATGATGAAAGCAACGATTGAAGAAGGTACAGGAAAAAAGGCAAAAATAGAAGGTTATTCTATTGGTGGAAAAACAGGTACAGCACAAAATGGTAGCCGTAAACAAAATAATAAATGGGCATTGAGCTGTTTAACATATTTTCCAGTAGAAAATCCACAGTATGTTGTATTAACACTGATATATATGCCAGAAAACTATCAAGACGGTGTACAAACACCTGTCCCTATGACAAAAGAGATGATGGAGAGTATTATTAAATATAAAAATATACAACCAAGTTATGCAGAAGATGGTACAACAATTACCAAAAAGCAAGGTACAGTAACAGTTGATGACTATACAGGTTCTGATATTTTTTCTACACTGTTGTCATTAGATAGCAAAAATTTGAATTATCAAACAGTAGGAACAGGTAATGTAGTAGTAAATCAATTTCCTCATGGTGGTACACAGTTAGAGGAAGGTAGTCAAATTACACTTTATGTAGAAAAAGGAGAAGATGACGAGGGAACTATGCCAGTACCAGATGTAAGAGGAAAAACTTATACAGAAGCAGTTACGTTATTAAATGATAGTGGCTTTGAAGCAGAAGCAGAAAATGAAAAGACAAAAGGTGTTGTATTGTCGCAAAAGCCTAAATATGGTGTTTCTGTAGAGTTAGGTACAAAAATCACTTTGACAATGGGAGAAAAAGAAGACGAAGAAGATAATACTACAAATGAGTAGTAAATATAACAATATTTTATGAATATGCCTTTGCCTTTGTCAATATATTGAACTATATTGAGAAAGGCAAGGTGTTTTTTTATGGAAAAAATTACAATACTGATGAAAAAAAGATTATTGATATTTTTATTTTTAGCTAATATAGGTTGGCTAATATTGTTTGCTAGAGTGGTATATATACAAGTGGTGCAAGGAGAGGATTTACAAAGTAAAGCATATGAACAGCAAACAAGAGATAGACTGATTGCACCAAAAAGGGGAAGTATATTGGATAGAAATGGCGTAGGACTTGCACTGACAGAAACAGTCAATACCATTAGTGTCATTCCTATACAAGTAAAACAAAAAGAAGAAACTGCAAAATATTTATCTGATATATTGGAATTAGAATATGATACTGTTTTAGAAAAAGTAAAACAAAATGTTGCTTTAGTACGTATTAAAAATAAAGTAGACAAACAAATTGCACTAGAAATTAGAAAAAAAGCAATGCCAGGTATTGTAGTAGATGAAGATATTAAAAGAGTATATCCTTATTCTTCTTTAGCTTCTCAAGTACTTGGATTTGTAGGAAAAGATAATCAGGGTATTATAGGTTTGGAGTCAAAATATAATGAATATTTACAGGGAAAAGCCGGAAAAATATTGACACTGACAGACTCCAGAGGGCTTACAGTAGATAATGCACAAGAAAGAATTGCTCCAGAAGATGGAAAAACACTTGTAACAAGTATTGATGTTGTAGTGCAACAATATGCAGAACAAACATTAGCCAAAGCAGTAGAGGCAAAAGGAGCAAAAAATGGTATTATTATTGTAATGAACCCTCAAAATGGAGAAGTGTATGCTATGGCAAATTATCCTAGTTTTGATTTGAATGACCCATTTACAATCAATAATGAAGAGTTAGCAAGTATTTGGGGAAATATGAGTGAACAAGAAAAAAATGATGCACTCAATCAAATGTGGAGAAATACAGCAATCAATGATACTTATGAACCTGGAAGTACATTTAAAACAATTACATCTTCTGCAGGATTGGAAGAAGGTGTTGTGACACCAGAAAGTTCTTTTGTATGCAATGGATATTATGTAGCAGGGGATAGACAAATAAAATGTTGGAGATACCCCAGAACACACGGTGCAGAAACATTTGTGCAAGGAGTTCAAAATTCTTGTAATCCTGTATTTATGATTGTAGCTGAAAGAATGGGAGCTGAAATATTTGCAGACTATATGACAAAATTTGGATTTCGTGAAAAAACAGGTATAGACTTGCCTGGTGAAGCGGTGGGTATTATACATAAAACAGAAAATATAGGCCCTGTAGAACTAGCAACAATGTCATTTGGACAGTCATTTCAAATTACACCTTTGCAACTGTTAAGAGCGGTATCTGCTATTATTAATGGAGGAAATTTAATTACACCTCATATTGCTACAGAAGTATTAGATGAAAATGGCAATGTAATACAAACATTCGAATATGAAAAAGGAACACAAGTGATTTCTCAAAATACTTCAGAACAAATGAAAAAAATATTAGAAAGTGTTGTTTCAGAAGGAACTGGAAATAAAGCATATATACCAGGTTATCGTATTGGAGGAAAAACAGCAACTTCTGAAAAATTACCAAGAAGAAGTGGAAAATATATTGCCTCTTTTTTGACATTTGCACCTGCAGAAAATCCTCAGGTATTGTCATTGGTTTTGATAAATGAACCACAGGGGAATTATTATGGAGGAAGTGTAGCAGGACCAGTTATGAAAGAATTATTACAGAATATACTGCCTTATATGGGTATTGAAACAATATATTCTCAAAAAGAATTAGAAATGGAGGAAGTACAAAAAATAATAGTGCCTGATTTTGTAGGTATGACAGTACAAGAAGCAAAAAAAGCATTGTATGAACAAGAAATTGATTATGAAATACAGGGAGAAGGAGAAATCATTATATCTCAATTTCCTAAATCTGGAGAAGAAGTAAATAAAAACACTAAAATACTTCTTTCGGCAGAATAGCAAATACATTATAAAAAATCTTTTGTAATGTTATAAAATTGTGCTATAATAAAACGATATGATATTCCGTTGCAGTAGCATAAAGGAGGCTAAAAACATATGATACTTTCGGCATTATTACAAGATATAGAATGGAATTTGTTGTATGGAGAAGAAAAAGAAATTAATGCAATAGCATATGACTCCAGAAAAGTACAAAAAGGTGATTTATTTGTGTGTATTACAGGATTTCAAACAGATGGTCATAAATATGCACAAAAGGCAATAGAGGCAGGAGCAGCAGCAATAATTTGTGAAAAAGAAATACAATCGGATAATAAAGACGTTACTATTATACAAACAAAAAATACCCGCCATACTTTGGCAGTGCTTTCTGCAAATTATTATAAACACCCTTGTGATAGTATGAATGTTATTGGTGTAACAGGAACAAATGGAAAAACAACTACAACATATCTTATCAAATCTGTATTAGATAGCATTAAACATAAAGTAGGTATTGTAGGAACAATAGAAAATCGTATTGGTGATAAAATACTTCATACAGACAGAACAACACCAGAGTCTTTAGAATTGCAACAACTGTTTTATCAAATGAAACAAGAAAATGTAACAGATGTTGTAATGGAAGTATCTTCTCATTCTCTTGATTTACATAGAGTTGATGGTATACAATATAATATTGGTATATTTACAAATTTGACACAAGACCATTTAGATTATCATAAAACGATGGAAAATTATAAAATAGCAAAATCATTGCTTTTTCAGAGAAGTGATAAAAGTGTTATTAATATAGATGATGAAGCAGGAGAATTTATGAAACAAAATGCCAAAGGAGAAGTGTTAACATTTGGCATAGAAAAACAAGCAGATATTACAGCAAAAGAAATTGACATATCAGCAGATGGTGTAAAATTTACATTGTGCTATAATAATAAGCAATATGCTGTATCATTGCATACACCAGGCAGATTTAGTATTTATAATGCTTTGGGTGCAATTGGTGCTTGTGTGTTTATGGGTATTGCTATGGAAGATATTATTGCAGGATTAAATAGCAATATAGGCGTTGCAGGAAGATTTCAAACAATAAAAAGTAGTAAAGCAAATGCTATTGTAGATTATGCTCATACGCCAGATGGTTTGGAAAATATATTAAAAACAGCACAAGAATTTGTAAAAGGTAAAATTATTACAGTTTTTGGCTGTGGTGGTGATAGGGATAGAACAAAAAGACCTATTATGGGAGAAATTGCAGGAAAATTATCAGACTATTGTATTATTACATCAGATAATCCTAGAACAGAAAATCCAACTTCTATATTAGATGATGTAGAAGAAGGTATGAAAAAAACAAACTGTGAGTATATCAAATTAGTAGATAGAAGAGAAGCTATTTGTCATGCAGTAGAATATGGTCAAAAAGGCGATTTAATTGTTATTGCAGGAAAAGGACACGAAAACTATCAAATTTTTGCAGATAAAACAATACATTTTGATGATGTAGAAGAAGTAAAGAAGGCTTTTGGAGGGGACGCTTTATGATAGCGATTACATTGGAAAAAATAGCACAAATTGTAAATGGTACTTTTTTAGGCAATACAGAAGGATTACAAAAACAGGCTATAGGGTTACAAAGTGACTCTCGAAAAATAAAAACAGGTGATATATTTGCTCCTATTGTAGGAGAAAGAGTAGACGGACACGATTTTATACAAAAAGCATTTGAAGCAGGAGCAGTATGCTGTTTTTGTGAAAAAGACTGTGATATAAAACAAGGACAATATGGTATTTCAGTAAAAAGTGTTGTAAAGGCAATGTTGGATTTAGCAGAATATATTATAAAAGAGTTGTCTATCCCTGTTGTAGCAGTAACAGGAAGTGTAGGAAAAACAACAACAAAAGATATGATTGCCTCTGTATTAGAGCAAAAATATAATGTTTTAAAAACAGCAGGAAATTATAATACTAATATAGGTATGCCTCTTATGGCAGCACAAATGACAAGAGAACATAACATAGCAGTATTAGAAATGGGTATGAATAGTTTTGGAGAAATACATAATCTTTCTATTGCTGCAAAACCAAAAATTGCAGTAATTACAAATGTTGGTGTAGCACATATGGAAATGCTAGGAAGCAGAGAAGGTATATTAAAAGCAAAAAGTGAAATATTTGATGGTATGAATGAAAAAGGAATTGCTATACTCAATTCAGACAATGATAAACTGCAAACATTAGAAGGAAAAATAAAACAAAATATACTATGGTATGGTATAGAAAATAAAAAAGGAATTTATGCAGATAACATAAAAATTAATGGCATAGAAGCAATTACTTGTGATATTCATACTACAAAAGGAATTTTTAAAGCAAACATTACGGTACCAGGGGAACATATGGTAATGAATACATTGGCAGCAACTGCTGTTGGTTTAGAATTAGGTTTAACATTAGAGCAAATTCAAAAAGGAATTGCATCATTTGTACCTACAAAAATGCGTATGAATATTATAAAGACAAATGGATTAACTATTATAAATGATGTGTATAATGCAAATCCTGTTTCTATGAAGTCATCACTAGATGTTTTAGCGGTGGCACAAGGGAGAAAAGTTGCGATACTGGGCTTTATGGGAGAATTGGGAGAAAAGCAAGCACAAATGCACAAAGAAGTAGGAGAATATGTAGGAGAAAAAAATATTGATGTACTGATTTCAATAGGAGAAGTAGCAGATATTTATAATGAGAGTGCAAAACAAAAAGGTACAAAAGAGGTATACCATTTTGATACACAAGAAGATTTTTGGCAAAATGGAATTTCTTTATTAAAAGAGGGGGACACTGTTTTAATAAAGGCTTCAAGAAGTAAACAATTTGAAAAAACAGTAGAAAAATTACAAGGGGTGAAATAGATTTTGGAACAGTTGATACAAGGGATTTATGCAATTATTATTGCATTTGTAATAGGAGTGATACTTTGCCCTATACTCATACCAATATTGCATAAAATGAAATACGGACAGACAGAAAGAGATGACGGTCCAGAAAGTCATTTAAAAAAACAAGGTACGCCTACTATGGGAGGCATTGCAATACTGATTGCATTTTGTGGAGGGAGCGTTTTCTTTTTAAAACAAAATTATGATGGTATAGCTGTTGTACTTGTGACGTTAGGATTTGGTATAATAGGTTATATAGATGATTATATCAAAGTAGTAAAAAAACGTTCTTTAGGATTGAAGCCTATGCAGAAAATAGTAGGGCAGCTTGTCATTACTGTATTATTTGCTTGGTATCTCTATCAATCCAATTTAGGAACAGAAATTTATATACCATTTACAAAAGGTATGACAATTGATTTAGGTGTTGCTTTTGTACCATTTTTGATAGTGGCTATATTAGGCACTGTCAATGGTGTCAATTTAACAGATGGCTTAGATGGATTAGCAGGTGGTGTAACACTTATTGTAGCTGTTTTTTTTATGTTGGTATCTTGGGGAGCAGCAAGCACAATATTGCCTGTATGTGGAGGTGTTATAGGTGCATTACTTGCCTTTTTAATATTTAATGCTTATCCAGCAAGAGTATTTATGGGGGATACAGGTTCTCTTGCATTAGGAGGATTTGTTGCAGCATCTGCATTTTTGCTAAAAATGCCTATATTTATTGTAATAGTAGGATTTATATATCTTTTAGAGTCTATTTCTGTTATGATACAGGTGTTGTATTTTAAAAAGACAGGAGGAAAACGTTTTTTTAAAATGGCACCTATTCACCATCATTTTGAGTTGTGTGGTTGGAGCGAAACAAAAGTAGTAACAGTATTTTATGTTGTTACTACAATGTTTTGTTTAATAGCATTTTTGGCTTGTCGATATTTGTTTTTGGCATAGAAAGAAGGGATTTCATTGGAATATAAAGGAAAAAATGTACTTGTTTGTGGTATGGCAAGAAGTGGCATTGCTGCTGCGGAATTACTTTGCAAAAAAGGAGCTTCTGTTATATTGCAGGATTTAAAAAAAAGAGAAGAATTAAGTGAAATTATAGATTTGGAAGATTTGGAAAAAAAAGGAATTGTGTTGTATACAGGAAAAAATCCAGATGATATTGTTTTAAAACAAGATTTTATTGTATTAAGTCCTGGAGTACCCTGTGATTTACCTTTTTTGCTAGAAGCAGAAAAAAATAATATTGCTGTGTGGAGTGAAGTAGAACTTGCCTATACTATGACACCTTGTCCTGTTATTGCTATTACAGGAACAAATGGTAAAACAACAACAACAACATTAGTAGGAGAAATATTAAAATCAGAATATCAAAATACAGTAGTAGTAGGAAATATTGGTATACCATACAGTGAAAAAGTAGAAAGTTTAAAAAGTGATGATTGGGTTGTAGCAGAAATAAGTAGTTTCCAAATGGAAAAAGCACATACCTTCCATCCTAAAATCAGTGCTGTACTGAATATCACACCAGACCATTTAAATAGACATAAAACAATGGATATTTATATTGCTATGAAAGAAAGAGTGTGGCAAAAACAGACAGAAAATGACTATTGTATATTAAATTGGGAAGACAGTGTTTGTAGAGAAATGGCAGAAAAAACAAAATCAAAAGTATTTTTCTTTAGTAGCCAAACTGTTTTAAAACAAGGTATTTATTTACAAAATGGCAATATAAAAGTTTGTTGGCAGGATATTGACGAAACATTGTTTCATATAGATGAATTAAAACTATTAGGAATACACAATTATGAGAATGTTATGGCAGCTTGTGCGATTGCGATTTGTGCAGGTGTTCCTCTACAAAAAATTATAAAAATTACGAAAGAATTTGCAGGGGTAGAGCATAGAATAGAATATGTAGCAACAATAAATGATGTAGAGTATTATAATGACTCTAAAGGAACAAATACAGATGCTTCTATTAGAGCAGTGCTAGCAATGAAACGTCCTATTATACTAATTGGCGGAGGATATGATAAAGGCGTATCGTTTGTGGATTGGGTAAAACTTTTTAAAGGTAGGGTAAAACATCTTGTGTTAATTGGTGTAACAGCAGAGCAAATTGAAAGGGAAGCAATGGAAGTAGGGTTTACAGCAATTTCAAAATGTGAGACATTTGAACAAGCGGTTGCCCTGTGCCATAATAAAGCAGAAAAAGGAGATTGTGTATTACTTTCTCCAGCTTGTGCAAGTTGGGGAATGTTTGACAATTATGAACAAAGAGGAGATTTATTTAAAGAATTAGTAAAATCGTATATAATATAAAAAAGAGGTGTATTTTATGGCGGAAGCCTCTATGGCTAAAAAAAGAAAAACAACGACAGTAAAAAACAAACCAACAAGAGCATCTTATGATTATATGGTACTTTTTGTAGTAATATTACTAGTATTGTTTGGCATTGTAATGATATTTAGTTCTAGCTATTACAGGGCAATGACAACAGAAGATTTTTCTAATGACATGCTTTATTTTGTAAAAAAGCAATTTAGAAATGGTCTATTAGGATTTGTAGGTATGTTTATTATGTCAAATTTCCCTTATAGACATTTAAGACGTTTTACATTGCCTGCATATATTATAGGCTGTATATTGCTGATATTGTTGATACCATTTGGTACTACAGCAAATGGTCAAAAAAGATGGCTTTGGGGATTTCAACCTTCTGAAATTGTAAAAATAACAACAACATTGTTTTTAGCTCATTTTTTATGTATACATAAAGACTATTTAAAAGATTTTACAGGATTTATAAAGTGTTTGGCTGTTGTAGCAATTCCTTGTGCAATGATTGCAGTTACAAATTTTAGTACCGCATTGCTTTTGGCTTTAATAGGTGGCACAATATTGTTTGCAGCAGGATTTGATATAAAATATTTTGCTTATGTCAGTGGACCTGTGGTAGGAGTAGGAGCAATAGCAATATTATTGCCAGGTTTAAGATACCGTTTGACACGTATACAAATATGGTTAGACCCTTTTTCTGACCCAACAGATAAAGGATACCAAATTATACAAGGTCTTTATGCTTTAGCTTCTGGGGGACTGTTTGGACTAGGGTTAGGGCAGAGTAGACAGAAAACATTTTTACCTGAAGCATATAATGATATTATATTTGCTATTATTGCAGAAGAATTGGGAATGTTGGGAGCTGCACTAATTATATTACTTTTTGCGATATTGGTGTGGCGTGGCATTAAAATTGCTATCAATGCACAAGACCAGTTTGGAAGTTTAGTAGCAACAGGTATTACAGCACAAATTGCTTTTCAAAGTATTATCAACATTGCTGTTACAACAAATACAATACCAAATACAGGTCAGCCGCTTCCTTTTGTAAGTTATGGTGGTACTTCATTGGCGATTGCTATGTCTATGGTAGGAATATTGTTAAATATATCTAAGTATCAAAAGGGAATGGAGTAATATTATACTAATTTTCCATTTTGTGTAGATTGATATGGAAAAAGGTGTTGACAAAATAAAAAAGGTTTAATAAAATTTGTATTAAGTATTAAGAAAAAAGCAAAGAAAAAGAAGAGTATCTATTTTCCAACTTTCAGAGAGAAAAACAAATGGTGTAAGTTTTTTAGTATTGGGAATAGAGAAGGTAGCTTTGGAGCTTTTTTGCTGAAGCAATATTTGTGTGTAAGCAAAAACGGTTTGTCCCGTTATAGACTTTTGAGTGTCTGTTTTTTCAAAAAAACAGAAAAAAAGGTGGTACCACGAGCTTTCGTCCTTTATCGGATAGAAAGCTCTTTTTTTGAAATGTAGTAAAAAAGAACAAACGTGAAAGTATAGGAGGAAAACAAATGAAAGAATTAGCAAAAAATTACGACCCTTCCATAGTGGAAGAACGTTTATACGAACAATGGATGGAAAAGAAATATTTTCATACCATTATTGACAAAAGTAAAAAACCTTATTGTATTGTTATGCCACCACCAAATATTACAGGACAGCTTCATATGGGACACGCATTGGACAATACCATACAAGATATATTAATTAGATGGAAGAGAATGGAAGGCTATAATACGCTTTGGCTTCCAGGTATTGACCACGCAAGTATATCAACAGAATTAAAAGTAGTACAAAAAATGGCAGAAGAAGGTTTAACTAAGGCCGATGTAGGCAGAGAGGGATTTTTAGAAAGAGCATGGGCTTGGAAGGAAGAATATGGCGGAATTATATTAAATCAGATTAAAAAATTAGGAAGTTCCTGTGATTGGGAAAGAGTTCGTTTTACTATGGACGAAGGTCTTTCTGATGCTGTATTAGAGGTATTTGTTAGACTGTATGAAAAAGGTTATGTTTATAGAGGAGAAAAAATAGTTAACTGGTGCCCAGAATGTCAGACAACAATATCTGATGCAGAAGTAAATCACGTAGATACTGCAGGACATTTTTATCACGTAAATTATCCTATTGTAGGAAGTGATGAAAATTTACTTCTTGCTACAACACGTCCTGAAACAATGTTAGGAGATACTGCAGTAGCAGTACATCCAGATGATGAAAGATACCAGCATCTTATAGGTAAAAAATGTATATTGCCTTTGGTAGGAAAAGAAATTCCTATTGTAGCAGATAGCTATGTAGATAGAGAATTTGGTACAGGTGTTGTAAAAATTACACCAGCACACGACCCTAATGACTTTGAAGTAGGTGTTCGCCACAATCTAGAAAGAATTAATGTACTCAATGATGATGGTACTATGAATGAAAATGCTGGAAAATATCAAGGTATGGACAGATATGAGGCAAGAGAAAAAATTGTTTCAGAATTAAAAGAACAAGGATATTTAGTAAAAATTGAAGACATTACTCACGCTGTTGGTACACACGAAAGATGTAATAAAATTGTAGAACCAATGATAAAATTACAGTGGTTTGTAAAAATGGACGAGCTAGCAAAACCAGCTATTGAAATATATAAAAATAAATCCCTCCGTTTTATACCAGATAGATTTGGTAAAGTATATTTACATTGGTTGGATAATATTAAAGATTGGTGTATTTCTCGCCAACTTTGGTGGGGGCATAGAATACCAGCATATTATTGTGCAGACTGCGGTCATATTACTGTTTCTAAAACAGCACCAGAAAAATGCGAAAAATGTGGCTGTACTTCATTGACACAAGATGAAGATGCACTTGATACATGGTTTTCTTCTGCATTATGGCCTTTTTCTACATTAGGTTGGCCTGATGAAAATGCAGAAGATTTAAAACATTTTTATCCTACTAGTGTATTAGTAACTGGATATGATATTATATTCTTCTGGGTAGTTAGAATGACATTTTCTGGTATGGAATGGATGAAACAAACACCTTTCCACGATGTATTTATACACGGCTTGGTAAGAGATGACAAGGGAAGAAAATTCTCAAAATCATTAGGAAATGGCATTGACCCATTAGAAGTGATTGAAAAATATGGTGCAGATGCTTTAAGATTGATGTTAATTACAGGAAATGCACCAGGAAATGATATGCGTTTTTATTGGGAGAGATTAGAAGCTAGTAGAAACTTCTTAAATAAATTGTGGAATGCTTCTCGTTTTGTGCTTATGAATTTAGAAGAAAACTTACCAAAAGAAATGCCTTCAAATCTAACATCAGCAGATAAATGGATACTTTCCAAAGTAAATACATTGGCGAAAGATGTAGAAGAAAATATGAAAGGTTATGAATTGGGTATTGCAGCACAAAAAGTTCACGATTTCTTGTGGGACGAATATTGTGACTGGTATATTGAAATGGTAAAACCACGTCTTTATAATAAAGAAGATGACACCAGAATAGCAGCACTTTGGACATTAAAAACAGTATTGATTACTGCATTGAAATTGCTTCACCCATTTATGCCATTTATTACAGAAGAATTGTTTTTAAATGTACAAAATGAAGAAGAAAGTATTATGATTTCACAATGGCCAACATTGAAACAAGAGTGGGCATTTTCAGAAAATGAAAAAGAAATAGATATCATAAAAGAAGCAGTTAGAAGTATTCGTAATATTAGGGCAGAAATGAATGTAGCACCTTCTAAAAAAGCGCAAGTATTTGTAGTAACAGAAAATAAAGAAACAGCAGATATATTTGAAAAATCAAAAGTATTCTTTAAAACATTATCTTATGCAAGTGATGTTTGTGTACAATCTGATAAAAATAATATAGGTGATGATGCTGTTTCTGTGGTAATTCATAATGCAGTAATATATATGCCATTTGCAGAATTGGTTGATATTACAAAAGAAGTAGAGCGTTTAGAAAAAGAAAAACAAAAATTAGAAAAAGAAATAGAAAGAGTTACAAAAAAATTAAGCAATGAAGGATTTGTTGCGAAAGCACCAGAAAAAGTAATTGAAGAAGAAAAAGCAAAAGAAATAAAATATAGAGCAATGCTAGCACAAGTAGAAGAAAGATTAACACAAATGAAAAAATAATAACATATAAATAATATAAATAGCAGAGAAAAATTAAAAAATACTCTCTGCTATTTTTCTATATATATAAAGAAGAGTGTGCAAAAGAGCAGATTTAAAAATAATTTTTATTTATTTAAAGAAAACAAAATAAAAGTTTAGGTTAAGCATTTTCAAAGTCTTGCGAAGTTTGAGTTGCAAAATGTCCAGTGGACGTTTGTTCTACAACGACCGAAGCGAAGCTGAAACCATAGCCTCAATATATTGCTTTTTTACTGCCCTAAGCGTGTTTTGCAAAATAAAATGAACTTTGTTCTCTGAGGAATTTTTTCATAAGTGAAAAAAATTTTCTCTCCTCAAAAAATGCTTGTTTAGCCATTGCTATAAAAGTAAAAGCATTGATTAGAATAACAATTATTGCTATAATAATATTGTTTGCTATGGTTGTTGTGGAGTAATAAGGGAAAAGGAGGAAGGTTATGTATTGTACACATTGTGGCAAAGAAGTGGATAATAATTTATCACAATATCCTTATTGTAGTACACCTATTTCAATGACAAAAACAGAAAATAAAGAAAACAAAGGAAATGTTTGTTAGGAAGTAATAGGATATTGTTTTCCTATACTTGAAGTAATGTTTTATTTTTTATGGAAAAACACAGAACCGCATAATGCTAAAATGGCAATAAAAGGAGCTGGAATTGCAGTTGCAATTACTTTGTTATTTTGGTTATATGCTATCATTGATGCAATGCTATAGAATATTTTAGTAAGGGAGAGAAGAAGTATGTATTGTAGAAACTGCGGAAAAGAAATCGATAATAATTTAGCTCAGTGTCCTTATTGTAATACACCTGTAAGTCAAAATCAAATAGTAGTAGAAGATAATGGAAGTATGTGGTGGGGTGTTTTAGGCTGTTGTGTTCCTATTGCAGGGTTAGTGTTATATATAGTATGGAAAGATACGAAACCACAAAGTGGTAAAAAAGCGGGTATTGGTGCATTGATTGGTTTTGTACTAAGTGTATTAATACCTATATTGTTCTATATATTTATGATTGTTTTGGCTATTGCAACTTATGAGTTATAATAAATTTATTATAAAAAGGGGAGTAGAAAAATATGTATTGTAGAAATTGTGGAAAAGAAATTGATAATAATTTAGTACAATGTCCCTATTGTAATACACCTGTAAATCAAAATCAAAAGGTAGTAGAAGATAGTGGAAGTATGTGGTGGGGTGTTTTAGGCTGTTGTGTTCCTATTGTAGGATTGGTATTATATATAGTATGGAAAGATACCAAACCACAAAGCGGTAAAAAAGCAGGTATTGGTGCATTGATTGGTTTTGTATTAGGTACCATATTGCCTATTGCATTTTATATGATAATATATGGTATTATGTTTACAAATGGAGTTCCTTATTGATTTAAGAGAATATAAATATGAAAAAAATAGCATTTTTTTTAAAAATATTTTTTGGCTGTCATAGTTTGCCTGCTCGTTCTTTTTTTTGGAAAGGAAAACAATTTCCTATTTGTGCTAGATGTACTGGTGAATTAGTAGGAATGATATTAGAATGTTTATTGTTTTTATCATTGCATTGGTATGCTAGTTGGGGCTGGTGTATTGTGTTTGCTATGCCTTTGGTGATAGATGGCACATTACAATTAAAAACAAAATGGTTTAGTAATAATGCTTTGCGATTTTTTACAGGAGTATTTTTTGGCATTGTTGTAGTTTCTTTTTTACTACATATCCATTTTATGATGTGGGAATTAGCAAAAAAAATAGTACCTATGATACTAAAATAAAGAGAGTTTTTAATATAGTTTTTGATAAAAAAGGAGGAAATAATATGGATTATAGTTTAAATTCTATAGAAGAATGTTTGAAAATTATGGATAAAATGAAATTGATGTGTAATGAATATGATGACATTGAAGTATTTGATGCAGCATTATACAAAGTGAGAACAGAAGCTGATATGAGTGCAATTGAAAGACTATGTAATATACTCGATGATAAAACAGAAGGACCTTGCTCTGCTATGATGGATATTTTAGAAAGTATAATTGATATAGCTAAAAGATGTAATCAATTAGAACAAGGTATCTATATTTTTTTATCTAATAGCTATAAAATAATAAAGTATGCTGCAGATTGGTATAAAATGTTTCATAGATTACTATTAAATACGTACGATTTGGAGCAATATTATATTTCTGCTATAAAAAGATTAGATAAACAAAATTTAGACATATTGCTTAATACATTATATGATATAGAAAAATATGATGAAGAAGGCTATTATAAAGAGAGTATTGATTTTATACGAAAAGAAGTAGGTATTATATAAGTTAATAAAAATAAATAATCATTTTATATTGTGGGAATTAGCAAAAAAAATAGTACCTATAATACTAAAATAAAGAGAGTTTTTAATATAGTTTTTGATAAAAAAAGAGGAAATAATATGGATTATAGTTTAAATTCTATAGAAGAATGTTTTCAAATTTTAGAAAAAGTGAAATATATGTGTAATGAAGAAAATAATATTGAAGTGTTTGACACAGCATTATATAAAATATCACAAGAAGGTGATATGAGTGTAATTGAAAGACTGTGTACTACTGTTCTAAATGATGAAATAGAAGAACCATTGTCAGCTATGCACGATATTTTAGAAACGATATTTTATATATCTGAAAAATATGACCAAATGGAACAAGGTATTTATATTTTTTTATCTAATGGTTATAAAATTATAAAAAATGCTCCATTTGGATTTAAAGTGTTTTCTATGAAAATATTAAATACATACAGTTCAGATAAATATTATATTTCTGCTATAAAAAGATTAGATAAAGAAAATTTAAAGATATTACTTAATACATTGTATGATATAGAAAAAGATGATAAAGAAGGGTATTATAAAGAACATATTGATTTCATAATAAAAAGTATAAAATAATAAAAAATCCACCAAAAAGGTGGACTTTTTTGTTATTTTGCAGGAACAATTTCTAACCAATAATTGTCAGGGTCATTTATAAAATAAATACCCATAGAAGGATTTTCGAAACAGATACAACCCATTTCTTTGTGTTTTTGGTGTGCTGCTTCGAAATCTTGTGTTACAAATGCTAAATGAAATTCATTTTCTCCTAAATTGTAGGCTTCTTTTCTGTCACGTAGCCAAGTTAATTCTAGTGTAAAATCTGTTTTGCCATCTCCTAAATAAACAAGTATATAACTACCATCTTGAGCTTCTTTTCTTCTAACTTCTTTTAGTCCTAAAGCTTCTTCATAAAATTTAATGCTTTTTTGTAAATCTAGTACATTGTAGTTGTAATGATTAAATGTAAAATTCATATGTTATTATCTCCTTTACTATAATTTAATGATGGTGATGGTCGTGTTTACAATCGCAGTCGTGATGATGATGGTGATGGTCGCAGTCACAATGCTGTTGTAATTGATTAGTACATTGGAAACCATATTCTTCAAATATCATACCTACTTTGTCTATAATAAGTATTTTTTGTTCGAATGTTTGAGCAGTTTCTATAGCATTTTTAATCATAGAAAGTATCTCTTCTACTGTAATGATAGGAGGCAAAACACCTAAAAGTAATTGCATAGTTGCTTTTCTGACAGCAACAGGCATAACAGAAAATGCTTCTTTGATATGAGCTATAAAATCATCAAATGCTTTTTGTTTCCATTCTTGAGAAGCAGGAGGTAAATCTTGAGATGTATCAAAATGGAATAATTCTTCGTTTAAGTCACCATAATAACAACTACGAATAAAATCTTCTGTTAATAATATTTTTTTAGTGTCATCACTTAATTGTGAAAAATCATTTATTTTTTTCATATAGTTTAATTCTTGTTTTCCTATATCGTTCGCTTTGTCAATAATAGGTTCAACAGCATTTTCTAAAGAAGTGATAACTTGTTCTAAATAAGCCTCTTTTTCTGTTTCAGATAATTCTCCACGAAACATTTCACATACAGTATGATATAGGTCAGCATAACAAATATCTTTTTCAGTTAGTTCTGAAAAAGAATACCCCAAATAAAAAAGTAATATTAGTGAATTGATGTCATTAAAAAGACAACTGAACAAATCTTCTATTTTTTCTAAATTTTCAAAAACAGAATTAAAATCACTGTATTCTTCATTTAATGCTTCATCAGATAATTCACTTGGCATCATATTTTGTCGAGAAGAAAGCCATTGTGATAATTCTGTAAAATATTTTCCATAATATTTACTTTTTTGAGGAGCAATAATATGATAGAAAGTATTTAAAGAATAAGAAATAAATTGTTCTGCTTCACCACTAAAAGAGTATTGTAAGCTTTGTTTTATCATATCATAATATTTAGAACGTGCTATTTGAAAAGGAATACATTTTAAAAGCTGTCCCATTCTATGTTTTTGTGTTAAAATATCTTCGGAAGTTTTTAAAAATTCCATACAATCTAAATAAAAAATTTCCCATTCTACTTTTTTTTGAGAAATATTTTCTTCTTTATATTTTCTAATAGCAACTTCATCACCAATTCTGGTATAATGAATATTCCACAAAGAAGTATATTGATAGATATTTTCATAAATAGAAAGTAATTTCTTTTTTAAATGAATACAATCGTCTAATGCAGAAAGACGTACTTTTTCGTCATCATCATCTAATATCTCCTGAAATTGTATGATATACTGTTTGATTGTATTTTGTAAATCTAAAATATCATTGTGTATAGTATAATGAATATCTGTTTTTTGGTATTCTCTGTCTAAAGCACTCATTAAAAGCAACAAAAGGCTTGCTGTAGCTTGTTGCTCAATATATTGTGTAGAAAGAGTTTTTATTTTTTCTTCTAAAATGTAGTCTGACAAAAAAAAATCTCCTTTCATATGATATTGTATTACATTGATTTTTTTTCTATTATAAAGCAAAAATAATATAGATACAATCATTTTAATAAAATGATTTGTAAAGCAAAATAAAAGAGGTGAAAAAATGGTATTATTATATACAGGACAAGGAAAGGGAAAAACAACAGCAGCAATAGGATTGTGTATTAGAGCATTAGGTTGGGAAAAAAAAGTTTGTATGATACAATTTTTGAAATCACCAGATTTTGAAAGCGGAGAAATAAAATTATTAAAAAAACTAAATATAGAATTGTATCAAACAGGAATAGGATATTCGTGGACAAAAACACCTCAGCAACAAATAGAATGTATTCAAAAAGCTTGGAGATTATGTAAAGAAATATTACTTTGTGGAAAATATGATATGGTAATATTAGACGAAATTGTGAATGTATTTTGTATGAAAACTCTTTGTGTATCTGACTTTTTAACAGAACAAGATTTGATTGCGGTACTCCAAAATACTAAAAAAACAATGGATATTGTATTAACAGGAAGAAATGCGAGTAAAAAATTAATAGAATATGTAGATTTAGTAACAGAAATGAAGGCTGTAAAACATTATTATCAAAAGGGAATAAAAGCAATAAAAGGACTGGAATATTAATAAAAAAATGATGTGAAATAAATATTATATAAATAGAAACATATATAATGTTTACCCATAGAATATATAAAAATAGCATTTCCTATTAGTGAAATATATGGTATGATTATATGGGTTATTTGTAAGTATATAATACCATAAATATAGAAATAAATGAGGATAAGAGGGGGAAAAAATATGAAAGAGGAAAAAAGAACTTGTTTTCAAAATAGGGAATTGTCTTGGCTGCAATTTAATGAAAGAGTATTAGAGGAGGCGGAGGATAAAAATGTACCTCTTTGTGAAAGACTTTCCTTTTTGTCTATTTTTCAAAGTAATTTAGATGAATTTTTTATGGTAAGAGTTGGTTCTTTATGTGACCAAATGCTTTTGTCAGAGAATACGAAAGATAATAAAACAAATATGACAGCACAGCAACAGATTGAAGCAATATTAAAACGCTGTAAAGAATTAGGAGATAAAAAAGACAAAATATATGAAGAATTACTTCAAGGGCTAGAAAAAGAAGGCGTTCATATTATTAATTTTCAGTCATTGTCTAAAAAAGAGGCAGAATATTTGGAAAGATATTTTGAAAAAGAAATTGCACCTTTGCTTTCTAGCATTGTAGTAGGAAAAAAACAACCATTTCCATTTTTAAAAAATAAAGATATTTATGCAGCAGCAGTATTAAATACTAAAAATGAAAAAGAGAAAATTGGTATTATACCCTGTAACACTGGTGTATTTGAAAGATTGATTGAAATTCCTTCTAGAAAAGGAAGTTTTATGCTTGCTGAAGAATTGATATTACACTTTTTGCCTAAAGTATTTAAAAGTTATAAAATTAGTGCAAAATCATTGATACGAATTACAAGAAATGCAGATATTGATGCAGAGCAAATTTATGATGAAGATTTAGATTATAGACAACATATGGAAGAAGTAGTAAAACGTAGAAAAAAACTCTCTCCTGTACGTTTAGAACATACAAGAGAATTAGATGGTACTACTGTGGCAAGACTTTGTGAATATATGAAATTAAAAAAAGAACAAACATTTTATTCTCATGCACCTATTGATTTATCTTTTGTGTCAAATATTAGAGATTATTTAAGAACAAAAGGAGAGTTATTTTTTGATAAAAGAGTACCACAAACTTCTGTTGTTTTTGACCATAGAAAGTATATGATAGAACAGATTGAAAAAAAGGATAGATTACTTTGTTATCCTTATGAAAGTATGAAACCATTTTTAAATTTGCTCAGCGAGGCGGCAGTTGACCCAAATGTTGTTTCTATTAAAATGACATTATACCGTTTGGCAAAATCAAGCAAAATTGTAAGTGCATTGATTGAAGCAGTAGAAAATGGAAAACAAGTAGATGTATTAGTAGAATTGAAAGCAAGATTTGACGAGGAAAATAATATTGAATGGTCAAGGAGATTAGAAGAAGCAGGTTGTCACGTGATATATGGATTAGATGATTTAAAAGTACATTCTAAGCTGTGTTTAATTACAATGAAAAAAGAAGGCAAAATTGAATATATTACACAAATTGGTACAGGTAATTATAACGAAAATACAGCGAAATTATATACAGATATTTCTCTTATGACAGCAAATCCAGATATTGGACAAGAAGCATCAAGTGTTTTTCAAGCTATTGCATTAGGAGAGGTCGTAGAAAATGTAGAACATTTAATGGTTGCACCAAAGTGTCTGCAAAATAAAGTAATTGCGTTGATAGAAAGAGAAACAGAAAAAGCAAAAAAAGGAGAAGAAGCCTATATTGGTATTAAAATAAACTCCTTAACAGATAAAAAAATTATGAACCAACTGATAAAGGCATCTCGTGCAGGCGTAAAAATAGATATGATTGTAAGAGGAATTTGTTGTTTACGTTCTAAAGTAGAAGGATATACAGACAATATTAGGATAATCAGTATTGTAGGAAGATATTTGGAGCATTCTCGTATTTATATATTTGGTAAAGGAAAAGATGAAAAAATGTATATTTCTTCAGCAGATTTGATGACAAGAAATACAGTACGCCGTTTAGAAGTGGCAACACCAATATATGATAATGATATTAAAGACAGAATTAGAACAATGTTTGAAATAATGCTTCAAGATAATATTAAAGCAAGAGAACAAATGGCAAATGGTAAATATCAAAAAGTAAAAGAAGTAACAAGGCAATTAAATTCTCAAGAATATTTTTATGAGCAAGCATATGATATGGCAGAAAATGAATTATCAAAAAAAGAAGAACAACAGCAAGAATATAATATAGAAGAAGAATTTATAATAGAAGATAAAGAAATGGCAGAAGTAACAGAAAAACCTTGGGAACAAGCGTCAGAAAAAGAATTTTCAGAAACAACAGAAGTAGTACAACAACAAAAAAATAACAAAAGAACAAAAAGATATAGAAGAAGCAGCCGAAACAGAAAAAAATAAAAAAGTTTTTATGTAAAATATCAATATAATAAAAAAGTACAGACATTGCTTTAAATAAACTGTCTGTACTTTTTTTGTGATTTTATTATGTATGTTTGTTATGTGTAGAATAAATAATGTAATCAAATTATATGACAAAAATTTTAATATATCACGTGTCCTAAAATGATGTATCCTATTGCGGAAATAACACCCGCCATTACACCATAAGGAATTTGTGTAATACCATGTCTAAAGTTATTACAACCTGTTGAAGACGAGGTCAATATTGTTGCATCTGAGTAGAAACAGCAGTGACTTCCCCAAACACCTGCTGCCGCAACTGCACCAACTGTTACAGCGATATTTCCGCCTAAAGCGAGTGTGATTGGTGCAACAATAGGAATAGCAATGATGTACATACCCCAGTTAATACCCATAATGAACTCAGTAGCTGCAAATACTAAGAAAACAGTTACAGGTAAGAATGGTAATGTAATATTTCTAACTGCTACGTCAATAACGTAATCAATAAATCCAACTTGTTGGCTTGCTTCTGCAAAACAGAATGCAAGTATCATAAGTAATATAGGTAAAACCATATTTTTCAGACCTTCCACAACAGTATCTGCAAATTCTTCAGGGTCCATACCTTGTGCAACAAAGTATATAAAACATATAAATATTGCTGTTATGATACCTTTTTGCATATCAAAATCAAAGAAAGCAACGGCACCGATTAATATAAGTATAGGTGCAAAGAAATTACGAAGTTTTGGATTTTCTGGAACAATACTGTCTTTACCAGAACGAATGTCGATTTTTTCAGAGTCTGGAGGTGCTAAAGGTCCGCCAGCTGCAACTCTTTCATATGCTCCTTTCATAGGGCCTATTTTAGGAATAACACCTAAAACAGTCAATATCATAATAAGAAGTGCAAATACAGCATAGAAATTGAAAGGTACTGTTGCCATATATGTTGGTAATTGTTGTCCTTCTTCTGCAATACCATTTGCTACCATAAGAGAGCCTATAAATACAGCCCATGTAGAAATAGGATTTAAAACAGAAACAGGTGCAGCTGTTGTATCAATAACATAAGCTGTCATTTCTCTTGGAATTTTATATCTGTCATTAACAGGTGTCATAGCGATACCAGAAGTTAAAGAACTTAAATAGTCATCTAGTGAGAAAAGAGCAGAACATAACATTGTGCCAAAAAGGGCTAATTTAGGTGATTTTACTCTAGAAGCAACAAATTCACCGAAAGCAAATCCACCACCATTTTTTTCTATTAAAGCAACAAGGCTGCCCATTAAACCACATACGATAATTAAGAAAGCAGTATCTTCTCTTAACATAGCCACTTGTGCAATATCAGCAAAAGCTGGAATAAAACTTCCTTTATGTACCATAATACAACATAAAATAGTTGCTAATGTCAGACCTTCTACAATTCTTTTTGTTCTAAATATGAAAATAATCATAAATATAGCTGGAATAGTAGTTAATATCCCAAAGTCATCTGGATTATCAGGTACTAAAAATCCTATTAAAATGAATGCAGCAAATATAATGCCATAAACAATTAAAAGTTTTTTAAAATCATTTTTTGATGTTTCTTTTGTTCCTTCCATAGACCAACCTCCTTTTTATAGTAAAGGTTTTGTATAAATACCATAAAATGTGCTAAAAATAAGTTGATGCTGACAGCAACCAAAATATAGAAGCAAAAAGGCGATTTTGTGTAGAAAGGTGTATTTATGCTGTATTATAAAACGCTTGCAAAAACAAACCTATAGCCTATATTTCAGTATACTGTCAAAATCAACAAAATAATAATTCTAATTACGCAAAAGAAATAACTAAAATTTATATTTACAATAGTGTTCTAGTTTAGGTATTGTATTATAATAAATTATATTATTCGCCTGGATGTTTTCTGTCCATAAAAGAAGACTCTTGAGGACCTCTTTGGTCTTGTTTTGCAATGTAAAGACTACCTGTTGCTCTACCACATAATACAGGAGGTTCA
>CAJTDC010000017.1 GCA_910575055.1 Clostridia bacterium
AAGCTTACCAGCATTTTTCTCATTTTCTTCTGCCCATTTTTTGTAACCCTCTTTTACAATTTCTCTTAATCCTTCCATAGTTGCCATATGTTACTATCTCCTTTTACTCTTAATTTTTTGTTGCACAGCTTGGACACTATATATTGTGGTTATTTAACTCATTACTCAAATAACCAATCATTCGTATCTGGTGAGAAAAGACCACATCCAATTCGATAAAGTGTAATATAATATATCACACCATAACATTGTTTCATTGCCACTAATAATGCTTTTATAACTGTTATTTCTTCAAATATGTTATATGCCTGTTCATTTTCATATTCATGTTCATGTTTCAATATCATTGTATTCAATCTAGCTGTATGAATACGTAACATATCACCTAATTCTGATTGCAAAAATTCCTTCTTGTCAAATTTTAACGTTGCAGGCTGATTTTTTTGCATTTCTTCACATTTCTCTAAAAACTTACCAATATTGTTATGACAATCCATCTGATTATATCTGTATTCTATTGTGCCAGTCATTTCTTCTAATGTAACAAGTTCATCTTCCCAATCTCTTTTAAAGTCACGCTTTTCCATTACTACCGCTTGTCTGTCTACACTTTTTATCCATTTTAATGTTTTCAAATCTCTTTCGCTTACCGTGTTACCCTCTTGCAACACAATAACATTTGTCTGCCATCTACCTTCTTCTTTATAAAATACTACTTTTACTTTCTCATTTTGAAGCACATCTAATTGCTTTTCCACTAATTCCTTTAAGCTTACATTCAAATTTAATTCTCTTGCAATTTTCATATGATTTCCTCCTTTAAAATATCATATCTGCAGGGACTTCTACACCTTCTACTTCTGCAAATCTCTTTGCATTGATGAAATAACGCCATTTACTAGAAACTTTTATAGCATAGCCCCAGCAAAATACTCTTTGCTGCAACCCTTTTCGCATTGTTTCAACACTTAGTCTCATAACACTGGCTGCATTTTCAACGCTAATTTGTGCTATTACATAGTCATTTTTCAATACCTTTACTATAGGTATATCTGTTTCAAAATAATTTTCATTTAGCCCTAATGCCGCTGCCATTTCTTTTCTTGTTTTTTCTGGCGGTATATTTTTTCCTGCTATGTATTGACTGATTGCATTTTTGCCTTTTCCTGTCAAATTAGCCACATCAACTTGTCTAAGGTTCAAATTCTCCATAGCCGTTTTTAGCTTTTGCGAAAATGTCATATTTCCACCTCCTAGCCCGTTATATTTATAAGCACTTGTGGATATTAACACAATGCTTTTAAACAAAGTAATCTGAATGTTTCTCTACCTTTTGGAGTAATAAGCGTTTGTGTACCGCTCCAATTTGTTTTTTCGTTGAATGATAAACCAAACACCTAATAAATAACCATTATTAAGCTATGAATAACACACCATAGAAAGAGAAAAAATTCAATTCTGTTTAGAATATGTATTGTTTCTTTTTCTATTTTTTCTACTCTTTTTTGTAAATCCTCTAAAGCTTCTATAAATTCCTCCTTTGTCACTTTTCCACCTCCTAACCTACTATATTTTGTGTTACATTGCTTGGACATTGTTGCTTATACTCAAAACTACACAATCTTTGCGAACATAACACCGTTTAGCGTTCGCCTATCCTCTTTTTTTAGACTGATTTCTATATTATTACTAATTGTACAATATGGTTTGCCATTTTTTCTTCCAAATTTTATAGTACCTATGGTTTTTTTCTCCTCTTTATAAGGTGTATCAGTGTCAACTTGTAAAAACTTATTTCCCTTGTAATCCTCAACGATTTTTATGTCTTTTGCTTTCATTTTCACATCTCCTAACTTACTATATTTTGTGTTGCACCGCTTGGACATTTGTTACTTGTGGTTGTTTCTTTCTAACTAATTTGTTGCAATTTATCTGTAGTTATTTTTTGCTGTTCTTGTAATTGAAGTCCTATTACAATTCCTTTAATTAAAACTAAATCATCTGGTTGTAATGTTATGAAAGCTGAAATAAATTCTTTATCTGCTTTATGAACATTTATAATATTAGTTTCTTTTTTCATAATCTCATCTCCTTTTTTACATTCTCTTAGTTAAATTAGTTTTTTAACTATATCTAACTGTTTTTAATTGGTTGACAAACTAAATATAGCACATCTTTTTTAGTGTGTCAACTACTTTTTTTAAAAAAATTTATTTTTTTTAGTTGACTAACCAAAAAAAGAATGTTACTATATAAATATCAATAATAAGGAGGTGATTTATGTGCACAATAGAATTAGATTATTACGTGAAACAAAAAAACTTTCTCGTGCTGCATTTGGTGAAAAAATAGGCGTCAGCGGAGATGTCATTAATAATCTTGAACGTGGTAGAGTTGAAATAAAAGAACATATTATAAAGTTAATATGTACTCAATTTTCAGTAAATGAAAACTGGTTACGAAATGGTAACGAACCTATGTTCTTGAAAACATCAGATAGTATAATGGAGCAATTACGGGAAGAATTTCATCTTGATGATTTTTCTTTCAGTTTGGTTTATGAGTATTTAAAATTAGATGAAGATAAACGACATATTGTTCAAGAATATGTGTACAACGTTATGAAAGTACCACAACCTACATCTCAAAAGCCACTTGAAGAAATGTCACTTGAAGAACTAGCAGTTGAAAGGGAAAAAGCAGAAGCAGAATATATAAAAAGCATCTCAAATTCTGTAAAGAAAACAACGTCGGCTGTCTTGAATACTACCGTCGACACCCAAAGTTTAAAAAACAAAGATACAAATAACAAAGTTTCAAATCAGTAACAAAAGCCCTTGTGTTTTGTAATAGCACTAAGGGCTTACATAAAAATAAGTAAAGGAGCGACTTTTAATGACAGAAGAAACAAAAGAAGTAATTAATGTAATGAAAGATATGTTTGACATATTAAATGATAAGATAGGTACATTAAGCGGTAAAATGGACAATATGCAAAAAGATATATCTGATGTAAAAGAACGTCTTACTAATGTCGAAAATAAAGTTACTAATATTGAAACTCGTGTTACTAACGTCGAAAATAAAGTTACTAATATTGAAACTCGTGTTACTAACGTCGAAAATAAAGTTACTAAAATAGAATTAACACTTGAAAACGAAACAAATCCACGCATTAGAGCACTTTACGACGGCTATATAGCTAACAGCGAAAAGCTAGACAAAATAGAACCTGTAGTTGATGATGTAAAAGCTATCAAAACGAAAACAGACATCATAGAACTTGCAGTAAAATCACATTCTCATGACATCAATCGTTTTAAAAGGGTAAAATAAAAAAATGCCCTTGTGTTACCAGCACAAAGACATTTCATATAAAGGGGTAAAATGATATACCCTAACCACTAAAAAAAGTATATCAGATTACCCCTTATTTTGCTATACCCTTTTTTAAAAAAAAGTTAAAAATAAGGAGGTTTTTTATGAAAAATCCTAATCACTATGGGACAGTAACAAAATTATCGGGTAATCGCCGCCGTCCATTCATTATAAAAGAAGGTAACACTGGCAAACAAAAAATAATAGGTTATGCTGCTACACGTGAAGAAGGGTTAATACTACTAGCACAATACAATAACAATGCTTGGGACATAGAAGCAGATAAAATTACATTGCAGCAACTGTATAATTTATGGTTAGAAAAAAGAGCCATCAAGCTAGGTACTTCTAATCAAAATTTACTAAAAGCGGCTTACAAACATTGTATTTCTCTTTCTGATATGCAATATAAAAAAATAAAGTCTTACCATATGCAAGATTGTATTGATAATTGTGGGCTTAGTTATTCTATGCAATCCGCAATCAAAAATCTATTTGGACATCTTGACCGTTTTGCTATGGAGTTAGATATTATTTCAAAATGCTATTCGAGCCTTTTAACTTCTGCACCTATACCAGAAACAGCAAAACAGATATTTACAGATGAAGAAGTTAATCGCTTATGGCAAAATCAAAATATTGATTATGTAGATAGTATATTATTCTTACTCTATACTGGTTTTAGAATATCGGAAATGTTCGACTTAAAAATTGAAAATATTGATATAAAAAATCAAACTATGATAGGTGGTATAAAAACAGAAGCTGGCAAAAATCGCATTGTACCTATACATTCAAAGATATTCCACATCGTACAAAATAGATTAAAACATTCAAAAAGTGGCTACCTATTTGAATGTAATGACAAAAAACTAAAATCGTCTTGTTATAGAAGGTCTTGGGCTAACATTATGAAAATATTAGAAATGAAGCATACACCTCATGAATGTAGACACACATTTCGTTCTAGGCTTGATAGTATAGGAGCAAATAAAGTTTGTATTGATAAAATTATGGGGCATAAATCAGAAGGTACTGGTGAAAGGGTATATACTCATAAAAGTATTGAAGAACTCAAAAAAAATATTGAACTAATAACAAATTAATAACACAAAAGGCAAGAAACCCATAATATAGCATACTTCTTGCCTTTAACAAAGTTATAATACAATAAAATAAGTACTATTTATAAAAAATATTTATAGCTTAAATAGTATACAAACAATTCAAATAAAAAATAGAAAGGAAGTTATTATGTGAGTACTTATCACGAACAGCAAAAAAGAAATAATACAATACGTTTACGTGCTATATTAGAGGAGTGTCCTTATTTTTTAGGAGAATTTTTTAGAGCAATGGCCAATACAGCATCTATTAAAACACGTGTGGTATATGCTTATGATTTAAAAATATTTTTTACATATATTTCACAACATCATAAAAAATTAAAAGGGACTGCATTAGAAGATATGCAATTAGACTGCTTAAATGAAATCAGTGCAGATGACATTGAAAGCTTTTTAGAATATTTAACATATTATCAAAAGCCTGACCCCTTTTGTCCAGAAAAAATGATTGATATTCAAAATGATGCTGTGGGAAAAACTCGTAAATTAGCTGCTGTTAGAACAATGTATCAATTTTTTTATAAAAAACAAAAAATATCTTCCAATCCTGCTGCTATTGTAGATGCTCCCAAAATACACAAAAAACAGATTATTTACTTAGAACCTGATGAAGTGGCCAATCTTTTAGATTTAGTAGAAAATTGTAATACAGATGCTATGTCACATACACAAAAGGCTCACATAGCTCACAGCCAAAAAAGAGATTTGGCACTTATTTCACTTTTTTTGGGTACAGGTATGCGTGTTTCAGAATGTGTAGGAATTGACTTAAATGACATTGATTTTCGAAACAACAGTGTAAAAGTTATTCGCAAAGGCGGCAATGAGTCAATACTTTATTTTAATGAAGAAGTACAACAGGCTTTATTAGATTACATTGCTCAAAGAGAAAAACAAAAAAATAAAGCAGAGCAAGAGCAAGCTCTTTTTCTTTCTAATAGAGGTACTCGTATTACAGTACGTGCTGTTGAAAATATTGTGAAAAAATATTCTCGCATTACATCACCTTCTAAAAAAATATCTCCTCACAAATTACGTAGCACATACGCCACTTCTCTTTATCAAGAAACTGGTGATATTTATTTAGTAGCGGATGCTTTAGGACATTCTGACATAAACACTACTCAAAAACATTATGCAGCAATGGGAGAAAATCGTCGTCGCAGTGCTCCAAACTATATCAAACTTCGCAAAAATTAATCAAAAATCAATAAAGGAGTGATTTTGTGAAAGATACAACGGATTATATACAAAATATCAAAAACAAATTACAAAATAAAACACCTAAGCCCATTATGAAATATCTTCCTTCTGCTGTTATGCTTTTACTTTTTTGTATTGATGATGAAATTCATTTACTTTTTACCAAACGTTCAGAATATCTACTTCATCAACCAGGTGACATCAGTTTTCCAGGAGGTAGAGGAGAAAATGATGAAACACCACTTCAAACTGCATTGCGTGAAACACAAGAAGAACTTGGTATTTCTCCAGATAATATCACTGTACTTGGTTGTATGGATTTTGTATTGACAACATTTGGTGTTGTAATTATGCCTTTTGTAGGATTTGTTTCAGACATCAATATAAAAGATATTTCTTTCAGTAGAGATGAAGTAGACGAAATATTTACTGTACCAATTTCTTTTTTAAAAAAAACAGAGCCTGAAATTCATTATTTATATTTTTCTCCTTTTACAAAAGAAGATTTTCCTTATGAACGCATTTATGGAGGTAAAAATTATCCTTTTGCTACACCAAAAATACCAGAATTATTTTATCAATATAAACAATATACCATTTGGGGTATTACAGCACAAATTACACATCATGCTGTTATATCGCTTTTTTCATAAAACAATTTTGTATTGTGTTCAAAAGGATTTGTTATTCCTTTTGAACACAATTATTTTCTATTTTATATAATTATATTTAAGAAGTAACAGAAGTGTCCTTTTGCCAACATAACATATTTCGTCCTTATTGCCTTTATATAATATTATCTTTTTTCATTTCTTCTACATCGTAATTTTCTATTTCTTTGGCTCTTCTATAAAATGTAGAAGTACTAATGCCCAATTCTATACTTACCTCACAAGCAGATAATTCTTTATTTTTCCATCTTTCTACCATAACAAAAAAATTTTGAGGCAGTTTCTTCTCTGGTCTGCCAAATTTCATACCCCTTGCCTTTGCTGCAGCAATTCCCTCTGCTTGTCTTTGATGTATATTTTCTCTCTCATTTTGTGCTACAAAAGAAAGCAACTGTAATACCAAATCAGAAATTAATGTCCCTAGTAAATCTTTACTTTTACTTGTATCCAGCAAAGGCATATCCAGCACACGAATATCTACTTTTTTCTCTTTTGTTAAATACTTCCACTGCATAATAATTTCTTCATAATTTCTTCCTAATCTGTCAATGCTTTTAATTACAATTAAATCTCCTTCCTTTACCTTTTCAATCATTCTATGATAGGCAGGTCTATTAAAGTCCTTTCCTGACTGCCAATCTATGAATGTATTACTTTTTTTTACTCCTTGTTCTTTTAATGCCTTTACTTGTCTTACTTCATTTTGCTCTTTTGTGGAAACACGAATGTATCCAAATAATCTTTGCGACATCTTCTTCACCTCCACAATTAGTCTACCAAAACACTCCTTTTTTTTGTTATTTCTCACAATATACAACAAATTTCATAGATATTATTTTTTCCCCTAATTTTGATTTTATTAGTAATATAAAGTGGATAAATATACAAAAAAATCTACTTTTTTCATAAAAAAACGTGTTGATAAAATCAACACGTTTTTTTATTTATATATCCCAATATCTAATATCTTCTTCTCTTACATCAACATATCGGAATTGTTTTCTTTTTAAATCCCCATAAGTATAAGGTTTTATTTCACCATACAAATTATATCGTAATGTTACTTCTAATGTGATATTTGCTGGTATCATTTTTCGTACTGTCTTTATTATTTCTTCTCGTAATTGCTTTTTAATCAATCTAATTTCAATATGTAAATAATACAAATCATACTGCATATCTACTTTTACATTCGTTACATTATCTTTATTACATATCCCTTCCAGCCAATCCAATAAATGAAAATAGGTATAAGGTTTATGATGGTTCCACAAAAAAAGTATTCTTTGTCTAAAGTCTTCTAAACTTTCGTTTTGTTCTCTTACAATATTTAAAAGTTTCGCTCTTCTTTTTAGGCCTCTTTCTGTTGCTGTTACAATCCATTGGTCAGCTTCTAAATCTTCTTTTGCCTGCTTTTCTTCTGCTAATATACTACCTTCTATTTCTGAAAGCGTTTGAAATTCTCTTGTATCTTTTACAAAAGGTGGTAAATATTTTTCGTACATTTGTTTCATTCTGTCACCACGCTTTCCAAAAACGGAATTTCATCATATTCTAATATATAATTTTGAGCACGGTCATTTATTTTAGTATATTGTACATCAATAACACCTTCTGCATCTAATGCTCTTGCCTCTAAATAACTAATACGCACTGTCAAGTACTCCATATCTGCCCATTGTTTTCTTAAATTTGAAAAGTAATCTTCTATAGAATTTGTAATTTCTTCTGTTACTTTTGTTTTATTTGTCCCATCTTTTAATAGTAATGTCATTTCAATATGACATTTTACTTCTTTTGCTGGCTCTACTGTTACCTTATGTCCTATTGGTGCTATACCATATCCTAGTCCCCTTTTTTGAGGGTCTATTACTTGTTGTATTTTTGCAATTTCTCCCTCTATTGGTGCATTGAAATTTCCATCTACTATGGTCAGTTTTACTGTTCCTCCTCCATTCCAGACAGGTGTTACTTTTACACCACCTACTCCTTTTAACGCCATTACTTTTACTTTATAATCTTCTATATTTCCTCCAAATGTATCTGTATTAAAACTACTAAAATACCTTTTTCTCAAACTTTCATCTGGTTCTTCATCTTCTCCTTCTGTTAGCAATTCTACCAATTCCCCTTTTGCCAATCCCTCTAAATAAGTAATTGGTATCAAATCTCCAAGATATTGATTTCCTATTTCTCCTACTGTTTCACATTCTAATATATATTCTCCCGCTGTTGTTGTTTTTTCTATTACAACATAATTTAACTCTTCCAAATTAAATCTCATACCTATAGGCACATTACAACCTTGTTCATTTCTATCTGTAAATTTTCCCAAAAAAGTGGCCTTTGTACCTTCTTTTCTAAAAACGCCTCTCTCCATACATCTTCTTGTTAAATCTTGTTCTGTTGCACTATCTCCATACGTACGATTTTCCATCATTTTTAAATCTGTATAAAATATTGCTGTTTCTGCTGCATTTGGTGCAATGGCATCAAATATAATACTTCCTTGTCTTCTATCCCTTTTTTGACTTACTTGTTCTAATTTTTTCTCCATTAATTCCTCATAACTTTCATACATTATATGTCAACCGTCCTTTCTATCTCTAATGTTCCGAATATCGTGTGTACTTTAAATTTTACTTCTAATTCTCCCTTTTTTCCTCCAAATTTAAAGTCTGTTACTGCCTTTATTCTATCATCTGCAAGCAACGCTTCCTCTATCCTTTTTTTTATTTCTGGTATGACATAACTTTTTGCTCTACCAAACAAATCCCTCAATTCCATACCATACTCCCAATTATAAATTTCATACTGGTATCTTTCTGTAAACAATATTTTAAATACCGCCTGTTTCATTGCTTCCAATTCATCTACTGTACCAGACACAATTTCTTTTTCTTTTTGTACTCTATAAGTTAATGTAGGTATTTTTTGTATGACTACATTATTATTTATTTCTATTTCAGACTGTGGTGTCAATTTCATTTTCTGTCATCTCCTCCCCTACTCTATCCAACACTACATATCTTTGTCCTCCTGTCATTTTCATCAATATAACTCTTTCTCCTTTTTTCAATTCCTTTTCTATTATGATTTCATAGTGTTCCCATTCTCCATTACTATTTTTTTTCCTCATATAAAAACTTTCATAATGTTTTACTACATTCTGTGATAACACTAAAAATTCTTCTGTTAATTCTAACTTTTGTTCTAACATTATTTTTAATGGTTCTATTGCTGTCACAGTACCATAACAAATATCAGCTATATTTTCTTGCTGCAACACATCATATGCCAACAGTTTTACTGCCTCCAACATTCTTTTTACCCCATTTCATATTTTTATTTGACTTCCCTTCAAACTTCTTTCTCTTTGCTCCAACAGTTGTTCTGTTATATGTAAAAATAGTGTATTTACATCTATATTTTGTTGTTTTTCTTGCATTTGCTGTTTTTTCTGTTTTTGTTCTTCTCTTTGTTCCAAACTACTTTTTACAATATTTTGTATTATTTCTGTATTTACTTTTTTATTGTTTTGTTCTATCTGTTTTTTATTTTCATTTTCTTTTTCCCACACACTTTTTATATTGCTTTTTTCTTCCGAAACAGACCACAATTCTTTTTTTAATTCCTTTTCATTTTGATTTTGCTCAAAATCTCTTTTTTCTATTTCTTTAATACTATTTTTTAATTTTTGTTTCTGTAATACCTGATTACCTTGATTAAAAATACTTTCTTTTTCCTCTTTGTTTAAAATATCCTTCCCATATTCCCAAATATCTCTTTTTTCTATTTCTTTTTTAATTTCTTTTAATACAACTTTATTCTGTTTTTGTTTGTTATTTTCATTTTCTTTTTTATCAAATGCTTCTTTTACTACAAAGTATTGTTGTTTTTCTATATTTTTACTATACTCTTTATTTTGTTTCTCTATTTCCCACACACTTTTATTTTGTTTCTGATTTTTTTTATTTATTTTATATTCTTGTAATTCTTGTCTTTTTTGTTCTCTTTCATTTTCTTTTTTCTGTTGCACTTGTTTTCTTTTTTGTTTTTCTTGCTGATTTTGTTCTTTATATTCTTTTTGTTTTTGTTTTTCATTTTGCTTCTGTTTCTCATATCGTTGTTGTTTTTGTTTTTCATACTGTTTTTGCTGTTCTATTTGATATTGCTTTTCTATTTCATATTTATTTTGTATCTGATATTTTACTTGTTTTTCTTTTTCAATTTGTTCTTTCTTTTCTATATTACTTTTTTTCTGCTGTTGTTCTTTTCTCTGTTTTTCTTCTTGTTTATATTCTTCATACTGTTGCTGATATTGTATTTTATCAAATATACTTTTTGTTTTCTGTTCTATAAATATCTCTTGTTTATCAAATATATTATTTTCTTTTTTTTGTTTCTTTTCTACTTCTTTTTTAACATCTTTTTTTTCTTTACTACTTTTTACATTATCTATTTTATTAACAGGTATTTTATTTAACTGTTCTTGTCTATTTTCATACGAGTACTGTTGTTGCCACAATATTCCTCTTTTTTCCATTTCTTCCTGCTCATACCAATGCCAAAAAAAATTATTTTCTTTTTCGTTTTTTAAAAGTTGCTTTTTATAAAACAAAAACATTAATTATCACCTCTCCTCCAGTTCCAAATCTATAACACTCTCTATAAACATTCTTTGTTCAAAATCTAATTGAAAATATTGACTTGGCAATATAGAATAATGTCGGAGAACATAAGCAGCATAATCTGCTTTTGCTTTGCCCTCCTTTATTGCTTTTTTATATCATTTTTTATTTTTTCTTCTCTTTCCTCAAAGCAATTTTGTTCTTTTACTGCCTTTAAAAGTATCATATATTCTCCCATTGTTAACATCTGTTTTAATACTTCATCAGCTCTATTACAACCATAACTTTTTAAAAGTTCTTCATCATTTAAGTCTGGTATTACAACACAGCTTGCACACAATCTTCCCCAATACTGTTCTATTCCTTCTCCTATTTTTCTTTTTTTTATTTTTTGGTGTTCTTTTTCTTTTATTGCTTTTATTTTCCATTTCAATGGTTCTTCATTTTCTCCTAAAAATCTTTTAGATACTTCTATTTCTTTTTCTTCTGGTAAATATTTTTCCTCTATCATAACTATTCCTCCATTCTTATACTTAAATCTGCTTTATACCCTCCATTAAAAAAATGATAAATTCCTTTTTCTATTACAAACATTCCTTTTAAACTAATTTCAGCCAATTCTGGCAGTTCTATACAAACAGACTGACCTGGTATCAATATCAATTTTTCTGAAAGTTGTTTTAATAGCAATGTCTTTTTTACACGACATTTTTGTGCTAAAAAACTATCTCCCATTGCTTTTAAATCATATTGCGTCAATCTATGATCTACTCTTTGATAGTACAATATTCTTCCCCATTTTTTGACTTCTTCTTCTTTTTCTTCTCTATAAGATAATTTTTCTGTTTCCAATCTTCCCGCTTGAAACAACTGTATTCCATTATAAGTATCTTCCGATATATCCGTTGTATAAATATAATCTTCTATACTACCATTACATTGCAACACTTCATTTGTTATCATATCGTTTTTTTCTGTTAGTGTCAGTTTTCCTTCTTCATCATAAAAAAAATATTCTTTTCCTATTTCCTTTTTTGTCATATTCAATGCTGTATTAATCATATCCCAAAGCGTTTGTCCTTCTTCTATTCTTTGCGGAATTTGCCATACAGTATCACAAATTTTTCCTACTTCTAAGCCATAATCATTTGCTATCATTTGTATCAATTCTGATGCTTTTTTGTTATAATATACATAAGTATCTTTATTTTGTACCAAATAAAAAAATTGGTCATATGCTGTTACTTCTATAATTTGTTTTGAAGTTCTACTTTTTCTCATTATCCACCCTGAAAAAAATAACTTATCTTCTGCATAAAATTGTATTTGATTTCCTTCTACAAACTGTGTAATGCCATCTCTTATAATAAAGCAAGTCATTTTTCCACAAGTCCCTAATATACTTTTCTCAATAGTAACTTCTCCTTCTAACAAATTTGTTGCATCATATACCTTTTCATTATTTTTTATAAGCATCTTTATTTCCATTTTTATCACCCCAAACGCAATATTTGTCCTACCTGTATTTTATTTGGATTTACTATATTATTTTTTTCTGCAATTTCTTTATATCGGCTACCATCATTGAGCATTGTTTGTGCAATTTTCCAAAGGCTATCTCCTTTTTTTACTGTATAAGTATTCGGAATTTCTTTTCCTTCTCTTTTTACTCCAAATTCTTCTAGCACTGTTTGTCCCTCTTTTTGTTCCATTTTATACGTTGCAGATGTGATTTTCCTATATTCTTTCAAATTGATTTCTACCCAAAAATCACCTTGTTCTCCTCCCCTTTCCAGTACTGTATATCTTTCAAAAGAAACATCTATATTTCCACTAAACAATTCTGTACCATCTGCTAACTTTCGAAACACAATCAAACTTACTGGTTTTTTACTCATTTTATACTGTCTAAACTGATTTAAAAAAAATATAGGTGGCTGAAATACACCTTCTGTTTGTACAAAACTATACTGTACTGCTGGCAGCAACACTGTAAAAGAAATTCTTCTCAATCCTATATCTTTTAATATACTTCCTTCTCCTATATCTACTAAATCTACTTTCTCACTCTCTCCTTCTACATTTGTTATCAACTCTGATGGTGCTACTGGCAGCAATATTTGCTCTCCATTTTGCTTCATATAAAATCGATACATATTTTTCCCCCCTTTTACTGCACTTCTTCTACCACTTTTTTCAGTTTTTCATATTCCCCTGCTGTCAGCAATTCCAAAAGTAATGTTTCTTTCCCTACTACACAATATTTATTTTGAAGTTTTACACTATTTAAGTCTGGAAATACAACACTTTCTGCCAACACCATTACTTCATACAAATTTTGTTTTCCTTCCTCTTTCATTACTCTACATTTTTTTAATATATTTTCATTCTCTTTTTGACTTAATGCTCTTATTTCCCATACAACTGCATTTCCTTGTTCATCTGTCAATCTTTCTGAAATTACTATTTTTTTATTTTCTATTTCTTTTCTATTTTGTTTATAATATGATTGCACTTTTTTTTCTCTCCTTAATCTATATAATATATGTCCCCCACCTAACACGGTGGAGGACTATCTTTTCCTTTTTTACAATTCTTCGAATTCTTCTAACAAATCTGCATCATTAAATGTAAATGTCAATACTTCATCTAATGCTTCTTTCTCTACATCTAATTTTGTAATAAACATACTATCAATATTAACTCCCTTTAAAAGTACTGTTTGTTTTCCTGTTTCACTTGTAGGGTCTTCATTTGTTACAAGCAATTCAAAATAAGTATCTGCCCCATTCTTCATATACTCCAACATCACTTTTCGAAACAAACTTGAAACATAATACACTTCCATTGTTCCAGTACCTTTCCAACCTCCAGCTTTATGCTGTTTTGATGTCAATCCTAATATTGGTATTTCTGATTTTGTTTTTTCTACTTTTGCCTCTACATTTTTCGCCTGCATAATTTCATATCGATTTCCATTGATTAATGCGAAACAAGTACCCAATGCTCCATTAATTGTATCTTTTGCTCTCAAATATGCCATTTTTTTACCCCCTCACCAAATTAAATCACTTCTACCTTCATATACAATTTTTCCATAGCATCTGTTGGTTTCACTTTTTCATACACTACAACATCTTGCTTTTCTGTTCCCTGCATAATTGTAATATCTTCTGGTTCAAATCCTTCTATTGCTTCTATCCCTTCCAATTGCTCATGATACTGTATCAATTCTGCTTTTAACAGATTTCTTCCATTATCATTATTACTTTGTTTTCCCAAGTAATATTGACTAAATATTCTTGCTACATCATTTGCTATAGCATCAAGCACTCGTATTACTCTATTACTTGAAAAATCACTATTTTTATTACTTTCAAATGACGTAAATGTATTAATATCTCTCAATACTCTAATATCATCGCCATCTTCATAATACAAAAGTTCTCCATTTTGCAATCCTTCTACAAATCTTGATTTTTTATATTTTGCCTTAACACTATATTCTCCATTATATTTTTTATTTGTAATACTTTCATTTACTTCTGCTCCTGCCTCTGCTCCTGCTGTCCAATACACCAAAGCTGTTTTTTGTTCTTCTGTCTCATTTGTTACAGATATAACACCCTCAAAATCTGCTTTTGTATAGTTAAACAACACTGTTACAAATTTTACTCCTTCTTCATTTCTTAATCTTTTTGTAAATGCTGTAAACAATCCTTTTGTTACTTCATCTTCTCCTGCATATGCAAGTACACTAAAATTTTCTTTTTCTGCTTCTTCCAAAAAATCAGCATAGTCATTTCCAGTTACTTCTTTATTTGTTCCACCTGTTAAATTTATTCCTGCATTTGCCTGCAACGCTCCCGTCCCCTGAAATGTTACATAAGTATTTTCATTCAATTCTTCTATTGTTTTTACAGTTTGTGTATCCTGCAACACCAAATCCAAATATGTTTTTACATCAAATGCTGTTTCATCATCTACATTTTTTGTGATTACAATTTTTACATCATTTCCTCTTATTCCACCATATTTTGCTTGTACAGTACATTCTCCTATTTTTGCACTTGCTTTTTCTCCACTATTACAGCGATAAAGTAACGCCTTTTTTGCATACAAAAACAATTCTCTCAGCGGTTTCATTTTCTCGTGGGTATAATCATACCCAAATATATCCTGTGCTTCTGTTTGAAATTCTTCTGCTTCCACTGTCATCATACCACTTTTTCCCCAATCTAACTCCAGTGCCATACACACAGTTCCTCTTTCTCCCAATGTTCCCATCGCTCTTGGTTGTGATACAAAATTGATATATGCTCCAGGTAATATTTTATTTTGTACTAAATAAGTACCTCCTCCTAATGCCATACGCTTTCATCTTCTCCTTTCTCTTTTTCCCTCTAAATACATTTTAATTAATCTTTCGGCTTCTTTTTTACTATACTGTTTTCCTTCTTTTAACACTGCTTGTACAACATCTTTATTCCATTTTTTATTTTTACTTTTCAGAAACTGCTCTTTTTCATACACATCTTTTTCCTCTTGCACTCCTTTTCCTCCTTACTTTTAATATCCTACTACTTTACTTCCATTATGTTCCAATCTTTCCATTTTTCTTTCTGTTACAACAGGTATAATTTGCACATAATAAACTACTTCAAACTGAAATCCTTTCTCTGTCATTTTATGCTGCATTTTTACTGCAAAAAATTTATCTTTCCCTTCTCCTATCAACGACAGCACATCATACAATATTTCTGCTTTTTTTGTACTTTCTGTTTTTGCTCTTTTTTCTTCATCATTTCTATATTCTACATTTATTGTTATCCATTGTTCTCGTCTGCCCTTTAAAAGAGGTTTTTGTTCTACACTTTTTACAGTTACTCCAAAACAATTTTTATTTCCTTTTTGTGGTACTTCTTCTCCATACACTTCACTTTGCTCAAACTGTTCTGTTATTGTTTTTATTACCATTTCTTTTATGATTTGCAATACCCCTTTTTCCACTTATTTCCCCCCTTTTTATATTACATCTTCTCTTTTTAATGCAATTTCATTATGTGTACTATAACTTACCATTTCTCCTACACTTCTAAATACTTCCCCTCCCTCCTTTTTCATTTCAATTTTACTTCCTGCTAATATCACATCTTCTTTACAAAACAGCAACACTGCATCGTATATTATTTCCGCAGGTAATACGCCATTTTTTACTGCTATTTTAGGACTTCTACACAATCTACATTTTATTTGCTTTTTTTGTTCTTTTTCCGAAAATAATATTTCTCCCCAATTTTGCTTTTCTTTCTCCCATTCTGTTACAACACAGTTTTCATTAAAAAATTTTTCTATCTCTTTTTTTGCCCTTTTTATAATATTTCACCTCTTTTCTTTACTTCACTTTATTACCATTTCATTTTTCGAAATTTATCTAATTCTTCTGAAAATGTTTTCATTAAAATATTCTTTTGTTCTCTCCAACTACTTGCTTCATTTTGATAGCTTACTGAAACATTTCCTTCCGTGATGCTTTTTAAGCGAGCGCTTTTTTGTTCTTCTCCATAATTTTCATTATCATAAAGCAGCATCGCTATTTCTACACAAACATTTTTTAATTCCTTTGGTAATTGTTCTATATTACAATACCCCTTTACCATTTCAATGCTTCTTTCACTTACAAAAAGCAATATCTCATCTGTTTGTTCTTTTTCTTCTTCTATTTCGTACACCACTTCTTGCTTTGTTCCATATTCTTTTATTTCTTCTTTCTTTTGTCGAAGTTGTTTTATTTTTTGATATACTTCCTCTACTGTCACAAAATATTCTTCTTTGTTACTATTTTGTTCCATCTCTTTTATCACCCTTATGCCTGTCCATCTATATTTACCCATATTCCTTCCATTGCATTATCTGGTATCCATAAATCGTGATATTTTCTATAGTCGATTTTCCAAGCATTTGCTTTTTGATTTGTTAATGGGTCAAATATTCTTGTGACATCTGTTTTAGATACTCCTATCAATGCATGGCGTACTGCTATAATCCAATTAATATTTTTTGCATCTGCTTTCGCTTCAAATCCACCTTCTGTTTCCCCCTCTGTTACTCCATCAAAAAACTGATACCCTGTTTTTAATCTTGCAGAAGGCACTCTTATAATAGGACTTCCATCAATATTTTTTACTTTTAATTCCACATTTCCTTGTTGAAAGGTGCCACTCTCCAGCATATGATTACTTGCTATATCCAATAAATTCGCTACTTTTGTTGACATTGTTACAATTACTTCATTCTCATCTCCCACAATATCTTTTATAATTGTAATTTCTTCCAGAAGTTTTTGCACAATACTATCTTTTTCTGCGTGGTAATTAGACACTTTTTTATTTTGTGTTGCCAATTCTGCTATTTTACTATAGCGATATGCGTCAATTTCTGGTATTACTTTTGTTCTCTGAAATTCTCCCATTACATTTCCTGCTACCAATGCGAAATTTGTTTCATCTACATCTATCGCATCAAGCTGAAATGTTCTTCCTCTATCTTGTGTCATTTGTTTTGTTTCATATGTTAATGTAACTGCTCCTTGCACAAATCCATTATCTCTATCATATGTACCTAAACCATTTAATTCTATTTTAGGTATTTTTACCTCATTTCCTCCTGTATACTGCACTTGTCCGCTGTTTTCTTCCATCCAACCGCTTGTTGCATCTGCTACCAGTTGCTTATCTAACGCTTCCATAAATATTTTTGCATATTCTATTGTATTAATACTCATACTATTTTTCCTCCTTTTATCTTCTCATCAATGCTGCCTGAAATTGTTTTGCTGCTTCACTTTTTTTATCTGTTTTTTTGTTTGTACTATAATATCCTGTTCCCTCTATTTTTTTGTTTTCTTCTTCAAATAAATAAGGGACTTCTCTTTTTAATTTTTTTATATCCAATCCTTCTATTGTTCCATCTTCATTTAAAACAATATCCTCCAATTCTACCAACGCAAGCAATGCTTTTGTATTTCTTCCGCCTGCTTCTTTTAATGCAGATTGCACTACATACTGTTTCAGTTTTTCATTGTAATTCTTTTTCAATTCTTCTTTTTCCTTTTTTAACTGTGCTATTTTCTGCTGATACTCTTGTTCTTTTGTTTTGTACTGTTCCTGCTTGTCCATTTTCTCCATCTGCATCATACTTTTCATTCCTTTCTTTTTCTTGCTTTATGGCTTCCATTTCACTATTAACATCTTGTACAAATGGGTGCTGTGCTAAAAGTGTTTTTTCACTTACAATGCCCTTTGATGCTGTTATCATATTTACTGTTTCCATATCATCTGTAATGCCATTCATATTTAATTTAAAATCTAATTTGTTTACATCATATTCTGTACCTTTTTTTCTATTATTATCTTCTATCAAAAACCAAAAAAAGTCTTTCAATGCTTTTTTAATTTCTGGTATTATGCCATTGATTTTTAAATTAAACATTGCATACTGAAATTTCAATGATACTCCGCTTGGTGCATTTCCCAGTCTTTCACTATCTGTGTCTACTCCCATACCAAAATGAAATATATCTTTTCTCAACAATTTCATCCATTCTATTCTACCCTCTATAGGCAAATGCACTTGTTTTGTTTCTACTTTTCCGGAAGCATCTGAAATTTGCACTGCCCTATTTACTTGCAATTTTTTTGTTATGGCATTTGCTGTTTCTCCTCCATATCCTGCTATCACCCAATACAATTCCACCAAGTCAAGCAAGCTATTTGTTCCTTCACTACAAATTAAATCATAAGCATCTACCAATCCCTTTATCATTTTTAAATCGGACATTTCTTTACTATTATTTCGAAGTGCTACAAAAGGTACTTTCCCCCAGCCATGTTCTTCTCTTTCTATTCCTTCCTCTTTTCCTTTTACTACTGTCCAATGTCCTATTTTTTGTTGTCCTTCTTTTTCATAACTTCCATCCCCCTTCTCTATATAATATGTGACATCTTGTTTTGTCCACCATTCTACTTTTTTTACTGTCTTTTCTTTCCCATTTTCCACTATTACAAATTGATAATATCGTATTACCTGTTCTATCTCTTTTTTATTTACAGAATTATAAAATACAATCAATTCTTCTGCTGGTACAACACAATACTGCAATATTCCCTCTTTATCATAGTAAATATGAACATATTCTATTCCTTTATTTGATGCTCCAACTAACCATTCATACAACATTCCATTAAATATTTCATTTGCTACTGTTGTCATATATCTTTCATATTCTGTTATTTCTTTCCCTTTTTCTTCTCTTACCAATATACTTGGTTCTTTTGCTACCAAATAAGAAACTTTTTGTTCTACCAAAATATGATGAAATGGACATACTATATGATGATTACTTCTATTTGGATTAGAAAGTAATTTTATTCTTTCTTGTTCTTCCCCTTCTGCATTTCTATATGTTTCTGAAAAATGCCTTACTGAAAAATTCTTTTGCAACACATTATGCTCACAGCAATAATATTTTTCTCCTTCTATCATTTCTTTTTTTCTTTTACTATTTTCATCCTCTGCTATGAGCATTTTCAACAATTCACTTTCATTCCATTTCCTTTCTAATTGCAATTTTGCTTTCATCAATTCTAATTCTGTGATATACATTTTTTCCCTCCTTCCTTATATTACTGTTACATTTTTCATATCATATTCCCTTGCATATCGAACCGCATCTATTGAATGGTTATTTTTATCTGGAAATCTTGACAGCCAATCAAAATTGACATCTCTTTCCAATTCATACTCCAAAAACTCCCTCGCTGTATTAGGACATCTTATTTCATCTATTACTATCTCCTCCAGACTTTGCAGCCATTTTATACCATAATTTACACTATCAGGCCCTTTTTTTGCTCCTATCATTCTCAACCCATATGACTGCATTTCTGCAATAGATTTTGGTTCTGCACTATCTGCCACAATTACCCCATTTTGCTTATTCTCTTGTTTTATCATTTCATATGCTTTTCTATTACTTAATCCCCTTTTTTGTATCTCAAAATATATATAGAGTTTTCTCCTTGTTTTATCATAGTGATTTACCGTATAGTGCAGCGGGTCTATTGCATATCCCCAATCCAATCCTCTCGCTACATTATCAAATGTGGCTATCTCCTCTTGTGTAATTTCCCTCAATACTATATTTTGAAATACTGTCCCTTCTGTATCGACTACTTCTCCCAAATATTCATGTCGATATATTTCGGGTTGCACTTGTTTTATATGTCTCGCTTCTATAAAAAATTGCTCTCCCAGCCACTGTTGGGGCACTCCTTCATAAGTGCTATGATGTATGTATTTATCTTCTCTTTTTCTTTCTACTTCTTTATTTACCCAATTCATTTTACTTTTAGGGGGGTTATAGGTATAAAATACTACAAATTTTTTTCCACCTCTCATCAACGACTGATTTATATTTCTTATCTCTGCCATTCCTGAAAATTCATCTGTTTCCTCATACCATATATATTTTACATATCCCTTTCGGCATTTTATGGATTTTATTTTTCTTGGATTATCTGCCCCTCTAAACAATATTTTTTGTCCCGTTTTTTTATATGTTATTTCCAACGGTGACGACAATTTTCCTTCCCACTGTTGTTCTACTCCCAAAACAGATATTGCCCACCATATTTGCTCAAACACACTATCTTTTATATGTACTCCTATTTTCCTAAGCACCACTCCATTCGCTTCATTATCTTTCATTATCCCCAGCACAATTTCTAATGAAACAAATGATGATTTTGTACTTCCTCTTCCTCCCTTTAACCAATAATGTGTACTTTTTTCATTCCAAATATCTTTATGCACTTCATAAAACGATTTCGCAATTAATCTTGAAAGCTGAATTTTATTTTCTTCCATTTTTTTCAGCACTTCCCTTTATTTACTATATCATCTACTATAATTACTACATCATTTTTACTATCTGTTTGTTCGAACACATTTTGTCTTTTCCCCAGCAACTCTGCTGCCCTCATTCTATCTTTCATAACACCATCATTTTTTTCTTTATAAGCATCTCCCTTCATTACACTTGTTAAAAACTGCAATATATCTGTATCATTTGCTATTTCTTCTTTTTTCTTTTCTTCTTGCAATCTTTTTATTTCATTTTGTATATATTCCTTTTTTAACAAGTTTTTTCCATATTCTTCTACATAGCCTGCTTCCTTTGCTGCCTGCAAATCTGTTTTTCCTTCTACTTTCAGACGGCAAAATACAATTTCATTTTTACTCAAGCTTTTTTTCATTTCTTTCCCCCTTTCCTGTACAGAATATATTTTTCAAAATCTCAAAAAGTCTCATCTTTTTTTTATTACAATTTTTTTCATATTTTTAGCAGTATTTTCTTCTACTTATGCTGCTAATTTTTGCTCTTTACATATCAAAATTAATTTATCTAATATCACATCGTGGTCTCTAAAACATTTTGCTCTACTTTTATGAAGTTGTAATGATATATAGTCATACTGATATTCTTTTTCATATCTCAGTTTTAAAAATATTTGTTCCTCATATTCTAATTGTTCTACATATCTCTCCATTTTGGAATATTCTTCCATCTCTTTTTTAATGTATTCTACAATTTTTGTTATTTCTTTCTCATAAAGTTGTTTTGCTTCTTCTAAAGTAACGTCTTCTTCTCCTAAAAATGGTGCGTTTTTCCCCAATATAAAAAACTGTTTTACCATTTTTTGAAGTTTATCAATTTCTCTTTGCTTTCTTTGACAAAAATCAAGCGTCCTTCCCCATCTGAACAGCTTTTTTTTCATCTGAAGTCTTTCTTTTTTTACTATTTTTTGAAATTCCTTCTCTTTCATAATGAAAACATCCCCATTTCTTTCTGTTAATTTTTTTCACACATACATCACACTACACTCCCTTCAATAGACCCTTTTCCTATTTCACATATGATAATACTTTCATATTATCAGCACATATGTTCTTTGTCAACAAAAAACAGCATCTATAAATTGCCTTTTTCTCATTATCATATTATAATATTATCATCAATATATCAGAAAGGAGTTCCCTCTCATTATGTTTCAAAAACATCTTTTTAAAGAACAACTCATCAAATTAATGAACGGCAAAACTTCAACAGAATTTGCAGAAATTACGGGTTTTAATCGCACTTATCTCTCCAAATATCTTAATTTAAAGCTAGACAGACCTCCCTCTGCTCGTTTACTTCAAAATATTGCTAGTTCTATTGTAAATTATGAAGATTTATTAGTATCCTGTGGTTATCTTCACAGCACCAGCAAAATAAATCAGTCAAACAATTCTATTATCAAATTACCTATTGTTGGTTCTGTTCACGCTGGTAATCCCTCCTTTTCAGACAATTACATAGAAGGTTACGAAGCTGTTGATGCCTCCGAATTAAATCCTTCTTATGAATACATTTATATTCGTGTAGAAGGAAACAGTATGATAAATGCTCGTATACACGACGGTGACCTTGTACTCGTTCGCAAACAATCTGATGTGAACACTGGTGACATTGCTGTTGTTACCATTGACAACGAAACTGCTACCTTAAAACGTATACTAAAAAAAGAAAATATTCTTGTACTCCAACCTGAAAATCCTTCTTATTCTTCTTATATTTTTTCCGGTGAAGAACAAAATCGTGTTCGTATTATTGGAAAAGTAATTCATGTAAAGTTTGTACCAATTTAACAATTATAACACTATAAAAAAGACTTACATATCGTAAGTCTTTTACTATGTCTTTACTTTTTTTAAACAGAAGGAGATAGAAGTACATTTTCTCCTATCTCCACCTCTTTTACCTTTTTGGTATTATCAGTGTTTGCCCGCAGATAATTTTATTTCCATCATTGATACCATTCGCTGACATAATGTCTTTTATGCCTGCACTTGTCCCATAAAATTTACTGCTAATATATCCGAGGCTGTCCCCCGCTTCTACAACATAGTGTGCGAGTATACTATTTTGTTGTTCCTCTTCCGCTTTCCTTTTTGCTTCTTCTTCAGCGGCTTTTTGTTCTTGTTCTCGCTTTTGTTGTGCAGCTCTTTCTTCTGCCTCTTTTTTCAGTCGCTCCTGCTGTTCTTGTTCTGCCTTTTGTGCTGCAAACACCATTTGTGTTTGCGCTTCCTCTAGCTGTTCCGCCATAGCATAATAGGAATTTTGCACTGTGACTATCTCCGTTTCCAGCTTTCTGACTCTACTGATGTTATTCAACAAACTAACCCCCATAAAAAGACAAGCAATACACAATATACTACTGACACCAGCCAACATGGTTAATCTGCTGCGGTTTTCTTCTTCTGCTTCTTTTGCCCTCTTTTTCAGTACTCGCCTTATATCTTTTGCGGCGTCCATTCTTTGCTCTGGTGTAGGGCGTTTTCTTCTCTCCTCTCCTTCCTCTACTATATTTTCTTTCTGTTTTTCTAACCGTGGACGTACCAGACTATTGTCTAGCATATATTCCTGCATTTCTTGATTTTTTTCATAATAAATGAAATATCCCTTTGCAGGTCTTAGTCCTGTTTTTTCTGCATTATGTATAAAAAAGGTATCCAGTTTGTCCAATGAATCTATGACAAACAATACCTGCCACGGTTCCTTAAAATGTTCTCTATGAAATGTTTCATCTTTTGCCATAAGAAACGTTCCAAATCCAGGTTGTGTATGCACCCACCCCAAAAGTGACAGCCCCTTAAAATACACTTCCATTTGTCCATTGATATATCTCCATGTATCTTCTGTAAAACTTTCTGCCCCTCTTTGCTGTTTTGTATCTTTTGCTTGTATTGCTCCACTAATGATTATAACTTCTTTTCCTTCTACTACAATATGTCTACCCGCCAACGCGGCAAGTTTCTCTTTATTTCCTCCACTTCTTGCATACTGATACAAATAGGTATGTACATAGTCCTCTACATATATTTTTATATCCTCCTCTATAGAGCCTATCTGTTTTATATTAGACGGTAATGTTACATCATCTTGTTCTCCAGCAGCACTATATAAATTGTTGTCATCATGAAAAAGATACTGCATTTTTTTGTTACCTCCTCATTTCATTTTAGGATATACACAATATATCACGACTTGTACAAGAAATTTGTCAAAACCTGTCCCTCTTTTCCCTTTTTTTTATACAAAAATATCCCTTTTTTCGTCATTTTATTCCCCCTCTTTTTTATACGTAACACAATTTGCTGTTATTTTTTTGGCTTTTTCTTTTGTTTTATTCATTCTATTACATATTACTTCACTATATCTAAATACAAAAAAAGAAGGGATTTTTCCCTTCTCTCAGTTTGTCAATAAACTTCCATTTACAAATCAGAAAATTAAATTTTCTAAAAGAGTTTTTGGTCAAGCTTTTTCCAAAAAGCTTGTGGAGTTTGAGGCAAAGCCTCAAGGTTTTAAGGTTTTTCCGCTTCAAGCGTGTTTTTGAAGGGGATTGGGGGAACTTTTCACAAGTGAAAAAAGTTCCCCCAAAGATCTCAGACTTTTATTAAATCTATAATAAAATTACTTTTTTTACAAGCTGAAAGAAGGGATTTTTCCCTTCTCTCTACATTACAATTTTTCTTTTTCACTTTCCAGTAATTCTAATTTGTTTTTTTCTAGCACATCTACATAAAAATTCCATACTATTTTTTGACCTTCTTCTGTTACTATCCAATCTCTTGTTTTTTGCAATATACTATGCGGATATTCAAAATATTTTGATTTTTGTTGATGATATGTTACTATAGGAGCAACATAATATTTATAAATATTACAATACCCATTTTCTTTTAAATATTTTGAAACAGCTACAATTATGTTACAACTATTATTTTCTCTAAACATATCATAATAGTCAATCAGTCCTTGTTCGCTTTTATAAAGTGCTACAAACTGCCAAATATAAATCTGTTGAAATGCTTCTGCCCATATTGGTCTATTTTTATTATAATATTTTACCATATATTCGTGAAAATCTGGCAATGTTTCACTACCCAACACTATACTATATGATGAAGGCCATTCTTTTACTTTTCCTTTTTCTCTTATTTCTTTTTTTAATTTTTGTATCGCTTCCTCCAATTCTTGATACATTTCTACTACAGTCAAATGAAACACCTTCTTCCCAAACTACAATACATAGTATTTATTATTGATTTTCTTTCTGTGATACCAACAATATTGATTTATTTTTCATTAAAACATCTACATAAAAATTCCAAGTCATTTCCATATTTTCTTCTGCCCATTTTTCTGTTTTTTTCAATATCGGATACATTTCTTCCGGATAATAGTTCATTGGACGATATTTTACTCCATCTGAATATTCTTCCCATTCCTCTACTGGAATTTCTTCATATTCTACTGCTGGAGCAGCATAATACTCACTAAATTCAGTATATCCATTTTCTTTCAAATATTGTGCAACACGCATAATTGTTTTATAATCATTTTCTTCATAAAAATTTTCATAATAAAGTTCTATTCCTTCATAAAATGCCGACCACTGCCACGCATGAATTTGATGAAACGCCTCTGCCCATATGGGTCTATTTTTATCATAATGTGTTATAATATATTCATTAAAATATCCCAACGCACCAGCGTCACATGCTGTGGGAATTTGTTCATAATCTATTTCTTGCTGTTGTTGTTTTAATTTATTAAATTTTTGTATTTCTTCTTCCAATTCTTCAAATGTTTTTACAATATCAACATCAATACTCAAAACAGCCACCTCACTATATACTATTTTTTATACTTCTTTTTCTGGCAAATCTTCCAAGCTCATAAATGTATAGCCTTTTTCTCTCAAACTTTTTATAATATCTGGCAACGCTTCTGTATTTGACTGTGAAACTGCGTGCAAAAGCATAATACTTCCATTATGATAATTATTCATTACCATATCATACGCTGCTTGTTTTCCGGGCTGTTTATTGACGTCCCAATCCCCATATGCAAAACTCCAGAATATTGTTTTATATCCTTGTAACTGTGTTTGTTCCAAAGAATGTATACTATATACTCCTTCTGGAGGTCTAAAAAAATGTGGCATATCTTGTCCTGTTATTTCTTTAAAATATTCTGCACAATCATTTATTTCTGATGCAATTTGTTCATCTGTCAATGTTGTCATATCTGGGTGTGTTACGCTATGATTTCCTACAACATGTCCTTCTGCTACCATTCTTTTTATCAATTCTGTATTATCTCTGATATATGACTTTGTTACAAAAAATGCCGCTTTTACATCATATTCCTTCAATACATCTAATATTTTTTCACTATATCCATTCTCATATCCTTCATCAAATGTCAAATAAATTGTTTTTCTTTGTGTATCACCCAAATAATAAGCATCATAGTTATCTATTGCTATATCCTGTTGTGCTGATGGTGGTGTATTTTCTGTATTTCTTTTAAACCACCACGATTTTCTATCATAATACCCTACTGCTGGATTATTTTGTTGTGGCTGAGGTGGTGCTTCTACAGGGTCATACTCTGCTTCCGTTTTTTCATTTTCTATTATTATGATAGGAGGTTCTGCCACATTTACTACTGGTGTCATTCCTCCCCCTGCCATCAATACTGACATCATATATAATATTGCATTCATATGTAACATATCATTCCCTTCCTTTCTTTTTTAAATACTATACTACAAATGTACCACTTTTATTAATATCTATCAACATTATTTTTTGATACAACAAAACCCCCCATTTTTAAAATGGAGGGCTTGTATAAAAAACTATATTATTATTTTAAATTGAACCATGCTTTTAAGCCTAAATATTCTGCTATATCGCCTAATTCTTCTTCAATTCTTAACAACTGATTGTATTTTGCAACACGGTCTGTTCTTGCAGGTGCACCTGTTTTAATTTGACCAGCATTTACAGCTACTACGATATCAGCGATTGTAGCATCTTCTGTTTCACCAGAACGGTGAGATACTACTGCTGTCATATTATTTCTATTAGCAAGCTGTATTGCATTAAATGTTTCTGTTAATGTACCAATTTGATTTACTTTAATCAATATTGCATTACCAGCTTTCAAATCAATACCTTTTTGCAATCTTTCTGTATTTGTTACAAATAAGTCATCGCCTACAAGCTGTACTTTGTCGCCTAATTCTTTTGTCAACAACTGCCAGCCTTCCCAATCTTCTTCTGCTAAACCGTCTTCAATAGAAATAATTGGGTATTTGTCACAAAGAGCTTTCCAGAATTCTACCATTTCTGCTGATGTTCTTACTACTTCTTTTCCTGTCATTTTGCTTTCGCCAGGGAAGTGGTATTTTCCATCTTTTTCATCATAAAGTTCTGTAGAAGCAGGGTCCATAGCGATTTTAATATCTTCTCCCCATTTATAACCAGCTTTTTCTACTGCTTCTTTAATTAAATCAATTACTGCATCTGCTGTTGGAAGGTCAGGAGCAAAGCCACCTTCATCACCAACTGCTGTAGAAAGTCCTTTTCCTTTGAGAACGCTTTTCAAGTTATGATAAATTTCTGCACACATTCTCAATGCTTCTTTGAATGTTGGTGCTCCAACAGGCATAATCATAAATTCTTGAATATCTACTGTGTTATCAGCGTGTTTACCACCATTCATAATGTTCATCATAGGAACTGGCATTGTTTTTGCATTGAAACCACCAAGATATTGATATAATGGCATTTTTAATGCTTCTGCTGCTGCTTTTGCTACTGCCATAGATACACCTAATATTGCATTTGCACCTAATTTTGCTTTATTTGGTGTGCCGTCCATTTCAATCATTTTTGTATCAATTGCTACTTGGTCAAGTGCATTCATACCAATAATAGCATCTGCAATGACATCGTTTACATTGTTTACTGCATCTTGTACACCAGCTCCAACATATCTGGAACCGCCGTCACGCATTTCAACTGCTTCAAAAGCACCTGTAGATGCACCAGAAGGTACTGCAGCTCTACCTACTACATTATCTTCTACTACTACCTCTACTTCTACTGTTGGATTGCCTCTAGAATCCAATACCTCTCTTGCGTGAACATCAGTAATTTCAATATAACTTTTCATGTTCTCTTTCCTCCTCTTTATTTTTAAATTTTATTACTTTTATAATGATAGTGAATAGCTTTTTATTTTACAAAAAGCTATTATACTATTGTTAACATCACATTGCTTTACTATACCTTCCCCACACCCACCCTTAAAAAGATAAACCAGCACTGGTTTTTACAATACTCATTACGCTATACTATTGTAACAATTATTGACTTTTACATTAATCATATTGGCACAAGTCCGATGCCCCCAAAGGCGTACAGGTATTACCTCCTGACTAGGTTGTACTACGCATTTATCTTTTCTATCCATTTTTTAATCTTCTATCAAATCTACTGTCCAATTCAGTCCTTGTAGTTTTGTATCCAACTGTCTATACTTTTTAGAAAGTTCATTTATGTTATGTTGCAATGCTTTTACATCGATACATCTCACAAATTTAATTTCTTTGACATTATAACGTTCTTGACGTATTGTTGCTGCTTCATATATAGAGCGATATATACCAATTTTTGCTTTCAAGTTATCTCTTTGAGCAATAGCATCTGAAATTGTTCCATTTTCAAAGGGTATGGTATCATTTGTTTTATTTATTTTTTGCACAAGAAATAACAGACGTTTCATATTTTCTTCATATTCTGCAATCAATTCTTCTGGTTCTTCTGCGGGAATATCTCCCTCCTGCACCATTACATTGCTCGTAATACGATTGAAAAGCTGTGCATTTCTTTTTTGAATTTCTGCTCTCTCAATCAATGCTTCAGCAAGTTTCATATATGACACGCCCTTTCCTGTTCTTTTACAGTATATCTTGGTATATTTTAGCAAACTTTTATTTCATTTTCAACCAAAAATACATATTTTCATCAAATATCACAAAATTTTATTTACTAATCAATAAACTTTCTCCTGTCATTTCAGCAGGTTTTTTAATATCCATCATATCCAACAATGTTGGTGCAATATCAGCTAATTTTCCGCCTTCTCTCAAACCAATGCCATCTGTATAATTTACTAATATAAATGGTACTGGATTTGTTGTATGTGCTGTAAATGGTTCTCCTGTTGTATAATCCACAAGTTGGTCGCTATTACCGTGGTCTGCACAAATAAACATTTGTCCATTTGTATCAATTAATGCTTTCAACACTCTTTCTAAACAACTGTCTATTGTTTCGATTGCTTTGATTGCTGCAGAAAGTACCCCTGTATGTCCTACCATATCTGGATTTGCATAATTTATTATAATCAAATCATATTCTTTAGAATTGATTGCTTTTACTAATCCATCTGTTACAGCTATTGCACTCATTTCTGGCTGCAAATCATATGTTGCTACTTTTGGAGAAGGTACAAGCCATCTATCTTCATTTGGATTTGGTTCTTCTACGCCACCATTAAAGAAAAATGTAACGTGTGCATATTTTTCTGTTTCTGCTGTTCTAAGCTGTTTTAATCCCAATGATGAAATGTATTCTCCTAATGTATTTGTTAATCTTTGTGGCTTAAATGCTACTAATTTATTTTCTATTGTTACATCATATTCTGTAAAGCACACATACACAATATTTTTTGGTGCGTTTACTCTCTCAAATCCATCAAAAGCATCATCACAGAATGTTCTTGTAATTTCTCTTGCTCTATCTGGTCGGAAATTAAAAAATATAACAGAGTCTTTCTCTTTTATTGTTCCGATTGCTTTTCCTTCTTCATTTGTAATCACTGTTGGCAGCACAAATTCATCTGTTTTTCCATCTGCATAAGATGCTTTGATACATTCTTCTGAACTTGTTGCTGTAACACCTTTTCCTGACACAATGGCATCATATGCTACTTGTACTCTTTCCCAACGTTTATCTCTATCCATAGCATAATAACGTCCTGATACTGTGGCAATTTTACCAACGCCTATTTCTCTCATTTTTGCCTCTAATTGTGCCAAATAATCTACACCTGATGATGGTGGTGTATCTCTACCATCTAAAAAGCAATGTACAAATACCTTTTCCAATCCATTTCTTTTTGCCAGTTGAAGCAAAGCATACAAATGTGTATTATGACTATGCACACCGCCATCTGAAAGCAATCCAAACAAATGCAATGCACTATCATTTTCTTTACAATTCTCTACTGCTTTGAGCAATTCTTTATTCTCATAAAAATCGCCATCTTCTATAGCTTTTGTAATTCTTGTTAATTCTTGGTATACAATACGTCCTGCCCCGATATTCAAATGTCCTACTTCTGAATTTCCCATTTGTCCCTCTGGCAAGCCTACATCAAGTCCACTTGCATATCCTTTTACACAAGGATATTTTTCAACAATTTTATCTATTGTAGGTGTATTTGCTTGTTTTATAGCATTTCCTTCTGTTTTATCATTGATGCCAAAACCATCTAATATCATCAACACTGTCGTTTTCTTACTCATAATTTCCTCCTTATTTTCAGATGACAAAATCTAACTTCTCAATATTACAAAAGTTTTCTCCCTTTTACAATATATCAAAAAATACCTATCTCTAAATTTTTATTGATTAATAATTTACAATACTTGCAAATTCTTCTTTCAAACTTGCTCCGCCTACTAAGCCACCATCAATATCTGCCATTGCAAATAATTCTGCTGCATTTTTTCCATTTACACTACCGCCATACTGTATACGAACTGTTTCTGCTGTTTCTTTTCCATATACTTCTCCTACAACTTGTCTAATTGCACAGCAAACTTCTTGTGCTTGTTCACTTGTTGCAGTTTTGCCTGTACCGATTGCCCATATTGGCTCATATGCTATTACTACTTTTTTTACATCATCAGCACTCAAACCATACAATCCTGCTTTTACCTGCATACGCACGATTTCAATATTGATACCCATTTCTCTCTGTTGTAATGTTTCTCCACAGCACATAATTGGTACTAAATTATGTTCTAATGCTTTTTTTACTTTTTTATTTACTGTTTCATCTGTTTCTCCAAAATATTCACGTCTTTCAGAATGTCCTATTACTACATATTTTACGCCCATTTCTGTCAGCATTGCTGGTGCAATTTCTCCTGTATATGCTCCACTTTCTTCAAAGTGCATATTTTCTGCTCCAACTGCAATATTGGTTCCTTTTACTGCTTCTACTACTGTAGCAATATCTACTGCTGGTACACAAAATACTACATCTACTTTATCTGTATTTACTTTGTCTTTTAACAATGCACACAATTCTGCTGCCTGTTTTGGTGTTTTGTTCATTTTCCAGTTCCCTGCAACAATTTTCTTTCTCATAATAAAATACCCTCTTTCCTTCATTTATATTATTTTTTTATTTCTCACTTTTACAATGATAAACACTATAGCTAAAACAGCCAAACCAACTATACTAATTACTTTCAATCTATACGGTGTAAAAACAAAACGCTTTTTTTGATAAAATGTTTTTATAGCTGTATTTTCTATATTTTGCAACAGTTCTTCTCCTGTCCAGCCAGCATCAACTGTAATTCTAGGAACTTCCCACATACTTGTATCTCTATTTACCACATAAATATCTGTTGTTAACTGTAAATCATATTCTATATCAGACTGCATTGACAATGCAATATCTTTTCTATAATTTCCATTAGGATATGTCAGCACTTTGACAAGACTTCTTTTTTGCAAATATTTATCAAGCATTTCTTCGCCTTTTATTACAGAAGAACACACATCTGCATATGTTCTATCTCCTACTGGTTTATGGTCATATGTGTGGTTATATATTTCTACTAAACCACTATTTTGCATTTCATTCAGATTTTCCCAGCTCATTCTTTCAATTCCTTCTGGCGAACAAACAAAATCAGTACAAATTAGAGAAGTAATTACAGAAATATTTGCTTTCATATTATATTTTTGCAAAATAGGATACACAAGTTCATAATTACTTTTATATCCATCATCTATTGTAATTACAACATATTTTTTGTTCAAATGCAGTTCTGGCTGTTTTACACCTTTTTCTTTTTCTATTTTTGACTGCTGCATAATATAATATAATTCGCTTAAAAAAATAGTGGTATACCCCGCCTGCTGCAACGCTTTTATCTGTTCCTCAAATTCAGCAATATTAACAATGACCCCATTACCAGCCTCAACTTCTCCTGTTTCAAAATGATGATACATCAAAACAGGTATATAGTCCTCTGGAGCAACACTTTTTTGTTTTGCTTGTTTAAACATATGACATTGTATCATATCTACTTCTTTTTGCTGTTGCAATATTTTCTTTTGTATTTCTATATTTCTATTTTCCTCTGCAAATGCAGTAAATGAAATATTTGCTGTCACAAAACATATCATAATAGCTACCATTATATATTTTTTCATAACATTTTCCCCTCAGCTATTTATGCTTTTGTCAACTCAATATGAAAATATTACATAATCAAATGTTTTTTCACTTCAAGTGCATTTTTGAAGGGATACAAATAATAAACATTTGCTTTATATTCACTAAAATAAAGCCAATACAGCATACAAAAATTTTTATTGTATTTTCCCCTTTTTAAAATTATGAGAAACAACTCATAATTTCTATACACTACTTTTTATTTTTTATTTTTGAAACAATAAACAATATCACTATCACAATTAAACCAATAATACTAATTGTCCCCGATACATTATAAATCAAATCAAACATAGCTTGTGAGTTCATAAACACCTTCCCCTTTTACAATGTTACTCCTTTTGAAATGTCTTTTGTGCAGTCTGTTCTATCTTTTGTAAAAGTTGTTCTCCACTCCAGCCAGAATTTACTGTAATTCTTGGTATCTCCAATATACTAGTATCTCTATTGACTACACCACTATTTGTTGTCAACTGTAAATCATATCCCATATATGTCCTCATAAGCACTGTCATATTTTTTGTATAACTTCCATTTGGATAGGTTAGTACATTTACTGGGCTTCTGACTTCTAATTCTTTATCAAGCATTTCTTCCCCTTTTGTTACAGAAGAACGTACATCTTCATATACTCTATTTTCTACTGGTTTATGGTCATATGTGTGGCTAAATATTTCTATCAATCCACTTTGTTGCATTTCATTCAAATTATCCCAACTCATTTTATCAATTTCTTTCTCTGTATAAATATATCCGTGATGTATACGAGATGTTATTACTGAAATACAAGCTTTCATATTATATTTTTTTAAAAGCGGATACGCAAGTTCATAATTACTTCTATATCCATCATCTATCGTTATTACAATATACTTCCCATTCATATGCAGTTCTGGCTGTGTGATACCCATTTCTTTTCCCTCTTGTACTTGTTTCATAACATGATTTAAGTCATTTAAAAAAATGGTGGTATATCCTGCCTCTGTCAGTGCCTTTAAATGCTGCTCAAATTCTTCTATATTGATATTTGCCCCATCTCCAGCTGGCACTTCTTCTTCTCTAAAATGATGGTACATTAACACCGGTATATAATCTTGTTTTGATATTTCACTTTCTTTTGTTTTTTCTTCTGTCTGTTGTTGTACTATATTATTATATTGCACATCATTATTTTCTCTAGCAAAGACATTGTTTGTCATATTTATTAATGACAACACTATCATCACAGCCATACATACATACTTTTTCATATTACTATCCTCTTAATTATTTATCATCTACAGCTACTACACCTGGCAATTCTTTTCCTTCTAAAAATTCAAGTGATGCTCCGCCGCCTGTTGAAATATGTGTCATTTTACTACCATATCCCAACTGATTTACTGCTGCTGCGGAGTCGCCTCCTCCTATAATTGTTGTTGCATCAATTTGTGCTAACGCCTCTGCTACTGCTTGTGTTCCTTTTGCAAAGTTAGCAAATTCAAATACTCCCATTGGTCCATTCCACACAACTGTTTTTGCATTTTTGATTGCATCTGCAAACAATTCTCTGGATTTTTCTCCTATATCAAGTCCCTGCCAATCATCTGGAATTTCTTTTGTTGGTACTGTTTTATATTCTGTATCATTTTTAAATTCTTTTGTAATTACTGTATCTACTGGAATTAAAAATTTTACTCCCTTTTCTTCTGCTTTTTTCATCATTTCTTTTGCATATTCTACTTTATCTGCTTCCAGCAATGAATTGCCTACTTTTCCGCCTTGTGCTACTGCAAAAGTATATGCCATACCACCGCCTATAATCAATGTATCTACTTTTTCTAAAAGATTATTGATAACATTAATTTTATCGGATACTTTTGAACCACCCAATATTGCTACAAATGGTCTTTCTGGATTATTTACAGCATTGCCCAAGAAATTGATTTCTTTATCCATTAAATAGCCAACAGCAGACTCTTTTACATATTTTGTAACACCTACAGTAGAGCAATGTGCTCTATGGCTTGAACCAAATGCGTCATTTACAAATATTTCTGCTAAACTTGCCAGCTCTTGACTAAAATTATCCTCATTCTTTGTTTCTTCTTTTCTATAACGTGTGTTTTCTAATAATACCACATCGCCATCTTTCATTTCTGCTACAGCTTTTTTTGCATTTTCTCCTACTACTGTATCATCTTTTGCAAATACTACTTCTTTGCCTAATTTTTCAGAAAGGCGTTTTGCAACAGGTGCAAGTGACAATTCTGGTTTTGGTTCTCCTTTTGGTTTTCCCATATGGGAACAAAGTATTACTTTTCCACCATCTTTTATTAATTTTTGAATAGTTGGCAATGCTGCTACTATTCTATTTTCATCTGTAATCACTCCATCTTGCAATGGTACATTAAAGTCACATCTTACAAGCACCTTTTTTCCTTTTACTACTAAGTCCTCTACCGATTTTTTGTTCAGCATAATTCTTAATCTCCTTTCCTACTCTTTACAGGTTGTATTATTTTTTTATTTATGAAAGTCATGCTTCCGCACACACTCTCCAAAACAGAATTTTTTTTATTCTGTTTTTTTTCACTCCCAATTTTTTCACTTCTCTTTTACTACTTATTTACTTCTTCTTTTTCTTCATTACAGACTTTCACATTTCTTTTCTCTATTTGTTTGATTATCTCTTTTGCCGTTACGGTGTCTGTTATCAGTATAGCTTGTGGCATAATTGGGCAGACGGCAGCAAGAGCTTCTGCTTTATTCTTTCCTCCTGCTACAATAATAATCTTTTTCATTCTGCTTATTTCTTCCAATCGCAACCCTATAGAATAAGAAGTGTGTACGATTGTACCTTTGCTATCCAAATAGTAGCCTAACATTTCTGCTACTGCACCCTTTTTTAAAAGAAATTCATAAACACAAGAGTCAACCTGTCTTTTTTTCGCCATTTTCAGTGCATTTCCTACTCCTAAAATTAAAACATCGGCTTGTCTAATTTCTTTTAGTGTTTCCTGTACAAATGGCTCTTGTTTCATTTCTTCGAAGGCTTTTTGACTCATATGATCAGGCAGTTGCAAAAGTTTATAACTTGCTGACAATTTTTCTGCTAATTTGGCTGCTAATGTATCCGCCTGCTGTTCTAATATACCACCTATACTCCCCCTCGCTGGCACAACAAGTTCTGCCCTTTTATTACTTGAAAAAGGCATTGCCCCCACCATTGTTGCAAGAGTAGAACCACCTGTTAATGCAATTTTACTCTCTTTCGTGATATTTTTCAGAACTATCTCTGAAGCAATTCGTCCCAATTCTTTTTTTATGCTTTGGCTGCCTTTACAGCCCCCTTCTGCAATATACGCCTCCGTAATGCCTAACATTTTCGCCAACTCTTTTTCAAAAGCGGAAACTCCATCTATTTGTTTCACAAGTGGCTCCATTTCTGTTAGTATTTGTTTGCCCTCTTTGGTCACTTTCATTCCTTCCCTCGAAACATCAATGAGTTGCTGCATATGCAGTTTTTCTATTTCGTTGCGGACAGTCCTTTCCGAAAAATCCAATGAAAGAGAAATTGTTCTTCTACCTACTGGCTCTAGTAAATGAATGGTTCGCAATATACGATACCTTTTTACAATCGCTGTCATTTCCTCTGGTGCTATTTTTTTCATCATCTGTAATGTGTCTAATAAATTCTCTTTATAAAGGGACATAATTCGTCCCACCTTTCATTTTTCGTCCCACCTGTCTTTAAAGGAAAACCTATCAGTAGGATTGCACATCTAATAGGCTTGTATTTATTATAGTATATTTACCAAAATTTTTCAACCTATTTCCAAATGTATACAGTTAAAAAATTCACTAAAATTTTTTTGTCAAAATCACATTCTATAAAACAACATTGATAATATTTTGTACCAAATTTATTTTTTTACTCATAAAATAGTTATACTGTTTAAAAACATACTTCTTTTTTTATAACACTTGCTTAAAACCTATTTTTACGATATACTATAAAATATCATTACAATTTTCTCTATTAGAAAGGATTGATGTATATGGAACAAGCACTTTGGCAGCAGATGAAAAACCAACCATTACTGAAAAAAATCGCTTCTGAACAAGAAGTATTTTGGCTCAACGATGAACTAGAAGATGCAAAAACAGCACTGTCAAAAATCAATATTACTATGTCTGACATAGAAGATGCAGAAGCTCGTCTAGCTCGTTTTGCTCCTTTTATACAAAAATGTTTTCCAGAAACACAGCCTCAAAATGGTTTAATTGAATCTCCTCTTACTGAAATAGAAAATATGAAAAAACAATTAGAGCAGGAATACAATGTATCTATTTCTGGCAGGCTGTTTTTAAAACAAGACAGTCATTTAGCAATTTCAGGTTCTGTAAAAGCACGTGGTGGCATTTATGAGGTACTCAAACACGCTGAAGATTTAGCACTAGAACACGGAAAAATCAAATTAACTGACGATTACAGTGTATTTGCTTCTGATGAAATGAAATCTTTTTTCAATCAATTTAAAATACAAGTTGGTTCTACAGGCAATTTAGGTATGAGCATAGGCATTATGAGTGCAGCACTTGGTTTTCACGTTATCGTGCATATGTCCGCTGACGCAAAACAATGGAAAAAAGATTTGCTTCGTCAAAGAGGAGCTGTAGTAGTAGAATATGCTGATGATTACAGTAAAGCAGTTGAAGTAGGCAGAAAACAATCTGATGCTGACCCTAGCAGTTATTTTGTAGATGACGAAAATTCTGTAACACTCTTTTTAGGGTATGCTGTTGCTGCAAAACGTTTAAAATCACAATTTGAACAGCAAAACATCACTATAGACCAAAATCACCCTCTTTTTGTATACATTCCTTGCGGTGTAGGCGGTGCTCCGGGCGGTGTAACATTTGGTTTAAAACAACTTTTCGGTGACAATGTTCATGTATTTTTTGTAGAAACTACTCCTGCACCTTGTATGCTTTTGGGTATGGCTTCAGGTATGCAAAATAAAATTTGTGTGCAAGATTTTGGGCTTTCTGGACAAACACACGCTGACGGTTTAGCAGTAGGTAGACCTTCCGGTTTTGTAGGCAATGTTATGAAAAATATACTTAGTGGAGAAATGACGTTACAAGATAGACGTATCTATGATTTCATGAGAGATATTGTAAATACAGAGAATATATTTTTAGAGCCTTCTGCTTGTGCTTCATTTATGGGCGTTGTGGATTTGTTCCAATATGACGAGGGAAAACAATATATTGCTAAACAGCACTTAGAAGATAAAATGCAAAATGCAATTCATATTGCTTGGGCAACTGGTGGCAGCCTTGTACCAGAGGAAATTAGAAAAGAATATATGAATACTTATCTCTAATCATAAAATACTTCAATTTCATTTATAATCGGGAAAAAAAAGTTTTCCCTTAAAGTTTAGTTCAAGCTTTTTTAAAGGCTTGCAGATGTGGACAGTGTCTACAAAAAAGACTTTAAAAATAAGACCTTATTTTTTATCAAGGTCTTATTTTTAATCATATAAATTACTTTGTGTCATTTTCTTGCAATATCTCCATCATCATTTTTGCACCAATTTTAAAACCATATATAAACATTTCTGATAATTCTATAGAGATAGCGTTGCATTTCTCATCTATAATATCGTCAAATTCTTCAATGAGAGAACTGTCTATTTTTCTCTTAAATTCATCATAATGCTTTTGTTGTTCTTTTCGTAAATGCTTGTAATATTTTGTTATAGGTTTGTATTGTTCTGAAGGATATACCCTTCCCTCATACAAATCTTCTAATATTTTATTCATCATTTATCACCTATCACTTTATATTATATATTTATATTATATATTCATATTATATATTTATATTATATATTTTTGATATATATTTATCAATGTTAAATAGATATAATAATTATAAAAATATAATATGGAGGTATTATTATGTCAGAAAAATTTATAGTAACACCTAAAAAAAAGGAAGATAAATTTGTTGTAATGACATTAAGAATAGAAAAAGATTTACAAGAAGAATTTGATAAATTAGCCTCAAAAAGCGAACGTTCCAGAAATGAAGTAATGTGTATGGCATTAAAATACGCTTTAGAACAATTAGAATTTACTACCAAAAGTGAAAATAGTGATAAAAGTGTATAAATAGAAAAACAGAAACGAAGTTTCTGCAAAAATTTAGGCTCAAGTCCTTTAAAAAGGGTTTGAGGGTGTATTGAAGGCAGAGTCCTCAATGTCTTTCTGCTTCAAGCGTGTTTTTGAAGGGAAAGCGTCTGAAAGATGTTGAGGAAACATTTAGAAAATTAAAAAAACGTAATATAAAGGGGAATTTTTCACAAATAGAAAAGTTCCCCTTTTATAAAAATTTGTTTCATTATTGTTATTTCTATAAACTTAATATTTGACCATTGAATTTTATCTGTGCAGTATCTACAACTCTATGCGATTTTTCCATTTGAGAGGCAAAGAAGTCAAAACTAGAGTTAGCATTAAATATAGAAGTGCTTCTAGCAGGCTCAGTAATCTGTTTATTGCCAGTCATCTGTGCATAAGCGTATTCTATTTTTTGGTTCATTCCATTTAGTATATTAGATGCGTTTTCTAATGCTTTCATAATCTCTTGCGGACTACCTGACAAATTGGAAAGTCCCAAAAATTCAGCAGAAATAGAATTAAGCTGATTTTCCAACACATTTGATGCTAATCCACCTGATAACTCATCATATTCATTTACTGTAGATTTATGAATACCTATATGACTTTGAATAATATCTGTATAGTCTGATTGAATACTCTGTTTATAATTATATAGATATGTTTCAGCTAATTCTTTTGTCATATTGGCATCATTAAGTGTATCTGTACCATTCAAATAGTTTTCAAGTTCTTCTATTTTTGACATTGTATATTTTAATTTGGATTTTGCATAGTCTATAACATCAGAAATTGTCTGTATGCCATCTCTTTGTTCCAATATTGAGTTTTCAGCCCATTGTTCTTTTGTATACATATCAGTTGCGTATTTTTCGTGCGTTGAAGCATTTTCTGTTTTATTTGTTTCATCTGTTTTTTGGTTTTTGCTAGCATTTAATAAATCCAGTGCTTTTTGGCTTAGTTCAACTGCATCACGATTTTTCTTGTCATTACAATTAGAATTTATTTGTTGTACTATTTTTTGTAAATCAGAGTTTTGTACTTGCCCTATTGCCCTTTGCATTGAATTTTGTATTTGTGGTCTAAACATATTCTGACTAATTGCTGTATTTATTCTCATAAATTATTCCCCTTCCTTTTCTTACTATGAACGCTTCTGACACTCCCATACCTAAAGGCATGGGGTTCTTAATTACATAAACTTCTAAATATACTCGAAAGCATATAAAACTAATCTATTTCATTAAGACTTTCACTATCAAAGATACCATTGTATCCATTAGCGATAGTATAAGGCTCGTATCAAAACCTTTTATTTTCATGGTTTTATTATACCATTTCTTGTTCATAAAAGCAATATTAACATATATCAATAAAAAAAATGCTTTCATCCCACCCCTAAAGGAGTGGGCTTTTCGCATTTAGCTTGTAAGCACTTATAACATTCTTTCATATAAAAAGACCCTAAAGGAAATTCCCTCAAGGTCTTTTATTATCACTTAATCATCAAAACATTTCATTAAATAATGCTGGTTTTTCAAGTGCTTGCGTTACTTTTGCCATTTTAGAAGTATCTCCTATGAGTGTTACTCCTACCAATCTATTATTTGCAAAATAATATTTCTCAAATGTATGTTTTGCTTCATCTTTAAACACTACTGTTTTATATTTTCTATTAGCATTTTTGCCATTATCTCCTATAGCATACAAGCTAGTATCCATACCGTGGAAAGCAAGTGGTGCAACGATTGTTTTATAACTTGTTTCTTCTCCTGCCGCATTTGCTCCTGCTACTTTACCCATTTCTGCTGCTTCTGACCAAAGTGCATAGTTAATATTATCATATTCTGCACAGTCACCACAAGCATACACATCTTTTACACTTGTTTCCATTTTTTCATTTACTACAATCGCTCTATTGATTTCTGCCCCTGCTTGTTTTGCAATTTCTACATTTGCTCTAACGCCGCTAGAAATGATTACAACATCTGCTGCAATTACTTCTCCATCGCCTAATCTAACTCCTGTTACACTGCTTTCGCCTTCTATGCTTTCTACACTTGCTCCCAATTTCATTACAACACCTTGTGACTGTGCTGCTTTTAATATTATATCACTTGCTTCACTATCCAACTGTCTACTCATAAGGCTTGGCATCATTTCTACTATTGTTACATTGCAATTTGCTTTTTTGATTTCCCATGCTGCTTCTAATCCCAGCACACCGCCACCTATTACTACTGCATTTTTAGCTGTTTTTACCAGTTTTCTAACTTTATCTACATCTTCCATTCTTCTAATGGTAATGACTTCTTTTTTATCTGCTCCTTTAATTGGAGGCACAAAACATTCTGCTCCCAAAGCATATACACATTTATCATAGCTCAATACTGCTCCGCTTGCTAATGTAATTTCTTTTTTATTACTATCCAATGATTTTACTTCTTCATTGAGCATTACTTCAATATTATTTTGTTTGTACCATTGTTGGTCTTCTACTACAAGCTGTTTTGCAGTAACACCTGCAAGCAATGTTTTTGTAAGCATTGGGCGGTTATAGCTCATATATGGTTCATTTGTTACCATAGTAATAGAAGCTGTTTTATTTCTATTTCTAATTTCTTTTGCTGCATTTAATCCTGCGATACCATTTCCTATTACAACAAATTTCTCTTCTGTATCTTTTTGATAATCAGACTCTGTTACTTCTACTGGTACAAAATTCTCTTTTCCTACCCCACACACTGGGCAAGTATCCATACCTTCTGGGAATATTTCACCACATACCAAACATTTTACAAGTGCTTTTTTCGCAGATTTTAATTTATCATTTTCTTTATTTAAAAGCACACAACCGAAATTATAACCATATTCATATGCTCCTGTTAAATCATTTTCACCAGGACGCAATTTAATTTTATAGCCATCTATTACTTTCATACGAAGTTGTTTTAATCTTTCTATAATATGAGGTACACCTTCACCACTCCAGCCATAGCTACCAAATGCACTTGCTAATTTTCCGCCGTGTGTTCCTGCAAATATAGATGTTGTCAAATCCCATATTGGCTTTAATGCTTCTCCTACTATTGTTGGTGTTCCAAACAATATACCATCTGCAAAGCCTAATTCTTCCAATACTTTGGCTTGGTCAGACACTACCATATCATATATTCTAACATCAATATCTCCACTATCTTGTATACCTTTTTTAATTTCTTCTGCAAGCTGTCCTGTATAGCCATAAGCAGATACATATGGTATTATCACTGTCTTTTTAGCATTTGGATTGACTACAGTACACCAATCTTTATATGTTTTTTGTATTTCTTCTATTCTACTATCTATTACTGGACCGTGTCCTGTACATATCATATCAATATCCAAATCTTTTATTCTATCCAACGCTTTAAGCATAAAAGGTTTAAATGGCCCTATAATATTATCAAAATAATATTTTGTTGCTCTCATATAACCTTCATTATCTTTGAGTTTACTCAACACAATATCATCAAGGCAATAATGAGAACCAAAAGAGTCACAAGTAAACAACAATTTATCTTCTTTTACATAAGTATACATTGTATCAGGCCAGTGCAAATTAGGCAAAAGCATAAATTGTAATGTTTTATTTCCTAATGATATTGTATCATTTTCTTTTACTGCAATACTATAAAAATCGTGATTAATAATATTTTTCAAAAATCCTATGGCACAAGCTGTTGCTACAACACAAATGCGTGGGTTCATTTCTATTAATTTTACAATACTACCTGCGTGGTCTGGTTCTGTATGGTTCATTACAACATAGTCAATATCATTTACATTTACTACTTCTTGCAATTTTTCTAAATATTCATCAAAAAATTTTACTTTTGCTGTTTCAAATACTGCTGTTTTTTCACTGCCTTTTAAAACATAGGAATTGTATGTTGTACCAAATTCTGTTTCCATAATAATGTCAAATACTCTCAGGTCTTTATCCAACACACCTGCCCAATATAAATCTTGTTTTAATTGATACGCTTTCATTTACTTACTCCTTTCTTATTTGCCATAACGTCATTTTATGTTCTCTTTTCTTTTGTTTATTTTTTTATTATACTAAACACTGCCATCTATTGTCAATAATAACTATTCTCAATAAATAATTATTTTTTATCTATAATTTTATATCATTATTACTTCATTTCAACATCATAAAAAAATGTTAACTTAAATTTCTTTTTTACACTCCCCTATTATAACCGCATATTACACTATCATACATTATATTACTTTCAAAATTTATTTAAACTATTCTCTATTATTATTTTTTAAATTGTCGTGTTTTTTATATCCAAAATAGTGTATAATAGGCTATAACACACATCGAAAAAAGAAAGCGAGAATACAATTATGGAAAAATTTATGATGATAGACGGCAACAGCATTGTCAACAGAGCATTTTATGGTGTACCTTTACTGACAAACTCACAAGGTACTTATACAAATGCTATATATGGTTTTATGAACATATTATTTAAACTATTGGAAGAAGAAAAACCAGATTACTTAGCAATAGCATTTGATTTACACGCTCCTACATTTCGTCACAAATTATCAGAGCAATACAAATCAAACAGAAAAGGTATGCCCAAAGAACTACTTGAGCAAATGCCTTTATTAAAACAAATATTAAAAACAATGCAAATAAAACAATATGAAATAGAAGGCTATGAAGCTGACGACATACTTGGTACACTTTCTCTTAAAGCAGAACAATGTGGTATGACAGCTGTAATTGTTTCAGGTGACAGAGATTTATTGCAACTAGCAAGTGACACATTAAAAATTCGTATCCCCAAAACAAAAGGCGGCAAAACAGAAATAGAAGACTATTTTGCTCAAGATGTTTTACAAAAATACGGTGTGACACCTACAGAATTTATTGATGTTAAAGCACTTATGGGAGATGCTTCTGATAATGTGGCTGGTGTACCTTCTATAGGAGAAAAAACTGCTATAAAAATTATACAACAATATCACAACATAGAAAATGCTTTACAAAATGTTGACGACATCAAACCGAAAAAAGCATCTGAAAATTTAAAAGCCTATCGTGAACAGGCAATATTGAGCAAAACACTTGTTACTATTGTGAGAGATATTGACATTACTATTGACAAAAGCACATTAGGCATTGAAAATATGTTTAACGAACAGGTTTATGCCATTATGAAAGAATTAGAATTTAAAACTTTTTTAAACCGTTTTCAGCAAAACAAAACGCAGTCAATAACAAAAAAACAAATCTCTTATCAAACAATAACACAATCATCACAATATGACACAATATTTCATACATTACAAAAAAATAGACAAATCGCTTACATTTTATTATATGAAAATAATATCATAAGAGGCATCAGTTTATATGACGGCGGAGAACAATGTTATTTTTTACTATGCCAAAATAATGAAAATATGGTATACTTATTAAATTCTGCTAAAGATTTTTTTCAAAACAAAGACTACATCAAAATTGCTCACGATGCCAAAACAGATATGGTATTACTTCGTCAATATGGCATAGAATTAAGTGATGTTGCATTTGATGTTTCTCTTGCAGCATATTTATTAAATTCTACAAAAGACTCTTATGAATACGATGACATTGCAAAAGAATTTTTGAATGAAATATATCCCTGTAAAGAGGAAATATTTGGAAAAGGAAAATCAAAAATTTCTTTATTAGAATTACCTTCTGAACAATTAACACAATTTGCTTGCAATCAATCGGAAGTCATTTACACAGCTATGCCTATATTATTACAGAAAATGAAAGACAATGACCAACAACAGCTTTATTTTGAAATAGAACTTCCCCTTATCAGAGTATTAGCTGATATGCAGAAATACGGTATTAAAGTGAACAAAAACGCTTTACAGCAATATGGTACAGAATTAGAAAAAAGTATTGAAATATTGACACTGGAAATTTATACTATGGCAGGGACAAAATTTAACATCAATTCCCCTAAGCAATTAGGTGAAATATTATTTAGTCCCAAATATATGGGATTATCAGGAGGCAAAAAAACAAAAACAGGGTATTCTACTGCGGCTGATGTACTGGAAAAGCTCACTAGTTCACACCCTATTATACAAAAAATATTATACTATCGTCAGTTATCTAAACTGAAAAGCACTTATGTTGACGGTCTTTTATCTGTACTTGATGAAAAAACACAAAAAATTTATTCTACTTTTCATCAAACTGTTACTGCAACAGGACGTATCAGTTCTACAGAGCCTAATTTACAAAACATTCCTATTCGTTTAGATTTAGGCAGACAGTTAAGAAAGGTTTTTATACCTACTGACGAAAATTATTGTTTTTTAGATGGCGACTATTCTCAAATTGAATTACGTGTACTTGCTCATATGGCACAAGACAAAACTTTAATAGACGCTTTTATTAATGGTCAGGACATTCATACAATTACTGCTTCACAAGTATTTAATGTTCCTTTTGACGAGGTCACTGAAATACAAAGAAGAAACGCCAAAGCTGTCAATTTTGGTATTATATATGGTATTGGTGCATTCCGCTTAAGCCAAGAACTCAACATTACCATAAAACAAGCGGAAAATTACATTTCTGGATATTTTTCTAAATATCCTAACATTAAAAAATATATGGATAAAACGGTACTTGATGCAGAAAAAAATGGTTATGTTAAAACGCTTTTTCAAAGAAGAAGAGCAATGCCTGAACTTCACGCGAAAACATTTGTACAGCGTTCTTTTGGAGAAAGAGTGGCTATGAATATGCCTATACAAGGTACTGCTGCTGATATTATCAAAATTGCTATGATACAAGTACACAAAAAACTTTTAGAACACGGTTTACGTGCTAAACTAATATTACAAGTACACGATGAGTTGCTTTTAGAAGTACACAAACAAGATGCCCCCAAAGCAGCTCAATTATTAAAGCAAACTATGGAACAAGCTGTCAATTTATCTGTTCCTATGTTTGTAGAAGTACATCAAGGAAATTCATGGTTTGAAACCAAATAAATTTAAAAACAAAGGAAAGGCGACGGTGAAATGAAAGTAATTGGTTTAACAGGAGGAACAGGAAGCGGAAAAAGTATTGTATCCGCTTTCTTAGAGCAAAATGGTGCTTATATTATTGATGCAGACGAAATTGCACACGGCATTATTGAAAGAGGAAAACCTGCTTATGAAGAACTGACAAATTACTTTGGCGGTGCAATATTAGACCAAGATAGAAACATATTAAGAAAAAAATTGGGCAGCATTGTATTCACAAACAAAGAAAAACTTGATTTTTTAAATCGTTGTACTCACAAATATATTTCACAAGAAATTGACAAACAAATTTCAGAAAGAAAGAAAAAACAAAGAGATACTTGCATTGTATTAGATGCTCCCCTTCTATTAGAAGCAAAATTAGAAAATAGATGCAATGAAATTTGGGTAGTATTTGCGGAAGAAGAAGTTAGAGCCAGAAGAATTATGGAAAGAGATAACATTACATACCAAGAAGCCAAAAACCGTATTGGCTGTCAAAAAAATTGGGATTTCTACCGTCAAAAAGCAAATTTAATATTAGACAATAGCAAAGATTTACAGCATTTAAAAAGACAATTAGAAGCAATATTCTATGTAAGAATAAGAAATGGAGAAAAGTATGAAAATTTGTATTAAACTGGCAAAAATAACATTATTTTTTGCAGTTGTGATACTCCTTTGCCGTTTTGTAGTATTACCTCATATTTTCCCTAAAAAGTATCAACAGGAAATTAACTATTTTTGTCAACAATATGAGCTTTCCCCTTCTTTAGTATATGCTGTCATATTTACAGAAAGCAGATTTGACAAAAATGCAATTTCTTCTAAAGATGCCAAAGGACTTATGCAGATAGGCGAAATTACAGGAGAATGGGCAGCAGAATTATTGGATATGGAACAATATCAAAAGCAAATGCTTTTTGAACCTAATATCAATATACAAATCGGCTGCTGGTATTTAAACAAGTTAACTAATCAATTTGGTACAACACAAACAGCTTTAGCAGCATACAATGCCGGAAGCGGCAATGTATCAAAATGGCTTCAAGACAGCCATTATAGTGATGATGGTAAAACATTAATAGATATTCCTTATGGAGAAACAAAAAGATATGTCAAAAAAGTAATGTTTGTACAAAAAATATATCAATGGCTTTATGGTATGATATAGATTTCAAAAGCAAGGAGGAAATTATGAAAAAGTTAACATTTATATATATTGCCTTGCTTTTTTTATTAGCAGGCTGCAACAATTCATTACAACAGACACAGCAAGAGCAATTACAGCAGTCAGAACAGTCAGAACAGTCAGAACAGTCAGAACAGTCAGAAATACAACCGTCAGCACAAACAACACAGCAGTTACCATTACAAGAGGGCGGAACACTTTATTTATCTATGAGAAACACAACTACATTAAATCCTCTTTTAAATCAAGATGCTTCTGTAGATACAATACTTAAATTAATTTATATGCCTTTGATAAAACTTGACCAAAATTACAAGCCCTCTCCTTCTGTTGCTCAAAGCTGGAGTTTTGATGAAGGAGGTACTGTACTTTCATTAAATTTAAGAAATGATATTTATTGGCAAAATGGCACAAATTTAACAGCAGATGATGTAATATACTCTCTTGATACCATTTTCAGAACAGCAGACAGCAATGCCGTTTACAAAAATTGTATGAACTACATCAGAAGTTACAGAAAAACATCTGCTTATAGCATTGAAATTACATTTCATCAGAATTTCAGTGGTAATTTATATGCTCTGCTTTTTCCCATTATAAGCAGTCAATATTATGGTAGCAGAGTAGCAAATTCTGATAAAAATATGCTACCTATGGGAAATGGATATTTTGAATTTGTATCTTACACCCCCGCAAAAGAAATGCGTTTAAAAAAATGTATTAGCAGTTTTGGTACTACAGCACACATTGACGAAATTGTAGTAAACATTAGTACAGATAAAGTTACTGATTTATATTCTTTTGAACAAGGTCTTACAGATATATTAGTAATGGGTTCTTCTGACATAGGAAAATCTGATAATGACAATGAAATCAAATATTATCAATATACTACAAATTACTATGATTTTATTGGATTTAATTTTTCAAAAAACCTTTTTCAAGACAGCAATGTCAGAAAAGCGATTGCAAGTATTACTCCCAAACAGGCAATATTAGAAAGTATTTATTTAGGGCACGGTATAGTAGCACAAACACCTATTAACACAAATTACTGGTTTTATGAACCAGAAACGACTTCCTATGATTTTAATATTAGCCAAGCAAGAGAGTATTTAGAAGCCTCTAACTGGAAAGATACAAACGATGACGGCATACTTGACAGAACAACAAATGAACTTTCTGAAACATTTCGTATTTCTATATTATACAATACAGAAAATGAAATTAGAAAACAAATCGCTATTCGTATTGCAGACGAACTAAGAGGAATTGGTGCAGAAGTATCACTTGATGGTCAAAGTTATGAAAATTATGTTCAAAAATTACAGTCAGGTGATTTTGATTTATTTGTAGGAGGTTGGCAGTTTTCTGTTGTACCAAATTATTCCTTTTTATTACACTCTGCTCAATCTTCTTTAACCAATTATGCACGTTATCAAAACGGTGATATGGACGCACTACTTGCTGCTGCATATAATAGTGTAAAAGAGGAAGATATTAAAATGGCTTACAGCAATTTACAAAAGAAAATTGCTGAAGAACTACCTTATGTTAGTATTGCTTTTCGTAACTTTGTAATGCTTTCTTCCGACAGAATACAAGGACAAGTAAAACCTTTAGAAAATAATATTTTTGACAACATAAATGAATGGTATTTATATGAGCAATAATGAAAAGGAGTGTGCATATATGTCTGAAATGCGAAAAAACAAATTAACACAAGAATGGATTATTTATGCAGAAAATCGTCAAAAACGACCTTATGAATTTGAAAAAAGTTTATTGAAAAAAGAAAAAAGAAACACCCCTTGTCCATTTTGCAGAGGAAATGAATGTCAAACAACACCAGCACTCTATCAAGACAGAGAACAAAACTGGAGTATTAGAGTATTTCCTAACCGTTTTCCAGCAGTACAATATGATGATAACCCAAAAATAACAGAAGAAGCATTTTATGAAGCAATACCTGCTTTTGGCAGACACGAGGTTGTTGTAGATACACCTCATCACGAGCAGACAATAGAGCAATTTTCATTAGAACATTTACAAAATGTACTTTCTGTACTACAAAAACGCTTTATTGACATTAAAAGCACAAAAGGCATACAACAAATACAACTATTTAAAAATGCAGGTGTTGATGCAGGTATGTCTATAAAACATTCTCATTGGCAATTAGTAGGTTTGCCTACTGTTTCAAAAAGACAGCTAACTTATCAAAATACTTCTTTAGACTATGATAAACAACATAATCATTGTATATTATGCGATATGATATTATGGGAAAAACAACAAAAAATCAGAGTTTGCTGCGAAACAGAACATTTTATTGCTATTGCTCCTTATGCTTCTAGATTTAGTTATGAAGTATGGATATTACCTAAAAAACACATTTCTTCTTTTGCTTTACTAGAACAAAAAGAGTTAAACGATTTTGCTTTTATATTACAAAAAATGTTAAAACGCATTAAGCAATTAAGAGAAGACATCAGCTATAACATCTGTTTTATAGAAGGCGGTACAGAACAAGTACAAAAATATAGTGACAGTTTACACTGGTCAGTGCAGATATTGCCCAGAATAGGAGGTTTTGCAGCATTAGAATTTGCTACAGAAAGTTATATCAACTCTATACTTCCTGAAACTGCTGCAAAATGGTATCGCTCAGAAGAAAAAGAATAAAAATAAAAACTGTGGGGATTTTTATCCCCACAGCTATACCACCACAATCACTACATTCTCAATGTTTTCAATGTTTCTTTTTTTAAGCAACCCAAAACCATCAAAAAAAGCAAATATAACAACATCATAGCACTAATACACATTAAAAAAAATACTTTAGATGGGCTACCTATTTGTATTACATATCTTATTACAAGTCCCGCAGTCAGCCCTGCTAAAAGAGGTTTCAAAAAGCAACTTCCAAACTGTATCTGCACTTGCGTACAGCAATAAATTTTAAAAAGAGAAAGCAGCATTGTCAATATCAAACTTACAAACCACCCCACCAAATACGCATTGACACCATACACAGGTATTAAAAAATAAATAAAAGCAATATTGATAACAGAAGAAATTATATTTGTCTGAAATATAAATGTATGTTCTCCTAATCCATTCAGCAAACCATTTATTGTCATCTGCATATACAAAAACGGGCATATAAATGCCAACAAAAAAAGCAGATTACCTAACTCACTATGACCATATACAATATAACACACTTCTTTAGGAAATACTGCAAACACTATTCCCGCTCCTATGCTCAATATAGAAGAAAAAAGCAATGCAGCAGAAACTGTTGTACTAATTTTATTTCTTTTATTTACTGCAGAAGCTTCTGATATTTCTGGTACAAGAGAAACCGAAACAGAAGTTAAAAATGCAGAAGGCAACATTATCAAAGGCATTGCCATACCTGTTAATTCTCCATAGGTACTCATTGCTTCTGTTGCAGATTGTCCAAACAACTGCAATCTTTGCGGAATTAAAATATTTTCTGCTGTAGACAAAAAAGAACTTACCACTCTGCTCGCTGTCAATGGTATTGCCATACTACATATCATATAAAATGCCTTTGTTACTGTAATACTTGGTTTTTTAATATATTTCCTTTTTCTTTTAAATCGTATGTAATTAAAAAATACAAATAAAAAGGATAGCACTTCACCGCTTACAATGCCTATTACAGCACAAACACAAGCGTAATTTAATCCCTTTGGTACAAAAAAAGAGGCTGTCATATATATTGCTGCAATTCTAACAATTTGTTCTAATACTTGAGAAATTGCTGGTATGATTGCGTGCTGTAATCCCAAAAAATATCCTCTAATGCAAGAACCACTTGACATAAACGGTATAGCAAATGCAAGCACTCTAAATGCAAAAGCTGTACGAGGTTCTTTTAATATTGTTATAGAAAACCAATCTGCACAAAAAAATAAAAAACTACTGATTACAACACTTGCTGCAACTGTCATAAAAAGAGATTGCTTCAATATACGTCCCATATTTCCCGTTTGATTTTTTGCCTTTTCTTGTGCTGTCAGTTTTGATATTGTTGTAGTAAATCCTGATGATGTAATACTCCACGTCAGCATATAAATAGGCATAATCAACTGATATAATCCCATTCCTTCAGAGCCAATTAAATTGACCATATACACTCTATAAAAAAAGCCTATCACTTTTGTAATTAAACTGGCTGAAGTTAATATTAGCGTACCTGCAATGACTGTTTTTTTGCTCATTCAAAAACCCCTCTTTTTGCATAGTTTGTTTAACATATGCTCGAAAAAAGGGGAATATACCAGTGTGTCATTTTTGAATGAGAAAATAAATAAAAAATAAATCGTAAAACGAAACTTTCACTTTAAAAGTCTTTTGGGAAAGTAGAAAAAGTAAAAAGTTTATTCTTATTTTTATATCTCTTTATCACTATTTTTATATTATATTACAATTTATAATATAATTATATTATAAATTTATTATAAATTATAATGTATAAATGTCAATATTTAACTGATATAATTGTTATAAAAGTATAAATATGGAGGGGGAGATACTATTATGTCAAAAGAATTTATTGTAACACCTAAAAATATAGATGACGAAGAAAATACTTATATAAATATGACATTAAGAATGAAAATAAAAACACAAAAAGAGTTTGATGAATTGGCAAAAAAAAGTAAACGCTCCAGAAATGAATTGATGTGTATGGCATTAGAGTATGCTTTAGAAAACTTAAAATTTACTACTAAAATTGAAATATAGAAAACGGGTGATAATTATGGATAACATATTAGAAGATTTATACGAGGGTAGAATATATCCTTCAGAACAATACAGTCCTACATCAGAGCATTACAAAAAAACACGAGAGAAATACCAAAAACATTACGATGATTTTAAATCAAAATTAGATGATACTCTTGCTGAAGAATTTGAGAATATACTAGACGAGAAATGCAGTACTATTTCTATAGAATTATCAGAAATGTTTACATATGGTTTTAAAATTGGTGCAAAAATGATGATAGAGATATTACAAGAAAATAAAGAGTAACAAAAAAGGGGAACTTTTCACAAGTGAAAAATTCCCCTATATTTTATTTACTTTCGGCAAGCTGTTCTTTTTTTACCGCTACATTATGAAGTACAAACAATATTGCTACAAGACAAGCAATGGAAATGCCCAATGTCAACAAAAGATTTTTTGTCAATCCTGCTACAATATATCCTATCATACAACAACTTGCTACACAAAGTGCATAAGGTATTTGTGTGGCAACGTGGTCAATATGGTTACAGCCTGCACCTGTTGAAGAAAGTATTGTCGTATCTGATATTGGAGAACAGTGGTCACCAAATACAGAACCTGCCAATGTTGCAGAAAGAGATATAATTGTTAAATCTGGTGCAACTTTTGTACATACTGTTGCTATAATTGGTATCAATATACCAAATGTACCCCATGATGTTCCCATAGAAAATGACAAAAATCCTGCTACAATAAATATAATAGGTGGTATCAACATAGCAGGCATATTAGAATTTGCTACTAAATCTCCTACATATTCTCCTGTACTCAACAAATCACGGCAAACACCACTTATTGTCCAAGCCAATGTCAATATAATAATGGCTCCTACCATAGATTTTACACCTTGTCCAACACCGTCCATAAATTCTCTAAAGTTCAATATTTTTCTTGGTACAAAAAGTAAAAATGCTACAATCAAAGAGGCAAAACTACTGATTGCCAATGCAGGGCCTGCATCTGTATTTCCAAAACCATCTGCAATGCTCATACCGCCTTCAAAATAACCTCCTACATACAACATAGAAAGTATAGAAAATATTATCAATGCAGCAATTGGTATAAGCAAGTCAAACACACGACCTTTTTCAGAAATACGAAGCTGATTTAATTCTTCTGCTCCTGTAGATGTAGAAGTGCCATCAGCATCTAATTTGCCGTATTTTTTAGCGTCATATTCGTATTTTTCCATTGTTCCAAAATCTAACTGCAAACAAGATATTATAATAATCATTATAATCGTTAATATTGCATATAAATTATAGGGTATTGACTTTATAAATGACTCCATACCATTTAAGCCTGTATCTCCCATTTGAGAAATAACAGAAGCTGCCCAAGAAGAAACGGGTGCTATAATACACACTGGTGCTGCTGTTGCATCAATGAGATATGCCAGTTTTGCATGAGATATTCTCTGTTTATCTGTAACTGGTTTCATAACAGTTCCTACTGTCAAACAGTTAAAATAGTCATCAATAAATATCAATGCTCCTAATGCACAAGTGGCAAGTGACGCTCCTGTACGAGATGTAATTTTACTACTTGCCCAATTTCCATAGGCACGTGAGCCCCCCGCTTTTGTAATTACTACAACAAGTGCTCCCAGCATAGCAAGAAAAAGCACAATAGCAGTATTGCCTGCCAATTTACTTGTCATAAGTGTCATTGTAGTATCCACTGTTTTGACAATAACGCCTAATCCACTGGCAAAATGACAAGCATAAATTAACGTACCTGATAGTATACCAATAATTAAAGATGAAATGACTTCTTTTGTAACAAGTGCCAATCCAATCGCTATAATTGGAGGCAATACAGACAAGAAGCCTACATTGATTGGTTCCAAAATAATCCCCCTTTTCTATCAAAATTTTATTTTTTGGAACAAAATTTAACAGTTATCATCATAACATATATTTTATAAATATTCAATTCTATATTCTGTTTTGTGTTGCTTTTGTTTATTTTATACTTACTATAAATAAATTATTTCAGCGTGTCTAACAAGTAATTGCTTTATTATCATACATATATTGTCACTTTTTATACTTTTTTCATTTTCTTTAAAAACAATAAAACGCAGTTTATAAAAAAGCCTTACTCTATGTTATTATTATCTTTTTGATACTACTTTTATACAATATGCTTTTTCGCATTGCACATGCTCCTTTTTTGATGTATCATATTATCAGAAAGGGGTGTTATTTCACAATGATTACACAACAAATTTGCAAGTTAGTGGAATATGGATTACAAAAAAATTTAATACAAAAAGAAGACATCATATTCACTACAAACCGTTTGATAGAATTATTTCATTTAGAAGAATTTGACGGTAGCATCAATGCCGAAAGCAAAGAAGAAATTTGTTTAGAGCAGGTACTTCAAAATATGCTTGATTATGCTTGTCAAAATGGCTTTATAGAAGATAGTATTGTATACAAAGATTTATTTGATACCAAAATTATGGGGCTTTTAGTACCTCGTCCTTGTGAAGTGAGTCAAAAATTTTGGCAATTATATCAAAATTCTCCTCAAACTGCTACAGACTGGTATTATGACTTTAGTCAAAATACAGACTATATACGTCGTTATCGTATTGCAAAAGACCAAAGATGGAAAACACATACAGAATATGGCGATTTAGACATTACTATTAACTTAAGCAAACCAGAAAAAGACCCAAAAGCGATTGCTGCTGCAAAAAATGCAAAACAAAGCAGTTATCCAAAATGTCAACTTTGTGCTGAAAATGTTGGTTATGCTGGTCGTGTTAACCACCCTGCCAGACAAAATCACAGAATTATTACTATCACTATGGCAGGCAGCGAATGGGGATTTCAATATTCTCCTTATGTCTACTACAATGAACATTGCATCGCTTTTAACAAAAAACATATTCCTATGGCAATCAACAAAGAGGCTTTTGTGAAATTATTTGATTTTATAAAATTGTTTCCTCATTATTTTATAGGTTCTAATGCAGATTTGCCTATTGTAGGTGGTTCTATACTTTCTCACGACCATTTTCAAGGAGGGCATTATCAATTCCCTATGGCAAGTGCTCCTATTGAAAAAAATTATACCATAAAAGGCTTTGAAGATGTAGAAGTAGGGCGTGTAAAATGGCCTATGTCTGTTATTCGTATTCGTCATAAAGATACACAAAGGCTTATAGAATTAGGAGATGTGATACTTCAAAAATGGCGTAATTACACAGATGAGCAAGCATTTATATTCTCTCATACAGATGGGGAAGCTCATTCTACCATTACCCCTATTGCTAGAAAAGTAGGAGATACATTTGAATTAGATTTAGTACTTAGAAATAACATTACTACAGAGCAATATCCTCTTGGCGTATATCACCCTCATCAAGAACTACACCACATCAAAAAAGAAAATATTGGTTTAATTGAAGTAATGGGACTTGCAGTACTTCCTGCTCGTTTAAAAGAAGAATTAGAAGTATTAAAAGATTTTATTATCAATAAAAAAGATTTCTATAGCGATGAAAGAACAGAAAAGCACGCTCAGTGGGCAGAAGAATTTATCAAAAAATATGATACTATTACAGAAAAAAATGTTTCTGAAATTATAGAAAAAGAAGTTGGTATTGTATTTGAACAAGTGCTTCATCACGCTGGTGTTTTTAAAAGAAACCAATCAGGTAAACTCTATTTTGATAAATTTATGCAATCACTCAATTTATAATACTATGAATTCCCTCAAGAGTTGTTACTCTTGAGGATTTTTATTGTTTATTACTACACACAATATCAACATTTTTTACGATATATAATTTCCTTGTTCTTTCTATTGGGAGTGTTCAAATAGAGTAGGTTTAAAATAATCTTTATTGCTATTTGCAATTCAGAAAACGAAGTTTTCTGCAAAAGTTTTGCCTCGCTTTTTCAAAAGCGAGTGGAGTTTGAGGCAAAGCCTCAAGGTTCTTCTGCTCCAAGCGTGTTTTTGAAGGGGAAGCGGACTTTGTCCGCTGGGGGAACTTTTCACAAGTGAAAAAAGTTCCCCCTCTTAAAAAAATACTTGTTTAGACACTCCCTTTCTATTTACTATATTGAATGACTATAAAAAAAAGAGTATAATAAAGTCAATACATATATTAACAAAAATAGTAATAAACTATTTACATACTGATTTATAATACTATTGTTAAAACAATATAGGTGACATTTATGCAAAAAAAACGTTTTTCTATTTCAATGATACCATACTTTATTATTGCAATTTTTATTATGTTAACATTACCTACTGGTTGGCTGTATGATTTGCGAACTGGTACAGGAACAGAACAAGGACAAAAACCTACACAAAGTGTTCCACTATTACAAACACAAGAGGACATACAATCTTTCTTTTATTCTAATACACCTACAACAGTGACAGGTAAAAATTTAGTAGCTTGTCCATTAGCTCGACTACGTGATATAGAACAAAAAGGAATACACTATCAAAGAGTTCGTCATACAACAAGACAAGTTTATATTTCAGAATACATTACTGCACATTATCCTACTCCTTACTGGGAAAAAATATTTCAGAAAATAATAAGCAGTGGCACTTATAATCGCTATTATTTAATAGAATTGACAGATGGATATTGGATTTGTGTGTATTTTGACGATTATTTAGCACTAATAGGAGCAGACAATTACCCTACTGGTTATATTCGTTACACTACCACTGCAGAACGCAATATGTTAAACAAAATGTCACAGTATTATAATGTTGATACTGTTTATATGTTGGATATGTACCAATATGGAAAAGTAAACGGAATATTTGACATTGTATTGAGATTTATAATATTTGTTATTGTACTTACTTTAGTTTTGACAGTTCAAGATTTCTGTAAAAAACAAAAAGTAGAATAAAATACATAATATATGTATAGCTATATCAAAAATAACCCTTGAGTTTTCAAGGGTTATTTAAAGCTGCTAACGGGATTTGAACCCGTGACCTCCGCCTTACCAAGGCGACGCTCTACCTACTGAGCCATAGCAGCAAAGAAAAGAGAGAACTCTCTTTCCCACATCAACCATTATATGGTATCATATTGTAACACATACGTCAAGTTTTTTTATTTAAAAAAGATATATTACTATATTTAATACTAATTTTTTTTCTCATTTAGATATTTTTCTATTTTCTTTTTTACTCTCTGCAAGGCATTATCAATCGATTTTTCCGACTTTTCTACAATACACGAAATTTCATAATATGTTTTTCCTCTTAAATACAATAGTAATATTCTTTTTTCAAAATCACTCAACATTTTTATAATTTGTGTTTCCATAAAATGTTTATCTTCTCTACCTATCAACAATGCTTCAGGATTAAGTATTTCTCCTCCCATAAGCATATCCATATATGTTTCTTCTGACTCTTGTTCAAATACAGGCCTATTTAATGAAATATACGAATTTAATGGTATATGTTTCTGTCTTGTTGCCATTTTAATCGCTGTAATCATTTGTCTATTGATACAAAGTTCTGCAAATGCCCTAAAAGAAGCATTTTTATTTTTTTGAAAATCTCTCATTGCTTTATACAATCCTATCATACCTTCTTGTATAATATCCTCTGTATCTGCTCCTATTAAAAAATAGGTTCTTGCCCTCGTTTTTACAAGCGATTTATATTTATTCAACAAATGCTCTTGTGCCCTTTTATCTCCTTGCTGTACTAGTTTTACTAATTCTTCATCTTTTTGCCCACTATAAACGCTTTGTTGTTCCATACATTTACACCCTCACGCTACATCACATTTTTTATTTTTGCCTACGCAATGCTTCTATCCAATCCAAAGCATCTTTATCTATATTATCTGCTAAAAGATTATTTTTAGGCGGTCTATTTTCTATGTATTTTTTACGTATTTCTTTTTGTTCTGCCAAAACTCTTTGACGCAATCCCTGTGCTGTAATTCTTTGTGCACCTTCTCCCAATATAATTATCTGTTCTAATCCATCTGATGTTGCTACGCTTACTTTATAATGACGTGGCAAGCGATTGACCGTTCTTTCAATAAAATGGTCAGCAGTTTCTGCTTCTTTTGTATATACAACGGAAATATTATGATACTGAAATACACTTCCAACATTCCCTTTTACTAAATATGCGTCAAATACCACAATAATATTCATTTTTTGACTTCCCTTATAATTAGAAAGCATATCAAGGAGTTTTTGTCTAGCACTTTCTAAGCTAACATCTACCAATTCTTTTAACTCCTGCCATGCGTGTATCATATTATAGCCATCTACAAGCAAAAATTCTTTTGACAATATACAATAAATCCTCCTTTCTTTATTTTTATGGCATCAAAAATTGTGGGGAAACTTTTATAAATAAAAAGTTTCCCTACTATTCACCACTAAAATTTTCTTTGTCTTACCACTTCATATAACAAAAGCCCTGCTGCTACAGAAGCATTTAACGATGCTATTTTTCCATACATAGGTATTGCTACTGTAAAATCACAATTTTCTTTTACCAATCTACTTACGCCATCACCTTCACTACCTATCACAATACCTATTGCACCCTTCATATTGGTATCAAAATAGTCCAAGCCTTTCATATCTGCACAAGCAAACCACAAACCTTCTTTTTTTAACTGTTCCATTGTCTTCACAATATTTGTTACTCTTGCCACTGGCATATACTCTATTGCTCCTGCTGATGTTTTCCCTACTGTAGCATTTAATCCTACAGAACGATGTTTTGGTATAATAACGCCGTGTGCACCAGCACATTCTGCACTCCTTATAATTGCACCTAAATTATGAGGGTCTGTAATGCCATCTAGCACTACAATAAAAGGAGGCTCTCCTTTACTTTTTGCATTTTCCAGTATGTCCCCTACTGTAGCATAATTATGTGCTGACACAATGGCTATTACACCCTGATGGTTTTTTGTTTGGGAAAGCTCGTCCAATTTTTGTCTGCTAACTTCTTGTATTACGACTCCCTTTTTAGATGCCTGTGCTATTATTCTTTTTATTGTTCCCTCTGCACTTGCCTTAATTACAAGTAATTTTTCCATATCTCTGCCATTACGTAATGCTTCTAATATGGCATTTCTTCCTTCTAATTGATTTTCATTTTTTCCCATATCTCGCACCTCCTTTACTAATATCTAAATAGTAATGTCAGAAACGTCAATTTCTCCAGACATCAGTTTTGGTAATAATGTATCTCTAATTTTTACTAATTTTTGATTTTCACAAATATTTTGTGAAATTTTATCATACATAGGCGAAACAATAGCACAAAATTCAGAAATTATTTCATCGCAAGCTATAGGAACTTTAAATTCTAATGTTGTACTTGGAATAGTTCGTTGACGACTATTCGTTGAGCCTGTAGTATGAGCACACATCCAATCCATAAAATCTACGCTATCAATAATAGAGTATATAAAATCTTTGTAAATTGGATTATTTGCTTCAAAAATGATAAACTCTGTAGAGCTTACTGCAAATTCTGTTAGATACATTGGCCTCCACACTCGTTTAGTATTAGGATTTAGTTTTGAAATCATTATAGATTTTGACGTTAAAATATATTTATTACTTTTAACTTCTTTTGCTAATTCAAAAACTGGATATTTATTTTTATCAAATGCTGGAATACTATAATGTTCTAGTATTACATCTGGATTTTTTGCAGGAGAGAAACTAGTAGTTTTAATGGAAGCAATATCACCTAATTTAGTCATAAACCATGTTTCAGGTATAGTACCTCCAAAAGGCTCAAAATCTACAAACCAAGACTTAAAAATAGCTTGTGCTTGTTGCTCTAAATTCGCATTTATTTCATTGTTTAATTTAATTTTACACTCAATTACAGACAATATTGCTATAATTTGTTTTTGAGTTACAATATTAGGTAACATTACATTCATAGGAGCTAATTCTGATGAAAAAGTAATTTGTGGAAATGTGCCAGAACGTGTTTCTGCTAAATGTTGTAATGTTTCAATCACTTTTTGTGATTTTAAAATAGCAAATAAATATTGAGGTAAAACAACATCTTCATGTGCTCTTAATACCATAAGTTTAGTTGAAGCGATATATTTTTCTGTATTATCAAAATCAACAAAGGCAAATCGTTTATTTGCAGGACGAATTTCTGAATAAAGTATATCATTATGTCGAAATGTCTTTTTAAACTGCCCTTTCAGATTTTTATTCTTCACAGCTTTATGATTTAACACATTACCGTCTAAAACATCTGATGTATTGATAAGAATTACTTCTTCATCATTTCTCTTGTAAGTGTCAGAAATTGTATCACACAAATCACCAATAGTATACTCTTTCCATTCAAACTTCATATTTATTCTCTCCCCAAACTAACACCCTTTTCGAACAATTCTAATGCCCTTTGCATATCTCCCTTCAAATACAAATAGCCAAACAACGCTTCTAATCCTGTAGCACGGCGATAATCTGCTATATCCATATTTTTAGGCGTAGTATAAGATTTTGCATTTCTTCCTCTTCTAAACACTGCTTTTTCTTCTTCTGTCAAATATTCTGCTATCACCTGATACAATTCAGCTTGTCCTTTTGCATTGACGTATTCTTTTGACTGTTTATGTAATTTATTTACTGGTGCATTTCCTTTTGACAACACCATTGTTCTAACAAATATTTCATATATTGCATCACCTATATAAGCAAGTGCAAGGGAGGAAACCTCGTTCGGTTTAATCCCCCCTTGCACACCTTCTATCAGCAATGCTTTGATAGTATTTATATCCATTGCTTTTATCCCCTAAACCATTGCACACCTTGGCGAGTATCTTTTATAGTAATGCCCATTTCTGAAAGCTGTGCTCTTATGGCATCTGCTGTTTCAAAATCTTTATTCTTTTTCGCTTCTGTTCTTTTTGCTATCAATGCTTCTATTTCTTCTGTATCTTCTTGTATTTCTTGTTTCATTACCGCTATACCCAATACATCACAAAGATGATTTAACATTTCTTGTGTTTTTTGTGCAAACTCTTTTGACATATCTTCTTTCATTGCCTTATTTGTAAAACGCACCAATTCATATATTGCTGTAATGGCATTTGCTGTATTAAAATCATCGTCCATTGCTGCTTCAAACTGTGTTTTGAATTTTTCTAATTCTTCTACACTTTCATTTTGTTTTAATGCACTTTCCTCACAGTTTTCTACATAATACGCCAAATCTTTTTTACAATTTTTAATTCTCTCTAATCCATTTTGTGCATCTCTCATCAACTCATCACTAAAGTTAATAGGACCTCTATAATGTCCTCCCAATATAAAAAATCTTATGACTTCATATGGAAAATGAGAAGCAATATCTCTTACTGTAAAAAAGTTTCCCAATGATTTTGACATTTTTTCATTATCTACTGTAATAAAACCATTGTGCAACCAATATTTTGAAAATTGTTTTCCATTTGCTGCCTCGCTTTGTGCAATTTCATTTTCGTGATGAGGGAATATCAAATCCTCTCCCCCTGCGTGTATATCAATGGTATCTCCCAAATATCTTTTTGCCATAACAGAACATTCTATATGCCAGCCAGGTCTACCTGCTCCCCATGGTGCTTCCCATTTTGGCTCACCTGGTTTATGTGGTTTCCAAAGCACAAAGTCTGTAGGGTTTTTTTTGGCATCATCTAATGACACCCTTTCACTTGCCCCTGCTATCAATTCTTCCAAATTCTTTTTAGAAAGTTTTCCATATTCTACAAATTTTTTAGTATCATAATACACTGTGCCTTTATCTTCATAAGCATAGCCTTTGTCCAAAAGCACTTGTATCATTTCTATAATGTGTGGCATTTCTTCTGTTACTCTTGGGTGTACGGTTGCTCTTTTTACATTTAATCCGTCTGCATCTTTAAATGCTTCTTCTATATATCTATTTGATATATCCTGCATAGTGCTATTTTCTTTATTTGCTCTATTGATTATTTTATCATCTACATCTGTAAAGTTTTGCACATACGTCACATCATAGCCCTTATATTCCAAATATCTTCTTACTGTATCAAATACTACATATGGTCTTGCATTTCCTATATGAATATAATCATAAACAGTAGGCCCACAAACATACATTTTTACTTTTCCCTCTTGTTGTGGCACAAATTCCTCTTTTTGTCTTGTCAGTGTGTTATATACTTTCATATTTTGTACTTCCTTTCTATCATTTATTACAAGTTTTTTATTCTAAAAAGTATTTTCTAATAACTAAAAAAATTATTTTGAATTTACTTCTCTATTGTACATTGTTTTTATCACTTTGTAAAAGTATTTTTTCAATTACTTTTATTCTTTCTGAAATATCTCTTAAATCTCTTGATACAGGGTCACTCAATTTTAACTGGTCAAGCACATCTGATGTCTTTTGTTTTTTTTCTTCTTCTTCTTGTGCGGTACATCTTGCCGGTACGCCCACTGCTGTCATATATGCTGGCACATCTTTTACCACAACAGAACCGCCCCCTATTTTAGCATTATCTCCTATATTCACAGGCCCAAGCACTTTCGCACCTGCCCCTACCATAACATTATTTCCCAATGTTGGGTGACGTTTACCGCTTCCTTTTCCTGTTCCTCCTAATGTTACTCCTTGGTACAAAAGTACATTATCTCCTATTTCGCAAGTTTCTCCTATTACTACCCCCATACCGTGGTCTATAAAAAATCCTTTTCCTATTTTTGCTCCAGGGTGAATTTCAATTCCCGTTAAAAATCTTGAAATCTGCGAAATCAATCTTGCTATAAAATAATGTTCCTTTTTATAAAAGTGATGTGCTACTCTATGTGATATAGTTGCCCAAAAACTTGGATACAACAATACCTCCATATTTCCTTTTATAGCAGGGTCTTTTTCTTTGACTACTTTTACTAATTCCTTTAACATTTTTGTATTCCTCCTGTTTTTATTGTCCTTTTTTTAATATACTCTATTTTTATACTATTGTTTCCATATTTTATAGCATTTTTATACAACCCCCAAACAAAAGCAATAAAAAAAGCTTCCTCTTTACTTTTCTTGTAAAGACGAAGCTATTACTTCGCGGTTCCACTCCACTTAGACGGACTGACACAACAATCCCTCTCTCTTTTTTACTATAACGTCGTAATCGGCTACAAGCTAATCAAAATACTTTTTTCGCCTGTGCAGTTCAGGAATGCACTTCATTCTTATTTTTTCTGTTCAGGAGTTTCACCCGATTATATGCACCACACATATAACGCTCCTTTTTCTCTGTCAGATGTCCTAAAAATTACTCTTTCCATCAATACTTTTTACTATTTTTATTTTTCTATTTTTTCAATCAGACATACTGCTTTTGCTGCTATGCCTAATCCTTCTCCCGTAAATCCAAGTCCTTCTTCTGTTGTTGCTTTAATATTTATTTTATTTTTTTCTATATTCAATGTATCTGCTATATTTTGTTCCATTATCTGCATATAATTTGCTAATTTCGGTTTCTGTGCAATTACAGTTGCGTCGATGTTTATTATACTATACTTTTCTTTTTTTAGCAAGCATAAAACTTGATACAACAATTTTATACTAGACACATCTTTATATTTCTCATCATTATCTGGAAAATGCCTTCCTATATCTCCCAATGCTGCCGCTCCTAAAAGTGCATCCATAATTGCGTGTATTAGTACATCTGCATCAGAATGTCCCAACAATCCCTTCTCAAAAGGTATTTCTACGCCCCCTAATATCAGTCTTCTTCCTTCTACTAATTTATGTACATCATATCCTGAACCTATTCTCATCTCATTTTTCCTTTTATGATATTTACTTTATTTATGTTGTTTATCTGAAAGTATTATAATATCTAATCTTTTTTCTTCACTATAAAACTTATATTGTATAAAATATGGAAATTTTTGCAGTACTAAATTTTCTTTTTGATTTATTTCTATAAATGCAATGTAATCATTCTCTTTTGTTGATATCATCAGGTTTTTTTCATCACAAACATAATTATATGCTTCCATACTTTTATTTCGTATATTTATTTTCCAATCCCTCAACTGATATGTTTTCATATACCTATTCTACACCCACCTCTAACAATATTCTTCTATATTTATGGTCTATTTCACACTGACACCCCATACAGCATTTCTCTACTATAATATTATGATCTTCATCTACACTAAAAAGTACCACAAAATTTCTTTGTTGGTCTAACACTATCATTATATTACCCTGCTGCACTGTTCTATATTGCTTTTCTACGCAAATTGTCCATTTTGATAATTTTAACACATTCATAATTTACACCATTCACCTCCTTATTTTTTATACAAATAAACTATACATTATTTTTTTTACATTCGCAATACTTTATATTTTATTTTTTTAACAACAAAAATACAGTATCTTACGATACTGTACTTATTTTTTTAATAGCGGAGAAGGGATTTGAACCCCTGACACCGCGGGTATGAACCGCGTGCTCTAGCCAACTGAGCTACTCCGCCACATACATTATGAAAAAAATATGGGAGTTACAGGGCTCGAACCTGTGACCCTCTGCTTGTAAGGCAGATGCTCTCCCAGCTGAGCTAAACTCCCATATAAACGACTCAGAAGGGGCTCGAACCCTCGACCTCCGGCGTGACAGGCCGGCGCTCTAACCAACTGAGCTACTGAGCCATATGCTATTTTTAAAAATAAAGTGGGTCTTCAGGGACTCGAACCCGGGACCGTCCGGTTATGAGCCGGATGCTCTAACCAACTGAGCTAAAGACCCATATAATATTTTACTTCCCTTATTATTGGGGGAAGAAAGCCGATGAACGGACTCGAACCGTTAACCTGCTGATTACAAGTCAGCTGCTCTGCCAATTGAGCCACATCGGCATAATTCTAGCAATCACTTACTTTCCCAGGCGGTTTCCCACCAAGTATCATCAGCCGTTTATGTCTTAACCGTCGTGTTCGGAATGGGTACGGGTGTTCCCCATAAACGCATCATCACTAGAAATTTTTAAATGACCCGACCGGGAATCGAACCCGGGTTACAGCCGTGAAAGGGCCGTGTCTTAACCGCTTGACCATCGGGCCTTATTAACTCCCCGAGTAGGATTCGAACCTACGACCCTCCGGTTAACAGCCGGATGCTCTACCGCTGAGCTATCGAGGATTATGCTCCAGCCACCACTTACTTTCCCAGGCGGTCCCCCACCAAGTATCATCAGCCGTTTGCGTCTTAACCGTCGTGTTCGGAATGGGTACGGGTGTTCCCCACAAACGTATCGTCACTGGAAATATCTTTGGGCTTTACACCCTCAAAACTGAACACAAGATATATTATAGCCTCTCTCTCGCCTTTTGTCAATACCTTTTTTT
>CAJTDC010000018.1 GCA_910575055.1 Clostridia bacterium
TTGGTGCTGCACTATTCAAAAGACGTACAAATTCTGCTCTTGTAATGGCTCTGTCTGGTTTGAATGTGCCATCTTCATAGCCACCAATTCTGCCTTCGTTCTGCCATTTTGTAATAGTAAACTCTGCCCAATGACCAAAAATGTCATTAGATGCTCCAAATACAGGAGCTACGCTGCTTACTGTCATAGCTGTTGACAGCAAAAATGCTACTGCTTGATACTTCTTCATTTCTAAAATTCCTCCTTAATAAAAATAAACTTTGTTGATGTTATAATAGAGAGTTTTGCCCTCCTCTCTTTATGTAATTATAAAAATTTAAGCTGTCCCAAAAGGTATACTTTTTGGAAAAATATATTTTTTTCACTTTTTGCAAATTTTCAAAAATTTTCTTGGACATTTTAAATAAATTGTGTTATAGTAAAGGCATAAAAATTTATAACAAATGTATCTTTTTGGAAATGCGGCAAATTTTCCAAAAAGTATACTTTTTGACAATTTATTCTATAATATTAACTAGCTTTTCAATACTTTTTTTACTTCAAAATATTATTTTTTATCTATTTTTCAAATAATTCTGTGTTGTTTTTTATTTTTTAGATATTATTTCATTATTATCTATTTTTTTTAATAAATTACGTTTTTTTATAGTTTTTGTGTTGTTTTTAACTCTATTTTTTTGTTTAATTTGCACAAATATATTATATGTCTATTAAATTCAAAATAGGTTTTTATTATGAAAAAAGAAAAATATATTATTAAATATTTGCAATTTTTAATATATTTTTTATGAGAGAATTTTATATACTAACTATTATTTTTTATTATTGCTAGTAAGTACTATATCGTTTATAATGAAAACAAAAGTGAATGAAAGATGGTGGGATTATTGAATGCTACAGAAAAAGTAATCAATTTATTTCAATATATTAGAGAAGTATATGCTGCAAAATATAATAATGTTATTACAGATATAAAAAAGGAGAAATGGCATCAATTTTTAGATGAAATACCTATACACACGCAGTACATAAAATGCCCTTTTTTAGATACATCAAATACAGAGGACATAGAGAAAAATGTAATATTAGAAGTAGTAAAACCCGAATTAGACCCTTGTCCTAAAATACCTAATTATTTAGAGCCATGGCTATCTACAGATTGGAAAGTAGCAAGTAATCAATTAACTTTTAAAGAAAAAATAGTACAAAATGGAAAAACAATCACTTTCGAAGAATTTTTTGGTAATGCAGAATATCAAAAAGAACTCTATGATTGGATGCAAAAAAGAGCGAATTGGGTAAAGGAATTACCAAAACAAAAAAGGCCTGAAAAAATAGACAAATTTTTTAGAAGTTTGTGGAACCAGTATGAATTATTAAAACAAAATCCTCAATATTTAGAACTAGTGATTGGGCAAGGTATATTAGAACATCAGCAAGATGAAGATAGTATACTCTATCCCGTATTATTAAAAAAGATTTTTATGACATTTGATACAGAAAATAATGTAATTCGTGTTGTAGATACAGAAAATAAACCTGAGTTAAATGTAGAACTTTTGAAAAAATTAGAAAATGTAAATGAAGAAATTATTAAGGCAGTAATAGAAGATTTGAATAAAAATAATTATCAACCATTAGATAAAGCAAACACGCGTTATTTTTTAGAAGATTGTCATAAATTGTTTGATGAGGCAGATACAGATGATTTTTTAGAAAGATTGATGAAACAAATAGGTTTATCTTATTATAAAGACATTAAGAGAATGATTAATGTAGAAAATAAAGTAATAATGTATAGTAGACCTGTTTTATTTATTAGAAGAATAGAAGACAATATATTACAACCATTAGATATAATAATTGATGATATGAAACAAACAGGAGAGGTATCAAATAATTTATTAAAGTTAATGGAGGATAATATTGCCTCATTAAATTCATTAGAATTAGATACAGAAAAACCAACTCTTTCTGAATTAAAAGGAGAAAGTGAAACAATTTTATTTTCAGAAAAGGCAAATAAAGAACAACTAGATATTGCAAAAAATATGAAACAGAATGATGTTATTTTAGTACAATCACCTCCTGGAACAGAAAAAGTAAATACTATAGTAAATTTAATGGGACATTTTTTAGCACAAGGTAAAAATGTATTAATAACAAGTCCTGTGCAAAAAACACTTTTTGAAGTAAACCGAAAAATTATAAAGGAATTACAGGATTTATGTATTTTTAATTTAGAAAATACTGCAACAGAAATAGATAATTGTGTTGATGCTATAATAAAATTTAGTTCTAAGCATACATCAGAAGATATGCTTGAGGAAGAAGGTATACTTGAAAGACGCAAAAAAGAAATATTAAATCGTTTAAGTGATATTAGGAATGAAATGTATGCCATACAACAAAGAGAATATGAAACAATTACATTAGGTGGAGAAAGTTATACTGTAAAAGAAGTAGCAGATTTTGTATGCGAAAACAGAGAAGAATTGTCTTATATTCCTGGAAAAATTACATTAAATAAATCACTTCCTGTTTCACAGAAAGCATTAGAACTATTGTATCAAACAAATGCTGCAGTTACACAAAGGCAGGAATTGGAATTAGAATTTCGTTTGCCAGAACCTAGAGATATAATGCCACCAGAAATTTTTGAAAGTATTATAACAGAAAGAAATGGATATACAGCAGAATTATTGCAATTAAAAAGTAAGGTTAGAGATAAAATTAGTATTGATTTTGAACATAGTACTGCTTATATAAATAATGATGTGCTTTATAAAGACTTAGACGTCGAAAAAATAAAGCAAATTAAAAAAATCTTTAGTGATAATGAACGTAGAAAATATTCTCAATGGCAATTATCAGCAGTATTTGCAGGAAAAAAGAAAGATAATAGTGAAAAAAAATGGAGAAATTTAATAGAGGCAATTGAAGATGCTTATGATTATCATGATTATAGTGTAGAAACAACACTTAGGAAAGATGTTGATATTACTGATGACTATGTTTCTTATAGAAGTATAGAAATATTACAAAAATTACAGGGAATGTTAAAAAAAGGTAAGAAAATAGGAGGACTTTCATTTTTTATACATAAAGATTGGAAAGAGTTATATGAAACACTTAAAGTAAATGGAAAACAAATTTCTAGGGCAGATGATTGTGAAGTATTAATAGCAACAATATATATGGATTTAAAAAGAAGTGAAATTGAAAAATTATGGATAGATTTAATAGAAGAAGAAGGTGGAGAATTTTTTTATACATTAGGAATGGAACCAGAATTGAAGGGAATTGGAGTGGTAGAAAAAATAGAGGAATGTTTAAATTGGTATCAAACAGTATATCAACCTATTAAAAATGTTGCTTTAGAATGTGGTTTATCACCAGCTTGTTTTGAAATTAGTGATGAGATAAAATCTTCTATAGAAGAAGCTAAGTATGATATGGATTTAATTTATAAGTTTTTACCTCAATATGTTTCCATAGTAGAATTGTTAGGTATAAAATTATCCAGTCATATTACTTCTGTAGATGAAACAATGGCATTATTACAATCTGAAAAGTTTGCAAAATCCAGTATTTGTAATGCAATGCTTTCTGCCTTGCAGGAAAAAGATATAGAAAAATATCGTGAGCATTATGAAGAATTACTTACAGCTTATAATAAATTTGGTGCTTTTAAAAAGAGAGAAAGTATTTTAGAAAAAATTGCAGTTGATGCTCCTGAATGGGCGACTGCAATACAATATCGTACAGGTATACATGGAGCATCAGAATGTCCCGAAAATATAGAGGGAGCTTGGAATTGGAAACAACTTTCTACTATGCTTGATGATATTATAAAACAACCTTTTGCACAATTACAAAAAGAAGAGAATGATTTAAGTACAGAATTACAAGATATAACAATAAAACTTATAGAAAGTAAAGTTTGGTATTCTGTTTTACTTTACATAGAAAAAGATAAAAAGCAAAAACAATATTTACAGCAATGGAAGCAAAATATTACCTCTATATCAACAATAGGTAAAGAGGAAATAAGAAAATGTCAACATATTATACCAGCTTGGATTATGTCTATAAATCAGGTTTTAAATGAATTAGATTTAAAAGAAAATAAATTTGATATTGCTATTATTAGTGAAGCAAATCAATGTGACATTTCTACTTTAGCAATGTTTTATGTTGCTAAAAAACTAATTATTATAGGAGATGATGAGCAAATTAGATTATATAATAATGATGAAAGTATAGTAGAAAATGAAAAATTACTTCATTTCTATACAAAAGGGGAATTTTTAAATGAATATATTTATAATACAAAATATTCGTTATACGATATTACAAAAACAACATTCAAAAGATTTATGTTAAAAGAACATTTTAGGTGTGTAGCAAATATTATTGAATATAGTAATCGTTTGTGTTATAATAATAAATTAAAGCCTTTGAGGGACTGTTATAATATATGTACAAAACCATATGTTGTACCATATTATGTAAAAGGGGAGTATGACAATAAAAAAAGAAATATACAAGAAGCAAAGAATATCGTTGCACTTATGATAGCATGTATGGAGCAACCAGAATATAAAAATATGACATTTGGAGCAATTTCGTTATTAGGTAAAGAACAAACAAATATAATTAGACAAATTGCTTTTCAAAAAATTTCTCCTAAGGAATACGAGCGAAGAAAAATATTGTGTGAAGATGTATATTGCTTTCAGAATGATGAAAGAGATATTATATTTATTTCAACAGTCGATAGCTGTAATAGAGAAGGTTTTACAGTTTTATACAAAGATGATATAGAAAAGTCTACAAATCAAATGTATAATGTAGCAGTCAGCAGAGCTAGAAATCAATTATGGATAGTACATTCCTTTAACATTGAACAAGATTTAGAAACAGAAGACATAAGAAGAAATTTAATAGAGTATGCAGAAAATATTTACAATTCTAAATATAATAATAAAATAGAACAAAACTCTTCTTTTGAAGTTTCTGTTGCAGATGCTTTAGTAAAAAAAGGTTATCATATTTTGAAACAATGGATAGTGGGGGATAACAATATTGCTTTAGCAGTTATTTATAATGATAAAAAAGTGGCTATAGAGTGTGATGGAGAAGAAAAGAGTAAAGAAGATATACTTTCTAATATGAAAAAGCAAGCAGTATTAGAAAGAGTAGGTTGGAATTTTATACATATTAGAAGTAGTGAATATTTTAATAATCCTGAAGAAACAATTAAATGTGTAATGGCAGATTTAGAAAAATTTGGAGTTATAGCAGAACAGAATAATACAAGTATAGTTGTACAAAATAATGAATTATTGCAAAAAATAAAAAGAAGAGCTTCTCAAATAGTGAATGAATGGGAAAAAGAAACAATTGAAATATAAATAGAATAATTAATATAGAGCATGTAATATATATGCTCTATATTTTTTAAAATGTATATAAAGCGTATATATTTTAACAATATTTACTTCAATAAATAATATAAATAATAATTGTAGAAAACATTATATACAAACCACCACTCTAAAAACACAATTTAACAACAACAAAGCCTCTCAAAAATCCAACAAAATCATTCTAATATATATAAGAAACATTGAACAAAGTATATTTCTATGATATAATTTAAGAACTATGACACTATAAAAGGGGAAGAAATAATGAAACATAACTTTTTAATATCAGATAAAAATATAAATAAAAAAGTACCTAAAAACTTGTCAATAAATATTGGTGACATTACTATGAAAAATCCAGTAACAACAGCATCAGGAACATTTGGTTCAGGTAGAGAATTCGGAGAGTTTATAGATTTAAGTAAATTAGGAGCAATTACAGTAAAAGGAGTTTCAAATAACCCATGGAAAGGAAATAATACACCACGTATTGCAGAAACATATAGTGGTATGTTAAATTCTGTTGGATTACAAAATCCAGGAGTAGATTATTTTATAGAAAATGATATTCCATTTTTACGCCAATATGATACTAAAATTATTGTAAATATATGTGGAAATACTATAAAACAATATTGTGAAGTAGCAGAAAAATTATCAAGTGCAGATATTGATTTGCTGGAATTAAATATTTCTTGTCCAAATGTAACAGAGGGTGGTATTACATTTGGAACAGATACTACAATGGTTCAAAAAGTTGTTTCAGAAGTTAAAAAATATGCAAAACAACTTTTAATTGTAAAGTTAACGCCTAATGTTACAGATATTACAGAAATTGCAAAAGCTGCTGTATATGGAGGAGCAGATGCATTATCGCTTATTAATACATTACAAGGAATGAAAATTGATATTTATAAGAGAAAAACTGTTTTAGCAAATAAAATAGGAGGATTTTCTGGACCAGCAATTAAACCTGTAGCGGTACGTATGGTATATCAAGTTTCAAAAGCTGTTGATGTTCCTATCATTGGAATGGGAGGAATTTCCAATAGTGAAGATGCTATTGAATTTATTATGGCAGGAGCAACTGCAATTGCAGTAGGAACTGCAAACTTTTCTAATCCAACAGTTACTATAGAAATAATAGAAGGAATTCAAAAGTATATGGACTATTATAATGTAAAAGATATAGCAGATATTAGAGGAATTATTGACTAGGAGGAGTATTTATATGTTAGCACATAATAAAAAAGAATTTATTGAGTTTATGATAAAATCAAATGTATTACGTTTTGGAGAATTTAAGACTAAAAGTGGGCGTTTAACACCTTATTTTGTAAATACAGGCAATTATAGAACAGGAAAGCAAATTGCAACACTAGGTAAATTTTATGCTAATTTAGTAAAAGAAACTTGTGGTAATAATTTTGATTGTATGTTTGGGCCTGCTTACAAAGGCATTCCTTTAGTGACAACAACAGCTATTTCTCTCGCAACAGAATATAATATTGATAAACCTTATTTTTTTAATAGAAAGGAAGAAAAAGACCATGGAGAAGGTGGAAGTTTAGTCGGATATCAACCAAAAGATAATGATAATATAATTATTATAGAAGATGTTATCACTGCTGGAACCGCAATACGTGAAACAATGCCAATTTTAAAAAATTCAGCAAATGTAAATGTTACACATATGTTCATTTCTGTAAATCGTTGTGAAGTAGGAAATTTTAAAGGAAAAACTGCAATTATGGAAGTAAGTGACGAGTTTGGCATAGAAATACATTCTATTATTTCTGTAAAAGATATTTATGAATATCTTAAACAACAACAGAACTATAATAATGTATTAGAATTAATGGAAAAATATATGGCTCAGTACTGTATTCTATAATATTATATAAAGATTATTATTAGTGACCATAATTTTAATAATATGGAGGAATTTTTTTTGAAAGAAAATAAAAAAGCTATTCTTATAGTAAGTTTTGGTACAAGTTATATAGATACTATGGAAAAAACAATAAAAGCTATTGAAAAAGAAATAGAATATACTTATACTGATTATAAAATATATAGTGCTTTTACTAGTCGAATAATCATAGATAAACTTCAAAAAAGAAATAATATTAAAATTAATACAGTAAAAGAAGCTATGGAAGAAATTATAAAAGAGAAGTATAATACTGTCATTTGTCAACCAACACATATTATGCATGGGATAGAGTATGAAAAAATGATAAGGATAATAGAACCTTATGAAAAATCAATTGATACTATAAAATATGGAGCACCTCTATTATCTTCTTCTAAAGATTATGATAATGTGGTAAAAGCTGTTATGGAAGAGCATTCTTATTTGCAAGAAAAAGATACTCTTATTTTAATAGGGCATGGTACAGAACACTTTGCTGATGCTTCATATGCAGCATTAAATTATCATTTTGCTGCAAACGGATATGACAATGTATTAGTAGGAACTGTAGAGGGTTATCCAGATATAAAAACTATATTCAAAAAATTAGAAATTAAAAACATAAATACTGTTTATATTGTACCATTTATGATTGTAGCTGGTGACCACGCTAATAACGATATTTGTGGTAATGGGGATGATACTTGGAAAACAAAATTATTATCTAAAGGGTATTCTGTCAAAACAATTTTAAAGGGGTTAGGAGAATATAAAGGAATTCGTAATATTTTTATAGAGCATATTAAAGACATTATGTAAAATAATCTAATTAGTATATATTGATATATATTATATTAAATGTTATTTTATAAAATTTATAATATGTTATAATATATCATATTTATTTAAAAATAATACATTGCTTTTATTGATGAGATATGCTATATTTTTATCAATACATATAAAAAAGAAGGGAGCTATTTATGAAGAAAGAAAATGTTATAGAAACTTTGAAGCAACCAAGAATTTTAACAGGCGTTGCTATGTTTATTGCTCTTAATGTTATATTAAATTATTTCAATATTATGATTGGAAATACTTTAAGAATTGGCATTGCCTTTTTGCCTATTGCTATATGTGGTATGTTGTATGGTTCAATGATAGGAGGTATTGCGGGAGCAGTTGGTGATATTGTAGGATTTATTACAAAACCAACTGGCGATGGTTATTTTTTTGGTTTTACAATTAGTGCTTTTGTTGTTGGATATTTATTTGGTTTATTATTACATCATAAGCCAATTACATTAGCAAGAATAGCAGGGGCAGTATTATTATATACTATTATTATTACATTAGTGTTGTCTCCATTATGGCTTTCTATTTTGTATGGTACTTCGTTATTTGCAATTCCACGTATTTATAAAGCTATTTTACAATATCCTATTAATGTAGTAATGTTGTATACTGTAACAAAATGTTTATCACAGTACAATATTATAAATAATCGTATTTGTTAATAACTTTTAGAATTTTAATAATAAAGTGAAAATTTTTAAGTTTTCACTTTATTATTTTATTTCAATATTGTATGTAATAAATTCAAGTGAAGTCAATAGACATAATTTTTTAATACATCACTATTTGATTATTCCCACCTAAAAAATTTAATGGCAATACTAAAACAAATCAATGTAGTTGCTACCATAAATATAATAGGTAATTTAATATTTTCTATTGGTAGTCCAAGAAATGTAGCCTTCATCAGCTGAATACCTTGTGTTATAGGAAAATAACTTATAATTTTTTGTACAACATTAGGCATAATTTCAAAAGGAAGTGTTGCACCTGAAAAAATCAATGCAGGAAAATATAATATAGAAGCAATTACACTCACACTTTTTGTGTTTTTAGCAATACCTCCTACCATTATCCCAATGCTTAAAGTAGATACCATTGTTAATATCCAACTTCCTAAAAATGTAGCTAACGAGCCATATATTTTTATTTTTAAAAATAATATACTTACTAAAAATAAAGTAAGTGTTGATACAACACAATATGTTACATAAATTATAAATTCTATAATAAGTAATTTTTGGGGGCTAACTGGTGTAACTTGAAAATGTTTTAATATTTTCCTTTCTCGATATTCTGATATTAAAAGGGGGAGTCCCATTAAACCACTAGCACAAATAGAAATAGTGCAAAGTGCTCCAAATGATTGTTCTATAAAATTATATTTTGTACCTTCTACTAAAGTTTCTGTTCCATAAATAAATATTAAAATAACTAATACAATGAGTGGCATAATAATAGAAAATATAACCATATTCATATTACGTATATTTAATTTTAATTCATTTTTGAAAAGTGTTATAAAACAATTCATTTTTATTTTATCTCCTCTCTAGAAAGTGTAATATAAGCATCTTCAAATTTTGCACAGTTACTAATTTGTTTTGCATACTTTACTGTTCCATAAAATACAGCTTTTCCTTTTTTCATAATACATATTTCATCACAAAGCATCTCAACTTCGTCCATAAAATGAGAGGTTAAAAATATAGTTAATCCCTTAGTTTTTAATTGATATAATATTTTCCAAATATTATAACGTGCTTCTGTATCAAGACCAGTTGTTAATTCATCAAAAAATACAACTTCTGGATTAGGAATTAAAGCTAGTATAATAGATAAACGTTGACGTTCTCCTCCTGAAAGATTTTTTATTGTGTTTTTGATTTTGTCATTCATTCCAAATTGCTTACAGAGTTTTTTCCAATCAGAAGGAGATTTATATAAACTACTAATTTCTTGGCATAGTTCAAAAACTTTAATTTCTGGTTGATAATTACTTTCTTGAAATTGCACTCCAACTTTTTGATATAAATATTTTCTTTCTTTTATAGGATTATGACCTAATATTGATACTGTACCACTATCAGAACTTTTGATGCCTAATATACACTCAATAGTAGTAGTTTTGCCTGCACCATTTGCACCAAGAAGACCATAAATAGTGCCACGTTTTACAGACAAATTAATTCTATCTACAGCAATCAAATTTTTGTAAGATTTTGATAATTGCTTAACTTCAATTACATATTTCATAATAAACCTCCTTTATTTAATTAAAATGTGTTTTTATATAAAAATAATATATCATACATAAAAACATTGGTGTTAAAGTGTAATGTTAAGAAAATGAATTTTTCATTTCATAAAGCATATTTAAAATTTGACAAATATTTTTTTCTGCTTGTGATAATGATATGATAAGTTGGTCATAAACTGAAGTAATGTTATCTGTTTTGTGTGAGGTATTTAATGAAACTTTGATATCTATACTAGGATTTTGGGATAACTGATAAAGCATATATAATATTGCTTCCAAAGAATAATTTGCATATCGTAATGTACGAATAATTTTTAGTCGTTGTATATCTTCATCATTATATATTCTATATCCATTACTTTTTCTTTTAATTGTAATTAAACCATTCATTTCCCAGTTTCGAAGTGTATCTATAGAAATATTAAGTAATTGTGACACTTCTTTTCTTTTTAAATTATATATATTTTTTTGTTTTTTTTCAGATAAAATTTTTTTTACAATTATAATAGCTTCTTCTGCATAAATTTGTTCTTGCTTTATTTGATTTAAGTATTCTCGTGCAAGTATAATGGCATCATCAAAGCTATCCTTTGCAGACATCTTGAGCATTTTAATTATTTTTTTTCGTAATCCTCTTTGCAATAATTCAATTTGAAATGCAATTCTCACTAATTTACATTGTTTTATATGAAATTCTGTAAATATACGATATCCATTTGGTAAATGTTCTGCTTTTGGAATAAGTTCTAACTTTTCATATAAACGTATTGTATTTGGATGTACATTAATTATTTTAGCAACTTCAGAAGTTTTATATGTAGTCAATAACTATCATCTCCAATCTTTTTTATAATATATCACAATCTAAAAGTCTGGTGTTATAATGTATAGTTTTTTATATAAATTTAATATTAATATAATAAGTTAACTAGTTTTATTTTATGTAACTATTTTTTAAATATTTGATAATATACAAAATTATTTTATATTAGCTATTGACAAATATTATTAGTTAATGTAAACTAATTTATATAAAGTTAGTTCTAACTAATATAAGTTTGTATCAATTTACATTTATAATAAAATTATTGTACTATAAAAAACAAAGGAGGTATTTATGATGCCCTTAATAATGGCAGAAACTGGTGTAATACAATCTATAAAAAAAATCAATGGAAAAGATGATACAAAACAATTTTTAAAAAATTTAGGTTTTGTAGAAGGGAGCGAAATTACAATTATATCTCAAATACAAGGAAATATAATTGTAAAAATAAAAGAATCTCGTATTGCTATTAGTAAATCTATGGCAAGTAGAATTATGGTTTAATAGGGGGGCTCGATTTGAAAACGCTAAAAGAAGTAAAAATAGGGGAAACCGTCACTGTGTTAAAATTAACTGGAAATGGCGCAGTTAAAAGAAGAATTATGGATATGGGTATTACAAAAGGTACAGAAATATTTGTAAGAAAAGTAGCACCATTAGGTGACCCTATAGAAGTAAAAGTAAGAGGATATGAGCTTTCATTAAGAAAAGCTGACGCAGAAATGATTTTGATTGCATAATGTAGAAAGGGGAAAATAAAATGGCTATTAAAATAGCACTTGCAGGAAATCCAAACTGCGGAAAGACAACTATGTTTAATGATTTAACAGGAAGTTCTCAATATGTAGGAAACTGGCCAGGTGTTACAGTAGAAAAGAAAGAAGGAGTATTAAAAGGGCATAAAGATGTTAGTATTATTGATTTACCAGGTATTTATTCTCTTTCTCCTTATACATTAGAAGAAGTAGTAACAAGAGATTATATTATTAATGAACGTCCAGATGTTATACTAAATTTAGTAGATGCTTCTAATATCGAAAGAAATCTTTATCTAACAACGCAATTATTAGAAATGGGAATACCTGTTGTGATTGCTATGAATATGATAGATATTGTAAAAAAACGTGGTGATATTATCAATATTTCAGAATTAAGTAAAATACTTGGTTGTAAAATTATAGAAACATCTGCATTAAAAGGACAGGGAACAATAGAAGCAGCAAAAGCTGCGTTAGAAGTAGTAGAACAAGATATAGAACCTGTTAAAGAAATATTTCAAAAAAACGTTGAAAAAGCATTAAGAGATATAACATTGATTATTCAAGATGTTGTAGATAAACAACAACAAAGATGGTTTTCTATAAAATTATTTGAAAGAGATGAAAAAGTAATAGAAAGGTTTTCATTTAATACTGATGTAATAGAAAAATTAGAGAACATTATTTCTGAATGTGAAAAGGAAATAGATGATGATAGCGAAAGTATCATTACAAATGAAAGATATGAATACATAAATAATTTTGTATCAAAATTTGTAAAAAAGGAAAGTACAAATAATATGACAACATCTGATAAAATTGACCGTATTGTTACAAACAGATTTTTTGCACTACCATTTTTTGCAATAGTAATGTGGTTAGTATATTATATTTCGGTTTCTACAGTAGGAACAATTGCAACAGATTGGACAAATGATATATTTGTTGGAGAAATTATACAAGGAAATGTAGCTACATTTTTAGAAAATATAGGAACAGTAGAATGGCTACAAAGTTTAATTGTTGATGGCATTATAGGTGGTGTAGGTGCAGTTATTGGATTTTTACCACAAATGCTTGTATTGTTCTTTTTCCTTTCCATATTAGAAGATTGTGGTTATATGGCACGTATTGCATTTATTATGGACAGAATTTTTAGAAAATTTGGTTTATCAGGTAAATCATTTATACCAATGTTAATTGGTACAGGTTGTGGTGTTCCTGGTGTAATGGCATCTAGAACAATTGAAAATGAAAAAGATAGAAAGATGACAATTATGACAACGACATTTATTCCATGTGGAGCAAAATTACCTATAATTGCACTAATTGCAGGTGCTTTATTTCCAGAGAGTTCTTGGGTTGGTCCATCTGCTTATTTCATTGGAATTGGAGCTATTATTTTTTCTGGTATTTTGTTAAAGAAAACAACATTATTTTCTGGTGATCCTGCACCTTTTGTTATGGAATTACCACCTTATCATATACCAGCAGCAAAAGGTGTATTAATTCATATGTGGGATAGAGGAAAATCATTTGTAAAAAAAGCAGGTACAATTATATTTGTTGCTTGTGGAATAATTTGGTTTTTACAATCATTTAATTGGTCTTTACAAATGGTAGACGCAAGTGAATCTATATTAGCATCTATTGGTAATGTAATTGCACCTTTATTTGCACCTTTAGGTTGGGGCGATTGGAAAGCAGCAGTAGCAGCAGTAACAGGATTAGTAGCAAAAGAAAATGTTGTAGGTACATTTGGTGTATTATATGGTATGAATGAAGTTGCAGAAGATGGTATTGAAATTTGGACAAATTTGCAAGGTGCTTTTACGCAAGTGTCTGCATATTCCTTTTTAGCATTTAATTTATTATGTGCACCTTGTTTTGCTGCTATTGGAGCAATAAAAAGAGAAATGGGTAATTGGAAATGGACATTAATTGCTGTAGGATATCAAACAGGTTTAGCATATATTGTATCATTATTAATCAATACAATAGGTAATACGTTATTATATGGTGCAAGCCCTATACCTGCAATTATTTGCATAATAGCTGTAATTATAGTTATTGCACTGATTTGTATTAATGATAATAAAAAGCAAAATATAGCTCATAAAAATTTTGCACAAACAGTAAAATAAGAAGGGAGAAAACATTTGTGGCAAATATAATAATAGGTGGTATTGTATTTCTTTTAGCAGCAATAGCAATAAGAAATATCATTAAAAATAAAGGAACTTGTAATTGCGGTAGCAATAGTTGTAATTGTTGTAGTAATCATTGTCAAGATAAAAAATAAATTTTAATATTTTTTAAAAATATATAAAAAAAGACCATTGTCATTTTTAGACTATGGCCTTTTTATATATTTACATAATGGTAATAGTTTTATATCTATTATTACTTTATTAAAATGTAAATACAACTGTATGTCCTTTATCATCATCTTTTTCTTTAGTTTTGTTCGCTTTTTCAATATCTTTTTCAACAAAATTTTGTCCAGAATAATAATTATATATAGAACCTTCTTTATATATAGAAGCAATACCAACATGAGTAAAATTTTCTCTTAACATATTAACACGATGACCTAATGAATTGACCCATAAATCAAATGTATCTACTGCTAACTGACGTCCAGCTACAATATTTTCTCCCCAGGCAACAGTATCTTGTATACCTGTTGCTAAAATTCTATCTTTATGTGTTGTACCATCCAAAGAATTATGTGCAAAATATCCTTTTTCTGCCATATCAATACAATGTGCTTGCGAAGATTGAACTAATAAATTTTCCCATTCTAAAATTGGCATTTCATAATTTGTTCTAAACGTATTTAAAATATCAAAATTTTCTCTAGCTTGTGTATCTAAAAATTCTTGAGAATTATCAATTTCATCATTTTGATAAGAAAGAAGAACTACTAAAACAGCATATATTTTATTATCATTATTACTATCTTTGTAGATTTTAATTTGTTCATCAGTATCTTCATTATCATAAATAGCGTCATATCTTATTTTATCATTTAACACAAAATCTTTTGCATTTGTATAATAACCAACAACTATATTATCTTTTACTGCAACCATAATAAACTTAGAATAATCTTGATTATAAATATACCAATCTAAATTATATATACTTTTTTCAATACGATTTGGTTCTCCAAAGTTTTCTTTTAATTTAGAAAGTTGTTGTCCTGTATAAATTTTTTTATCTACTAATGATAATTCTATTCTTTCTAAATCATTATTTTGTTGTTGATCATTTATTTTAATAGATATAGTTTTAGAAACATCGTCCCATAAAACATCTGCTCCCATACTTTCAGCAATAAAACGAATTGGCACAAATGTTTTATTTTCTATAATAGTTGGAGCAACATTTAGTAATATTGTGTTATGATGTTCTGACTGAACAGTATGATTATCGATTTCTAGAGTATATGTATCATTTGCTCCATATACATTAATAGTTCTTGTACTTTCATTCCATTTTATAGCAATATCCAAAGCATCACTAATATCACGCAATGGAACTAAAGTGCTATTTTCTATAATTTGAGGTGAGTGGCTCATTTCTAACCGATTACCATTAACATTTATAGAAATATCTTTTGATATATTATTAGCATAAACTGAAACTATTCCTAATGAAAAAATAATAGATAAAATACAAAAAAATTGTTTTAATTTATAATTCAATGTAGAAAAACCTCCTTGTTATAATTTAATAAAAACATTATAATATATTTTAAGAGATTTAGCAATAGAAGTACTATTTTTTAAGAAAGGAATAAAAAGGTATGGAAAAACAAGAACGCTTAGAAAAACAAATTAAATTTATATTAGAATTAGATAAGATTAAAAGTATTATAAGACAAACTTATTTAGCTAATGCAATAAGAAAAGAAAATGATGCAGAACATTCGTGGCATTTAGCAATTATGGCAATTATTTTGGAAGAATATTTTGATAAAGATATTAATTTATTAAAAGTAATAAAAATGGTTTTAATGCATGATGTTGTTGAAATTGATGCTGGAGATACTTTTTGTTATGATACAAAAGCTAATCAAGATAAAATGATAAGAGAAAAAAAAGCTGCTGAACGTATTTACAATATATTACCAGAAGACCAAGCTCAAGAATATAAATCACTATGGTATGAATTTGAGGAAGGACAAACAAAAGAAGCTATTTTTGCAAATGTATTAGACAGATTACAACCAATTATGTTAAATTTTGAAACAAATGGAGCATTATGGATTGAAAATAACATTTCTCAACAACAAGTTTTAAATAGAAATGAAAAAACATTAATAAATGGTCCAAAAGAAATTTCTAATTATCTTATAACACTTTTAAATAAAGCTGTAGAATTAGGTTATTTAAAAAAATAGGGGAGTTACATCATTATAAGTTATAACATATATTTATTCGCAAAAAAAATATTTTGCGAATAAATATATGTTTCCATAAAAATAAACACATATATAAAGTACTATATATGTGTTTATCCAAGTTTTATTTATAAACTTTTTTACCAATATCTGTTCTAAAATGCTTTTTATTAAAATTTATAACTTCTACACCTTCATAAGCGGTTTTAATTGCTTCGTCAATAGTATCTCCAATACCAGTAATACCAAGAACACGACCACCAGAAGTTACAATTTTTCCATTTTTTTCAGCTGTACCTGAATGAAATACAATTATATTTTCTTTTTTAGAGATTTTTTCTAATCCTGTAATTTCATATCCTTTATCATAAGAAACAGGATATCCTCCACTAGCTAATATAACACAAACTACTGCATTATCATACCATTCAATATTAAGTTTATCTAATGTTCCATTTGTACAAGCTAACATAATTTCTAATAAATCTGTCTTTAATCTTGGTAATATAACTTGTGTTTCAGGGTCACCAAAACGTGCATTATATTCAATTACTTTCATACCTTTTTTTGTATACATTAACCCAAAATAAATAATACCTACAAAAGGTCTATTTTCTTTTATCATTGCATCTACAGTAGGTTGAAATATTGTTTTCATACAATCTTCAGACATTTGTTTTGTATAAAACTTACTTGGTGAAAATGTACCCATACCGCCAGTATTTAATCCTTCATCATTATCATAAGCCCTTTTATGGTCTTGTGCACTTACCATAGGTATAATTGTCTTACCATCACAAAATGATAGTACAGAAACCTCTGGTCCCTCTAAAAATTCTTCTATCACCACAGTATTTCCTGCAGAACCAAATTTATGGTCTTGCATCATTTCTTTTAATCCTTGCTGGGCTTCTTCCATTGTTTTGCAAATTAAAACACCCTTCCCTAATGCTAAACCATCTGCTTTTAACACAATAGGCATATCTTGTTTTTCCAAATATCTTTTTGCATCTTCATAGGAATTAAATGTTTCATAAGCAGCCGTTGGAATATTATATTTTCTCATAAGATTTTTGGAAAATGCTTTACTACTTTCTAATATAGCAGCGTTTTGTTTTGGTCCAAATATTTTTAAATTTTCTTTTTCAAAAGCATCTACAATTCCTTCTGCTAAAGGGTCATCCATACCAATGATTGTATAATCAATACTATTTTCTTTTACAAAGTTAATTAATTTATTAAATTCCATTACACCAATCGAAACACATTCTGCTAATTCAGAAATTCCAATATTTCCGGGTGCACAATAAATTTTATCTACAAGAGGACTCTGTTTTAGTTTCCAAATAATTGCATGTTCTCTACCGCCACCACCTACAACTAAAATTTTCATTTTTATTTTCCTCCTAAAATTAAAGTATTTTGACACGATTTTCAGTCAATTTTAAGCGATTATGTGCAAATAACTGTATAACATTAGGTAATATCTCCCATTCTGCTTCTTCCATAACTCTTTTTTGTAATCGCTCTGGTGTATCATCTTCTAAAACAGAAACAGCTTTCTGCATAATAATAGGACCAGCGTCTGTTTCTTCTGTTACAAAGTGTACTGTTGCACCAGTTATTTTTACACCTTTTTTCAATGCAGCCTCATGAACTTTTAAACCATAATAACCATTTCCACAAAATGAAGGGATTAAAGATGGATGTATATTTATAATTCTATTTTCAAATTCCTTAATAAATAAAGAACCAAGTACAACCATAAAACCAGCCATAACAATAAGCTCTACTTCTGTTCTTTTCATATGCTCTATAAGTGCCTTCTGATATAATATATCTGTTTCATAATCTGTCTTTCTAATACAAACAGTATTAATATTATATTTTTTTGCTCGCTCTAAAGCATAAGCATTTGAATTAGAACTAACTACAGTAACAATCTCTGTATCTGTTAATCTTCCTGACTGAATAGCATCAATAATAGCTTGAAAATTTGTTCCTCCACCAGAAACTAAAACACCTATTTTAAGCATATTTCTACCTCTTTTTCACTAGATATTATTTTTCCTATTACATACCCTTCTTCTCCCATTTCATGAAGTATATTGATAACAGTTTTTACATTTTCTTTTGCAACAACGCAAATCATACCTATTCCCATATTAAACGTATTATACATATTTATTCTACTAATATCACCTGTTTTTTGCATTAAATCAAATATAGGAAGTACTGGCCATGTTCCTTCTTCTATGTATGCACAAAGATTTTTTCCTTTAGGAATACATCTTGGAATATTTTCTATAAAACCACCACCAGTAATATTACTAATCCCCTTTATTTCTACTTTTTCAATTAAACTAAGTATTTCTTTAACATAAATTTTTGTAGGTTTTAAAAGTGTTTCTCCTAGTGTTTCATTTAAAGAAGTTACAAATTCTTTGCAACTAGTCTCAGAAGGACGAAAAATCTTTCTAACTAAAGAATATCCGTTACTATGAATACCGCTGGAAGGTAATCCAATAATAACATCTCCTTCTACAATATTTTCACCACTAATAATTTTTTCTTTGTCTACTACACCTACAGCAAAACCAGCCATATCATATTCATTTTTAGCATAAAACCCAGGCATTTCAGCTGTTTCACCACCAATTAAAGCACAACCAGCTTGACGACAACCTTCTGCAACGCCACTTACAATTTCAGCAATTCTTTCAGGTACATTTTTTCCACAAGCAATATAATCTAAAAAAAATAAAGGCTGTGCACCATTACAAATAATATCATTAACACACATAGCAACACAATCAATACCAACAGTAGTATGTTTATCTTGTATAAAAGCTAACTTTAATTTTGTACCTACACCATCTGTTCCAGAAATAAGTACTGGCTCTTTCATTTGCAAGCTTCCAAGTGAAAACATACCACCAAATCCACCAATATCTCCTAATACTTCTTTACGAAATGTACTTTTTACATGTTCTCGCATCAATTTTACAGACTTATATCCTGCTTCTACATCTACGCCTGCATCTTTATAATCAAGCCCCATCTTTTTTCCTCCTTAATTTTTCTTTTTACATAATATACCTAAAAAAGTAAAACAGATTTCATCTTTGAAACCTGTTTAAAAAAATGAAACCATATCCCTACTTTTATTTATATCATAATTTACACAAAAAAGCAATAAAAACAATATTTTCTACAAAATCAATTATATTGAAGGTATATATGGCATTATTTGTGAAAATAATTGAGTTTGTGAATATATAGCATTTTCATTTCCAATTGTACAAATATTTTGTTTCTTAACTATTTTTTCTAGCAAAGGAACATACACTTGTAATTTTTTAGTTGTAGTTGCTAAAACTTCATCTCGTTCTTTTTGTTGAATTTCTGGAGTAACACCGTTTAAATATCTAGCTATAGCTAAATCTGCTTTTTCTGAATTATTAAAAGGCTTATCCATAACATTAATAGTCCCTAAAATATATTTCGTTAAATCTACATTTGTTTTACAGAATTCTTCTAAAAAAGATACTACATTTTTATATGCAAAATATGTTCTATCTATATTAGGATCTCTATAAGAATAAAAGTAAATACTACCATTTCTTAAAAAACGACTATAACATCCATATGCTCCTCCCTGCACACGCACAACATTCCATAAATATTCTAAATCTAATATTGTTTTTAATACAGATAATTCACCATTATAAACATAACCATAATCCGTTAAATTACCAGATTGAATATTATATTGTACTTTTGAAGAACTAATTAATCCCTCTTTTGTACTCTGAAATAAAAATTGATAATTTTGTTTATTGACAGATTTATCTAAAAGAGTATCATATATTTTTTGTATCTCTAATTTATAACTATATAAACTAGAATTTTCACAACTAACAGCAACAAAAAGATTTTGTTTTGTAAATATATAAGAATATACTTCTTGTAATTTTGAAATCACTTCATCAATATTTTGTTCTATTTTTTTTTCTATTTTAGCAAGAAAATGATAAAACGCAATTCCTGATACTTCCTCTTTTATTTTAGAGCCTAAAGTAATATGGCTCATACTTCTAACAACACCAGCTAAATGAGGTGCATTTCGTAGATAATTTTCTAATCTAACCTTTTCTGATTTTATTATTTTCTTTAAATTCCCCTTTTCATTAAACTTTGTTTCAAATAATATAGACTTTATAATATCAAAAAATTTTGATATATTTTTTTCCAATACTTTTCCATTAATTGTTATAAAACAATTACAATCTTGTTTAGAAGTAGAATAAATATCACTACTTAAACCAATACCACCAGTACAAAAATTGATTTCTAATGGTAATTGCTCAAATGTATATTGTTTCGTATCTAACTTTCCCATAACACTAGCTAAAAGTCCTACATAAGGCAAAAGAATTTCTGGAACAGAGGAAATATCAAAAAGTAATTGTGAATAAATAATACCATTTGTTTCTAATGGTGTAAAAATCATACGATATTTTTCCAAAATATGCTGAGTAGGAAGAGTATCTACATTTTTATTAATTTCACTTATTTTTAAAAATGGTATCTGATTTATAATTTCTTCACTTTCCTCTTCAGATTGATAATTTTGTAATAATTTATTTTCTTTAATTAACTGCTCCATTTCAACTTCAGATAAATTACTTTTTATTTTCTGCATTTCTTTAGAAAAATTAAATTCTATTTTAGATTGTTTTCCCTTTTCTGGAGAAACAATTACTATACTCTTATTATTATTTTGTAGTATTAACTTTCGAATTAATTGTTCAAAAAAATCCGTATTTAAAGAGGATTTTATTACTTGAAATTGTTCCCAATGATATAATGATTTTATAGGACTTTTTCCATGTAACCAACTTTTCATTAATTTCATACCATAAACTAATCCCTTCGGCCTATTACCAAAGTCCTCTTCTTTTAAATAAAATTCCCATCTATTTAATGTTGCTTCAATTATTTTTTTATCTAATCCTTTTTGAACAACTTCTTGTAATATATTCTCTATTGTTTCCTTAAAAATATTCACATTTTCTCTTTCTGACTTTTTAGCAATAATACTAAATACCATATCATAGCTCGAAGAGTCAAACCATCCTTCTACCTCTTCTGCAATTCCCAAATCTATTAGAGCCTTTTTTAAAGGAGAAGCATTTGTTTCTAACAAAATATAATTTAATACATCAAGTGCAAATATTAACACAGGATTTGTTGATTTTCCCACACGAATATTGTAAGAAAGAAATGTATTTCTTTTTTCTTCTTCTTTCGTATTAACAGAAAAAGTATCCTCTAACAATGCCATTTTTGAAAAGTCTTTTTCTAATAAAATATCTAAATTAAAATGTTTTTTTTCAAAATGACTTAAATATTCTTTATCAATCCACTCTAGTTGTTTCTCAATATTCATATCTCCATATAAATAAATATAACTATTCGATGGGTGATAATATTTTTTATGAAATTCTAAAAAATCTTCATACATTAAATTGGGAATATTTTCTGGATTACCACCAGATTCAAATTTATACGTAGTTGAAGGAAAAAGACTTCTTGATATGGCATTATTTAATATACTCTCAGGGTCAGACAATGCTCCTTTCATTTCATTATATACAACACCTTTTATTGATAAAGAAGCATTTTTATCTTCTAAAACATAATGCCATCCTTCTTGCATAAATATTTCTTTCTTTTCATAAATACGAGGATAAAAAACAGCATCTAAATAAACATCCATCATATTCATAAAATCTTTTTCATTTCTACTAGCAATAGGATACATTGTCTTATCCGCATAAGTTAAAGCATTTAAATAAGTATTAAGAGAACCTTTAGCCAATTCATTAAATGGGTCTTTTGCTTGATACTTCCTGGAGCCACAAAGCACAGAATGCTCTAAAATATGAGGTATACCACAATCATCTGATGGTGGAGTTTTAAAAGAAATAAAAAAAACTTTATTATCATCTTTATTTTTTATATAGAATAATTTTGCTCCACTTTGGATATGCTCAAATAAATAGCCATTTGAATGAATATCCTTTATTTCTGCACATTCTTTTAAATAAAAACCATAATAATATTTTCCAATTTGAAAATCTATCATATAATTCTCCTTTCTAATAAATACATAAATGGTTTAAAAAGCAAGTTCTAATTTAAACCATTTACATCAGTTTAACATATTTTAATAAAAATTGGAAATCATTTTACGAAAAAAGGTTGACAAGATTAAAAATGTAATTTATAATAATTATTATTTAACAATAATTAAATAAATATTATTACTTTTATATTCAAAACTTAAGGAGGATTTTATTATGAAAAAATTTGTTTGTTCCGTATGTGGTTATGTACACGAAGGTGACTCTGCTCCAGCACAATGTCCAATTTGTAAAGCAAGTGCTGACAAATTTACAGAACAAATTGGCGAAATGACATGGGCTTCTGAACACGTAATTGGAGTTGCTAAAGGTTCTAGTGAAGACATTATGGCTGATTTAAGAGCAAATTTTGAAGGCGAATGCACAGAAGTTGGTATGTATCTTGCTATGGCTCGTGTTGCTCATAGAGAAGGATATCCAGAAGTTGGTTTATACTATGAAAAAGCTGCTTGGGAAGAAGCTGAACATGCTTGTAAATTTGCTGAACTGTTAGGAGAAGTTGTAACAGACTCTACAAAGAAAAATCTTGAACTTCGTATTGCTGCTGAAAATGGTGCAACAGCTGGTAAAACAGACCTTGCAAAACGTGCTAAAGCTGCAAATCTAGATGCAATTCATGATACAGTACATGAAATGGCTAGAGATGAAGCAAGACATGGCAAAGCATTTCAGGGACTTTACAACAGATATTTTAAATAAGAAATTTAAAAAAGAAGCTAGTAATAAAAAACTAGCTTCTTTTTTCTTTACTTATCTACTATTTTTTTCTATTCTGTAATCTTCTCAATAATTTTGCACAGGATACTCTAAATTTTCTTTTTTTATTTGATATAGTACTTCTTCTAAAAACTTACAACATTCTATTTTTGTAATCTCCAAATTATGGTCTAAGTAATTACCACACATATAAGATTTTGCCGCTGGAATTTCTCCCGTAAAATTAACCATATACTCAAAAGATTGTGTAATAATTTTAATAACATCTTCTGAGTTTAAGTCCCCTTTAAAAATAACATACATACCTGTACGACACCCCATAGGACCAACATAAATTGTTTTATCTGCCCATTCCATATGGCTTCTAAAAAATGTTGCCATCAAATGTTCAATGGTATGCATCACAGAAGTATCCATTACCATTTCCCTATTAGGTTCTTTCATTCTAACATCAAATGTTGTTAAAATACCATTCTCAACAGTATCTTTTCTAGAAACATAAATACCCCTTAATAATTTATCGTGATTAATTCCAAAACTTGTAACGTCCATAAATTCCTCTCCTTTATTATCAATTATAGTATATTTTATACTCTATTATATCAAAATACAATATTAATTTCATAAAATATGCTAATATTCTTTTATATGTTGCATAATATATTTCTTTCTTTTATACTAAATAATAAAATAATGTAAAAATAGAAAGAAGGAATTAAAATGAGTATTACTAGAGAAGAAGCATGGAATTTATTAAATGAATTTAATAAAGAACCTTTTCATATTCGTCATGCTGAAGTAGTAGAAGGAATTATGAAATATTTTGCAAGAGAACTGGGCTATGGAGAAGAAGAAGAATTTTGGGGTATTGTTGGATTATTACACGATTTAGATTTTGAGCAATATCCAGAACAACATTGTATAAAAGAACAAGAAATTATGAAAGAAAGAGGTATTGACGAAAGAATTATCCATGCAGTAGCAAGCCATGGTTATGGTCTTGTAATAGATGTCAAACCAGAACACGAAATGGAAAAGGTTCTTTTTGCAGTTGACGAATTATCTGGATTACTAGGTGCAGCAGCTAAAATGCGTCCTTCCAAAAGTGTACAAGATATGGAATTAAAATCTGCTAAAAAAAAGTTTAAAGACAAAGCATTTGCAGCTGGTTGTTCTAGAGATGTTATTCGTAAAGGAGCTGAAATGTTAGGTTGGGAATTAGATGAATTAATTAATAAAACAATCATAGCTATGAGAGAAGACCCTAAAAATTAATAATATATTTTAATTGTTAAAAGAGACATTTTCTGTCAATTTTCTATCTAAAAGAAAATACTCAATATTTATTGCATCACTATATCTCTTATATCTACTATGATAATGTCAAAAAATCAAAAAAGTCAACTATTAGGTTGACTTTTTTGACAATCTGACCTTCTAAAGGTGTATTTTTACTTAAACTAAATATTAAAAAATTCTTTTGTATTTTTTGTTACAATTTCTGCTACTTCATTTTCTTCCTTATTTAAACATTTTGAAATTGTTTTTAGTATATGTCTTAAATAAATTGGCTCATTCCTTCTAGTATTTACTTTTAAATCTCTTGGAATTAAAAAAGGTGCATCTGTTTCTATCATTAATCTATTTATAGGTATCATTTTAATTAATGTTTTTAAATGTTGTCCCTTTCTTTCATCACAAATCCACCCTGTAATACCAATAAAACACCCCATTTTTAAATAATTTTGTAGTTCTATACCATTACCTGTAAAACAATGTACTACAGAACGATTGCAAATTTCTTTATGTTTCATCATTATCTTTTTAAAATCAGTATATGCAGCTCTTTCATGTAAAAATAAAGGCATATTCAATTCTTCTGCTAATATAATTTGCTCTTCAAACCATTTCCTTTGTATATCTCTTGGAGAAAAATCTCTGTCATAATCTAAACCACATTCTCCAATTGCACAAACTTGAGATTTCTGTGCTAATTTTCGTAATTCAGATATTGTATTTTTATTACATGTTTTAGCATCATGAGGGTGTACTCCTACTGTACAATAAAGTTTTTTAGAATATTTTTCGGCAAAATTTACAGCTTTTTTACTATCATTTAAATGCACTCCTGTAATAATGAGAGGAGTAATATTTTGTTCTTCTGCTCTTTTTATTATATCTTCTCTATCAATATCAAATTGTTTGTTCATTAAGTTCAATCCAATATCAATAATCTGTTTCTCCATAATGTACTCCATTCCTTCTAAAAATTATTTTGCCTCATCTTCTTCATTTAATACAAATGAAATGAGAAGTTCTTCTTGGCTTACTTTATCTCCCTCCTTAATATAAATTTTGTCCACTATACCATCTACTTTAGACAATACAGATGTTTCCATTTTCATAGCTTCCACTGTCATCAATACCATATTTTTATTTACTTTCTCTCCTTCTTTTACAAATATTTTACCAACTGTACCTGGTATTGTAGAACCTAAATGACAAGGATTATTTTTATCTGCCTTTAATATTCTATTTGTATTAACCTCTAAATTCTTATCTTGAATTTTTACTTCTCTCATAACACCATTAATTTCAAATGTTAAAGAACGCATTCCTTCCTCATTTGCTTCGGAAGCATCAACATATTTAATTAACAAATCTTTTCCTTCACCAATATTAATATTTGTTTCTTCTCCTTTTGATAATCCATAAAAGAAAATATTACTTTCTAGTTGAGAAACATCATTATAATATTCTTGATAATCACAATAATCATCATATACTTTAGGATATAAAGCATAACTAATAACATTTTTATCATTAATTTGCTTCATAGAATGAGCTTTTGTAAGATGATCTTTAATCGCATCAAAATCTTCTTCAGGTAATAACTTTCCAGGACGTTCTGAAATTGCCTCTTTTCCTTTTAATACAATTTTCTGCAATTCTTTAGGAAAACCTCCATCAGGTTGACCAATATTACCAGAAAAGTAACCTACAATAGAATCTGGATAAGATAAATCTTTTCCCTCTACTAATATATTATCCTTATTTAAACCATTTTTTGACATAAATATTGCCATATCTCCTACAACTTTAGAAGATGGTGTTACTTTTACAATATTTCCAAGTAAATCATTCGCCTGCTTATAAAGCTGTTTAATTTCTTCAAAATTATCTTCAGACCCCATTGATTTTACCTGGGCTAATAAATTAGAATATTGTCCACCAGGAATTTCATATTTATAAATTTCTGTATTTGGTGTATTCATTTCACTTTCAAAACTTTTATATACTTGTCTTACTCCAGAATAATATCTACTTAATTCATTCAATTCATCAATGTCTAATCCTGTATCTCTCTCTGTACCACGTAATGCTTCTACTACTGCATTCATAGATGGTTGACTTGTTAAAGAACTCATAGATTGTATAGCAAGGTCAACAATATTTACACCTGCCTCTGCTGCCATAAGCACAGTACTAACACCATTACCAGTTGTATCATGTGTGTGTAAATGCAATGGAATATTTAATTCAGATTTCAAAGCAGTAAATAATTCTTTTGCTGCATATGGTTTTAATAAACCAGCCATATCTTTAATAGCAAAAATATGGCAACCCATATTTTGTAATTCTTTTGCCTTTTTCAAATAATAATCAATTGTATATTTCTTTTCTTTTGGGTCTAATATATCTCCTGTATAACAAATTGTACCCTCCACAATTTTTCCTGTTTTTAATGCCTCTTCAATAGGCATTTTCATATTTTCAATCCAATTCAAACTATCAAAAATTCTAAATACATCAATACCTGTTTTAGCAGAAACTTGAATAAATTTTTGTACAACATTATCAGGATAATTAGCATATCCAACAGCATTAGATGCTCTTAAAAGCATCTGTATCAATGTATTTGGCATATATTTACGCAAAGTTTCTAAACGAACCCAAGGAGATTCTTTTAAAAAACGATAAGCAACATCAAAAGTTGCTCCACCCCATGCTTCTACAGAAAAAGCATTTGCCATAGCTTTATTTGTTGCAGGTGCTGCTTTCACAAGGTCTTTCGTTCTAAAACGAGTTGCAACTAAAGATTGATGAGCATCTCTCATTGTACTATCTGTTACAAATAATCTTTTTTCATTCATTAATTTTTGCGTATATTCCTTTGCTCCTAACTTCAAAAAAATATCTCTTGCACCAACTACCGTTTCGCTTTGTCCGAATGTAGGAATATGAATTGGGTCTAATTCAGGTTTATGTCCATGAGCTTCATTTACAATTTGATTTCCAATAAATTCTGCAATTTTAGTAGCTCTATCTTGCCCTAATGTAATGTTGAATAATTCAGGAGTTTGCTCTATAAATGTTGTAGTACATTTTCCATCTATAAATGTTTTACTTTGTAATACATTTATTAAAAATGGAATATTTGTTTTAATTCCTCTAATTCTTGTTTCTTTTAACGCTCTAACTGCTTTTTTAGTAGCTTTTTGAAAATCTCTGTCATAAGCAATTATTTTTACTAATAAGCTATCATAATAAGGTGTAATTTCACCACCTGTATAAGCAGTACCCCCATCTAATCTAATGCCATTACCGGCAGCAGAACGATAAACAGAAATTTTTCCTGTATCAGGTAAGAAATTATTAGAAGGGTCTTCTGTTGTAACTCTCATTTGTATAGCATGACCATTACAATAAATACTTTCTTGAGAAGGAATATTGATTTCTGGAGAATTTAGTGGATATCCTTCTTCAATTAAAATTTGAGCTTGTACAATATCAATACCTGTTATTTCTTCCGTAACAGTATGTTCTACTTGTATACGAGGGTTCATTTCAATAAAATAATAATTTTCATCTGCATCTACCAAAAATTCTAATGTACCTGCATTTTTATATCCTACATATTTTGCTATTTTAATAGCATCAGAAAATATTTTTTCTCTTGTTTCTATACTAACAGTAGAAGCAGGAGCATACTCTACTACTTTTTGATGTCTTCGTTGTACAGAACAATCTCTATCAAAAAGATGTACTACATTTCCATACTTATCACCTAATACCTGTACTTCAATATGTTTTGGATTTCTCAAATATTTTTCAATAAATATTTTATCATCACCAAATGCCTTTTTTGCTTCATTTCTCGCTTCTTCAAATTCCTTAGGCATTTCTTCTGCATTATTAACAATACGCATACCACGTCCGCCACCCCCATTAGAGGCTTTTAGCATAACAGGATAACCTACTTTTTCTGCAATTTCCATAACTTCTTTTTCTGATTTTACTGCATGATCAACACCTGGAATAATAGGAACTTTACATTTGATAGCAATTTGTTTAGATGAAATTTTATCTCCCATAGCATACATTACTTCTTTATTTGGACCTATAAAAGCAATACCTGCTTTCTCACAAGCTTGTACAAATTCTGGATTTTCAGATAAAAAACCATAACCTGGATGAATAGCATCAGCTCCCTTTGCTTTTGCAATGCGAATAATTTCTTTCACATCTAAATAAGCATCAATAGGTCCTTTTTCTTTATTCAGCATATAAGCCTCATCTGTTTTCGTTCTAAACAGAGAATATTTATCTTCTTTTGAAAATACACCTATTGTTTGAATACCTAATTCATTTAGTGCCCTATAAATACGAATTGCAATTTCACCTCTATTTGCTACAAGCACCTTTTTAAATTTATTAATTTTTACTTCTTGCACAAATAATCCTCCTTTATTTTATTGATTATAGTATAGTATTATAATATAAATTCATTCATTCGTAAACTATATTGTATAAAATTTATTTGTTACCTACACAATAAGTAATTACTTGTATTAAAGTTTTACATTCTATAACCTCAATATTTTGTAATGTTATTTTTCTAATTGAATTTTTAGGTACAAAAACTTTTAAAAATCCCATTCTATCCAATTCTTTTATACGAGCTTCCATAGAAGGTACTTTTTTTAATTCTCCTGTTAATCCTACATCAGCAATAAAAGCATAATTCCAAGGAATAGGTTTATTATATACAGATGAAGCAATACACATAATTACAGCTAAATTTACAGCCTGCTCTTTTAATTTGATACCTCCAGTTGTTTTTATAACAACATTTTTATCATATAAAGAAACTTTTCCTCTTTGTTCCAATATAGAGATTAATGTATTCATCTGATCTTTTTTCATTGCTTCACAGATGCGTGAAGGATATGGTGTGAAACAATTTGAAACAAGACTTTCTATTTCTGAAATTACAGGTCGAGAGCCTTCTTTTATTACAGTAAGTGTACTTCCAGAAACCATTTCGTTTTTCTCCCTTTTTGTAACAAAATATTCAGAAGGATTGTCAATTGAAATCAATCCCTTTTCTGTCATAGTAAAAAATCCCATTTCTCCTGTACTTCCAAATCTATTTTTTGTAGCAATAATACTTCTTAATTCTTCTTCATGACTTCCTTCCATAAGCAAAACTGTATCTACTAAATGTTCTAATGAACGTAATCCTGCCATTTCATCATTTTTATTCATTTGACCTATTAATAGAATGGCTCTTTGCCTTTCTTTATTTTTTGCACATTGCACCAATGCATTTGCACATTCCATTGTTTGTGTAGGATTACCTGCTCTTGCTGGTAAAAATTCATCTAATGCAAATGTTTGTATGCTATCTACAATAACTAAGTCAGCATCTACTTCTACAATAGCATCTAATACACTATTCAAACTAGTATCTGCAATAATCCAGATATTTTCATGTATTTGTTCCAATATACGATCAGCTCTATTTCTAATTTGGCTATCACTTTCCTCTCCTGTAGCATAAAGCACTTTTTTCCCTTGCTTTGCAACTTCTCCTGAAATCGCTAATGTTAATGTAGATTTTCCACCACCAGGAGGTGATGTTAATATTGTTATCGAATCTTTTACAATACCACCGCCTATAACCCTATCAAATTCATGTATTCCTGTTAAAATCCTTTGATTTTTTCCTACTTCTACATTTGTTAATTTTAACGCCTTAGAAGACGATTTTTTGGTTTGATTTAATATAATTTTTTTATTATCAGAACTACTCATTTCATTCAAACTATTCCAAGCACCACACTCTGCACAACGTCCCATCCATTTTAATGTTTCATAACCACATTCTGTACATTTGTAAATCGTTTTTACCTTCAAAATTAATATCCCCTATCCTTTATTATTAATAAAAAATGGACTGTTCTTTACAGTCCATAGTCCTTTTATTAGCATCAATTTATTTTTTTTATTTCTACTGTTTTTGTTATATTTTGTTGCATTTCAATACTAAAATTTACTTTTCCTGCCATATTTGTTTTCATTTTGCCCACATTGACACTGTCTATTAAAATTTTGTATTCCATTTCAGGTTCTAACTCTAATGTCAATTGCAAATCTTCTGTCCCTTCTACAACAAAGTTTACTCCCTTATCAGTCATATTGAAATTATGTATTGTTGCACCTGGAACTGTTTCTAATATCATCTTTCCATCTTTTTCCAATTTTGTAATCTCTTTAAATGTCTTTACTTTATACAAATTTCCATTTACTTCAAAATCCAATATTTTCTTTTTAACATCTAATAAATAATTTCCAAAACTAATTGTCCCATTATCTTCTTGTCTGATTAATTCTTCTATTACACTCATCTTCTTTGCCTCCTGATTGTAAATACAGATGCCTATTAACTTTCTATTATGAACTGTTCCATAAAGCTAATACTTTTCTTACCTTATTAACTCTACAACATATTACCTTTATAAATAGTAATTAGAACAGTTTATACTACATTCAAAAATATTATACCATAAAAAAGATACTTGGTATACTAAAAATTCAAAATTATAATTAAAAACATTATTATTTTGAATATTTAAACAATTATCAAGAAGTTCTCTATTTTATGAGAACTTCTTTTTAAAAAAGGTTAATCATTTTTTACTACTTTTTGTAATATAAAATTTTCATTTTCTACATCTATTTGTACTACATCACCTTTTTGAAATTTTCCCTCTAAATATTGCTCAGCAAAAAAGTTTTCAATTTTTGATTGTATTGCCCTACGCAATGGTCTTGCCCCATAAGCTTGGTCATATCCTTCTGTAGCAATTAAAGAAATTGCTTCTTCTGTAAAAGATAAATCAATTTGCATATTTTCTTTTGCCCTTTCAATAACAGTTTTACTCATAAGTGATACAATTTGTTTCATATTTTCTTGATTTAATGTATGAAATACAATAATATCATCAATACGATTTAAAAACTCAGGTTTAAAAATTTGTTTTACCTCGTCCATAACACTTTTTTTCATTGTTGCATAATTTTGTTCTTCATTATCTACAGTTATAAATCCAAGTTTTTTAGGAGCAGCAATATTTTTTGCACCTGCATTAGATGTCATAATAATTACAGTATTTTTAAAATCTATCTTCCTTCCATGACCATCTGTAATATGACCATCATCTAACACTTGCAATAATACATTAAATACATCAGAAGACGCTTTTTCTATTTCATCAAATAATACAACCGAATAAGGATTTCTACGAACTTTTTCACTTAATTGTCCTCCTTCTTCATATCCAACATAGCCTGGAGGAGAGCCTATCATTCTAGAAACACTATGTTTTTCCATATATTCTGACATATCTATACGTATCATAGCTGTTTCATCACCAAACAAAACTTCTGCTAATGCTTTCGACAATTCAGTTTTTCCTACTCCAGTAGGTCCTAAAAATAAAAAAGAACCAATAGGACGATTAGGGTCTTTTAATCCTACACGACCACGACGTACTGCTTTTGCAATTGCTGAAACAGCTTCCTCTTGTCCAATTACTCTTTTATGCAATTCTTTTTCCATACAAAGTAATCTTTGACTTTCTTCTTCCTGCAAGCTCTTTACAGGAATACCTGTCCATTTTGCAATGACATCTGCAATATCTTCTTTTGTTACTGTTTGTCCACTTTGTTTATTCTTTTGTTCCCATACCCTTTTTGCTTTCTCTAATTGTTTTTTCATTTCAATTTGCTGCTTTTTCATTTCACCAGCTTTTTCAAATTCTTCTGTTTTAATTGCTTCTTCCTTTTCTTTTTCTAATTCTTCAAGTTTTTCTTCTAATTCTTTGATATCTAAAGGCATCGTTACTGTTTTTAATCGTAAACTTGAGGCAGCTTCGTCAATTAAGTCGATTGCTTTATCTGGTAAAAATCTATCTGGTAAATAACGAATAGACATTTTTACAGCTGCTTCAATTGCTTCATCTGTTATAGTAACATCATGATGAACTTCATAACGGTCTTTTAACCCCTTTAACATACTAATTGCTTTTTCTTCTTCTGGTTCTTCTACTTTAACAGGCTGAAATCTTCTTTCAAAAGCTGCATCTTTTTCAATATATTTTCTATATTCTTCCAATGTTGTAGCACCAATTAACTGTATTTCTCCTCTTGCTAATAAAGGTTTTAATATATTAGAAGCATCAATAGCTCCTTCTGCTGCACCTGCACCAATAATTGTATGAATTTCATCAATGAATAATACAATATTTCCATCACTTTGCACTTCTTTTAATGACTTCTTCATACGTTCTTCAAATTCACCACGATATTTAGAGCCTGCTACCATAGAAGATAAATCAAGACTAATAATTTTTTTATCTTTTAATGTAGCAGGAATATTACCCTCTGAAATCTTTTGAGCTAAGCCTTCTACAATAGCAGTTTTACCAACGCCAGGGTCACCTACAAGGCAAGGACTATTTTTTGTTCTTCTACTTAATATTTGTATAATCCTTTCAATTTCTCTTTCTCTTCCAATAATAGGGTCAAATTTATTACTTTTTGCTAATTCTGTAAAATTTCTTCCATATTTATCTAAATGTTCTGTAGTTGACTTTTCAGATGACAGCTCAGTATGATGTCCCATACCAGGTATCATTTGACTTTCACTTTCTCCTAACATCATCATAATATCTTCATACAATTTTTGTGCATTTACTCCCATTATTACTAATATTTTTACAGCAATACTATCTGTTTCTTTCATAAGAGATAAAAGTAAATGTTCTGTTCCTACATATCCTGTTCCCATATGTTGCGCTTCTTGATTACTAAATTCTAATACTCTTTTTGCACCTGGGGTAAAATCTTGGGGGATATAAGATATAGTACTATGACTCATTAATGTAGCAATTTTTTCAAATATACCATCTGATGTAACACCTTGTTCTTCTAATGCTTTACATGCTACACTATCTCTAACTAAAGTTAATCCTAATAATATATGCTCTGTTCCAATAAAACGATTTCCTAATTTTAAAGCAGATTCCTGTGCCAATTGTAAAACTGCTTGTGCCTTTTTTGTATATTTTCTTTGCATATGTAACCCTCCTTTTGGGTTAGTTTTAATTTTTAATATTGTTAGCCAATAGCTTTTATGATTGCTAATTCTTTTTCAAAAGAAAAGAACAATATTGTTCTTTTCCTACAAATATTATAATACAAAGTTTCAAAAATACAACAACAGAATAATTACAAATTCATTCAAAAATTGTAAATCTTGAAAAGGGGTCATTTTTAGGAAAACATTGTAGTAATACACTTTTATTTGTTATAGGATGTTTAAATGTTAACTGATAAGCCCATAACGCTAGTATATTATTTTTTCCCCATTTTTGTAATAAATTATACTTTTGGTCTCCCCAAATTGGAATGCCAGCATGAGAAAGTTGCACTCTAATTTGATGATGACGTCCTGTTAATAGTTTTATTTTTAATAAAGAATAATATTTTTCTTCTTCGTTTAGTATTTGTATTTTTTTATAAGTTAATACAGATTTTTTAGAATTTTTGACTTTCTGATCTACAACAAAAGATAAATTTAATTTTCCATTCTTTAATAAATAATCTTCTAACGTATCTGTTTGCTTTGCCTTTCCACAAACAACAGCTAAGTATTCTTTTTTTATTTTATTTTCTTGTAACATTTTAGCCAGTTTATAATCTATATCTTTATTTTTTGAAAAAAGTAATATTCCTCCTACAGGTCTGTCTAATCGATGAATTAATCCAATATATGGATTTTGATACTTTTTTTCTTTCAAATAATAAGTTAAAATAGTTACCATATCCATATCACCAGTTTTATCAGGTTGTGTAGGAATGCCGTCTGGTTTCACTGCACAAATTAAAAATTCATCTTCATATAATATAACAGGCTGTATCATAAAGTTTTTCCTCTTTTTACTTCTTTTAATATAACACTACTATAAGGTTTTAAAGACAAAGCTAACTTACCTCTTTTTATTTTGTAAGAAATAACATTAACAGAAAATCCAATTTCAGTTGATGTTAATATTACCTGCATTTCACCATGTGAAGAAATACCCATCTGCCAAACAGGTATTTGTATTTGTTTTTCTTCTTCAGTATTATTTAATGCTACAACTATTTTATTCTTTTTATCAAATCGTCCATAGCTCAATAGACCATATCCCAGATATAAAAACATAAGAGAACCTGTTTTTAATGCACTATATTGTTTGTGTATTTTTATAACTGCTTTATGAAATTCTAATAAATCAATATCTTCTTTTCCCCAAGGATATGTTCTTCTATTATCTGGATCTGTCCAACCTGCAACTCCCACTTCATCACCATAATAAATTGTAGGTGCTCCAGGCCATGTCATTTGAATTACAACAGCTTCTTTCATAATTCCTTTATTAATTCCTCTATTAGCAGCTTCATATCCTAAAGTATGAAGCCTTCCAACAGTTTTATTTGTTCTGGTCAAAAATCTAGAATGGTCGTGATTAGAAAGTTCATTCATAGATATTTGTATAGACTGCTTGGAAAGTCTTGCCATTTGATACAACATTGTATCTCTAAAAACTATACTATTATTTAGCAAATCTTTTTTAAAATCTTCACTATGTTTTTCCATTCCTGTTAAAAACCACGAAACAGGCTCCATAAATGCGTCATAATTCATAATAGTATCCCATTGGTCACCTTGTAACCATGAAGAAGCATCTCCATAATGTTCTGCTAGTATAATCGCATTAGGATTTGCCTTTTTTACTGCATCTCTAAATTTTTTCCAAAAATAATGATTAAAATTAGGATTAATTCCTAAATCTGCTGCTACATCTAATCTCCAGCCATCAGCATTAAAAGGTGGTGATACCCACTTTTGAGCAATACTCATAATATATTGAAATAATTCTGGTGATTCAAAATTAAGTTTAGGGTGATTTGGGTGTCCCCACCAACCATCATATGTTCCATTTTCTTTCCAATAAAAATAGTTATGATAAATACTATTATTTTCTATAAAAGCACCAGCAGGATATTTTCCAGTAGACTCATAAAAATTTTCTCTATCCATCCATTTATGAAAAGCACCACAATGATTAAACACGCCATCAAGTATTATCTTAATATTTCTTTTATGTGCTTCTTCTACAACTTTACAAAAAAGTGTATTACTTGCTTCTAAATTTTCTAATGCTGTTGTCCTTTGAATATACATAGTAGCATGATTATTATTAAATTTTTCAAATACTAACGGAGAACCTCCATCTTCTACAACAACACCAATATGTGGGTCAATATAATCATAATCTTGCGTATCATATTTATGGTTACTTGGAGAAACAAAAAGAGGGTTAAAATAAATGACATCTATACCTAATTGCTGTAAATAATCTAATTTATCTAAAACACCTTGTAAATCTCCACCATAAAAACGCCTAAAATCTTCTATTGCTGGCATTTCATCCCATTCTGCTGCTTCGACAGGTTTTCCTAAATAAATATATTCATTTGTTTTTACATCATTTGTTGTATCTCCATTACAAAAACGGTCTACATATATCTGATACATAACAGCACCTTTTGCCCAATCAGGTATTTTGAAGTTTCTAATTACAGTGAACCAAGTTCCTTCTTCTAAATTCTGATGTAAACCACTTTTTGTATAATAATAAGAACTATTCCCCTGTACTAATTCAAAATAATAAGATTTTGTTTCACTTGTTGGTGGTAAAAAACCTTCATAAAAATCAAAAAAACTTTCTTGTTTGCATATTTTCATAGGTATTTTTTCCCCATCACAACACAAAAAAACAGCATCCATATTCCCTCTCCCTGTTCGTATTAATACCTGAACAGTATCAGTACTAGTTGGTTCTGATGGTATTCTAAAATTTTCTGTTTCATCACTAAAAATAGATTCAATACTCAAAATGTCTTTACTCAATTCTGCATTACAAAGTATTTTTCCAGCAATACTTAGCTCTTTATAAGGTACTGAAAGATTCATTCTAATTCTCCTATCCCAAATATACAATTATTTATTCCTTTTTTATTTCACATAAATTCATTATAAATGCCAATAGAAATGATGTCAAATTTATTTTAACATATGAAAAAAGACTACCTGCCGATGATAGTCTTTTTCCACAAAGAGAAGGTATTTCTTATTGGGATTGCAGCTTACAAGCTGCCTTGTGAAAATATTGGGGAGTTTTCACATTTTTATTATAACATCACTTATATCATCTGTCTACTAAATTTTCAAAAATATAATGAATTTTTTTTGATACAATTATTATTTTTTGTTTAAAATAACCCAACTTTTTTCTTAACTGGTATAATCTGACAAAATTTTTGATAGATTTTCATCACCTATAACAGAAATCCCTTCTAATAATCTTTCCTGTTCTTCTAACGGTAATGCAGAAATTGGTGTATTTGTAATTTCATGTAATATAATTCCATGTTGTGCTTCTTTATAATATACAGCAACATATCCATTCTTTTCCCCTATAATATATTGTTCATTACTCTTTGCTTCTAATATCTTTCTCATTACTACTTCTTTAGAAGAAAAAGATACAATTTTCCAATCTGTATATACCTTTTTCATATCTTCTAATGTCATATCTAATAAAAAATAAGGAGGAACATCTTCCAATGTTTGTGTAACACCATCCTCCGTATAATAGTATTCATATACCATTTTAGTAGAAGGTGTAATTCTTGCTGTCTCAGTTATAACAGTTATATTATCTTCCTCTGGCATATTATTTTCTATTTTAATAGAAGATAATGTTTGTATTTTTTTTTCATATACTCTAGTAGTAATCATACAACTAACCACTCCAACAATACAACAAATTATAAATATCCACATTATTTCTTTCTTTTTCATATTATCCCTCCTGCACTATCTTACAAACAGTATGCACAGGATTTTCCAATTTTATACAAATTAACAAAAAATAAAAATACCTACATAATTAACAATAGGTATTTTTGTTTTTTACAATTCATTTGTAAATTCACCATATTTACGAAAACGATAATAACGCTGATTTAACAATTCTTCTGTAGTCAAATTATTTAATATCTCTAACTCTTCTGTTAATGACTTTTTTAATATTATTGTTGTATATTCTAAATTTTTAGCTAACCCATCTTTAGCTTCTGGTATTATTTTTTCAATTACACCATTTTTAAGTAAATCTGGAGCGGTTAGTTTCATAAGCTCTGCAGCATCTGCTGAACGTTCTGGAGAACGCCATAATATACTAGCAAAACCTTCTGGAGATAGTACAGCATACATTCCATTATCTAACATCCATACTCTATCAGCCAAAGCAAGTGCTAAAGCACCACCACTTCCTCCTTCTCCTATAAAAATACTAATAATTGGTACAGTTAATCCAGCCATTTCAATTAAATTTCTAGCAATAGCTTCACCTTGTCCTCGTTCTTCTGCACCAATACCACAATAAGCACCAGAAGTATTTACAAAAAGTACTACAGGTCTATTAAATTTCTCTGCTTGTTTCATTAAACGTAATTGTTTCCTATATCCTTCTGGATTTGGAGAACCAAAACTTCTTTTAACATTTTCTTCTATAGTATGACCTTTTTGTACGCCGATAACAGTAACTGGTTGTCCTTCTAATAAAGCAATTCCACCTACTATAGCCTTATCATCTGCAAAGCATCTATCACCATGAAATTCTATAAAATCAGTAAATATATTTTGAATAAATTCCAATGTTGTAGGTCTTGATACCATTCTGGACTTTTTTACAATTTCTATAGCCGTATTATCCATTCTCAAAGACCTCCTTTTGACAATGAAGTTTTAATATTTGTATTAACGTATTCTTCATATCTGTCCTAGTTACAATTTTATCTAAAAATCCATGTTCTAATTGAAATTCAGCTGTCTGAAATTCTTCAGGTAATTTCTCATTAATTGTACCTTCGATTACTCTTCTACCTGCAAAACCAATTGTTGCTTTAGGTTCCGAAAGTATAATATCTCCTAGGCTAGCAAAGCTAGCAGAAACTCCTCCTGTTGTAGGGTCTGTTATAACAGAAATATATAATAAACCAGCTTTTCCATGACGATTTAATGCAGAACTTGTTTTTGCCATTTGCATAAGAGAAATAATTCCTTCTTGCATTCTAGCTCCGCCAGAAGCAGTAAATATAATAATAGGTAATTTTTTTTCTGTTGCTGTTTCTATTGCTCTTGTAATTTTTTCTCCCACTACAGAACCCATAGATGCCATCATAAAATAACTATCCATAACAGCTAAAACTACATTATATCCTCCAATTTTACAATATCCTGTCATAACAGCATCTTTTAATTTTGTCTTTGACTGTGCTTTTTCTATAATTTTATCATAATCAGGATAGTCCATAGGATTTTTTGCCTGCATATTACTATCGAATTCTTCAAAAGAATTTTCATCAACAGTCAAGAAAATTCTCTCTCTTGCAGTCAAACGAAAATGATATCCACAATTAGGACAAATTTTATATTCATTAATTTCTTTTGTATAAATTGTTTTATCACAATGATTACATTTTATCCAAAGCCCATCTGGTATACTAGGGGTTTCTAGTTCTGCTTCAGAAATAACTTCGGGAGGATTCATTCTAATATAATTCTTCTTTTTAAATAACTTCACGAATATTCCCTCCAATAATTATTTTATAATTTCATTTATAATAAAAGAAGTATCAAAATCTCCCTTCATATATTTTTCATTTGCTAAAATTTCTTCCATAAACTCAATATTGGTTGTAACACCTTCAATAACAAATTCATGTAAACAACGTCTCATTTTTTCAATAGCTTCTATTCTATTTTTACCATGAACAATTACCTTTGCTAACATAGAGTCATAAAAAGGTGGAATATCACAACCTGCATAAATGGCACTATCTATTCTTGTTCCCATACCTCCAGGCATAAGTAAAAAATCAATATGTCCTGGAGAAGGTGCAAAATTAAATTTAGGATTTTCTGCATTAATTCGACATTCGATAGCATGACCATTAATTATAATGTCTTTCTGATTTAGTTCTAACTTTTCTCCGGAAGCAATTTTTAATTGTTCTTTTACAATATCTATATTAGTAATCATTTCTGTAACTGGGTGTTCTACTTGTATACGAGTATTCATTTCCATAAAATAGAAATTTCCTTCTTTATCATACAAAAATTCTATTGTACCAGCATTTTCATATCCTACTGTTTTCGCAGCTCTAACAGCAGCTTCTCCCATTTTTTTTCTTGTTTCATTAGAAATAGCAATAGATGGTGCTTCTTCTAGTACCTTTTGATTTCTTCTTTGTAAAGAACAATCTCTTTCTCCTAAATGTACAATGTTTCCAAAATGGTCACCTAAAATTTGTATTTCGATATGTCTAGCATGTTCAATAACTTTTTCCATATACACTTTATCATCGCCAAATGCTGCAATCGTTTCATTTTTAGCAGATTGATATGCTTGTTCTAATTCTTTTTCTTCCTTTACAATACGAATTCCTTTTCCTCCACCGCCTGCTGATGCTTTAATCATAACAGGATAACCAATTCTCTTTGCCATTTTAATAGCATCTTCTAGTGTATCTACAGTACCATCGCTACCAGGTACAACAGGTACATCTGCTTTTTTCATCATTTCTCTGGCATTTGATTTATTTCCCATTTTATCAATTACCTCTGGAGAAGGTCCTATAAATTGTATATTGCATTCACGACACATAGTTGCAAATGTACTATTTTCTGCCAAAAATCCAAATCCTGGATGAATTGCTTGTGCTTTTTTGGCTACTGCTGCACTAATAATATTTTCCATATTTAAATAACTATCTATTCCTTTGGCAGGACCAATACAAACAGCTTCATCTGCTAATTGTGTATGAAGTGCATCTCTATCTGGTTCTGAAAAAACTGCAACAGTGGCAATTCCCATTTCTCTACAAGCTCTTATAATACGAACCGCAATTTCTCCTCTATTTGCAATTAATACTTTATGAAACACTTAAAACACCTCCACCAGAGAACTTATCCAATTAAAAATGTGAATTCACCTTCAGCAGCTTTTTTATCTTTAACATATGCTATACCTTTTCCAATACCTGCATTTTTTCTTAATTTTATAATACTTACTTCTAAACGTAATACATCACCTGGCACAACTTGTTTTCTAAATTTCGCTTTATCAATTGCACCAAATAATGCAGTCTTTCCTTTATATTCTTCCATAGATAATATTGCAACAGCACCAGCTTGTGCCATAGCTTCAATAATCAATACACCTGGCATAACCGGTCTATTTGGAAAATGTCCTTGAAAAAACTCTTCATTCATTGTTACATTTTTAGTTGCAATTACTTTTTCTCCAGGTATCATTTCTTCTATTTTATCAATCAATAAAAATGGGTATCTATGAGGTATAATAGTCATAATTTCCTCTATATTCATTTTTTGATTCCTCCACTGTTCTTTTTATTTAATTCTGAACAAAGGCTGTCCATATTCTACTAATTCCTCATTTGAAACATAAATTTCTGCAATTTCCCCTACATATGGACTAGTAATTTCATTCATAATTTTCATAGCTTCTACAATACAAAGCGTATCGCCTTCTTGTACTTTATCTCCTATTTTTACAAAACTTGGTTTATCACTACCAGGAGCAGCATAAAATGTTCCTACAATAGGTGATTTTACAATATTACCACTTTGTTCCATTGTTGTTTCCGAAACTGTAGGTGTTGCAAATTCTGTTGTTTTCATTTGTACTGGAGATGTTTGCACCTCAGATATAGTATGTTGTATTGTTTGAGAATTAATTGCTTCTTTATTTTTACTCATTTTAATGGAAACATTATCCATGTTCAATTCAAAATTTGTTAGAACTGAAGTATTTATAATAGAAATCAATTCTTTTACTTCTGCATAAGTCATGTTCAATCCTCCCACTTTTTAAAGCAAAGTACACCATTATGTCCACCAAAACCTAATGAATTAGACAAGGCATATTTTATATCAGCTTTTCTTCCTACATTTGGAATATAATCTAAATCACAAGCTTCATCTTTTTCTTCATATGCTATAGTTGGTGGTAAAAAGCCTTCTTCCAATGCTTTAATACAAGCAATTGCTTCAATTGCTCCTGCTGCACCTAATAAATGCCCCGTCATAGATTTTGTAGAACTAACAGGAATATGATAAGCATAATCACCTAATGCACGTTTAATTGCAACTGTTTCTGCTGCATCATTTGCTTCTGTACTGGTACCATGTGCATTAATATAGCCTAAATCTTCTGGCTTAATTCCAGCTTCATTTATAGCCATTTTAATAGCATTTGCTGCACCTTCTCCATCAGTACATGGAGCAGTTATATGATATGCATCACAAGTAGAACCATATCCTACAATTTCTCCATAAATTTTAGCTCCCCTATTTAAAGCGTGCTCTAATTCTTCTAATAATAATATACCAGAACCATCGCCCATAACAAAACCACTTCTATTTTTATCAAAAGGTCTACAAGCCTTTTTAGGGTCATCACAAGTCGTTAATGCAGTTAAATTACTAAAACCAGATAATCCAATTTTTGTAATGGAATATTCTGTACCTCCTGCAAAACATACATCTAAATATCCATGTTTTATATTTCTATAAGCTTCGCCAATAGAATTTGTTCCTGTTGCACAAGCTGTTACAATTGACTCACAAGTACCCTTTGCTTTAAACTTTAATGCAATATTTCCCGCTGCCATATTTCCAATTGCCATAGGTATAAACAAAGGAGATACTTTAGAAGGTCCTTTTTCATTAAGTCTAATAATCTGCTCTTCTATTGTCCATAAGCCACCAATGCCAGAACCAACAATTGTACCAAAACGAATTGGCTCAACATCACCTTCTTTTAAACCACTCATCTCATAGGCTTGTGTTGCAGCAGCAATACCATAAATAGAAAACATATCATTTCTTTTTGTTTCTTTTTTTGCTACATATTTCTCAATCTCAAAATCTTTTATTTCTCCAGCGATTTTTACTTTAAATCCTTCTGTGTCAAATTTCTTAATATAATCAATGCCGCAAATACCATTTTTTAGACCTTCCCAATAACTTTCCACATCATTTCCTAATGGAGTAATTGCACCCATACCTGTGACTACACATCTTTTCATGATTTATACCTCCTCATCACATTGCCATACCACCATTTACATGTATAACTTGACCTGTGATATATTGACTCTTTGCTAAAAATACTGCTGTTTGTGCAATATCTTCTACTTGTCCTAATTTTTTCATAGGAATTTGTGCTGTCATTTGTTTTACAACATCTTCTTTCAATATTGCTGTCATATCTGTTTCAATAAAACCTGGTGCAATAGCATTACAAGTGATACCACGAGAAGCAACTTCTCTTGCAATAGATTTTGTCATACCTATAATACCAGCTTTAGAAGCTGAATAATTTACTTGTCCTGCATTTCCTATTACCCCTACAATAGAAGAAATATTAATAATAGTTCCTGAACGTTTTTTAATCATATAATTTATTACATGGCGTGCCATATTAAAACTACCCTTTAAATTGATATTTAATACCATATCAAAATCTTGTTCGGACATACGCATTAAAAGACCATCTTTTGTAACACCTGCATTATTTATTAAAATATCAATACTTCCAAATGTTTCTATTGACTTCTCTACAATTTCTTTTGATTTTTCAAAATTAGAAACATCTCCTTGTATTGCTAAACATTCAACACCATAACTTTCGATTTCTGTAATAAAATCATCAGAAATAGTGCTTCTATAATTTAATATAACATTACATCCTTCTTTTGCAAAAGTAGTAGCTATTGCCTTTCCAATTCCCTTTGCAGCACCAGTTACTAAAACTGTTTTTCCTTTTAACATACCCTCTTCCTCCATTTTTATTTTAATAGTTTTTCTATTACCTTTTCTAATGTTTTTTGATTTTCTACATTAAGTATTGTTGCTCCTTTAATAGTCCTTTTCACAAAGCCACTTAATGTTTTACCAGGACCAACTTCTATAAATGTATCAACACCCTTTGAATATAATGTTAATATTGTTTCTTCCCATTTAACAGGACTCATAACTTGTTTTATTAAAAGAGGAACAATATCCTCATTATTTTCAACTTCTTGACCAGTTACATTTGTAATAACAGGTATATTCATATTATGTAAATGTAACTGTTGCAACTCTTGAGATAATTTTTCAGATGCAGATTTTAACAATGCAGTATGAAATGGTCCACTTACATTTAATTTTGATACTATTTTAGCACCTTTTTCTTTTGCTGCTGCTGCTGCTTTTGCTGTTATATCTGCTTCACCTGCAATTACAACTTGTCCTGGTGCATTATAATTTGCAGGTGTCACAAAACCATACTGATTATATTCTTTACAGATATTTTCTACTTGCTCTTTTTCCATACCAATAATAGCATACATACTACCTTTTCCTTCTGGTACAGCTTCTGTCATAAAACGACCTCTTTTTTGTACCAATTTTACTGCATCTTCAAATTCAAACACACCACTTGCTGTATATGCACTATATTCTCCCAAACTTAATCCAGCTACATAATCTGCTTTTATTCCTCGTTCACTTAAACAAGCTAATGCTGCCATACTCATAGTTAATATAGCTGGCTGTGTAAATTCTGTTTGATTTAATTTCATTTCTTGTTCAAAACAAATATCGCTAAGAGAAAAACCTAAAGCATTGTCTGCTCTTTGAAATATTTCTTTTGCACAAACATATTGTTCTTGCAACTCTTTTCCCATACCGACATATTGTGCACCTTGTCCACTAAATAAAAAAGCTGTTTTCATGATTTTTCTCCTATTTTCCTTAAATTATATTTTAAATTGACATTTTATGATAATGATAAGCAAGGGAGCATATGCTCCCTTTTGCTCATTTATACTTTGTTTTCATTTCAAATAGAGCTTTCATTATCCCATAATTTTTACAGCGTTTTTCATAATATTCGTATATTCACTATAAAGTTCTTCTATTATTTCTTTTGCAGTTTGTTCTTTTTTTACTAAACCTGCAATTTGACCAGACATAACAGAACCATTTTCTATGTCCCCATCATGAACAGCTTTTCTCAATGCACCTGTACCTAACTCTTCTAATTTTTCAGATGGTGCATTTTGTTTTTCTAACGCTTCATAAGCTCGTGCCATTTTATTTCTGATAACACGAACAGGATGACCAGTAGATAAACCTGTTATTGTAGTATCAATATCTTTTGCTTTTAATATTCTTTGTTTAAAATTAGGATGTACTGTACATTCCTTTGCAACTAAAAATCTTGTACCAAGCTGAAAACCAGAGGCACCTAACATAGTTGCTGCTGCCATACCTCTACCATCAGCAATACCTCCTGCTGCAATAACCGGAATATGAACAGCATCAACAACTTGTGGCACAAGTGCCATTGTTGTTGTCTTTCCAATATGTCCGCCGGATTCCATTCCCTCTGCTATTACAGCATTTACACCTTCTTTTTCAAAACGTTTTGCAATTGCTACAGAAGGAATAACTGGAATAACCTTTGCACCCATTTCCTGAAAAGCTTTTAAATGTGTAATAGTACTACCTGCACCTGTAGTAATAACTGGAACCTTTTCCTCATAAAGCACTTTTGCAATCTCTTCTGCATAAGTAGATAATAACATAATATTCACTGCATAAGGACGGTCTGTCATTTCTTTTAATTTATGAATTGCTTCACGACAGCCTTCACCATTTAAATGACCTGTTGCCAAAACTCCCAAACCGCCTGCATTTGATACTGCTGCAACTAATTCTGGAGTAGCAATCCATGCCATAGCGCCTTGTATAATAGGATATTCTATTCCAAGCATTTCGCAAATATTTTCATACATAAGTTTGTTCTCCTTATCTTTTGTTACACAATTACTGCTGGTTTTCTTCTACAATTTTTACAACATCAGCAACTGTTTTAATTTCATCTGTATTTTCGATTTTTACATCAAACTCATCTTCAATATCATTTATAATTTGAAATAAATCTAAGCTATCTGCTTCCAAATCTTCCATAACACTTGTTTCTGGTGTAATTTCGGCAATATCCTTTCCTGTTTGTTCAGCAATAATTTCTTTAATTTTTTCTAATACTTCCATTTTTTGTTCCTCCTTAAAATAATTATTTATTCAGATTTTTATAAGTAACCCACCCCAAGTGAGCCCACCACCAAAACCTGCCATTAATATATAATCTCCTTTGTGCAATAATTCCTTTTTCATCATTTCATTTAATGCAATAGGAATAGTTGCAGCAGAGGTATTACTATATTCAGCAATATTCATATAGAACTTTTGTAATGGTATTTTTGTTTTTCTAGATATAATTTCTACAATGCGAGCATTTGCCTGATGTGGTATAACATATTTTAATTGTTCTACACAAATTCCAGATTTTTCAATTAAACGTAAAATACATTTTGGTGTCTGTCTTGTAGCAAAGTCAAAAATAGCTCTACCGTCCATGTGTAAAAAATTATCTTCTTCTACTGGTTCAATATTAAATATATGAGAAGCCTTTTTTTCAGCACAAATTAAAGACATACCACGATTTCCATCACTTCCTATTTCTTCTGCTAATATACCTCCATTTTCTGCTCTTTCTAAAAAAACACCACCAGCACCATCGCCAAATAATACGCAAGTACTTCTATCTTTAAAATCTAAGTGCTTTGACAATACTTCAGCACCAATTACTAACGCATTTTTATAAACGCCAGTTTTAATAAATTTGTCTGCTGTACTTATTCCAAAAATAAAACCAGAACAAGCTGCACTTAAATCAAAAGCAACTGCATTCACTGCACCTATTTTTGATTGTACTAAACACGCAGTAGAAGGTGTTGTATAATCAGGTGAAACAGTTGCAACTATAATTAATTCAATATCTAACGGATTAACATTACCATTTTCTAAAATATCTAATGCTGCCTTAGCAGCAATATCTGATGTATTTTCCCCTTCTGAAAAATGTCGTTTTTCTATACCACTACGAGAACGTATCCATTCATCACTTGTATCAACATATTGAGAAAGCATATCATTTGTAACGATTTTTCCAGGAACATAGGACCCTGTACATTTAATTTTTGAAAAAATCATATTTTTTCTCCCTTGCTTAAAAATATTTATTAAATATAAATTTAATTTTCTATATTTTTTATGTTTTCTTAATATTTAAAATTTATTATATAGTAAAATACTTTGATAATCAAAGTATATGATACTTTTTTTCATACGTCAATCTTTATTCTGAAAATAATCCATTTAATTCTAAAATATTTTTTAGTAAAATGTAACAATTAATAAGAGATATATTGACAATAACTTATATTTGTAATATATTTTCTATTGTTAATAACATTAAATCCACATCACATAGTTATAAAAACTATGTATTAAAACAAATTTATCTCATTTCAAAAAAATTACTTTAAAATTAACAACGGTTTTGTAAAAAGGAGGGTCACATTTATGAAACTAAAACCACTCCATATTGGTGATTTGACAATACCTATTCCAATTATACAGGGTGGAATGGGTGTTGGCATTAGTTTATCTTCTTTAGCTGGAGCTGTAGCAAAAGAAGGAGCCATTGGTGTTATTTCTGCTGCACAACCAGGTTTTTTATCTAAAGATTTCTTAACAAACACAATAGAAACAAATTTAAAAGCACTAACTTATCATATTAAAAAAGCAAAGGAAATTTCTAATGGCGGTATAATTGGTGTTAATATTATGAGAGCAGCAACTCATTATGCAGAGTATGTAGATTGTTGTATTAAAAGTGGAGCAGATATTATTATATCTGGTGCAGGACTACCTATGGAATTACCTGATTTAATAGGAAATTCTTCTATTAAATTTGCTCCTATTATATCTTCTATTAAAGCAGCAAAAGTTTTATTACATCGTTGGGATAAACGAGGACAACGTATGCCAGATTTTGTTATAATTGAAGGACCTAAAGCAGGTGGTCATTTAGGATTTTCAGAAAAAGAACTTCTTTCAGGATTACAAGATAATTACAAATATTATGACAAAGAAGTTACAAATATTGTCACTTACGTAAAAAGTTTTGAAGAAAAATATCATCGTTCTTTCCCTGTAATTTTTGCAGGTGGTGTATATGATAGGAATGACATTGACCACTATATAAAATTAGGTTGTGATGGTGTTCAAATGGCAACTCGTTTTGTTGCAACAAAAGAATGTGATGCAGATATAGAATATAAACTTGCATATGTTAATGCAAAAAAAGAAGATATTACTATTGTAAAAAGTCCTGTTGGTATGCCAGGACGTGCTATTAATAATCCTTTTATGGAATTAAGGAAAGTAGAAAAAGAAAATATAACAAAATGTTATAAATGCTTAGAAAAATGTAATCCAGCTACAACACCTTACTGCATTACAGAAGCTCTAATTCGTGCAGCAAAAGGAAATACTCAAAATTCTTTATTATTTTGCGGAGCTAATGTATACAAAGTAAATAAAATTACAACAGTAAAAGAAATTATTGATGAATTAAATCAATAAAAAATATCCTCCTTTTATTTAGGAGGTATTCTTTATTTTATACATCAATATTACCTGAAAATAATCCATAAACATCATCAACAGGTAATGAAAATACAATTCCTTTTGCAGGAGAATTCATACCCATTTCAGAAGAAATATTCATCATAATTTTTTGTTTAATTTCTCTTCTAGCAACAATTATTAAAAGCTCTTTAAATACCTTTGCCTGCCTTATGAAACTCCATTTTTTCTTTTAGTTGAGCAAATATTTTTGAAACATCATCTGCATATATAACAGAAATAAATACATCTTTTTCCTCTTCATCTATGCCAAGATAGTCTAGTATTTCTGAGCTTGCTGTTCCCTTTCCAAAACATAAAATAGAAAAATTAATACTTTGACTTTTATAATAAGACATTAATTTTTTACTTTTTCCTCTATCCACAATAGTAATCATTAACTTTAGTGGTTTTACTTTTTTTACCTTTTCCACTTTCCGATATCCTTCCTGTTAATTAAAATTCAATAATATTATTATCTTTATCTTTTTGAATTTCTGTAGCAGTATATGTTTGTAACCTTTTTCTTCTTTCTCCTATTGTGTAAATTAAACCTAATAATTGCTGTAAAAATTTTAGGTACAAAATGGGATAATACTATTGCAATACTATAACCAGGTATTAAAAAATACCAAATAGGAATACCTGCTAACACTCTAATCATTGCAATACCAACAGAAATGCCAACACCACAAGATAGGCTAACAAGCATTGCTCTTTTTGTAATACTTCCACTTGTAATTTCTTCTACTTGCTTTGTTAGCACATGAACTGCTGTTTCAACAATTACAACAAACATACCAATAATAATTCCAAGAGGTACTAATATCCAGTTATAATATAGTTGAGCAATTGTACTTCCAATATAATTTCCTATTTGCATAAATCCTACATTAACTCCTGTTAAAAAACATACTAAACCAATATAAGTATATGCAATACCAATATATATTTTTTGAACATAATGCTTTGGTAATTTTAGGTAAATTTTTTGAAAAATTAAAAAGAAAATAACAACAGGTGAAAGCGCTATCGCTACTTCCTTAAAATAATGAGGAAATTCACTTAAAAATAAAAACAAAATTTCTTTTATTGTTTTTGCTGTATGTTGTGTTTCTACAATATAATCTTCTGAAGAAATACCAAAAAATAAACCAAGAAATAAAACAGCTAATATAGGTCCTACAGAGCATAACGCAATTAAACCAAAGCTATCCTCTTGAGAATTTTTATCCCCACGAACAGAAGCAACTCCAAGCCCTAAAGCCATTATAAATGGCACTGTAATAGGACCTGTTGTAACACCACCAGAATCAAAAGCAACTGCTAAAAATCGAGTTGGAGAAATATATGCTAGTATAAATACAATAATATAAAAAATAACTAATAATTTTACTAAACTAATTTGAAACAGTATACGTAACAATGCTAATACAAGAAAACAACCAACTCCTAATGATACACATAATATTAATGTCATATTAGGAATAGATGGAACTTGTGTTGCTAAAACTTGTAAATCTGGTTCTGCAATTGTAATCATCATACCAAATAATAGTGAAATCAATACCAAAAGTGTTAAATTCCTAGATTTTGTAAGTTGTGCTCCAACTCTTTCTCCCATAGGTATCATAGCAATATCTGCTCCTAATGTAAATAGTCCCATACCAAATATTAACAAAATAGCTCCTATCAAAAATAGAAGTATTATATACCATGGCATAGGTACAATAGTAAAACTTAAAATTAATACAATAACAACAATAGGAATGACTGATGAAAGAGATTCTAATACTTTTGATTTTAGAAATTTATACAATCTATTTCCTCCTTTTTTATTATGAAATAAAATATCCTTTAAATTAATATAGATAATATAAAATGTGTCAATTCGAAGGATAAATTGTAGACAATAAAATCTCATTTATTTTTATTACTTTCATCAGTATAGCATAAATATACAAAATCTCATATTATTTTTGTGTATTTTTAACAGTTTCTTTATATTTTATGTAGTTTCCATTTACCAGAAAAATACCTCCATATAAAACAAATAATACGAAATATCCAATCTAAAATCATACCAATCCACACACCAATAGCTCCCATTCCCATAAATTTGCCAAGAATATAACTATTTATAATACGAAATATCCACATAGAAGCAATAGAACAAATCATAGTAAATTTTACATCATTTGCTGCACGTAAAGCATTTGGTAATGTAAATGAAGCAGGCCATAGAAATATAGCACAACCACAATGGATCCATATCAATATTTTAGCTAATTGTAATGTATCATCAGATAAATGATAAACTGCTAACAATAATGGTAATATACAAAGTATAATAGCATTAATAGAAGAAGTAAAAGCATATGATATTTTCATTAGTTTTTTAGTATAATATTCTGCTTGTGTATAATCTCCTGCACCAACGCACTGTCCTACAACTGTAATCATAGCAAGACTAATCGCTTGACCAGGAATACACCCCATAGAATCAATATTATTAGCTACTGCATTTGCTGCAATTTGTACTGTACCAAAACTAGCAATAATACCTACAACAAGAACTCTACCTAGTTGAAATAATCCATTTTCTAAGCCATTTGGAATACCAATATGTAATATTTTTTTAATCATTTCTTTATTTAATTGTATTTTTAATTGTAGCTTAATATATATTTGATTTTTAGGATTACGAATTAAATATAATATAATAATAGATGCTAATAAACGAGAAATCAATGAAGGAATAGCTGCACCAGCAATACCTAAATGTAGTAAAAATATAAAAAAAGCATTTCCGCCAATATTAATAATATTCATTAAAAACGATAACATCATAGAAACTTTAGAATTTCCCATAGAGCGAAATAATGCCGAACACGAATTATAAATTGCTAAAAAAGGGTAAGAAATAGCTGTAATATTTAAATAAATAATAGCATTTTCCATAACTTCTGTTTCGATTTCTCCAAATAATAATTTTAAAATAGGTCTTTTCCATAATAGTATTATTGCCATAACTATAATGGAAATAATTATTGTAATAATTAAAAGCTGATAAGCAGATAAACAAGCTTGTTTTCTATCTTTTTTTCCTATAAATTGTGCTGAAACAACAGCTCCTCCTGTTGCTAATGCAGCAAAAATATTGATGATTAAAACATTAATCATATCTACAAGTGAAACTCCAGATACTGCTGCCTCTCCTGCTACAGAAATCATCATAACATCTGCCATACCTACTGTTACAGCTAATATTTGTTCTATAATTAAAGGTATAATTAACTGGTAAATTGCTTTATTAGTAAATAATTCTTTTTGTTTTATTTCAATTGTTTCTGTCATAATTTAATCCTTCTTTTTCATTTACTTTTTTATCTTTTATAATAATAGTAGTAAAATATCCTGTATGTTCTGGAAATTCTTTTATGGAAAAATACTTTTTTTCTGTTTTCATACCACAATTTTCAACCATATAACAATCAAATTTATGATCATTTTGTAAAAGAAATTGTTTTATATTTTGAAATGATTTTCCCACTTTCATTAGCACTTTTGTTCCAGGTAACGATAAAGCATATTCTATGTTATAAGAAGCTGAAGCAGGAATAATATGGAGCATTTCATCTCCTTCTGTTAAACTAACACCTATTGTAGAAGAAACAGAACAAAAAGAAGGAATACCCGAAATCATTTCAACTTGTCCTCCATTTTTCTTAACTATTTTATGAATATACATATAAGTTGCATAAATAGAAGGATCTCCTAACGTCAAAAATGCTACATCATTATTTTCTAAATATTGCAAAATAATAGTTCCTCCCTCTTTATGATATTTTTCTAATAATATTTTATCTTTTGTCATAGGCATAAATATTTTAACAATTTTTTTTTGTACTAATTCTGGTATAGCCTGCATTACAATATCATAAGCAACAAAATTTCCAGTTCCGCTATCTGGTACTGCAATTACATTACATTTTTTAATGCATTCTACCGCTTGATATGTTAAAAATTGAGGGTCACCTGCTCCAATACCAATACCATATAATATTCCCATACAATATTTCTCTCCTTTTACTAATGCTTCAATAGCTCCTTACTGATTTTGTTCAATAAAGGAGCTATTATTTAATAAATTAATTCTCTTTTATTTGTATCGTTTTCAAAATATGATTTGCAAAATCTTTTGCTCTTTTATTTATGCCATCTATTTTCTGTATACTATTAGGGTCATTTGCTGTTTCTAGCAAAGCAAAACGAGAAGGAAGTATAAATGTTTTATTCATATTTAAAGCACTAATTAATTGTTCTGCTACTAAGTCTCCCCCACTATAGCCAGATACAATAATACCAAAAATATATTTCTCATAAAATCTAGTTTTTCGAAACAAAGCAGTCAAACGATTAATAAAAGCACATAAATTTGCACTAACTGCATCATTATAATTTGGACAAAGTAATACAAGTGCATCACAATCTAATATGGCTGGATAAACTTCATCTACAATTACTCCACCATAGTAACAATTTGATTTAGAACTAAAGTGCATACACATAGTATATGGACAGCCTGAACAGTCTTGAACACTACCATTTCTTAATGAAATTTCTTTTATTTCACAGTTAATTAAATGCTGTTTTACCATATTCCAAAGTTGTGATGTATTAGAAGTTTTAAAATTACTTGCATGAAGTACTAAAATTTTAGCTTGTTTTTTTCTAATAGGTGTAAAAGACAATACTTGTTCTACTAATACTCTAGCAGACTTTTCATATGCCCCTATGTAATCTGTTTCCAATATTTTCGCTTGCACATTAAAATTTTGTAATGAAGCTGTAGCTTCAACAAGAGGCTTTCCTGGAAATGTACAACCAGATCGATTTGCAGTAAATACAAATTCTCTTGCAATAGACTTTGTAAATAATTCACTTTCTCCATCTACAATAATACCAGCTACAGAACTTTCTAATAAATTAGTATTCATTCTGATCCTTTTTAAAAAGCGAAAATATTCTAAATTAATACCAGAAACGCCCTGAGAAATGGCAAAAAGAATTTTTTTATTTTGTAAATTTTGAAAATCTTCTTCTTTTATAATTCTTTGATAAGAAATATTTGTTAATGCCTTTTCTAAAACTTGTTCTAATCTTTTTGTTTTTTGTTTATCCTCACAATGAGGCTGTACTAAAATTAATTCATTTTTCATATAATATTCTCCAAATTTTGAAATGCTTTTTTAATACGACAATATAATTGCTCGGGCAAAGGTAGGCTTTCTATTTCTAAACCTAATTTTGTTGTTCTATTTTTACATCCCATATAGACGCCACCTAAAAAATTAGAACTATAATGCCATTTTCCTTGTATTGTTAATATAAGAGAAATTGCAGCAGAAGAAAATGCTGGTGCAATATAAGGTTTAAATCCTAATTCTCTTGTTCTAATATTTGCTTCAACAGCAAGAGTTGTTAATTCTTTTGAAAGTACATCATCATAATTTTCAATACTATTTGCAATAACTAAATACTGTCCATGAGGACCAAATGCCCTGCCTTCTTTTAAAAAGGATTGAAAACGTTTGTCTTTTTTTGCAAAATAAGCTGCTCTCGCATTCATAACACCAAGACCATAACCTTGTATTTGTTCTGGCAAAAGTCCCTTTCCATCAAACTCGCCTTGCTCATTTTGATTACTATATAAAAACGCAGCTTTACATAATGGGTCTACTGGGTCAGATATTACAGCAAATAAACCAGAAAACTGTTTTTCTCTTGCTTTTTTTGCAAAATTACTTATAATAATTTTATTGGCTTCAAATTGTGCCATACGAACATCTTTTATATCAGAACCTACAGGAGGAATTCCCTTTGAAGCACAGAATACAAATACATCACAGTCAAATAAATGTTCCTGCTCTATGATTTCTATTTCTGGTAGAACATTATATTCCCAGGGAAATGCTGTCTGGTTCATTTCATATTCCCATCTCTTACATACTGTTTCATTCATATCACAAATACCAATTTTGCTGATACAATCTTTTCCAAGAAGTTTTAGTCCTATTAGTATTGTACTACCTACATCACCTAATGCTAAAATATGAACTTTTTTCTTTTTTGTAAATAATAATTCATTTTCTTCTTTATTCCATTGTTCTAGACTTTTATGGGCTATATTAACACAAGTAATGTATTCTTTTTGAATAAAAGCATCTTGTATTCTTTTAGGTAACTGGTCATACTTATTATTCATATGATTTGTACTAAGCCATTTTACGCTTTCTTGTGTGAATAACATTTCTGGATATGTTGCTAAAAAACGTCCCTTTGATTTTTGAATATCTTTTTTAACTCCAACAATAATGCTATTTTTTCTTTCTAACCATTCCACTTATAACACCTCGCTTTTTCTATTATTTTATTAATCCACTTAAACGAACTAATTTTTCAATATCATTCGCAATATAAACAGATGGTGCTAAATGATAGTCATAACTTAAACACCCTCCTTTATCCGGACAGCTAGGATGAATAATTACTTCACTGAGTCGATTTAATGTTAAATTTCTTTCATATTCTTTTTGATATTCTTCTTCTAATATAGTCATAATATCTTTAGCATTTTCTAATGCTGTCATAGATAAACGATATATTGCTTCTTTCGTAGCATCTTTTAAAAAACCTGGCATAACATAAGGTAATATTAAATTAATAGAATTTAATAAATTTGCTTTTAATTTTTCTTTTCGTTCTACACTATCTCCTCCAATGAAAGGATAAATAGTAGATTCTACAAACCAAGCACGTAAAGAAGGTATAAAATATAAACTTTCTACTTTTCTATCTTGAATATCCATTAAGTCTTTTCCTCTACCAGAAAGAACTCCCACAATAATACGCTCAATTTCTATGTCTTCTGTTTTCAATAAGGGGTCTAGTTCTTTAATACGATATCCTTTATGTAACAAATCATCTACTAATATCACTGGTCTATGAAATGATTTAATTGTTTTTGCTTGATTTTTTAACGGTGAATAATTAGGATATTCTGTAATTTTAAAATTTTTCAACTCAGACTCATATGTTTTTTCTGTATGGAGAACTTTTGTTACAGTGTTAGGAATTACCATTCCTCTTAAAATTTTACCAAAAGGCACACACATAGCAGAACCTAACTTTCTAACAGGTAAAGGCTCACTTGGTACATTATTTGCTCTTGTAATCAATTCTACTAATCTATGATGCATTATACTAGAATGAAATGATAAAACTAAATTTCCTGGATAAAGTTGAGTCATAGCTCTTTGTAATTTATTATGTGTTTCATCCAATATATCAAGTATTCTTTCATTTCTGTTAAATGGCTCTTTTATTACTGTTTCCATATTTTGTATAAATGCAATAGGATTTTTCATATCTACTACAAATATAGGTCGTTCTGGTAATCCTTCATTTAATTGATAAAAACCTTGTTGTTCTAAAACAATATGTATCTTTTTATTTATAAATCCAATTTCTGGGCTAAATACACAATATGTATAGTCTTTTGCTAATGCATTTGCTAATGTTTCTGTTAATAAAATTTGTTCTGCATTTCTAATTTTTGTATTTTTAGAAACATATAATCCTGTTACAAGCAAAATACGTCCTGAAGTATTTTCTCTAATATGGTTTGCAATTTCCATACTTTTAAATTCTTGATATAATTTTAATGTTGTTAAAGAGCAACATATAGATACTCCTACAATTTCTCCTTCCATATTTCCATCACGAATGACAGCAAAAAGTGCATCTGGTCTATCCATAGCAAAACGAATTCCTTCTTGATTTTCATGTTTATAGGAAAATTCAAGTAATTCATTTTTTAAAGAATATGTTAAACATTCAAATAATTCAATTTGTATTGTTTTTGCATGAAGAATTTGTTTATATTGAGGTTCCCTTAAATATAAACTGTTTTCATAAATATAATTTTGTGCCACTGGGTCAATCAAAGTAGAAATATCTCTATTATCGTCTATATTTTCTCTAATTCTAGTAGAACTAATATCTTCTAAATGTACAGGCAATTTTAATTTTAAAATACTTCCAGAAATTTTACTATCTAATTTACTATCTTCTTCTTCTTTTTGATGTGTTTGACTTTCTCTTAAAAATAAAATATGATTAAATGTTTGTATAGAATGTTCTACTGGAGGTACTTTATAAGAAGATGCGTTTTCTACTACATCACTGCCAGCTACCATATATACTTCCTTTTCTGGAAATAATTCCTTTAATTGTTTTAAATCATCAGGATTTGCGATATTTACTGGAATATCATCAGGGAATAAATATATATTTTCTTCATTTGCTACAGACATTGTTACAATTTCACGTCGTATCATATGAGGCTGTGTTTTTTTAGACCAAGAAAATTCATCTAATGCTAAATATACAATAAATCCCATATCTCTTATTTCTTTTGCAATTCCTTTATGACCTAATGAGAAAGGGTCAAATGTTCCAGGAAAAAATGCAACTTTATTAGGTTCTTCAAAATCAAATTTTTTGTAAGAAAACAAATAATCTCCTATAAAACGATATATATAATTCAAAGAAGCTGCATTATAGAAAAAAGATAATTCAGATGTTTCTTTATTTTCAAGTAATGTTGTAATCTTTTTAGCCATCATTTTGAAAATATCTTTTTTCTCTTTTAATGAAAGCAATGTACTACCAAATAAATATTGACCGATTACTAAAACAGCTTCTTGACTTACTGTTTCATTGTAATTTGCTAATCCACCTAAAATCATACCCAATACAATTTTCTTACGTTCCTCATATTTTTTGTTATTTTCTTGAAAATGTTGTTTGTATACACCATAATGCTGTAATATAATCCCTAATGTATCTAATGTAAGACAAACAACACGAGCATTTGTACTAATTAAAAGACGTTTTAAATCGCTTATAAATTCATCTAATTCATCTGGATGAAGATAAAGTGCAAATTCGCCTAAATATTGAGGAATATATTTTGAAAATTCATACTCTCCAATTTCAAGACCTTTTGTTAATTCTATAACGATTTCGTTCCTTTGTGCTAATGTTAAAAGAGGTGCAATACTTACCAAAGCATTACCAGCATTATGACGTACTGCTACTCTTTCACTTACTTTTACCAAATTAGAAAAGTGTGTTGCAATTTGTAAAACAGACATCTCTTTATCTAAATGTACTCTATCTAAAAGCCATTCTATATTTACAGATTTTATTATCCATGGTGTTGCTACTTTTGTATTTTCTAAAAATATTTCAGATACAATAGAATTTTCTTCATATATTGTTTTTAAATCACAATAATGGAAATATTCTTTTAAGTCCCAATTTTTAGCTGCTCCATAAATTAAAAATTGTAATGTAAAATAATTTTTAGAAGGTATTTTTTCTATTATATTCTGTAAATATATTGTCCATTTAGCATTTTTTTCTATGTGTTGTGTCATATACTTTATGAAACGTAATGCTGCTGTCCAGATTTCTATAGATGGTGTTTTAATAGCCTCTTCTAAAAAATAAAGTAATATATCAATTTCTTCCTCTTTTATTATCCTTAAAGGTAATAATAAAAGAGCATCTAACATAATAAATAACGTTGCTTCTTCTCTATTTGTATTTTCATAAAAATTCAACAAACAGCTTAAATATTTTCTTCCTTTTTTATTAGAACATCTATTTAATACAGACTCAAGTAATATTTTTAAAGTATATCCAATCCATCTTTTATGTTTATCTGTTATTTTATGGTCAGGTTCTATAATTAATCCTAAATATTGTGTTAATAGTTCTTGACTTGTATGTTCTCCTAAAGAAATTTTAACATCTTTAGGCAATTCTTTTCTATAATCTTCATCATAATTAACAATAATATTTCCCATTAAATCAGCAGCTTGTCTACGAATATCCCCTTCTCTATGCATTAATAGTTCATATAAAAAATTTAATGTCATTGTTTTCTGTTTTTGCGTCATATATGTAAAATATTCTTCAAATATATTTAGGTAGGCACGACTATTCTTCCAATTTTTTGCACTCCTAGCTGCTTCTAAAATATTACCAAAAGAAACTTCATGACTTAATCTATGCATAAGAGAAATATTATGTTCAATCGCCATATACTTTAAAGCTTCTACTGTTTGATCCATATTTAAAATCGCTTTATCTTTTTGCAATTTCATCGTTAATTGGTTCGTTGAAAAATCTACATTTACACCAAGACTAATCATATAATTTTCAAAATCTTTTAATTTAGCATATACATGACGATATCTATTCTCTTTTGCATCATCAACATTATCCAATTTATCCAATATAACCTGAAAAGAATCTTCTAAGCTAAAAAATCCCATTATTTCTTTTCCATTTTCCCAACATTTTGTTTTTACTCTAAAATCTGCATAAATTAATATTAAAGATTCTATTGGTAAATCCTCTAACTCTAAATCCCACGTTGAATGATTAGCTGCAATATGACCAATAGCAGGTAGAAGATTTATTTTACACCATAAATCTGTATAATAATAATGTAAATAAGGAATTCTCTTTACTTCTTCCTCTTTACAACCATATTTTCCAATATCATGTCCTGCTGCAGCCCCTGAAATTAATCCCAAATCAACAGGTACATTTGTTTTTACAATTTGTCGTGCAGTGTGCATTGCGATATAATGTACACCTGCAATATGTGCAAGAGAGTCAAAAGGCATAATTTCTTTTCCAATACGCATCAATTCATAAAAATATTGATTTTTTATACATTTACGAAAACGTCTATATTCTTCTGCATAGTGGCTTTCTGAAATTTCCTCTTCTGTTGCAAATTGAAAATCTCTTGTTCTTTCAAAAGGTTTTGTGTCTTTTTCATAATTAAGAAAAACACGTAAAACTTCTAGATAAAAGAAAATCGCTTTCTCATAATAAGGTGAAATTGTTATTTTTACACTCTCTTGAAAAAGTCCCTTTCTAATATATTGATAAATATATTCAAGCCAATTTTGTTGAAGCTTTTCTTGACAAAAAATTTCCATTGTTTTTAAACAAACACTAAGCACATTTTCACAAGTAATTTCTTCTTGTTGAATTACAAATTTAATATTAGCTTTCCAATCATCTTGTTTTAATAAAAGCAGCATAGACTTTTTTGTAGCACGCATTTTACGTAAAAAACGACGGTCAGTTAAACAATCAATTAAATTATGGTATAAATCTTGTATTGATTTTTTTTGCATAAACACACCCATTTCTATTATTTATTATCATTATTATAGTGCTTTTTTAATAAAACATAAACTGTTTTTTATAAAAATATATAAAAAAAGAACCAATATTAATAATTGACTCTTTTTAAAAATAAATTATTCAATAGAACGTAATGCTCCTGTCTTTGGGCTCATAATAAATCCATAAACTTCTACCTCTTTATGAATAAGAGGATGGTTTTTAATGATTTCTAGTGTGGAATGTACAGATTTTTCTACACTATGAAATCCGGTTAACCACTGTTCTACATTTTTATGAGTTTCATCAATGTATTTTATATTATCTACAGAAATACCATGTTGTATCATTTTTTGAATTACTTTTTTGCCATTTAAAAGTTGCCCTCCACAATCATCATGACCTATTACAATAATAGTATCAACATCTAATTCATATACAGCTACAATTAAACTAAACATAGCACTTCCATAAGGGTGCATTATTTGACCACCAGCATTTTTAATAAGTTTAACATCTCCATTTTTTAAACCAAGAGCAGCTGGCAAAAGTTCTGTCATTCTGGTGTCCATACAAGCTAATATAGCAATTTTTTTGTCTGGATATTTTGTTGTTTCATATTTTTTATACATTTCATGTTCTACAAAAACACGATTATATTCTAACATTTTTTTCAATCCATCATTCATCTTTTGTTACCTCCTTATCTGAAAAATGTATTTTGTTAACATAGATAGTCATACCATTCCCAATCTATATCCATAATAAAAGAAATTTTTTCTTCTTTTGGAAGTTCTACTAAATTAAATTCTATTTTAAAATCATGATAACGTTCTTTTTCAATTATAGCAATACCCGTTATAATATAGTGTGTTCCCTCCCCTTGTATAAATTCTCCCTCTAGTACTAAATCATCTTCTTCAATATATATTTTATTTACTTCTTTTTGTATCTGCTCTTGTGTAAAATATTCTTTCAAAATATAACCTCCTTTTTTTAATTTTATCATTTCTCTTGAATTTATTCAATACTATTTGAAAAGGTTGTATCTCTAAAAAAAAGGTGCTATACTAAAAAAATAAATACTAATAAAGGAGCATTTTTTATGAATTATATCGTACTAGATTTAGAATTTAATCAGCCTTTTCATTTTAAAACAGGCTTTCAAACAATATTGCATCCCAAATGTCCTTTTGAAATTATACAAATTGGAGCTGTAAAATTAAATGAGCAACTTTGTATTTTAGATAAATTTAATGCTTTAATTAAACCAGTAATTTATCCACGTATTCATCCATATGTAGAAAAAATTACGAATTTAACTTATGAACAATTAAAAAATGGTATATTCTTTTCTGAAGCTTACACTTCTTTTGTAAAATTTATAGGAAAAGAAGATGCCATACTATGTACTTGGGGCAGTGATGATGTAAAATCTTTATTTAAAAATATATTATTTTATAATTTAGATACTACTAAAATTTGTAATCAATTTATCAACGTACAAAGATTTGCTTCTATATACCTAAAATATCAATCTGGTCAAGCGATTGGTTTAAAAAATGCTGTAACTGAATTGAATTTAAAAATAGAAAATCCTTTTCATAATGCTCTTAATGATGCCATTTATACTGCAAAGATATTTCAAATTGTACACTCGAAAGAAAATAAACCTGAAATATGTCAAATTGCAGAATTACTTCATAATAATGAAACAACACGTTTTCATATGAAAGGACTGGTAGAATATTTCGAAAAAATATTAAATAGAAAATTAACTGTAGAAGAAAAAATGTTAATTAAAAAATCATATAAATTAGGAAAAAATTGTTCTTTTGATATCCCTAAAAATAAAAAAGAGAAACCATACTATAAATAAAAATAAAAAAGACAAGCCTCTTTTTAATAAGAGAAATTGTCTTTTTTATATTATTTTTTACTGTACTGCAAAAGCAACAATTCTATTGCTAAATCACTATCCCATTTTCCTGTTTTTACATTAATATCTGTTTGTAAGCAAAATTCTAAGGCTTCCTTTAATACTTCTATGCTAAAATATTTTGATTGTTGTATATATTGTTTTACCATAAAATCTCTTAATCCCATTTTTTGTGCTATTTGATTTTGCATTTTTTTCTGTTCTAAAAGGATTTTACATTGAAGTATCATACGAAATTGTCGTATTATCATAGATAATACCATAAGAGGAGATTCTTTCATTAATAATAAATTATGATAAATAGTAATTGCTTGTTTAGCTTTTCCATTTACCATTGCATTAAGTAAATCAAATATTTTTGTTTCTAATGATTTTGTACAAATAATATCAATATCTTGAGATGTAGCTTGTGCATTTTCTGGTAGAAAAGCACCAAGCTTTTTAATCTCTTTTTCTAGTTGTATCATTTCTCCTCCTACTACATATAATAAATAAGAAGCAATTTTTGTTTCTATTTGAAATTTATTTCTTTTACATTCTCTTACTATCCAATATAACAATTCCTTTTCAGAAAGCCCATTCATTTCTACAATATAACCATATTTTGAAATAGCTTTATAAAGTTTTCCTCTTTTATCAACTTCATTTTCTATAAAAAGAATACAAGTAGTATTTGGTATTATTTTTATATA
>CAJTDC010000019.1 GCA_910575055.1 Clostridia bacterium
CTAACGGTTTAAATATAATTTATGGACCTTCAAATACAGGAAAAACATATATTGTTAAATGTATTGATTATATGTTTGGTTATGATAAAGAACCAATTGATATTTCTATGGGGTATCAACATATTGAGATTATAGTAAAAACAATGAATGGTATTTTGAAAATGAAGAGAAAAATTGGGGAAAATAAAATTCAAGTTGATAGTACAGATCCTAATATTTCTTCTGGAAAATATAGTACAAAAGCAAGTCAAAAGAATTATGATAAAACTATAAATTCAGTATGGCTGTCATTAATTGGTATTAATGAAATGCACTTAGTAATTAAAAATGAAAACTATAATAAACAAATATTGTCTTGGAGAACGTTTAGCCATATGTTTATGCTTACAGAAACAAAAATTATTTCTGGGCATTCTGTTATTCTTTCTGAGCACAAAATATCTAATACAGCAGAGATATCCTCTTTAATTTTTTTACTATCTGGTCAGGATTTTTCAGAAACAGAATCAAAAGATAGTAAGGAAATAAAAGAAGCAAAGAAGAATGCAATTAAAGAATATATTAATAAAGAACTCTTTAAATTATCAGAAAGAAATCAAAAATTACTTAATCAATTAGAACAATTACCTAATGTTGATATTGAAACAGAAATGAAAGAAATAATAGCAAATATTACTAAACATGAGAAAATGATAAACGATGCTATTAATAAAAATCAAGAAATTCTTGCTCAACTTTATAAAAAAAATGAAAGTTTATCTGAGTGTAATATATTGTTGGATAGATATAATGAACTTACAACTCAATATACAGCAGATTTAAAAAGGCTTAGTTTTATTGTAGATGGAGAAGTAAATTATAACAAGTCTTTATTAACAAAATGTCCATTTTGTGATAGTAAAGTAACTATAAAGGAAAATCATAACTATATTGAGTCTGCAAAATTTGAGTATAAAAAGATTAAGATGCAGGCAAAGGATTTGGAAAATGCTTTGCAGGCACTTATTGTAGAAAAAGATACTTTAGAACGAGAAATTAAAATATTAATAGAAAATAGGGAGTCAACTGAAAAACTTATTGAATTAAAATTAAAACCACAATTAGACGTTTTAAGTGAAAAATTGTTGTTATATAAAATGATAGTTGAAAGAAAAAAGGAAATAGATATTCTTAAAGAACTTGTTAAACAGAAACAGTCTGATATTATTAAGAACGAGTTAAATGAAGAAAGTGAATTGAAATTTAAGGTAAGAGAGCATATAGATTATAATTTTATCAATATATTAAGCAATGATGTTTTTTCTTTTCTTAAACAAGGAAAGTATAGCAATTTACTTACTGTGACATTTGAAAAAGCCTCCATGGACATTATTATAAATGGAAAAAAGAAAGGTTCAAATGGTAAAGGATATAATGCCTATTTTAATTCAGTAGTAGCTATTATATTATCGCGATATATGAAGGAACAAGCAAAATATTCTCCAAATTTTTTAGTGTTAGATTCTCCTATCCTCTCTTTGAAAGAAGAAGAAATGAAAAAGCCATCAGAAACAATGAGATATTCGTTGTTTGAAAATATAGTTAGAAATCAAAATGGTATACAAACAATTATTATAGAAAATGAAATTCCAGATATAGATTATAAAAATACTAATATAATTCGTTTTACTAAAGAAAAAAATAATGGCAGATATGGTTTTTTAATGGACATAACAAATTGACACTTAAATATTTTGATTGTATAAAATAAAACTTTATATGTTTTAATATTTTTATAATGAAAATAGTAAGTATATTTGTTATATAGGACAAAAATTAAGTATTTAAAATTAAGGATAAATATAAGACCACTTCTTAATTGTAAGTAGTCTTATATTTATATATCTTGGATATAGTTCATAATGTCATCATATTGATTAAATTGTATTTCCATATTACCATACATAAGACAACCTCATTTTATAGAATATTATTGCAGTAAAATTGCAGTACTCAGCAGAAATATCACTTTTTTGTTAGGGAATATTATGAAAAGAAATATGATACTATTTTTATAGGAAATAGGTTTTGTTTTGAAAGGAAAAGCGAAAAAAGCCTACTATTTCGCCATTTTATCAATACAAAAAGAAAAAAACGGAACCCCATGAACCAAGTCACAAAACTCCGCTTTTTAAAGTGCACCTTTAGGGGCTCGAACCCTAGACCCACTGATTAAGAGTCAGTTGCTCTACCAACTGAGCTAAAGGTGCAGGTATGATTGACTGTAAAAGATATGATACAATAAAAAGGGATATTTGTCAATAAAAATTTGTAAAAAAATAATAAAGAGAATGATTTTTTGACATTATGTTTTTAATTCATAAGTAATTATATTGCATTATTATAGAAATAAGTATAAAATGAGATAAAGAATAAGGCATTTAGTAAGAAATAAAGGAGGATATATTATGGCTTTTTTGTGGGATAAAAATTTAGAAACAGGAAATGAAATGATAGACCAGCAACATAAGCAATTAATTACAGCAATTAATAATTTATTGCAAGCATGTTCGTCTGGTAAAGGCAGAGAAGAAATTACAAAAACGATGCAATTTTTGTATGACTATACAGCAAAACATTTTTCAGATGAGGAAAAATTACAATTAAAATATCGCTATCCCGATTATACAAATCATAAAAGATATCACGAAGAATTTAAAAAAGTAGTAAAAGATTTATCAATACAATTACAAAAGGAAGGACCTACCATTGCATTAGTAGGAAAAGTGAATACAAGCATAGGAGACTGGCTTTTAAATCATATCAAAAGAGAAGATGTAAAAGTAGCTACTCATATTAAATCACAACAATAAAGAAATACATAAAAGGGGTCTATGAATGGACTCCTTTTTTAATGAATGGTACTAATGAAATAAATTGTATAAAAAAGGAATGAAAATATGAATTTGAATATACCTAAAAAAATAGAAAGAATATTACAAAAAATCAATTCTGCTGGATATGAGGCGTATATTGTAGGGGGCTGTGTAAGAGATTGTTTTTTACAAAGACAACCTCAGGATTGGGATATTACTACATCAGCAGAACCAGAACAAATTAAAAAAATTTTTAATAGGACATATGATACTGGATTGCAACACGGCACAGTAACAGTGTTATGGGAAGGAGAACATTATGAAATAACAACATATCGTATAGAAGGGAAATATGATGACTGTAGACATCCTAACAATGTGACATTTACAAAAAGTTTAAAAGAAGATTTACAAAGAAGAGATTTTACAATTAATGCCATTGCCTATCACCCACAGCAAGGAATAAAAGACTATTTTTTAGGGCAAAAGCATATAGAACAGAAAATAATAAAAGGAGTAGGAAATGCAACAGAACGTTTTCAAGAAGATGCTTTGAGAATGTTGAGAGCATTGCGTTTTTCTGCACAGATAGGATTTGATATAGAACAGTCAACATATGAGGCATTACAACAACAAAAGGAACTAATAAAAAAAATTAGTGTAGAAAGAATACATGATGAATTAGAAAAAATGTTATTGTCTAAATATTTAGAAAAAATAAATCTTTTGTGGCAATCTAAACTTCTAAATGAAATATCGCCTATATTATCACAAAAAATGGAACAGTATGGAGAAGAAGTAATAAAACAGATGAAAAAATCTCCTTTTGATAGAATGATACGATGGACAATATTTTTACAATATATGGAAGCAAAACAAGGAGAGGCATTTTTGAAATATTTAAAATTTGATAATGATACTATAAAAACAGTTGTACCTCTTTTAAAGCATTTAAAAGATGATATTGTGCTAGGAGAGTATGAATTACGAAAAAAGGCAAATGAAATAACAGTAGAACAGCTAAAAAGACTTCTTTTGATACAACAAATACAACAAAAACAAAATATAAAACAACTACAACAATGTTTTGATAAAATATTACAAAGAGGAGATTGTATTACATTGAAGGAATTGGCTGTTACAGGAGAAGATTTAATAAAATTAGGAATAGCTAAAGGTAAACAAATCGGAAATATGTTACATTTTTTGTTAGATGTGGTGCATAAAAATCCAGAAAAGAATAGTAAAGAGATATTATTACAGTGTGCAAAAGAAAAACAAAAATAAGTTATATTCTAAAAGCTTGCTTCATATGATAAAAAGAGATATGGTTACTATTTTTATAATACGAATAAAAGCACTGTTGCGGGGGGAGAGAAATGGAATATAACTATGAAAAAATATTATGGGAAGGATATGGATTACGTTTTTATGGTGGAAATAGAATTCGCACAGGTTACCTCTGCAAAACAGATAAAGGATTGCTGGAGATACGTAAAAATACTTCTCATAAAAAACAGATATTGTTTGAATATGATATAAAAGAGCATTTATATCAAAAGGGATTTTGTAATATAAATCGATTAGAAATAAGTCAACAAGGACTGCCTTATTATACGTGGGAAGAAAATGATTATATAGTAGAGAAGGCAGTGGAAACAGAACCTCTTGAGGAGGAGGAAAAACAAACATTTGTAATAGGAGCGAAAACGCTGGCAAAGTTACATAATGTAGCAAAAGGATTAAATAGTACGGCAGGATATTTTGCAGTAAAAAATCGTTTAAAAATATATGAAAAGAGAAGAATTGAATTGTTAAAAATAAAAAAAAGAATAGAAAAACAAGGAGGGTATAGTGCATTAGATTTACTTGTAAAACAAAATTATAATTATTATATAGAGAAAATAGAGCAAGCAAATGAATTGTTTTTAGAAGCAGAATATGAAAAAGAAATGAAAAGAGTAGAACAACAAAAAACAGTATGTCATAATGCTTTTAAAGGAGAAAATATCAGAAAAGATGAAAAAGGAAATGTGTTTGTGACAGGATTTTCAAAATGTACTTATGACAACACTATAGTAGATTTGGCAATGTATTTCAAACGTTTTTTAAAAAAACAGCAGTGGGATGTGGAAACAGTAGAAAATATGTTTTCTGTATATCATAATGAAAATCCGTTATCATTACAGGATAAAAAAATGCTTTTAGCATTATTTATATATCCTGAAAAATTTCTTTCATTGTGTAATGAATATTATAATAAAAGACGTGTTTGTGTTTCTCCTGCTATGTTGGAGAGAATGGAAGTATGTATTGAAGGTATAGAAAAAAATGAAAAAATGATAAAATGGCTTCAAACAATTTAATTAGGGATAAATATTGTAATAATTCGTCGATTTTATACTAAAAATTGGCGAATTTTGTTGTCTAATAATTTATTATAGAGTATAATGTTTCTATCATTATAATATAAAGAAAAGAGGCATTAGCATGGGATATAGGGACATTTATTTTGATAGAAACAAATCAAATCATGGTTGGTATACTTGTGTTAGATGCGGTAAAAAACTTCGCAAATCTGATGTAGATATTGACCACATTATTCCTCAAAGTAGAGGCGGAAGTGATAACATTTTAAATTTGCAATGTATGTGTAAAACTTGTAATCGTTCCAAACAAAATAGTATGGGATTGGATACAGTAAAAGATTTAGGAAAAAATATTGTTAGAAATCTATTTCGAAAAAAATAACATATTTTTAGGATTGTATACCCATTAAATATAGTGTCAGAGGTATGGAATGATGGATATGAATGCCTATATGGTAAAAAATATTATAGGAGATAGTCAAAGATTTATTTCTCCTTTTAGTAAACCATGTGGTTATTATATATACACAAGAAAAAATGAAATGATAAGTAATATAAGTATTCAAAAATATTGGGAAAAGTTAAAGTATATGTCCAAAAATATAGATATATTAATACAGCAGGCATTTAAGTCAGAGTTTTATGACTTTTATGGTGTTAATCAAGACCTAATTACATCTTCTGATGAAATGTGCCAACAATTAATAGTGGATAGTTTTGTTTTATATACAAATGATTATTCGATAGGGTGTTATTTATCAAATTCACAATTTATGTTTGGTCACTTTATTGATTGTTTATGGAGTAATAGTTGGAATTTAATTTACTCCTATATTTGCTGAATTTTAATCTGAAACATTATTAAAATGATGCAAATTTTATAATCGTATATAAATATATACATAATCTTATAAGTTTTATACATTAAGGACACTTTTCCGAATAAAGAAGAAAAATAAAAAAGAAAAGCCAAAAAGCAAATTTTGTGTATTGCTTTTATGGCTTTTTTATGTTAGGGGATATATTGTAATCCCCACATCGTCATTTCGTAAAAAATAGGAAGCAATGCGTTTCCTTTTTCTGTAAGAGAATATTCTACATGAGGAGGAATTTCATTAAATTGTATACGAGAAACTAAACCATCTGCTTCTAATTCACGTAATGAATTTGTTAACATAGTATTTGTAATTCCCTCAATGGCTTTTTTTAATTCTCCAAAACGCATAGGATTTTTGATACATAATTCATAAATAATTTGAAATTTCCATTTGCCCTGCAACATAAGCAATAATGAAATAACAGGACAATTTCCCTCATCAGTAAATATTCCTTTTTGTACTTTTTCAACATATTCTTCATATGTCATATTTTTATTCATAATAACTCTCCTTTTGGTTTGTAGCACTGTTTTTATAAACTTAGTATAGTATAACATACTAAGTAAGAACAAACTGCGTACTTGAATTATTTTATAAACTAAATATAATAAATATATCAATAAAAGTCAATTTTAATAAAATAATAGTATTGTGGAAAGGAATGTTTTTATTTATGAAAGAAATAAAATTTAATGAAGCAGCAGCTATTACTTCTCCTAATCCTCTTGTGTTAGTGTGTACAGAAAAAGAAAATGGTTGTTTAAATATCGCACCAGTATCGTTTTTTATGTATACTTCTGTTAATCCTCCAATGCTTGCTTTTGCTATGGGAAAGGCATCTAATTCAGGTGAAAATATCCGCAGAACTGGAAAAGCTATAATTTCTACAGCTGGTGATAGCTTAAAAGAGGCTGTAATGACATATGGCTCTACAAGCGGGAGAAAAATAGATAAAATGACACATACACCTATTGTATTGCAAAGTGTAGAAGGAAGTGACATTCAATTTCCAGAGGATACAAAACTGGCATTTGTTGTTTCTCTTACAAAAACGATAGAAGCAGGTGATCATTATTTATATTTATGTGATATTGATAAAATAGTAGCAGATGAAACAAAAGAAGTATTGTTTGCGTGGAATGGATATGCAAAACTTGCTTGTGCACAACAAAAATAAATTATAGTGAAAACAAAAAACCTTATCTTTATTTTAAGAGATAAGGTTTTTAGATATATTATATTGTTTTCAAATAATCATCATTAATAGAAATTAGTTTTTGAATGTATTCTTTGGAAGGGCCTCCCTCTACATTTCTAGCATCAACACATTTTTCTACTTTAATAGCATCATATACTGTTTCATTAAATACAGGAGAAATTGCTTGATATTCTTGTAATGATAAATCATCTAAATTAGTGTTGTGATTAATGCAGTATAACACAAGCTGACCAATAATAGCGTGAGCATCTCTAAAGGGCACACCATTTTTTACAAGCCAATCCGCAGCATCTGTAGCATTTGTAAAACCACCTTTTGTAGCAAAATACATATTTTGTTTATTTACTGTCATAGTATCTATCATAGCAGTAAATACAGGTAAACACATTTTAATAGTATCTACAGCAGAAAATACAGCTTCTTTGTCTTCCTGCATATCTTTGTTATAGGCAAGAGGGAGTCCTTTCATTGTAGTGAAAAGTCCTATTAAATTACCATAAACACGTCCTGTTTTACCTCTAATTAATTCTGCCATATCAGGATTTTTTTTCTGAGGCATAATGCTAGAGCCTGTAGAATAAGCATCATCTAATTCTATAAAACGAAATTCATGGCTGCTCCAAAGTATTATTTCTTCGCAAAAACGACTTAAGTGCATCATAATAATAGAAAGTGTAGAAGTTAGTTCAATACAAAAATCTCTGTCACTTACACCATCCATACTATTTAATGTAATGCTGTCAAAACCTAATTGTTCTGCAACGAAATTTCTATCAAGAGGGTATGTTGTAGAAGCTAAAGCACCAGAACCAAGAGGCATACTGTTAGTGCGTTTGTATGTGTCTGTTAAGCGGTCATAATCTCTTTTGAACATTTCGACATAGGCAAGCATATGATGAGCAAATGTAATAGGTTGTGCTCTTTGTAAATGAGTATAGCCTGGCATAATGGTATCAATATGGTCTGAAGCAATACGATTTAATACTACCATAGTGTTTTTTAACAGAGATTGTATTTGCTTAATTTCTGTTTTAATATACATACGAATGTCTAAAGCAACTTGGTCATTTCTGCTTCTGCCTGTATGAAGACGTTTTCCAACATCACCTATACGTTCAATTAATATGGTTTCAATATTCATATGAATATCTTCTGCTTTTTCATCAAATGTAACAATACCGGCTTCAATATCATTTAATATTTCTTTTAATGTTTTTTGTATTAAATCAGCATCTTCATTTGAAATAATACCTTGTTTTCCTAACATAGTAGCGTGGGCAATACTGCCAGTAATGTCTTCTTTGTAAAGACGCTGGTCAAAAGAAATAGAAGAATGAAAATGGTCTGTAAAACTGTCTGTAGATTTTGTAAATCTGCCACCCCAAAGTTTCATAAAAAAACACTCCTTTCTTGAGGTTTTTCCTCAAATATTGCAAACTTTTTATGAAGAAAGTTTGACAAAGAATTTTAATACAGCCTCAAGCTATGCTTGAGGCTGTTAAATTTATTATTGATAAATAATCCTTTTGAGTAATAAAATTAATATACTTTAGAAAATCGCATAAATAAGCGATTTCCATAAAAGTGAATAAGTTTGGACAAAGCCTAATGTTTTTATTTATTTTGATTTGATTGCATCATCATAGCACGTACTTTTAAAGGTAAACCAAACAGATTGATAAATCCGTCAGCATCTTTGTGATTATACAATTCTCCTGTTGTAAAGCTAGCCATAGACTCGTTATAAAGAGAATAAGGAGAAGTAGAACCAGCAGGCATAATATTGCCTTTGTATAATTTTAATTTTACTTGTCCTGTTACAGTTTCATTTACACTGTCAAAATATGCAGAAAGTGCTTCACGTAAAGGAGTAAACCATTCTCCACTGTATACTAATTCTGCAAATTTGTTGCTGGCAACTTCGTTAAAAGCCTGCGTTTTTTTGTCTGTGCAAAGATATTCTAATTCTCTGTGAGCATAATATAATATTGTACCACCTGGTGTTTCATATACACCACGAGATTTCATACCAACAACACGATTTTCGCAAATATCAGAAATACCAACACCATTTTTGCCACCAATTTCATTTAATTTTGTCAAAAGAGCTACAGGAGAAAGTTTTTCACCATTTACTGCTGTACAAATACCTTTTTCGAAATCAAGTGTAACATATTCTGGTTTGTCTGGTGCATCTTCAGGAGAAACACCTAATTGTAAAATATGTTTGTAATTAGGTTCATTTGCAGGGTCTTCTAATTCTAAACCTTCGTGACTTAAATGCCATATATTTCTGTCACGACTGTAACTGTCATCTTTTTTAACAGGTACTTCAATGCCTCTTTGTTCTAAATAAGCAATTTCATCTTCACGACTGCCCATTTTCCACGTATCTAATCTCCAAGGAGCAATGATTTTTAATTCTGGAGCAAGTGCTTTTACAGTAAGTTCAAAACGTACTTGGTCATTACCTTTTCCTGTTGCACCGTGACAAATGGCAGTTGCACCTTCTTTTTTTGCAATTTCTACCAATCTTTTAGCAATAATAGGGCGTGCCATAGAAGTGCCTAAAAGATATTTGCCTTCATAAACTGCATTTGCTTTTACACAAGGGTAAATAGCATCTGTAATAAATTCTTCTGTAATGTCTTCAATGTAAAGTTTGCTTGCACCTGTTTTTAAGGCCCTTTCTTGTAATCCTTCTGTTTCTTTGCCTTGTCCCACATTTCCACAAACAGCAATAACTTCAGCATCATTGTAATTTTCTTTTAACCAAGGAATAATAACAGTGGTGTCAAGACCGCCAGAATATGCTAATACAATTTTTTCTTTCATAATAATAGTTCCTCCTCTATATTACAGTTTTGACTGTAAACATTTAACAAGTTGATAGATTACTTTGGTTATTATACACAAGTCTGTTAAAATAATCAATGCTTTTTATTAATTTATTTGTATTTATTCGTAATTTGTGCATAATTATAAAAATAATGGTAAAAAGAGTATACTTTTTGTATGTTATTTGTTATATTTATAAATAAATTCAAAAGAAATACTATATTCCATAAAATGTCTTTCATTATTTCGTAAGGGCTTTTCTAATTTCTATTTTTGTGCTAATATAGTGAAAGAACAATTTTTTATAAATATTGTATCAAAAAGAAGGAGGTTCTGCTCGTGAAACTTTTTACATATGTATATAAAGGACAAGAACAAGTTGGCGTAATGACTGTTGATGAAAAAAATATCATACCATTAGCAGAAAAAGATATGCAGACGTTAATTGAAAATTGGTCAGAACAAAAACAAAAAGAAATTCAAACACTTTTAAAAACAGAAAAAGGAATTGACTTAGAGCAAATACAGTTAAAAGCACCTATTCCTCGCCCAAAACAAGATGTCATTTGTCTTGGAATAAATTATATGGCACACGCAGAGGAGTCTGCTAGATATAAAGAAGAAGCATTTGGAGGAGAACGTCCCAAAGCAATTTATTTTTCAAAGAGAGTAAATGAAGCTGTAGCAGATAAAGAACCTATACAAGGACATTTTGACATAGTAGAAAGTTTAGATTATGAAGTAGAGTTAGCTGTAGTAATAGGAAAAGATGCGAAAAATGTAGCAGAAAAAGATGTTTTTGATTATGTGTTTGGGTATACTATACTCAATGATGTTAGTGCAAGAAATTTACAGACTTCTCATAAACAATGGTATTTTGGCAAAAGTCTTGATGGATTTACACCAATAGGCCCTTGTATTGTTACAAAAGAGGAATTTCAAAATCCTCCTGCATTAGCAATAAAATCTTATATCAATGGAGAACTTAGACAAAATAGTACAACAGATTTGTTAATATTTGGCATTGCTCACGTAGTAAGTGAACTTTCTCAAGGAATGACATTGCAGGCAGGCACAATGATTGCTATGGGTACACCAGCAGGGGTAGGTATGGGATTTGTCCCTCCTAATTTCTTAAAAGCAGGCGATGAAGTAAAATGTGAAATTGAAGGAATAGGTACATTAACAAATGTTGTAAAATAAGGAGAATGTTATGGATAATATAAAGGTGATGAGTGTTTTTGGAACACGTCCAGAAGCAATTAAAATGGCACCTCTTATTAAAAAATTAGAACAAACACAAGGAATAGAAAGTATTGTGTGTGTTACAGCACAGCATAGAGAAATGCTTGATCAAGTACTTGAAATATTTGATTTGCACCCACAGTATGATTTGAATATTATGCAGCCAAGACAAACATTGGCAACAATTACTACAAAGGCGTTAAATGGATTAAGTGAAGTAATGCAAAAAGTAAAACCTGATTTGGTGTTAGTGCATGGAGATACCACAACAACATTTTCAGGTGCTTTAGGAGCATATTATAATCAAATTAAAGTAGGTCATGTAGAGGCAGGGCTGAGAACATATGATAAATATCAACCATTTCCAGAAGAAATCAATCGTTGTTTGACGAGCCAGTTAACAGATTTGCATTTTGCTCCTACAACTTTGGCAAAACAACATCTTTTAAAAGAAAATATAAATGAAAAAAATATATTTGTAACAGGAAATACTGTAATAGATGTGCTTCAAACTACTATAGAAAAAAATTATCATTTTACAGTAGAACAATTAAATCAGATTGACTTTGAAAATAAAAGAGTTATCGCAATAACAGCACATAGGAGAGAAAATATAGGACAACCACTTCAAAATATTTGTAGAGCAGTAAAAACAATAGTAGAACAACATAAAGATGTAGAAGTAGTTTATGCTGTGCATAAAAATCCAGCTGTTTCTGAAACAGTGCATACCATATTAGGAGGTCATTGTCGTATTCATTTGCTGGAGCCTTTAGATTTAAAAGATATGCACAATTTAATGAGTCGTTGTTATTTTGTTATGACAGATAGTGGAGGATTGCAAGAAGAAGTACCTTCTATGGGTAAACCAGTTTTAGTATTAAGAAATGTAACAGAACGTCCAGAAGGAATTGATGCAGGTACATTAAAACTAGTAGGAACACAAGAACAAACAATATATGATATGGCTTATACATTGCTGCATAATAAACAAGAATACGAAAAAATGGCAAAAGCAAAAAATCCTTTTGGAGATGGTAATGCTTCTGATAGAATTGTGAAAAGTATATTGTATTATTTTGGAAAAGCACAGAATAGACCACAAGATTATAGTATAGAAGAAAAACCAGAAATGGGAGGTTATGAAGTGAAAAAAGAAAGAATGTCTGTACTAAATATGTTAGAAAAAGGAATTATTACAGCAGAAGAAGCAGAAAGATTACTTTTGGCATTAAATGGTATACCAAAAACAGAAGAAAGAGAAGGCGTCAGTGATGTAGTTAATCAAGCAATCAATAAAGCGGGAGGAGCAATTAATACTTTTGCTAAAGTGATAGGAAAACAAGCTGAAAAATTAGAACCAAAAGTAAAAGATGTTGCAGAAAAGATGTCAGAAAAAGCCTCTGTCATTGCAGATGATGCAAAAACATATGCAGAAAAACTGCGTGAAAAAAGAGCAAAGTCAAAAGAAGAAAAACAACAAGATATAGAGGATATAGATAATATAGAAGATATAGACAATATTAATGATGACGAAGAAATTAAAGTAGTAAAACTAGAAGAAGAAAAAGAAGAAGAACAAAAAGAAAATAAAAAAGGTGTTGTAACAAAATTATTTACAAATTTAACAGATACTGCAGAACAGATACAATATCACGTTAAAGAAAAGGCATCAGAAACAAAAGAATTTATAGGAAAAGTAAAAGAATTACGAGAAGATATGAAAAAAGAAAAAGCAGAAGAACAACAACAATCAGAAGAAATAAAAAAAGAAGAAACAGAACAAAATATGCAACAACAAGTGCAAGAGCAATACGATGTACAAGCAAGTGATTATTTAAAAAAAGCAGATAAAAATATGGAAAATGTGCAATCACAGTTACAGCAAATTGATGATATGGAAGCATTTTTAAAAAATGCTTTTGGAGAAGATGTAGATTGGGAAGACGAAGAAGAAACACAGGAGGGAGAAAAGAAAGAAGAAGAATAGTCTGTCTTTTCTGTAAGGAGAAAATATGAAAATAGATAAAACAGAAATAGGAAAAGAGATTGTTAGCTGGGTAAAAACAATTATATTAGCATTGCTTTTAGCAGCAGGTATTAACACATTTATTATTGTCAATGCAGAAGTGCCTTCTGGTTCTATGGAAAATACAATTATGACAAATGACCGTATTGTGGCATTTCGCTTGTCCTATCTTTTTGTAGAGCCTGATAGAGGAGATGTTGTAGTATTTCATTTTCCAGATGACCCTACAGGCAAAACATTGTATGTGAAAAGGATTATAGGTTTGCCTGGAGAAAAAATAGAAATTAAAAAAGGGCGAGTTTATATCAATGGTAACAGACAGCCTCTGGTAGAAAATTATTTAAAAGAGAAAGCAATAGGAGATTTTGGACCTTATGAAGTGCCAGAAGGTAGCTATTTTATGATGGGCGATAATAGAAATGACTCACAAGATGCAAGATTTTGGCAAAATACTTATGTAGAAAAAAGCGAAATATTGGGAAAAGTAATATTCCGCTATTATAAAGGTTTTAAATTGATAGAATAAAATATCTTTCTTTTTTGTGGTATATGATATATAATAAAGAGAAAGAATAATTTTGTAGTATTAGTATTTATAAAGTAATTGTTTTTAAGGAGGAAATCAAAAATGGCAGAAGTAACAAAAGATACATTGATAGGAGAAGCATTGATGATGGATAAGGGAATTGCAGCAATATTAATGCAAAATGGTATGCACTGTGTAGGTTGCCCTTCTTCTGCAGGAGAGTCATTAGCAGAAGCAAGTATGGTGCATGGTATGAATGCAGATAAATTAATTTCAGACATCAATACTTATTTAAAAGATAAATAATCAATAAAATAAAAAAGGGCATAGCAATAAAATGTTATGTCTTTTTTATTGTAATAATATAGAGGAGGCTGTGCATATGGAATTAAAAAAGCAATATGATGTAGCAATTATTGGCGGCGGTATTGGCGGTATTATGACAGCATATCGATTGACAGAAAAGAAACCAAATTTGAATGTAGTAATATTAGAAAAAGGTCACGCTATTGAAAAAAGAATTTGCCCTATTGTAGCAAAAAAAACAGATAAATGTATCAAATGCAAATCTTGTGCCATTATGGAAGGTATGGCAGGAGCAGGAGCTTTTTCTGATGGGAAATATGTTATTTCAACAGAATATGGTGGTTGGCTGACAGAATTTTTAGAACCTTCTGTAGTAATTGATTATATTGAGCAAGCGGATAGTATGCTTGTAGAGTTTGGTGCAACAACAGAACGTTTTCAGCCTGACAATGAATTAAAGAAAATCTGTTTACAGCACGATTTGCATATGAGCCAAGCACAACTAAAACATTTAGGAACAGACAGCAATTTTGATACTATGAGGAAAATGATAGAAGCATTAAAACAAAAATGTGACATTGCAACAGATACATTTGCATCAAAAATTGATAAAGATACCAAACAAATTACGACATTGTGTGAAGGAAAAGAAATAGTAATTACAGCAGATGTTATTGTGTTTGCGGTAGGAAGGGCAGGAAGCCGCTTTTTCTCAAACTGGTGTGCAGAAAATAATATACCATTAAAAAATAATCAGGTAGATATTGGCGTGCGTGTAGAACTGCCCTCTATGATATGGGAACATTTTTCTAAAAAAATATATGAACCTAAAATTTGGTATAGAAGTAAAAGATATGGCGATATTACAAGAATGTTCTGCTTTAATGAAAGAGGAAATGTTGTTACAGAAAATACAGATGGTGTTTTGACAGTAAATGGACATTCTTATAGAGATTTAGAAAGAAAAACAGAAAATTCTAATTTTGCATTACTTTCTACTATTAAATTTACAGAACCTTTTAAAAATCCTATAGAATATGCGAGATATGTGGCAAGCCTTGCTAATTTGATTAGTGGAGGAAGTGTGTTAGTACAAAGACTAGGAGATTTGGAAAGAGGACGTCGTTCTGATGCCAAAAGAATAGCACAGTCTACAACACGCCCTACTATGAATGCAGTAGCAGGAGATTTAAGCCTTTGTATACCAAAAAGACAGTTGGATAATATCATAGAAACACTTCACGCATTAGATGCCATAGCACCAGGTACAGCAAATTTTGATACATTGCTTTATGGTATTGAATGTAAATACTATTCTGCAAGACCAAATTCAAATGATTTTGAATTAGAAGGCTGTAAAGATATTTATGCTGTGGGAGATGGAGCAGGATTTACACGCTCATTGTCACAGGCAGCAGCAAATGGATTGTATGTAGCAGATAAATTGTTGAAAAAGTGATAAAAATAAGACTTGTTCGTAATGAGCAAGTCTTATATTATATTTTGTTTACTTTTTTAGTTTAAGTACTGTATCTATTACAATAATAGTAACAGCAATGATAGCAAGTAAAAGCTTTAAATAAGTATCATTTCTTGGTAATATCAAAGCAAAAAAAGTAAGAAAAGGAACGATATAATGAATAAAAATATTATTTTTCACAGTTTAGTATAGTCCTCCAAATAATACAAGTTTTTATTGTGATAACGCATTATTAGGACAAATTTTTGTACATTCCATACACAATATACATTCTGTGCCATTTTTACGTTTTCTGGTATTATCAGTCATATTAACATTCATAGGACAAACATTTTTACATTTGCCACAAGAAATACATTTACTTTTGTCACATTTGATACGAATTAAAGAAAAATAGGACATAGGTTTTAAAAATACTGTAATAGGACAAATATATTTACAAAAAGCACGATTGTCCTTTAGTTTAAAAGCTAATATTATTCCAATGATATAATACAGAGCATTTCCCATCAAAAATGCCCAAAACAAAATATTTTCCATATTTTTTATTTTGAAAGCGAATAGTGTAGATACAAATACAAAAGACAGCAAAAAAGTAATATACTTTATGTAACCCCATTTTTTTCTAGGCTGCTGAGGTGTTTTATAGGGAAGTAAATCTAATATCATTGCTGTCCAGCAGGCAAAACCACACCAACCTCGTCCAAATAGAATAGGGCCAAATATTTTTGCAACTGCATAATGAATAGTTGCAGCTTCAAATACACCTATAAAAAGATAATACCAAAATCCTTCTATTTGCATATTTTCGTTACAAAGTAATCCTAAATAGATAAACATATAGCTTCCCACTAAAAACTGTGTTACTCTACGTGCATATTGATATTGAAGCTGAAACAAAATAAATCCTATTGCAATAGATGTACCAATATAACTGAAGTTAAATAAAAAAAATATATTTTGCTTTATAAGCCATAATGTAATAGCTATAGTTTCAAAGATTAGCCATATAAAAGCAGGTAACATGAATTTTTTTATTTCTTTTAATTTTGTCATAATATTATTCCTTCATAAATACTATAATTTTTATAAATTATAGCACAATAATAAAATAAATGTCAAAGATTATTATTTGATTTTCATAGTATATCTATAAATATAAAAAAGTAAAGTACAAAATTTTCTATACTTTACTTTTTAAAATATTTTAATTATGAAATAGATTTTGCTAATTCTTCTGCTTGTTTTAATTGTTCTGGTTTATTTAGAATATCACCTATTTCCATATTTCCGCCTGCATACACAATGCCTAAATTTTTCCAACCTAAATGAGATGTAAGCCCTTCATAAAATGCTCTGACAGGAGCAAAATTACTTTCTGTATTTCCTTCTGCTGCCATAAGCAAAATACAATCTTTTTTGGGATTTGCATAGTTAGGGTCTAATTCTGCTACTGCAAATAAACGGTCAAAGGCACATTTTAATTGTCCCGAAATTCCCCAATAATACATAGGAGAAGCAAGTACAACAACATCTGCTTTTTGATATACTGGATAAATTTGTAACATATCATCTTTTTGTACACAAGGACTTTCTGGATTTTTTCCACCTTTGCAACAGCCTAAACAAGCGTGAATATCCATTTTTTGTAAATCAAAACAAATAACTTCATTTCCTGCTATTTGAGCACCCTTTGTAAAACTTTTAATTAATTCTTTTGTGTTTCCGTTTTCTCTGGGGCTTCCATTTAATATCATAATTTTTTTTGCCATATTTTGTACACCTCCAAATAATTATGATATAATGGTAGCATTATATTATATAAAAATAAAGTACGCACATTTTTGTTAGATACTAACTAAAAGGAGAGTTAAAATGTTTAAAAATTATATTGAAAATTCAAACTTTGAAGATACTGGATTTAGCTATACATTGTCACTTATCAGTGGAAAATATAAAATGGTAATATTGTATTGCTTAATGGAGTTTGGCGTTGTACGTTATAATGAATTAAAAAGATATATTACAACAATTTCACATAAAACATTAAGTTATTGTTTAAAAGAACTGGAAAGAGATAAGCTTATTATACGAAAGGAATATCCTCAAATACCACCTAAAGTAGAATACAGTTTATCTGAAAAAGGCATTTCTCTTATGGAAATATTAGACCAGTTGTGCATTTGGGGAGAGAAAAATAAAAATAATTAATCAATACAGTAAAAAAAGTATGGATAAATTCTCCATACTTTTTTGTGATTTTAAATGACATTTGCTAGTGCTAATGTAATTAGTAGTCCTGTCATACGTGTAGTGGTGTCAAATTGTATAGGAGCAGTAGCTTGGTCTGCTCCCATAGCCTGCAATGTTTGTTCTTTGTTTGCTAAAAGAAAAGAAACATCTTGCCCTACATTTTGTATAGACTGTAAAAAGAGTAAGGCTTGTATCATATTGTCCATTTGCTGTTTGCCGCTGTCATTTGTAAAGGCTTTCATAGCACGTAATAATGTCACTTCTCTTGGGGGGTGTTCTATGACATCATTTTGTCTTGCAGAGGCAGTAGCGTGCAGTTTTTGAATGTATTTTTTTTGAAGTGTTTCACGCAATGTTGTCATAATTTGAGAAAAATCACTTTCTAAACCGTTTTGATTTCCTAAAAGTTGACTTAATTCGTAAATATCATTATTTTCCATAGCATACCTCTTTTCTATAAAATATTAGGTAAGACAAGCTGTTACATTGAGTAAGCCTTTTTCTGATGGCACATTACCATATTGTGCAGATAACATAATACGTCTTTTAATTTGGTCAGGAGTAATATGAGGGTATTTTTCTAAAAGTAATGCAGCAGTGCCGCTGACCATAGGAGTTGCCATAGAAGTACCACTCATTTTAATATAATATTTTTCTACAATTTTTTTAGTATCTCTATTTTGTAAATCAAAATCGTAGTTAGGAGATAATGTAGAAACTATATTTTCTCCAGGTGCCCAAATATCTGGAAAAGGCACAATATTGCGACGGAAAAAGGGAGAAATTGCTTGAGATTGTGCCTGATAAAAAAAGTGGCGGTCTTCCCAAGCACCTACTGTAATAATACGAGGACTGATAGCAGGAGAAGGCTGAAAATGTCTTCTGCTGTCTGGATTGCCAGCGGCTGCTACAACAGTGATACCTTGAAACCATAGTTTGTTGACAGCTTCCATAAGGGGGATATTAATTTTTCTGTCATTTGTGCCTATGGAAAGGTTTACCACTCTTATATTATATTTCGATGCGTTGTCCATTATCCATCTTAAACCAGCGATTGCTTGAGCAGAATTTCCTTGACCATATTTGTCTAATATTTTAATTGCTATGATATTGCTTTCAGGAGCAATTCCTTTATATTTTCCATTAGAAGCGTAACCATTGCCACAAACAATGCCCGTGACGTGTGTCACGGGCATACTATAGTTTGGCATACTGTATACTGAAAAAATAATAACATTATAATATTTGATTTACTTTAAATATTAAGTGCATAGTTTTTTTGGTATTTAATATATGATTTTCTATAGCTGTTTTTAATTCGTCTTGATTTTGTCTTAATATTGCATCAAAAATAGCTTGATGTTCTTCTATACATTCTATATTGCGTAGCTGGGGTTGTTGCATATAAGCATAGCTGGAATACATGAAGGGGTTAAGATTACGAAATGTTTCAATGACTTTTTGATTACCGCTGCCTGTTAAATATAATTCATGAAAAGCACTGTCATAGTTGTAAAAAGTGCTGCTTTGATGATTGTCTGCTGTGATTTTTTCAACAAAAGCACTATGTTCTTGTATATTCTTACGCATTTGCTCCTGCAATATTTTGTTGTAGCTAAATGTAGAAAGAATATCTTTCATAAAATATAAATCCATCATTAAACGCATATCAAAAACTTCGTCTAATTCTTCAATAGAAACATGGCGTACACTCATACCTTTGTTAGGTACACTAATTACCATGTGGTCAGAAATTAAGCGATTTAAAGCCTGTTTGACTGGGGTATCACTTACTTCATATTTTCTGCTTAATTCCTTTACGTTAATCTTTTGCCCTGGAAAAAGTACCTTATTGCCAATATCTTCTTTAATATTTAAATAAATTTGATCCACAAGTGTAATTTTTTTACTCATATAAACGCTCCTTAATTGTTTGATGTTCTTTGGTGGCAAAACAGGAATTTTATGTATATCAATTTTGTGATTTTCTATTTTAAAATAAAATAGAAAATTATATTTATGATAAAAGCGTAACATGTCAATGAAGAGTTGTCAATATCTTGAATAAAAAATAAACAGATTTTTTTAGAATTTAGAAAAAAATTTGTACAAAATGATGTATTATGATAGCATGATAAAACTTTTATAACAGTAATAAAGTGCTTTTTATTTTAAAAAAAGCACTTTAAGAGAATAAAAGATAAATATTTAATTTTATTGATAATCATTTCCTGATAAATAACGATAGAATGGTTCATCACACCATAATGCTTTTTGTGTCACACTAACAGAAGAATTTAAAGCATTTAACTGTTGTTTTACAGTAGTAGCATCTGTATCTAAACAGAAAGGATGAATACTATATTCACCGTTTGTTATAACATTATCAATAATTTTTCTGTAATTTCCTGTCATAGGTGTAGTAGAGGTATAAAGAGGCTGCCACCAAGAACCATAAAGCAGACCTTCCGCATCTGCATTTTCTCCGCTCTTTTTAGCATATTTCAATATCAAAGCATCAAATTTTGATTTGTCTGTTGTGGAGTTAAATTCTAATGCTAAATCATATTCTACAGCATAAACTAAATATAAATCATCGCTAAATTGTCTTACTTCATATCTTGGTTCTGGTTCAGGCACAGGTCCCCAGTCAAGAAGATATTCGTATATTGATATTTTTGGTTCTAATTGTACTTTTGCAACAATGCCTTCGCTTTGAAGCAAACCAATAATTTGATTAGCGTGTTTGATGTCGTCATGACCATAACGCAATGTTAATTCTGGTATAAAACGAGCGTCATAGCTTTCTTTTTTGAGATTGTAGCCAGTTGTAATTTTATTTTGTACTGCTTGGCTGCCTATTTCATCTAATACTTCATCGCTAAAAATTTCAAAAGAATTCCACATATTATTTAATTTGCCATAAATATCAGCATCATTGGAATAGCCTAAAAAATTTCTGCCTTGTCCTGTAGCATCAGCAACAGCAGATAATACACGTAATGCTTGTGCTCTGGATATGCTTGTACTTGTTAAATCATTTGCCTGTATAATGCCTGTAGAAAGAGCACAAGCAGCATATTTTGCTGTAGTAGCATCTAAAGGAATTTTGACATTATATTGTGATAATATTTTAGAGTATTTTTCTTCTGGGAAAGTAAGTGCTAATTCTTCCATACCAGAAGCCTGCAATATAGGCTGTAAAAGCTGTACCATACCTGTATAATCTGTACTGTAAGTTAATTCTGTATTACTTATTTTTTTGAGTAAAGAACAAAATTCTTCTACAGTAACAGTATCAGAAATACTACCTATTTGAAAATAGGAGTTAAGATATTGCATATTTTCTGCTACAGAAATGGAAGATGATGTAGCAAAGGCAGGTAACGAATTGAATAACATAGCACCTGCTAATACAAAAGCAGTAATCGCTTTTTTGAAATAGTATTTCATAAATAATCCCCCTTAATATTTTTCATTTTTGATATAAATATCATACATAATTTTTTTTTGTTTGTCAAAATATTCTCAAAAATAATACAAAAATGTGTTAATAATATGTAAAAAAATATAAAACTACCATAAGTATAGAATAATAAATTTTATTTTGACTTGTAATATGTATAAGAGTATAATAAATTAAAGAATAGTTTAAAAAAATAATGAGGAAAAAGAGATAACTTGCGTATAAATGAAAATTTTTAGGCCCTTTTACCTTTCGTGTTGATGGAGCCGGGCACTGGCGATTTCACCAGTGGTAGCTTGAAATTAAAAATTGGATGCACTATAATCAGAGTAACAAATCGGTATTTGAGAGGTAAAATTTTTATGGAACGTTTTAAAAAGGTTTATAGCCAAGGAAAGATTGATGTGATTGAAATTTGGGTGGATACTGAAACAGGGGTAAATTATGTATTTCACAGGAATGGAAATGCGGCAGGCTTTACCCCATTACTTGATAAAGAGGGAAAACCGATAGTAACACCATAACTTCCAGTTTTTCGGGCAGTTATCCAGTATGGGTAACTGCCTAATCAGTTATTTTGGCGAAGAGAAAAATTTATAGGTGTCTATCAACACGAGAAGTAAAAGGGACAATTTTTATAATGATAAGGGCATAATAAAGCATATAACAAAGACAATACGTAAATTACAAGAATATAGTCAATTAAATTTATCCCTTTTGGGAATTGTGTTGCTTGGAGGAAATAAAATGCAAGCAGATGAGTTTGTATTGAAAAGAATAGAAGAATTAAGCAAAAAGTATCAAGAAACATGGGGAAAGGAAGTGGATTACACTATTGTACCTCAGGGAATAACCCAAGAAAGGTTAACAAAATGCTTAGAGTTAATGATCAAAGACAATCTAAGTTTAATGATAGCTTATAATAAGCTATTTAAGAAATAGGAACACTTTTCCGAAAAGGGATTTAAATTTAGATGAGGATATAAATAAAGTAAAATATAGGCTTTTTTATTATATAAAAATTTTAAAACAAATCTTGATTACTTAAAGAATACTCCTAATTCAGCTTCATGTTCCCAGATGAATGTAATAAATGAATATTACTCGTGATTATGCAAATTCCAGCTTAGCACAACAGAGGTGAATCATAAAAAATGGTATGGTTAAATCCAAATGATTATAAAAGCCAAGAATATGTGGAATTAAGGTTAAACGCACCAAAAACCGAAAAGGTATGTTTGGAATTTAACCCTCTTAGAATGGCTCGTGACCCTCATTGGAATCCAATGTGGGAAGAGTGGCACTGTTATGCTTCTCCGTTAAGAATCTATAAACAAGATTATGAACTTTTGCTTAGCTACTTCGACAAAATATATCCCATCAAAGATGCGTTTGATGGAACATTAGAACCAGTTTTTGACGTGTGTTTTTATAATTGGATTGGAAAAAGTGATTGGCTCAGGCTCATTGATGAAATAGAGCAGGATTTAAACTGCGTTAATAACGGTAAAAAAGTGTTGCTTACGAATTTTCTTGCATGGGTAAAAAAGGCACTTAAACATACGTCTATTATTGTAGTTGAAAGTAATTTATAACTATTCATCTGTTTTAAGCTTAGGGGCTTTGGTAACACAAAAGCGAATTAGGAGAAAGAATAAAGACTTTGATTATGATTATTTGGGATTTCCTGTTATACATAGAAATATGCGACATTCAATAGAAGCTTATTTAATTTTTAGAATTTTATGTAAAGATGAAAATTATTATTTTTTCTTAAAGTAGGTTAAGGAAGACAGAAAAATAGAACAATATAAAGAAGCCTATAAACATTATGACCAAGAACAAAACAAAGATTATTCCATATATATTTATTGAAGGGATGGCTCCTGATAAATATGATGAAAAAATAAGAATATTAAAAGAATTATTAATACTTGATGTAACTTTATTAACAAGAACTTATGAGTTGATTTTAGAAGAACTTAATTCTGAAGAATATCCTATTTTAGAATGTGATAACTGCAATCATTGTGTTGTACATAAAGATGATTGTTGGTTAGAATATAATTGCAAATAATGCTCTTATGAAAGACTTAAAAAATTATTAATGATGATATAAATTAAAGTTATTTATCTGAGAAAACAACATAATGTTTGTTTTCTCTTTTTATATTTTAAAGTAATATTTTAAGAAAATATGATAGTTATAATATAATAAAGAATTGCTATATTTATTTATAGAATGAAAAAATGGGGAATAGATATGAATAAGAAAGCAGCAATTTATTGTAGATTGTCAGAAGAGGACAGTAATAAAACATATCACTATGAGGAAAGTGAAAGTATACAAAATCAAAAATTGCTTTTAAAAGAGTATGCAGAAAAACATAATTATCAAATTTATAAAATATATAGTGATGAAAATTATTCTGGATTGGATAAGAAAAGACCAGCTTTTTGTGAAATGATACAATGTGCACAAAAGGGAGCATTTGATATTGTGTTGTGTAAAACGCAATCTCGATTTACAAGAGATATAGAGATATTTGAAAAATATGTGCATGAACTTTTTCCGTTGTGGGGTATTCGCTTCATTAGTGTAGTTGATAATGTAGATACTAATCAAAAAGGGAATAAAAAAGCAAGACAAATCAATGCTTTAGTAAATGAATGGTATTGTGAAGATTTGTCAGAAAACATCAAAATGGTGCTGAAAAGAAAAATGGCAGAAGGACAGTTTGTAGGAGCATTTGCTTGTTATGGCTATCAAAAGTCGGTAAAAGACAGACATAAATTGGTGATAGATGAACAAGCAGCAAAAGTAGTAAAACAAATATTTGATTTGTGTCTGAAGGGATATAGCTGTAGAAAAATAGCAGATAATTTAACAAAACAAGGCATTATTACACCAACAATGTATAAAAGGGTAAAAGGGATAGCATTTCAAAATCCTAATGTAAAACAGTACCAAAATGATGCAAAATGGTCCTATAATACAGTAAAAAAAATATTAAAGAATGAATGTTATATTGGAAATTTGGTGCAAGGAAAAGAAAAAAAAATAAATTATAAACAAAAAAAGAGAGTGCTTGTACCTAGAAAAGAATGTATTGTGATAGAAGGAAGTCACGAAGCAATTATAAATAAAAGTGAATTTTATAAAGTACAAGAAATATTAAATAAAAGAAATCATATGAAATGATACGAAGGATGTGTTCCGTGACCATTGTCATCATAGGGAGAAATTTTATTTCCTACAAAATCACGAAAAGCAACAATTCTGTTATATGGTAAAATAAAGTCTTCCACAGGGGAAATGCCTGTATCTAATATAGCAATACCGATATTTTTTCCTTTATATGCAATGTTTTCTTTTTTATGAATGTTATGTTTTGCTGTATCCATACAAGCAGAAAGAGTAATAGCTTCTTTGCTTTTGACAGCTTGTTTATCTGTGAGAGAGTGCATATGAAAAACTCCTTTTCTTTCTTTCTATATAGAATATGAGATATAAGTTTTTTTGGGAATTGTTTTTCAGTTATTTTTTTAAAAGAGATGGCATAGTATGAAAAAGGGAGTAGGAGAAAAGGGGGATACTATGGAAAAAAAAGAAGATGAAAACATAGAAAAGATAAAATTGATTTCTCAACTTATGGGACAGGAAATGCCCAAAGAAGCAGAATTGTTAAAAATGATGGAAATGGCAAAAAAAATGCAGCAATTTTTAGGTACAGAAGAAATATTACATACAGAAAAAAAAGAGTGGAAAAAAGAGAAAAAAGAAAATTTTGCAAAAGCAAAAAATACATTGACACAAAAAGAAGAAAATATGCTTTTTGCAAGAACAAAAGAAGAAAATATGATATATGCTTCTATTCCTTTTTTAGACAGAGAATACCAAAAGTATTTGTATGTCATTGTAATATTGATGGAAATGAAAAGGATACTTCAGCAACAATGGGGGGAAACACTAGAAATAAGAAGTCGTTCTAAAGATAGTATAAAAATGAGAAGAAAAAATTTGTTACAAGCCATTAAACCGTATTTGACAAAAGAAGAAAAACAGAATATTGATATTGTAGTAAAAGCAATAGATATGAAAAACATTATGGAATGGAAGGAAGAAATGATATGAAAGAAACATTGTTACAAAGAGCAGAATTTCAAAAATTAGGAGAACAAAAAATTGCAGTATTACAAGAACTGTCAGAAAAAGCAAAAGGGAAAGAACCTGTAGAACTTTTAGAACTTTTAAAGGAATATAGTGCAAAATTGACAGGAGGAAATGCCATTGCACCAGCAGAAAGGACAGCACTTCTTTCTGCAATGGAGGAAAGTTTAGAAAATGAAGAAAAAGAACAATTTCAAAAGGCAGTACAGATGTTGAAAATAATGGGAAAATTGTAAAAAGTATTTTGTATATGATTTTTTAAAATTGAGGGGGAATTTTCCCCCTTTTTGCTTTTCAAAAACATAGAATAATGATATAATGATGATAGTATTAGAATGTTTTGGTTTATATAGAATACATAAGTAATTCATTTCATATTAGTATGAACTATTGTCACATCAGTCAATAAAGACACTATACGGTATGGATATTATTTACACCAGTATAAGTGCCTTTTTATTTTACAAAATTTTGGCATTGTTTTGTTTGTATTGAAAATTTGTACTTTCAGTAAAATAACATTAGTAAATGCCTTCTGCCTAAAAGATAGAAGTATCACTAATGTTATATAAAATAAGATATGCTAATTTCAAAAATGTTTTTTCACTTTAATGTATTAACAATGTAGAGTATTGTACTCTAATAAAAGCAGTAAAAGAATTGCAGTATAAAAATTACTGTGATATGGGTAAACAGGAGTTTGTTCTGATGGTTTTGTATCATTTTGTTTTGCTTCTGTTCCACAGTAAAGTGCATTTTGAAAAGAGATAGGAATAGAACGGTTGTATATAGAATACATAATATTCCTCCTTATATTGGCGATATAATTCAATATATGCACAACAGAGGTATGATATTCAATTCCTTTCGTAGTTGACAAAAAAGATAGGAGTGTACTATGTAAAATATGAAACAAAAAGAACAAAGAAGTTTCAGAATATTGGAATTTAAAAATAATCAATTCGATATTATAGGAGATATTCACGGCTGCTATAAAGAATTTATGTTACTTTTGAAAAAATTAGGATATGAAAAAGGAAAAAATGCTTATGTCCACCCTAATGGAAGAAAATTGATTTCAGTAGGAGATGTAGCAGATAAAGGTTATGCTAATATAGAATGTTTAAAATTTTGGATAAATCAAGTAAAATATGGAGGAGGATACTGGATACATGGTAATCATTGTAATAAACTCTATCGTTATTTTTTAGGAAATAAAGTGCATATTTCTCATGGTTTAGAAAATACAGTAAAAGAATTAGCAATGCTTTCTTTATATGAAAAAGAATGTTTAAAAAAGGAATATTTGGAGTGTTATGAAAGTCAATGTTATTATTTGTTGTTGGATAAAAGAAAATTACTTGTAACGCATGGAGGCTGGAGAGAGGAATTTTTAGGAAAGTGTAGCAATGGAGTAAAAAAAGTATGTTTGTATGGAGAAACGACAGGTCGTATATTTGATAATGGAAAACCAGAAAGATTAAATTGGGCATTAGAGTATAAAGGAAAAACATTTGTGGTATATGGTCATACTGTAACAAGTAAACCACAAATAATAAATCATACTGTTGATATTGACCAAGGTTGTGTTTATGGAGGATATTTAACAGCGTTAAGATATCCAGAAATAGAATTTGTGCAAGTAAAAAGTCATAAAACGTATACGAAATATACAGGACAAGGAAATATCGTATTTGAATAATTATTTGAATATTTTAAAAAATATGCAAAAAATTGATTTGTTGTAATGATAATATAAAAATAATGAAAAAAGTATTTATTTTTAGTAAAGAATGGTGTAATACTAAAAAATTTTTAATAAGCAATGTTGACGAAATATATAATGTAGTGTAAAATAAAAAAATGTGATTTTGTTTGTTATTAATGTGGTATAAATAATGAATATTTATACGTAGTAAAAAATGAATAACAGCAAAAATATAGGAGGTTAGTATGATTAAATTTAATAATTTTAAATACAGTAATAAAACGAATTTATTAGAAAGTGCTTTTCAGTCCTATCCTTTACAGGATGTAAAAGACCCTAATTTATTTCGAGAATATTTTCCCTATACAGAAATACCTAAAGTAGTATTTAACCATAGAATTGTTCCTATGGATGTTCCAAATGAAATTTGGATAACAGATACAACATTTCGAGATGGTCAACAATCAAGAGAGCCTTATACTGTAAAACAGATTACAGAAATTTTTGATATGATACACAAATTGTCAGGCGAAAATGGTGTAATTCGTATGAGTGAATTTTTTTTATATACTAGAAAAGACCAAGAAGCAGTATATAAATGTTTGGAAAAGGGATATAAATTTCCAGAAATTACAAGCTGGATAAGAGCTTCTAAAAAGGACTTCCAGTTAGTAAAAGAATTAGGTTTGAAAGAAACGGGTGTTTTGGTAAGCTGTTCTGATTATCATATTTTTCATAAAATGCATATGACACGTCACCAAGCAGTGGGGCACTATATTGGTATTGTGAGAGAGTGTATTGAAACAGGAGTACGCCCAAGATGTCACTTTGAAGATATTACAAGAGCAGACTTTTATGGTTTTGTTGTTCCTTTTGCAATGGAGCTTATGAATTTGATGGAAGAAACAGGAGTTCCTGTTAAAATTAGAGCGTGTGATACTATGGGATATGGAATTACCTATCCAGGTGCAGTATTGCCAAGAAGTGTACCAGGTATTATATATGGTTTAAGACATCACGCAGGCGTACCTGCAGAACTTTTAGAGTGGCACGGTCATAATGATTTTTATAGAGCAGTAAATAATGCTTCTTATGCTTGGCTTTATGGAGCAAGCACAGTAAATTGTTCTTTGCTGGGAATAGGAGAGAGAACAGGAAATACACCTTTAGAGGCTATGGTAATGGAATATGCTCAAATCAGAGGGACATTAAATGGTATGGATACAAGAGTAATTACAGAAATTGCAGAATATTATGAGAAAGAATTAGGTTATGTCATACCTCCTATGACGCCTTTTGTGGGCAAAAATTTTAATGTTACAAGAGCAGGTATTCACGCAGATGGTTTGTTGAAAAATGAAGAAATTTATAATATATTTGATACAGACAAGCTGTTAGACAGACCTGTTAGAATTGCGATTTCAAATACATCTGGAACAAGCGGCATTGCTCATTGGATAAATACATATTTCCATTTAAGAGGAGAAGATGCTGTGTCAAAAACAGATGATATTGTAAATTTAGTATATCAGTGGGTAAATGAACAATATAATGAGGGTAGAGTAACAGTGATTACAGATGAAGAGTTAGAACGTATCACATTGAGCATTATGGAAGAAAACGCTGATAAAAAAAATAAAAATATTGAGGAGGAAAAAAGGAAATGAACCAACAAATTGAAAAGGCAAAAGAACGTTTTGGACAACTTCTAGAGGAACAAATGGTAAGAGTGGAAAAGATGAAACAACAAAAGGATTTTGTAGATTATCAAGCAAAAGAGCATATTGTAATTGGCATTGCGGGGGGCGATGGAATTGGCCCAGCAATTACAGCACAAGCAAAAAGAATTATGGAATTTTTGTTAAAAGATGCCGTGCAAAGTGGTAAAGTTGTTTTTAAAATGATAAATGACTTGACAATAGAAAAAAGAGTAGAAGCAATGAAAGCCATTCCAGATAATGTAGTAGCAGAATTAAAACAATGTGATGTGATATTAAAAGGGCCTACTACTACACCAAGAGCAGGCGACCCATGGCCAAATATTGAAAGTGCTAATGTTGCAATGAGAAAAGAATTAGATTTGTTTGCCAATGTAAGACCTGTAAAAGTACCAGAACAAGGAATTGATTGGGTATTTTATAGAGAAAATACAGAAGGAGCTTATACATTGGGCAGCAAAGGTTTTGCAGTAAATGAGGACATTAACATTGATTTTACTGTGGCAACACAAGATGGTACAGAAAGAATTATCAGAGCAGCATTTGAATATGCCAAAAAGAATAATAAAACAAAAGTAACTGCTGTAACAAAAGCAAATATTATAAAAGCAACAGATGGTAAATTTTTGGAAGTATTTTATAATATAGCAAAAGAATATCCTAATATACAAGTAGACGATTGGTATGTAGATATTATGACAGCAAAGCTGGTAGATGAAAAACGCCGTCAGCAATTTCAAGTGGTAGTATTGCCTAATCTTTATGGTGATATTATTACAGATGAAGCAGCAGAATTTCAGGGAGGTGTTGGTACAGCAGGAAGTGCTAACATAGGCAAAAAATATGCTATGTTTGAAGCAATACACGGTTCTGCACCAAGAATGGTGGCAGAAGGCAGAGATATTTATGCTGACCCTTGTAGCGTGATTAGAGCGATTGTAATGCTTTTATCTCATATTGGTTATCAAACAGAAGCAGATAAATTAGATAAAGCACTTGATATTTGTACACAAACAGAAAGAAAAGTATATACTACAGGCCGTTCTAATGGTGCTACTTCTGAAGAAGTTGCAAATTATATTATGGAAACAATAGAAAAGTTGTAATATTATGGAAGAATTATTTGCTTATGCTATATTGCTTTATGAAAATATTGTAACAGAAGAAATGTATCAAAAAAAATTAAATGAATTATTTTTAAAAAATTCAGAAAATGAAATGCTTTTAAAATTAGAATGGGAAACAGATATTGATGAAGCAATATTATATATTCGTACACATATAGAGTATCAAAATATAAATTATGAAAAATTTGGAAAGTCTATCATAAGAATATTAAAAAAATATTATGAATATTGTACTGATATAAAACAATTTGCAGAGAAAATGTATTCGTTATGGAAAGTCCTTCCTACTGCTATACAGCATAAACAGCCATTTTATATGCTCAGTTATGCAGATGACCCATTATCATGGGAAGATATAGAACAAAGCCGTTCTATTTATGAAAATGTGCTAAACTATTATAAAGTAACAGAGTATAAAAATAATATAAAATAATAATGGAAAAAGTGTTGTGATGCAGCACACTGTATTTCTATAAAAAAATTGGGAGTAGATATTTAAAGGGGGAACTAAAAATTTCTCCCAGCTTGTCAAAAAAGTAATTTTATTATAAATTTAATAAAAATCTGAAATCTTTGGGGAAACTTTTTTCACTTGTGAAAAGTTCCCCCATATCTTTTTGAAACAAAAGAAGGGAATACGATATAAAAAATATATTATTGCTATATTCACATTTATAATGATTTTTTGTTGTGTCAATGTAGTATATGCAAATCAAATTGGCGTTGAAATAAATGGAAATGTAGTATCATTTATAGATGAAGTACCATTTATAGATAAAAATAACCGTGTACTTGTGCCTTTGAGAGCAGTTGCAGATGCTATGGGAATAGATGTGATATGGAATGAAAAAGCATATCAAATAGCACTTTCAAAAAAATACCAAAAGGAATATAAAATTGCTATTTATGATGATTTAGAAAAAGAAAAAAATATATTACATATTGTCAAGTTACATTTTCTCTTGGAAGTAAAAGCTATTGGGCAGATATGGAACATTTAATTGATGGTAATTGGATATTGACAAAAGAATATAAATAGTTAACAAAAACTCCCTTTATTTAAAAAAATAAGGGGAGTTTGTATTAGCATAATTGCTTGTTTTCTGTTTCAGCTTTGGAATGGTCAAGTAGTACAATTACCATAGCAGAAGCTAATATAATAATGCTACCTATTATTTTTTTGAATGTCATATCTTCATTCATAAATAGTACACCTATAATGTTGCTTGTAACAGGCTCAAAAAGGCTCAGCATTGCTGCCATAGTAGCATTAAGGTATTTAATACCAATTTGAAGTAAAGCAATGGCTATAAAGGCAATGAGAACACTGTTTAAAAACATAAAAAAGTATGCCTGATGAGGCAAAGCAAAATGAATACGATTTGTGCAAAAACCAAAAAGCAACAAACCTATTGCCGCAAATAATGAAATAAAAAATGTCAATACCATAGAAGAAATTTCTCTTAAATTAAATTTGTCTAAGCCTACTATGTAAAAAGCATTTGCTAAACCAGATATTACACTTAAAAAAATACCTAAATAAATATGATTATTGTTGTTGCCTTTTTGAAAGAAAAATAATATTCCTATAAAAGAAAGTATTAATGCTAGTATTTTTAATTTTCCAAGTTTTTCTTTAAAAAATAAAAAACAAATAAGTGCTACAAAAACAGGATATAAAAAATGTAATGTTGTTGCCATACTAGTTCCAATAAAGGGATAAGCGGAAACTAATGTGAGTGTGGCACAGGCAAGACCTCCACAAGAAATAATAGCAATAGAAAAAAGCTGTTTTTTAGTCACATAAAACTGCTTTAAATGTCCCTTTTGAAAAATAATGATGATAAAAGTAATGGGTATAGCAAAAAAGTTACGGAAAAAAGTTGTTGTTTCTGGAGTTGCACCATAGGAATATATTTTTTGTATAATGGCTGGTGCACAGCCAAATAATGTAGCAGATATAATTGTAAAAATAATTCCTTTCAATTTCATAGTATCGTTCTCCTTGTGAAAAAAATATCTACATTTTGCTTATGATACAATAACAAATATAAAAAAGCAATAGAACAAAAAAATATTTATTTCACTGTTGCAAAATTGATTTTGATTGGCTATGATAATAAAGTAAAGGAGGAGAAAATTGTGATAAAGATAACTTATTTAGACAAAAATGGAAATAAAGATGAACAAGGAAATAGTTATGTATATTCAGATGTAAAATCAATGGAAGAAGCAGAAATGTTAGCAAAAGAAATGAATAAAAAGGGCTTTGTAAATGTCACTATTGTAGATGATGGTAAAGAAAATTGGGAAACATATAAAAAATGGCTAAAACGTTCTTTAGATTTGACAAAAATGGTAAAAAAAGATAGCACTACAACAACAGAAGAAAATATAACATTAAATGAAAAAATAAAAACATTTGAATTTTGTTTAAAAAAGATGGAAGATATGGAAAAAACTTGGTAATAAAATTGTTATGAGAAAATAGCGTTATATTGAAATAAATAACGCTATTTTTTGTATAAAAAAGAAAACATTATAATATTGTGATAATATTGTGTTATTGTGATAAATTACTAGCAAATATAAAAAATAACAAAAATAAATGATATGTTTTTTTCATTATTACAAAAAAAGTAATATTATTCATATATTACGATAAAAAATATTGACAAAATGACAAAATTTGTTATTATATTTAAGTAAAAATGATATAAAAATCGGCAAAGTAAAAAGTAGCGTTTTCAACAATATAATAATATAAAGCCGAAAGCAATGGATAAAATCAACAAAATATATTATTTTGTTATTTTATTAAAAATTTTAAAAATATGCCGAAAAATAATGCGAGTAAAAAAATATAATAACATATTGTTGTAAGACAATATTACATTGTATTCATTCAAAAAAGTATGTTTTTATAGTCATTCTATAAAAAGATTAAACTATTTTAAAATTAAAAATTGTTATAAATCAATAAAAATAATAAATAAATTTTATTGTTTATAAAAAAGTGCTGTTTTTTATAATAAAAAAGGTATTTTTTTATTTGATTTATAGAAGTTTTTACAAAAAAGAGAGGATAAAATAATTTGTATTTTATAAATATATTGGGACAGAAAAAAATTGTATGTTTTTTTTAAATTTCTCTTTATTTTTTTGGTATTTTAGTATAGAATAGAGAAAAGAATAGTATTTTTGTTATTGAATGAAATGAACAAAAGAAACTCGTATTAATAAGGATTCGGCGTACGTTTCATAAACAAAAACAAAATGACACGTAAAAGACAGAACACATACAATTTCGAGGTGAGGATAATGATTTCAAATCAGATTTTGCAGAATACCATTGACGGGTTAAAGAACATTACAAGAAAAGAGCTGAGTGTTGTAGAAAAAGAGGGCAAAGTCATTGCAACAACAGAAGAAAATATGATTGGCAGACAAATTGAAACGGTGGAAAATTTTGTTAGCTCTCAAGCAGAAAGTCAGTTGATATTGGGGTATCAGTATTTTAAAATTTATGATAATGGTGTGCCCGAATATGTTATTCAGGTAAAAGGAGAAGATGAAGAAGGATATAAAATTGGAAAAATAGCAGCTTTTCAAATACAAAGCCTTCTGGTAGCATATAAAGAAAGATATGATAAAGATAATTTTATTAAAAATCTTCTTTTGGATAATCTTCTTTTAGTAGATATATATAGTAGAGCGAAAAAACTCCATATTGAAAATAATATTCGTAGAATTGTATATTTGGTAGAAACCAATATTGATAAAGAAATGAATGTAGTAGAAATTGTAAGAAGTATTTTTCCAGCAAAAACAAAAGATTTTGTAACAGCAGTAGATGAAAAAAGCATTATACTGGTAAAAGAGCTGAGAGAAAAAGAAAATATGGAAGACATAGAAAAAATAGCGAAAACAATAGCAGATATGTTAAATATAGAAATGAATAGTAAAGTATTTATTTCTATTGGTACAGTTGTAAGCGATTTAAAAGATGTTTCCCGTTCTTATAAAGAGGCAAAAATGGCTTTGGAAGTAGGAAAAATTTTTGAAACAGAGAAACATATTGTAAATTATGAAAGATTGGGAATAGGGCGTTTGATTTATCAACTGCCTTTGCCATTGTGTAGAATGTTTATAAAAGAAGTATTACATGGCTTAACTATAGATGACTTTGATGATGAAACATTAGCAACAGTGAATAAATTTTTTGAAAACAATTTGAATGTTTCAGAAACCTCTAGACAGCTTTATATTCATAGAAACACATTAGTGTATCGTTTAGATAAATTACAAAAAATGACGGGGCTAGATTTGCGTAATTTTGACGATGCCATAATATTTAAAATTACATTAATGGTAAGTAAATATATGATATATATGGACAAAATGTCTTATTAAATATGGTAAAAGATAGAAAAAAGGAACTTGAAATTTTTGGTTATTTTGAAAAAGTTTAAAAAATACTGGGGGTAGGGGATTGCAACCTACCCTTTATCTATGCTATAATTTTTAAGCGAGAAATGAAAAAGAAATAAAACATGGCGAAAATCAGTAATCACACTCCTTTAAAAGACAATCAAAGGACAAGCTGGTGTATGAAGCAGTGAAAAAGCAGTTTGGTTTAACATTTATAGTTTGTTTTTGCCTAAGAAACAAGAGAGGAAGATTTTTTTGATCAATATAGAACACGTATCAAAAGTATATCCAAATGGTTCGGCAGGTGTAAGAGATATTTCAATACACATCGAAAAAGGTGAGTTTGTATTTTTTGTTGGTTCTAGTGGCTCTGGCAAATCTACACTAATAAAGTTACTTTTGAAGGAATTAGACCCAACAGAAGGAAAAATTACGATTAATAATGTTGTAACAAATGATTTACCAAGAGAAAAAGTACCTTATTTGAGGAGAAATCTTGGAGTAGTGTTTCAAGACTTCCGTTTGCTGCCAAATAAAACAGTATATGAAAATGTAGCATTTGCAATGCAGGTAATAGAAGCACCTTCTAAACAAATTAGGCGTAATGTGCCAGCGGTGCTTTCTCTTGTAGGATTGGCAAAGAAATCAAGAAGCTATCCAAATCAGCTTTCTGGAGGGGAGCAACAAAGAACAGCATTAGCAAGAGCGATTGTAAATAATCCACCTATATTAATCTGTGACGAACCAACAGGAAATTTAGACCCAAGTACAGCGTGGGACATTATGGATTTGTTAGAAGACATCAATAGGAGAGGCACAACTGTTGTTATGGCAACTCATGCAAAAGATATCGTAGATATGATGCAAAAAAGAGTTGTAACATTAAGACGAGGACAAGTCATAAGAGATATTCAAAAAGGTGGTTATGGAGATGAAACCGAGTTCAATTAGATATTATTTTAAAGAGAGTTTTTCTGGTTTGTTAAAAAACAGACTAATGACAGTTGCATCAATGGCAACAGTAGCAGCTTGTATATTGATAATGTCTTTTTCGTATTGTATGGTGAATAATTTGCAGTATATGCTGGCACAGTTGGAAGATGACATAGGTATTGCAGCATTTATGCCAAGTAATACGACGGCGGAACAAGTAGAGAATGTAAAAAAAGAAATTGAAGGTATAGAACACGTTACAGAGGTAGAATATGTTTCGCCTGATGCAGCATTAGAAGATTTAAAAAAGGAATTAGATGCTGATGATATATTAGCAGGATTGGAGGGAGAAAATAACCCTCTTTCTAATTCTTTTAATATTTCTATTGATGACATTAAAAATCAAGGAATTGTACTTCAAAAATTAAATGAAATCAAACAGAATGGCGGTTTAGAAAATATTAAAGATGCACATTCTGAAACAGAAGTATTAATTAAAATCAATACAATTATTACAGTATTAGGTATTGTAATTATAGTCATATTGGTAGTAATATCTGTGGTAATTATAGTAAATACAATTAAAATATCTGTATTTACAAGAAAGACAGAAATTAACATTATGAAATATGTAGGGGCAACAGATTGGTTTATACGCTGGCCGTTTATTATCGAAGGCGTATTGATAGGATTGCTAGGTGCATTGATACCAATGCTGATTGCGTGGCCAGCCTATGCGAAATCAGTTAGTATGATATATGACTTTTTTCCAGTCATCAAAAATATGGTAACATTTCGAGAAAGTAGTGAAATTTTTTCTATATTGCTACCGTTTTCATTGATATTTGGTATATTGCTAGGCGTAATAGGAAGTGTTACATCAATTAGAAAACATTTAAAGGTATAACAGTATAAAGGATGGCGTTTTTATGAAAAAAAGAATAAAAAGTATTATGAGTTGTTTGCTTGTTGTTTGTCTTTTTCAGCCACAATATAATGTGTTTGGAGCAAAAACAATCAATCAGCTTCAACAAGAAAAAAATCAATATCAGCAAAATAAACAAAATGCACAGAACGCCTTACAGCAAACGCAACAAAAACAAAAAACAATTACAGAAGAAATTTCACAATTAGATAAAAGTGCTACAGCAGCACGAGAAGAATTAGAAAGAGTAAATGCACAATTAGAAGAAACACAAAAAAATTTAGAACAAGCACAAAAAGATTTAGAAGAAGCAACACAGAAAAAAGAAAGTCAAATGGCAACATTTCGAGAAAGAGTAAAATTTATGCACGAAAATGGTTCTGTAGGATATTTAAAGGCAATTATGCAGGCAGATAGTATTACAGATTTGATTAGCCGAGCAGAATATATTCATCAGATAATGGATTATGATAAAAATACATTAGAAGAATTAAAAAGAAATCAAAGTATTATAGAAGCGAAAGAAAAAGAGATTACAATAGAACGTGACGAAATTTCTGTTTTGGTAGCACAACAGAAACAAAAAAGCGATGAATTAGAACAAAAATTAGCAGAGAAACAAAAAGTGTCAGAACAATATCGCCAAGATGCCCAAAAATATGAAGAAGAATTAAAATCTTGGGAGCAAGCAAGTGCAGAAGTAGAACGATTGATAAATGAAGCAAATAGAAAAGCAGCGGAAGAAGCCAAAAAGAGAGCAGCAGAAGAAGCCCAAAGAAAAGCAGCACAGCAGCAAAGTAGTAGGAGTAATAGTAGTAGTTCCTCTTCTGGGGGCGGTGCAGCTATGGGGAATGTAACATATACAGGAGGGCAGTTTGCATGGCCAGTACCTGGACGTTCTTACATAAGTAGCGGATATGGCTATAGAAATAGGCCTATTGGAAGTGGAAGAGAATTTCATACAGGATATGACATACCAGCACCTACAGGTACAAATATTGTTGCAGCAGCAGGTGGCACAGTTATCACAGCAGGCTATGTAAATGGATTTGGGTATACTGTAATGATAAATCACGGTGGTGGACTTGTTACATTATATGGTCATAATTCTAAATTGCTTGTGTCTGTAGGTGACCAAGTTTCAAAAGGGCAAGCTATAGCAAAATGTGGTAGTACAGGAAATTCTACAGGACCTCATTGTCATTTTGAAGTTAGGAAAAATGGAAAACATACTAGCCCAGCACCATATCTTGGTGTATAAAAAATAAGGGTGAATAATTTTCTTTTTGTAAATCTTTATAGCATAATGTGCTGTGTTTCACCATAGTATACAAAAGGGAATAAATGAAGTATAAAAGTGAGGCGAACTATGTGGAGAAAAAAGATTTTGCAAAGGGGTTTTTATCTGGCGTATTGGCTGTTACATTGCTGATAACAGGAGGAAAAAGTCTTTCTGTAGTGCAGGGAATATTTAGTACAAATATGTCAGCAGAAACAAAAATAAAAACCATTCAAAAATATATAGATAAGTATTATGTAGAAGACTATGATAAAAAAAATATGGAAGAAATGATGTATACAGGATTGGTAACAGGATTAGGTGACCCTTATACTTCTTATATTCCAGCAGATGATTTACAAAATTTTATAGATGATACCAAAGGAGAATTTGTAGGAATTGGTATTGAATATACAAAAGATATTACAGATGGCAATATACTTGTTGCAACAGTTATGGACGGTTCTCCTGCTGAAAAAGCGGGTATGCGTCCCAATGATAAAATTGTAAAAATAGAGGGAGAAAGTGTGACCCCTATGGATACACAAGAAATACAAAATAAAATTAAAGGAGAAAAAGGTACTACAGTAAATATCACTGTATTTCGACAAAGTACATCAGAAACATTAGAAATGTCATTAGTAAGAGCAGAAATTGAAACAATTACCGTAAAAAGTAAAATGCTTGAAAATGATATTGGATATATTAAAATTACAAGTTTTAAAGAAAAAACATATGACCAATTTATGAAGGCATATAAAGATATGAAAAATCAAAATATGAAAGGGCTTGTAATAGATTTAAGAAATAATTTAGGTGGACTTGTTAATGTGGTTTCTGAAATTGCAGATGAATTAGTGCCAGAAGGTACGCTTGTATATACAGTAGATAAACAAGGGAATAGAGAAGATACAATTTCTGATGCAAATTGTATTGAAGTACCTTTGATACTGCTTGTAAATGAGTATAGTGCAAGCTCTTCTGAAATATTGGCAGGAGCAGTACAAGATATGGGTGTAGGAAAATTGGTCGGTACGCAAACATTTGGAAAGGGTCTTGTGCAAGGATTGTACTTTTTGAAAGATGGTTCTGCAATTAAAATTACAATACAAAAATATTACACACCAAAAGGTGTTTGTATACAGGGAACAGGTATTACTCCAAATTATGAAGTAGAATTGCCAGAACAATATTTGTATGTTAATACAGTGCCAGAAGAAGAAGATACACAACTTCAAAAAGCACTTGACGTCATAAAACAAGAAATAAAATAATATGAATATAAAAAGTAATTTCCTATTTGAGAAATTACTTTTTATTTTTTATCAATAAAATAAATATTTAATCATAATAGATTTGCTTTGTAGTTATAATACAAGTAGCTGTGGTGTTAAGGGTAAGTATGTTAAATATCAAACTAACTACTATAATATAAAATTTATTGTTATATTACTATTTTTGGTATTGTGCTATCTGAATTTGTCAATAAAAAGAAAAAGAAAAAATCAGAAATCACTTTCATTCTGTTAGTGCATTGGTTATAATGGTAATAGAAAAGCAAAAAAGAGAATATTAAAAGGAGAATGACCATGCTGAATTTTATGGGGTTTGGTGAAAATATAGGAATTGATTTAGGAACAGCTACTGTTCTTGTGTATATTAAGGGGCAAGGTATTGTAATTAGGGAGCCTTCTGTTGTGGCGATTGATAGAGATACGAATACAATATTATCTGTAGGAGAAGAAGCAAGACGTATGTTGGGTAGAACGCCTGGCAATATTGTTGCGATACGTCCATTAAGAGAAGGTGTTATATCAAACTATGAAATTACAGAAAAAATGCTAAAATATTTTATACAGAAGGCAATAGGAAAACGTTCTTTTGTAAAACCTACTATTGCAGTATGTGTACCAAGTAGTGTAACAGAAGTAGAAAGAAGAGCAGTAGAAGATGCTACAAGACAGGCAGGTGCAAGACGTGTGCATATTATTGAAGAACCCATTGCAGCGGCAATAGGTTCAGGAATAGATATATCAAAAGCACACGGTAGTATGGTGGTAGATATTGGAGGAGGAACAACAGATATTGCGGTAATATCATTGGGAGGTACTGTTATCAGTAAATCTTTAAAAATAGCAGGAGATAATTTTGATGATGCCATTATAAAATATATGAGAAAGAAACATAATGTACTGATAGGAGAAAGGACAGCAGAAGATTTAAAAATTAAAATTGGTACAGCATATGAAAGAAGTGTACCTGTAAGTCTTGATGTAAGAGGAAGAAATTTAATTACAGGATTACCTAAAAATATTACAGTAACATCAGATGAAATGCACGATGCTTTGAAAGAGTCTGTAACAGCAATTTGTGAGTCTGTGCACACTGTTTTAGAAAAAACACCTCCTGAATTAGCATCAGATATTGCGGATAGAGGTATTGTAATGACAGGAGGGGGAAGTCTTTTGTATGGATTGGACAAGCTCATTACGAGTACAACAGGTATCAATACAATAGTAGCAGAAGATTCTGTTTCTTGTGTAGCAATTGGTACAGGGCAATATATTGAATTTCTAACAGAGGGAAAAAGAGGAGCAGATTTAGCTTCTAAAAAGGTGTTTGAATAAAATAGAATAATATGCTAAGTTTGTATGACAAGATATTGTTTTGACAATAGTATAAGCAATACATACAAAGAGAGGAAAGAAGTTTCCTCTTTTTTTTCTTTTTTAGGCACAAATAGAATAATAATATAGAAAATAATGGAAATTAAAATAGTTCTATGAAAAAAAGAATTATAAAAAATGAAAAATACATACAAAAAAAATATAAAACGTCATTTTGTATAAAAAATAGCCTGAATTATTGTACAAAAATAAATGAAAATCTGCAAAAAAATGATGCACTTTCCTAAAATATGTGATATAATAAAAAACAGAAAACAGGAAATCGTATGCTATGCACAACAATGTAGTAATTAGCCATAGTATTTTCTGTTCATCATTTGCCAGAAGGAACGACAAACAAAACTTCCTTTTTGTAAAAAAATAGGATAAAAGAACAGTCCGAATTTATGCCTGTGAAAGCAGGAAGCCCTTTTTTATGAAAAAGTGGTAGTTCGTTAAAACATTAACTAAAATTTTTAACATTCATTTAGACTTAGGAGGTCAGATATTACATGAACGCTTATATGGAAAGAGTTATTGAGCAGGTAAAAGTAAGAAATAATGGAGAACCTGAATTTATTCAGACAGTAGAAGAAGTTTTTAAATCTTTGGAACAAGTAATCGAAAAACATCCAGAATATGAAAAAAGTGGTTTGTTAGAAAGATTAGTTGAACCAGAAAGAGCAGTTTCCTTCAGAGTAACATGGGTAGATGATGCTGGTAAAGTAAATGTAAATCGTGGATTTAGAGTACAATTTAGTAGTGCAATAGGACCTTACAAAGGTGGTCTTCGTTTCCATCCATCTGTATACATAGGTATTGTAAAATTCCTTGGATTTGAACAAATTTTCAAAAACAGCTTAACAGGTTTGCCTATCGGCGGTGGTAAAGGTGGTTCTGACTTTGACCCACGTGGAAAGAGCGATGCAGAAATTATGAGATTTTGCCAAGCATTTATGACAGAACTTTATAGACATATTGGACCAGACGTAGACGTTCCTGCTGGTGATATTGGTGTTGGCGGTAGAGAAATTGGCTATTTGTATGGACAATATAAGAGAATTAAAGGCTGCTGGGAAAATGGTGTGTTGACAGGTAAAAACTTTGAATTTGGTGGTTCTTTAATTAGACCAGAAGCTACAGGATTTGGTGCAACATACTATGTAAATGAAGTATTAAAACATGAAGGCGACACATTCGAAGGAAAAACAGTAGGTATTTCTGGATTTGGTAACGTTGCTTGGGGTGTTTGCCAAAAAGTTGCTGAATTAGGTGGTAAAGTTGTTACAATTTCTGGTCCAGACGGATATGTTTATGACCCAGATGGTGTTGTAACAAAAGAAAAAATTGACTATTTGGTAGAAATGAGAACTTCCGGACGTGACAGAGCACAAGATTATGCTGATAAATTTGGTTGCAAATTTGTTGCAAAAACAAAACCTTGGGGCGAAAAAGTTGACATTGCTATGCCTTGTGCAACACAAAACGAAATTACTATGGAAGAAATCAAAAAAATCCTTGGCAATGGTACAAAATACTATATTGAAGTTGCTAATATGCCTACAACAAATGAAGCTCTTGAATATGCACAAAAACAACCTGGCGTAATCGTTGCACCTTCTAAAGCAGTTAATGCTGGTGGTGTTGCAGTTTCCGCACTTGAAATGTGCCAAAACTCTATGAGATATAGCTGGGAAGCTGAAGAAGTTGACGAAAAATTAAAAGGCATTATGAAAAATATCCACAAAGTATCCGCAGAAGCAGCTGAAGAATATGGCTTAGGCTATGACTTAGTTGCAGGTGCTAACATTGCAGGTTTCAAAAAAGTTGCAGCTGCTATGATGGCTCAAGGATTAGTATAATTTATTATTCAAAAAGGAAGTACAGCGTTCACAGACTTCAAAAAAACCTCTATGGAGAAATCCACAGAGGTTTTTGTAATATAAAAGGAAAATTATTTTATTATAAGAAGGTGAAATATATTTTGATAAATTTAATATGTAAGGGAAGTATAGAAAGTATGGAAAATGAAAAGGTAGGTGTAGTGTCTGTAGTATTTATTAGTTACGATGTTGATATATCAAAACAAAAATTGCAAGAATATATAAAAAATGATACAGAAAGTATTTATATGTTGTATTGTGTTCCGTTAGATACAGATTTAGCAACATTAGAGCATTATCCTTCTATAGCAGTAACAAAAAAAGATTTGATGTAATAGATAGTATTTTTTTGTAAAAAAATTGCAGTAAAATAGATAGGTATGTGATAAAATGGAAAAGGTTATACTAAAAAATAGGAAGGTGAAAATATTGTTAGAACATTTAGAGCCAAAATCAGTATTCCAATTTTTTGAGGAGATTTGTAATATTCCTCACGGAAGTAAAAATGAAAAAAAAATCAGTGATTATATTGTGCATTTTGCAGAAAAGAGAGGACTTTATTGTAAACAAGATGAGGCAAATAATGTACTTGTGAAAAAGGCAGCCACAAAAGGATATGAAACACAACCAACAATCATACTGCAATCTCATATTGATATGGTGTGTGAAAAAAATGGAAATATTTCTCACGATTTTGAAACAGATGGATTAAAGCTGTTTATAGAACAGGGAAAAATAAAAGCACAAGGTACAACATTAGGAGCAGATAATGGTATTGGAGTAGCATATATTTTAGCAGTATTAGATGCACAAAATATTGACCACCCTGCATTGGAGGCTGTTTTTACGACAGAAGAAGAAATTGGTATGGGTGGTGCAAAAGCATTTGATGTAAATGAACTGGAGGGAAAAATATTTATCAATTTAGACTCAGAAGAAGAGGGAGAGTTTGTAATAGGTTGTTGTGGAGGAAATAAAACAGATGTTTTGTTGCCTATTGTATGGGAAGAAGTAGCACAACAATATGTGCCTTATTTGTTAAAAATCACAGGATTAAAAGGAGGACATTCTGGCTCAGATATCCATTTGCAAAGAGCAAGTGCAAATAAATTAATGGGAAGAATACTTTTTGAAATTTTTAACGTATATGATATTAGTATAGCTAATATTATAGGAGGAGAAAAAGATAATGCTATCACAAGAGAAGCTGAAGCAGTGCTTTTGCTGAAACAGGAACAAGTACAACAGATAAAAGAAAATATTGCTTATTTTAATGAAATTTGTATAAAAGAATATGAAGGAGTAGAAGAAAATATTGTATTTTCTCTTTTGCCTATGAAAGAAAATGTTGCACAATGTTTTTCAAAACAAACAGCAGAAAAATTAATTGCGATATTGCTTTTGTTACCTTATGGTGTAGAAACAATGGATTTGTATTATAGTAATTTAGTAGAAAGTTCCAGTAATGTTGGTGCAGTAAAAACACAAAAAGAATATGTAGTATTTTGTAATGCACTGAGAAGTTCTGTAGAAAGCAGAAAAGAATGGATACTTCAAAAAATAAAAATGATTGCAAAATTGACAGGAGCAGAAATTAATGTAAAAGGAGAATATCCAGAATGGCCTATAAAAAGAAATTCTGATGTAGAAAGAATATGTAAACAAATTTATTATACTATGTATGGAAAACAGCCAAAAATCAAAGCCATTCACGCAGGATTAGAATGTGGTATATTTCGTAAAAGAATGGGAGAAGAAATGGATATGATTTCATTTGGCCCTGATATTAGCGGAGCACATTCTCCAGATGAAGCAGTAGATATTGCTTCTGTACAAAGGGTATGGGAATTTTTGTTAGCTGTAATAGGCTATAAGATATAAATTAAGAAAGGGAAAATGTATGAAATTACCGTGGGATAAACAATATTTAAAAATATCATTTCATATTATATTTACAGTATTGCTTATTTATTTATTGGCATATATGGTAGGGAATTTGGGAGAAATAAAACAGTTTGTATTTTTAGTAATAGCAAAAACAATTTCAGTGTTTGCACCTGTTATTATTGCACTGTTGTTTTCTTTTTTAATGAACCCCGCAGTGGATTTTTTCCAAAAAATATGGGAGAAATATGTCCCCAATAAAAAAGAACAAACATTTCCTACAAGAAAGAAAGGAACAGCAACAGTTTATGTGCTTTGGCTGCTGCTATTTTATACCATTGTGCAGTATGTTGTCATAAAAATCGGTACAACAGATATTACAGCATTGGCAGACAAAATAAATGCGTATATACAAGACTTTAGTGATGTATTTGTATTGATAAGCGTTAAATTAGCAGAATATGGTATATTTCAAAATGTAGAAGGGATATTAGCAGGCTGGACAACAAATATATCAGAATTGCTTCAGGCAAGTATTATGAGTGTGGCAAATTCCATTTCAAAAGCAGGAGGTTGGGCAATCAATATTGTGTTAGGATTGACAATCGCATTTTATGTATTGGTAGAAAAAAATAAAATATTATATTATTGTAAAAATATAGTAGAAGTATTTTTTCATAAAAGGGCAGAAAATATAAAAGAATTTTGTCGTTTGGTAACAAGTACATTTTCCAATTATATTACAGGACAAGTAACAGATGCTTTTATTATGGCAATATTAATAAGTGTTAGTTTTTTTATAGCGAAAATACCTTATGCTGTTATGATAGGTATTATATCAGGATTTTCTAATTTGATACCTTATGTAGGAGCAGTCATTGCATTTTTGCTTTCTGTAGCTATGGGACTTTTGAGCAACGAACCAATTAGGGCATTGTATGCAGTGATTATTGTGTTGGTACTTCAACAGGTAGATAGTATATTGATTGTGCCAAAAGTAGTAGGAAAAAGTGTAGAATTGCACCCTGCATTTGTAATTATTTCTTTGGCAGTATTTGGGGGGCTTTTTGGTATATTGGGTATGATAGTAGCAGTACCATTAGGAGCTTTGATAAAAATATTTATGGTAAGACTTTATGAGTGGAAAAAGAATAAAATTTCTGAAATAGAGTAATAAAAGCGGGTAAAAGCGGGGAGAAATATGATAAAAAGAAAATATAAGTATTTTTTAATATGGATAACACTGCTATTTTTAATTTGTTTTACTGTATTGCATTATGCAGAGTATATACAAAAAGATTTGATTGCCATTGTAATATTGGAAGGAGCATTGTTGCTTCTTTTTTATAAAAAAAGAAAATGGTGGGCATTTTGGTGTTGTTTTGTACTGCTTTTCTTTTGGGGAACACATACTACATTGCCTTTTATCAATAAGCATTTTTTTGGAACAATACTTGTGTTGTTAGGAGGGTGTTTTTTGTTGTATCAATTTGCCCAAACAGGCTGGGAGAGTTATGTTACAGCAGGTTGTTTTGGTATTTCATTTGGTATATTTGGTTTAACAGCATATTTGCCTTTTTTTAAAGAAAATATTTGTATATTGTTGTTATTGTGTTTGGCAATGGTGTGGTATACTTCTCGTAATATTAAAAAAAGACGAAAAGCGATATGTAAAATATGGCTGAAAACATTAACAGTATTTGCTGTATTGCTTATCATATTATCTGTATAAAATCCTTTTCTTTTACTAGGATTTATGTTAAAATAATATACAGTGTAAATTGCTTTTTTAATAGAAAGGTAGGAAGACAAAAATATGGGAGAAAAGGGTTTAGTAATCAATACAAAAGGTCATTTAGCTGTAATACAAATGACAAGAACAGAAGCCTGTGGACAATGTCGTGCTTGTCTTGCTGGAATGAAAAAAGAAGAAATGATTATTGAAGCAGATAATGAATGTAATGCAAAAATAGGTGATTGGGTAATTATGGAACTGCGTAATAATAGCTTTATGAAGGCAGTGCTAATAATGTATGGTATTCCTTTGATAGCACTTGTAGTAGGCATTGTGTTGGGATATTATGTATTGTATCCATATATTGCTATAAATAGAGAAGTGTTGTCGTTTGGTGTAGGTTTGATATTTACAGCATTAGCATTTTTGTGGATACGTAGTAAAGAAGATACATGGGATAAAAAGAAAATACGCCCTGTAGCAGCAAAAGTAACAACTGAAAAATAAAAAATGTAACCTCTAGTGGTATTTGTCCATATGATGAATAAAGGACAAATTCAGGAGGGAAATAGATATGAAAGAAAAAGCATTGTATTATCACGAAAAAGGATATAATTGTTCTTTTGTAATATTGAAAGCAGGAGCAGAAAAATATGGTGTAACATTACCAGAAGAAGTAGAGCAGGGGTGCTGTGCTGTAAGCAGTGGATTTGGTGTAGGTAGTATTTGTTGTGCTTTGGTAGGAGCAGTTTTGCTGTTTGGGCTTTTGTTTTCAGAAGAAAAAGCAAAATTGTTGCGTATGCAGTTGTTTGTGCTGTTTCACGATAAATATGAAACATTAAATTGCTGTGCAATTTCTGCACATAGACAAGATTGTACAGAAGTCATTGCAGATGTTGCAGAAATAACTGAAAATTTGATTGAACAAGAAAAATGAGAAATCTAAATGATTTCTCTATTTCTATTTAAAAAACAAAAGGAGAGGGTAGTATTGAAAACATTGTTGGGTTATGCTTCAAAATATGGTGCAACAAAACAATATGCACCTGTTTTAGCGGATATGTTGGAAGGAGAAGTTGATGTTGTAGATTTAAAAGAAACAAAACAAATTGATTTTTCACAATATCATAAAGTAATACTATTTAGTGCAGTTTATGCAGGAGATGTTCCCAAATATGTCAAAAAGTTTGGAAAAAAATATCATATGGAATTGCTTCAAAGACATTTTGGTATTTGTTTTTGTTGTATGACAGAAATTTATAATCAAATAAAGGGGTATGCCTTGAATAGTTTTTCAAGAGATTTGGTAAATCACGCTGCTTGTATTGCGTCAATAGGAGGATATTTTCAGTATGATAAAATGACAGTTGTGGAAAAAAAGCTGTTAAAAATAGCAACAAAAAATCAAGCCTATAAAAAGGGAGAATTGATACAACTAGATGGGAAAACAAATTTTTCTACCATAGAGGAATATAAAATACAGGCTTTTGCTAATAAAATGAATGGTATATTGGTAGAACAAAATGTAAGTGGCTGATTTTGTTAGTATTGTTAATATAGAAGAATATTGTGTTATAGTAAATATAGTAGTTTTGTAAAGCATTTTCTACAATAGAAAAACACCAAGAAGCTTATTTTCTCGGTGTTTTTTGTATGTATTTTTTGTTATTCAAGTGTTTACTGTTCATTTTGAGGAAAGGGAGAAGAACTTTGTTGGGGAATATCTTGTTGCATAAGAGTATTTTGTTGCTGTGAAATATCTTGTTGCTGTTGTGAAGTATCTTGTTGTGTAAAGGTACTTTCTTTGGGAAAAAGAGTATCATTTTGTTCTGAATTTTGTTGTGTAAAAATAGTAGTATTTTCGTTTTGTTGTGCAGTAGTTTCTGTAGTTTTTTCTGTTTGTGATTGTAATGCTTCTAAATCCATAATACGCTGTTTTAGTGCTTGATTTTCTAATTCTAGTGAAGCTACTTGTAATGTAAGATTTTGTTTTTCTGTTTCTGTTTGATTGTGTTTTTCTCTCCAACGCATATTTAATTTTGCAATTTCTTCCCCTCTATGTATAAGTAATTTTGTTAACTCTTCAATCTGTTGACTTTTAGAATGTTGTTCTGAAGTAAAATCAGAAATTGTTTCAGGAGATGTACGAGAAGCTGCTATAATATCATTTGTTAAAAGTGTTATAGCAGAAGCGGTTGAAGTAAAAATAGCTAATTGAAAACCATTTTGAGCATCTCCAAAAGCTTCAGAGGCATTGAGAGTACTATTTTCTTCTGGCAAAAATTCTCCTTTGATACAATGATAAGGAAATAGTGCAGTATATTGTTCTATGGGGCTAAAACTGTTTCCGTTGTTAATAGATTGACAGCAGTAAGGTTGACTATTTGAAATCCATATTGCTTCTAATTTGTTGTTTTGCTGAAATATCAAGCATTGTTCGCAGGAACTGCTTTCCCATAGTATACGAGGAGCACTGATAGAAGCAGATTGTTTGTATTGATAAATCACTTGACTGCGAAAAAGTCCTTTTATAATGTAAAGCAAATGTATTCTTTCTCTGTCCTGTATAATAGATAAATCAGAACAGGGATAAGGTGTTTGTATTACAGGATACATACTGCCTATAGTAGAAGGAGAAAGAAGCATTTCTCTAGCTGTAATAATGTTTTTTGCAGTGCGATAATAAAGTAAAATGTGTTTTTGATGTCTTTTTCCTGTGAAAAAGGGTGTTTGTCCAAAGGGTAAAAAACGGTCAATTTGACAAGGCTTTTCCCACTTTCCATTACGAAATACAGTATAAATGAGTGCGTGAACATTTGCTGTTTCTGTAGGTAAATGGTAAAAAAGATGTAAAGTATTTTGGTCTGGTATCATAAAAAATTTTGTTTGACTTAAATCTCTTTTTTCTATAGAAATTTGTTTTCTGTCCCATTTGATAAAGTCTTTTGTTCTAATAATGTAAAGTTCCCCTAAATGAGTGCTATAGAGCACAAATATTTCCTGCTGATATTGATTAAGAGCAAAAGAAGGATTTACTTGGTCTGCTATAATTTGGGGGTGTGACCAACCAGACTGTGTACCAATTTTAAAAAATAATGTATTTCTTTCAAAATAGACAAGTAAAGTGTCTTGATTTTTTGTTTTTAAATATTTAACATATGGTATCTGCATAAGTATCCTCCTGTGTTTTTAGCTAGTTTATGCTTTAAAAAGAAAAAAAAGAACAAAGACATTCATATCACATCTGCTGAAAAGTGTAAAATAGATGCGATATGTATACAATGACCAATGTTTTCTATTTTGACAAAAAAACTTGACGGAATTTTTTTGAGAGCATATACTAAATATAATAAAAAAATAAAGGGGTGACCAAATATGGAAGATAGCGGCAGTAGTCCGAAGTGTAACGATACTGATATAATACAACAAAAATATAATAGAAGCACACAAAACAATACTGTTGGGTATTTGGTCACAGAAATAGTATAATTAAAATTTCATTTCCAAAGCCCTAATGCCTTTGTAGTTGTGACAAAGGTTTGTTTTTGTGCAAAAAATGAAAAAGATAGGGTGATAGTAATGGAAGAATTAAAAGAAAATCAACAAAGATTGATAGAGTTTATGGAGATAGGAGATTATATTACATTAAAAAAGGAATTAAATGAAGAAAATCCTGCTAATATTGCAGAATTATTTGAAGAACTTTCTGGAGAGAAGCAGTTATTTTTGTTTCGACTGCTTACAAAAGATGCCGCGGCAGAAGCATTTTCTTATATGGACTCAGATATGCAAGAACATATTGTACAGTCCATTACAGATAATGAAGTGCGTAATATAGTAGATGAGATGTTTTTAGATGATACTGTAGACTTTTTGTCAGAAGCACCTGCTAATTTGGTAAATAAGGTGTTGCGTAATACAGATACAGCAACAAGAAAACTCATCAATCAATTTTTAAATTATCCAGAAAATTCCGCAGGAAGTATTATGACAATAGAGTTTGTGCAGTTGAGAGAGAGTATGACAGTGGATAGAGCAATGCGATATTTGAGAAAAACAGGATTAGATAAAGAAACAATATATACTTGTTATGTGTTAGATGATAGAAAGGTACTTTTGGGAGTAGTGCCTTTGAGAAGACTGATATTAGCAGAAGATGATGTTGTGATAAAGGAATTGATGGAAGATGATGTTGTTTCTGTGCATACATTAGATGACCAAGAAGACATAGCAAATATATTTAAAAAATATAATTGGATTTCATTGCCTGTAGTGGATAAAGAGAACCGTATGGTAGGTATTATTACAGTAGACGATATTGTAGACGTTATAGAGCAGGAAACTACAGAGGACTTTGAAAAAATGGCAGCATTATTGCCTTCTGATGAGGAATATTTAAAAACGAGTGTGTTTGAGCTTGCAAAAAATAGAATAGTGTGGCTGTGTGTGCTTATGCTTTCGGGAACAATATCAGCAGTGATTATAAATGGATATGAAGGGCTTTTGAGTGCGGCAGTAGTGCTTTCTAGTTTTATACCCACATTGACAGGAACAGGAGGAAATGCAGGTTCTCAGGCTTCTACTATAATTATAAGGGGTATGGCGGTAGGAGAAATTGAAACAAAAGATATATTGAGAGTAATATGGAAAGAATTGAGAGTTGGTGTAATTTGTGGTATATTGCTGGGAAGTATCAATATGTTAAGATTGACATTGTTTAGTAGAAGTACTACATTTTGGGTAGATTTAACGGTTTCTGTAAGTATGTGCCTTGTAGTTGTAGTAGCGAAATGTGTGGGGTGTTTGCTTCCTATATTTGCAAAAATAATGAAATTTGACCCTGCAATTATGGCAGGTCCTTTGATTTCGACATTGGTGGATAGTATTGCATTAATGGTGTTTTTTAATATTGCGAAATTGTTTGTGTTGTAAAAAATTGTATGGAAAAAATACCCTTTTTTATTATAAAGTCAATATTTTTGACAAGCTAAGAGAGAACTTTTTTATTTATAAAAGTTCTCTTTTTTGTTGTTTTATTTTTCAAACCAAGATAGAAAAGTAGATAATTTTTCTAAATCTTCATTAGGTAATTTTCTTATTTTTTCATATAGTTTTGTACGCAGTTCATTTTCACTACCTAAATTTATAAAAAATTCAAATGGTGTAATTTCAAAAAATATCATAATATTAAATAGTTCTCTTACAGAAGGCAATGCGATTTTATTTGTAATTGCTCTAATATAAGAACCATTTTTACCAAGCTGTAAACTTAAAGCGTGTTCTGTTATATCTTTTTCTATACTTAATTTTATAATGCGTTGTCGTAAGAATGTTTCATATTGTAATAGTAATTCTAAGTCATCATCTTTTAAAGTATTATTCATTTCTCTATCTCCTTTTAAATTATTTTATCCTTATTTAAAAAGAAGTATTAAATATTATTTACTTGATTTATTTGTTGATATTTTAAAAATCAATGATATAATACTTAAATATAAGGATTAAATATTTAAAACTAATTTTAGTATCATCAATACAAGAAAATAAGCCATATAAACAAGGAGGAAATTACTTATGGAAGTGTGTGCAATTACAGGACATAGACCATCAAGGTTTTCATTTAAAAACAATGAAGATGATATAATGTGCAAGAGATTAAAAAAGAAAATAAAAAAAGAATTAAAACATTTATATAAAAGAGGAGTGCATACATTTTGGGTTGGTGGGGCAGAAGGCGTTGATATGTGGGCAGCAGAGCTATTGATACAACTAAAAAGCTATGAAGCGTATTGTGATGTTAAAATAATGCTTGCAATACCGTTTGAAGGACATAATAAAAGCTGGACAAATAGAAGTTCAGAAAGACTGAAAAGAATTATAAAACATAGTGAAGAAGTTGTTATTGTAAGCGATAGTGGAGAGGCAAAACAGCAGGCATACAGAAAAAGAAATCAATATATAGTAGATAAGGCAGATTGTTTGCTTGCTGTATGTCATAAAAACAAAATAACTGCTCGTAGTGGTACAAATATGACACTCCAATTTGCTTTAAAAAAAGAAATTCCTATTGATATAGTAGATTGTTCTTTCTGTGATGAATGAAATGATGAATGATTTTAGATAGTTAAAAAAGTATGAATATACTAAATATAGTACAGTCATACTTTATATTTTTTGTTATTCAAAAGAAAGTTGTGTTTTGGCCATATATTTTTTGATAAGAGGGGCAAGTGTTATTGCAATGGCAATTTTAATGATATCTCCCGGCAAAAAGGGAATAACACCAGAAAATGCAGCTTGTAAAAATGTAGTATGTGTAAGTGCAGAAAGCCATAAAGTGCCTAAACATTGTAAAAAAGCACTTCCTATTACCATACCTAATAATTGCAGTATTATGCTATGAGGAAATTTGTCTGCAAAAAATCCCGTGAAAAAAGCAAGGAAAAAATAACCTATTAAATAACCTCCTGTAGGCCCTAATAATTTTGAAATGCCGGAAGAAAAACCAGAAAAAACAGGTACACCAGCTAAACCGATTAAAAAATAAATCAAACAACAAAGCAATGCTTTTTTGTAACCTAATAAATTAGAATATAAATAAATAATAAATGTGGCTAGTGAAAGAGGAACGGGACTGACGGGTATGGGAATACTGAAAGGGGCAGCAATACATAACATTGCTGTAAATAAGCCAATAAATGTAATTGATTTTGTTTTCATAAGTAACCTCCTAATGTAAAGAAATGATAATAACAGTATAATGAAATATAGTCCTATTGTCAACTATATATATTATTTTAGTTTACAATAAAATAATATATTGACAGAGTGTATATAAAGTGATATAGTGTATATATACAATATATACACTTGTAATAGGAGGGAAAAAGTGGATATTATTATAAGTAATACATCATCTGTTCCGATTTATGAACAGATTATAACACAGATGAAAAAAAATATTATGAATGGCAATTTAAAAGAAGGAGAAGCACTGCCTTCTATGAGAACACTTGCCAAAGAACTTAAAATTAGTGTGATTACAACAAAAAGAGCATATGAGGAATTAGAAAATGCTGGATTTATTGTAACAGTAATGGGAAAAGGTAGTTTTGTAGCAAAAAAGAATTTGGAGTTAATAAAAGAAGAACAATTCAAACAAATAGAACAACATATCAAATGTGCAGTAGAACAAGCACAAATGAATGGGATATCACTAAAGGAATTGATAGAGATAGTAAAAATACTGTATGGAGAGGATAACGAATGAAAAATAGTATTGTATGGAATAATGCAGAAAAGAAATTTGATTTGTTTCATTTGCAACCTGTTACAATGAATTTAGAACAGGGCAGCATTATGGGATTGATAGGGGAAAATGGCTCAGGAAAAACAACATTGATAAAATTGGTACTAAATTTAATTTCGCTTAGCGGAGGAAATATTGAAGTGTTGGGTATGGATAGTGTTACAAAACAAAATGAAATCAAACAAAAAATCGCATTTGTACCAGATGAAACTATATTTTATGAAATGTTTACAGCAAAAGAAGTAAATAAAATTATATCAAAATTGTATGTAAATTGGCAAGAGAATGTTTTTTTTGACTATTTGCAAAAATTTGAGATACCTGTAAATAAAAACATTAAAAGTTTTTCTATGGGAATGAAAAAGAAATTAGCGATTGCTTGTGCATTGAGCCATAAAGCGGAGTTGTTGCTTTTAGATGAGCCTATGAATGGGCTTGACCCTGTGGCAAGGCAACAAATGAGAGATATATTACAGGAGTTTGTGGAAATAGAAAGTCATTCTGTGTTGCTTTCTTCTCATATTACAGAAGATTTAGAAAAAATAGCAGATTATATTACATTGATAGAAAAAGGTAATGTGATATTGAGTAAAAATAAAGAGGAATTGTTAGAAAATTATGGTGTTGCTAGTTTTTCGAAAGAGGATTTGAAAGAAATAGATGTAAAAGATTATGTCAGCGTAAAACAATATGCTTTTGGCTGTAAAGTGCTAGTACAAAATAAAAAGATGTTTTTGAGAAAATATGATGGTGCAGTAATGGATAATGCAAGTTTAGAGGATATTATGGTGTTTTATCACGAGAGATAGGAGAGAAAAACTATGATAGGATTATTGTATAAAGATGTAATTTATATGAAAAAGATGTGGAAAACAGTGCTATTATTTTCGGTATTTTTTATAGTGTTTAGCTTTGTGCAGTCAAATACTATTTCAGCAATATCGTTTATATCCATTATGATAGGAGGAAACTTTTCAATGTTGCCTTTTAGCTATGATAACTATAGTAAATGGAATGAATATCAGTATGCTTTCCCTGTGAGTAAAAAAACAGTGGTGTGTAGTAGATATTTGTTTGGATTGGTATTGTTTGGTATTTGTTTGCTTTTAAATGTGGTAGGATTACTGCTAGTGCAAATAGAAATATTGCTTTTTACAAGACCTTATGCTCCTATTACAATACAATATGTTAGTGCTGAAATATTGCCACTGTTTTTTATACCAATTATGCAAGCGATTTCATTTCCGCTGATGTATCGCTTTGGTGCAGAAAAAGGTAGATCGTATGTGATTTGTGCCATTGCTGTAATTATAGCAATCGTGATTTCAGTGATAAGAATATGGGGAGGAGAAATAACATATAGCAGTGTTTTAATAACTTTGGTAGGTGTAGCAGTAGTGATGTATGTGCTTTCCATGTTGTTGTCCATTTGTATAGAAAAGAAAAAAGTACAATAATGTAATTTGATACTTTTTATGTATTATATATGATATATAAGATATCTTTATATAAAAAACTATTTCTAATCCGTGTCATTGCAGAAATGAATTGGTTAGACGTGGGGATAATAGGCTATACCTAATCCGTGTTATTGTAGGAATAAATTGGTTAGGCGTGGCAATTTAGAAATAAAGTTTCTAAAAAAATGTATACAGAAAGTTACAAAGTAAAGAAAAGAAAATATATATGCTCTTTTTGAGAAAAAGAGCGTTACTGTGTTTGAAAAAAAATAAAATCTAAACACTCTAAAAACAATGTTGTGGTAAAAGGGAGTGTATTTGTTGGATTTTGTGCATATAAAAAGAGGAACTGTAAAAGTCCCCCGTGTAAAAAGAAAGTGTTATAATAAACTTTCCATTTGATTTAATAAACTTTCGAATACTTTCATAGCGTTTTCAATAGGAGTAGCTGTTGTCATATCTACACCTGCCCCTTTGAGCAAATCAATAGAGTATTCGCTGTTGCCTTTGGAAAGAAAATCAATATAGCGGTCAATGGCAGGCTGTCCTTGTTTTATGATGTTTTGAGATAAGGCAATAGCAGCACTGTAACCTGTGGCATATTGATAAACATAAAAAGCATTGTAAAAATGAGGTATTCTTGCCCATTCTATGGCAATTTGCTCATCAATGATAATATCATTGCCAAAATATTGTTTGTTTAAATCATAATAAATTTGGCTCATATTTTCGCAAGTAAGAGGTTCTCCTTTTTCTGTCATATCGTGAGTGATTTTTTCAAATTCAGCAAACATTGTTTGTCTGAAAAGTGTACCTCTGAATTGTTCCATAAAGTAATTGATAAGATATTTTTTCATAGTAATATCTTGTGTGTTTTCTAAAAGGTAGTGCATAAGTAATGCTTCATTGCAGGTAGAAGCCACTTCTGCCACAAATATTTTGTGTCCGCTGTATAAATAAGGTTGCTTTTGCCAAGTAAAATAACTGTGGAGAGCGTGACCCATTTCGTGAGCGAGTGTAAACATACTATTTATGTTGTCGTTGTGGTTTAAAAGCACATAAGGATGAACGCCATATACTCCCCAAGAGTAAGCACCGCTTCTTTTGCCTTCGTTTTCGTAAGCATCTATCCAGCCACTGTCAAAACCTTTTTGAAGTGCATTGGTGTAGTTTTGGCCTAATACAGAAAGTGCTTTTAATACTGTTTGTTTTGCTTCATCATAAGATATTTTTTTATCTGCCTCAGCAACAAGAGGAACATATAAATCGTACATATGAATTTGGTCAAGTGCTAACATTTTTTTACGTAAAGAAACATAGCGATGTAAAAGTGGTAAAAATTTGTGTACTGTCTGTATGAGATTGTCATATACGCTAATAGGAATATTGTCATCTTCTAATGCAGCGCAAACAGAAGAAGTGTATTTTCTGGCTTTGGCAAAAAAGACATCACATTTTACACTGGCACCGTAAGCAGCAGCAATGGTATTTTTCTGTTTGAGGTAGCTGTCATAGAGTGCAAAAAATGCCTCTTTACGAACATCACGACAATTATTTTCTAAAAAAGAAGTGTAACGACCTTTTGTCAGTTCTACTTCATTACCATTTTCGTCGTGAATGATAGCAAATTTCATATCTGCATCGTTTAACATAGTAAATATATTTTGAGGAGCATTTGCGATTTCGCTTGTTTGAGCAAGAAATTGTTCTTGTTCAGCGGATAAAGTATGCTCTTTTTGGCGAAGTATGTTTTCAAAAAAGTGATTGTATACTTCAAATTCGGGTAATTGTTTTCTGAAATCACTAAGTGTTTGTTCTGGTATAGTGAGTATTTCAGGTATAATAAAAGCAGTTGCAGCAGAGTATTGTATAATAAGATTTTCTGCTCTAGAAGAAAGTTTTTGGTATGTGGTATTTGTGCTGTCTTCGTGAAAGTGCATAAAAGCATAAACATATAGCTTTTCTATCATAAGAGAGGTGGTGTTGCTTTGATTGAGGCAGTCTAATAATGTTTGTGCAGATGTACTAATTTTTCCGAAAAAATCGCTTAAATACGCAATAGATTTTTGAGAAATAGCAAAATCTTTTTCCCATTTTTCAATATTGCTGTAAATATCTTCTAAATGCCACGCATAATTTGTGTTTATTTCCGTTCTTTTAGGTAATTTGTCCATAAAAATCATCCTTTCTCATAAAAATGGTATATAATATTGTATTACAAGCTGTATTCCAGCCATATTATCACAGTTATTATATCACTAATTTTGCATAGTATAAGCCAAAAAAAGAAATTTTGTGTGAAATTATAAAATTTTGTTAATATTATGACTTGCGAACAAGCAGTGTTTTGTAGTAAAATTAATACAAACAAATGTGTCAATCATTGGAGAAAGGGTGGTTATTGGTGGCAAGTGAAAGACGTAAAATATTGCTAGTTTCTTCTGAAGCAGCACCTTATGCAAAAAGTGGTGGATTGGGGGACGTTGTAGGGTCATTACCAAAGGCATTAAAAGAAGCAGACGTTGACGTAAGAGTGGTACTTCCTAAATATGCAACGATAAAAGAAGAGCATATGCAAGATGTCGAATATGTGGGTTCTTTCTTGATAAACCTTGCCTGGAGAACACAGGAAGCAAAAATATTAAGAAAAAATAGTGGCACATTTCCTGTGTACTTTATAGAAAATGATTTTTATTTTGGCAGAGAAGGACTTTATGGTTATGGGGACGACAACGAGCGTTTTGCATTTTTCTGTAAAGCAGTATTGCATATGTTGTCAACGATAGATTACTATCCAGATATTATACATTGTAATGACTGGCAAACAGGACCTATTTGTATGTTGTTAAAAGAGTCTTATAGTAAAATGATATTTTATTCCAGAATTAAGACACTTTATACCATACATAATCTACAGTATCAAGGCGTATTTGGTCGAGAAACTATGGATTTGTTGGGAGTACCAAATTGGTGTTTTGACAATGGAAATGCAGAATTTTATGGTAATGTAAGTTATATGAAAATGGGCTTGATGTATGCAGACCATATTAGCACTGTAAGTAATACGTATGCAGAAGAAATACAGACACCACAGTATGGTTATGGTATGGATGGTGTGTTAAGAAGTAGAAAAGAACATTTGAGTGGTATTATAAATGGTATTGATTATCAAGCAAATGACCCAGCAACAGATAAACGCTTAGTGAGAAACTTTGATAGGAATAGCATTGAATTAAAGAAAGAAAATAAAAGAGAGTTGCAGCAGTATCTAGGATTAGAACAAAGGGACGTACCAATGATTGGTATGATTACAAGATTAGCAGACCAAAAAGGATTAGACATTTTGACACAAGTGTTTGGTGAAATAATGAGAGAAGATATACAATTTGTACTTTTAGGTACAGGAGAAAATAGATATGAGTATATTTTCAAAAGTATGGCACAACAATATCCTGGAAAAATGAGTGCAAACATTTTATTTGATGATACATTAGCACAAAGGATATATGCTTCAAGTGATTTGTTTATGATGCCATCTTTCTTTGAACCATGTGGATTGGGGCAAATGTTTAGCCTGAGATATGGCACAGTGCCTATTGTAAGAAAAACGGGCGGTTTAGCAGATACCATTACACATTATGATACAGAAACAAAACAAGGCAATGGCTTTGTATTTGAAAGTTATGATGGTAATGGATTGCTTTGGGCATTTCGTGAGGCTTTAAAAGTATATCATATGGGAGCAGAGGAATGGGCAAATGTAGTAAGAAATGCTATGGATTGCAATTATTCCTGGTCAAATTCCGCAGGGAAATATATTGCTCTTTATGATAAATTGATAAAAGGCTAATGAAAGAAATAAGAATTGGGGTTTAGTACGATAAATAAAAAATAAAGGGGTAGAACAGATTGTTCACCCTTTTATTTTTGTTAAAAAAATCAATTTTCTATCTGTACGAAAGTAATACGAAGGAGTATAATGATTTAGGTTAAGGGGGAATACTGTAAAAGGAGGATTTATTATTTGGAAGAAGGAAATAAAATAGAAAAAAGGAAAAAAACAAGTAAAAAATATATTGTGATACTATTTTTGTTTGCTCTGATGGTAGGCGGAAGCTGTGGTTTGTATTATGTAGATACTTTTTATGGACAAGGAAAAATCAATACAATACTTTCTTCTTTGCAGCAGAAAAAAACAATACAAACAGAAAAAGAAGATACAGCAGAAAATATAGTAGATATAGTAGAAGAAGGCAATGAAAAAAATAGTATTAGTTTGTCTTCAGGAGGAGCATTGTTTGCTACAAAAGGAAAAAAATTTTTGATGTGTACAAAAGATGGTGCAAGATATATGAATGGTATGGGTGACCAAAAATGGAATGATACTTTTACTATGACAGCACCAGAACTAATAGGAGAAGGAAATTATTATGCAATAGGAGATTTGTCCGGAAAAAGTGTTAAAGTTTATAGTGAAACAGGCTTATTATATACAGCACAAAGTACAGGAAATGTTTTGTATTTTGCATTAAATAGAAATGGATATTTAGCAGTCATAACAAAAGATAAAGAAATTTATACCGTTATGATTTATGATGAAGAAGGAACACAACTGACAGGAAGACAAGAAGGAGAAAAAGGTGTTTATCCTCTTTCTGTGGACATATCAGATGATAATAGAGTATTTGCAATAAGTTATTTGGATACAACAGATGTAGAACCTATAGGGAAAGTCAATTTTTTCTTTGTAAATGAGTCAGAAGGAAAAAATTTCAGTGAAAGTATGTTTTCAGGAGTAATTAAAAATAATGAATTGATACCTAAAGTGTTTTATTTAGATAATGGGAACCTTGTTATGGTTTCTGATAGGGCATTGTATGGTATAGGAATTAATGGAGAAGAACGTTGGGCAATAGAACTAACAAATCATATTAGTTACATAGGAGTAGAAAAAAAGAAATATGTTGTAATAGCATATGGTGGAGCGATATCAGGCAAAAATAGTAAAAAACAGGGCTATGTAAGCTGGATAAATGGTGATGGGAAAGAAATTGCTTCTTTTCAGGCAAAAGATGCTGTAACTTATTTAAACTGTGATAATACAGGTACTGTAATAGGCTGTAATAAGACGTATTATGGTTTTAAAATAGGGGGTAGAGCTTTTTGGGAATATACTGCAACAAAGGATATGGTAGATGTTTTACTTATGGAAAATGTAAACAATGTACTTTTTGTTACAAATGATAATGCAGTAATATTGAATATGGATACAGTAAGTCAAGATACTACTGTAAAAGAACAAAAAGAAAATGTACAAAATACAGAAAGAATAATCAAAAAACAAGAAGAAGAACAAGACAACACAGATACAGAACAGCAAGACAATAAAGATACAGAACAGCAAGACAATAAAGATACAAAACAGGAAGAAAATAAAGATACAAAACAGGAAGAAAATAAAGATACAGAACAACAAGACAATAAAGATACAAAACAACAAGACAATAAAGATACAGAACAACAAGACAATACGGATACAAAACAGCAAGAAAATGAAGATATAGAACAGCAAGGAGATACAGAACAACAAAAAAAAGAAGATACAAAACAGCAAGACAATAAAGATACAAAACAACAAGGAAATACAGAATAACAAAACAATACCATAATATGGAGAAAACAATGAAAAGCAAAACAAGCAATTACAACAAAATGATAGCAAACAAAAAAACAATAAACAATGAAGTACAACAGAATAAAATAATAAAGGTAATGAAAATAAACAAAATAAAAAAAGTCGATAAAGTGAAGTAAAATAGTATACAATAATACAAATGTAGTATTGTGTCTGGTGCAGAATAAAAATAATATTCTGCACCATTTTATACAATAAAGCATACTATAATGAGGGAGTGATACAAATGATACAAAATAATAATATGGTATGGCTTTTGGACGGTATTGTGTTATTGATGATTGTAGTACCTGCATTGATAGGCTATTATAAAGGTTTTTTGTATGCTTGTTTAGGTTTTTTGCCTGTAGTAGTATCTTTTTTTGGATCAAAAATAGTATCTCCTATTTTTAGTAAATTTCTTAGAACAACCTCCTTATTTGATTTTTTTAAAAAAAATGTATATGAAGGCTTACATTTAGGCAAGCTATTAGAAGCAAATGCAGAACAATCTCAAACCAGTATTATAAATAATATGAATATACCAGAATTTTTAAAAAGTGCTTTGCTTGAAAACAATAATTCTGTAGTACACTCTCTTTTTGAAACAGAAAAATTACAAGATTATATTGCAAGTTATTTCGCAAATATTTGTTTAAATGTCATTAGTGTTGTTTTGGTGGCAGTAGCATTCTATATTGTAATGAAATTGTTTTTGAGTGCATTAAATATTGTTTCAAAACTTCCTGTGATTAGTACAGTAAATAGATTGTGTGGTTTTGCTATTGGTGGAGCAAAAGGAATATTTTTAGTATGGTTTATTGGTATTATATTAACATTTTTTTATTATAATGAGGCACTTCAAGTATTTTTTATGTTATTGGAAAAGAGCCACATTACAGCATTTTTGTATCATAATAATTTGCTTTTATATATGGTATTAAAAATATTTGCATAAAAAATAAAAAAAGTGTTGACAAAATATTTTTTGCGTGTTAATATATTCAAGCAATGTTTCAAAAAGCATAAAAAAAGAAAATGTTATGCAAAAAATAGTTGATTTTTGTAATGTTTTCTGTTATAATATTAAAATGTATCATTACATAGTTTTTATGTAATGGATATGGGGGTTTAGCTCAGTTGGGAGAGCACCTGCCTTGCAAGCAGGGGGTCGCGAGTTCGAATCTCGCAATCTCCAGTAACAGACGAAAAGAAGTCTGTATGCACCTTGAAAACTGAATACAAGAAAAAAGAGTCAAAAATCGAGCAATAATAAATTTTTGAAACAAACTTCTAT
>CAJTDC010000020.1 GCA_910575055.1 Clostridia bacterium
TCCCACTTATGTAATTTGGTGAAAACATTCTTTTTCTAATATTTTTTAATAATGTTTTTACTTCTTTTTTGAATTGCTTTGCAATAGGCTTCCTGCTCTGCATCAACACCTCATATAATCCATCTTCTGTTAAAAACCACATTTCTTGATTTCCGCCAAGGGTCGGAATAATGTTCCGAACCTTTTCATCTTCATCAACGTTGCTAATCATTTTATTGATACTGCTTACATCATAGTCAATCCATTCTGCAACTTCCTTTGCTAAAAACAAGGGGTCTTCAAAATCTCCATACATTGTTAGCTGTTTTTCTAATATCTCCCTTTGCTCAATTACTTGTAATACACTCATTTGTTATTTTCCTTTCATTTTTTATTCCACAGCTTGAATACATATATTATTTCATTTATTATCTTGCTGCTCTTTCATAAAGTTCAGTAAGATAAACATATTCACAATCTTGAAAAAACTTTTTATGCATAGTTTCTAATTCTTCTACTTTAAAAGAGGTTTTACAATTAAGTTTATTCGCTAATGCGTTTCTTGATAATCCTATACTTTCTGCTACTTCTTTCTTTGTATATCCTCTTTTAGCTATTTCAGCCATTAAATTCCCATAAACCTTCATAAACTAGTCCCCTTTCTATTTTTCGCATTTGCGTTTTATATTTATATAATAATACGCATTTGAACATTTGTCAATCTTTTTATAAAAAAATATTTGCATTTGCAAATTTATGTGTTATACTTATCCTAAATTTAAAGGAGGATAATATATTACTATGTTACCTATATATGAAAAAATTGATTTTCTATTAAAGTTAAACCACTTAAAACAAAATAATATGTGTGAAGCGATAAAAATTCCTACTTCTACGTATTCCAGTATGAAACAAAGAAATTCAAAAAGTATTTCTATAGATACAATTAGAGATATTTCTAGTTTCTTTAACATATCTATTGATTACTTTTTAAATAATGAAGTAGAAAAGAAAAATTATAAAGAATTTTTACTTGATAATTCTAATAAAATAGCTCAAGAAATAACACAAAAATATAGTATGTTAAATGAAGACAACAAGACACTTGTATTAACCCTCATAAATTCTTTAATAGAAATTCAAAATAAAGATACTCCTTAATACAAAAGACAGAAGGCATTTTCTTCTGTCTTTTTTCTTTTCTCTCTATGTTTCTAATTTTGTCCTCTTATTGATATATAACCACCCTCTTTTTCTTTTTGTTACCCTTCTTTCTTTTTAATCTATTTTTAATCTTTCTATTTTCTATTGCTTGCTGATGCAGCATGAAGCGTTTATGTCCCTATAAATTGATTTCCTTGCTTCACTTTACCCCTTTCTCTTTGCCAGTTATTTTTTTATTTTTCCCTTCTTCTTTTAAAAATTCTTCTTCTAAAACATCTATTAAAAATCTTACAAATTCCATACAGGAACCTTTTTTTAAATTTTTTTCTCTGAAAAATGCCTTTATCATCTTTATAATTCCTTCGATAAGCTCATCTCTTACCGTGCCGAAAGTGCCTTTCATTTCTATGTCAGCTTTTACTTTTGCTCTTGCTCCTTTTATGGCATAGGATTCTTTTTCAAATTTTGCTTTTATCATTTTTTTCTTCCTCTTTTCTCTAAATTGTTTTTTCTTATTTTGATACTACACTGAACTATTTTTCATTCTTTTTCATTTTTACACTTTGCCATTCTTTTTGAACCATTTTTTTGCTTTTTCTTTTCCTGTCTTCTCAACCCCTTGATTTTACTAGCTTTTCTGATTGGCGAACAAAATGCCTAGTTCGTCAATATTAGTTCGTCAATATTTTCCTTCTTCTTCCAGCTCTTTTTTTGTTTTTTTCCCTTTTAAAAAACTGTTAAACCTTGATTTTACTAGCTTTTAAAAAAGTTAAAAAAAAAGTTAAAAAATCCTTCTCATTTTTTTAACTCCTCCCTTTTGCTCCTGTTTTCCCTTTTTCCCCCGTCCACCAAGAATGTCAATTCTTTTTTGTTTTTTCTTGCAATCCCTTGCTATTCCTACATCTCCCGCTTTTTTAATATTTTTTCCACCCTCTTTTTTTTGCCATTCTTTCTACCCCATTACATCATAATTTTGATGTAAAAGAGTTACCAGTTCTTTAGAATAATTGGTTCTCATATTTGCCATTGTAATCAGTATTCCACTTATATCTAATTTTCTGTTGATACACATTCTTACTCTGGAAATTGTTTTGATTAACTGCTCCAAACCTTTTATAGATAAATATTGTGCCTGCACTGGTATTAACACGGTATCTGCAAAGGCAAGAGAGTTGATTGTCAACATTCCCAATGATGGAGAACAATCCACTATAATATAATCATATTTATCTCTTAATACTTTTAAAGAGTTTCTTAATACAGTTTCTCTGCTCATTGTATTGACAAGTGCTGCTTCTAATCCAGATAATTCGATATTAGAAGGTAATAAATCTACTTTTTCTTTGTGATGTAAAATACTTTTTAACACATTGCTTTTAATGTTACTCTCACTCATATATTGCCCCATAATACTGGCGATTGTCGTTTCTATTTGTTCTGGTTGGTATCCTAAACTTAATGTCAATGACGCTTGTGCGTCCATATCTACTAACAGTACCTTTTTTTCTGCTCTTGCTAAACCGATTCCTAAATTGACAGTAGTAACTGTTTTGCCTACTCCACCTTTTTGATTACAAATAGCTATTACTTTTGCCATACTTACCATTCCTTTCATTTGCTTATTTTTTTGTCGTGTTTATGACAAATTCAGTTTTTAGTGCATTTTTTGGACATAAAATCTATTGGAAAAAGGGTATAAAAAGAAAAGACAAACCGTTTAAACCCTTGATTTTACTGGGTTTTCTGATTTGTCTTAATTATATCGTATGGACATTCACACGTTGCGTACTTGATTAATAAAGGGGTTGACCCTATTTTGATAAAAGAAAGAGTAGGACATAAAGATATACGAATTACATTAAATACTTATGGTCATTTATATCCAAATCAGCAAAGAAAGATAGCAGATTTAATTGACAGTGAAAAAAATAAGCCTTAACAGCACCACCTGCTAAGACTTGTGATAACTGAAGGACTTCTGTTATCTACCAATATAATATAAGTATAACAGAGGTTCTTCATTGTATCAATAGAATTTTATAAAAAAATGGAGGACTTTTTATGAAAGAAGCAGATGTGAAAATGATTAAAATGTCAGATGTTCAAACACAGCCTATAGAATGGCTTTGGTATCCTTTTATCCCTTATGGAAAATTGACTATTATTCAAGGTGACCCTGGTGATGGCAAAACGACACTTGCATTAAACATAGCAGCAAAATTGTCAAATGGTAGAGGATTAGAAAACGAAATTATGACACAAGAGCCTGTAACAATTATCTATCAAACAGCAGAAGATGGTCTTGCAGATACAGTAAAGCCAAGACTAGAAAATGCAGAAGCAGATTGCCGTAAAATATTAGTGATTGATGAAAGCAGCAAATTATTGTCTATGACAGATGAAAGACTAGAAAAGGCTCTGATACAAACAAATGCAAAAGTGCTTATTTTAGACCCAATACAGGCATATTTAGGCGGAGGAATAGACATGAATAGAGCAAATGAAGCAAGAAATATAACAAAGCAGTTAGGGATGTTAGCAGAAAAATATCAATGTGCTATTCTTTTAATTGGGCATATGAATAAGGCAGCAGGAAATAAAGCAGTATATAGAGGTATGGGTTCTATTGACTTTTTTGCAGTAGCAAGAAGTGTATTGCTAGTTGGTAGAGTAAAAGGAGAGCCTGATATTAGAGCTGTGGTTCAAATAAAAAATAATATTGCAGCTTTTGGACATTCCAAAGCATTTCGATTATCTGAAAGAGGATTTGAATGGCTAGGGGATTATGAAATTACTGCCGATGAAGTATTAGGCGGTATTGTCCCTAAAATAAATAAGCTGGAACAGGCAAAACAAATGTTACAAAAACTTTCAGAAAGTTCAAACATGATACAAAGTAGTGAAATTTTTAGTATGGCTGATGAAAAAGGTATTTCTAGGAGAACATTAGAAACTGCAAAAAAAGAATTAAAAATAAAAGCAAAAAAAATGAATGATGTGTGGTATTGGGAATTCAATAAATGAATACCGCAACATTGCAAAAGGTTGCAAGGTTGCAAAAAATATAAAAATTTTACGGTCTTGCGGTTTTAATAAGAAAATAGTAAATAAGTATAAAAAATATATACTTTAAAAATATTTTTTATCATTATTAACAATGGAATTTAGCTTTTGATGTAAAAAATATATAAATTATATAAAAAATATTTATTAATATTTATGAAATATTATATTGCAAAAAAGGAAGACCGCAAGATTGCAAGATATAGAGATTTTGCAGCCTTGAAATTGCGGAGATGAAAAATGCAAGGATGCAAGATTGCAAAAAATAGAAATTTTGCGGACTTGCGGACTTGATGAAAGAAAGGAATGAATTGATATGAAAAACGTACAGATTTCACATGAACTTTTTATTGCACTTACAAAATATTTCTTTTTTGAACAAAAAAATTTATTACCAGAAATACAAAGAGAATTAGAATAAAAGTTGGATGCTTTAGTAGCAAGAGAATTGTACACAAAATATAAAACAGCACCTACTGATGAAGAAAAAGAAAGAGCAAGACAAGAGTATTTAAACAGAAAGGGAATATACTCCAGCTTTCGCTGGTAATCCCTTTTCTTTGATAACCAATGACAGAAACGTGACACGTTTCTGTTTTTTAGTTAACAAGGAAAAATTGCCTTTTTAAGTACAAAAAGCAGTAATTTTGAACAGATGTATATAACTACTATTTGAAAACTTTGTATGTACAACGTTTTTAGGAATGAGTATAAATAAAAGTATATAAAGTCAATAAAATAAAAATAGCCTTCAGAAATGTTGTAGCTACAACGCTATGAAATAGGGCATATAGCATTTTTTTATGTAAATGCTATTCTTTCTTAGTAGCAAAAAAGAAGTGAGAAAAACTTTTCTTTTCAGCTATTGAGAAAGAATTTTTTTTGCAAAATTTACTTGAAAATAGTTTTATTTTTCAACAACAATTCTTATTAATAATACATCAAAGAGAGCTGAAAAAAATTTTCTATTTTAAGCTGCTAATAAATGGATTTTTTTGTAAAATTTTAAGAATGTAAGAAATTTTTCAGTTAAAAATTTTATTAAAAATGGTTTTATTTTTGATAGTAAAAATTATATGCAGTACAATAAAAATGACATTCTAAAAAAAGGAAAAGCCACACCGAAGGTGTTTTGTAAATTTCAAAAAAATTTACATTTGGGGTTTGGGGGAACACCAACAAGCGTGGAATGGGATATCCCTTTCCCCTGCTTGCACTCGGTGCAGTCTCCTTTTTTTGTACAGATTTTTGAGATTTACAATTATTTCTAATTTTGAAATTAACATTAAAAAAATTATTTTTATTTTTTGTTTTTAAAATTATTTCAGTTAATAATTTTTTTTATAAAATATTCTGATTAATGACAAAATATGATATACTAATATTTAGTAATTTTTAATGGAGGGAATTGCATATGACAGATGCAGAACAGAGAGCAGCAGCAAAACAATTTGTCGAAGATTGGAGCGGCAAAGGTTATGAAAAAGGAGAAAGCCAACCGTTTTGGATTGCTTTATTAAGAAATGTATATGGTGTAGAGCAGCCTGAAAAGTTCATTACTTTTGAAGAACAAGTACATCTTGACCATACCAGTTTTATTGATGGCTTTATTTCAGCAACTCATGTTTTAATTGAGCAAAAAGGCTTAGGAAAAAATTTGAACAAACCTATCAAACAATCAGATGGAACATCTTTGACACCATTTCAACAAGCAAAGCGATATTCTGCTGAGTTGCCTTATTCTGAACGTCCTCGTTGGATAGTAACTTGTAATTTTAAAGAATTTTATATTTATGATATGGAACGTCCGACAGGAGAACCAGAGATTGTACTTTTAGAAAATTTAGGAACGGAATATTACAGACTACAATTTTTGGTAGATACTGGAGATGAAAATATTAAAAAAGAAATGGAAATTTCATTACAGGCAGGCGAAATTGTTGGCACACTTTATGATGCTTTTTTAAAAGAATATAAAGACCCTGATGACCCTGAAACGCTTAAAAATTTGAATGCCCTTTGTGTTAGATTGGTATTTTGTTTGTATGCAGAAGATGCTGGAATTTTTGGCAACCATAAAATGTTTCATAATTATTTAAAAAGCTATTCCGAAAAAGAAGCTCGTCAAGCACTCATCAATTTATTTAAAATTTTGGATACTGAAATAGAAAAAAGAGACCCTTATTTGGACGAAGATTTGCTTGCATTTCCGTATGTGAACGGTGGATTATTTGCGGACGAAAATATTGTCATTCCAAGATTAAATGAAACCATTATTGATTTAATTTTACATAAAGCAAGTGAAAATTTTGATTGGTCAGCAATCAGTCCTACTATTTTTGGTGCGGTATTTGAAAGTACATTGAATCCAGAAACAAGGCGAAAGGGCGGTATGCACTATACTTCTATCGAAAATATTCATAAAGTCATTGACCCGCTTTTTTTAGACGAGTTAAAAGAGGAACTACAAAAAATAAACGAAATTCAAACCATCAAAGCAAGGGAGAAAAAATTAAATGATTTTCAAATAAAGTTATCTGAATTGAAATTTCTTGATCCAGCTTGTGGCAGTGGAAACTTTTTGACAGAAACCTATATTTCATTAAGAAGAATTGAAAATGAGGTCATAAAGCTGTTGATAGACTGCAAAAAGGGAACGACAGAAGGACAAATTATATTAGGTAGTACGAACCCAATTAAAGTATCTATTAGCCAGTTTTATGGTATAGAAATAAATGATTTTGCAGTAACAGTAGCAAAAACAGCATTGTGGATAGCAGAGAGCCAAATGATGAAAGAAACAGAAGATATTGTGCATATGTCACTTGATTTTCTGCCATTGAAAAGCTATGCCAATATTATAGAGGGAAACGCACTAAGAATTGATTGGGAAAGTGTTATACCCAAAAATGAATTAAACTATATTATGGGGAATCCACCGTTTGTAGGTCACCAATGGAGAACATACGAACAAATTTCTGATATGGATAATGTGTTTTTTGATTGGAAAACATATGGGAAACTTGATTATGTTGCTGCATGGTATAAAAAAGCATTTGAATTAATCAGACAAACACAAATTGAATGTGCTTTCGTATCAACAAATTCTATTTGTCAAGGTGAATCTGTTTCTATAATGTGGAAGCCGCTATTTAAAAATGGTCTATGCATCAATTTTGCCCATCAGACTTTTCGTTGGGACAGTGAGACAAAAGTAAAGGCTCATGTCCACTGTATCATTGTGGGATTTTCGGCAATTCCAACAATAGAGAAATTTCTATTTGATAGTTCTGGACAAAAAACTAAAGTCGAAAATATCAATGGCTATCTCTTGTGTGCACCAAATATTTTTATTCAAAATAGAGGCAGCATTATAACTGTTGGACTTCCTAAAATGGGCAAAGGAAGTCAACCTACAGATGGTGGAAATTTGCTTTTGTCGAGCGATGAAAAAAAGGAACTGATTACAAAATATCCAATAACAGAAAAATGGATTCGTCGCTTTATGATGGGAGAGGACTTTATCAATAATAAATTTCGATATTGTCTTTGGTTGGTTGGAGTAAATCCAGCAGAGCTACGAAAATGCACAGATATTATGCTACGTCTTGAACGTATAGCAGAACTCAGAAGAAAAAGTCCTACTGCATCTGTTAGACGAGATGCCAATACTCCGATGTTGTTTACTCAGATTAGGCAACCAACTTTACGATATTTAGCAATACCTCGTGTTTCCTCAGAACGACGAAGATATATTCCGATGGCTTTTTTAGAACCTGAAATAATAGCAGGTGATAAACTCCAATTTATTGAGGGACTCAACTTATATCATTTTGGATGTTTAACATCTAATGTTCATAATGCGTGGATGAGGGTAGTATCTGGACGGCTAAAAAGCGATTACAGTTATTCCCCCGCAGTCTACAACAACTTTCCCTGGTGCAATCCCACACCAGGGCAAAAGGCAAAAATTCAGCAAACTGCACAGGCAATACTTAACGCAAGAGCATTATATCCCGACAGCAGTTTAGCAGATTTATATGATGAATTGACCATGCCCCCAGAACTTCGCAAGGCTCATCAGCAAAACGATAAAGCAGTTATGCAAGCATACGGTTTTTCAGTCAAAGATATGACAGAAAGTAAATGTGTTGCTGAGTTGATGAAGTTATACCAGACACTTACAAAAAAAGATTAGAAAGGACTGTTGCAATAACGGCTAATGTTTATCAATTTAAAGTAAGATTAAAAGAAATTTTTAGCTAGCATTGCCATAAAAAGAAAAGTATGACATAATTAAAAATAGGGGGAAGAATAATGTATTTAAAAGAAGCAACCATAAAAAATTTTCGAAGTTTAAAAGATGTACATATTTCGTTTGAAGATACTACTATATTAATAGGTGAAAATAACACTGGTAAATCAACAATTCTTGATGCAATTCGAATTGGATTAAATAAAGCAATTAGCAGGACAAGCTTTGAAGATTATGATTTTTATATGGATGATGTAATAAAATCACCTAAAGATTCTGAAGGAATTAAAATTATATTAATATTTGAAGAAAGAACACCTGGAGAATGGGATGGATACATTAGTGATAATTTTGTAGAAGCATTTCAATATATTGATATTGAAAAAGCCTCAATCATTATTCAAATTAGTGCCTCGTATGATGAAGTTAGTGGGGATATACAATCTACAACATCATTTTTAAATATTGATTATGAACCCATTTTAGGAAAAATACAAAGTTTAGTAAATAGATTTTTATCACTTACACCAATATTTTATTTACAAGCTTTACGAGAACTGAAAGATACATTTAGCACGAAATCTCCATTATGGGGAAGATTTATGAAAAAAGTATCAATTCCTCAAGATGAACTTGATAATATTCAAAACCAAATAAAGGAATTGAATGAAAGTATCATTTCAAATGATAACAATCTTACTTCTTTAGTAAATGAGTTACAAAAAATACAAAGAGTTATGGACCTTCAAGGTAAAGAGCTTGTGTCGATAAATGCAGTTCCTTTAAAAACATGGGATTTACTTTCTAAAGCACAAGTTACATTAAGCAATGGTACATCAGCTATTGATTTTCCACTTGATAAACATGGACAAGGAACACAAAGTGTTACAGCAATCCTTTTATTTAAAGCATATATCAATATTTTATTAAAAGAAATTAATAGAGAATCGACAGAGGCAATTTTGACGTTAGAAGAACCAGAAGCTCATTTGCACCCTCAAGCAATTAGGGCTCTTCAAAAGTCTATTGAAGAAATGAATTGTCAAAAGATAATAACAACACATTCACCATATTTTATTCAAAATACAGACATTAGAAATGTTAGGTATTTAAGAAAGAATGAAGGACAGACAATTGTTTCAAAAATAAATGACCATATTTCTTTTGAAGTAGAAAATATTTCGGAAGGACTAAAACAAGTTGCACAAAATTTTAGTAATGTTGTATTAATAGATGAAGTAAATAATTTTGTTACGATTTGCGAACCTATCAATAAAAAAATTGAAGGCAGCTTAAGAGGTTGTTGCAAATGTAAAAATGCAAATATAGATAATATTATTGCAGAAGCATATTTAATTTTTAGTAAAGATGAATTGCGTGAAATTAATATGTACATACAAAGAAATCGAGGAGATATTCTTTTTGCTAGAAAATGGTTTTTATATGAAGGACAAACAGAAGATGTAATTATTCCATATTTTGCAAGATTATTGGACAAGGAATTTGATGAACATGGTGTAAGCGGTATAATGTATAGAAACAATGGCTCTGCTGGAGCTTTTGTTAAACTTGCAAAAGTGTTAGATATACCATGGTTACTTTTAGGTGATAATGACGAGCAGGGAAAGAAATCAAGAAAAGAAGTAATCAATTGTGGCTATTTAGAAAAAGATATTGCTGAAAGATTTGTATTGACAAAAGAAAAAGATATTGAGCATGAATTGGCAAAATCAGAAAAGATTTTCCATGATTATGAGTCGTTGATTAAAGAGGAAGAATTAAAGAAAGCAAAACAGTTTAAAATGGAATTAAACGATGATAAATATAAAAAGGCTGTTATTTCCGAAATCCAAAAAGGTAAAGTTGAAAATGCATATAAACTTATTGAGATATGGAATCAAGAAGAAAGGGGCTTTTCTAAGGATGAAATTCCAGAAGTGATTAAAACATTAATAGAGAAAGTGTGATTTTATGAAAAAAGAGTATACAGAGGCACAAAAAAAGGCAATAAATTGGAATGAAGGTTCAGTTGTTGTACTGGCTGGTCCAGGTTCAGGTAAAACAGCAGTTCTTACTGATAGAATTAAAAGGATATTGAATGAATCGAAGAAAGAAAGTTTTCGAATTCTTGCACTAACATTTACTAATAAAGCAGCACAGGAAATGAGTGAAAGAATTTTAGAAGGAGTTAATAATGTTGAACATAGATTATATGTTGGAACATTTCACTCTTTTTGTTTGGAAGTACTGAGAAATCATGGAAGCTATATCGGTCTTAAATCAAACTTTGATATATACAATTCTGATGATGATTTGAATGAAGTAATTGATGATGTTTGTGATAAATATAGAGATATAGACCCAACATTTCCGGCAAAAGAATTTAAGTTGCTAAATATGATTCGTTTCTTTGAAAGAAGGCTTTGTTATACCGAGGAAGAAATCATTAATGCTATGCCCCAAACAAAGTATTCTGAGGCATACAAATGGATATATCAAGAGTATCTTAAAACTATGTTAGGTAGATGTACATTAGATTTTGATTTGCTAATTTTATTGACCCATAGATTGTTTATTTACAAGCCAGCAATTGCCCGTATCTATTCTAAAACATATAGATATATTAATATTGATGAATTTCAAGATACAAATTATGGTCAATATATGCTATTGACTAGTATGTGTAGAAATACAAATAATAATATATTTATTGTTGCGGACGATGACCAAGTCATTTATGGTTGGAATGGTGCTGATCATAAAAGGATTGCTAAATTTAAAAATGAATATAAAGCCGAATTAATTCAATTGAATCAGAATTTTAGGTGTCCAAAAGATGTGATTCAAGTTGCAAATAATCTTATTGCACATAATTCAGGAAGAGAGAGTACAAAAAAACCTCTTGAGGCAATGAAGATAGATATAGATGATAATCAACATATTTTTTGTAAAGGCTTTTCTGATGAGAATTCTGAAATAAATGCAATTACTCAATTGATTAAGAAAATAAAAAAAGAAAATCCTGATGATACTATATGTGTTCTGGCAAGAACAAATCGATTATTAGAACTAGCTTTTCAATCAGCTAAAAAAGAACATATAAAATGTGAGAAAACAAAAAGAAAAAATGATTTTGAAACACCATATATTCTTTGGATATTTCTCTTATTAAAATTGGCAAATCATAGAACAGATAGAAAAATATTTTTGCAACTTATTAATATAATGAATGAAGAAATGGGATTACCAATAAATGGAGATGAAGTTATACTTGAATCTGATGTTATGGATGGGGATTTATTGAAGGCATTACGTTTAAAATGTTGTCAGAAATTCAATGATGAAGAGTTTGAAAAGTCCTTTTCATTGAATTTGGTTGAGGGAAAAGATTTTATTCGTTTTATTGAAGATGCTTTTAAATGGTCAGAAGAACAAATTTCAAATATTAAAAATACTGCATGCAAAGAGCAAATGTTTGAAAATTATAAAATTGAAAAAAAAGTATGGACTGATTTTCAAAGACACTTAAATTCTTACAATGATTTAAAAGAAATATTGCTTTTAACATATATTCAAGAGTTTTCAATGATTTCAAAAGAAGACGAACCTCAAAAGGACGCTGTTCAGTTTCTTACGATACATGCCTCAAAGGGAAAAGAGTTTGACCATGTTATATTAATAGGGATGGCAAATGATGAGTTACCATCTTTTCAAAGTTTACAAAAAGGAATTAATAGTACTGAGATGGAGGAAGAACGTAGAAACTGCTTTGTAGCAATTACAAGAACAAAAAAATCTTTATATTTAACATACTCAGAAAAATATTTTGGATGGAAAAAACAACCTTCTATATTTCTAAATGAGATGTTTGAAAAATAGTCTTTCAAATAAATTTTGGTCATTTAACTGTCTTCTTCTATTTGATACTAAGAACTTTTTAAAATAAAAATGTCTGTTGAATAGGAATAATGTTAACAAATCCAAGAAGTCGTATAAATACTGACTTTTTGAGTAAAAAAATATCTTATGATACTAAAATGATACTATTTATCTTAGGAGATTAAGAATGATAATAGAAATATCATTGAGAATGGCAAAGTTTTCGATGATATTTTTTATTTATCTATTTTTAGGAAAATAGATAATAATAAGTACAAAAAAGTTTAATAACGTACCAGAATAATAAAACAGCTTTAATTACTAAAATATTTTGAAAGAAGGTGTAGCTATTTAAACACTATAAGCAATACTTATGATTTTATAGGGTAACAATTTTCTTTTGTTAACAGATAAACCAGGGGCATGGCACGCCCCTGGTTCAATTGGCGATAATTGAGACCTTCCACAGGAACGCAAATAACTACAATATTGGCATATTTTTGTTGCCTTGCTGACAAAGGTGCAATGAAGTGAGGTAAGTTTGATTTATGGAAAGAACAAGTGGTATAATTGTATTCAAAGAAAACTTAGAGTTGATTTCAATACTATTATAATAATTTTCCTCAATATAACTCAAAATCAAAACAAAAAGTCAGAATTGAGCAGACTGCACAAAGGTAATATTTGACACACATGCTTTATATCCTGACAACAGTTTAGTGGAAAAAATACGACAGAAAGTAAGAGTGTTGCAGAATTGATGAAATTGTGTCAGTCACGTGTGCAACAAAATAAGTGATAACTTAAAATTGATATAAAAATATGTTGACACCAAATAAAATACCATGTATAATAAAAACAAGGAGTGTTTGAGATGTCAAAATGGGATAAACTATTAAAACGGATTTATTCGTTATCAAAAGATTTTCACTTTGAAGAATTGCGTAAAGCATTAGAAAGTTATGGATATCAAATGAAGGCTCCAAAAGGTAGCAGCAGTCATTATACATTTAGAAAAGCAGGCTGTCAGCCGATTACTATATCAAAACATGAACCAATTAAAAAGGTTTATGTAGAATATGTAGAAATGGTAAAACAAATTGTGGAAAGTGAGGAGAGAAATCATGAAAATACTAGATGATTATATGCAAATATCTTATCGTATGGAGATTGTGGAAGATAAACAAGAAGGTGGTTTTGTAGTTTCTTTTCCAGAGCTTCCAGGCTGTATTACTTGTGGTGAAACAATAGAATCTGCTATAGCAAATGCAATGGATACAAAAAAAGCATGGTTAGAGGCAGCATTAGAGCAAGGAATTGAAATAGCAGATGATTTAAAAAAATATTCAGGACAGTTTAAATTGCGTATTCCTCGTAGCCTGCATAAATCTCTTGCAGAACATTCTAAAAAAGAAGGCATTAGTATGAATCAGTATTGTGTGTATTTGCTTTCTCGTAATGACGCTATGCATATGAAATAAATGTATCTTTGTTTACTGTTTTTATTATCTGAATAGAGTAAGATAGGAAGAGGTGACTAAAATGGATATTACAAGAATAGCAAAAAGCTATCAAACAGAATGTGCGACAATAGAAAAAATGACATCCAAAAAAAATTGGAAACTATCAGATTCTCTTCAGAAAAAAATAACAGAATATGCAAAAGAAGATGCAGCACAAAATGTCTATATGGGAAAAAAGTTTCTCAATCTACGAAAAAATGAAGTAGCTAAAGTTGCACCAAATAGAGCAGCACTGGTGGGAAAGATTAACCAGAGAATGCGTTCTAAGAATGTAGCCGACATGAAAAAAATACAAGAGGCAGATGAAAGATGGTTACGTCTACTGCTCGGTGAATCATATAAAGCTGAATTTCAGTCTGAGGGAACAGGTTCTGCAATTCACGTATATGACAGAAATGGTGATGAGATACTAAGCTATACAGCAGGCGTGGGTTGGCATGAGAAGGAATCGAAAGCAGAAACACAAGTACATGGAGCATTAAAAGCCGCATATTATAACGCGTTTCATGCAGCAAAACAGGAAATAAATTCTGACAATAGGAAAGTACAAGAAAATTTTAATGTGCAAGTATAGGAAAAAACTTATCGTGAAATTTTTACTGGTGCCAAAACGGTGCCAAGAAATATTGTAAATGAAAATATACTATGCTAAAACAGCAATTTTTGGTTGTTTTTGATAATAGAAAACATAGAAAATATCATAAAAAACGTTATTCGGATATCGTGAAGGTGGTAGAACAGTAGGTGCTGGTTCTGTTACTGAAATTATTGAGTAATATTTATTTTGTAAATAAATTATTTGTGTAAAAACGGAAAAACCCTTGAAAGTTTAGGCTTTCAGGGGTTTTATTGGTGCTTTAGCGTAACAAAACCCCTAGTTCTACTAGGGGTAAACAAAAAACTTTAGTATATGAAATAAAGAACCTCCTGTTATAATATAAATGAGGGTTTGGCAGCCGCATAGAAAAATAACAGGAGGTTTTTAACATGAAAAATGAAATAAAAAGTACATCACATTCAAAATATAGATGTGAATACCATATTGTTTTTGCTCCAAAATATAGGAGAAAAATAATTTATAAGGAATTAAGGGAGGATATAGGACAAATACTAAGGAAGTTATGTAATGAAAAGAAAGTAGAAATCATAGAAGCCCAAGCATGTCCTGATGATATTCATATGCTAGTAAGTATACCACTCTATGTAAGTGTAGCACAATTTGTAGGTTTTCTCAAGAGTAAGAGTGCATTACAAATATTTGATAGACATGCAAATCTAAAATATAAATATGGCAGAAGAACATTTTGGGCAAGAGGATATTATGCAGACACAGTAATTATTGGAGAGTGTCCAAATAAAGGATTTTGTGGTAAAATAAGATTATGAAAAATAATAAAACAGAACAATTAAGAAAATGTCCTCATTGTGGAAAAACAGAACACCAAATCAAAGCTGGTTTTAATGCCTCAGGTACACAACGCTATAAATGTAAGGAGTGTGGAAAACAGTATACTCTTGAACCGAAGAAGCACGAATATTCTGAACAAACAAGAGAATTAGCGTTAAAAATATATTATTCTGGCGTAAGTGCACGAGGTGTAGCAAGAATACTAAAAATGAATAAATCCAATATAGCAAACTGGATTAAAAAAACGAAAAAATGATACAACAACAGCAACAGTTTGATTGTGTAGAACTTGATGAACTATATTGGTTTATAGAGCGTAAAAATACAGAAAAAGCATGTAAAAATATTTATGTGATCACTATGGTGAGCCGTCAGCCAAGACAAATATTAGGTTTTGATGTAGCCTTTGACAAAACTTCAGAACGAATACAAAAAATAATAAATGATGCAGCAGAAGCAGAAAAATACTGTACAGATGGGTATTATGGATATTTAGGTGTCATATATACTGGAAAACATATTTATAATATTCATAATAAAAAAGATAGCTTTACAGTAGAAGGAGTAAATGCAGATTTACGTCATTATATCCCAACACTTGCAAGGAGAAGTAGATGTTTTGCAAGAAAATTAGAAAATTTAAGAGCAGCTATTTCTGTATTTGTACATGCTTATAACAAATTTGGATTAGCGAAATATCATTATAGGCTTACTCATAAAAAAAAGGAAGTGCCTTTTTCTATTATTGATTTCATTTAACTGCTCGTTTGGACATTCCTCGAGGATTGTAAAGAGAATATTAATGTTGGCAAAGAAAATTTACAAAAGATGGTTCAAGAACAAGGCTATAAAAGTGTAGAAACATTTTTAAAACTGTATTCTGAAAGCAAAAAAGTTGTAGAACGATGGAAAAAAAAGAAAAACATACTGAAAAAGAAAGTATTATAGAAAAATTGAAGGAATTAGAAAAAGAAGCAAGTTTATATCAACAAAATATAAAACAATATATAAAGTAGAGAAAAATAATTTTTGATAAATAAATTAAAGCAATTATTGATGGATTTCGTGTTTTTAATGACTATTAATTACAAAATTAATCGAAAAAATAATATATTGTAAAAAATAATTAATTTTTTACAACTTGATAACATTATTATGATATTATATTTTAGAATAATATATGAAAATATTTTTTAGGTAATTTAAGGGTGGTAATATGGCTAATATACTGATTATTGAAGATGAAAAGTCAATAAACAATTTAATTCAAAAAAATTTACATCTTGTTGGCCATCAGTGTTATTCTATGTTTGATGGCATAGATGCAGATAAAATTGTACGAGAAAAAAACATTGATTTAGTGATATTAGATATAATGCTTCCAAAAATTGATGGTTATCATGTATATGAAAATATAAATTTTATTCCTGTAATTTTTTTGACTGCAAAGGATAGCCTTCAAGATAAAGTAAAAGGATTGACATTAGGGGCTGATGACTATATTGTAAAGCCTTTTGAAATGGTTGAACTGATAGCAAGGGTTGAAGCTGTGTTAAGGAGAGTCAAAAAAGATGATAATTTTTTTGAATTTAAAGATATAAAAATTGATTTTGACAAACATTTGATTTATAAAAATGGTAATAATATTGAATGTACTCCTAAAGAATTTGAATTATTTGAGGTGCTGGTGAAAAATAGAAATATTGCTATGTCAAGAGAAAAGTTATTGGAACTTGCGTGGGGATTTGATTTTGAGGGTGATACAAGAACAGTTGATGTTCATATTCAGAAGTTAAGAAAAAAATTGGATTTAACCGAGCAAATTAAAACAGTATATAAATTGGGATACAGATTAGAAATATAAAATAGAAAGGTTTCGTATCATTTATGAGGCTAAAAACTTATTTAGTAACACTTTTAATCTTTTTAATATTTTTATATGGAGGAATATTATTTATATTAACTTTCAGTTTAAGAGATAATATTTCAAACATAAAAGAAAGAGCTTTGGGAGAACATTATTTTATTATATCTTCCTACTATAATGACTTAAGTCATGTAGAATATCGAAAAAAAAGTGAAATAGATGATAAAACAAATAAAGGGATAGATATTGAAGAAAAACTTTTATTTGATTCCTATTTTATTTATTATCAAAAACAGCCAGTTTATCTGGGTCTTTTAGAAAATGATATTGTAATAAAATCCACACTTCCCAATATAAGCAGTGATTTTAATACAAATTTGGATATGAATAAAAGAAGAGTTTTTTATAACACAGAAAATAATAAGAATTATTTATTTATTTTAGGTAATTTACCAAAACCATTTCATTATTTAACAGTTATATATTGTTATGATTTAAGTGCAGAAATTGAAAATTGGAATGATATGTGCAAATTATTTTTTTCATTTTCTTTCATTTTGTCTGTAATTTTAGCAATAGTATTGTATATTGTTATTTATTATATATTTAAACCATTAACTGAAATAACTGCTGCTGCCGAAAAAATAGCAAAAGGAGATTACAGTAGTATAACTGTAAAAGGGAAAGGAGAAATAAAAAAGGTTGCCGTCAGCTTTAATTATATGGCTGATGAGATTAAAAAGAATATCAACAAATATATAGAAATTGCAAAACAAAAACAAAACTTTATTGATAATCTGGCTCATGAACTTCGTACTCCTCTTACGAATATTTATGGATATGCAGAATACATACAGAAAGCAAAATTAACAGAAGAAGATAAGTTTGAGTCGACAAATATTATAATGTCAGAAAGTAAAAGATTACAGGATATTTCTCAAAGATTATTGAAATTAGCTCTATATAGAGAGCAAGATATGAAATTTAATTGTATCAATTTAATTGATATAATTAAAAAAATTTTAACCTCTTTTAAAATAAGGCTGAATGAAAAAAATATTCAGGTTATATTGGAATCAGAGAATTTTATTATAAAAGGTGATGAAGCACTTATAGAATGTTTATTTTCAAATATTATTGATAATGCAGTAAAAGCCTGTGATAAAAACGGAAAGATAATCATTAAATCATTTAAAGACAATAATGAATATATAAATGTAACAATTTATGATAACGGAAAGGAAATACCAAAAGATGCTATTAAGCACTTAACAGAAGCGTTTTACAGAGTAGACAAAAGCAGGAACAGAGAGGATGGTGGTGCTGGAATAGGTTTGACATTATGCAACGAAATCGTATTAAAACATAATGCTATGCTTCATTTTAGTTCAGATAGCACAGGTACAACAGTCAAACTAATTTTTACAAAATGATAACAAAATGATTATAACTTTATTATAAAATGGTATTATTATCATTTTAAGTTAAAAATATATCCGGAGAAATTTTAACTGTAAAATGATTAGGTCAATAAATAATGGAGGTAATGAGTATGAAATTTAATGTTTCTGATTTTAAAAAAGAAGTTTTTGGAGCTGCCGCTACTATCATGTCATTTGTAACAGTATTTTGTGTAGCAGTTCCATCTGTTAAAGCTGCCGAACTTTCAAAAGTTGAGTATGTTGATACACAATATTCATTTGCTCAAAATGCTCAGTATACAGCTAATGACAATTTTGAAGTCAACTATAAAACTGTTATGGAAGAAGGCTCTCCCTTGCCAGATAAAAATGTTATCTCAATGGAAGAAGCTGCAAAAGTAGGCGTCAAAGATTTAATTAGGATATTCAATTTTGATGCTAAAGACAAAACTGTAAATATGTGGTATTGCCCTGTAGGAGAAACTTGTGTTAGCTCTGAATGGATAGGCAATATTGATTTTGACAATAATGTAGCATATTACTTTACTGTTGATGCTGTTACTGGCAAAATCAGTGCTACATGTAGAGATATTGTATTAAATAAAAATGTCAATAAGGGATTTGATGGAAGCTTGCCTAATAATTGTGAAGAATATAAGGAACTTGCAGAAAAAGTAATAAAACAGTATAAAATTCTTTCTAGTGACATAAAATCAATTGAATATGAGGGACAAGGTTATGCGAATGATAATCCTGACATTCAGATTAAAGCTAAAGACATTGATGGCAATGAAACGCAACTCTCATTTTCAAGATATGATAAAAAACTACTTCAGGTTTGCTATGATAATTGGGTAAAAAATGTTTATCTTTTGGAAGAAAAATATGAAAATAATTAAAAAGATTACTATACTATTTATAGTGATTGGCTCTAATTTGGCTCTAAAAATTTTGAAGATATGGTATAATATGTGTAAAATAAAGCACTTTAGAGTATAGAAATGATGAAAAATCAATAACGACTAACTGTACAAAAAGTTAATGCCCGTTATCAGCCATACAGGTGATAACGGGCATCTTCTGTTAAACATATACAAGTTCAGTCAAAATAATTTCTTCTGCTTGTTGTGAATGTTATTCATACAGCGCACCCATTCCAATTGACCAGATGCTTTTAAGGCTTCATTGATACCTTTTTGTTGCATCATAGATTTTTCGATAATTTCCAGCCGTTCCCAACAGGTAATATCAATCTTTTACAGATGTGGAAACAACTTTTCGGTAAGAACAAGATTGCTATACAGCATAGGCAGATGCTCTTTAAGTAGGCTCGGTACATCTGTCTCTATTTCTCTATATGATATTATTTCGTATCCGATAATGCAAGGTTAGGAATGAGATAATCACCCTCTTAACGGTATGTGCTAACCTATTATAGTGCATTTACCCCTGTTGTCATTGGGTGGTTTGACGATTTCCTATTTTATGAGTCGTATCATCTTGTCGCGAAGCCGTTCTGAACCGCCGCAGGAGGTAGACACTTCATAGTAAGTGCCGCCGATTTTGTAGTAGACAAGAAGTTTTGGAAATGCCAACTCCACAGAATAAATTAGCAAATTTTTTTTTGAACTATTGACAAACTCTCTGATTTGCAGTATCATATAACAGTAATATATAACAGTGTTATAAAAAAGAGGGGTGAGAAAATGAGCGAAGCAGAACAGACAACACTACACTTAATCCTTTCAACCGCTATGCAGGAATTTCTTGAAAAAGGTTATAAATCTGCTTCCTTGCGGAACATTGTCAAAACGGCGGGCGTGACAACGGGTGCATTTTATGGTTACTATAACAGCAAGGAAGATTTATTTGAAGCATTGGTAGGCGAACACTACAATTTCTTATTAAAACTCTTTTGCGAGGCACAGAAAGAATTTGCAGAAATCCCGCCAGAGGAACAACCCAAAAATCTTACCTCTACTTCCGGCAAGTGTATGTATGAAATGCTTTTGTATGCCTATGAACACTTGAATGAGTTTAAGCTTATACTTTGTTGTTCGGAGGGAACACGTTTTTCAAAATTGATTGATAAAATGGTAGAAATAGAAACAAAGGGCACACATGATTATTTAGCGGTTCTTGAAAAGTTAGGCAGACCTGCACCACCCATTGATGAACGATTAGAGCATATCTTGATTACAGGAATGTTTAATACTTTTTTTGAGTTGATTATACATGAAATGCCACTTGAAGAAGCAAAGCATTATTTGAAAGAAATGAGAGCTTTCTATACTGCTGGGTGGATGAAAATTATGGGGCAATAATAAATCGAACAATTTCGATTACAAAAAATTTGTAAGGGCAATTTGCCCTATAATTTTTACACATTAGTTAGCTAATACTAATTTTTAAAAGATATTGCTAACTAAAATATGGATATTTGAGGGCAGTTATTTTGTTCTCATATCATAAAACATTTTAAGGAGGTTTTTTCAATGCAAAAACAGTCAAATCTATCAAGATTGATGGGCTATGCCGGAGGGCATAGAATATTGACCTATCTTTCTTGGGTACTGTCTGTAATGAGTGCGCTGTTGGCTCTTGTACCTTTTTGGTATATATGGCGTATTATTCACGACATACTAGAAGTTTCCCCGGACTTCTCAAAAGCGGGGAATATCACAAGCTACGGCTGGTCTGCCGTATTGTTTGCAGTTATCTCTATTGTTGTCTATATAGCCGCTTTGATGTGTTCGCACATGAGTGCATTCCGAGTTGCCGCAAATATCCGAAAAGAGCTTATGCGCTATATTACAGCCTTGCCACTTGGAGTAACGGAAAAGTATGGAAGCGGAAAGCTGAGGAGAATAGTAAATAGTTCCAGTGCCGCTACGGAAACGTATCTTGCACATAGGCTTCCCGACAAAGCAGGGGCGATTGCCACTCCCATAGGTCTGCTTTTTCTGTTGCTTGCCTTTGACTGGCAATTAGGGATTTTAAGCCTTGTTCCCGTCGTGCTTGGTTTTCTGATTATGATGAAAATGACTGGGAAAGACATGGAAAAGCGAATGGAACAATATCAAAACGCACTTGCCGATATGTCAAATGAAGCCGTTGAATATGTGCGAGGCATACCCGTAGTAAAGACTTTCGGGCAGACAATCTTTTCTTTTAAACGCTTCAAAGATGCGATAGACAATTACGAAACATGGGTAATCGAATATACAAAGGGGCTGCGTCTGCCTATGATGTTTTATACAACGGCAATTAACGGCGTATTCGCGTTTCTGATTGCTGGGGGTATTCTCTTTACAAGGGGCGGCGTAACAAATGAACTTCTGTTAAACCTTATCTTCTATATTGTGATTACACCCGTCATTGGTACGACGCTCACAAAAATTATGTTTATGAGCGAGGACACAATGATTGTAGACGACGCAATTAACAGGATTGATGAAGTGCTGAACGAAAAACCATTGTCTGAAAGCAGCGTGAATAATATTCCTAAAAATAATGGAATTACATTGGAACACGTTAGTTACAGCTATGACGGAAAGAAAAACGCACTCAATGATGTATCTCTTTCCATAAAGCCAGGGCAGACGGTCGCATTGGTAGGAGCGTCTGGTGGCGGTAAGACAACGCTTGCAAATATTGTCACAAGATTTTTTGACCCGCAAAAAGGGCGCATACTAATAGGGAATATCGACATACGTGACATTCCAAAAGAAACATTGATGAATAAGGTATCTTTTGTATTTCAGAACAGCCGCCTTATCAAAGCGTCCATATTGGAAAATGTGCGTATGGCAAATACTGACGCTACACGCGAAGAAATCTCCCATGCTCTGGAAGCTGCACAATGCCTGGATATTATCGAAAAATTACCAAATGGCATAGATACAGTTGTTGGTACAAAAGGTGTGTACCTGTCCGGCGGTGAACAGCAAAGAATATCGATTGCTCGTGCAATTTTAAAAAATGCACCTATACTAATTCTTGATGAAGCAACCGCATTTGCCGACCCCGACAATGAAGTGCGTGTACAACAGGCTTTATCTGCACTCTCAAAGGGAAAAACAGTCATTATGATTGCACACAGGCTGTCGTCAATCACAGACGCAGATTGCATTTATGTACTGCAAGACGGTGAGGTTGTGGAAAGCGGCACACATAGCGGACTGATAGAGAAAAACGGCATATTTACAAAAATGTGGAAGAATTATTCTGAAGCGACAGAATGGAAGATTGCAAAGGAGGTAAATACATGATTAAGACATTGCAAAGACGTTTTGCGTTATCAAGACAGGGGGCTGTCGATTTGATAAAAGGCTGTATTGCTTGTGTTGCACAAGATATATCCTTTATGCTTCCTGTCGGGTTGCTCTATTATTTTGTTATTGACACCATGAACGGAAGTATAAATGGAAGCCGCGTTGTTTTCTATGCGGTTGGTGCTTTGATTTGTTTATGCCTTATATTTATTGTGACTTGGTTTCAATATAACGCCACATATTTAGCAACATATGTGGAAAGCGGTGTAAGGCGTATATCTTTGGCCGAACAGCTTCGTAAAATCCCTTTGTCCTTTTTTGGGAAAAAAGACCTTGCCGATTTGACAAATTCAATTATGGGCGATTGTGCTACTCTTGAACAAGCATTTTCCCACTATGTACCTGCATTGGTAGGCTCCCTTATTTCAACAACACTAATTGCAATCTGCCTTTTTGCTTATGACTGGCGAATGGCTCTTGCTGCGGTGTGGGTTTTACCGATTGCATTTACAATCACATTCTTTTCAGCTCACATACAACAATACTTCAACCGTAAATCCGTAGCGGCAAATGTTGCACTTGAAAGTGGCGTACAGGAGTGTATCGAAAGTTTGCAGGACTTAAAGGCCAATAATGCAGAAGAAAACTATCTGAAAGGGCTTGCCGAAAAAATTGATTATGTGGAAAAGCGCCACATTATAACAGAACTTGGAACGGCACTTTTTGTTGTTTCCTCTACACTGATATTAAAGTTTGGAATTGCTACGGTTGCGCTTGTAGGTTCTGCGCTGCTCATTCGTGGGGAGATTGATATTCCGTTGTTCTTTATGTTTTTACTTGTAGCTTCAAGGCTGTATGCCCCGCTTGAGGGTGCATTGCAAAATCTTGCTGCGGTAATCTCTACTAAAACGAACATAAACCGCATGAATGAAATCCTTGACCAGCCTATCCAGACAGGAACAGACAGGGTAACAAATAAAGGCTATGACATTGTATTTGACCATGTAGAATTTGCTTATAATATCGGAGAAACCGTATTGAAAGACGTGTCCTTTACGGCTAAACAGGGAGAAGTTACCGCCTTAGTGGGACCGTCCGGTGGCGGCAAAACTACGGTATCACGCCTTGCAGCAAGGTTTTGGGATATAAACAAGGGGAAAATCACTGTCGGTGGTATGGATATATCGAAAATAGAGCCGGAAACTTTGCTGTCGCTGTATTCTATCGTATTTCAAGATGTGACGCTGTTTAATAACACAATCATGGAGAATATCAGAATAGGCAGAAAAGACGCAACCGACGAAGAAGTGATTGCAGCGGCAAGATTGGCAAATTGTGAAGAATTTGCAGCAAAGTTCCCGGACGGGTATCACAGTATGATTGGTGAAAATGGTTGCGAACTATCCGGCGGGGAAAGGCAGAGAATTTCAATCGCCCGTGCTTTTCTTAAAAATTCCCCTATCATCTTACTTGATGAAGCAACGGCAAGCCTTGATGTGGAAAACGAAACATTGATACAGGCTGCTTTATCAAGATTGATAAAGGATAAGACCGTACTTGTTATCGCTCACCGTATGCGCACAGTAAGTGGTGCAGATAAAGTGGTTGTGCTTTCAGATGGTTTTGTTGCTGAACAGGGAACGCCGGAAAAACTGATGAACACAGGCAGGATTTACCCGCATATGGTAAAACTGCAAATGATTAGCAGAGATTGGGGGATTTAACATGAATGTCGAATGGATAATATGCCCTATATACTAAAGCAAAACAAGGTTAAAAATACGAGGTGATGCCGAACTGAAAAACTTTCCCCTATATTGTCCGAAATAGAAGCACGAAACCCTTATTAATGTACAACAAATGAATATATCAGTTATCAAAGAGCCAGACGCACAGACACAGAGCCGATAACACGCAGATTAAAAAAGCGGCTATCGGCTCCTCCTTTTTGGTAACACTCATAAGCCGCTGTTTCTTCAAAATGGACAGCGGAGGACTTTTAGAAATCATGACTGATAATGCGGCGGTATCAGGAGGTACTGTCGTGTTATTTTTTATCCGTAAAATCAGACAAACTATTTTCTGTCAAAAACCCCAATGTCTTTGACGAGAGTTATTTTTTTAATAGAATGTGTATACTTTTTATTTTGCAGCAATTGTTCTTAAGGACAATCCATTAATATACAATAAACAGACAGTTAATTTTGTTTGTTCATCAAACTCTTTTTGTAAAGTTGGAACAAACTGATACCCACAATTTTTACATTTCATACCAATAACATCTCATTTGTTATTAGTATGTCCTTATTCATCAATTTAATAACACCTTCGAAAATAGAATAAAATGTATTATTTAGGTATTGTAAAGAAAATAATATAGTGTGTTCTAATTTTGTTACTAAAATAATGATTTTAAGGGGGTTTTCGAATATTTCGAAAAGCCCCTTTTTAAATGTATTATAGTTAGTTTTATGTAAATGATATCAAATTAATACTGAGAAAATAATATAATTATGTAAAATCTGCTAATGGTATGTCCATTTTTATTAAAATATTTTTTAGATATTCCATTTTTTGTTTTGTAGGGGTTTGAAAATCTGATTGTGGTAAATCTAAAGAAAGTGCTTGATATTTTCCAAAACCAAATTTATGATAGGGAAGTAACTCCATACGAGCATTTGGTAAATGCTTTTTTACAAACTCTCCACTTGCGAAAATATTTTCCTCATAAGCATTTACTCCTTCAATGACAGGAATACGTATTACGATTTCTGCACCTGTTTCTCCTAGTCGCTTCATATTTTCTAGTATTTTCTCATTGGGAACACCAGTAAATTTTTGATGTTGTATAGAATTTATATGTTTTAAATCCATAAAAATTAAATCCATACGCTGTAATATGGGTAGCATTTCATCAAAATTAAAATATCCGCTGGTTTCTATGTCTAAACTGTAACCTAAATCATATAATTTGGAAGAAAGCTCATCAAGAAATTGTTTTTGTAGTGTAGCTTCCCCACCAGAAAATGTAACACCGCCACCACTTTGCCTATAAAACAAATTATGCTTTTCTACTTCTGCAATAACTTCTTCTACACTTTTTTGTATTACCATATTTTTGCGTGCTTGTTTTGGACAAACAGTGACACAAGCACCACAAGAAGTACAATTTTTTCTGTTTTCTGGTTGGTTAAGTGCTATGCCAATGTCTTGAGGACAAACATTTTTACATTCACCACAACCGATACAAAGTTTTTCATAAAAACCTATTTTAGGCTGTTGCGTAAACCCTTCAGGATTAGAACACCATTTGCAATGTAAAGGACAGCCTGCAAAAAAAATTGTTGTACGTATGCCATCACCATCATTAACAGAAAAAGGTTGAAGCTGCATTAAATAGCCTTTCATAATTTCCTCCTATTATAAAATACAGTAAGGACTATAAAAATTAGTCCTTACTGTTATAATGATTAAAAACTTTCGTGTGCATTTCTTGCCATAATAGAGTCCTGCATAGATTTTGAAAGATTAACAAATTGTGTACTATATCCTGCTACACGTACAAGCAAGTCTTTATAATTTTCAGGATGTGCTTGTGCATCTTTGAGCACTTCATTCGAAATAGTGTTAAACTGCACGTGAAATGCACCTAATGCAAAATAAGACTGAAGCATTGCACCAAGATTTGCACGACCACGTTTTGTTGCAACTAAATCGTGATTTAAACGTAAATTTAATAATGTGCCTCCACTATGAATATCGTGACTTAATTTTGCAGAAGAACGCAAAGCTGCTAAACAAGTAGAAGTGTCTGTTCCAGTATAAGGAGATACTCCTTCATTGATAGGGTCTTTTGCTTTTCTTCCGTCAGGTGTTGCACCTAATACTTTTCCTGTAGGCAGATAGTTTGAAATGCCCATAAATGCTGTTACAAAATGATGTCCATAAATATCATTATAAGATGTAACATCTTTATAAAAATAATCAGCTAATTCTTTAGCAATATTATCTACATAGTCATCATCATTTCCATATTTTGGAACAGCTTGTGCTTTGGCACGCAAAGTTTCATAACCTTCCCAGTTGCTATTCAGTGCATCAATAATATCAGACATAGTAGCAACATTATCTTCAAATACTAATTTTTTAATTACTGCTAAAGAATTTGCTGTAACAGACAAACCAACACCAGTAAATACAGGACCTATGTTATATTTTGCACCACCATCTACTAAATCCTTGCCATTTTTTAGACAATATTCATTACAAGCAGAAAGGAAAGGACGAGGAGCTTGTTCTTTATGTATTTTTTGTGCAGTAAGTAAACTGATAACGCCGTGTTTTACCATAAATGAAAATTGACGCAATACAGCTTGTTCTACCTCTCCATAACTTTGAAATGTTTTAGGGTCTTTTTCAAATAGTGCGACTTGCTCTCCGCTTAAACGACTTTTGCCTTCATTTAGTGCAAATTCCAATGCAGCAGCAAAACTAATATTACAAGAGGAAGTCCATTCAAATGTTTTTCTGGAATGAGGTACAACACAACCACAGTTGTTCCAGTCTTTAGCATCTTCAGGAGCATAGCCTAAATTGCTTAGCATTTGATAACCTGTGCGGTCGCTGTGTATTGCAGGAAAACCACAGCCAGTAGATACTAATTCTGTTACAGCCTCCATAAATTCAGCAGGACAGTCTGGGTGAATACGACAGCTTAATGTAGGCTGATGACATTTTGTTTCTTTTGTAGCTTGTATAGCCATATAAGAAATGGTATTTGTACCATCTTTTCCATCTACTGTAGTGCCACCTACTGTTAAATTTTCAAAATTGGTATAACCTGCAAAAAAGTCAGCAGTGTTAGCTGAAATTGTCCAAGCCCATTCACTGTATTTTAGCCATAAACATTCTACTAATTCTAATGCAGTATCATAATCAATTTTTCCAGCTTCTTCATCTGCTTTGTAATAAGGATACATATATTGATCAAAACGTCCTGGATTGAGTGCTAAAGGATTTTCAGAAAGAATGCCTCCCAACTGTACAAACCATACAAATTGCAATGCTTCACGGAATGATGTTGGAGGATTTTCGGGAACTTTTTCGCAGATTTCTGCAATTTCTAACAGTTCCAATTTTCTGATAGTATCTTTTTCTTCTTGAGCCATTTCAACTGCTTTTTCAGCATAACGATTTGCTAAACGTATGATGCCATCACAAACTAATATAATAGAACGATAAAATGTGATTTTATCTTTTTCTTCAGCTATGGTTTCGTTTAATTGTACAATGTAGTTTTCAGCTTCTTTTTTTATACCAGAAAAGCCTTTTGGAAATAATTGGTCGATATAGTCTGGAGAAATTTCACCAATACCATTACGCCATTTGGAGTCTGTGTCTAAAAAGCCTGTATCTACACCGATTTTTTTTGTTTCTTCAGAAGTACGTGCTAAAAAAGCATCTTCAACAGATTTTCCTTTCCAATAAGGAAAAATGTTTTTACGCACAAATTCTCTTTGTTGTTCTGTCATTTCGTAAGGGTCTTGAGGGCGTTGAGGGAAATTGTCCATTTCATCATCTACCCATTTCCAAGCAAATTCAGGTGTTAATATACCACATTTGCGAAATTCACCGCTTGCTCCAACAATCAATTCTCCTTCAAAAATGTTAACGCAAAGTTCATTACAAGTATCGTAAAATGCTTGTGCAGTACGAATAGCCATAGGTAGCCCCTCTGTGCGTTGGAATGATTGTGTCCAAATATTTGCTCTTTCATAGGATATAGAAGGTTTTGTGTTGATATAATTTTGACGGATTTTTTCTACTCTAGGAGTAATACTCATATGATTTACCACCTTTCTGTTATTTTCTATAAAATATAGCCATATACATTATTGCAGTACAATCACCTATATTTTTATAAGTATGATGTTGATTAGCCATATAATGAATACCGTTTTCAGCTTCTACTGTGTATTGTTTTTCACCTACTGTAATGAGAACTGTACCTTGTGAAACAATGATAAGTTCTTCTGTACCATATTCGTGAGGAGAAGAAGAAGAACAACTGCCTTTGTCCATTTCAATTTGAAGTATTTCAAAACGTCTGTTATCGTCATAAGGAAAAAATGGAAACAATCGAAACTGTCCTTCATCACTCAAAAGAGCACGAATGTCTTTTTTGTGTATAATTTCTGTTTCCATAGTATCACCTTCTAATAAAGCAGTAAAAGAAATGTGAAGACCTGTGGCAATTTTCCAAAGTGTTGCTACAGTAGGACTAGACTCTCCTCTTTCAATTTGCCCTAACATACTTTTGCTTACTCCTGTCATATTGGCTACATTGTCTAAACTCAATTTTTTTTCGTTGCGAATTTGTTTTAAATTTGCAGAAATTCTGCTACTCATAATATCCATTATGTTCTCCTTCATATAGTACGTTATAACGTATTTATAATTTTAATATAGCATTTTAATAGGAAGTTGTCAATTATTTTGACCGTTTTTGCGTTCAAAAAGTATTGTATTGTGTTTTTAGTAGATGAAAGTAGTTGACAAATATTGTCTATTGTTGTATAACTATAGTATATTTGTATTATTAAAATAATATATGTTGGTTCTATACTGTTTTTTATGTGAAAGGAGAGGTTTTTTGAAAGGATTATTTTTATTATTGAGTACATTTATATTATCTAATTCTTTAGATGCTGGAGAAAATACTACAAAAATAATAGGAGATATTACATATAATACTGCTGATTTTCAACTTTCAGAACAGAGTGATGAAGAAGTATATGAGGCATTAAAACAAGTGTATGAAAATACAGGAAGTATTCCAAAAGGTGCTGTAGGAGCAGAAATATATGTTAAAACAAAAGAACAATTACAACAAGAAGAAGATGGAATAGTAGAAAGAGAAATTTCGGATAATACAGAAAGCCAATCAACAGTACAAAAAAATAATATTGCTACAGAAAAATATACTGTTGCATTACCTGATAATATGACATATAAAATAAATGGCAATGACGTAGAACTTTATTATGATGGTGATTATATAGGAGAAATAAAATACTATACCATTTATGATGATGTTAATTTATATGAAGAACTGAAAAATGGAGATTTTGGAAAAGTAGTTGATACTTGTTTTACTACATTAGGATATGTTGATGAAAAAAGAAAAGAAATAGAATATATGGCAAGTAGTGGGGTACATAGTGATATTGATATTTGGATAAGAGAAGGAAAAGAAATCAGGTATAGTAAAAATCATTATATTTTTATAAATGGAAAAGAACTTTATGATATTTCAATACTAGAAGATGCTGAAAAAAATAGAGATATAGGAAGTATACTTTCTCACTTTACAATAAAATAAATATACATTATTTAAAGAAGAAAAGGGAATATTATGATAAATGTAGTAAATAGGATATAACTACAATATATTATAAAATCTATAGTAAAACAAAATAAACAACAAAGTAAATTCGATGAATATGTAGTAGCTATTGTGCATATTCCAAAAAGTATATGGCATATATTGAAACTAACTTTAAAACAATATTTTTACGAAAATAGTTTTATAATTTCAGTGCTATGCAAGTCATAGCACTTTTTTTATAAAATTTACATCATAAAACATATAAAAATACTATTTTTTAAATTTAAAATTGTGAATATAGCTATAAAAAAAGTATTATTTGTACAAAATAGAATATTTTTGTCAAAAAAGGCAATAAAAGAAAATATTTTAGTAAACATAGTATAAATTTGATAGAAATAACAAAAAAAATATATTGACTAATATGCTCATTATAAATTATAATAAAAATAAAACTATCAAGATAGTTCTTAATATACCAAATAATAACAAATGTAATGTTAAAAATAGGATTTTTTGGTAGTTTAATCATAATTAATATTTAGAAGGAGATGACATCTATGAAGATATTTGATTCAGAATTAAGAGTGTTAGAGGTATTGTGGGAAGAACAAGAGATTAGAGCAAGTCAGGTTTGCAAGATATTAGAGGAAAAAATAGGATGGAATAGAAATACAACTTATACAGTAATTAAAAAATGTATAGAAAAGGGATATATAGAAAGAACAGAACCACATTTTGTCTGTAAGATATTAATTTCTAAAAAAGAAGTGCAAAAACAAAGTGCATTAGATTTAGTAGATAAATTATTCGGCAGTTCAAAAACTGAATTTGTAAAAACATTTTTAGAAGAACAAACATTTACACAACAAGAAAAAGAAGAAATAAAGAAAATAGTAAATGAATGGAATTAAGAAATCAAAAAAACTCCTTGAATTTTAAGGAGTTTTTTTACTATAAACGAGTGTTGTGATAGCGACCATGTTTTTCAGTTTTTTTAGTATATTGTATTGCCTCTTTGGGACAGTAATTAAGACAAGCAAGACACATATAACAATTTCCCTTGTCCCAGTAAGGTTTTTCTGATTTCATATGTATTATGTGAGTAGGACAAAGTGCTTCACATTTTCCACAACCAATACAGTCACCAGTAGTATAAAAATGTTTTGTATTGGTATAGAAGTGATGAAATAAATAATGTAGTAGTGTGCTTTTTAATAAAGGAAATTTTCCTTTTTCTACACGAAAAAAATTATTTTTTTGTAATGCTATCATTTTAGCAATTTTGTAAATTATTTTGTCTGCTTTGTCTAGTTTTTCTGTTTGTTGTTCTTTGCTCATAACATCAAATAAAACGACATAATTATCAGGCATAGCAATAGAAAAACCGCTGTTTAAAAAAATATTTTTCTTTTTTAATATTTTTTTAAGTTCTTCCATAGTATTGCCTATATTTTCACCACAAGTAATTACAGCAAAAGTATAATAAGGAGCAATAGAAGAAATATCTAAATTTTCAATGAAAGTAATAATAGGTTTAGGAAGTCCCCAAGCATATACAGGAAAAACAAATCCTAGATGTTCTCCTTCTGAAATAATATAGCTGTAATTGTTGTTTTGAATAATATCTGTGATATTACAAATAGGTTCTTGTAAAGAAGCAGAAAGCTGTTGTGCAGTATATAAAGAATTTCCAGTTCCTGAAAAATAAAATATCATAATACTATCCTTTCTTTTTGTATTGTGTTTGTCTATAAAAACATTGTAAAATTGTTATTTTTTATTATACACTTTTTTAAAAAGGAATGATATAGTATTTGCAAAAAGTATTTTGGTATTGGGGAGGAAAAATAAATGATGCTGGAAAAAGCAATATTAATTGCATTAAAAGCACATAATGGTCAAAAAGATAAAGCGGGAAAAAGTTATATATTACACCCGTTAAGAGTAATGCTGTGTTTTGAAAAAGAGGAACAACAAATAGTTGCAGTACTTCATGATGTGCTGGAAGATAGTCAAATAACAAAACAAGATTTACAAAAAGCTGGTTTTTGTAATGAAGTAATAGAGGCAGTGGTTTGTTTGACAAAAAAAGAAAGAGAATGTTATTTTGATTATATCAAAAGAGTAAAACAAAATACGATTGCACGTGCAGTAAAATTGGCTGATTTAGAAGATAATATGAATTTGGAAAGAATACAAAATATAACACAAGAAGATGTACTAAGAGTAGAAAAATATAAAAAAGCGAAACAAATGCTTCAAAAGTAAGTGTATGCAGTGCATTATTGTGATGCACTGCATACTTTTTTATATGTTATAAATGAGGGATTATAATAATGTTTTATATAATGTAATTTTTAAAGGTTCTGAAAGCAATTCATTTAATTGAGGGCATATTGTTGTAAAATGTTTACTGACATTATGTTTGTCTATAGCTAATTGGTCAGCCCAACATTCTATAAAAGCAATTTTTTCTGTATCATCTAAGCACTCGTGTAAATGATAAAATATGTTTCCAGCTTCTTTTTGAGAAGCTTCTACAAGTGGTTTTGCTAATTCTAAAAAAGTGTTTTTGTTTTTTTGAGGGAGTGTACCCTCTGCAATAATGTTAATCATAAAAAGTCCTCCGTGTTGTAAATAAGTTCTGAAATTGGTTTTCTGGTTTGACTGTGTCTTTGTGGAGAAAGTGCAGTATTTTCTTCTGCATAACCAATGGCAAGTATAGTAACTACATCTAAATCTTGAGGAATTGAAAATGCTTTTTTGACATCTTCAGGAGAATAATAGCCTATCCATACACTGCCTAAATCAAGGGAAGTAGCTTCTAACATCATATGGTCTGTTACAATAGCACAGTCAATGTCAGCAAAATATTTTTTGTCATAAGGTCTTTTCCAAGAGCAAGCGGTATCTGCTAATACAATTATAACAAAAGGTGCATTGTAGAAATCAACAAAAGGAGCAAGTTTTGAGAGTTGTTCAGGACTATCTAATATTAAAAGTTTTTGAGGCTGTAAATTTGCAGCAGTAGGTGCTACATGGGCAGCGTTGATAATAGCTTCTATTTTTTGTTTTTCTACTGGTTTAGATTGAAATTGTCTTGTGCTGTATCTTTTTTTAGCAAGTTCTAAAAAATCCATTTAAAAATCTCCTTTCTGTATATTGCAAACAAATTTTTGTTTGTGATATAATTGTATCAGTTATTTTATAAAATACAAGTACGCACTTTAAAGTGCAATAGTATACAAAAAGATACTATAAAGGAGATAATATGAAACAATGTAAACAAGGGTATCATTGCCCTATGGAAGTTACACTAGAATTAATTGGAGGAAAATGGAAGGCATTACTTTTGTGGCATTTAATGGGAGGAACGCTTCGCTTTCATCAATTAAGAACGTTAGTACCTCAAGTAACACCTAAAATGCTAACACAACAACTTAGAGATTTAGAAAAAGATGGACTGATAGAAAGAAAGGTATATCCAGTAGTACCTCCAAAAGTAGAATATTCTCTATCAGAATTTGGAAAAAGTTTGATACCAATATTAGATGTTATGTGTAATTGGGGTAATGAGTATATAGAAAAAAATAATATTGTAATAAAGTGCCAGAAAGAGGCATTATAAATTTGCAAAAAAAAGAATACAATTTTGAAAAGAAATAAACAAAAGTTGCTTGTATATATTGTATAAATTTAGTAGAAAATAAAATGTAAAAATTTTGAATATTGTCATAATAAATTATAGCTATGATTTAAAATTATAAAAAAGTGGCAGTTTTTAGGGAATTATATTAAATTTGAATTATTTTAATCTTTTTTATGATACAATGTTACAGAAAAAAATAAAAAGTGTGTAAAGGTCGGTGAAGATATGGAATTAGAAAAACAACAATATAATATAGCAAATAGACCTTTTACTCATTTACACGTTCATACAGAATATAGCCTTTTAGATGGTTCAGCAAAAATAAAGGAATTGGTACAAAGAACAAAAGAATTAGGTATGAATAGCATTGCTATAACAGACCATGGTGCAATGTATGGAGCAGTTGAGTTTTATAAAGCTGCAAAACAAACAGGTATAAAACCTATTATAGGTTGTGAAGTTTATGTTGCAAATGGCTCACGTTTGCAAAGAGATAATAAAAATGCCTATCAGTATACCCATTTAGTACTTTTGGCAGAAAATGAGCAAGGCTATCAAAATTTAATTAAATTGGTGTCATATGGTTTTATTGATGGATTTTATTATAAACCCAGAGTAGACAAAGAATTATTAAAAAAATATCATAAGGGAATTATCGCTTCTAGTGCTTGCCTTGCAGGTGCAGTAGCAAGAGATATATTAACGGTTTCCTATGAAAAAGCAAAACAGACCGCTTTAGAATATGAAGAAATATTTGGAAAAGGAAATTATTTTTTAGAATTGCAAGACCATGGTATGAGAGAACAAAAAGTAGTAAATGAAGCATTGAGAAAAATACATAATGAAACAGGTATTCCTATGATTTGTTCTAATGATAGCCATTATATTTATAAAGAGGATAGTGTATCACACGATATATTGTTATGTATACAAACGGGAAAAACAGTTAATGATGAAAATAGAATGAGATATGAAGGTGGTCAATTTTATGTAAAAAGTGTAGAAGAAATGTACGCACTTTTTCCAGAAGATATAGAAGCACTAGAAAATACACAAGCCATTGCAGATAGGTGCAATGTAGAGTTTGTATTTCACGATTTAAAATTGCCACGTTTTGATGTGCCAGAAGGAAAAACAGCAAAGCAATATTTGAGAGAATTATGCTATGCAGGTTTTGCTCAAAAATATCCTAACGCATCAGAACAATTAAAAAAAAGATTAGATTATGAATTAAATACCATTGAAACAATGGGATATGTAGATTATTTTTTGATTGTTTGGGATTTTATTAAATTTTCAAAAGATAATGGTATTATAGTTGGACCAGGTAGAGGCTCAGCAGCAGGAAGTATTGTTTCTTATTGTCTGTCCATTACAACAATAGACCCTACCGCATATGATTTAATATTTGAAAGATTTTTAAATCCAGAAAGAGTAAGTATGCCAGATATTGATGTTGACTTTTGCTATGAAAGACGACAGGAAGTCATTGACTATGTAATTCAAAAATATGGAGAAGACCACGTTGCACAAATCATTACATTTGGAACAATGGCAGCAAGAGCAGCAATAAAAGATGTAGGACGTGCTTTGGCAATGCCTTATGCAGATGTAGATAGAATTTCAAAAATGATACCTACAGAATTGGGCATAACAATAGAAAAAGCATTAAAAACAAATTCAGAATTAAAACGAGCATATGATACAGAAGAAAATACACGTTATTTAATAGATATGTCAAAAAGATTGGAAGGATTGCCAAGACACGCATCTACTCACGCCGCAGGGGTAGTGATATGTAGAGATGCTGTAATGGAATATGTGCCTTTAAATTCTAATGATGGAGCAATCACTACACAATATACTATGAATACATTGGAAGAATTAGGCATACTAAAAATGGACTTTTTGGGATTAAGAACATTAACAGTAATACAAAATGCTGTAAAAGAAATTGAAAGAATACATAATATTACTATAGATATTGACCATATAGACCAGCAAGAACCAGAAGTATATCAACTGATAGCACAAGGAAAAACAGAAGGGATATTTCAGTTGGAAAGTGGCGGTATGAAGCAATTTTTAAAAGAATTGCAGCCAAGTAATTTAGAAGATTTGATTGCAGGTATATCTCTTTATCGTCCTGGTCCTATGGATTTTATACCAAAATATATCAAAGGAAAAAGAGAAAAAGAAAATATACAATACACACACCCATCGCTGGAACCCATATTAAAAGCAACATATGGTTGTATTGTGTATCAAGAACAGGTTATGCAGATAGTGCGTGATTTAGCTGGATATAGCTTAGGGCGAAGCGATTTGGTACGTAGAGCAATGAGTAAGAAAAAAGCTGATGTTATGGCACAAGAGAGAAAAAATTTTATATATGGTATAGGAGAAGAAGTAGCAGGTTGTATTAAAAATGGTATTGATGAAAAAACCGCAGCACAAATATTTGATGAAATGACAGATTTCGCAAAATATGCTTTTAATAAAAGTCACGCTGTTTGTTATGCTGTAGTAGGATATCAGACAGCTTGGTTAAAAACGCATTATCCTGTAGAATTTATGGCAGCATTGATGACGAGTGTTATGGATAATTCTGATAAATTGGCAGGATATATTGACGAGTGTAAAAAAATGAATATTACATTGTTGCCACCAGATATTAATGAAGGCTTTGGACATTTTTCGGTATCTGATGGAAAAATACGATTTAGTTTGTCAGCAATAAAGAATGTAGGAAAAAATACTATAAAAGCATTGGTAACAGAAAGAGAAAAAAATGGAGTATATACTTCTCTTACAGATTTCTGTAATCGTATGGAAACAGGAGAATTAAATAGGAGAAGTTTGGAAAGCCTTATAAAAGCAGGTGCGTTTGACTCTTTGGGAGGATTTCGTTCTCAGTATATGACAGTATATAAAAGTATATTAGATGGTATTGGACAATCCCGTAAAAATAATTTAGAAGGGCAAATGTCTTTGTTTGATATGGAGGGACAAGAAAAAACGTATACTGTAGAAGAATTGCCTAAAAAAGAAGAATACCCTATAAAAGAAAAATTTACATTAGAAAAAGAAGTGCTAGGGATTTATGTAAGTGGTCACCCCCTCGCAGAATATGAAGAAATATTAAAACAAAAAATAAATTATAATAGTAAAGATTTTTTAGTAAAGGAAGACCAAAATGCTAAAATATTTGATGGGCAAAGAGTAACAATAGGTGGTATGATAATACATAAAAGTGTAAAACATACCAGAACAGGTACAAAGATGGCTTTTTTAACACTAGAAGATTTAAGTGGTACAATAGAAGTTGTTGTATTTTCAAATGTGTATGAAAAAGTGTCCCATCAAATACAAGAAGATGCTGTTGTAATAGTAAAGGGTAGAGCAAGTATTTCGGCAGAAGGAGAAGCAAAATTGATTGCTTCACAAATAGACTTTTTGAATACAGAGGAGAAACAATATTCTGTGTTATGGTTGATGATTACAGAACAAAGTAAAGTAACACAGCAAGATGTAAAAAAAGTGCTTTTAAAATATCATGGTAATATGCCTGTATATGTTGTAGATAAAAAAACAGGACAAAGACTCAAAGCAGATAGTCGTTATTGGTTTGAGCAAAGTACTTTGGCAATACAAGAGTTAGAGTTGCTTTTAGGTAATAATAATGTGATTGTAAAAAATAAAAATATATAGCATAATCAATAAAAAAGAAATAAATTTATTATTTACAATGTGGGCTGTAGCGTTTACAATATTAACAAAAGCATAAATTCATAAAAATGGTAAATTGCAGTGAAAGCCTTAAAAAATGTTTTATTTTTAGGGATTTGGGGAATAGAAATAAGAAGTAATGTATTGCTTTACCATTTTTGTTCCACACTGCTTATAGTTATAAATAAAAAAAGAGAAACGATGAAGATTGGGAGGAATGGAAGCATGGAACATAATCTGAAAAAAATCGGTGTCTTAACAAGTGGAGGCGATGCTCCTGGCATGAATGCTGCCATTAGAGCAGTTGCTAGAACAGGTATTAATAATGGTATTGAAGTAGTAGGTATTCGTAAAGGATATGATGGTTTGCTCAATGCTGACATTAAGACATTAGAAGGAAAAAATGTTTCTGATATTATTAACAGAGGTGGTACAATATTGCATACAGCACGCTGCCTAGAAATGTTAACAGAAGAAGGACAAGAAAAAGCAGCCAAAATTTATAAAGTTTTGGGATTAGATGGATTGATTGTAATTGGCGGTGATGGTTCTTTTAGAGGATGTCAAGCATTGGCAAAACATGGTGTAAATTGTATTGGTATTCCTGCAACGATTGATTTGGATATGAATTGTACAGAGTATACAATAGGTTTTGATACTGCTGTAAATACAGGAACAGAAGCAATCAATAAACTAAGAGATACTTCCAGTTCACATGAAAGATGTTCTGTAGTAGAAGTAATGGGTAGAGATGCAGGATATATTGCATTGTGGTGTGCTATGGCTGGTGGTGCAGAAGAAGTACTATTGCCAGAAGAAAAAGATATGATAAATAATGAAAGAGTAATACAGCAAATATTAGAAAATAGAAGTAAAGGAAAACGCCATAATTTAATTGTAGTTGCAGAAGGCGTTGGTGGTTCACAAAAATTAGCAAAAGAAATACAAGAAATTACAGGAATACAAACAAGAGCGACAATATTAGGACATTTGCAAAGAGGAGGTAATCCAACAGCACTTGACCGTATGCACGCTTCTATTATGGGTTATAAAGCTGTACAAGCGTTAATGAATGGAGAAAGAACAAGAGTTGTTGTATATAATAAAGGACAATATGGTACAATGGATATAGAGGAAGCATTAGCAATGTCAAAAAGATATGATGCTGAATTATATGACATTGTAAAAACATTGGCAATTTCAAAATAAAAAAGGAATAAAAAGTACCGTAAATAAAAGGCAAATGCTGTAATAAAGTTATTTGCCTGTTACGGTTCTTTTTGTGTCATAATATAACAAATAATATAATGATATTAAAGGAGGAATGTTGTTTTGAGAAGAACAAAAATTGTTTGTACGTTAGGACCAGCAACAAATGATGTAGAGATTATGAAAGACTTGATACGAAGTGGCTTAGATGGCGCACGTATTAATTTTTCACATGGTACATATGAGTCCCATACAGAAATTATAAATAAATTAAAACAGGCAAGAGAAGAATTAAATGCACCTATTCCTTTGATATTAGATACAAAAGGGCCTGAAATTAGATTAAAAACATTTGATGCAGAAAAATATTATTTAGAGAAAAATGCAAAATTTACATTAACAACAGAGGATATTGTAGGAAATCAAGAAAGAGTTGCTGTAACATATCAAGACTTGCCAAATGATTTGGAAATTGGTTCCAGAGTACTTATTGATGATGGCTTGATAGAGCTGCGTGTAGATAGTATAAAGGGAAATGATATTAACTGTACCGTTGTAAATGGTGGTTTTGTAAGTTCTAATAAAGGTATGAACTTGCCTGATGTTTATGTACATCTGCCTTCTTTAACAGAAAGAGATATAGAAGATATTAAATTTGGTATTGAAATGGGATTTGACTATATTGCAGCATCATTTATACGTACTGCAAAAGATGTTATTAATATTAGAAAAGTATTAGAAGAAAATGGCGGAAATGATATTCATATTATTGCTAAAATAGAGTCTAGAGAAGGCGTTATCAATATTGATGAAATATTAGAAGTAGCAGATAGTATTATGGTTGCACGTGGTGACTTAGGTGTTGAAATACCATCTGAAGAAGTACCTCTTGTACAAAAATCATTAATAGAAAAAGCAAATGCAGCAAGTAAACCAGTTATTACAGCAACACAAATGCTTGAAAGTATGATAGCGAACCCAAGACCAACAAGAGCAGAAGCGAATGACGTAGCAAATACAATATTCGATGGTTCTGATGCTATTATGCTTTCTGGAGAAACAGCAAAAGGAGATTATCCAGTAGAAGCAGTTGCAATGATGGCAAAAATTGCAGAAAAAACAGAACACAGTATTAATTATTCTCATAATTTAACAAGAACATTTGGTACTGCTAAAAATATTACAAATGCTATCAGTTATGCAGCTTGTACTACCGCAGCAGAATTAAAAACAGCTTGTATTTGTACTGTAACAACATCTGGATTTACAGCAAGAATGATAGCAAAACATAGACCAACTTGCCCTATTGTAGGTTGTACTATGAACGAAAGAGCATGGCGTCAAATGAATTTGGTTTGGGGCTGTAAATCATTGTATCACGAAAGACCAAAAGATGATGAAATATTTGATGTTGCTATAGATGCAGCAGTAAAAAGTGGATTAGCAAAAAATGGTGATACTATTGTTATTGCAGTAGGTGTACCACTTGGTGTAACAGGTTCTACAAATACATTAAGAGTAGATGTAATAGGAGATGTATTAGCAAAAGGGATAGGATTTGGTAAAGAAAGAGTTTCTGGAACAGCAAGAGTAATAAAAGTACTTAATGAAGCAGAAATTCACTTCAGAAAAGGAGATATATTAGTTACTACGACAACAGATAGTGACTGGCTTCCATATATTAAAAAAGCATCTGCTGTAATTGTTGGGCCAATAGACCCAGACCATATTGGTAGCTGTCACGCAGAGCACGTATGTAGAGCATTAAATATTCCTATGATTGCGTGCAATATGAAAGTAATTGATTTTATGCCAAATGATGGTTTGATTACAGTAGACCCAAAAAGAGGATATATTTATACAGGTATTCCAGAACAAGACTAATAAAAACCCTTTGTCTGTTTTTCAGACAAAGGGTTTTATTATGTAAAAAATGGTCATTATGTTTTAAAAATACCACATATTGTTTCTGACTGTCCTGTAAAATGTGTGCCTTTCACATCATCATATATATCAATTATTTTAAATCCAGCTAATTTGAGTTCCTCTGTAAATGTATTTGGAGAATATATTTGATTCCATATATTAAAACATTCACAATCATTTTCTGTTATAATAATATATTGTTCTAATGTATTTTTTGTTTTTTTATAATATTGATTTCTTTGAATAATGATGTGAGGTTCAGCAGACCAAAAACCATATTTTTCATATTTTATATTTTGCATTATTTCAAAGGAATTCAAATAACAACTGTTAAATACATCTAATATTAAAATACCATCTTTTTTCAATGCTTTTTTAATTTTAGTTAATAATATAGTTCTATTTTGTGGAGAAAGAACACCAAAATCACAATAGATTAAAATCACAATATCAAATTCATTTTCATAATTTATATTTAAATAATCTTGATAATAATACTGAATTTTTCGTGCAGTTTCTTTTGCATGATTTTGAGCATATTCTATAGAACGCTTAGAAAAATCAATTCCTGTAACAGAAAAGCCTTTATCATACAATAATTCAGAGTAGATGCCTGCTCCACATCCTAAATCTAAAAGTTTTTTGTTTTGTACATTTTGACAACAGTGATAAATCCATTCAACAGATTTTTGAATGGTGTCCAATTTTCTAGAAGCTCCATCGGTATCTGTGTTTAAATGTGCTTTTAACATACTTTTAGAAATGTGTTCATCGTCCCAAAAAGCTTTAGAACTTTTGAAATAGATAGGCGGTTGTTGTTTTATGTAATTTATGATTTTAGTATTCATTTTTTAATTTTCTCCTATAAATTTCTATGTATTGCCATAATAAAAAGTAATTGTTCTTTTTTGTGAATAAAATATAACATATTTTTTATGCTTTGTAAATCTTAATTAGATGTATTTTACTATAATGTAGAAAATAATTGCTGTGCTGTAAATACAGCATTTAGTACTTTAGGAAAACCAGTGTAAGGAATACATTGCATAAAAATTTCTATTATTTTTTGAGGCGAAATACCTACGTGAAGTGCAGCTTGTATGTGTACTTTTAGTTGTGCTTCACAGCTACCAGTAGTTAATAAACTGGAAAGTGTAATGATTTCTCTTTCTGCTAGAGAAAGTTCTTTGCGAGTATATATGTCGCCAAAAGCAAATTCTATAATATATTTTCCTAAATCTGGTGCAATATTTTCTAAAGAAGATATTACAGCCTCTCCAGCTTCTCCATCAATTTTTTTGAGTTGTTGTAATCCTTTTTGATAACGTGTCATAATAAAAAACCTCCTTAACATAATGTTGTATTGTGTTACAATGTTAGTGTACAAGTTAGAGTATACTAGAAGTCAATAATAAAAAAGGAAAAGAGGAAATATTTTATGACAATAGGGGAATTTTCAAAAAAAACAGGTATAAGTGTTTATACACTAAGATATTATGAAGATAAAAAATTGATTGTTGTACCAAGAGATGAAAAGGGGAGGAGAGTTTATACACAAAAAGAAATAGAATGGGTACAATTTATAAAAAGATTGAAAGAAACAGGTATGAAATTGCAAGAAATACAAAAATATGCTGGTCTTCGATATAAAGGAGAGAAAACAATGCCAGAAAGATTAGAATTACTCAAAAAACATTATGATATTGTAATAGAACAGCAAAAAAAGTGGGAAATATATTTACAAAATTTGGAACAAAAAATATTGTGGTATGAAGAACAAATTGAAAAAAATAAAACCCCCTGAAAAGGGGGGAATAATATTATAATTTTTCGACTTCTTCTAACCAAACACTATTGAAAGCATCAGAAGGCATTCTCCAGTCGCCACGAGGAGAAAGTGATATAGTACCTACTTTTGGGCCATCTGGCAAACAAGAACGTTTAAACTGCTGTGTAAAGAAGCGATGATAAAAGTTTTTTAGCCATTTTAATAATGTTGCTCTTTCGTATTCTCCATTAAATGCTTGTTCTGCTAAAAATAGTATTTTAGCTGGGGAGAAACCAAAACGTACTACATAGTAAAGGAAAAAGTCGTGTAATTCGTAAGGGCCAACAATTTCCTCTGTTTTTTGATTGATATTACCAGCCTCATCTGGAGGTAATAATTCAGGACTGACAGGAGTGTCCAAAACGTCAAATAATATTTCATTTGCTTTTTGAGAAAGAGAACCATATTCTGCTATCCAACGAACAAGCACACGAATAAGTGTTTTAGGAACACCAGCATTTACACCATACATAGACATATGGTCACCATTGTAAGTTGCCCAACCAAGTGCTAATTCAGAAAGGTCACCTGTACCTACAACAAAACCGCTTTCTTTGTTTGCAATGTCCATTAAAATTTGAGTACGTTCTCTTGCCTGTGTATTTTCATATGTGACATCGTGTATAGAAATGTCGTGACCGATGTCTTCAAAGTGCTGCAATGCAGCTTTTTGTATAGAAATCTCACGTGTTTGCACACCTAGTGCAGACATAAGAGAAAGTGCATTTTGGTAAGTTCTATCTGTTGTGCCAAAACCAGGCATAGTAATACCAATAATATGATTTCTGGAAATGCCTAAATAATCACAGGCTTTTGCACAAACTAAAAGTGCAAGAGTAGAGTCTAACCCTCCAGAAATACCTACTACAACCGTTTTAGCGTGAGTGTGTTCAATTCTTCTGGCAAGTCCTACTGTTTGTATGTTAAATATGTCACGGCATCTTTTGTCTAAAAATTCATTGTTTTCTGGTATAAAAGGCTGTGATTTTATGATACGTTCTAATTCGTCAATATTCTGTGGTTTCATAGAGAAGGTAATTTCTCTGAAAGAAGGCAAATCGCTTTGTGTATCTGTAAAAGTTGTATTTTTCATTCTGTCATTTGCTAAAAGTTCTAAATCAATGTCAGTATATATTAATTGAGTTTCTTTTAAAAAGCGTTGAGACTCTTTTAAAAGTGTACCATTTTCGTATATTAAACCGTGACCACTGAATACTGTATCTTGTGTAGACTCTCCTACTCCAGAAGAAGAATAAACATAACAAGCAATACAACGAGAAGACTGTTGAGAAATCAACTGTTTTCTGTAATCGTATTTTGTAGCCAATTCATTGCTTGCAGAAGGATTTAATAGTATGGTAGCACCATAAAGTGATTGATAAGAACTAGGAGGAATAACACTCCATAAATCTTCACAAATTTCAATACCAATTTTGCAGTAAGGAATTTGTTCTGCTGAGAATATCAAATCTGTTCCAACAGGTACTTTTTGACCACAAAGAAATAATTCTTTTGATAAAAGCTGTTTTGCAGAAGAAAACCAGCGTTTTTCATAAAATTCTCCGTAATTTGGTAAACAACTTTTTGGTACAACACCTAATATTGTGCCTTTGTAAATGGCTACAGCACAGTTAAAAAGTTGATTATCTATAGAAAGAGGTAACCCTACTACTGCAAAAATATCAATGTCTTGTGAAGCTTTTACAATGTCATAAAGACCACTTTTGGCAGAAGATAATAAAGAAGATTGAAAAAATAAATCTCCACAAGTGTATGTGGTAATAGATAATTCTGGAAAAACAAGCACTTGTATTTGTTTTTCACAAGCCTGCTGTAGTATTCGTATAATTTTATCTTTGTTATAAATACAGTCTGCTAATTTGCATTTAGGTATTGCAGAACCAACTCTTATAAAATTGTACATAATATCACTCCTTTTGTATATTTAAAATTTGCGAAATAGTCCTACTACCTTACCTAATATTTTAACATCTGTTACAAAAATAGGTGCCATAGTAGAGTTTTCAGGTTGAAGGCGTATTTTTTTCTTTTCTTTGTAATACGTTTTTACCGTAGCAAGTTCTCCTAATAGTGCTACAACAATGTCACCATTTTCTGCATAAGATTGTTGTCGAACTAATATAAAATCTCTGTCAAAAATGCCAGCTTCAATCATACTTTCCCCTCTTACTCTTAACATAAATAAGCCGTCATTGCTGTTAAAAAAACTTGTAGGTAAAGGGAAGGTATCTTCTATATTTTCTACTGCTAATATAGGCGTACCAGCAGTAATGGTACCAACGATAGGAATTTCGAGTTGTTGTTTTTGCTCGTTGCTGTCTAAAATTTCTATCGCTCTTGGCTTTGATGGGTCACGACGAATAAAGCCTTGCTGTTCTAGTTTAGAAAGATGAAAGTGTACCGTAGAAGTGGATTTTATACCAAGTGCGATACTGATTTCACGAACAGAAGGAGGATAGCCCTTTTTTTGTACTTCTGATTTTAAATATTGTAATATTTGTTTTTGCTTTTGTTTTTGTTTTAATGCTGACTCACGTATAAAAATCACCTCATTTGTAGATACATAAAATTAGTATAATATAACATAGTAACTATAACATAAATTGTGCATAAAATCAAATATATGTTCGCTAAGTCTATTAATAATATTGCCATAAAAGTATAAAAATAGTATACTAAGCGAATATAGAAAGGGGAGTAAATATATGGAAAAGCTTGCTGTATTTCTTTCATTGAAAGGAAAGAAAATAGTAGTAGTAGGCGGTGGCAGTGCAGCATTAATAAAAATAAAAACATTATTGGATATACAAGCAGATTTTGAAGTAATTTCAAAAGAGTATTCAAATCAGACAGAAAAAATATTAAAAGAAAATGCTGTGATGTATCAAAAAAGAGAAATAAAAAAAGAAGATATAAAAGATGTTTTTATTGTGTTTGCAGCAGCAGAAAAAAATATAAATGATACCATTGCACAATGGGCAAAGGAACAAAAAGTGTTGTGCTGTAAAGCAGATGGAAAAGGAGATTTTATAGTACCTTATCATAAAAGAGAAGGAAAATTGACTGTTGCTGTCAGTACAGATGGATTGTTTCCGCTGTTGGGTAAAAAAATATGTGAAAATATAGATTTGTCTATAGCGAAAGAATTATATCATTTAGGAGAAAAAAGAAAAAATATAATAGAACATATTGATGATAAAAAAGAAAGAAAAAAAGCATTAGAGCAGTTACTAAAGGAGTATCAGACAAATGAAAAAGAGTATCAAAATTGGGACAAGAGATAGTTTGTTAGCTATAAAACAGGCAGAACTTGCTAGAGAAGAAATAAAAACTGTTTTAAAACAATCAGATGTTGAAATAGTAAAAATTAAAACAAAAGGGGATAAAATATTACATAAAACCCTTGATAAAATAGGAGGTAAAGGACTTTTTGTAAAAGAAATAGAGAAAGCATTGCTGCAAGGAGATATTGATGTAGCGGTACACAGTATGAAAGATATGCCTGATGAAATGCCAAAAGGATTGGTATTAGGTGCTGTATTAAAAAGAGAGAATGCTATGGACGCAGTTGTATGTGCAAATAATATAAATTGGGAAGAGTTGCCTAAAGGAGCCGTAATAGGAACAGGAAGCTTGAGAAGAAAAACACAAATTTTAGCATTAAGAAATGATTTCAATGTAGTGCCTATAAGAGGAAATATTATTACAAGACTTCAAAAATTAGAACAAGGATTTGATGCTGTTGTATTAGCAGTAGCAGGACTGGTAAGAACACAACAGCAACAAAAAATTTCTCATATATTTACATTACAAGAAATGGTACCAGCGGCTTGTCAAGGAATATTGGCGTTACAGATAAGAGAAAGTGACTTATTTTTAAAACAAGCTATGCAAAAAATAAATAATGAAAATGCTTTTGTATGCCAAGAAGCAGAAAGAGCTTTTTTAAAACAAATAGGAGCAGATTGCCACGCACCTGCAGGAGCTTTGGCAAAAATAGAAAATGGGAAATTATATATGAAAGCAATGTTTTATACAGATAAAATATTGCAATCAGAAGGATACGATAGTGTTGAAAATGCAGAAAATTTAGGGAAAATGCTGGCAATGGAAATACAAAGAAAGGGGAATATCATATGAAAATAGGACGAGTGTATATTACAGGAGCAGGTCCCGGAGATGAAAAACTGATTAGTGTTAGAGCATTAGAGTTAGTAAAACAAGCAGATGTGATAGTATATGATAGATTAGGTGCAGAAAAATTTTTAAAATATAGTAATAAAGAGTGTGAAAAAATCAATGCAGGGAAACAGCCTCAAAACCATAGATTAAATCAGTCACAAATTAATGAGATATTGATACAAAAGGCAAAAGAGGGAAAAAGTGTAGTAAGATTAAAAGGAGGTGACCCTTTCGTATTTGGTAGAGGAGGAGAAGAATGTGAGGCATTAAAAAAAGCAGGTATTCCATTTGAAGTAGTACCAGGAATATCTTCTTTTTATTCTGTGTGTGCCTATGCAGGTATTCCAGTAACACATAGAGAATGTGCATCTTCTTTTCACGTTTTTACAGGACATAGAGTAGATAATGGAGAATTAGATTATAGTAGTATAGCACATATGGAAGGAACACTTGTGTTTTTAATGAGTATGAAAAATCTGCATATTATAAGTGAGAAGTTGATACAACAAGGAAAAGATGAAAATACACCTGTGTGTGCTATACAATGGGGTACAACAAGTAAACAAAGAAGCATTACAGCGAATTTAAAAGAGATAGCACAAAAAGCGGAACAGCAAAATATTGGTCACCCTTCTGTTGTAATTATAGGAGATGTAGTAAATCAAAAAATGGATTGGCAAAAATATAGACCACTTTTTGGAAAACATATTGTATTAGCAGGAAGTGGAGAAACTGCTTGTGAAGCAAAAGCGTTGTTACAGCAGCAAGGGGCAGAAGTGACAATATATTCGGGCATTGAAATTATAGAAAATATAGAAGAACTTTCAAAAGAAATACAAAATTTAAAGCAGTATACGTGGATATTTTTTACAAGTGTAAATAGTGTAGAATACTTTTTTAAGGCTATGAAAAAACAAAAAAAAGATATTAGAGCATTGCAGGGAATAGGTATATTTTGTATAGGAGAAAAAACAAAACAAGCAGTAGAAAAAAGAGGAATATTTGTGGATAGAGTACCACAACAATATAATAGCGAAAGTGCTGTAAAAGATATGGAGCAATTTTTAAAAAAAGAAGATAAAATATTATTTCCAGCATCAGAATTAGCTTCTACAGTGTTAGAAAAAAAAGCTAAAGAATTAGGTGTAACTATGGTAAGAGTAACAGCATATCAAAATCAAATTAATACAAATGGTATACAAAAAATAAAAAGTGATGTAAAAAAGGGTAATATAGATGTGATAGCATTTTTCAGTTCTTCTCAAGCAAAAAATTTGTTTTTGCTTTTGGGAGAAGATATAAAAAAGTGTCAACTTTTTGCTATAGGAGAACAGACACAACAAAGTATATTGCATATGGAGGCAGAAGTGAAAGCAACAGCAGAAATTTCTACAGGAAAAGGGCTTGCTGAAAAAATAATAAAAGTGTTAAAAAATGTATGAAACTATTTTCTGAAATGAATAAGTTACATATTTCTTACAAATATGTAAAATAGATTGAGTCAAAACAATAAAAGTGATACAATAGTCATATAGAAGGTGATAATGTGGATTATAGAAGACTTAGAAAAAATAAAGCAATTCGTAATTATGTAAAAGAAACAAGAGTATGTTTGGAAAATTTAATATATCCTTTATTTGTAGTAGAAGGAGAAAATAAAAAACAAGAAATTAGTGCTATGCCTCAAAATTATAGATTTTCAATAGATGAGTTAGTAGAAGAAGCAAAACAACTCGTACAGCTAGGCATACAAGGGGTATTACTTTTTGGTATACCTGATGAAAAAGACGATGTTGGTACAACAGCATACTGTGAAGGAAATATAATACAAAAAGCAATTAAAGCATTAAAACAAACTGTGCCAGAATTATATATTATTGCAGATGTATGTCTTTGTGAGTATACCAATCACGGACATTGTGGTGTGATTTCCGGTAATGAAATAGACAATGAAAAAACACTTCCTCTTTTGGCAAAAGCAGCGGTGTCTTATGCGAAAGCAGGAGCAGATTGCATTGCACCTTCTGATATGATGGATAATAGAATAGCATATATTAGAAAAGCATTGAATAAAAATGGCTATAATGATGTGACAATTATGGCATATAGTGCAAAATATTGTTCAGCTTTTTATGGACCTTTTAGAGAAGCAGCACATTCTGCACCACAGTTCGGAGATAGAAAAAGTTATCAAATGGACCCAGCAAATAGAAAAGAAGCGTTAAAAGAAGTACAACAAGATATAGCAGAAGGTGCAGACATAGTAATTGTAAAACCGGCTTTGCCTTATTTAGATATATTGTGGCAGGTAAAACAACAAGTAAATGTTCCTGTGTGTGTTTATCAAGTTAGTGGAGAGTATGCTATGATAAAAGCAGCAGAGCAAATGAATTGGATAGATGGCAAAAAAGTAGCTATGGAAAGTTTGATAGCGTTAAAAAGAGCAGGAGCGGATATGATAATTACATATTTTGCCAAAGACTTTGCAATGGGACTTTTAAAAGATGGTGATAGTATTGTATAAAATAGAATAAATATGCAGTATAGCGTTTTTAATATAAAATAGATAAATGAAATTATATTGTAATATTACTAAATTATTTTTACAAGTATTTTGAAATTCCTTTGCAGTATGGAACAGAAGAATTGTGATAGAATAATATAATACAGAAAGGAGAGAAAGTGTATGTTATCAGGAATTGTGATAGATAATATGTTGCTGTGGATTATCATAATAGGTATTGTAGGATTAGTACTTTTGATAGCAGAGGCATTGATACCAGGATTTGGAATATTTGGTATATTAGGAACGATGTGTATACTAGGTTCTACAGTAATGGCAGGTATAAAATATGGCTTTGGTGTATTTTTGATATTGGTAGCGGCTTTAATTATATTGGCTTTAATATTTGTACGTGTTGCACAAACAAAAGGAGTATATGATAAATTTGTGCTAAAAGAAGTTTTGGATACCAAAGATTTTGACGAAAGTGTGCTACAAGGTATGGAAGGGAAAAAAGGTGTTACTGTCACAACAATACAACCTTATGGTAAAATGGAAATAGAAGGAAAACAAATTGATGTATGTTCTGAAGGAGGGTATATTGAAAAAAATAAATCTGTAGAAATTGTTCAAGTAAAAGGAAAAACAGTTGTAGTAAAAGAAGTTGTGTCATAAAAAAGTGGTGTTTTAAAAGGAGGTTTTAAATATGTTTGTTGGTATTGGCTTGGGAGTTACCATATTTGCAATTATAATTATTATTAGTATATTTTTGAGTTTTGTGCCTTTGGGACTTTGGATTTCTGCTATATCCGCAGGAGTAAAAGTAAGTATAGCATCATTGATAGGTATGAGAATGAGAAGAGTAAGTGCAGCAAGAATTATACGTCCATTAATAAAAGCACAAAAGGCAGGTATGGACGTAAATGCAAATCAGTTAGAGAGCCATTTACTTTCTGGTGGTCACGTAGATAATGTAGTAGATGCACTGATAGCAGCACATAGAGCAAATTTAGATTTGTCATTTGAAAGAGCAGCAGCGATTGACTTGGCAGGTAGAGATGTTTTTGAAGCAGTAAGAATGAGTGTTACACCTAAAATTATAGAAACCCCTTGGATTTCAGCAGTTGCGATAGATGGTATAGAAGTAAAAGTTATTGCAAAAGTAACAGTAAGAGCAAATTTAGGTAGATTAGTAGGTGGTGCAGGAGAAGAAACGATTATAGCTAGAGTAGGAGAAGGTATTGTTACAACAGTAGGTTCTTCACAGCATCACAGCAGTGTATTAGAAAATCCAGATTCTATTTCTAGAACAGTGCTAGGAAAAGGCCTTGATAATGGTACAGCATTTGAAATATTGTCTATTGATATAGCAGATGTGGATATTGGAAGAAATATAGGAGCAAATTTGCAAATACAACAAGCAGAAGCAGATAAACAAATTGCACAGGCAAAAGCAGAAGAAAGACGTGCAGCAGCAGTAGCAAAAGCGGAAGAAATGAAAGCAGAAGTAGAAAGAATGAAAGCAAAAGTAATTGAAGCGGAAGCACAGGTGCCTATGGCATTAGCGGAGGCTTTGAGGAGTGGAAATTTAGGCGTAATGGATTATTATAAACTGCAAAATGTGCAGGCAGATACTACTATGAGAGATAATATAGGAAAAACGGACTTAACAAAAATATTGAATAAAGAGAAAAGATGATATAAATAATAAATAAAAAAGATACTGAAAACAACGTTGTTTCGGTATCTTTTTTTCAAATAAAATAAAAAAAGAAAGAGGGAAATATATGAGTGATGTAGTAAAAAAGCAATTAGAAAAAATAGAAAAACAAGAGAAAAAATATTTGGAAAAGAAAGAAGGTAAATTATACTGTAAAAAGAAAGCATTTGGAGAAGCTATAGAAAATAAAATACCTGAAAAAGTAAAACAAGCTATAGAAAAAGCATTTTATAAAGGATTTTTAGTACTTTTTGAAAAGGGTACTGCTGTAATTGAAAAAACATATGATAAAGAAAAAATATTATGGCAACATCAATTTTATGAAAATCGTTTTGAGCAGAAAAGAAAAAATAAACAGTTTCAAAAAATGGTAAAAAGTGCAAATCAATGTAATAGAATAAATATGACAATAACAACAATAGAAGGTGCAGTATTGGGCATATTAGGTATTGGATTACCAGATATTCCGCTGTTTTTGGCGGTAATATTAAAAGGAATTTATCAAACTGCATTACAGTATGGTTTTGACTATGAAGATAAAAGAGAACAAATTTACATATTAAGGCTTATTCGTGCTGCTATGGCAGAACAAAAACAAAAAGAAGAATTTAATACATTAGTAGAGGAAACAGCAGAATGCATCGAAAAAGGAATTGCTGTACCATATGATTTTGAACAAGAAGTGAAACAAACTTCTCAAGTATTTTCTAATGCTATGCTTATAGCAAAAATGATACAAGGTGTGCCTGTAATAGGTGTTGCAGGGAGCGGATATAATGCAATAGTATATCATACAATACTAAAATATTGTAATATAAAATATAAAAAAAGATATTTGAATAAAAAAAAGAAAGAATAAAAAAAAGAAAATAGGTTATATTAAGTATTGCAAAAGTGATTTGCATATTGATATTCATTTTTATTGTTTAACTTATGAAGGAGGAAAAACAAAATGGAAAAAAACTCAAATAAAAATGCTCAGAAAGACACACAGAAAAATATGAACAGAACAGAATTTGCACAGGAATACAGTATTGACACAAGCAAAAGAACAAACAAAACAAATAAAACAGAAAAAAATTGTAACAAAAGTGGTAGCAGCGGAAGTAGCAGCAACTAATATTACTATGAATATTATAAAATAATATTTTAGCACATTATAAGGTAACTTCTTTTTGGAATTGCCCAAAAAGAAGTTACTTTTATTTTGCTGAAATATAGGAGATTAAGAAAGATTTTTAAAAAAATGAAAAAAATTGAAAAAAAGTGTTGCAAAACCAAAAAAGATGTGTTATAGTATAAAACGTTCTTGCTGAGAGCACAAAAAAATATTAAAAAAAATAAAAAAAGTGCTTGACAAGCAGAAAAAAGAGAGTATAATAAATACTCGTGACTGCCACAAAAGCAGCAAATAAAAAAGCACTAAAAAAATATTAAAAAAAGTAAAAAAAGTGCTTGACAAAACAAAATATCAATGATAAAATAGTTGATGTCGATTTCGAAAGAAGTCGAAAAAAGGAAATAAATTGATCCTTGAAAACTGAACAGTTAAGAAATAAAACACAACCCAAGTCTATTCAAATTTTTTGTAGATTTTTAGAAAAAAATCTAATATAAAAAAGTCAGAGTAATCTGAGACGAGGATTTTAATATAAGAGTTTGATCCTGGCTCAGGATGAACGCTGGCGGCGTGCTTAACACATGCAAGTCGAGCGAAAATAATTGAGAGCTTGCTTTTGATTATTTTAGCGGCGGACGGGTGAGTAACGTGTGGGTAACCTGCCTTTTACTGGGGAATAATCGTTGGAAACGACGACTAATACCGCATACGGTTCTTGGAAGGCATCTTCTAAGAAAGAAAGGATTTATTCGGTAAAAGATGGGCCCGCATCTGATTAGCTAGTTGGTGAGATAATAGCCCACCAAGGCAACGATCAGTAGCCGACCTGAGAGGGTGACCGGCCACATTGGGACTGAGACACGGCCCAAACTCCTACGGGAGGCAGCAGTGGGGAATATTGCACAATGGGCGAAAGCCTGATGCAGCAACGCCGCGTGAAGGAAGACGGTTTTCGGATTGTAAACTTCTATCAATAGGGAAGAAAGAAATGACGGTACCTAAATAAGAAGCCCCGGCTAACTACGTGCCAGCAGCCGCGGTAATACGTAGGGGGCAAGCGTTATCCGGAATTACTGGGTGTAAAGGGAGAGTAGGCGGCAAGGTAAGCGATATGTGAAAGCCTTAAGCTTAACTTAAGGATTGCATAACGAACTATCTAGCTAGAGTACAGGAGAGGAAAGCGGAATTCCTAGTGTAGCGGTGAAATGCGTAGATATTAGGAAGAACACCAGTGGCGAAGGCGGCTTTCTGGACTGAAACTGACGCTGAGGCTCGAAAGCGTGGGGAGCGAACAGGATTAGATACCCTGGTAGTCCACGCTGTAAACGATGAGTGCTAGGTGTCGGGGAGGAATTCCCGGTGCCGGAGCAAACGCAATAAGCACTCCACCTGGGGAGTACGACCGCAAGGTTGAAACTCAAAGGAATTGACGGGGGCCCGCACAAGCGGTGGAGCATGTGGTTTAATTCGAAGCAACGCGAAGAACCTTACCAAGGCTTGACATACCTTTGACAGATGTAGAGATANGGATACAGGTGGTGCATGGTTGTCGTCAGCTCGTGTCGTGAGATGTTGGGTTAAGTCCCGCAACGAGCGCAACCCTTATCTTCAGTAGCCAGCAAGAAAGATGGGCACTCTGGAGAGACTGCCGTGGATAACACGGAGGAAGGTGGGGATGACGTCAAATCATCATGCCCCTTATGTCTTGGGCAACACACGTGCTACAATGGCTAGAAACAAAGTGAAGCGAGACGGTGACGTTAAGCAAAGCACAAAAACCTAGTCCCAGTTCGGATTGTAGTCTGCAACTCGAGTACATGAAGCTGGAATCGCTAGTAATCGCAAATCAGAATGTTGCGGTGAATACGTTCCCGGGCCTTGTACACACCGCCCGTCACACCATGGGAGTTGGAAGCGCCCGAAGTCGATGACCCAACCTGCGAGGGAGGGAGTCGCCGAAGGTGAAGCCAGTGACTGGGGTGAAGTCGTAACAAGGTAGCCGTATCGGAAGGTGCGGCTGGATCACCTCCTTTCTAAGGAGACGAAGTTGTGAAATAGATTAACTGTTCAGTTTTGAAGGATTGATAAAATCTTTCAAGAAACATTGCACCTTGAAAACTGAATACAAGAAAAAAGAGTCAAAAATCGAGCAATAATAAATTTTTGAAACAAACTTCTAT
>CAJTDC010000021.1 GCA_910575055.1 Clostridia bacterium
ACCCTCTCATTTGACTAATCAAGTCACTAGTTCTCACAACTTAAATCGTCTTTATTAAGCAATTATTTTTAAGTTATGGGAGTAGCTTTTCACTACCCAACGAGTCGCACCTTTACATTCCTCCTTAACTATTGTACCTTCTGCATCTGACATACTAGAGCGTACTACTAATTTGACATTATACTTTTTTGCCATTTCTACAGAACGATTATGAAGTACTTTTGCTCCCAGTGATGCCAACTCCAGCATTTCATCATAGCTAATTTCATTCAGCTTTTTTGCATCTTTTACCACTCTTGGGTCTGCTGTATATACACCATCTACATCTGTATAAATTTCACATAAATCTGCGTGCAGTCTTGCTGCCAATGCTACTGCTGATGTATCAGAACCACCTCTACCCAATGTCGTTACATCTTCATATTTATTTACTCCCTGAAATCCTGTAATAATTACAATATTTTTTCTATCCAGTTCGTGCTCAATTCTTCCTCTACTAATTGTTTTAATACGGGCATTTCCATACGTAGAGGTTGTATCAATTCCCACTTGCATCGCATTTAATGAAATTGCTCTTGCTCCCAAGCTATTAATTGCCATTGCCATTAATGCTACAGACTGCTGTTCTCCTGTAGCAAGAAGCATATCCATTTCTCTTTTAGATGCTTTTGGATTGATTTCATGTGCTTTTTCAATTAATTCATCTGTAGTATCTCCTTGTGCAGAAAGTACCACAACAACATCATTTCCTGCATTATGAGTATCAATAATTCTCTTTGCTACATTAAATATACGCTCTTTATTGGCAACAGAGCTGCCACCAAATTTTTGTACAATTAACAATTTATTTAACCTCCTGTCATTCTGCAACAAGCTGAGCGCCTTTTTCATCTGGCTTCAGCAATGTCAGTTGCCATTCATTTGGAATTGCTTTTAAATATGCTGTCATTTTATACTGAAATGTTTCCGCTTGTTTATCTGTCAATACTGCCATAAGTGTAGAGCCTGCACCGCTTAAATAAGCACCTAATGCACCATAGTTTTTTGCTGCTTTAAATATTCTTTCCATATCTGGTATTAGTTGGCTTCTATAAGGTTGGTGAATACTATCTTGCATTGCCATAGACAAATTTTCATAATTTCCAGAATATATTGATGCTACCAAAAGTGCTGCTCTTGAAGCATTAAACACTGCATCACTTCTATCATAAGTAGAAGGTAAAACACGTCTTGCATCATGTGTAGAAACAGGGAAATTTGGCACCATAATTGCAAATACCAAGTCATTTGGCAAATCTAATCTTACGTGACGCATTTCATTATAGTCTGTTGCTCCTACTACCATTCCCCCAAATAACGCAGGATTAGAATTATCTGGGTGTCCTTCTATTTTTGCTGCAATTTGTGCCAGTTTCTCTCTACTATAATGACAACCTGACAAATGGTTTGCTGCCAAAAGTCCTGCCACAATACAAGCTGCACTACTTCCTAATCCTCTTATCATAGGAATATAGTCTTCTTGTATCAATCTTACTGGAGGCATTACATTACCTGTTTCTGCAAAAAAATCTACCATTGTTTTATATATCAAATTGTTTTTATCTGTAGGAATTTCTATTTCGTGTTTTCTTTTTATAATAATTTCTAATCCCTCATCAATTTGTTCAAACCACAAATGATTATATAACTGCAATGCAACACCAATACTATCAAAGCCAGGACCCATATTTGCAGATGTCGCTGGTACTTTTATGTGCATCATTACTCTGACACCTCCATTCTAATTCTATTCCTTACTTCCATATCTTTTGAAAGCTGTACTATTTTTTCAGCTAACGTTTTTTCTGTTTCGATTGCTGTGATAACTGCAAATTCATCTTTTGCTTCCTCTACTGTTACAATTTCACCACCCTCAAATACAGAAAGTGCTTTTTGTTTTTGTTCCTCTCCTCCTGCAATTCTTACCAATGCTTTTACTTTTACGTGGTCATTAGACAATATTTCCATTTTTTCCGTTGTCCAATCTACATCAACGTGCAAATGTTTATGTCTTACCGCTGCCACAACATCAGACACTACTGCACTCGCTGTAGGCAGACTACCTGCTCCTCTACCATAAAACATTACATCTCCTACCATATTTCCTTTTACAAATATAGCATTAAATGAACCATTTACATTAGAAAGCGGGTGCTCTTTTGGTAACAACATTGGTGCAACAAATGCAGAAATACCTTCTGGAGTGTTTTTGCTAACGCCTACTAATTTTATCACAGATTTGCACTTTTTGGCATAAGAAATATCTATTTTGGTAATTTTGGTGATACCTTCTGTTAATATTTCTTCAAAATTTGCTGTTTTGCCATAAGCTAATGAAGAAAGTATTGCTATTTTTCGGCAAGCATCATAACCTTCTACATCTGCTGTAGGGTCTTTTTCGGCATATCCTAATTCTTGTGCTGTTTTTAATACATCATCAAATGCTAATCCATTTTCTGTCATTTCTGTTAATATATAATTTGTTGTACCATTTAATATCCCCATTACTTCCAATATTACATCTGCTGTTAAAGAACGGTTCATAGAACGCAATATTGGTATACCGCCTCCAACGCTTGCCTCAAAAAGGAAATTGACATTTTTTTGTTTTGCAATATGGAGCAATTCTGGCCCTTTTGCTGCAACTAATGCCTTATTTGATGTTACTACGTGTTTTTCTTTTTCTAATGCTGCCTTCACAAATTTATAGGGCACATCAACGCCACCCATTACTTCTACTACTACCTGCACACTTTCATCATTCAATATATCCTCTACATTATGTGTTAATACTTTATTCACATCGTGGTCTGGAAATTCCCTCAAATCTAATACATATTTTATATTGATTTCCATACCCGCTTTTCTTGTAATCACTTCTTTATTTTTTGTTACTACTTCATATACTCCTGAGCCTACTGTACCAAATCCTAATATTGCTATATTTACCATTTCTTTCACCTTATCACCACATTTATGTGGTTTTATCCTTTCTTTAATTAATTTATTTTGTATTATTATTTTTTTATTTTAAGACTCTCTTGCTATAATTTTAAGAGATTGTATTCCTTCTGTTGTTTCTATTGTTTTCATTAGTCCTGCCAAATCTCCTATTAAAGCATTTGTTTCAATAGTTAATGTTACATTTGCTACACCATTAATAGGAATAGTTTGATTTATTGTTAATATATTTGCTCCATATGTTGCTGCTTTATTCAACACAGATGAAAGCAGTCCCGGTGTGTGGTCTAAATTCATAGATATTGTTACTGTTTTTCCTCTTGTGTTTTCATAAAGCGGAAAAACAGCATCTCTATATTTATAAAAAGCACTTCTGCTAATGCCTATTTTTGCTGTTGCGTCCTGCACAGTGCGTTCTTTTCCGCTTTCCAGCAATTTTTTAACTTCCATTACTTTTAAAAATACTTCAGGCAGAACACTTTTATCTATAATATAAAAATTTTGTTCTTCCTTCATAAAAGCCCCCCTTTTGTTTTTCTAACAAATACATTTGTCTATGCAACAAAGAATATACCACATATTTACTTTTATTTCAAGTGCTAATCTGACAAATTTTTCACTTTTATATGTTTGTACTATATCTATTACAAAATATAAAATATTTTTATGGAAAAACGCCTTTTTTACTGTTAAAATTAATATCATTTTATATTTTTTTAACATAGAAAGGATAACTATTATGATATATGGTATAGGCACAGACATTATTGAAATACAACGCATACAAAATGCTACACAAAAAAATTCATTTTTAAAAAAAATATTTACACAACACGAAATAGAATATTTTCATCAAAAGGGAAACCATATCGAAACACTTGCAGGTATTTTTTCAGCAAAAGAAGCTACTGCAAAAGCTATAGGTACCGGTTTTAGAGGATTTTCTCCTATTGACATTGAAATTTATCACAATAAACAAAACAAGCCATTTATCAAACTATCCCCAAAATTAAAATTAATACTAAATCAAATAGGCATTAAAAACGAAAAATTTTTTGTTTCTATTTCTCACTGTCAGCAATATGCTACTGCATTTGTGATATTAAATACATTATAAAAAGGCTTTCAAATTTTATGAAAGCCTTCTCCTAATACTTCTGCCATATCTGTAACAAGTACAAAAGCACTTTTATCAATTTCTGAAACGATTTCTTTTATTTTTACCAATTCATTCGCTGTAAAAACACAAAGTAATATTTCTTTTTCTTCATTTGTATACAATCCCCTACCATAAAAAGCAGTTACTCCTCTATCTGCCTGCTCTAAAAGTACACTCGCAATTTCTTGCCATTTTTTAGATATAATAAATGCTCCTTTTGAAAAAGAACCTCCTTGTAATATAGTATTTACCCATCTACTTGTCAAATACACTGATGCTATAGCATACATACCTTGTTCTATACCAAAAACAACCATACCTAGTAATATAATTACACTATCTAATACAAATATACACTGTGATACTGAAATTTTTGGTATCATTTTATGAATTAATGCTGCTGCCAAATCTGTACCACCTGTTGCCCCCATACTACGAAGTACAAGTCCTGCACCAATGCCTACAAATGTTCCTCCAAAAAGACATACTAATATCAAGTCACCTTTATATTCTGGCAAAAATTCTGCTATAAAAAGTGCTACAGAAAAACCTACACACCCCAACACAGTGCGTCTAAAAAATACTTTACCAATTTTTTTACGTGCCAATATAAGCAATGGTAAATCCCAAAGTATATTAACAAGCCATAAAGGTACAGAAATACCAAAGTTTTTTGTTGCAATTTCATTTAATACAATACCTAGTCCTGTTGCTCCTCCTGCTACAAATCCTGAAGGTGCAAAAAACATTTCTACTCCTGCCGCCATAATCATAACACCTAACAATATATAAACAATCGCTGTGTCATACTGCTTTTGCAATACTACACTTCCTTTCAAGAGTTTTTTGTTTATTTCACCTATATTTTGTGTAAAAGTTTATGGCTAAAAATTATCATTTTCTATTTTTTAATACAGTTAATGCAAATTTAGGCAATCTCATCATTCTTACAATACGAGAAGGCTGTGTTATAAGGCGGTAAAACCATTCTAATCCCATTTTACAAAATATATCTGGTGCTCTTTTTATTTTACCAGACATCACATCAAAACTTCCTCCTACCCCTATAGCAACTTTTACATTTGTCAAACGAATATTTTCATATATCCATTTTTCTTGCTTTGGTGAACCAAGCCCTACCAATAGTATTGACGGAGATAATTTTTTTATGTCGTTTAATATTCTTTTTTCTTCTTTTTCATCAAAATAACCATTATGCCCTCCTACAATTTTTAAATGAGGATACTTTTGTTCCATTTTTCTCGCCGCTGCCAATGAAACACCTGGTGCTCCTCCAAAAAAATATACAGTATGTTCTGTATCTTTTATTTCATCAAATAATTTTTGTACTAAATCATATCCAGCTACTCTTTCTGTTAATTTCTTTTCGCTATATTTTGATGCCCATACTACGCCAATGCCATCAGGCACTACTAAATCTGCTGACTTTAATATGTTCATCAATTTATCATCATTTTGTGCTTCCATTACCATTTCTGGATTAGGTGTACAAACGATATGCTGTCCCTTTTCATACAAAAATCCTTTTATTTTTTCTACTGCTTGCTCCATTGTTACAACATCAAAAGGTACTCCTAATATATTTATAAATTCTCTCATATCACACCTACTTTCTATTATCTTCTACTTTTTTCTAAAAGTTTTATTAAATATTTTTCATTGTAATGTGCTCTTTTTTCCAGTTGCTCTGCCTCTCTATCCAATATAGTAACATATTTTTGTCTATTTTGTACCATATCCTCTACCATATGCAATGTTTTTTCCATATCAAATTTACCGATTGCTCCCCCAGAGGGCATATTTAATTTTTCAAGATAATATTCAATTTTAGGGTCATACACAAATCCAATAAGAGGAACTCTTTGTCTTGCTGCAAATATCAGCGTATGCAAACGCATACTCAATATAAAATCCATACATTTTATAACGCCCATAATTTCATAAGGAGAATAATTGTTTTTCAGCAAATAAGATTTCGTTTTCATACGCTTTTGTACTTTTTGGCTTATTTTAATATCGTGAGGTACCTGCATTACAATAAATACTATCGTTTTATTATATTTTTGCTGTATGATATCACAAAGCTGTGCAAATTCATCTACAAATCCGTCCATATCTTTCCAATTTCTTACAGATACTCCTACAAAATTTTTGTCTGTAGGTACCCCTGCTTTTTTCAACAATTCTAATCCTTGCTCTTTTGTAATACTATCCATAGTAAATACAGGGTCGGCTGTTACAAAACATTTTTTTTCTTCTACTCCCATCGCTTTTAGTTCTGCATAAGAATTTGCTTCTCTTAATGTAATTAAGTCTGCCTTATTTACAACCATTTTTACGATACGTCTATTTTTTTCTCTAGACACTGGCCCAATGCCATTGGCATAGAGCATAACTTTTTTTCCCATAATACGTGCTGCTAATATAATAGACAAATAATACATAAGGGAACGTGTGCTTGTACTATCCTGCAAAAGAGAACCTCCTCCACTCAAAAGCACATCACATTTTTTTATTGCTTTTAGCACTTCTGTTATACTAAAACGATATACTACATCCATATGATATTTTGCTTTTGTTTCTTCTGGCTTATTTGACAACACTGTAATATGGTAATTTTCTCCCAATGCTTGTATATTTTTGTGCATAGACAACAATATTGCTTCATCTCCTGCATTATTAAATCCATAATAACCCGAAAGTATTACATTATATTGTTTTTGATGATTTGTTCTCCAAGCTGCGTCATATGCTTCAATACAATGCATTGCCATTGTTGTAACAGAATAATACTCAAATATGACATTTCTTCCATAAAGTCCTACTTGTTGTCTTTGTTCTGGTGTCATTTGGTTAAAAGTATATACAACATCTTTGTAAAGTTTTTCTTCTGTAGAATATTCACAGCCTCTACAGCAGAAATTATTTTCTCTTGCTATTTCTAATTTATTTTGTTCGAATATACCAATATACCCCTCATTTCCTGCTACAATCACTGTTTTTCCTCCAGCCATTGCTTCTAATGCTGCACGACTTACTCCTACAAATACCATTGCTACAGAAATAAGCTCATTAATGTCTGTTCTTGCTCCTGTCATAATAATACATTGTTTGTTGCCGCCTATTTTTTTATTTTGTTCTTGTGCTTTTTGATTTAATTCATCAAACACATCTCCGCCACCAACAATTAATATTCTGATGCCTTTTACTGCTTGTGCAATGCGTGGTGCAATTTCAATTAACTGCCTTGCTACCAATGCTCTACTCTCGTCCATTCTGCTGACATACACTAATGTAGGTTCATTTTCTGCTATATCAAATTCTTTTCTGATATTTTTTCCATCTGTTTCTGGTGAAAATTTATTTGTATCAATACCATTGATTGTAACAAATATATTTTCATAAGGCACTTTATAATTTTGAATAAGATACTGTCTAATATCATCACTTACTGCTATGACTTTTTGCCCCCAATTTGTAAGATATTTTAATCCCATACCTGTATAAAATACCCAATGAGCTGATGTTACAAATGTAGTGCCATATTTTTTATGCAGAAAGCCACATATAAATCCTGGTATTCTGGCGTGGGAATGTATAATATCTACTTGTTCCTTTTCTATAATATGGCGAAGCAAAAAATAAGATTTTATCATTTTAAATACATTTCTTTGGTTCATAGGCACTCTATAATGTACTATACCATATTCTTTTAATTCTTTTTCATATACACCGCCATTTGATGCTACTATAATTTTATATCCTAATTTTTTTAACTCTTTTGAAAGTTCTACTACATGGGTTTCTGCACCACCTATTTCTAAACCCATCAGTGTCATTAGTATTGTATATTTCTTTGCCATAGTTTTCCCTGCCCTTTTACACTAAAAAATCTTTTATTCTGCCCTCTGCTTCAAAATATTTTGTCATAAATCTTCTATCTGACTCTCTTACTAGTTCGTATGTTTTATTGATAAAACAGCCTCTTTCTGTTACAGTTCCTTCCCCTATTACTGTTATAATTAAATTAATTCTATTTTGTACTGTACCCGTTCTATAAATACCATCATTACACAATACAGGTTCTGTTGCTTGTTCACTTTCTACTTTTACAATTTTTCCTATACTATTACCTGATGTTTTATCATATAGTTCATCGCCTTCTCTTACATTTTGTAAAGCATATTCCCTTACCCTTTTGATTTCTACTGTATAAGTCACTGGCTGTAATTCTGTTGTTCCACCCGTTTTATTTAATACACCAAATTTATAATATGCACCCGCTGCTATCACCAATACAATAATAATTACACAAAAATCAATAAAATTAATTTTATGAAATACTTTTGATTTCTTATTTTTATTTTCTTTCTCTTTCAAAAAAATACCTCCTTTACATTATCTACCTATTGTCAATATATATCCTCTACCTGCATATCCATTTCCTTTTACAGAAACATCTTTTCCTGCCTTAACAACATAGCCACCATCTACTTTAAAATCTGCACCATCTTCTACTACATTAGCTTCTACTACAAGTATTACAGTTTCTTTTCCTTCTAGTGTACTTTCTATTATATTACCATTTATTTTATCTTCTCCCAATCTAATACTTGGTCTTGCTTCTACCGATGTAATTATTCCCATATTATAATTTTTTACATTATCTGTAATACTATCTCCCACTTTAATATGTTGTGAAAATCCTTCTGGACATTCATTTAATTCCAAAGAATATCTTAGTAACTGTGTTTCCATTGCTTTTGTTCTATGTGTAAAAGCATATATTCCTCCTGCTATTGCTATTACAACAATTACTATTACTATATCAAAAACATTAAATTTTCTCTTTTTTTCCGTTCTGTCTATTCTTTCCGCCATATCATTTACACCCTTTCTTTTCAAAAAGTCCTTCATACACCTTTTCTATATTTCTGGCATAGTTCTTTGCTGTAAATTTTTGTTGAAATATTTCTTTTGATTTTTTTTGCATATATTGGTATACTTCTTTTTCATCTATTATCTTTTTTAAATATTTTACAAAATCATTTGTATTTTGACTTTCAAACAAATAACCATTTTCACCATTTGTAATTACACCTGGATTTCCTCCGTAATTACTTACTACAGCAGGAATACCCAAGCTCATACCTTCCAAAAGTGCAAGGCTAGTCGCTTCTGTACCATAAGAAGCATTTACTTGTAAATCTAATATACTTAAAAATGGTTTGACATCTGTTATAAATCCTACAAATATTACTACATCTTCCAAATTTTTCTGTTTTACACTCTTTTTTAATTCCTCTTGCATATCTCCTGTGCCAGCAATTAACACTTTAATACTTCGGCCTTCTTTTTTAAGTTGTTCTGCTGCTTCTATTAAATATTTATGCCCCTTTACAGCATTTAATCTTGCCAATATGCCTATTACAAAATCATTTTCTGATATGCCATATTCTTTTTTCGTTTGTGCAATTTGTTCTGGCGATGCTTTTTCTACCTGCTCTACTCCATTTAATATGACTTTTATTTTATGAGGAGAAATGCCTCCATCTGTCAAATTCTGTTTTGCAGCTTCTGCTACTGCAATAATATCATCAGCTAAAAATTCATTGACATATTTATTTGCTATTTTTCCTATTCCCTTTTTAATACGTGGACTAACTGGAAATACAGAATGTCTTGTATATACTACCTTTTTTCCGCACATTCTTCCACATATTCTACCTGTAATTGTACCATGTGTGTGTACAACATCTGGCTTTTCTTTTTTTATAATTTTATTTAATTTTTGAATTGCTTTCCAATCAAATGATTTATCCGCAATGCCATCTACTTCTATTACTCTTGTTTTTAATTTCTCAATTTCTGCTTTTAATAGGCTGCCTTTTGGTACTACTACTTTTACTGCAAATTTTTTTCTGTCATAATATTTCAAAAAATTTAAAAGACATCTGCCTGCACCGCCTATGTTACTATCACTAATGATATTTAATATTTTTATCATAGACATTACTCCTCCTTCAATCTTGTCATTTTTGTTAATATCATGCCAAATGCAATACATACCCAAAACAATAACATTACTCTATAATTATAAAATGTATAATCTGACATACTTTGCACTAAAAATCCTGTCACTGCAGATATTGCTGCAATCAAAAGCATTTTATTTTCTTTTTTTGTTTCTCGTGACAATGCCCCACAAGTCATTCTATAATACTGTATTATCAATATCACAAATATGATTAGTTCTACAATGCCTGCATCACATATTATCTGCAAAAATAAATTATGAGAATGAGGTGCACTAATGCTATTATAAGCATAAAGAGGATACACTTGATTAAATGCCTCTGTTCCTGGCCCTATACCACAAAGCCAATAATCTTTTAACATAGCAATACTGCCTAACCATATATATACTCTATAACTTGTAGAGGAGTCTGCCATATTACCTATACTTAAAAATCGATTGATTATGGTTTCTGGCAGCACAAAGGGCAGCATTAAAAGCACTACAATGCCTAAAAATATAAATCTTCTGTCCCAAAGTACCAGAAATACAGCAATCGCTGCCATAATACCTATATAACAGCCTCTGGAGTATGTCAGAACAAGACAAAGCATCATAATGCCTGCACATACTACAAAAAATATTCTATTAAACCAAGATTTACTATTGATACAAAAAGCAGCGGCAAAAGGCAATACTATCAAAAAATATTCTCCCAACACATTCGGGTTTTCTAATGTAGAATATACACGAAAACTAATTGTTTCAAACATATCTACATCGTGCCAAACACCGCTAAATTTACTTGGAAACATATATTGATAAAATCCATAAAATGAAACCAATACCCCTACACAGATAAAAAAGAACAATATCACATTCAGTTGTTTTTTTGTTTCAATGGCATTAGAAAGCACTATAGAAAACAATATAAAACAAACAGTAAGCACTCCCCCCAAAAAACTTGCTTGTCTTGCCAAAGAGGTCATCGTTGCAAATAAGTACACAAAAGCATAATAATAAATATAACGGTTTACTGCAAAATATTCCATTTTACGCCTTCTGTCATACAAAAAAGATAAAAACAATGAACCAAATCCAGCCAACACAAATGCAAGTACAAGCATTGTAGGCAATATTGGTGCAAGCAATACTGCCGCACCACACCACAAATACGACATTTTGAATATACTGTTTACAAACAGTTTATTCAAATGCAGTTTATAAAATATTTTGCTTAATGCTCTGCGTATTCCCCAAAATATTCTAAAAAAAATACTATTTCTTGCTATAATTTTTTTGTCGTCTTTTTTCAAAAACCATTGTACAATATAACTGTTCTGAAACTGTTTAGAACACCAATTCGACACAATCCATATTGCGTGCAAAAAATGACTTCCTTCTATCATTTCATTTCTCCTTTCTTTTTTTTGCATTAAAACTATTTAATGCACTATTCTTTTTTTCAACATTTCTGCTACTTGTCTGCTTTCTGTAACACCTAAAATATAACAAACAGCAATATATACCACAACACCTGCTACTACAGGCACAGCAACAACAGCAATATTTGCTATCAATCCTTTTATAGTAAGCTGCATAACACCATTTCTACAAAGTATTGTAATAATTGTCATAATAACAGCAGAACAACTCATTTTTAACAAATCTACTATCATTTGTTTTGATATTAAATTTTGATATTCTTTTTGTAATGGCACAAACAAAAATATTGCGGAAACTATGGAGGAAATTGCCGATGCCAATGCCAATCCTCCTACATTCATTTTTTTAACAAGCAACATACAAAATATAATGTTTACTGCAATAGACACTAGTCCAGAATAAAAAGGGGTTTTTCCATCTTGTTTGGCATAAAATACTCTACTCAATATATTTTGTATACCAAATCCTAACATACCTAATGAAAAGAAAAATAATGCTTGTGCTGTTTTTTGTGTTGCAAAGCTGTCAAAATTTCCTCTCTCATACATCAATTTTACAATAGGCTCACTCAATACCATAAGTCCCAGCATCATAGGTATTAACAAAAAAAGCATACTTCTCAATGTTACACAAATGGTTTCTCCTAAATCTTTCTGAGCATTATTTGTAGTCAATCTTGCCATTTTAGGAAATATTACATTTGCTATAGAAAGCACAAATACTCCCACAATAATCGTATATAATGTATTTGCATATTCTATTGTAGTAATTGCTGCATCTTCATATCCTTCAAAATGGATATGTGATGCAAATTTTGTATTGATTACTATGTTAATAGGCTGTATCCACGTGCTTACCATAACAGGCAGCATAAGAAGCATTATTTTTTTCATACCTTCTTTTTTAAAATGAAAATCAAATTGATAGCGATATCCCTTTTTATATAAAGCAGGTATTTGTATTACTGCTTGCATTGCCCAGCCAATCAAAAAAGCGATTGTTAAGCCTTCTATACCAAATTTATCATTTAAAAACAAATAATACAATATAATTACTGCATTAGAAACAATACTCATTGCGGCAGGTATTGTAAATTCTTCTAATGATTGCAATATTCCTACAAATGAAAATGCTGCTCCTGTAAATATTACGGTAGGAAACAGTATTCTCAAAAAATGTACACAAATTTGTGCTGTTTGTGCTGACATACCATCTGCAAAAAGCCATGTAATAGGTTCTGCAAACACAATGCCCAATATTGTCATAATACAAGTTACCAAAACTATCATTGTAATAAAAGTATTTGACAGACGAAATGCTTCTTGTTTTCCTTTTTTTTCTAAATATTCATTAAATATTGGTATAAAACTGGCAGAAATGGCAGAGGCAAATACAGCATCAAAAAATGTTCTAGGTATTCTACTCGCTGTCATAAATGCTGCTGCCTGTGCTGTAACAGAATAATTTGCTGCTAAAAGTTGCTCTCTTACCAGTCCTAGCACTTTTCCTACTAATGTAATTAGCATCATATAGCTGACAGCTTTTATGGTACTGTTTTCTGTTTGTTCCATTTTTTTCTCCTTACTCTTTTTGTTTATAACGTACAATATGGGCTGAGAATATCTCCGCCCATATTATACTACCCCAAAAATATCCATTTTACAACAGAAATCATAAACTTTACTGCTTGTTTATGCTATTTTTGACATTTCATATGTAATTTCTTCTCCCACAATACGCAATTTTAATATACTAAAATCAGTATTTACACTACCATCTTCTAAAAATAAATCTGGTAAATTAATGTAATTGATACCATCTTTTATATTAGACCAACATTGTTGACCAGAAGCAGACACAACGAATATTGTTTTTCCTTGTTCTTCCAGTTCTGACAGCACACTGCTAAATAATATTGTTTCCAAAATATCCTCAAATACAGAAGGTGTTTTGTCTACTACTATCAAAACTGCTTGATTTCCTGCTTGTACAATATCATTTTTAAACGAAATCCATTGTGCTGGGTTTGTTACTCGAAATCCTCCCTGTGCTGCTGTCATCATTACAACACTTACACCATTTTTATTTTGGAACTGATATTCTCCATTCCATTGTACTGCATCAACATTTGGTGTAATATCTGTTTTTCCTCCATAAATTGCAAAATGAACATTACTTTCTACTGCACTTTTTACTTTTGATTGTTCTTCTGTATAAATTTCTGGCTCTGCTGTTGCTGATGTTACTTTTCCTACAATATTGACATAAGTTGCACCATCTTCTACATACTGCACTTGTTGCTGATGACTATCATATAATTTTGTTGGCTCTGGTACCCAAGGCAGCTCTATATTCTCTTCTGGCTTGTCCCATATCACAACAGGCACAGCACAACTTATATTTCCTCCAACACTTGCTGTAATATATCCCTTTGCTGGTACAGCACTCGCTGTAAAAATACCATTTTCGTCTACACTACCTATTCCATCAGAAACTGCATATTGCACATTATTAGAAACAACTGTTGTATATCCATCTGTACTTGTTCCTTCTATATGTAATGTTGTATTTTCATTTGGCAATAAATAAATTTCATTTGGTGTTATTTCAATAGAAGCAATTTCCATTGCTTTTATTGTTGCTGTAGCTGTTTTATCTTGATATGTCATATTAATTTGTATATCTCCCTTTGCTGTTGGTGTGAACCAATTTCCGTCAAATGTTCCTTCTCCCTGTTCTAAGGAATATACAATTTGACTTTCATCTAATGCAACATTATGAAAATATTCATCATATCCTTTTGGATATAATGCTATACTATTATTTACAAATACTCTTTCGTTATCTACTTTTAACTCAATTTGTGACAGTTCACTTATTGGTGCATTGTTAAATACTCCCAAACCATTTATAATTTTTCTTTGTGTTCCTTCAGAAACAGTATTTTTCACTTTTGTTTGTTCTTGTTCTGTTGTTTTTGCCACCATAGTAGAAGAACCGCCGCCATCAAAGTGCATAGCATTATAAGCACCATATTCTCTCATAAGCCAAACCATTTCCTCATTTGTTGCACCAATACTATCGCCTCTGCCATCTACTACCATCAATATCAATGTAGAATTATCTTGTGTAATACCCAATGCTGTTCTTGGTTGTCTACCACTTATAAGCAATCCCGCATCTTCTGGTTTTTCTCCGTCTACTAATATTCTACCTATACCACTTATTGCTGTCTGTATGGTATTTAAGTCCAATGTTGCTCTAATATCTATTCGTGTAGTTTGTCCTTCTACAAAATATTCCCACAAATCATTATAATACTCTCCACTTATAATAATTAAATAACCATCTTCTGGTGTATTGACAGTTTCACCTTTTTGAGAAATGGCAGTAATGGTATCATTTTGTACTGTAAATTTTACCAAATCTGTAAAGCGTGCATCTAAATCCGCTGTAGATGCTGCTGCATTTTTATCAAAATAAATAGGATATTTCATTTCTGTAATTTTATTAAAAGAAGCAAGTTCTAAATGACCATATTCTCCTGCATAAAAATCAGCTTGTATTCTAAAAAAATCTATAAAAGGATTGCCTTCTTTATCTATAAAAAAAGTAGAATATTCATTTTTCTCTAAATTTCTATCTGTTCCTGCTGAAATAATATTCCCATCTCTTACTACTGGGCCAAATGATGCAGAATATTGGCCTTTTATACCAAAAAAGTCACCATTTACTGCTGCTACTGCTCCTGTATCTTCTACCATTTTCAAAAGTGTTTCTTTTAATCCATATTCTGTCTGTGACTCCAATGGCTGAAATGCTAAATTAGGGTCATTCAAATCTATTTTTAAAACGTGAATATCCTGCCAGCCTTCTGCTGTTAATCTATGATTTTTTTCATATGTAACCCCTTTTGTAACGATTTCTGTACTGATTTGGTCATATAATATTTCTGCTGCAAATGTTTGCATATTCCATACAGTACACAACATACTACCTGCCAGTATGATACTAATTATTTTCTTCATGAAAAAATGTCTTTTTCTCATGTGATTACTCCTCCTCGTTGTCATTTCTTTCTACAAAAATTTATCTGGCAGTCATTGTAACATAATTTTTACATTTTTTCATCTATATTCATAAAACTTTAATAAAATTGTAATAATTACCAATAAAAAAGCATTAAGAATATTTTTTCTTAATGCTTTTACTATTATTTTTCATCGCCTATAAGTATATTTAATATTGTGCCATACAAACGACCTGCATTGTCTTTCCAATTATTACAAATAATTTGTGCTTGCTGCTGTGTTGCTACAGGCACATTAATCTCCATAATATTCGTACCATCACTGTCATTTAAACTACATTTTACAATATAATCATAGTCATTATTAGACTGTGCATAATATTTTGCTATGACTTCTGACTCTGTATGTATTCTTTTTTTATTTTGTTGCACATAAATATCTATTTCATTTTTTATTTTTTCTGAAATATGCGATACAAAATAGTTTATCATTCCTTTTCCATCTTTTGTCAATGTATAACGGGTATGATTTTTATTTTTATTTTTTTCCAACAAATGTGCTTCTACTAATTCTGAAAGATATTGTTGTACAGAAAAATAATCCATATAATTTTTTTCTAATGAAAATTGACAAATTTCACTATTAGAAAGAGGAAAACCTATTTTTTCAATGAAATACAATAATATCAGTTTACTTTCAGCCAAACGACTAATAGAATAATCCATTTGTTGCCACCACCTTTTAATATAGAAATCATACCATTAGTATATACTAAAAAACAATCAGAAACAACTATTTTATAATTTGTACTGCTATATTGCGAATATTTGCTATTATTTGATATATTTTTTGCCCTGAAAAGCATTCCTCTGTTTCAGTGTTTTATGTATGGTATTGAGCACAAGTCTTTTATTTTTACTCCACAAAGGAGCAATTAAATTTTCTGCATCTCCATCTCCTGTCAATCTATGTATTACAATATCTGGACGCATATATTCTATACAATCACAAACAATATCTACATAACTTTCCAAACAAAGCGTTTCAAAATTTCCTTGTTTATAATACTGTGCTAAATCACTATCACTCAATACATAAAGCAGTTGCAGTTTTACACCATTTACTGGAAAATGATTAATATATTTTATTGTATCAATCATATCTTTTTTGCTTTCATAAGGCAATCCCAATATTATATGTACTACAATTTCTATATTTCGTTTGCTTAGTTCCAAAACAGCCTTTTCGAAAACATCATTTTGATATCCTCTTCTTATCAATTCTATAGAACTCTGCTTTATTGTCTGCAATCCTAATTCTACACAAACATCTATTTTTTCATTTATTTCACTTAAAAGATTAAGCACATCTTCTCCCAAACAATCAGGGCGTGTTGCAATAGAAATTCCTACCACATCATCACAGCAAATTGCTTGCTCATAACATTTTTTTAGCACTGTTACAGGTGCATAAGTATTTGTAAATGCTTGAAAATAAGCAATATAGCAGGGAAATTGTCCCTGCCATTTTTTTTGATTTTTGCCATATGCTATTTGTTCTATTATGCTACTACCTTTTGCTGTAAAATCTCCAGAACCTTTTTGACTACAAAATATACAGCCTCTTGTGCCTAATGTCCCATCTCTATTAGGACAGGTAAAGCCTGCATCTAATGAAATTTTGACTGCCTTTCTACCAAATTTTTGCCTATACGCATTATTTAAACTATAATATGGTTTTCCATCACTATAAATCATAATTGCTCCATTCTTTTTTCTCTTAAAATAATACGATTTTTTTTTCGAAGTGTTTCACAATTTTGTACAATATTGTCCCATTGTTCTTTATCAGATATCGTATACAAAAGTAACAAAAAATCATTTTTACAACTTTGTATAAAATCTTTTCTGAAATTTTCCATTTTCTCAATATTTTCTGAATTACACGAAGACATAAAAAGTGCAAAGCTTTCATCTGTTAATGCAAAAGGAATACAATGCTCCAATTTATTTAATATTTGAGAAATTGTTTCTCCATTAGGACAATTTAATTCATTTAAAAAAGTAAAAAATACTTCATTATTCATAAAAGTAATATTTTCTATTTTTTGCTTTACTTCATCTAATGTTCTTTTTATAATACAAAGATTTTGTATCATTTCTGCTTCTGTAATAGTATACACTGTTTTGACTCCTTTCATAATATAAGTCAAACTGTACTTTATAACATTATTTTATGATGATTAATATGTGACATTTTAAAAAATTTATGAAAAAAATTTTTTCCAATATTAATCTGTTTTATTACTCCTTTATTTATTCTACTAATTCCTTTAATTGTTGAAGCAATGCTGTATTTTGTTCTGGCATACGAATACAAAAACGTAAAAATGTATCATCTAAAAATGCAAATGAAGACGCATCTCTTACCAGCAATTTTTTTTGTATGAGTTTTTCAAATATTTTATGTGAATTGATTGCATTTGTTTGCAATTTCATCAATATAAAATTAGAACTGGAAGCATAAACTGTCATATTTTGAAATTGTCTTAACTGTTCTATACAACGTTTTCTTTCTGTAGAAATAAGTGTTTTTGTTTGTTGTATAAATTCTTTATCAGAAAAAAGTAGTTCTCCTGCAAAAGCTGCAATACTATTTACACTCCAAGGGTCTTGATTTTGTTTCAGCGTTTCTAAAAATACAGCATTACTTGAAATGCCATAACCTAAACGTATACCAGGTGCTGCAAAAAATTTTGATGTTCCCCTAATAACAAACAAATTATCAAATTTTTCAGCAAGTGGAATAGCACAACATTCCTCCAAATTTTCACAAAATTCCATATAAGTTTCATCTATCATAACAGAAATATTATTTTTACTACAATGTTGTAATATTTCTTCTAATTGTATTTTTGTAACAATCGTTCCTGTAGGGTTATTAGGATTACACAATATCAAAAGTCCTATTTCTGATGTTAATGCAGAAATTAATTTTGATACATTTAAACAAAATTGTTGCTTTTCTTCTAATGCAAAATAACAATACTGACTGCCACAAAGTGTTACTTCTCTTTCATATTCTGAATAAGCAGGTGCTACTATTAATGTTTTTTTTGCCTGTGCTATTTTAATAAATGTAGAAATTAATTCTGTAGAACCATTTCCTACTACTATATGTTCTACTTTTGCACCTGTATAATTACTGATTGCTTTACGAAGTGCAGTATAATTTTTATCAGGGTATACACAAACAATATCCAAATTTTTCGCTAAACGTTGTTTTACACTATCCGGAAATCCCAAAGGATTGATATTTCCGCTAAAATCTACAATTTCATTTTTAGGTATATGATATTTATTTTGTATGGCATCTAAATCTCCGCCGTGTTGGTGCATCATATTATATTCCTTCTTTCTAAAAAAAATTAATCAATGTCAAATGGATTTACTTTCATAATACTACTCTGTTTTCTTAAACGAGGATATAGTATAAATGGAATTTGTTTCTGTTTTGGCAAAAATTCTAATTTTAATTGTCTGTTTTTATCTTTATCTGGTGTAAAATAGAGGACATCTCCTGCAGAAAATGAAGAAGGCAAAAAAGGAGAAGGTTCTTGGTTTTTATGTTTTAAAGGGCTGCCCTGAAAGAGAGGAAAGCTATTTTTATTTTGTGCTGTAATACTGTAAGTAAAAACGTCTGCTAAATCAAATATAGAACAAATTTCGCTACATATCTCATATAAAGAAGAAGTATCTAACACCTCTATTATCTTCCAATAGTCTGGATGTTTTACAATAGTAACTTTAATTGGACACACTAGTGTACTAATATTGATGCCTTGCTGTTGTATTGTCCTTTCAAATAAATTTAACTCAGAATGTTGTATGATAGCATCTATTATTTGATAAAAATCTATATGAACTGGCAAAGGTTGTTTTTTTCCCTTTTTTCCTAAAACTATTTCTCCTATAGGTGTTAAGTCATATACAGAGCAAGGAGAATATAGCTCTGTCTGCAAAGAACATTTTGCTACAATTAAATTAGAGATACGATTAAATACAGGAATAAAATAAAAAGGTAAATAATATGTCGGTTGTATTATTTGCAAAAAATCTCCTAAAGGCGTTAAAAACCATTTATCCAAAAGAATACCCATATAGAAAAAAGAGGAAGCGATTGCAGACTGTTCTTCTGAAAAATCTTCCAAAGAAGGTGCTTCCCATATCTGCGAAATATCAATATCAATACATTCATAAAGTTTTATAAAAATATCTTCTGTATCCATATTATTTTGCAAAAAACTATAAAACATATCATAATGAAAACAACCCTGCTCTGCACCAATTGCCTCTGTTATTTCATAACAAGCCATATTAATTACAAAATGAATAATATAATCCAATATTTGTTTTGTTTCTTTTTTTAACACCCATTTTGCACTTTCGTCAGTTTGCACACGTATAGTATGTATAGAGGGCAAAGGTTTTAAAAACTCCATTGTATGCAAAAGTTGAGTTAAGTAATGTAAATATTCTATTTCACTCCTTGAAATTTTCTGTAATAAGTTATTTTCATCTTTTTTTAAAAAATTGCCGTCTTCTGTCATTTCACAATCAGGTTCGCAATAATCCAATATGATTTTTAAATCCTCAATAAAAGGATGTTGTTGCAGAGAATACTCCAACAGTTTATATTGAAATTTTGGCATATCTTTTTGTGTTCTATCTAAAGTCATTTTATAAGCATATACATTTTCTTTTGAAAATTTTTTTGAAAAATCTATGCGAAAAGCCACACAAGGAGATAAATTTGTTTCTGGAATAAGTGCAGAAACATACCATCTATGAAAGAAGTTTGGTGCAAATTCTAACAATGTTGACTGCACTTCTTTATCCATTTGATTATATACTTCAAAAAAACTCTTACTAAAAAATTCTAAAAGCTTTTTATGCTTTTTTTCTAAATCTGAACAATTTGTCATAATAATTCTCCTGTTCTGTTAATGAAGCGTGACAATTATAATTTATAGTTTCTTATTTGTAGTATTATAACAAAAAAATAGTCTTTTTGAAAGAAAAGAGTGAAAAAAATATAAATTTGTGAAATTTTGTAAATAAGGAAATAAATTCCTTACTATTTTTGACATCACGCAATAACGTAATAAAGTATTGTAAACTCTTTTTTGTTCTATATCCTTCTGTCATTCCATAAAGTAATAAAGAATGAAATAAAAGGAGAGAGAACAATGAAAAAAGCAATTTGTGCTTTATGTATCGCTTGTTTATCCATTACATTTGCTGGCTGCAATAAATTGACACAACAATCTCAAATGACAGAAATGGAAAAAATACAAAAACAACTCAATGAAATGGAAAACTACCAATGTACTGCTACAATGGAACGTTATTCCAACAAAGGCAACAATACATATGAAACAAATCAGTATTTTAAATCCACAGGAGAATATCGTTTAGAACTTACTGCACCTGAAGCCGTTGCAGGAAATTATACTATATTCGATGGTGAAAAAATATGTCAGTTTAATCCAAGGGTATCTTCTAAAATTATAAAAGAAGTACCACAAAATCAGCAAAGAAATGAATTATTTTTAGGACAATTTTTAAAAAATTATATGCAGTCTGAAGGGGTCAGCGTTGAAGCAGCTGCATTAGATGAAAGCCGTTGTACTGTTTTAGAGGCAGTCATTCCTGGAGGAAATCAATATACTGCAACAGAAAAATTATGGGTGGACAATGAAACATTAAAACCTGTACAATTTGTAATATATGATGACAAAGGAAATGAAACATATCATTTGAGTTATCACACATTTGAATATGATGCTGTGCTAGATGAAAATTTATTCAAAATTACAGAATAATCAAAATACATCGTAATATCCTTATTTAATATAGGAGGTATAATATCATCGTCTGCTGGAAATACTTTTATTAAACCGAAAAGCAGGCGGTGAAGTACATATTAAAAAAATAAATATTGTGAGAACGCCTGACGGCTCGGTAATCCAAGCCAGAAACAGCGGAGAGTGAGCCAAATTGATTGTAAGAAGAGGAGACATTTATTATGCAGATTTAAGCCCAGTAGTAGGCAGCGAACAGGGAGGAATACGACCTGTATTAATTGTACAAAATGATACTGGAAACAAATACAGTCCTACTGTAATCTGTTCTGCTATTACATCGCAAATTAATAAGGCAAAATTGCCTACACACATAGAATTATCCACTCAAGATTATGCTTTAGCAAAAGACTCTGTTATACTTTTAGAGCAAATCAGAACAATTGACAAAAAAAGATTACGTGAGAAAGTTTGTCATTTAGACGGTATGGTTATGCAGAGAATAAACAGAGCATTATTAATTAGTTTAGGTTTATGTTGAAAATATTTATTTCTAAACAAAAAGACTGTACTAGCAAATACACATCACTAGCACAGTCTTTTTTGTTTTATATTATTCTGAAAAGTTTATTTTTCTGCTAACACTTTCATTTACAGCACAAAATATTTGTGGTATATTTTATTTATAGTGTGATGAAAAATTTATTACACAAAATATTTACTAAACTTTATCATTTTTTTAAGGGAGGAATTTAAAAATGAAAAAAAGAGTGCTTGGTTTACTGCTTTGCGGTGTTATGGCTTTTTCTATGTTAGCCGCAGGTTGTGGTAGTAACAATAATGCTCCTGCTCCAGAAGAAAATAATCAAAGTGCAGATGCAGCAGAAGGCGGTTTAAAAATTGCTATTGTAAGTAGTCCATCTGGTGTAGATGATGGCTCTTTCAACCAAAACAACTACGAAGGAATACAAAGTTTTATTGCAAATCACCCAGATGCCAGCGTTACACCAGTAAAAGAAGAGTCTGGCGACACAGCAGCCGCAGTACAAGCTGTTGCAGACATTGTTGCAGACTATAATGTGATTGTTTGCTGCGGTTTCCAATTTGCAGGAATTGGTGCAATTGCACAGGACAACCCTAATGTCAACTTTATATTAGTAGACATCAATCCAACAGATGCACAAGGACAAGAAATTAACGCTGAAAATGTATATGCTATGACATTTGCTGAACAAGAAAGCGGTTTTTATGCAGGTGTTGCTGCTGCACTAGAAACACAGTCCAACAAAGTAGCTGTTGTAAATGGTATTGCATATCCTTCTAATGTAAATTATCAATATGGTTTTGAATCTGGTGTAAACTATGCAAATAAAAATTTAGGCACAAGTGCAGAAGTAGTTGAAATTGCTTCTTATGCAGGCACAGATGTAACAGGTGCTAATGTTGGCGGTAATTACGTTGGTACATTTGCTGACGAAGCAACAGGTAAAGTAGTAGGCAATGCTCTGATTAACGAAGGCTGTGACATATTGTTTGTAGCAGCTGGCGGTTCTGGAAACGGTGTTTTCACTGCTGCAAAAGAAGCAGGCAATGTTAAAGTAATAGGCTGTGATGTTGACCAATATGACGATGGTGCAAATGGTGATAGCAATGTTGTATTGACATCAGTATTAAAAGTAATGGATAAAAACGTAGAAAAACAATTAAATGCAGTAATAGATGGCACATTTACAGGTAAAAATGACTTACTTGGTGCTGATACAGACTCAACAGGTTATGTTAAAGAAGAAGGTAGAAATCAACTTTCTTCTGACACAATTACAAAATTAGATGAGGTTTATGAATTGGTAAAAAATGGTACAATTGTTCCAGCATCTAACTTTAATGGTATATTGCCAGAAGATTTAGGCTGATATTTTTTATAGTTGTCACAAAAAATTTGCCGTCTGCCCAAACAGCGGACGGCTTTTTTAGTTTAATCAAATGATTGTGTGATATTAAATTTTAGTGTTTTTGGAGGAGGGGGAAAAATGTCAGATTATATTGTAGAAATGAAACACATTACAAAACGTTTCCCAGGTATTATTGCAAATGATGATGTGACATTACAAATTAAAAAAGGGGAAATATTTGCACTACTTGGTGAAAATGGTGCTGGAAAATCAACACTAATGAGTATGCTTTTTGGTATGTATGAACCAGATGAGGGGGAAATTTACATTCGTGGCAAAAAAGAACGCATTACTTCTCCTAATTATGCCACAAAATTAAACATAGGTATGGTACATCAGCATTTTAAATTAGTTGAAAATTATACCATTACAGAAAATATTATTATGGGTATAGAGCCTATGAAAAAAGCATTCGGTATTTTTCCTTATGTAGATTTAAAAACAGCAAACAAAAACATTGCTGAAATATCAAAACATTATGGCTTAGAAGTAGACCCTACACAAAAAATAGAAGATATAAACGTTTCTATACAGCAACGTGTAGAAATACTCAAAATGCTTTATAGGGAAGCTGAAATACTCATATTTGACGAACCTACCGCCGTTTTAACACCTCAAGAAATTGAATTTTTACTTGAAATTATAAAAAGTTTAAGAGATGGTGGAAAAACAATTATACTCATTACACACAAATTAGAGGAAATTAAAAAAGTAGCTGACAGATGTGCTATACTTTGCAGAGGGAAATTGATTGATATATTAGATGTGGCAACTGCTTCTACCAAACAAATGGCTAGTCTTATGGTAGGGCGTGAAGTATCTTTTCAAACACAAAAAAAAGAACCTGTATTTCAGCAGGAAATATTAAAAGTTGAAAATATAACTGTTAAAAATAATAATGGTTTTGATGTTGTCAAAGATGTTTCTTTTTCTATCAGAGGAGGAGAAGTATTTGCCATTGCAGGCGTTTCTGGAAATGGTCAAGTAGAAATTGCTGATGCTATTGCAGGACTTGCAAAAGTACACAGTGGAAAAATTATATTAAATGGAAAAGACATTACAAATCAATCTATTAGAAAAAGAACATTAGAAGGGATTTCTTATATACCAGAAGACAGACACCACTATGGTTTAGTTATGGATTTTACACTAGATGACAATATTGCTTTAAAAGATTATTTCAAGGAACCTTTTTCTAAAAAAGGAATATTACAACAAAAAGAATTTGAAAATTATGGTCAAAAATTAATTTCAAAATACGATGTCAGAAGCGGACAAGGTGGAAAAACCATTGTACGTTCTATGAGCGGAGGAAATCAACAAAAGGCAATTATTGCCAGAGAAATTGAATTACAATCTCCTCTTATGATATTCGTACAGCCTACACGTGGTTTAGACATTGGTGCGATTGAAAATATACACAAACAGATTATAGGAGAACGTGACAAAGGACGTGCTATATTGTTAATATCATTAGAATTAGAGGAAATTATGAACTGTGCAGACACCATAGGTGTTATTTACAATGGTCAAATGCAAAAAATTGCACCTGCAAAAGAATTAACTACAAATGAAGTAGGTCAGTTTATGATGGGGGTGAAATCATGAATAACAAAAAAGGTGGCATAAAACAGCTTTTCGTAAACTGTTTTGGCAATGAAAAATATCAATCTGTTACGATACCCCTTTTTGCTATATTGATTAGTTTGATTGTGGGTGCAGTTATCATAGCTTCATTAGGAAAAAATCCTTTTGCAGCTTATCAAAATCTTTTGCAAGGTTCTGGAATTTTACCAAAGCCTTCCTATGCAGGCTACAAAAGCATTTTAACAGATTTTACAAGTTTTTTAAATGCTTGGACACCTATGCTTTTTGCCTCTCTTGCAGTAGCAGTTGCATTAAAAGCAGGTTTATTTAATATTGGTGTTTCAGGACAGATGTTAACTGCTGGATTTTTTGCTAGTATATTCGTAGGATATAGCGAGCTTCCCTCTCCTATTGCAAAACCCCTTGTCATTATAGTGGGTATTATAGCAGGTGCTTGCATAGGTGGTTTAATAGGTTTTTTAAAATATCGCTTTAATATCAATGAAGTGGTTTCTTCTATTATGCTCAATTACATAGCACAATATGTTTTCAGCTTTTTTATAAACACCTATTTTGTAGACCCCGTTTCTCGTCAATCAGCTTCTGTCAGTGCAGCCTCTCGTTTGACACTTATGGATACATTAGTAGGTAATTTAAAAATGGATATTCCTATTGGTATTGTTTTAGCTATTATTACTGCATTTTTTATGAAATTTTTAATTGATAGAACGACATTGGGCTATGAATTAAAAGCAGCAGGAGCAAGCCCTACTGCAGCAGAATATGCTGGCATACACGTAGGTAAAAATATGGTATTAACAATGGTAATTTCTGGTGCTTTGGCTGGTCTTGCAGGTGTAACATATTATTTAGGTTATTTTGGTTCTATACAACCCAAAGTATTGGTTAGTACAGGTTTTGATGCTATTGCAGTTTCTCTTTTAGGTAACAGCAACCCTATAGGAATATTGTTTTCTTCTTTCCTTATTACTGTAATAAGCAAAGGCAGCACCTATATGAGTTCTGCTGCTGGTATACAAGCAGAAATTGCTTCTGTTATTACAGGTATATTGCTTTTGTTTAGTGCTTGTGGTGCTTATATGAAATACAAAATCAAAACATTAGAATATGATATTGCTTCAGAACAGAAGAATACAGTTCAAAAACAAGGAGAGGAGGTAGAAAAATGAATACAGTAATTATAGATGGTTTATCTTTTACATTGCCGCTTTTTATTATGGCAATAGGTGGTATTTATAGTGAAAAAAGTGGTATTACAAATTTAGCATTAGAAGGTTTGCAAGGTTTTGGTGCTTTTATAGGAGCATTAGCAGCGGTATTGTTAGCAAGTCATTTTTCTGCAAATTCTCAAGTGCCTTATTATATTGCCATTATTTTTGCAGTATTAGGTGGTATGGCTTATGCTTGTATACACGCATTGCTTTGTATTAAATTTAAAGCAAATCAAGTTATTAGTGGTGTAGTAATCAATATTTTAGCTATGGCACTTACTGCATTTTTAACAAAACAAGTCAATAAAGTTGTATTTGGTGCACCTTCTGACAAATTTGTATTAGGCGTTTCTTCTCGCTGGACAATTCCTGTGTTATCTGACATACCCGTATTAGGTGCTATTTTTACAAATATATACCCTTTTGAAATCATTATTGTTGTGATTGCAGTAATTGCTTGGTATTTACTTTATCAAACAAAATATGGCTTATATTTAAGGGCCTGCGGTGACAATCCTCACGCAGTAGATGCAGCAGGTATTGATGTGGCAAAAATACGTTTTATAGCTGTGCTTGCTTCAGGGGCATTGTCTGGACTGGCAGGCATCAGTTTTGCCTACTCTATATCCGCTAATTTTTCTTCTGCTATTTATGTAGGATATGGTTATTTGGCGATTGCTGCATTAATATTTGGAAACTGGAAAATATTCCCTACACTAGGAGCTTGTTTACTTTTTGGTTTTGCCCGTTCTGGAGGTTACCGTATTGTACAAATACTACAAATGCCAAGTAGTTATTCTGATTTGGTTATGATATTGCCTTATGCACTAACATTGCTTTTATTGATATTCTTTTCTAAACATAATCGCTCTCCTCGTGCTTTAGGGGAAATTTATGATAAAGGAAAAAGATAAATGATATTTGAAAAGCGTTCTCAATATGGGAACGCTTTATTATATTCTTAAAATTATATTAAGAAATATTACAATATTCGTAAGAATAAACTATTTCAATATTATTATGCTATAATGAAATATATTCCAATAGTATTATTATTAAAAAAAAGTTAGGGGAGTGAGGATATGAACAAAAAAACATTGTTATTGACTTTCGTACTGCTTTTATCAAGCACTGTAAATTGTTTTGCCAGTAGAGATGGCTGGGACACTGTACTGAATAGGCTCAGCGATAGTATGTATGGTGGGGCATATGTCAAAGAGGACGTATTGCACATAAAACCTATTGACACAAAACAAGTACAAGATATTATTTCAGATGTCGCACCTAATGCAGATATTGTATTAGACTCTCCTGCAAAATATACTATGGCACAGCTGATAGATGGACAAAATAAAGCAGACAAAATATGGGACGAGTTAAAACTGGACTATGTAGCAATCAGTGAACAAAATAACGGTTTAAGTGCAGGTAGTACAATGGATTGGACAGAGCAAAACAAAGCACTTTTTATTAAAACGACAGGTATTGAAAATGTAACATTTGAAACAACACCACATTCTCAAACGCAACAAAATATAGCACAACAAATCTATAAAAAGATATTACCTTATAGCTTTTATATTGCAACATTACAAAAAGATGGTACTCTTTCTTTAAAACAAACAATTCGTATTTATGGTTCTACTCCTTTAGATGATACTGCTTATGGAGGAGAGGAAGATATTGCTATTACATTTGAACATATGCCTTATGCTAAAAATGATTACATCATGATACCCCTTAGAGAAGCAGTTGGCAGAGAAATAGAATACAGAGAATTTATAAAAAATAACTACAGTGATATTTCAGAGGAAACAATGAAAGAATTGATGCAAAATGAATTTAAACAAATTGCACAGCACGATTATTCTAATTATACTGAAAAAGTACTTTTCACAAAAGATAACGAAGCAAACAGTGTAACAATTTCATTTGAAGGAAATAATTTTACATTCTATCAAGATAGCAGAGATTTTTATATTAATGGTGTCAATGGTATCAAAAGAGGACTTTATATGCCTCCAGATATAACAGACGATGAAATATATTTATGTGACAAAGATTTTAATATGCTTTTTAAGGGCAATTCTCAATATTTAGAAAATGGAGAAAAACAATTATATTGGTATTTTCGTAGTGTAGCAGGTTTTCCTCTTGAAATAGAAGATAAACTTTTTATTAATGTATTAGCCACTGCCAAAAATGAAGAAACATTTAGAGTATCTACACAATATGATGGCACCATATTTTACCGCAATAGCTATAATGACAAAGAAAATGAAAAAAGTATTGCTGTTTATGAAAAAAATGGGCATATGATGATAGCACTACAATCTATACCACGTTTTAGAGGTACTACAGAATTTCTTGAAACTGCATGGGATAACAAAACTTCTACCGCAACACTCAAATTCTGGGGAGAAACATCAAAAGATGTTTCATTTACAAATGGCAGTAATAAAGTATTTATAAATGGTGTAGAGCAACAAATGGAAGAAGCTGCCGAAATCAAAGACAATAGACTGTACATTCCTATCAATACATTGTTTGAAATATTAGAAATTCCAGAAAAAAATATTGAATGGATAGAACCAGGTAAAAATGTAAAAGTAACCTGCGGTCGCTATACAAAATGGGAAAATATATAATAAATAAAAATGTTTTTAAAAACGTGTCATATTTTTGACACGTTTTTTATTTGTTTTTGATTTTTTTATAATAGGTAGATAAGCACATATTTTTTATAAACGCATATTTTGGTTAATGTAAAAACAATAAAAAAAAGGAGGGCTTATTGTGAAAGAAATGTGTGATGATTTTGTAATGGAACAAAATGCTGTTTCTGTTATAGAAGCAAGAAGATGCTCTTGCCAAAACATACCAGGTAGTATAACAGGAACTACAACAGGTACTGACACAATAATACAAATGGATTGTAATGCTTGGCTCATAAACAAAATTGGTTTAGCACAGGCTTATGTTGCTCCTCAGCCTAATGCAAATACTATGACAGAAGAACAAAGTTTAGTTTGTGGTACTGCTTTTGGCGATTTAGTACAGCCTTATATTCAAGGCAGTAATTTAACAAAATTTTTGTAAAGGAGGGTTACTATGAACAGAGAAGAACTTTTAAATAGTTTAACTCAGTTGGATTTTATGGCAGTTGATTTGGGATTATATTTGAATACACACCCGGAAGATACAGAAGCAATAGATGCTTATAATCAAGTCATTGTAGCAGCAGATACTGTTAGAACAAAATATGAAGATGCCTTTGGTCCTTTGTGCTCTTTTAGAAGTTATGCCACAGACACGCAAAATTGGCAATGGAAAAATAATCCTTGGCCTTGGCAATCTCAATTTAATTATTCCCTTGCAGGAAAGGAGTGTAAATAAATGTGGATTTATGAGAAAAAATTAGAATTTCCTATTAAAATTACAACGCCAGATGCAAGATTAGCAAAAATTATGATAGAACAATATGGTGGTCCAGATGGTGAACTTGCTGCATCTCTCCGCTACCTTAGCCAAAAATTTACTATGGTCACTCCAGAAGCAAAAGCTACATTAAATGATATTGCTACAGAAGAATTTGCTCATGTAGAAATGATGGGAACGATTGTAGCACAATTAACAAGAGGACTTACAAAACAACAAATTATAGATAGTGGTTTAGATGCCTATTATGTTAATCACGGTTTAGGGGTATATCCTTCTTCTGCAGCTGGAGTACCTTTTTCTGCACTCGCTTTACAATCCAAAGGGGACCCTATTACAGATTTATACGAAGATATGGCAGCAGAACAAAAAGCAAGAAGCACTTATGAATATTTAATTGATTTAACAGACGACCCAGAAGTATTAGCACCATTACGCTTTTTAAGAGAAAGAGAAATTGTACACTTTCAAAGATTTGGTGAAGCATTAGACATTGCAAGAGATTATTTAAAACAAGAAAAAGTATTTGATATGGGAAACACAAGCAACATTACCTGGAGATAACAAAAAAGGTATGCTAAATCAAACTAGCATACCTTTTTTTATTATTTTAAATATTCTTCTATTGGAGATGTATTATATTATTTTATTATTTCAATTATAACAGTAATAAGAAATATCACACCTGTTGCTAGCCTATACCATTACCCACAAAAATCTGGTTTAATATTACACATAAAATCTATTGATATTTTACTATTTTTATTATTATAATTATTTCTATTATTGTTATGTAGCAGTTCCTCTATACTGTGTCATATATAATTCGTAGTATTTTCCTTTTTGTAAAAGCAATGTTTCATGATTTCCACTTTCTACAATACTACCATTATCCATTACAACAATAATATCTGCATCACGTATTGTAGAAAGTCTATGTGCAATAACAATACTTGTTCTATTCTGCATCACTAAGTGCATAGCATCTTGAATTACTTTTTCTGTACGAGTATCCACATTAGAAGTTGCCTCATCTAATATTAAAATTTGAGGATTTGCTACAAAAGCACGAGCAATAGCAATCAACTGACGCTGCCCTTGACTAATATTTCCTCCAGACTGCTCTAATACTGTATTATATCCTTTTGGCAACATATCAATCATTTCTTTACAACGACTCATATTTACAGCTTTTTCAATATCATTAAAATCAGCATCTGCATTTCCATATTTTAAATTATTCAATATAGTATCAGAAAATAAAATACTATCTTGCAAAACGATGGCAATATTTTTGCGTAAAGCATCTCTCGAAATTTCTTTTATATTCTGCTGATTAATAAAAATTTCTCCACTATCAATATCATAAAATCTCATAATAAGATTTACAACTGTAGTTTTGCCACTTCCTGTTGCTCCTACAAGTGCTACTTTTTTACCAGATGGAATAGTTAAACTAAAATTTTTAATTACAGGACAATTTGGTTGATAAGAAAATGTGACATTTTGAAATGTAATTGTTGCTTTTTCCAGCTTTTTCATATCATTTCCTCTTTTATCTTCCTCATATTCATCAAGTACCATAAATACACGTTCTGCACCAGCAATCGCTGTTTGAAGTTGACCATAAACTTGTGCAATTTCATTAATAGGACGGCTAAACTGTTTTGCATATACTATAAATGCCGATATGACACCTACTGAAATTATGCCATTTACAGAAAAATATCCTCCGAAAACAGCAATAATTACAAAACCAATATTGCCAATACAATTCATAACTGGTCCCATAATGCCACTAAAAATATCTGTTTTAATTCCTGCTTTTGTAAGAGAATTTGAAATTTTACAAAATTCTTCTACTATATTTTGCTGACGATTATAAGCAACTACAGTGTGGTATCCAGATATCATTTCCTCTACTGTACCATTTAATTGCCCTAATAACATTTGTTTTTTTCGTGAAAATTTACGTACTCTTTTCGAAAGAAATTTTGTAGCAAAAACAGTTAATAATATTGTAATAAAACTTAATAATGCCAAAGGCAGACAATACCACAACATAATAGAAGCTGTTCCTAAAATTGTTAATATACCCGAACACAATGACGGAAATGACTGTGATATTGTTGTAGAAATATTTTCAATATCATTTGTCATACGACTCATAACATCACCATGAGAATGTGTATCTAAATATTGTACTGGCAAATCCATTAATTTATCAAAAAGTTCTTCTCTCATTCTTTTTACAATTCTCTGACTTAATTTTGCACTAATCATTCCTTGTAATAACTGTGCTACACTATAAAATAGATACACAACTATCATACATAGCAACGTTGTAGTGATATTTCCTGTTTTTTCATTTGCAATCATATCAATGGCATTGCTTTGCAAACTTGGTGCATATATACCACAAAGTGTACCAAAAATTACAACAGCAAACATAGCAAATACTATTTTTTCTTTTGCAAAATAAACAGCAATACGTTTTAATGCTATTGTTGCATTTTGAGCGTGTTCTACTTCAGCAAAAGGACGCCCCCTATGCATCATACCTGGAATATTACGTTCTGTAGCTTTTTTGTCTTTTTGATATTTTTGTTCTAACATTTTTAACACTCCTTCCCTATTTGAGAATGGCAAATATCTTTATATATTTGACAGTTTTCAAAAAGTTCTTTATGTGTTCCTACTGCAACAATATTTCCATGTGCCATAACAACAATTCTATCTGCTTTTTGTACAGAAGCAATACGTTGTGCAACAATGATTTTTGTACTTTTAGGACAGTATTTTTGAAGTGCATCATATAATTGTGCTTCTGTTTTCAAATCTAATGCACTAGTGGCATCATCAAATATTAAAATTTCAGCAGATTTTAATATTGCCCTTGCAATAGAAACTCTTTGTTTCTGTCCTCCAGATAAATTCATACCTCTTTCTGAAACAACTGTGTTATATCCTTCTGTCATAGAAGATATAAATTCATCTGCTTGAGCAATTTTTGCTGCTTGTTTTATATCTCCCTTTCCTCCCCATGCAATATTTTCTGCTATTGTTACACCAAACAACTCACTTTTTTGCAATACAACAGCAATTTTTTTACGCAATGCTTTTTGATTATATTGTTTTACATCTACACCATCCACAAAAACTGTACCAGAAACTGCATCATAAAAACGAGGAATTAAATTAATAAGAGATGTTTTACCGCAACCTGTAGCTCCCATAATAGCAATGGTTTCTCCTGAATGTATTTTCAAATTAATATTTTCAATAACAGCTTTCTCAGAACCAGTATAACAAAAAGAAACATTTTTAAATTCTACCATTCCATAACAATCTGTATTTTCAACTTTTCCATCTTTTAATTCTGGCTGAGTATGTAATACCTCTTTGACACGTTTCCAAGAAACATACCCTCTTGAAATACTTTGAAAAAGCATTACAAGCATTAAAACACCATTAAGCAACTGTGTTGTATAGGTAATTGCTGCCATCACAACACCAGGAGTTGTTTCTACACAAAAAATAACTGCTATGGTAACATATATTAGTGCATTAACAACAGGGTTCATAAAAGCAAAAATAATCAATATTTGAAGCTGTGTTTTTACTAATTCATCATTTGCTTTTCCAAATCTCATTTTTTCATAAATCTCTCTTACACAGGCTTTTATCATACGAATACCAGAAATGTCCTCTTGCATAATACCATTTACTACATCAAGTTGTGACTGCAATTTAGAAAATAATGGATTTGCTTTCCACAGACAAAATCCCATACAGCCTATAATAAACGGAAACGTACACAATATTATCATTCCTATTGTTTTATCTAGTCGAAACATAAAATACATACTTCCAAATGTTAAAAGAAGTGTACGAACCATACCACGCACAAAATGAGAAATTAAATTTTGTACTTGTGTAATATCATTTGTTACTCTTGTTACAAGAGAACCTGTTCCAAATTTATCTATTTGAGGAAATGAAAATGTCATAATGTTTTGAAAACAATTTTTACGTATTTCATTGCCTATATTTTGTCCTGACATATTTACAAATACATTGTTCATTGAACCACAAAATCCTCCGAAAAGTACAAGCAATATCATTTTAATTCCTAATTGCCAAACTAAATTTATGTTTCCTACACCATCATTTTCTAATCCAAGTACACCATTATCTACAATTTGATGCATTAACTCTGGCTGTATCAAATCCATCATAACTTCACCAACCATAAATAACGCAGCAATTATAGCAAATAATTTATATTTCCACATAATTATTAGCCTCCTTTTATTTTTGTTTTATAAAATCACTTTTATATAAAAACAAAACGTATGACAAACTGGATTTACGCAGTTTTGCCACACGTCATTTATTATTATATAGATTTCTATATTATTTTTCAAGGAGATTTTATTTATATTATATTATATTATTTTAATTTTTATAAAAATAGATTAATCATTCATTAATATATTTTTCTGAAACTGCTTTATTTCTTCTACACACAATTTTATATAATTACTAAAAGCGTGCCAATTTTTTTGACACGCTTTTTTTAATATTATCTCCACGTATATTTATCAGCCAATTCTATAATACTATCATAAATTGCTTGTGCCATTTTATCGTGGTTTGCAGTATTTGAAATTTTCAAAGCATCTCCTGGATTTGACAAAAATAGTGTTTCTACTATAACAGAAGGCACTATTGTAGAATTTAACAATATCAAATTTTTTTGATGTTGTGTGTCATATTTCAGTCCTCTATTATTTGTAGAAAGAGCATTAACTGTTCTTTGAAGCAATGTTGTTGCTACAATTTGACTTGTTAATTTTCCTTGCACATCATTGTCATGTGTTATAAAAAGCACTTCTGTTCCATTTGGTGACGGATTAGGGCTTGCAGAATTCATATGTATTGAAATCAAAACATCTGCCATATCATTTGCAGTATTTGCTCTATGTCTGTTTTCTGGTCTGCTATCATCATTTCTTGTCAAATATACTTTTACTTTATCTGTATTTTGAAGCAAAGCATATGCCTTATTGACAATAGACAATGTAATATCTTTTTCATTTAATCCGTTTCCACTTGTTCCAGGGTCATTTCCTCCATGTCCTGCATCTAACAACACCACTTTAGAATAAACTTCTTTAGGATTTTTAATATTGATATAATAATTATTACTATCTTCTGTTACAGTAAATGCCCTGATATTACTTTCTGAAAATGAAAATGTTGTTCTTCCACCTTCATTTGCTACTGTTACACTAGATACACCTTCATAAGGCAATTTCATTGTACCATAGCCATACACACTTGTAAAATCAGAAGGTAATGCCACTTTATACTGATTTTTTAAATAATTATCTGTATGTGTCACACCATTTACATCAAAAGGCATTACTTTTTTCAATACTAATGCTTTTTTAGAAGCATCATAAGAGAGATTTTCTAATGTAGATTTTTTTACTGTCACAATAATATTATTTCCATTTTGTGACACATCATATTCTGCTGTGTCTTTTATTTCTAATACTACACGGGCAGTTTTTTCTTCATACATACTAGTACGTATTGCTACAATTTGACTTAATCCTTCTACAGATGGATTTGGTTCTAAATTTGATGTTGCATAAGGTATATCAATAATCACTCTATTTGGACTAGAAAGTGTACTAACATTTGCTGCAAGCGGTGCACTTCCTGTAATTTGTATAGTATCTGTTGTACCATTACTTGTTTTTGTCAAGCTTTGTACTACACTTTCTTGAAATGAAACAATCAAATTTTTTTTGTCTTCACTTTGTGTTAACTGATATTTTATAGGTGCTTTTAAATCCAACACAACTCTTGTTACAACTACCCCTTCCATATCATGCTGTGCAGAACGTACTGCTGACACAAATGGACTTGTTGTAACAGTAATATTGTCACTTGGCAAATTTTTCTCAGCGTAATAAATATCCAACACTATTCTTGTATCATCTACATATACATTTTGATATTTTGCTATTTGTGCTGATGTTGTAATCGTAAATATTTGTGCTGCACTAGAAGAAGCAGGTACTACTACACCTGTTACTTTACTATTTTCTGTAGGAATAGTTCCTGTATTGTTTTCTGTATTAGTATTTATATTGGTATTTGTATTAGTATTAGTGTTTGTATTATTATTGGTATTAGTATTAGTGTTTGCATTATTATTAGTATTTGTACTTTCATTTGTATTTGTATTATTGTTTATATCTACTTTTGTACTTTCTGTTATACTTGTATTTGTATCTATATTGGTGTTTGTATTTGTACTAAAGTCAATATTTGTATTGGTATTTGCATCTAAACTAATATCAATATTTTCATTTGTATTTACATCAACAGGTTTATTTTCAATAGTGTTTTCCATTTCTTCCTGTTCTTGTTGTTTTTGTTCTATACTTACTACTCTTGTTTTTGCATCCCAACCTACTTCACAGCCTAATGCTTCAGAAACGGCTCTAACTGGTATCACTGTTCTATCATTTATAATTTTTGCTGGCACGTCCATTGTAAACGCAATACCATTTTTTGTACCAATTTCATCATCAATTTTTAATATCACAACATCATTTTCTTTTTTTACATAAACTTCTTTTGTTTGTGCATTCCAAACTACTTCTGCTCCCATTGTTTCAAAAACAGCTCTTGCTGGTACCAATGTTCTATCTTCTAATATCACAGGTGGCATATCTGTTTCACTCATTTTTTCTCCATCAATTACAATATTTACTTCTTCAGCTTTATAGTGATGTGTTTTACCATCATAATATAAATTCATATCTAGCTCAGCAGCATATGCACTAATATTGCTCAAAAGTATAGAGCATATTGCTGTTATAGTAAAAAAACGTTTCTTTTTTTGATACATTTTTTATTTCCTCCTATTTTCTGCTATCTTTACTAGTATACCAAAAAAGTCGAAATTTGTAAAAAAGTTTTATAAAAACGTTTCTTAAAATTCTCTTACAATGATAAACAGAATGTTATTTCATAAATTAAGAAACAACATTCTGCTATAAACATATAATGTTTCTATATTGTATCAATTAATTATCTTATCTCCAACGATAATTATCAGCTAGTTCTATCACACTATCATAAATTGCTTGTGCTGCTTGCTCTTGATATAATTCATTTGAAATTTTTAAAGCATCTCCTGGATTTGACAAAAATAGCGTTTCCACTATAACAGCAGGTACTACTGTTCTATTTAATACAATAAGATTTTTTTGTTCTGCTGTATCATATTTTAATCCCCTATTATTTGTCCCCAAAGCATTTACTACATTTTTCAACAATACTGTTGCTACTGCTTTACTGGTTAATTTTCCATCTTTATCTGTTTCATGTGTAATAAATAATACCTCTGTTCCATTTGGTGTTGGATTTGGACTTGCAGAATTCATATGTATTGAAATAAACACATCTCCTATATCATTCGCCATAGTCGCCCTAGAAATATTTTCAGGGTAAGTATCTCCAATGCGTGTCACATATGTTTTTACTTTATCTGTTTTTTGCAATCTACTATATGCTTTTTGCAGTATTGCTATTGTAATATCTTTTTCTTTTAAATTATTTCCACTTGTTCCAGGGTCTTGTCCTCCATGTCCTGCATCTAATACCAATATTTTATCATAAACTTCTTTAGGATTTTTAATATTGATATAATAGTAATTTGCATCTTCTGTTACTGTAAAAGCATATATTCCATTTTCTTCAAATGTAATTGCAGTTTTGCCTCCTTCTTGACTTACTGTAGCAGATACTAATTCTGTAGTATTTAATGTCATTGTACCATTACCATAAATACTACTATAATCTCCTGGCAATATAATTTGATATTTCTTATTCAAATAATCATCTATATGTTCTACATTATCTACTGCAAACAATTCTACTTTTGATAATGCAATCGCTTTTCTTGCTGTTTCATAATGAATATTTTTTAATTGATTTGGTCTATTTGTGCTTGTATCAATTGTTGGCATATTTACATCTGTATTTGTATCTGGTATTGTATTTGTATCTGGTATTGTATTTGTGTCTGGTATTGTATTTGTGTCTGGCTTTGTATTTATATCTGGTATTGTATCAATATTTGGCAATACACTACTTCCTTCTCCAAATGATATGACAATACTATCTTCGTATTCTTCCTCTAATACAATATCATATTCACATTGTTTTTTTAATTCCAAAACTATTTTTGTTACTGTCACATCATCATCTGTATATTGTGATGATACAATACTACTTACTACATCACTTGTTTCTACCTCAATATGGTCTGTTAATATCTCCTTTTGTGCATAATAAATATTAATTACAATTTCATTTTCTTTGCCTTCTACTTCTTCAAATTTTGCAATTTCATCTGATGCTTTTATAATAAATGTCTGCTCTTGTTGTTTTGTTTCTGGTACTATAATATCTGTTACTCCAATATCTTTTTTAGGAATATCTCCTGTACCACCCTTTGCATATTCCTTTTGTTCTACTACACTTATTTTAATGTTTTCATCATCATCTTTACTATCATTGTCATCATCATTTTTATTGTCGTTATTATTATTATTATTTTCTGGAGGAATTTCTTCTTGTTTTATTTCTTGTTCTATACTTACCATTCTTGTATTTTCGTCCCAGCCTACTGTACAACCTAATGCTTCAGAAACAGCTCTTACTGGTATCATTGTTCTTTCATTTATTACTTTTGCAGGCACGTCCATAGTAAACACAACACCATTTTTTGTTGCTGATTTATCATCTGCTTTCAATATTACAACATCATTTTCTCGTCTAACATACACTTCTTGTGTTGCCTCATTCCATACTACTTCTGCTCCCAATGCTTCAAAAACTGCTCTTGCTGGTACTAATGTTCTATCATAAAGTACAATAGGAGGCATATCTCCTTCAGGCAGTTCTACGCCATTAATAGAAATATGAATACTTTCTGCTTCATAATCGTGCATTCTTTGGTCATAAAGTAATCTCATTTTTACAACACTTCCATATGCTTGCACATTGCCTAAAAACAAAACACTTGCCATAGTAGTACAAAGCAGTCTGTTCCATTTTTTATTCATTGGTATTTATTGTTATTGAAAACTTATAAAAAACAATATGCCTTTTATAATATTGCACGTTTTACAACAACTTTCTCCTTTCTTATTTTTTCAATTTTTTTCGCTGCAATCTACGTTCTATTGTTATTTTTCATTTTCATTTTTTTATACCAAATTAGTATATCAAAAAACTGCTCTATTGTCGAAAGTTCTTCCATTAATTTTTATTAAAAAATAAAAAGAATGTTACTCTCTTATGATTTCACATTCTTTTTTCAATCAACTATTATTTTTCTGCTTTTTCTCCTGATGCTCCTTTATAATAAGCCTTCAACTTTTTCATTACTTTGCCATTCACACTATTTGCAGGATATTTTCCATTTTTATTTTTTTCTCCCGCTTCCATTCCCATAAGTAATGAAATACCCTCTTCTAATGTAGATATGGCATAAATATGAAATGTTCCCTCTTTTACTGCTTCTACAACTTCATCTTTTAGCACAAGGTCTTTAATATTTGTTTCTGGTATAATTACACCTTGTGTGCCTGTAAGCCCTCTTTTTTTACATAAATCAAAAAACCCTTCAATTTTATATGTTACACCACCTATCGCTTGTATCTCTCCTCTTTGATTGATAGAACCAGTTACTGCTAAATCTTGTCTAATAGGCACTTCTGCCAAGCTAGATAATATACAATACAATTCTGTACTAGAAGCACTATCTCCATCTATACCATTATAATTTTGTTCAAAACATACTCTACAAGAAAGCGAAAGAGGAAATTCTTGTGCATAAGTTTGCCCCAAAAAGCCTGTTAATATTTGTATGCCCTTATCGTGTGTTTGACCACTGAGCTGTGCTTCTTTTTCAATATTGATAATACCAGACTCTCCCATATATGTCGTTGCTGTAATACGACAAGGATTTCCAAAAGCATAACTTCCCATATCCAAAACAGCAAGACCATTAATTTGCCCTATTTTACTACCTTCTGTATCTATCATAATGACTTTTTCATCTAGCATTTCTCCAAGTTTTTCTTCATACATTTTTAGCCTTTGTTCTTTTTGTTCTATTGCTTTTTTAATATGTTTTGCCGTAATAATGGTATCTCCTGACAATTTTGCCCACGCTGCTGCTTCTCCCATTACTTCTGTTAAACGATTAAATCGTGTGCTCAATTTATCTTGCCTTTCCGCTGTTCTTGAAGAATATTCTATTACAGCACAAACGGCATCTGCTGTAAAATGTGCGGTATGTTCTTTTTCTGAAAATCTCTTTATAAACTGTGCTAACTTAATAATATTTTCATCATTTCTTTTCATCTCATAATCAAATTCTGCTTTGATTTTGAAAAATTTATCAAATTCATCATCAAATTCATTTAGCACATCATAATAATATTCACTACCTATCAATATAATTTTTAAATCTGCTGGAACAGGTTCAGGTTTGAGTACTGGTGCAACGATTGCTCCCATTTGTTCTCTTAAATTATCCATAGCAATTTCTTTTGTTTTAATTACTCTACGTATTGCTTCCCAAGATTGCGGATTTGACAATATATCTTGTGCCTGCAATATCAAATACCCACCATTTGCTTTATGAAACAATCCAGCTTTTATTTTCATAAAATCAGTAGTTAAATTACCAAATTCACTATCGTATTCTACTTCTCCTACTAAATTATAATAAGTTGGATTAAAATGCACTACAACAGGGGCTCCTTCTGTTTCTGAATGGTCTACTATTAAATTGACTTTATATTTTTGTGTAATATCTTCTGAGCTCTTTTTTGAAAACAATGGCAATAATGATGCAATACTTTCGTCAACTTCTTCTTCTTCTTCAAAAAATTGATTGATATTTTCTAAAACGTCCTCTTTCACATCATTGATATAAGAAATGACTCTTGGATATTCTTTATATTTTTCTTGAACAGAATTGACGTGATGCCCTATTGCAAACATACCTACTTTATAATCTAAGTCATCTGTTTGTTTTTTACATTCTTTTTCCAATTCTCTCAAATCTCTCATAATTGTACTTGCTTTTTCTTGCACTACATTAGAAGCTTTATCTATTGCTTCCTGCTGTTCTTCTTCCAGCTTATCGTATTCTTCTTCATTGATTGTTTTACCATCTATAATAGGCATAAAATAAATACCAGAATTAGAAGAACGAAGTTGAAAACCATTTTCTTTTGCCATATCAGACATTTCTTTCATATAAATATCTTTCTTTTCATCAAACTTTTTCAATATGACACTTTTCTCTTTTTCATAATCCTCAGAACGAAATACTTTTTGTATCTCTGTTTTAAATATTTGAACCAACTCACTCATATCTTCTTTAAACTGTTTTCCCATACCTGCCTTAAAACGTAATGCCAAGGGCGTTCTTGGATTTTGAAAATGATATACATAACACCAGTCATAAGGCACAGGTTCCGTTGCTGCAATTTTTTTGGTACTGATTTTTGCATAAGTTGTTTTTCCTGTACCAGAAGGTCCTGTCATAAATATATTATATCCTTGCATTTTTACTGTTAATCCAAAATCGAAGGCTTTTACTGCCCTTTCCTGACCAATTACTCCACCATCTAATGATGAAATTTCTTCTGTCGTCTGAAATGAAAAATCAGAAGGACTACAGATATTTTTTAATTGTTTATAATTCAATTCTTTTGTCTGTGGCATAAAAACAAGCCTCCTTTTCTATTTCAATCAATCTATTCTATTATTATGGTTGATAGTTTTCATAATTAGGAAAATATTTCCACATAATTACAGCATCTTCTTTGGTATCTTGATAATAATTTTTACGAAATCCTTCTGGACGAAATCCATATTTTGTATACAACTTTTGTGCTGCTATATTACTAATACGCACTTCTAATGTAATGCCTATCATCTCTTTTTGCTCTGCAATGTGAATAATTTTCTCTATTAAGGCATTTCCTATGCCTTGTCTACGATACTCTTGTAACACAGCAACATTTGTAATATGCCCTTCTGTCACAACGTGCCACATTCCTGCATATCCTATTATTTTACCATCTAATACTGCAATAATATATATAGCTAATTTATTTTCTTTCATTTCCCTTTCGAAATCTTGTTTTGTCCAAGGGATTGCAAAACACGCTTGTTCTATTTTCAGTACATCATCAATATGTTGTTGTGTCATTTGCTGTATTTCTAACATTTTTCTGCCTCCTTGAGCTTTTGTTCTCTTTCTCTTTCTGCCTGAGGCTTTCTTAAATAAATCAGTTCTAATTCACTACCTTTTATTACTTTACCTTTTTCTATCAATTTAACAGCAAATGCTGCAACACTTGCCGCTCTTTGCAAATTAGAATGTATTGGTGCAAAACAAAAGTTATTTTCCCTCAAAAGCAACTCTTTGTGTACTACAACACCATCTCCTAAAAATATTACTTTATTTTGATAGCTTTTTGCTTGCTGTATTACCTCCTCTATAGCTAATGCACTATATTGTGTTAATCTATTCAATTCATTCTCTCTCCACTGATAAAAAGCAGTATACACTTGTTGTCTTCTTGCATCCATAATAGGACAAATTATTGCATCTGTATCAAATACATTATATGCTAAAGCGTCTAGTGTGGGAACGGCTACAACGTCAATATTACCACCTAATGCAAGTCCTTTTGCTGTTGCTGCACCAATACGCAGACCTGTAAAAGAACCAGGACCACAAGAACAAGCTATATAATCTACTGTGGACAAATCTAATTCTATTTTATGACTAATTTCATCTATCATAGGCAATATCGTTTGTGAATGTGTCATTTTATAGTGAATACTGTATTCTGCTACTATCACATCATTTTCTAATAGTGCCGCTGATGCTGTTTGTCCTGTTGTATCAATCGCCAGTATTTTCACGCCTTTTCCCCCTCTATCACAATTTTACGATAACACTCACTTTTTGTATAATCTTTTTGTATGGTAATATAAAAAACTTCTTTAGGAAGCAATTCTTTTATTATTTCTGCCCATTCTATCATACAAACCCCTTTTCCAAAAAAATATTCCTCATATCCTGTATACTCCATTTCCTCTAATGAACCAATACGATATACATCAAAATGATAAAAAGGCAGTTTTCCCTCATATTCATTTACAATAGTAAAAGTAGGGCTTGTAACGTCTTCTTCTTTTATACCAAGCCCTTTTGCAAATCCCTTTGTAAATATTGTTTTGCCTACTCCTAAATCACCATTTAAACAATAAATTTCTCCTGCTTTTGACTGCTCTGCTAATAAAAATCCTATTTTTTTTGTTTCTTCTTCCGAAAAAGTTTCATATATTTTCATTTTTATCTCTCTTTCAATATCACAAATATTCTTTTCATATAATAACAATACTCTTTTATTATACTAAATCCTTTTTTTATATTGCAAAAAATGGTTTTTATATTATTTTTTTTTATTTTTTTCATTTTTATTTTCTTTTTGGGTAGAAATCGTTTTGTTATGCTAAATATATCTTTTGCCTTTGGAACATATGTGATACCCATTTGTCCCCATTTTAAAAATTTCATTGCTTTTTGCAACATACTATTACCACCCTTCTTTTTTATGATACCATACACTGTCCATTTCCAAAAGACTTTTTTATTTTTCAGTAATTTACCAAGTATGTCTATGAAGTTGTCCCTCTTTTAGTAATCCTTTGAAATTTTGCTGACGCAATGCCTCATACAATACAACTGCTACTGCATTTGACAAATTTAAACTTCTTGCCTGCTCAAACATAGGAATTCTTACCGCTGTTTGTTGATATTGAAGTAATATTTCTTCTGGTATTCCTGCACTTTCTTTTCCAAACATAATATAATCATTCTCATCATATGTTACATCTGTATATAATTTTTTCGACTTTGTTGTTGCCATAAATATTTTAGCACCACTATTTTTTTGCAAAAAGTCATTAAAATTATCATAATAACGTATATCAAGTAATTTCCAATAGTCTAGACCTGCTCTTTTTAAATATTTATCTTCTGTAGAAAAGCCTAAAGGTTTTATGAAATGTAATACAGAATGTGTTGCTGCACAGCTTCTTGCTATATTTCCTGCATTTTGTGGTATTTCTGGTTCTAATAATACAATATTCATACTTTTTCTCCTATTCTATTATAATATTACATTTTTCGACAATGTATTCTTTTTTTTCCATAAAATTCTATTGACATAATACTTATCATATATTATTATTAAATAACAATAATTATTATTTAAGGAGTATTTTTATGAAAGACATCACCAAAATTTTAAGAGCAAAAGGATTAAAGGTTACCCCCCAAAGGATTGCCATATATGCCATGCTTTCCCATACAAAAGAACACCCAAATGCAGAAATGATTTATCAAGCATTAGAGCCTACTAACCCTACATTAAGTCTAGCAACAGTTTATAAAACATTATGTCTTTTTAAATCTTGTGGATTAGTACAGGAATTGAGTGTTGGAGAGCCTAGTGCTAGATATGATGCCGTTACACAAACGCACCCTCACGCAGTTTGCACTTGTTGCGGAAAAGTGGCAGACATTCCTTACGACATTCTGGAGCAACTTCATAAACAAGCTTGTTGTTATACAGATTTCTTATTAGAGTCAGAACAGCTTATATTTTATGGTAAATGTCCTGACTGCAAATCATAATATATTGTACTTACAAAAAAGGCAGGAAATTTTCCAGCCTTTTTTGATTTTTTATTGCACTGATTTCCACTTTTTTTGATAATATGCTACAACTTCTTTATATTCTTTTTGCTCTAATGCTTTTTTACCTTCTTCTGACAAACGATATACTCCTCTACTTACTCTCTCATACCATTGATATACATTTGTACCAAGCATTTTAATATGGCTTTCTGTCACATTATTTTTTCTAAGAAAAGCATAAGATATTTCTTCCTTTTGCTGTAATACACAACATAATTCTAATGCCTTCTCTTTATATGCTGTTATGATTTTTTTTCGTGTCATTCCTCCTATATTATAATCTCCAGTACGCTGTTGCATTTCTAAAAGCAATTTTTTGGTTTTTTTATTATTTTTAAAAGCAGTATTATTATTTGGCTGTAATATCACATCTACTGTTTTTATAGGGCTATCTATTGCCACTGTTAAAAGTCCTATTCCCAAACGTTTCAGTAATTTTAGCATATTCTGAAACTGCTTTGTATTTTGAGGCTTTACTGGTCTTGCTATTGCTACAAAAACATTTTTACATATTGTTTGTCTATCTATTGCCTGATACACCAATTTTAATTGAAATGCTTTTTTCATTTCTACAATAACAATGTCATTTCCTTTTTGTGCTACAACATCACAACCTTTTACTTCACTTTTCACATTATAATTTTGTTTTGTAAAAAAATCACATATAGGAGCATATAAATCTATTTCGTTATATGATTTCATTTATTATTCCCCTGACATAAATGCTTCTATTTCTTCTACTGTTTTTATCATTTTTTCAGAAAGCACTTTACAACCATTTTCTGTTACTACAACATCATCTTCTATTCTAATACCCATTTCCCACTGTTCTATATAAAGTCCTGGTTCTACTGTAAGTATCATATTAGGCTTTAAAAGTTTTTCTTGATATCTTCCTATATCATGTGTTTCTGCTCCCAAATAGTGGCTCACACTATGATAATAATATTTTGAAACATCTTCTATTGTTTCTACAATACCTAGTTTTTTTAGTTCTTTAAAATAATGTTGTTTTAATATTTCATTTAAACGATAAAAAGGTACATTTGGTTTTATTGCTTCTATTACCTTTTTTTGTCCCTCTAATACAATATTATAAACTGTTTTTTGTCTTTCTGTAAATTTCCCATTTACTGGAAATGTCCTTGTAATATCTCCATTATACCAATTTTTTTGTGCTCCTACATCAAATAATATCAAATCGCCTTCTCTTGTTTTACTGTTATTTTCCATATAGTGCAGTATTGTGCCATTTTTCCCTGCTGCTGCAATACTTTGAAATGCTTTTTGTTTTACGCCATTTTGTTTTAGCACAAAATCAAAATAGGCTTCCATTTCATACTCCATCATACCTGCTTTAGCATTTTTCATAATACTTTCTATACCCTTTATAGTAATATCTATCGCTTTTTGTATCAAATCAATTTCATATTGTTCTTTTATTTCTCTCATTTCTGCAAACAATGTATAGCTATTTTTTTGTATCACTGCTGGAAAATATTCTTTCACTTTTTTAGAAAATACTAGTGCAGGTGTTATACTATTTTCAAACTCTCTACATTCCATATCAATATAACATATCTCTACATTATTTTTAAATATATATTCTGCAAAATCTTTCTCAAATTGGTCTATATAGCTTATATTTTCAATGCCAGAACATTTCTTTGCTTGTTCTGCTGTCATATTTGCTCCTACCCATTTCGCCATATCCCCGTTATCTCTCTGTATATACAATGTTACTTGTTTTTGTTCTTCTTTTTTAGCAAAAAATAATATACAATTTTGTTCTTCTACACCACTTACATAATAAAAATTTCTGTCTGGTGAAAAAGGGTATTTTTCATCTCCTCTTTTTGTAGGAGCATTTCCTGCAAAAAGTACTGCTGTACTGTTATTTTCTAATTTTGAAAATAATTTTTCTCTATTTTTTATAAAAAATGGTTCTGCCATAATTTTTTATTCCTCCTTTTTTGCTTATTTGCTTATTATAATACAAAACAATCAAAAAGCAATCCTATTTTTTATTAATAGAATTGCTTTTGTTATTTATTAATCTATTCCTTTTGATTTTTTATGCTTATTCTATCTTTCCATTTTTCTAATTCTACTACAACAATAGGTACAAATGCCAACAATGCTACAATGCCCCATTGCACTGGTTCTAACTGTTTTACTTTAAATATAGTAGACAATGCTGGAACCATTATTACACTAGCCTGCAATATTGTTCCTATCAAAAAAGCTCCTACCAAATAAACATTACTAAAAAGTGAAATTGTAAATATGGAATGTTCTGTTCTCATATTAAAAGCGTGTACCAACTGTGAAATACTTAGCACTGCAAATGCCATTGTTCTGCCTATAATATGCTGTTCTGCCTCATCAAAATAAACATGACCTATAGCAAAAGCAATCAGTGCCAACATACCAATCATACAGCCTTCTAATGCAATTCTAACTCCCATACCATCAGAAAACATACTTTTTTTGCTATTTTCTGGCTTTCTTTCCATAATATCTTTATCACTAGGGTCCAATCCCAGTGCTATAGCTGGAAGGGAGTCTGTTACCAAATTTACCCACAAAAGCTGTATAGGCAAAAGAGGGGTTGACCAACCAAAACACATTGCTGCAAATATCGTAATAATTTCTCCTATATTACTAGAAAGTAAAAAATGCACTGCTTTTTTAATATTGTCATAAATACCTCGTCCTTGTTTTACGGCTTCCACTATTGTAGCAAAATTATCATCTGTCAATATCATATCTGCTGCACCTTTTGCTACTTCTGTACCATTTTTACCCATAGCACAGCCTATATCTGCTGTTTTTAGTGCTGGAGCATCATTTACACCATCTCCTGTCATTGCAACAACATTTCCTTGACTTTGAAATGCTTTTACAATTCTAACTTTATGTTCTGGCGAAACTCTAGCAAATACAGAATACTGATTGATTTGCTCTGACAATGCTTCCTCTGATATTTTTTGTAATTCTTCTCCTGTCATACATTTATCATCTTTTTGATAAATACCTAATTCTTTGGCAATCGCTTTTGCTGTTAAAACGTGGTCACCTGTAATCATAACTGCTTTAATACCTGCTTTTTTACACACTTCTACTGCTTTTTTTGCTTCTGGTCTTGGTGGGTCTATCATTCCTATCATTCCTACGAATGTTAAATCTTTCTCTAATTTTTTTTGTTCTAATACATTAGGTTTTTTTTCCCATTTTTTATAGGCAACTGCAATCACTCTCAATGCCTGTTCTGCAAGTTGTCCATTCATTTTTTTTGCTTGTCCCTTTTTTGTGTTCGAAAATGCTACAACAGTACTATGTTCTATACAATAATTGCATTTATCTAAAAGTACATCTGGTGCTCCTTTTGTAACAGACAAAAAACTGCCGTCTTCCATTCTATGTACTGTTGTCATCAATTTTCTTTCTGATGAAAATGGAATTTCTCCTACTCTTTTATGTTCTTTTTTTAAACGTATAAAATTTTCTCCAGACTGTTCTAATGCTTCTACTAAAGCACTTTCTGTAGGTTCTCCTACAATTATACTGCCTTCTTTTCTACAGTCATTACACAAACACGCTAATGATAGTATATTGATACTATATTCTCCTTGCTGTTCTGCCTTAAAATCACTCACCTTTACTACTTTCATTTTATTTTGTGTTAATGTGCCTGTTTTATCAGAACATATCACACTTGCCCCTCCTAATGTTTCTACTGCGGGAAGCCTTCTTATAATGGTATTTTTTTTGGACATTCTTTGCATACCTATTGCAAGCACTATTGTGACAATAGCAGGCAGTCCTTCTGGTATTGCTGCTACGGCCAAACTTACTGATGTCATAAACATTTCAAACGGGTCTGCTTTTGTTAGCAATCCCATACAAAATATCACAAGACAAATTACTAAAGCTCCTATTCCTAATATTTTTCCAGTTTGTCCTAATTTTTTCTGTAATGGTGTTTGACTTTCTTTTTCTTCCGCTATCATTTTTGCAATATGTCCTACTTCTGTTTCCAATGCTGTTGCTGTTACAATAGCTTTTGCTCTGCCATATGTAATATAAGAAGAACACAACACCATATTGCTTCTATCTCCCAACAAAGTATGTTCTTTACAAATCACATTCGCATTTTTTTCTACTGCTACAGACTCTCCTGTAATAGCACTTTCTTCTGCTTTTAAACTTGCTGTTTCTATCAGTCGCCCATCTGCACAAACATAATCTCCTGCTTCTAATACAAGTACATCTCCAACAACAACATCTTCTCCTTCTATTTCTTTCACAATACCTTCTCTTAATACTTTTGCTTTTGGTGCAGATAGTTTTTTTAATGCTTCTAGTGCTTTTTCTGCTCTACTTTGTTGTACCATTCCCAACACCGCATTTACTCCCACTATCAACAATATAATAGCTGAGTCTACAAAATCCTTTTCTCCATTGATATAAGATACTGCAAAAGATACCACAGAAGCAGAGATTAACACAATTACCATAAAATCATTGAGCTGTTCCAAAAAACGATAAAAAATCCCTTTTTTATTTCCTTCATAATGTAATGTATTTTTTCCCTGCTCTTGTAACCTTTTTTGTGCTGTTTGTGTTGAAAGTCCATTTTTTATGCTTGTCCCTAACATTTTTTCTATTTCTTGAGGACTTTTTTCCCAACAATTCATACTAATCACCCTTTCTTTTGTTGCTTCGTTATCTTATGTTTTTCTTTTACTATATGAAACAACTTTCAAAAATATGCTAACTGCATATTATGAACAATAGGAGGTGTATAATATGTTGTTAGTAACGTTACTGGCAATTTCTTTAAGTATAGACGCACTTGGTATAGGATTATCTTATGGTATCAGAAATATCTTTATACCATTTTTTACAAAATTAATACTGCTTTTAGAAAATATTTTTTTTATGGCTGTTTTTATATTATTAGGAAATCACATAAAATTATTTTTCAGTGCAGAAACTGCAAATACATTAGGTATTATATTATTGCTTTTTATGGGAATATGGTTTTGTTATCAAAGTATTCAAAAAAAACAATGTCAAAATTCTATGGAAATGCTTCGTAATCCTTCTTATTGTGATAAAGATAATTCCTCTCACATTGATGCAAAAGAAGGACTTTGTTTGGGTTTTATACTTTCTATTGACTCTATGGGTGCTGGTATTGCAGCAGGTGCTGCACAAATTTGTATTATACTTCTTCCTTTTTTTACAGCAGTATTTCAAATATTATTTTTGAGTATAGGTATTTATTGTGGAAGACATTTAAAAAATTGTTATACTATAAAAGAAAATATTTGGACAGCTTTTTCTGGCTGTATACTTATTATGATTGCTTTAATACGTATTTTATTTTAATAAAAATTGTACACCATACACGCACATTTACAAATATACGCAATTTGTACAATAACAGTACTATTATTTCTACATTATTATAAAATAGTGCTATTCTTTTTTTTATAAAAGTAATCTCGCACAAAAACTTTTCTTAATTTTTTCTATTCTTTTTGGAAAATAATGATATTGTTTTTCCTATTAACGTGATATACTAAAAACAAAAAGAGCTCTCAGAGGAGGGATAGTTATGTTGACAATATTGAATAGAAAAGAACTTTGTATCACATTTTCACTTCAACAACAGTCAAAAATTAGAGCATCTCTTACAAAAAATCATATCCCTTATACTGTAAATGAGATTACTCCATCTGCTCCTGGTTTAGGAGTAGTTGACTTAGAAAAAGAATGTATTAGTCAATACATTATTTATGTACACAAAGATGACTTTGAAAAGGCAAAATTTTTAACGGATTTATAAAATTTATTTTTAGTAAGTAACTTTTTTATAAATAAAGAGTTGCTTACTTTATTTTTATAAACAACACTACTTTATATTTGCAGCATTACACTAAAATTTTGTCTTTTGCATATTAAATTTAAGGAGTGGTATTTATGCCCAATAAAAAATATCATATTAGTGCTGAAGACTTAATTAATATATTATATCACAGCTCACCAAATCATTTAGGGTTTTCAGAAAACGCGATTAAAAATTCTGAGCAATACTTAGATATCAAAATACCAGAAGTTTATAGAAATTTTTTACTTCATAGTGGTAATGCTAAAATAAATGATTTTTTACATCATATTTTATCCCCAGATGAAATTTCTTTTTCTTATGACATTATTACAGAAAATATACAATATCTAAAGCAAGACTGGCAAAAATATGGTTTATCAAAAAAAGAGAAAAAAAATCCTTATTATATTCTTTCTCAATTACCTGAAGAAAATTGGCATACTATTACCAAAAATTATTTAGTGATATGGTATGAAAATCAAGGTGTTTTTCACGCTGGTATATTATATGATGATTTAAAATTACCAGACCCACCTGTATACATAACAGTTGATGATGATTTTTTTGAATGGTGTTGTTGCTCCAATTCTACAAATTCGTTTTTACTTTCTATGATTATAGAAGCTTTATTACATGGTGGAAAAAATATGATAAAATATAACTCCTTTATCACTTATGAAACACAGCAGCACATTGATGAATGTTTATATTCTCATCATATTGATTTAGAGGCATTTTTTCCTCAAAATTATTCTCCTTATTTTTGTAAAAATATTCGTACCTGTTGGGACGAAAAAAATAAAGAACTTTTTATATGTCTTTTAAAACAGAATATTCCCAATACTCTTATTTTTTTAAAGCTATAAAAAACACTTGTGGTATTTTTTCCACAAGTGTTTTTACTTTATTCTATTTCTACTTCTTTTTCTCTTTTCACAAAAATACCTTCTACTGTTTCGTCATCTTCAGCATAATAAATCATAATAATGTCTTCTGATTGAATATCTTCTATACTTCCCTGTTCTTCGCCTTTTGTATGAATTTCAATATTTTCATTTAATGTAATTTCTATTTCTTCCTCACTAAAATTCAGTTCTCTTTCAAATTTTTTATTATGTATTGGTCTTTCTCCCTCTTCATCTTCTAACATAGATGGTCTTTCTGGTCTTTCTCCCTCTTCACCTTCTGGCATAGGTGGTCTTTCTGGTCTTTCTTCCTCTTCACCTTCTGGCATAGGTGGTCTTTCTGGCCTTTCTCCCTCTTCGCCTTCTGGCATTTCTGGTTTTTCTGCCAATGTTACTACTATTGTATTTTCATTTACTGTTACTACTTTTGCCATATTAAATTGTTTTTCTGATTTTTCTTCTCTTGCTTCTATTCTTCTATCATATCCTTGTTTTGCTTCTTCTGTACTATTTTCTGCACCAAATACAGTACAGCCCATTGTTAAACTTAATGTCATACACGTTGCAAATATCATAGCTAATTTCTTTTTCATATTAATTCCTTCTTTCTATTTCATTTTGTATTTGTTTTCTATGACATATATCATACAAAATAAAAATGAGAAAAAAAGGAAAGCAGCATTAAAAAAAAGGAAAACAATATTAAAAAGGAATCAAAAGAAGATGAAATATTTTTTATATTATACCATATTCCACATTGTTTTAATACTTCTCTTGTCATTTCTTTATATTCTTCTTTTACTAAAATCTTATAATAATTTTTTTGTACTCTATTTTGCAAACGATTAGAAATCCTAAGTGTATTATTTATCATTTTGATTTGATAAGGAATCTCATTTTCATACAATTTTTGTTTGATTGTTATTATTTTACATTCTTCAGCCATTACAAAAAATTCCATTCAATCACCTCTTTTATAAAATAAAAAAACTGCCAACAATGTTGACAGTAAAAAATGGATGGGGAAGGATTCGAACCTTCGAAGCTATCGCAACAGATTTACAGTCTGCCCCCTTTGGCCACTCGGGAACCCATCCAAAACACTGTATATTACTTACTGAAAACAAAATAACGTTTTTATAAATCACAACTTAATCTCCTTAGAAAGGAGGTGATCCAGCCGCACCTTCCGATACGGCTACCTTGTTACGACTTCACCCCAGTCACTGGCTTCACCTTCGGCGACTCCCTCCCT
>CAJTDC010000022.1 GCA_910575055.1 Clostridia bacterium
TAAAGGTGATGTTGATATTTATGCTGACGACACAGCAACAGCAGCAGCTTACATAGGAGAAGATACAGCAGTAGCAGCGGCAAATAGCACTGTTGACATTTATTTCGAAGGCAAAACAAATGTAAGCGGAACAATTACAGTTATCAGAAACACTGTAGTAGGTGCAGATGAAGTGGTTATTAAAACACGTACACCAAGAGCATTGAGTGCTTCTGTGTTAGCAAAAGTAGCAACAAAAATTGTTGGTTTTGAACTCAGCAGAGTAGAAGCACAAGCACCAGTTGAAATTGCAGAAGGAACAAAAGTAAATACTGTAGAAGCTGGTGACAACGCTATTGTTGAAGTAGCAGCAGACGCATCTGTTGATAAAGTAGATGTAACAGGTGATGCAAAAGACATTGTATTAAATGGCGAAGGCAGCACAGATGTTACAGTAAAAAATGGTGCATCAGCAGACCAAATTGTTGTAGATAGCACTGAAGCAACTGTTGAACTGGAAGGCAGTGCAAAAGTAAATGATGTATACGTAGTAGGCGACGGAGAAGCAGCAGTAAAAGTAAATGACAATGCAAAAGTAGAAAATGTACAGGTAAGTGATAGTGCAAGTGCAGACGTAGCAGTAAAAGATAGTGCTAGTGTAGGAAAAGTAGAACTTTCTGGCACAGCTACAGCTAAAGTAGATGTTGCAGCAGATGCAAAAGTAGATACTATCACATCTACATCTACAGCAAAAGGTTCAGAAGTAACAGGTGAAGGTACTGTAAATAAAATTGAAGCTACAGACAAGAGCACAATAGATACATCTAATTCTGGTGATAATATCCCTGATGTATCTGATAAACCAGTTACACCAACACCTACACCAACACCAGATCCTGGCCCAGGTACAGAAGAAAATGTAGTAGAAGCTAGCGACCCAGCAGCTGTTACAGTAGCACCAGATGGAAAAGCAACAGCTACTATTACATTAACAGGTGCAACAGTAAAAGCAGATGCAGAATTAGGAGCAACTTGTACAACAGCAGGTGCACCAGCTGCAGTAGTAACAGCATCAGGAAGCACAATTACAGTAACATTTGATGCAACAGATGTAGAAGCAAATGAAACACCATTTGCATACACTGTAGCAATTCCAGAAGCTGCATTGACTTTGGAAGATGGATATACTTATCCAACAACTCCAATTTCAAAAACAATCAATGTAACAGTTGGAGATGAAACACCAGCACCAGATACGACACCAGCTAAAATTGAATTAGCATCATCTGCAACAGAAGCAGTAAAGAAAGGCTCAAGTGCAGACGTTACAGCAACTGTAAAAAATGCAAGTGATGAAGTATTAAATGATGTAACTGTTGAATGGACAGTTACAGATGAGGAAGGCAATCCAGTTGATGGTGCAAAAGTAACAGTTACAGAAAGTGCCCAAAAAGTAACAATTGAAAATGTAAATGCTGCAGAAGGAGATATTGTTAAAGTATCTGCAAAAATAGGTACTGTAGAAGCAACAACACCTGTAACAATTACTATGTCAGCAGAGGAAGCAGTAATAACATCAGTAGAAGTAACACCTGCAACAGTAGAAGTAGTAAAAGGTAAAACACAAGCATTTACAGCAGCAGTAAAAGACCAAGATGGTAATACAATGTCTGGTGAAGAAGTAGAATGGTCAGTAACAAAATCAGATGATACTACATACAGTGGAACTTCTGCAGTTGCAGCAGATGGAACTTTAACAGTTGCAGCAGATGAAACAGAAGCAAGCTTGAAAGTAGTAGCAACATCTAAAACAACAAATACTGTAAAAGGAACAGCTACTGTTACTATAACAGAAGCACCAGTAGTAACAACAGTAGAAGTAACACCTGCAACAGCATCAGTAGCTAAAGGTGGAACACAAGCATTCACAGCAGTAGTAAAAGATGCAGATGGTGGTACAATGGCTGATGAAGAAGTAGAATGGTCAGTAACAAAATCAGATGATACTACATACAGTGGAACTTCTGCAGTTGCAGCAGATGGAACCTTAACAGTTGCAGCAGATGAAACAGAAGCAAGCTTGAAAGTAGTAGCAACATCTAAAACAACAAATACTGTAAAAGGAACAGCTACTGTTACTATAACAGAAGCACCAGTAGTAACAACAGTAGAAGTAACACCTGCAACAGCATCAGTAGCTAAAGGTGGAACACAAGCATTCACAGCAGTAGTAAAAGATGCAGATGGTGGTACAATGGCTGATGAAGAAGTAGAATGGTCAGTAACAAAATCAGATGATACTACATACAGTGGAACTTCTGCAGTTGCAGCAGATGGAACTTTAACAGTTGCAGCAGATGAAACAGAAACAAGTTTGAAAGTAGTAGCAACATCTAAAACAACAAATACTGTAAAAGGAACAGCTACTGTTACTGTTGCAACAGAAATCACAGATTTATCCATTACAGGATTGTCAACTGCATTAGCAGTAGATGGTACAATACCTACTATTGTATCTGGAAATGATACTCAATATTCAGTAGCTGCTACATGGACAAAAGATAGTTCACCAGCAAGTGCAGGTGATACTATTGCAGCAGGTGAATATGTATTAACACTTGTATTCACACCAAAAGCTGGTTATGCTTTCCCAGCAGCTGGAATTGCTACAGTTAGTACTGATGGTAGTGGTTTAACTGTAGAAAAAGCTAATGATGCAGATGAAGGAACATTGAAATTTACAATAACAATAACTGTAGCATCATAATAAATAATAAAGCCATAATGTAATGGCTAGTGTCCAAACGGTGCAACATTGATACAAAAATTTTCTTAAAAAATAAAAATTGATACGGTAATAGCTTTGCCCTATAATATAAAGCTATCAAAAAAGCATTTACATTGTCCCTAGAGTAAATGCTACATATAAAACAAATATATTGTCCTATTGCTGCTCCCCTAACAGGGAGAGGACAATATGTATTGTTTTTGGCTCTGTTCCTATTGGCTCTAGAACAGAGCATTTTTTTATGATATAGTATTCACTCCCCTACTCCTTTAACTGTTGATTTTATAACCTAATTATTATAAAAATTGTGTAAAATTTATGAAATTTTGTTCTTGTAATTTGGTATAAAATTATATAATATATATGTTAGTAGTTCTGTTGTTTTGATGTAGTAAAGCCAAAATATATTTTATCAATACTAAATATCTAATGTGAGAGTAACTCATACTATAGGGGGGAAAAAAATGAGTCATTTTCAAAAAAAAGAAGAAAAAATTCAAAGAATAGGTTATAAAGCTGGATTATTAGTAGTATGGATGTTAACCATTGATATCGTAATTATTGTTGGATTGTGCATTTTTATGTCTAGAAATCTTTCTATGGAAATGCTTCAAAATGAATGTATCAGTGGAACAAATATGCTAGCTTATTATTTAGAAAATTCACCAGAGATTGAAGACAAAACAAAATTATTAGACGACTTAAAAAAACAAACAGGCTACGAATTTACTATTTTTGATGGTGATGTGAGAGCTTATACTACTGTCGAACAAGATGGAAAACGTGTTACAGGAACAAAAATGTCTTCTGAAGTAGTTAATACTGTAATAAAACAAAGACAGCCTTATATTGGCCCAACTACTATAATTGGTATTAAACACGTTTGTTCTTATATTCCTATTACATATTCAGACGGAACACAAGGTACTATTTTTGCTGGTATTCCTAAAACAAAAGCTACAGCACATCTTAATATTACAATTATAATCGCTTGTATTGCTAGTGCTGTTTTAATTTTAGTTAGTCTTATGATATTGACAGCTTATTTAAAACGTGCTGTTTCTTTTCCTCTTGCAAAATTGACAAATGTGGCAAAAACAATGGAAAAAGGTGAATTGAATTTTGAACAAAAAGATTTGAATATACAATCTCGTGATGAAATTGGAATACTAGCTCATAGTTTCGAAAGCACAAGAATTCGTTTAAAGGATTATATAGAAGAAATTTCTACTATATTAAAACAAATATCAAATGGCAATTTAACAATAGCTACTACACAGGATTACATAGGAGATTTTGTTTCTATAAAGAAATCATTAAACTTTATTATTGAACATCTAAACGATATTATGATACAAATTACAGAAAGTTCTGACCAAGTTTCAAATGGCTCTGAACAAATGGCTATCGCTGCTAACTCATTAAGTCAAGGAGCAGTAGAACAAGCAAGTGCCATAGAAGATTTGGAAGGAACAGTTACTAACATTTCTAATCGCGTAGAAGAAAGTGCTAAAAATGCTGAGTTTGCTAATAAACAGGCAAATCAAATTGGTATTCAAATAGAAGAAAGTAACCAAAAAATGAAAAAAATGATACAGGCAATAGAAGAAATTAATGATAGTTCTAATGAAATTGGAAAAATTATTAAAACAATTGAAGATATTGCTTTTCAAACAAATATACTTGCATTAAATGCTTCTGTTGAAGCAGCTCGTGCTGGTGCTGCTGGAAAAGGGTTTGCCGTTGTTGCAAATGAAGTAAGAAGCTTAGCCGAAAAAAGTGCAGATGCTTCTAAATCAACTACAATGTTAATAGAACGTTCTGTTTCAGCTGTAAAAAATGGTACAAAAATTGCAAATGAAACTGCAGAACAACTTTCTTCTGTGGTATCTGATACCAATAATATTATAAACATTGTTGGTATTATTGCAAACAATTCCCGTGAAGAAGCAGACTCTATTTCTCAGGTACAACAACAAATTAACCAGATTTCAAGCGTAGTACAAACAAACTCTGCTACTGCTGAAGAAAGTGCTGCTACAAGTCAACAACTTAGTGAACAGTCAAAAGTTTTAAAGCAACTTATTAGCGTATTTCGCTTAAATAAAAAATAAAAATATATTGAAACCCGCTTAAAAGCGGGTTTATTTGTATAAATAATAAAATGCTCTATTCTTCGGCAAATAAGAATAGAGCCAAAAATAAGTAATATTTCTTTTGGGACACTATATTTGTATTAAAATTTAATTTCAACACAAATTTTCTATATATATAAATTCGCCTTGTTATCTTTATAAGTTCCTCCTAAATTATAGAATATTGGGATATTGCTTTCATTTTATTTTATCAAAAATAAAAGTAAAGTTCATTTATTAGGGATAATTGGTATTTTTTTTAATATCAAACAATATATAATTAATACCAAAATTTAAACATACATTTAAAATTACTACTCATTCCAAATTACTTCATTTCCCCAAAACACTGGACCATCTTTACAAACTTTTAAATTCTCCCAATCATTTGTATTTTTCTTTTTTATTTTAATTGCACAACCTACACACGCTCCAATACCACAAGCCATTCTTTCCTCCATAGATACTTGTATTGGTATTTGTACTTGCTCAGCCCATTCAGAAACAGCTTTTAACATCACTTTAGGCCCACACGCATATATCATATCTGCGAGTGGTTGCTCCTTTTGTATAGCATCTAATACTGTCCCATGTATGCCACAACTTCCATCATCTGTTGCTATAGTGACAGTTACTCCTATCTCTTGAAACTCTTTCACAAGTATAGGGTCTGATTTTGCACCAATAAAAATATGTATATTTCCTTGTAAATTCTTTGCTAATTCTAACATAGGTGGTACTCCAATGCCTCCTCCTATTAAAATATGGTTTTTATGATTTTCATCAATATAAAAACCATTTCCTAAAGCACCTAAAATTTGAATATTGCTTTTTTTTGGTAATGTAGAAAAATACTGTGTTCCCTTCCCTACTACTTGATATAGTAAACGAAGTGTTCCTTCTTCTTTATTGATTTCACATAAGCTAATAGGACGAGGCAAAATCATATCACTTTTTCCTGTATATACATTAATAAATTGTCCTGATTTTGCTATATTTGCAACTTCTGGTGCAAAAATTACCATATCATAAATATTATTTACATAACATTCATTTTTTAATATTGTTGCTTGTTCTATTTTTTTCATTTTATTTCCCCTTTATCGTACAGAATTTAAGTCATTACGCATATCAATTACAGCTTGTCGAGATGCCTGTGCAAAATTTTCTTCTGAAAAATCACTACTATACTTTTTATTTTTGTATGCTGCAATAATGCCACGAGAAGAATTTACAATAGCACCAATACCATTTTTATCAAAACAAACAGATAAATCTTCTGCTGTACCACCCTGTGCACCATAACCTGGTACTAAAAAAAATGTATGAGGTAATCTTTCTCTTAATTCTTTTGCTTGTTTCGAATGAGTTGCACCAACAACAGCACCAACTGAAGAATAACCATACTTACCTCTTAAAGAAATTCCCCATTGCTCTGTTAATTCTCCTACTTTCTCATATAACTTCATACCACCTATATCTAAATCTTGTAATTGTCCACTATTTTTATTTGAAGTTTTTACCAATACAAATATTCCTCTTTTATAATTTGTACAATTTTCAATATAAGGTTCTATAGAATCCCAACCAAGATAAGGATTTAGTGTAATAAAATCTTCTTTATAAATTTCAAAATTATTTTCATCTACTTTTACTTTACCAATATGTCCATCAGAGTAAGCCTCTGCTGTAGAAGCTATATCACTTCTTTTAATATCTCCAATCACAACAAGTCCCATTTGTTTTGCATAGGCAATTGTTTTAATATAACAAGCAATTCCATCTGCCCCATATTGTTCGTACATAGCTACTTGAGGTTTCACAGCTGGTATTAAATCGTATGTAGTATCTATAATTGCTTTATTAAATTGCCAAAATGCTTCCATAGCACCAGCAGGTGTTTTTCCAAACTTATCATATGCTTTTTGTTTTATAAAATTAGGAATGTATTCTAAACGAGGGTCTAGTCCTACTACAGTAGGATTGTTTGTTTGTCTTATTTTTTCTATTAGTGTATCAATTATTACATTATTGTTTATTGGTACTTGATTTGTATTTTTATGTAATGTTGAAAAATCTTCCATACTATCTTCTCTTCCTTTCTATTACTATAATTTAAAAAATTATAGCATAAAAATATATTTTGTACAACGTTTATACAAATGATACAAGGAAATACTATTTACATATTTTAAAATTAAATTATCTACATTTTTATATAATTGTTATTCTTTTTTTATTAAAATATGATACCACATTCTATATAATTTTTTATTGTATAAAAAATCCAATAATAAGTGTGTACGTTTATATTGCTTTTTCGAATAAAATTTTACTTTTTTTGTATATTAAAAAATCACTAACTTAAACAATTAGTGATTTTTAATAATATATTTTAAATACTAAAAAATTTTATTATTTAAACGCTTCCACCAGCTCACCATTTTCTACAACGATATTACCATCTACAATAGTATATATAACCTTTCCTTTCACTTGAAAGCCTCCAAAAGGCGTATTTTTACTTTTTGAAGCAAATGTACTAGGGTCAATTTTATATGTTCTATTTGGGTCAATAATAGCAATATCCGCTGCCTTTCCTATAGTTAATGTACCTTTATCAATATTTAACATTTTTGCAGGGTTATATGTCATTTTAGTAATTAATTCCATAGGTGTCAGCCAACCTTCTTCTACAAGTACTGTAATACCTAAAGGTAATGCTGTTTCTAATCCTACAATACCAAATGCTACTTTTTCATATTCACAATTTTTTTCATCTACACTATGTGGTGCGTGGTCTGTTGCAATAATTTCTATTACATTGTCTTTTAAAGCTTGACGAATTGCTAATACATCCTCTTTAGAACGTAGAGGTGGATTCATTTTTGTATTTCCATCATAATCTGTTATAAAATCATCACTTAAAGTAAAATGATGTGGTGTTGCTTCTGCTGTAACAATTTGACCTGATGATTTCGCTTGACGTAATAAGTCTATACTTCCTTTTGTACTCATATGACAGATGTGTAATTTAGAATTTGTACTTTTTGCTAATATTATATCTCTTGCAACAATTACTTCCTCTGAGTCATTTGAAATTCCCTTTAAACCTAATAATTGTGCACTTGCTCCTGCATTCATAGAACCACCAGCTACTAAACTAATATCTTCACAATGAGAAAGCACAGGAATATCAAACATCTTTGCATATTTCATAGCTGTTTTTAATAATCCAGAGGATAGTACACTTTTACCATCTTCACTAATGGCACAAGCTCCCGCTTTTGCCATTTTTCCAATATTAGATAATTCCTCTCCTTTTTGTCCCTTTGTAATTGCTCCAATAGGTAAAACGTGTATAACACCCTCTCTTTCTGCTTTTAATTTAATATACTCTATCATAATATCACTATCACATACAGGATTAGTATTTGGCATAGGACATATTGTAGTATATCCACCTTTTGCTGCACTTCTTGTACCTGTTGCAATCGTTTCTTTATATTCATATCCGGGTTCTCTTAAATGTACATGAACGTCAATAAAACCAGGAGTTACCCAATTTCCTTCTGCATTAATTATTTTGTCTGCCTTACCTATAATATTTTTTTCTATTTTTGAAATGATGCCATCTTCTATTAATATATCCATTACTTCATTTGTTTGAGAAGCTGGGTCTATTACTTGTCCATTTTGAATTAAAAGTCTCATTTTTGTCCTCCTTGATACAATAATTTCAATATTGCCATTCTAACTGCAACACCATTTTTTACTTGTATATTAATTACAGAATTTTCACCATCAATAACATCAGTACTTAATTCAATTCCTCTATTAACAGGACCTGGATGCATAATCAATACATCTTTTTTTGCATATTTTAATATTTCTTTATTAATTCCAAATAATTCACGATATTCTGCTAAATCAGGAAAAGCTGTTGTTTTTTGTCTTTCAAATTGTATACGTAATCCCATTACAATATCAGCATTTTTTACAGCATCTTTTACATCAGGCGTTGTCTTAACACCAAGTAAGCCAGACCCTCCTAGCAATGTTGAAGGACCTGCTAATGTAACATTTGCTCCTAATTTAGATAAACCAAATACATTGCTTCGTGCTACACGACTATGAGAAATATCTCCAATAATTGCTATTTTTAAGCCTTCAAAATATTTTTTATATTCCAATATAGTAAATAAATCTAATAAAGCCTGTGTAGGGTGTTCATTAGAACCATCTCCTGCATTAATGACATGAGCTGATACATTTTTTGCTAAAATATGTGGCGCTCCTGTCATACTATGACGCATTATCATTACTTTTACACCCATTTGGTCTAGTGTCTTTCCTGTATCAATTAAGCTTTCTCCTTTTTTTACACTACTTGTACCTACACCTAAGTCTTGTACTGTTGCTCCTAAATATTTTCCAGCAAGAGAAAAAGAAGTTTTTGTTCTTGTACTATTTTCATAAAATAAACTAACAATACTACACCCTTTAATTTCATTTACTCTTTTAGAACTGTCATCAATACGAAGCTTCATTTCTTTAGCTGTTTGGAGTATTTCTAATATTTCCTCTTTTGTCATATCCTTTAAGCCAAGAATATCTTTTCTATTCAGCATAATAATCCTCCTTTATTTTAACAAAAAGAAAGACAATCAAAAGAAAAATCATTCTTTTCATTGTCTTATGTATATAAAAGAAATAATATGAAAGTAATTTTTTCTTTTTTTTGTATTCTTTTCCATATCTAAATCCTCCACATACATTTTTTTATCATTTTTTATTTTAACACATATTTCTATAAAATTCCACAATAAAATAATAATTACATAAAGAAAAAGCCCGTTCAAAAAACAGGCTTTTTCTTTTACGCATTGGCTAAATAATATGTTAAAAGCATCATCGTATTCACTTCTGCATACTTTTTCTCTTTTACTTTCTTTATGTCATTCTTTCTTAATTTAGATTGATTTTTTATTATATTTTGATTTTTTTCTTTTTTTTTCATAAATTCTATTCCTCCTATTCAATAATATTGTATTATATTAAAATAATATGTTATTTCTTATTTTGATTGTATTTTTAAAATTCTTTTCTATTTCTGTACTTTCATATTAAGTTAACAGAACTTCCAATAGTGAATAATTATATTTTTAAAATAAATATTAATATAGTATCCTCTTTGGTATATTTTTATTATATATCTATATTTTGTATAAATTATGAACAAAAACGAAAGAAATTCTGAACAATTATTATAAAATCCATTAAAAAATATTAAATTCATTAAAATTAGTTTTGTCCCCTTTTCATATATCTTTTTTTGTGTTACTATAACCCTTATTAAATATATAAGGAGGTCATAATACTATGAAAAGATATTTTGCTGTACTTCTCTCTACCATACTCATTTTTGCAATTTCTGCTTGTAATAATGTAGAAGCTTCTATGCAAAATACAACAAATGATACAATACAAAGTGATAATACTGAAACAGATGTAATATCTGACTTTATTACAGAAGCACAAAAAAATATGGATAATGCAATAGAAATAACATTAGATTGTACTTTTGGAAAAATGGCAGGAATTTATTCTGGTGAAACAAAAAATGGTATTCCTCATGGAAAAGGTAAATTTGTTTCTCAAAATCAAAATCAAAGTGGTTGGTATTATGAAGGTGATTTTGTAGAAGGACATTTTGAAGGAACTGGAAAAACAGTTTTTCAAAATGGTCAAATACAACAAGGCACTTATGTAAAAGATATTTGGCACCCTAGTACCATACAATTTTTTGAGTTTATGCAAACATTGCCAGGAAGTGATTTTTCAATCAACCAAAAAGCAAGAACAATTTTAACAGCAGAAAAAAATTATTTCCCAGCACAATATTTAGAAATACCTTCTAATATGATAGATAAAAATGCTAACTATGAAAATATTTTAAAAGATAGTAGTAAATATGGTGATAAATTTATATCTATTTCTAATTTATCTATTTCTACTTGTTCTACATTTGCTATTACAGAAAATCCAGAAAGTCTCCCAGAATTAAGAGGAGCTTATATAGAAGCTTTCTCTGAAAAAGGTGAAAATTATGCTTTGTATTATCGTGGAAATATAGAAGAATTAAAAGAAACAAGTATCATAGAAACTGCTATTGGTATTCCTTTAGGAACAATGAATAAAACAGACAGTTCTGGTACAGAAAAAACATATGTTGTTTTAGCTGTAAGTGATATATCATTGCAACAAACAGATGTAGAATAATAAAAAAACGACGGCAGAACATTGTCGTCATTTTTATTATAATAACTTTTAAGTAAATAATGAAGAAAAGGAAAAAGAGGAATTACAATGAAATTTGGCAAAAAGAGCCATAGTTAAATCAACCATTTGTAAAGAACGGGACACAACACATGTTTTTCTTCTAAACCTTGCAAACCAATGTCTTTGACGAAAATTGTTTCTCTCAATAGGATAAGTGCATTTTTTACTTTGTAATAACATTTCTCTTGGAATCATTTCGCTATAAGATTTCCAGTTATCTGTAATGTAAATTTTTATGTTCCACTTTTTTAATCTTTGAAGTAATCTTTTTAAAGTATTCGTATCACGATTGCCACATTCCCAATCAATAAGCTGTCCTGTATCAGTACAATAAGCTTTCCATATCCAAAGTTTGTTTTTTTTAAATGTAAAAAGTGCCACTACACTTGTTGCGGAAATATGAAGTAATCTTACAATTGTTCTTAATGACAATCCACTTATATATAATAAATAAGCGATTAATTTTGTTTGTTCATTAAAACCTTTTTGTAAAGTTGGTACAAATTGGTATCTGTAATTTTTACATTTGTATCTTTGATGCCCCTTTACAAACTCATTTTTGTTATGTTCTTTTCCTCCACATTTCTTACATTCCATACTAATAATATCTCCTTTGTTATTAGTATCTCCTTTTTCATTATTTTAATTACACTCTCGCACTAAATAATGTTGTTACAGGTGGATTTAGTCAAGCCGAATTATCCAAGCAAAAGGAATTGCTACAATATGGTCTCGAAGTGGGTTATCTTTAGTCTAAACAGGGTAAACTGTTTTCCTTCAGGAGAATAGCATACCTCTTTAGAATAGAGGGACTTAACGTAGTATGAAAACAAAATTGAGATTTATCTGGATAGGTAAGACGTACCCAGACTATTTCATTCATTATGTCAGGCATATATCCTCAACCCCCTTGCGATAATTTCATTTAATTCTGCTTTTCTTTCTTCTTCTGTTAAATCTCTTTCAAAGATTAAATTTGTGATAGGTCGATAAGTACCATCTAAATTTTGTACTAATAGTTTTCCGCTTCGATGTACAAAATAGGAGGTATTACCATCAGAACTATATCCTTTAAAGTATTCAGAATTTCTCATAAAGAAACCGTAATCATCTGTACTGTATAATTCAGTCAACTTATTTAACATTGGAATATTTTGTTCTTTTTGTGTAAGACTGAACACTTCGCCCCAATGACGGAACTCATCTTTCATAATTGTTTTACCAATAGAGCTGTAATCAAGTATATTTTCAAACGCATGATTACAATGATGAATATACTTTATAAACAATTTAATGATAAAGTTATGGGTGTCCATACTGGTTTTGTAAGTATCTTTTATAAAATCTATCGTTAGAGCGTTACTAATTGTATCTAATGAAATACCATCTGGAATGGCGGAAACCATATCAGGCAGAACAGACTCTAATTTGTAACGATAACATAATTCAGATGTCAGAGTTTTTACTTCACTCGGAACTAAAAAGAGTACATCATAAATATCTCTAACATTTGAAAAGAATAAAAGTTTTGCATTAATATAATTCCAAAACAATACAAACACTTTAGAAGGAGTGTTTACTTCGTCCCAATCAATAAAAGATAAAAATTCATTATACAATTCTTTTGGCTCAGTGTGTGCTCGTTTATCAGCTTCACTTAAAGAAAGAAGCATAATACGAATAAAGGAATTGATTTGTTTATTATTTTCTAATAAATCATCTGCATTGATAGAGTCAGATTTTACTTGACAACATCTTGCGATTGTGTTTAAAACAAATTGCCCCAGAATTTCTTCTTTGAATTCTTTTTGTTTAAACTCATTAGATAATTCAGAACATACTTCTAGGAATTCTGAATACTGATAAGCAAGAGATAAAAAATCTTTCATTTCACTCAAGAAGAATATAAAATCCTCTTGAAGAGCAGATAGTTCAATGTAATGCACATTAAAACGCTCGCAAGCATCTTTAGAGAATTTATACTTTAGAGCACTTTTCATTTTAGAAATATGATTGCTTGTGTAAGAATTCGAAAGTTGTAATCTTACATCAAACAATGGAATTTCTATTTCCCCTATAATGGGTTTATCTATTAAATCAAAGTCTCTATCATCTTCTGCTGATTGATACAATTCAAGTACATCGTTGTAATCATAACAAGTATCACTTAAGTTAAAAGAGTTGCTTTCTCTATTTAGAGGAATCTCATTACCTTGAAATAATAAACAGGGTAAAGTTTCTTCTAACAGTGCAGGCAATGTAATGCTAAAATTCAAATCAACAGGATGATACGTTGTTAGATATTCATTCGTTAGGTAAGGTTTACTTCTTAAAAGTTTATTGCACCTGTTAGAACGAACTAAGGAAGAACCAATATAACCAGATGGCAATTCTGTCGACTGAAGGATGTTATTCACATCTCTTTGAGCAACAGCACCACCTTCTAACTGCAATATTTTGTACAAATCTAAAGAACGTGGAAAGAGTGAAATCTGCAAATAAGTATGATACAGATTGTCAAACTCAGAATAAATCTTCTGCTTCTTTAGAGGTGGATTTACAAGCAATCCATTTAATAATGCCTTTGCTCTTCTTTCCTGATTATCTGCTCTGTTGTTTTCACTGGAACCTGCACGATTATGAACTGCTGCTTCAAAATTATCTAAAACAGAACAATCATTTTCTGGTGTTATTTTTACATTTTGCAATTCCATCATTAAGTCTTTGTACTTCAAAGAAGATAGATAATCCATATAACGAATGACTTCTATGTTTTTAAACAAATCTTCATCATACATAGAAACAGGTGAACCCCCCCTGCTTTCTAAACCGTTAATGAGAGAATAGACACTAATGACTCCCTTTAGAACGACTTCAAAGTTTTTATAGTTTTTTATACCATCACTGTTGTCGATTCTTTTTTCTGTACCACGTGCAATAGGTTCTAACTGCCATAAACAGTTGCTGTCAGAAACAGCATCTTTTCCAAGAGTAAAGGCATACTCTCTTAAATCTCCAAGTGCATTCATGTTTAGTCTTTTCGCTCTGACATAATCATAAAGAACAGGTATCATCTTTAGACCATTTCCAATTTTAGAGGAAGCTCCTTTTACTCTATCTTCAATGACTTTTCCACTTTCCTCATCTATTGTTAATTGTGGTCTTCCTGTATCAATCAATTCTAAATGAAATGTTTTTAACTGTTCATTTATTTGATTGAAATATGTGTTGATACGATGATTCATACATAAATGAAATATGTCGTAGACAATGGTGTTTAATGTGTGACCATTATGTTTAAACAAAGCCATGTTTGCTTGATAGATGTTCTTTAACAAATCATGAATATAGAAGTCTGAAGTATCCGTTACAACAAGTTCTATATTTGTTAGAGACTGCTTCATATCGATTTCCTGTCTTGCAGTATCCACTTCGCTTAACGCATTCCAAATGTCCCTTTTATGTTCTTCATAATAGTAACTGCTAAAAGCATTTGCAATGTAAGCTGCATAATGCCCATCACAAAAAGAACCAACACTATCTTTTGCAAATGTTTTTACAAACTGATAATAAATAACATCAAATCTGGAATCAGTATTGATGTATCGGAGAACATTTACACCAAATTTATTTTTACGCTTTAGAACTCCCCTCACTACATTTCTGTAAACATCTCTGGATAATAAACGTACTAATAAATCTGATTTATTGCTTGAAATGTAATCCAGTGCAATATCATGTTTATGCTTTATAATAGAAGCATTTTTCACTACTTCGCATACTGCGTCTAATAACGTATAATTAGAATCCATACCAAGTCTGTAATTGTAATGATTTAAAATTTGGTCTGTATATTGCCTGTCAACTAATTGTTCAATTAGCGATTCTTTGCTGTCTGCTTTATCGTTTTCAACATAATTTGCAGATGCAATTTCTAAAATATGTAGAGCGTCTTTTATATTCACAAAAAATCTCCTCCTCGCTTATGAGATAAAAGATAAGACATATCTACCTAAAAAAATAAAAACCATAATATAGAATACTGCACCAATCACTTTTACTTTACCAGTCGTTCCACGGAAAGGAGCACTCAAAGCATAACCTGCTCCCTTTGCACTTAGCTTTATTACTTTACCTATTGCTCCTTGTGTAAAGAATAAGGAGCTTTGAAATGCTTTAGCAATGTATCCTTTTAGAACTCTATGGTCAACTTTTGCTCCTTTTTTTGCATTGCATTTTTCACAAATTGCAACACAATTAAAAGTCCTGTTGACACCGCCATGTTTTAGAGGCATAATGTGGTCTACAACAATATTAGATTTTCCAAAAAGAGGTTTACCACATTGACTGCAAAACCATATATGACCGAATAATCCTTTGTTTCTCTTAAAATATTCTTTGCGATAAGGATAAGAATTTCTTTTCTCAGTAGTAGAACAAGTCTTGTGTCCCTCGTTAGAAGTCTGCCTTGATACCTGCATCATTCCTCACCTCCAGTCCAATAAAAAAAGGAAGGTCTGGAAAAACCAGACCTTCTGTTTATAAAAGAGAAAATTTTGATAATTTGCCAATATCGCTGTTCTTTTTAGGTTCTTCTGGTTCTGCTGTTGTTTCTTCAACAACAGTTTCCTCTACTTTAGATATAGGCATATCATTATCTGTATTTGCAACAGTATCGTTAGAAAGTTTGCTGTATAAATCTGCAAAAGGGTCAGAAGACAATTCAGGCATTTTATTGATTGAAATTTTAGAATCTTCTTTTACCCTTTTTTCAACAAAAAGACTCGGTTTAAAAACAATACTCTTGCTTCCTACAGGCGTTCCTGTAAACAGGTTGCTTGTACCAGAAACCATTTTATTCTCTTCTGGATACAAAATGGAACTGTTCAGCATATCATCAATATACTCAAAAGCGACAGCACCAATACCTGTAAATCTTCTTACTACTTCATATTGTGTTGCTACAAACAAAGAGTATTTCCCAGTCTTATCCTCTATTTCCTGACCTGCACTTTTGATAGGTGGCAAGTCCTCAAAGGCATCCAGGAAAACTTGAGATGTTTGCAGTCGTGCAAATATTTCATAATTACGTGAATTTACATTCAGGTTATTTCCAGAGAATACTTTATCATACTCCAGTATCAATAGATAACGTGTTTTTAGTGCACTTAGGAAAATATCGTTAGAGGAATATTTTTGCAAATCTGTAAAGCCGGAAATAATAACATCACCCTTGTCTACATAGACGCCATCAGGTAAATTGATTCTTTCTTTCTCTGTAATAAAAGAAGCAATCAAGGAGCTGTCTTCATCGACTATTTTAATGAGATTATTATTCAGTTTTTCCAGTTTGATGTAACCAGAATGGGTAGTTGGTCGTTCTAATTTATCCATATCCATTTTAGGAGCAAGTCTTCCCTTTAATAACTTCCTGTAATAGTCCAAACCGCCTATTAGATTTCCGCTACGAACACCACCAGAGTGTGTTACATTCATAGTCATCTGAGAAGCTGGCTCACACATAGATTGTGCTGCTGCAATTCCTACATTTGTACCAACATCAAGAAGATGATTAGATTTGGTTTTATATCCATAGCATTTAGAGCAAATACAATCTTTAGATTTGCAGGTAAGTGTTGTTCTAATTGGAATGTATTTTAATTGATAGTGTTCAATTTCTTTTAATGTTCTTTCTGTTATAGTATGATGCTTCGTTAGATAAGGCAAGGCAATCGCAATTCTGTCCTGTATCAAATTGCTGAAAACATCTGTAATACCATAACGAATATGAACAGTAACATCTTCAAATTCGATACTTCTAATTTTCTTAAAAAGAAGATACTTAAAAGCATCTGGTGTAAGCAAGCCATTATCAAGCAAACGATGATAATATCTGTAACCTTCAGAGGTGTCTTTTACAGTAAAGAGAAAAAGACTGTTTTCTGGGAATGGTACTTCCTCATTAGATTCAAAAGAATATAACGAGTAACGGGAAGAATCATAATCTACTTCTAAATAGGCTTCTTCTAATTTAGATAAGTCAAGTAAAGTCTCATTAGAGGTTAATGCGATTACTTCATTTAATTCCATTTGTTCAATGTATTCCAAACTCTTTTGCGTAATTTTAAAATCTTCTTCTACGAAAGGCAGAGCATAAGAATACATAGACAATAATTCCTCTTTAGAGTGTTCTGTAAGTTTTCTCTTCAATTCAAACAGTTCCCCATCTAAATTGATTGTTTTAATGTCAGAAGCTAATAATTCAGATAAAACCTTATCTGTAAACAGATAAGAATTCAGAACCAAAGTATTTTTTATCAATTCATGTCCTTCTGTATCATCGCTAATAAATCTATTTTGCAATTTCTCAAATTGAAATAGAGTACCTTGTTCATTATAGATACTTACATCTTGCGTATCATATTTTACAGTATAGATAGAATTAGAGATACCACAGTCGTCCTCTGAAATAAAAAATCCATTAGACATATAGACAGCTTGTCTTGTAGCATAACCTGCATTTTTTGTTTCTGCTTGTGTAGATACGACACCCATACGAGCAGAGAATGTGGTTTGATATAAGTCAAATGATGTTAGACCATTTCCATATCCGTTTAGGATTGGAGTTCTAATATCATCTGTTTCGGTCTTTCTAATCGTACCAACAAAACCTACAGATTGCATAAGCTGTGCAGGCTTACCTCTGGCACCAGAATGAAGCATATAATAGGTGTTAGAGTTATAAGGAAGTCCACTCAGGATTTTCTTCTGGGCATCTTTTTGGGCATCTCTCCAGGCTTTTTTCTCTACGATTTCTTTTTCTTCTAATTGGATTAGTCCAAATTGATAAAGAAGATTGCTTTCATCTGATTTCTCTTTTGGCTTTGCCATAACATCTGAAATATCTACTGGTGCAGATAAATCATCAAGTGTCATAGAAACACCATATAAATCTGAAGCAATCAAACCTAATTCATAGAGCTTCTGACAAACCAGTACAGTTTCTCTTTCACTAACCGTTTCATAGGTATAGTTTAGAATAGAGCCTATTAAGATGTTTGTTCTGCCTTCTGCTGGTTTTGTAGAAGCCCAGACGTCATCAAATTTCAATTCGCAGAAATTAATTCCATTTGTATCAATTTGCATTTCTTTTGCAATTCCTTTTTTATCTCTGAATGGAATATCCGTTAGAGCATTAGGAATGACAGTATTAAGTAATATTCTACCAGCAGTAGATAAATAGTAGTTATTTGTTTCCTTGTTTCGATAGATAACCACATCATAGTAGTGCAATGTGCCATACTCTAAATCAGTTTGTAATGCAGTTGCATCATCATAAAAGAAAACGTTAGAGTCCTCTTTTTGTATTTTGTCAATATTGTTTTTATAGGAAGTCATGCAGTATAATCCAAGACAAGTATCTTGTACAAGGTCAAGTACAAATTCACCATCCTTATCGGATATCATATCTTTTGTTACATGCATTTTCTTTAATGCTTCTACTTTTGCTTCTCCAAATAAGGCAACAATGTATTCCTGGTCACCGTCAAAATCGGCATTGTAGGATTTACAAATTGCTTGATGAATATGAATACACCAACCATCTACAAGTGTTACAAATAAAGCACGAATAGAACGTTTGTGTAATGTTGGCTGTCTGCCTAAAAGTACCACACTGGCATTGATGTTTGCATCATCTGGTAAATCAGCAGGGTCTATACGTTTATCATCAACGGTTACTGTACCATCATAATTAGCATCACCCTCTATAAATTCTCTTATGTATCTTCGCAAGATATTATAGAAAGCCATACAAGTATTGCGGTCAGAATGAATGACACTATTTATAATGTTGTAATTAAATTCCCATAAAGAAAGTATCACATCACTTAACTGCTGACCACTTAGAGAAGTAATAAGTCTTGTATTTAGAAGTCCGTGATGGGTTTCCATTTCTTTAGCGATTTTGTCCAGCACTCGAATTAGTTTTAATTCAAGTAATCTGTCATAGACACGTAAAGCAATGTACCAGGGAATGCCCACAAAGAAAGGGGGCATATAAACGTTAGAGGCAGGAATGATAACAGTACGTCCGGAAAAACCTACACGTTTAGATAATACATTCTCACGCATTTTACCATGACTTCTTTTGGAGTCTTTCCCTAAGAAAAAATGTCTGACAGATACTAAATCTTTATCCGTTCCCTTTCCATAGCCGATATAATCTTTTACTGCTTTAAAAATATCTGTAGAGGAAGAAGCATTTAAAATACGCAATAAATGTTTATTAAATGCGTGTTTGCTTACCATATCATTGATGACAGTTGTTTGTCTGAAAATAGCTGGCATAACTGGGAAATATTCCAATACAAAAATATCAAGATTATAACCCTCCTCTTTTAAATAAATTAGAAATCTAGCAATTTGTCGGGAAGTCATAGGTACTGTTTCATTTCCTAAAAGAGCATCCGCATCTTCTATCATTTCAGAAGTAACATCTGTCTCATTAGACTCGTTGTAAACAACATTAGAATTTAGAGATGGTTCAACATCTTCACTTTTGTTCAATAGGCGATTGATTGCTTCACTGATGTCTGTCCTTTCTAAAAGCATAACAATTGCATCAATGCCGGTAATATAATTTACTTTTTGTATTGCGGATAAATCCTGTGCTTCTTCAATGTGCAGGTCTGATACACTGACCATATGCTTGCCATTCATAATTTTATCAATGGATTTTACATTTAAAATCTCTGCTAAACAAGAACGTCTATCTACCCAGAATGGACTTACAATTTTATTTTGCAGTTTAATCTTTCCCCATTTGCTGCCTTGGTCGCTGGACTCTAAATTGTTTTTAGAAATGATAGTTGTTATTTTGGATAAGTCCAAAGGGGCAATACGAAAAAAGTCTCCGCAAGGCACAAGGTCAAGACAATAGGTTCTTAAGATTGCTTGCGTTACTAAACTGTTTCTGTTAGGACTTCTATTTGCTTTAATATCTTCATGTGCTTCGTTCCATGGACCATCTTCGCCATCTGCAAGCACTGTGAAAATCTTTTTACGGAGATGTTCATCATCTGCATACCAAGTAAAGAAGTCATCTAATGTTTTATGCATATTGCAAGCTTCTAATGCCCATGTTTCCATTTCTCCAATCTTTTGTCCTTTTTTCTCATTATCAGAACCAGTAGGCTGACCAAATACAGGGTTTACCGATTTAGGATAACCTACTGCAGAAACCTTTAGATTAGAAATCTGTTCTAACTTTAGAATGTACATATAGCCGGTCATGACAGGTCTTTCTATGTACTTTCCAAACATTGGATTAAAGAGACGTTTTGGTTTTAATCCAGCAGCTTCATATTCTTCAATGACATCTTGTTTAATGTCAGGATAGAAAGGAGAAACAACTGCGATTCTTCCTGTTTTTTTCATTACTGCGCCTAAAGCTACTTCCAATACTTGACCAAAATTCATACGGCTGGGAAGTCCTAAAGGGTTCAAACAGATGTCCAATATCTCTCCAGTTTGTGGGTCATAAGGCATCATTTCATGAGGTAATATTCTGGCAATAACAGACTTATTGCCATATCGTCCAGCAACTTTATCACCTTCTGCAGCACGATGATAAGCAGTAACATATACAGTGATGTTATTCTTATAATGAGAAACATAGGTTATCTCCCCACTAATTTTTGCTTTGATTTTCTTTAGTTTAGAATTTTCTTTTACAACAGTTATTACTGCTTCTCCACTGCTTACCCAGGAATGAAGCCTTGCAATGCCATTTGTAGGATAAATAGATTCACCATGCTTTAGGGTATACTCATATTTAAAAATTTGTATGCTAGTAAACATATCATCATAAAGCAATCTATCGGAGATTAAAACAGCATCATCAATTGTAGAGGATAAAGCAGTTTTATAACCAATAAGCAAGTGCTGGTCTTTTAGGGTCTTTTACAAGAGCTACTTTCCCTTGTGCAAGACGTTCCCATGTTTCATACTCTTTCATATCTGTTGAGAAATAATAGAGTACAATTTCATTAGGCTTGTAGATATTGTCACTCTTTAGATTTAGATTGTAGAGATAGAATGTTTCTTTATCAGAAACAGATGCTGGTGCATAGTGCTTGAAAATATCATCACCATATTGAAACGTATAAGCTACAAAGGTTTTGTTCCAATCACTCATTAGAAGAACTAATGCAGTATCTGGTTTTATTTGTAAGCCATGTAGCGTAACCAAATCTTCTACTGTATAATAGAGACAAGGTATTTCTGTATCTACTCCTGTTGCTACAAGAGCACGTTCTGGGTGCAATAAAGGAACTGCCTGGTTCTGCATATTTGTTCCCATAAGAGACCTTTTCGGCTGAATATACTCTGCAAAAGGTATCATGGAACGAGAGATAGACATATCAAAATAAGGTGAGATTTCTCTGTAATCTACACGTTTTGTTGATACAGTTGTAATATCGCCATTACAGCGAACGGTGGTAATCTCATTAGATAAATCATCATTCCATGCGGCAATATTTTTGTTTCTTTCTTTTGCGGCAGAAATTTCTTCGATCTCACCTGTAGGGACACCATCTATTACTTTTTCATAAGGTGCTACTATTTCTCCTGTTTCTTCATTGACTTTTGCAAATACACTGAGTTGATGAACAGAACCTATTTTGTCAGATTCCGGAGCGTGTAAAGAATCTAAACGACCATATTGTCCAAACTGTACAGATGTCATATCTTTAGGAGCAGATGGCATGAGTGCTGATGATTTTCTGGATACGGTCACTTTAGAGAGTAGATTTGTTAAATCTGGTTGTGTTAATTCTCTATTCTCACTAGATAGTAAATATCTCTTTAAATCCCTTGAAGGCAAATAACGAAGAGTATTTGTCAACTCTTTTATCGTTCTGGATTCTGGCAGTTTCATTAGAAGGTCTTGGTAGACTTCTTTTACTGTTGCAATCACTTTTGCATCAAAAGTAACAATTGCACGATTATCGATAGAGTATTGATTGGTGTCTATTTTCTGCATATATCCTGCTGTTAGATAGTAGTTAATGCCAGAAATAAAATCATCTGCTGTAACCGTGGTATCCGTTCTTGTAACTACTTTACTACCTTCTGGAGTAATTACCTTTAGAGCAAGTAAATCAGTATCATTTAAATCCTTTAGGACTTTCTCATTGATATAAGTACCAGTGCTATAACCAGCAGCGTCTTCCCCCAGTTGATAACCTTTTACACGAAAATACATAGAGGATAAATCTTGTATTGTTAAATCTCTTTCTGCTGTAATGATTAATTGTGTAATGTCATGACGACGAATTTCTCTGGCATCGTCATCTTGAATACAAGTTCCTTTTTTGATAAAGAAAGAAGTAACATTTCCTTCTTCGTCAAAAATAGGAACATTAATATCTTCCGCTAAAAAAGAACCTACAGCACGATGACCAATAGAAAGTTTAGATTCAATATTCTCTCTGTTCTTGAAATTCAATCTTGCAATATACTCTTTTACTCTGGAATACTTCCATGCAAAAGTAGCTTGTGTCTGCTGTCCACCACGTTTATTTTTACTTAGCATTTTAGTGTAGACTTCTGAAACACATTCTTCTAATGTAGGTTCCATGCCTTTCTTACTTTTATCAGCAGCTAAAGTGTTTAAATTCTTATCACTGATTTCAGATGGAAAAGCATTTAAAAGTTCTCTGGGAGAAAATGCCATTTTACTTTTTAGCATGGTATAAGGCATACCTGAGATTGCTTTTAGAAAAACTCCAATCGGGATAATGCCGCCAGACCCTAACTTTATGGCTAAACCACCTTTATTTAGGAAAATGGAAATCTTACCATTGCTGTTTGTAATGATATTCAGAGTACCTAAATAATCATTCTTGTCATTTGGTTTAGGTGGTTCTAATACAAAACCTGGTGCTCTCTGATAGATGTTTACAACAGACTTGTTAGAGCCATCAATCAGAAAGCCAATCGTTGGGTCATTGTAAGGAATTTCTACAGTTTCAATAACACCATTGTACTCAAATAAATCAGATTTAAAATTTATTTTAGAGTACAAAGAAATATATCTATCTTTATCTGAATGATGCGTTTCAAATCGGTCAAAGGAAATGGACACGTTATAAGGTGCTTCATTCAGTTCCAACGATATATTTTTTATTTGTTCCATAATATCCAAGTAAATCCTCCTCTTTCTTTAGACGCATAAAATGCCCAGGACACCTTTATTGTCCAGGTTATATGCTGGTAGTTTTTCTTTTTTATTAGGGTGCAATATCACACCAATGATTTCGCCATAGTCACGACGATATTGCTTTACAAAAATTTTATTAAGCAAAATGGAAGCATCTTCCTGCTGTATAAAATGTTCCGGTTTATAATAGTCTAATGGTATGATTCCTTTATCAGTCAGTTGAAATGCTTTTATTTCATAGGTCATAGTTATCACCTCACAATCATAACTTTAATTGTTTCAGACCAGTAATTGATTTTTTGACTTTTTGTTCTGTAACATCGTTAGAAGCGATGTACTCTTGTTTCTGGTCTGTATTATGAATATTCTTGTTTTCGTTTTTAGTAGAAAAAATGGGAATACCTACAATAGAATCTACTTTATCAATAGGTTTGTCGAATCGCATACAATACCTCCTCTCGCCTGTTAGAGGCAATAATGCCTCTTGCAACTAAATCATCAAAATACTTATGAAGTAAAAAGTCTGCTTCATCTAAAGGTATATTGGCATTAAAGAGTTCTGTTTTTTTCATTTTGATACATTCTAATCCAATATCATTGCGACAGAGATAACGTCTGAGGTCTTCTATCGCTCTCATATTTTTATTATATAAATGCTTACTAATTAGAAATAGGCGATAATAATCCAATATTGTTTGATTTTCTTTTGTGTAAAAATCATAAAGAATATCCCATGTTTTTTCTAAATCAAAAGGAAAAGAAACATATAATGGAAAGTTAGAACAGAAATCTATAACGAGACTTCTTGAAAGAGAATCAATTTGGTCTAATTCATTTCCATATATCACAGTAGCTTTAGCAATATCTGCATCCGTTAAAGTAATTATGGAATAGTCAAGCAAACGAATTAAAATGCTTTTACAGTTATCTCCATAGAAAGTATACAATAAAAGATTGTTTACTAATATTTTTTGCAATTCTTGAAAACATTGTTTATAAGCATCACACCACTGTATCCACTTTGGATATAAGTTTTGAACTAAGTCATTATCCCAAAAACCAAATAATCTCATTCTGCATATTACAAGCAGATATGCAATATAGATGGAATGAAATGTATTTATATTGATTGCATTCATTACTTCTGTTTTAAATTCCTCTTCGCTTTCAATAACTCTAAAAAGTGTTTTCTGATTGTTAATAAATATATCAGATGCCTGTATCACCTTTGTAAAATCATAAGCAGTAATATCGTTAAAGATAGACTTGCTTGTAGTTCTTGTACGAGTAATGTAACTTGTAATTGTTTTGGATGTTTCATTTGTTGGAACATAATAAGCCTTTCTATCTTTATAAAAGAAATCCTTTAAAAATTGTTCTGCCATATCTATGTCGTATCCAGAAAAAAGATAGGTATAAAGAAATACTCGCCATACCAAATATTTAGGATGATATGGCTCTAACTGCATTACTTCTTCTATTTTTGATTGTAAGTCAGGACAATCAGGTAAAAGATAATCTTTTCCAGATGCAACTTTTACAGAGGTAATAATTGAAAACAATCCACCTTCCTCTGGCTTATCTTTTGTAAAATCAAAATCTGTCATATAGTAAATCCCTCCTAAAAAAGAAGTGACAGAACTAGTCTGTCACTAATACGTTAATTGCCTGAGATTTTCGTTCAAATGTAATTTCGCTTCCAGGCACAATTTTATTGTGAATTAGAATTGCAGGAGAGCCAACAGAAACACGTCGTGCCACATTAAAGTCTTTTGTTACAACAGGTTTTATCTGTAAAACAACAGAAGCGTTTACTCTTTTCTGTTCAAATAGAATTGCTTCTACAATTCCTTTATACTGCGGAGATTTTCATTGTTCGTACTTTATTGCAACATTAGCATCACTATACTGGTCTTTTCTATCCGTTAGAGAAACTTGTATTTTTTCACAGACAACACCATCGGATGGTATTTCAAGCTGTTCTCCTTTTTCCCATAGAACATCTAGTATATTGCTTTTTAGCCAAGTTTTAAAGGTAGCAAAGTCTTGCGGAATTTCTCCATAGAGAACTAAAATGTAAGGTGGCACTTCAAAACCATTTTGAATAAAACTTGCATACTTTTCTGTTATGGTAGTACCAATGTTTTCTCCGCCATGAGCGATAAAATGAAGTCCTTCAAAATCTTCTTTGTCATATTTATCAGGAGCAACCAACAGAGAACCTGCTGCAGACTTTGGTGTTTTTAAATCCTTATTAGGATACTTTGCATTTAATTTCTGCAAGTTCGTAGCCTTGATGTATGCTTCTCCTGTAATGGTTACAAAACCAGATGTGTCTTTAATTTCATTAGGGATGACTTGTTGTAATGCTTTTGTGTAATCAAAACCATCAGAGTATCGCCCTCTGCTTAAAGCAAGTTCAAATTTATTATCAACATATCCAGTTTTAGCATTCATACCATCTACCTTTAGAGAGAATAAAATGTCTGAATGGGAACTGTGTATAAATGAAAAAGTATCTTCATAGGACTCTTGCGGGAGTATAGAAGTTGTTTTTGCACTACGAAGTGTTTGCGTGTATTTGCTACTCTTTAGAGTGCCTTTAGAGAGAATACCATTCTTTGTCAGCACATCTTTTAAAATGCCATCATAAACATCATCATCATAGGATTGTGATTTTAGATAGACTGTGTTAGGGTAGATTGCTGTGTAAAGATTTAGCAATGTGTCATAGTTTTCATCACTGATAACTGGCTTATTATAACGATAGCAAGCTCGGAATACAAGCAGTTCGTTTAGTTTATCTCTAAAGGGTTCTAAGTTGTTTAACAACTTTTTTCCTGTTTCATTTACCACTGAATAAATATACTGTTTCCAGATGTCTGAATCAGTAGCAATATACAGTGGTACTTCATACTCATTGAATAATAATACAGTATCAATGATGTCAATAGCATTATCTGTAGCAATATCTTCTATGCCTAAAGAATTACACATCTGTAAACCTGCTTCTCTATTTAGAGTCAACACTTTGCTTAACACTTGTTTTTGCACAGCAATAGGTGCTTCATTCAGTTTCATAAATATCCTCCCCTAATAACAAATTATTTTTAAAATTTTGTTTACAAAATGGTTGCAAACTTTGTACTACTTGACTGATGTAATAGACATCGCCATCTAGTGGAATAATGTTACCCTTTAGAAGCAACAACATAGCAACTAATTGTTCATTGACTGAAATGTAACAGGAAATGGAAATGACTGGTTTCCAGAATACTTTCGTTTCAACTTTCATAGTGCTGGGTAAATCAGATAGTAATAGGTTTATTTGTTTAATTAAAACTGTTTCCAGCATTTGCTGTAAACTTTTTAATTTCTCTTTAGAGAGTGCATAAAGTGTTTTACCTTCATTGAAACTTGAAATAATAGTTAGATGTCCTATTGATTCAAGTGTCATTTTAGAGATGTCATTGGTATCTGATGTGAATAATTTTAAGGGTTCTTTTGCAATATTCGTATCAGAAAAAAAGCATCTAAACAGGTACAACTTCCCGTTAGATGCTCGAAAGATTGCTCGATAATAACCTATGAAATCTACCAGAACATCTTCCCAATAGAAGTACATAGGTTTTCTTGCATTGATTAACTTTTGTATATAATTTGTCATTTTATTTACTCCTATAAGCAACAATGATAGCATGAGAATTTTTTTCTGTTCCAGAATCCCCATACCAACAAGTATTCAAAATAATAAAGTCGTTCGCACTTTCTGGAACAGTACCAGCAACACGGGAACGACTTTGATAATCTTTTATTTTTGCTTTGTATTCTTCCATAGTGGAATAATAGATAGGAATACTTTCTTTTCTATCATCTAAAGAAAATGCGGCAAACGCTGTGTATTCCTTTAGAGTTTTACCATCATAGATTTGTATAATCTTATGGGCATTAAAATAATCTTCATACATCATATTTGCAATATCTCCAAACATAGAACCATTATTCATATTGTGTCCATGTATTAAGTTCATAATGCCCCATTTCCCACCAGCCTGCTGGTCCATAAAAATGGAACCAGCTTTACTGTATTCTTTATAGGGTGTTTTACTTAAATAGAAACTATTGTCTGTACTATACATGATAGGATAATCCACCTTTGTACCATCTATTTTTATCCAACCTACTGTATCATTATTTGCAGATTTGTATTTATTGTAACCTGCAACTAATGGATTATCTGGTTCTACATTAGTAGGTTCTGACGGCTTGTTAGAAGATGCTTGTTGTGAAAAAGAATTATTGCTTTCTTCTGGCTGGTCTGTTGGTTGCTGCTCCTGTTCTTCTATCTGCTCTAAAATTTCCTGCTGTTCTTCATAGGAGAGTTCTCCTTCTTTTACAGCAGAATAAGCATTTAATTGTATCAATGTTTTTTCTACATCAAAATCCTCTGGTGTTTCCATAGGTCTTTTCTTTGTTTCTAAATTCTTTTCTTCTTTTGCACGCTGTTGATTTACAAGTGTTTGCAAAGAAGCTCCATTACTTGTTGTATCTCCTATCGCAACAGCAACAAGTAGGCTTCCAATTACGAGTGTAGATAAAATTTTTATTTTCATGTAAATAGATACCTCCTATTATTCCCAAACTGAAATAGTGGAATATTCGCTGTCTTCTTTCTCAGTAACGATAGGCTCTTCCTCTGTATCAATAACTGTTTCTTGTTGAGGTCTGTCAGAGGGTTCAGGTGCAGTAGGCGGAATAACATAATATTTTGCTAAGTCTCGCCATGCTTCCCTTTTGATATTTTCCACTTGCGTATACATTTTTTGATACTGCTCGTTAGAAATATTTTCTTTATGTTCTTCCATGATTTTTAATATCTCAGAATAAAGAGCATTAAATTCTTCTGCATCCTCTTTAGAGAGGATAGCTTTGTTTGCAAGCTGAGATATTTTAGGAGTAGTAATAGAAATAAAATCTTGTTCTACAGATTGGAGCACTTCTGCTTTTTCTTCCTCTAATTCTTCTTTTGTTGTGAATGTTTTGATATCTTCTGGACGTTCTAAATATTGTTGATGTAATGGTTTCATAATATTGCGGAACAAAGAAGCTGTAATGTTTTTTTGAGAAACAGATGCATCCTCTTTTGGAGTATCATGTCCTGCCCAAATAACAGCAGTTTTATAAGGTGTGTATCCTGCAAACCAGCTATCTTTTTCATCATTTGTTGTTCCTGTTTTACCAGCAATTTGTATGCCATCAAAATAAGCTGCTTTTCCTGTGCCATTTAGAACAACATCCATTAGACATTCTGTCATTAGAATAGTTGCTCTTTCATCATAAACTTTACGAGTGAAAGCATTTTTATGATTATAAATTTCTTCTCCTGTTGCAGAAACAATTTTGGTAATGCAAGTAGGTTCAATAAAGATACCATTTCGTGCCAATGTGGAATAAGCTCCTGCCATTTCTAATGTACTCATACCATAGGTAAAACCGCCTAATGCAATTGCTTCTCCATTATCTTCTTCTACAATTTCATGGAAGTTTAGAAGTTTCAGATAGGATAATGCTTTTTCTGGTGTCATCTCTCTGACAATGTTCCAGGGCATACCATTATAAGACCATCTGACAGCATTTAGAATACTGGTGTTTTTTCCAGTTCCTTTAGGTACTTTTTGTTCTGCTGTTTCCTGTTCTACAGTGTCAACCATCATCTGATTAGGAGTATGTCCCATTTCAGAAAAATAAGGTGTATAAGCTATGACAGGCTTGATAGTAGAACCTGGCTGACGATAAGATTGATATGCTCTGTTTAGAGTATAAATATGGTTGAGTGGTGTTCTTCCACCTACGATTGCTTCTACTAAACCACTTTCGTTATCTAATACCGTAACAGCTGCTTGCAGGGAATATTCCCCATCAGACTTTAGAAGTGTGTAATTGAGTAATGCTTCATCTACTTGAGATTGCACAAGAGCCTGTGTTTCTAATGATAAAGAGGTATATACAGAGTAACCATTTGTCTTTAGAAGATTTTCAGCTTCTTTGTAACATTCCTCATATTTCTTTTCGTATTCTTTTCGCTCAGCATTACTGAGGTCATAACGAAATTCAAAGTTTAAAACTTTAGACATAAGAATTTCTATTGTGGCGTGTTTTGCATAAGTTTCTAAATAATTGTTTGTAGAACTTTCTGACTTAATAGGCACAATAGATTCTTTCATTAGAAGGGACTCTTCTGAAGGTTTTAGGTAGCCATATTCTGACATTGCTCTAATGATATTGTCACGTCTTCTTAGAGTGTTATTTGGGTACTTTAGAGGGTCATTTCCAGTAGGGCTTTGTGGTAGGGCACACAAGTAAATCATTTGTGATTTTGATAATTCTTTTACAGATTTTCCAAAATACTTTCTGGAAGCTGCTTCAATGCCATAACAGTTATTTCCATAATTGATATTGTTAATATAGAATTCCAGAATGTCCTCTTTAGAGTATTGCTTTTCCAATTCAAATGCAATAAACATTTCTTCTATTTTTCTTTCTATATTCTTATCAGAACTTAAAAAAACAGTACAAGCTAACTGCTGTGTTATGGTAGAACCACCTTGCACCAGTTCACCGTCTGACTTTAGAATTTCCAATGCGGCACGTGCAATGGCAATATAATCTACACCAGAATGTTCTAAAAAGCGATGGTCTTCTATTGCTATAAAAGCATCCCTGACAGTAGATGGAATATCATTATAACGCAGATAATAAGTTTCTTTATCCCCTTTTATCTTAGATAAAAGATTTCCGCTAACATCATAGATAAGTGATGTTTGTACACCATCAAATTCTGATGCTGATATTTCCTTTACTTTTTGAAGTGCCGAATTGTGTTTTTCTATAATAGTATCTCCATAGTTGAACCACACAATCCCACAAAAAGAAAGACAGAAAATAATTGCCAATAAAAAGAAAGAGAGTACCAGTTTCAGTACTCTCTTTTTTAAACTGCGTTTTGGCTTTTTAGATTTCTTATTAGTCATAGGTCATATCCGCCTCCTTATTTGTGCCAATGATCATACATTGTTTTATGTAGTCGAAATGACGTTTAAATTCGGAAGACTTTACTATGACTGAAATAGAAGGTTTTTCGCATATTAATACAGCTTTATTTCTTCTAATGAAAAGATAGGAATCCATAATTTTATAGAGTGATTCTACTTTGTTTTGAGAAAGTCCTAAACAATTCTTATTTCTCATAATATAAGAAATAAATTTAGGTTTGATGACTTTGACATCTGTACTTTGTATTTGCTTGCTGTAAAGTTTGGTATCTATAGAAAACAGGTCAGGGTCGATAGAACTATGACCTATTACAAGGATTCCATTTGGTATTTTCTTTTTGCCAGACAAACAAAGAAAAGTCAGACTCTTTACATAGTTAATAGAAAGTGTTGTGTTAATAGAAAATGTAATTGTGCGAAAAGATAAACCCTTTGCAAAAAAACTGTCCAAAATTAAAAGAGAGTCGCAAACGACTCCCACTTCATTTTGGCTTTTAGATATGATACTGCTGTTACAAATATTTTCAAGATAAAACTTCAACTGAAACAAAATAGTATTTGGGTTCCTGTTTTTATTTTCAGTGATTGCTTTTCTAATAAGATTTTCATATAAGACTTCTTTCATATCAACAGCCTCCTCACTTCATTATTTCATAAAACGAAGTTTTGGTGAGAAAGCCATTGAGCATATGCACAGGTCTTTGCCACCTACATTTGCCATAATAATATCACCAACGGTCATACTTCCTGTACAATCTTGATAACCAGATTGTGTAACTTTAACAATAGCGTGACCATGCTCTGCTGTTTCAATATGAATTAAGAGATTGCCATTGTCGTCCAACAATCTTGCACCATGTATAATTAAAGCTTTGTAGCCCTCTGCATAAAATCTTTCTTGAGGATTACCTGCCAATACAGAAAGATTTCTACGAACAGCTGCAATAAAATTAGAATCATTGTAAGAAAACTTGCTGCATAACTCAGCTAAAGGATGCAATACAAAAGGAGAGATTACTTCCTTTTTAGGTTCTTCTTTAGGTGGTTCAGCTTTTGGTACTTCTTCAGCTTTTGGAGTTTCTACTGGTTTAGCACCAAGGCTCAACTTAGAAAGACTTTCTTTAGGTTCAGTTTTAGCCGGTTCTGACTTTATTTCTGGCTTTGCTTCAGTTTTAGATGGTTCTGGTTTAAGTTCTGGTGCTGCTGGCTTTATTTCTGGTTTAGGTTCAACTTTAGCTGGTTCTGACTTTATTTCTGGCTTTGGTGCTGGTTTAAGCGGTTCAATTTTGAGTTCTGTTGTAGCTTTAGAAGCATTATCTGTATCTGCTTTAATTGTTGGGTTCTTCAAATCCAACTCCTCTAATGGTGTTGTAGGTGCTGCCTTTGGTGTTAAATCCAAAGGTGTTGCTCCTGTACTTACTGTAGCTGTTTTGCTTTCTTCTACTTTTTTACCTAATTTGTCTCCTAAAGTCTTTTTAGCTTTTGCATTTTCAGTTTTGTTTTCCATAACTTCATAATCTCCTTTTTCATCATAAACTACTTTTGTGTTAAATTTTTCTTCGTTACTCATATGTGTATCCTCCTCTTAATGAAATTGTTTTTTTACATATTTGAATAGCATGATTTAGCAGTCATAAAGGTATATAATGAATGACTATGTTTTGCTAAAATAAGGTATTATCACCTGTTTTCATTGTTTGAAAACAGAGTAAGACGTGCTAAATTATGCTCAGGATTCACACTGTTTTCAGAAGTCTCGTTAGAAGGGACTTCTGTAATATTTTCTTCATTTTGAACACTTTGCTCATTAGAGGGTTGCTCTTGCCCTTCTTCGTCATCTCTTACAGTGATGGTGTCCGGAAAACGTATTTCATAGCAGTTATACTTTAGATGAATGTCCTCTCTTACAGTGTAACTTTTATCATTGCTAGCATTCTCTGTTATCTGTACGTGAGAGGATGCTATGGCACCAGTTCTGGAAGAACTCTGTATAATGTTACTCCTATGGTAATCATTAGAGGTTTCTCCTTCATGTGGGAAAACATCTATCAATAAAGCTAACTGTGTTGTTATCACTTGCTCCTCTTTAGAGAAAAGAAATATCAATTGTGAAGAATCTGTTCGGAATGTAGTTCTGATTACAATAAGAGAACCTTCAATAAGAGCAGTATCAATGATTTCAAATGCTTCAGCTCCAGAAGCAATGGTATCTCCTTTTCTTCTGGAAAGAAGTAATTTGTCGATTAAATTGGATACTTCATGATAATTAAGAGAAAGTAAATCTGATAACCAGATACATTCTTTTTCTTCTATAAAAAATCCACCTTTTACAGCTGCTGTTTTAATGCTATGATGGTGTGCAGCTTTTTTGAAAGAATCTATTGTATTTTCGGTTTTTATCATAAGGTTATCAAACTGTGTTAAAGATTCCCCAATAAAAGGAATCTCTCTTTTAGGCTGTTGATTAAAATAACAGTTTTTAACCATGAGAGTTTTGGAATCTATCTTTAGAGTGACAGAATCTGAAAAATTGATTACATAGTCAAATCCCTCTTTAGGGATTATGCTTCCTGTTTGAATGTCTTTTCCATCTAGTATGGAAACAACATGGAGAGGAGCTACTAATTCATCTGCTGCTGCATCTTCTTCATAAAATAAATAATTATGAAACATTTTATTGCCATATTGTGCAGAAATATAAATAATGAAGTAGTCCCTGTTATGGTATGTAAAAGAAATATTTAAAGAAACATTTTTATACTTCTTTAGATGCAATACCACTTTACGTTCAGAAGTATCAGAACGGTTGTGATATCCTTTCATGTAGCAGGCAATAATCGTATTGCATAACTGCGATTTTGCCTGAGATGACATTTTTGTAATAGAGAAAATACCCTGTTTTAGATTGGCTTCTGCTTCTTCTAAAGAGATATTGTTTTCTTCTTGGATATCTAAAATGCTGATTGTTTTATCAAACCATCTGTGACGAAAGTCCAGAATACCTTTTATATCCATTATATCTTCCTCCTTAATTTTTTAATTTATGTATCCTTTCAATCACATCTAACATTAGAAATAGATATGATTGAAAGGACACAGAAACTAATTCCTGTGTCCTAATTGTTTATGCTTCTTTTTTTCCTTTCCTATTAATAATATATAGACCAAGCAAACAGATCCCTGCTACTGATAAATAAAAAATATTGTGTGAAGTGGTATCTCCTGTTTTTGGTAAACGGGTTACATTACCACTGTTAGAAGAACTGTTAGATGTGCCACCATTTACATTGATACTTGTTTGAACATCATTAGAAGTAGAAGTGCTTACTTTAAAGCCAACACCAAAATCATCAATATCTGTATCTTTTATAATAACGGTGCCTTCTCCGTTAGAGTTAACATCAGAATCAATTGTTTTGTCATTGCCAACATTTGGTGTGACAAATGTGATACCATTGATTTTTTCTGCTGAAACAGTATAAGTTCCATTAGGGAGTTCTGTTACAACAAATTCTCCAGTTGCACCAGAATAAACAGTGATGGATTTCTCTCCATTAGAAACAGTCAATTTAGCTGCTTTGTATTCTTCTCCTTTGTCATAAATGTTGTTGCCATTTTTATCTTCAAAAACACGTCCTGTTAATGTTGCTAATTTTGTTTCATTTATAATTGTTAGAGGAATGTTTTTAGCAGAAGAAGTTACAGTAAATGCATAGGGTTCTGCTTCTAATTTATAACCATCTGCTACTTTTGTTTGTTTTAATGTGTAACTGCCAGTTACATCTGTAGAGAATGTTACTACATTATTTTCTGGTTTTCCAGAAATCACTTCTTTACCAGAAGCATCGTAAACAGTGTATTCTGCATAGATGTCTTTTCCATCATTGTCATCATTGTTTTTAGTTGTAATAGTAATGTTTGTTTTGCCAACAGATGTAGCTGTTACAGTAGTTGTTGGAGTAGAATCTTTAGAATTGTCTTCTAATAAATCTACTGTTAATTTGTAAGTGCCATCATCAGATTTAGATTTGAAAGTTAAACTTTCTTTGTCTGGTGCATAGTAATCATCTAATGTGCTGTCTTTGAAGTCAATGTAATATTCCTTTTTAGATTCAAGTCCTTGTAAACGAACTTCACCATCTTTGTCTGTTGTTGCAGTTGCTACTTTTTTATCTTTGCTGTTATAAAGATAAACTGTGACACCTTTCATCTTTTTGCCGTTAGGGTCACGTACAACTACTTTTAAACGTCCATTATTTTCGTTGTCGAATACTGTAAAATCGTCATCGCTTGTCCATGTTGCATCATTATTATAAGAACCAGTGTAAACATTATGAGAGGTGTTATTGTCAACACCTGTGTTAAATTGGTCAATGTATTTATCAGTTGTTACAGAAGGATACTTGTTAGATGTGCCAACATTAGGTGTTTTGCGTTTCATAACAATTTTAACTGTGGAATGACCATAACTGTTTGCAGAGATGGAAACAGGGGATAATTCCATATAGTTGTCTTGTCCATTTTTGTTGTATGTTAAAATTAAATCGCTTGCTGTTACGAATGGCTTGAATATTGCTGCACCATTAGAATCGGTGTATAGTGTTTCAGAATAGGAAGAACTATTACGTTTTAATGTAAAGCTCAATCCAGGAATCACTTGATTTAATTCATTTACGACTACAATACGAACATAACCATTACTCATAGGATTGTTAATATTGATATTTCCATTACTGTTATTTCCATTGTTAGAATTGTTGTTGCCGTTATTAGAATTGTTATTGTCATTAGAGCCATTTCCGCCATTGCCATTTACATAATTAACAATAGTGATTTTTGTCAATTCGTTTGCTTTGATTGTGAAATTTGTTCTTGTACTGTTAAGCATATAGGAAGGAACTGCTTCTGTTTGGATGGCATAATATTCACCAATAGGCAACTCAATAGAGGTAAGTTCAGAAACATTTAATGTTTGTACTAATGTTCCATCTTGACGATACACTTTTACAGTGCTGCCTGTTAGAAGGTTGCCATCGGAAGATTTGTTTTCTACTTGCAAAGTTCCCATATAATTGATAGATTCAAAATTTACTTCTACAATTTGGTTTGTGCCAGTAATGGTAAATGTACGAGGATTTGTATTCACAACAAATCCAGAAGGTGCTGTGATTTCTTTTGCTGTGTAAGTGCCAATTGTTAGATTGTCAGCATAGCCTACGCCATTTGTGCCGATGGTGATGTTTCTATCATAAATACCATCTTCTGATTTTACATTGACTACTGTACCTGCAACAGAATAAATTTTAGCAGAAGAATAAGAATTAATTGTTAGAGTTTCGTTCTTTAAAAATGGTGTATTAAGAACACCAACAAAGCTATTAAAAGAATTACCATATGTAACCAATTCTTTATCAACATATTGCAAAGAAAGTTTTACTTGAATATCTTCTGCCCTGTTATCATTAGGAACAGCCACATAATAATTTGTTCCTGCTGTCAAAGAATTTGTGTCAACAATTTTCCAGTTAGAGTTTGCAATTTTAACATTAGATGTGTTAATCTCTGCACTTGCTAAAGAAGAATTGTTACTTGTAAATGTAAAAGGTCCATAATATCTGTAGCTGTCATCATTGTGTGCAAGTGTTTTAATGTTAGAACTGTTGATGTCAAAAGTAGTATCTACCATTTGATAACTTGGAAAATTACGTACAATATGTTGTGCTGCCTTTAGATATTTATTTTGGTTTTTGTTAGGATTCATTTGTTTATCGCCCATGTTGTAACGCCATTGCTGCCAAATTGCTGCTGTAATTGCAATATCTAAATCGTCATTACTTGTCAGCATTTGGTCACCGGATAAGCCTGCTTCTGCATTGATTTGAGAAAACCCTTTTGTTTGAGCGTACGTAATTAACCTTTTTACCTCTTTAGAGTTCATCCCTTGAGGAAGTGTCGTTTTGTTGTAAGTGCCAGCAGAACCAATATTGATGATAGGATAAACACTGACATCATTACCACCTTCATTGATAGACATGGCTGGAATACTGACACCAGAATCTGTAGAAGCAGTAGTATCTGTTATCGTAAAATATCCACTTTGTCCTTTTGCTGTAACAGTTACTTGGTCTGATGCTGCACTAAAACTAACTTGAAATAGAGAAGCTGCCATGACGCCTGTTAATAAAATAGATAAAAATCGTCTCATAAATTATACTCTCCTTTTTATCATAATATAAAAGGGACGATAAACGTCCCCTGTCTTTTCTTATTTACTCCAAGCCTTTCTCGCATACATTACAGAAAGAAGTAATCCTGCTGTAGAAAGGATAAATAATAATGTGTAATCCAATAAAGATAATTCACCAGTAGGTGGAAGTTTTACAAAATCGGCATCAACTATACCACCAGAAATTGTAATAGAATCGCCCGCTGCTACATCCAATGTTGCAGTGCCAACTTGGGACATAGTGGAATTATTTAATGTTCTTGCCTGACTTGTAGATTCTACAATCGCTTCTCCTGCTTCCATGTTTGCAGTAAGAGAATAAACACCAGGTGCAACGCTTGTAGAGTAAACCCCGTTAGAGTCCGTGATTGCTGTTGCAACAATCGTGCCATTGTTTTTGATTGCTACTTGTCTGCCTGCGACTGGAAGCTCGTTAGAGTCAAACTGTCCATTACTGTTCAGGTCTTTCCACAATCTTCCTGTTACAGTAGAATAAGTACCAACATTTCCAAAATCTACATTTTTGTCAACAATGACTTTATCTTTATAATCTGATTCAAGTTCAAATGCAACACTTTTGTTTTCATCAGTGTTTAAGGAAATACTTACTCTTTCTTCAGATTTTAAGTCATAGTCTTTTAAACTGTCATTAAATTCTACATAGTAAGAACCATTATTAAGATTTTCAAAATAGGCTCTTCCTCTATCATCTGTCTTGATAGACTGCAATTTATTTTTATTTTCGTCCAGCAGTACAATCTGTAATCCTTCCAAATCAGCATCAGAGTTATCTGCTGTGACTTTCACATTGATGGAGCTTTTTGCTAATTTAGTAGTAGTTAATTGTGTTGATTGTATATAGTTTTGTTCGGTTAAAGTAATTGTTTGTGTCACTGGTCTGCTGTAGCCGGATACGCTGTCAAATAAATCAACGTAATAAGTACCTAATTCCAAACCAGTAAACAATGCAGAACCATTGTAGGTAGATTGCACACGAGAATAATTATTTGCTCCTCTTACATGTACATTGATACCATTTAGAATATTGTTGTCCTGCAATACAGAAACCGTAATGCTTCCATAGATTTTATCTCCTTCAGAAATAATATTATCTGGTAGAGATGGTGTATTTGTGTTTGTGTTGCCATTGTTGCTGCCACTGTTAGAAGGTGGGTTGATAGGGGTTCCTGGGGATACGATAGGCTCGTTAGAAGAACCATTGTTACTTCCATTGTTCTCATTAGATGGTGGAGTTGTTGGAGTTGTTACGGGTGGTACTGTAGAAGGATTGTTATTTCCTGTGTTACCGCCACTACTTGAGATATTTCCATTTTCATCTACAATGATATTAGGATTGTTAGAATCAATCGTTAATGCAGAAAATTCCACTGGGTGGAATAAAGAAGCAAGTAAATTTAGCTCTCTAGCATCAGCAGAAGCAGTCTTGTTAGAAGGCTGATTTGCTAATGCACCCATTGTATAAAGAATATCAGAATAACCTCTAGGCTGATGCGTTCTAACACAACCTGCATTATCTGCTAAAATTTTGGTATTATGCAGATAACCAAATGCTGGTTTAATTTCCCATATGTAGTAATCACCAGCAGGAATGTCTTCAAATATTGCTTTTCCTGAAGCATTGGAAGAAACAGCTTTGTAAAGCATATCCGTATCATGGTCGAATAATCCAAGTATTGCACCTTCGATTGGTTTTTTAGAAATGCTATCCAATTTCATGACAGTAATAGAACCTTTCACTCTTGCATTGAATATTTCAACAATAGACATATCCCCTGCTCTTAATACATAACCTTTTCCTGTTAGATTTGTTTGATACCAACCAGCAGGTGCTATTTTCTGAATGATGGTGTAAGTACCTTGTTCTAATCCTGGGAAGATTGCTTCACCAGAACTGTTTGTTGTTCTGGTTGGACCAGCAGGCTCGTTAGAGTCATCTTTCAGAATCTCAAATGTTGCACCAACCACTGGATTACCAAAATCATCTTTACAGATAACTTTTACAGAGCCAGTGTATTTGCTCAAATAGATAATCTGTTTTGCACAGTGTTCATCATATTCAATACGAATTTTGTATTCTGAGGTATCTTCAAAATAACCAGCAGGTGCTTCTACTTGTCTAATGGTGTATTCGCCATAAGGCAGGTCTTCTAAAAGAATAGATTGTGTGCCGTTGGTAGAGAAAGAACGTACAATACCAAGTGCATCATTTCTTACTTCATAACGAGCACCTGGAACTAAATTGTTATTTTCTACATCATAAACATCTATTTGCAAACTACCGATTGTGGTAGCAACATTAAATTCTACAGTTTCTCTAAAGTGGGTTGGTGTTAAGGTAATGACTCTTTCTACATCTTCAGAATTGAGTCCGATAGTATATTTAGGGTCAACGGTATTTAATCTGATTTTGTATTGTCCAACATTTAATCCTGGCAAACTGATTTCACCATTGACGGTTGTTTCTACTTTATAGATTTCTCTTGCAACACCTTTGATAACAGAGAATACAGAAATGCTTGCATTAGGAACAGGGTATCCTTTATCATCTACAACACGTACTGTAATCTCTCCTTTTTCAATGCTGTTTTTAAATATCAATGTTTGATGGAGATTGTCCACCTTGATAGAAACAGATTGTCTACCTGCTGTTTGCTTGTAATCAGGTGGAGGTGTAATTTGTGTTACAACATAGTTTCCATAATGTACCTGTTCAAACACATTAGCAGAAGAAGCATGTGTTGTGAGTTCATCAATAAATGTCATTGTACCATCTGGTTCTACACGATGTAATTGATAGACTGCACCCCAGATAGGTTCTTCTGTTGTCATATCTAAATTGACAATTGTGATAGAGCCTTTGATGATTTTATTTTCTATAATGATAATATCTCTAGGACTTTGGTCTTCTACAGCGAATGCCTTTTCTGTATAGTTAGGGGTATAGCCTTCATGTGCTGTCACTTGCTTGTATGTGTAATTTCCATAAGGTAATTTGAATGTTGCGATACCTTTTTCATTTGTCCATCTGGTATCAAACAATGCACCATCTTTATAGACATCAATACGAATATTAGGAAGTAAATCAAATGTATCGGAGATTACTTTGAATTGTTGTTCCACAGTATATTTAGGTGCTTGCAACCATACATTGATGGTTGTCTTGTCATTGTTAATATTCATTGTAACCTGGTCTGCCTGTTCGTAACCATCTGGAGCTTTCATTTCTCTGAAGACATAGTTAGAGCCTAAAGGCATATCAGTGATTTCAACAAAACCGTTATCAAGAGTTACTTCCTGCACAGAACCATCTGGTTTATGAATGGTTACAATAGATTGCCCTCTTGTGTAATTGTTAGAGGTATCAAGTCTATGAATACGAAGTGTGACACATTTTCCTAATGTTTTATAAGTAGCACTGTCTGTTAAATCTACATAAGTATAGACTGGTGCAACCCATATGTTTTTACCACTGCTAGAATAAAGCAAACCTAAATCTGGCTGTAAGAATTTTCCTTTTAAATTGATTGTAACATCTACATATCCAAGAGCCTTTTTCACCTTGATATAGTAATTGGTGTTAAACTCTGGATGAGTTACTTCAATGCCATCTAATGTGGAAAGAGTTGGTCTTTCTGCATTAGGGCTGGAATTGCCATGTAATTTAGATGTAATTTCATAATCCAAGAAACACCCGTTAGATGTGTCATAAACAGCATCTGTTAGGAATGTGACAGGACCATAAAGGTAATAATCTTTAGAGTCATCTACAATAGGTTCTTGATCATTATATCTGATTCTAATTTCTGGTTTTGTGCCTTGGTGTATGTAAGCTGCTGCTTTAGAATAGTAATCTACTTGAGCAGTGGACATACCATCTTGGCAAGTCTTCATAATTGCTGGACCAAATTTCACGGGGTCTGTTGCAACAAATCCCTTTAGAATGTCCATGCGGCTGTCATAGTAAGAAGCGGCTTGTTTGCCGCCAACAAGGTTTACGATTGTTTTCTGATTGAACATGATATGTGCAAAGAGGTACGCTATGACACTATCATCAGATACTGGTCGTGCATCACGATAAGTATCTGCAGAAAACTTTTCCATGATACCTCCGCCACCAAAGGCAACGAGAGTCCATGTAGTATTAGGTGGTACATCCCAGGTAGGTGTCATGCCGACAACTGGCAATTCCATTGCACCAGGGAAATCTTTTTCTGGTGTAACGCCAACTGCGTGCATACCTTCAGCAGCAATTGGAATACTATGTTCACCAACTTCAATAGAGCCAGTAACTGCATTAAAATCTAATTTTTTTCCGGTAGTAATGCTGCTGACAAGAAATGTGCAGCACAACATAAGAGACAATGCTTTGTTAAAAAAACTTTTTTGTTTGCTCATTCTTGAATTCTCCTCTCCTATTAGAATAGATAATGAAATACAAAAAACAAAAAGGTTGGTATTAAAAAATAAATGCCAACCTTTTTCGTGCATCTTAACTAATAGAGTTAGAAAATCAATTGTAGCTTGTTAGAAAGTATATCCGTACCTGATAAGTATCTCTTTCGCATACAATTTGAAATCGTCTATCAGTTAAGAGATACTATATACAAAACAACTTTTTATTTTCATTGTCTTTTTACAAAGTAAAAAGAACGTTACAAAACCTCCTTTTCTTTACAAATTTTTCTACTACATATAAGAGTATAATCAAAATAATGAAATACATTTGATTAAAATGATAACAAAAGTTTATTTTATTTATTTGTTTTTTAATTTAAACTTTTTAGAGTTAAATTTAGGATAACGAGGAAATATGGGAATTTTCATAGATGGAAGGGAAATTGGGACATTAGAGATGTGATTTCAGTATTGCTATGGAACAGGTGCATGAATTTGAGAGTTTGATGTGTTGTTAAGATTGCATAATTGATAATTGGATAAATGTTTATTAAGAATCATTGAGATTGCATCAGAATGATGATTGAGCAATTGTATGTGCATGAGATTGTAATAAGCGATGCTTGAATCTTTAGATGTGATTACATGAGATTGGAATTGTAACGAGCGATACTTGAGTGATTGCATTAAACATCAGATACAACAATTGACACTTGAATCTTTAGATTCGGTTGATATTCATTAGAAATCATTAGAGTTGAACAGTGTGATACTTGAATGATTGTATGTGCATGAAATTGCGTCAAGCAATGCTTGAATCTTTAGATGCAATTGATGCTCATTAGGAATCATTGGAGTGATAATTGAGCAATTGCAGATGCATGAGATTGCAATGAGCAACACTTAAAACTTTAGATACGATTTATGATTTCAGAATTGCATCAGCATGATAATTGAGCAATTGAAGAAATGGTAGGATAAACTTGTAATGAGATGAGCGATTGTGCTACAATGAACTACCATATATTTTTATAGAAGAAAAAAAGAGGTAGTGTTAAGCCCCTCTTTAGAGCTAACACTACCTCTTGTGAATTACTTATTCATTTCTACCAATGCGACGTTTTATTTCATTACCGTCATTAGATATGACAACAACTTCTTATCTTTATTTTTTAATCGAAACATTTTATAATATCACCTCGTTAGAATATAAAATAAAGAAGGGATGCCTATTTTGGCATCCCTTCTAGTTTTGCGTTTAAAACTTATTAGAGTTAATCACCTCTTGATATATAACTTTCCTAAACCTGATATGGTGTCAATTCCTTTATCAACTCCTTTCATTTTGTGGATTACTTTGTTGTCACTCTGTAGTTTCACCTGCCTTATTAGATAATTATAATACAATTGATAAATGGGATGTTAAATGCTTTATGCAGGATAAGGCAGTCGGGCTTCGCCCGCACCCCATTGGGGTAAGGATGGCGATTGGTTTTTAGAGGTGGAAGGGGTAGATGAATGATATTCTCAATCATTCCTTTCTGTTTGGATTTTCACTTTAGTGATGGGCTTTAGAAATTCTTCTGCATCTATATAAAGATTTTGTAAAATAGGAATTAGGTCAATGTATTCTTCCTCGTCTACAGGATTACTTTTGTATTTTGCCATTACAACTAAATAACCGTTGTCCCATTCAAGAACCTTTGTATACCTTTCTAGCATATGAGAAGTTTTAAATCGAATGTTATAGTTTCCATAGGTAAAGATAGTATATTCTCCTTTATTACTCAATATTGCATAATCTTTCATGAAAATCACCTCGCATAAATGATTAGGAAATAAAAAAGGGACACCTTGAATTTTAGGTGTCCCGAACTTTTTAGAGGAGAAAAAAGACAGTCGACGAACCGACTGTCAAAGTGAGGTAAAGTCTATTTAGACTATGAAATATTTACACATTGTTTACGCTTTATTCATTTATTCTTCATCAACAGAGTGCTATAATAAAATTAACCAAAAAAATAAAATTTTAGAAAGTGAGGTGAAGTAATCATGTTGAAAGAAAATTTAAACATTAAAGCAATTATAAAATACATTTTAGTAGGATTGTCAATAATTGTATCTCTATCTATGAACTATAATCAATCACTTAAAACTTTAATAGCTTTAAACATTGCAAATATTATGTTGGGTTGTGCTAGCATCATAATTTTACCTAAAGCATCTGATGTATATACAATCGGTAGAATAGTATGTACAATATGTATGCCACTTATATTTGCTAGTCTTTGCTTAGAAACTCCTGGCACTAAATGGGTATTCGTAGTATTAAAGTTCTTTATTACTTGTTTCAGTGTATTTCATATAATTGGTATTGGTTACGATAAATTATAACAATTACGTGACTGGTTCCATAGGAAATAGACTTTACGTGCAATAGGGTGGACTTATTAGAAAGTACGAAATTAATTGCCATTCCACAACCTTATTAGGTAATCCTTATCGTTATGAAGTGCAAGATAAATCAAAGTTATAAAATCAAAAATAGCCATAAAAACTATAAATGGGCATAGATATATCCTGCATATCATATTAGACCAAACTTCATAATTGCAAATGGGCAGATAAGAAACTGCTATACTTAGAAGTAATGTCAATGAAATTATTAAACCAATATCGCCTCCAATATAAAGCTTGCGCTGACTAATAACCCAAACAGAATATAAAAATGATATACCATAAGAAATTGTAGAAATAACATATATTGAAATTTCACCAACAAGGAAACTTATTAGAAGTAATACTTGTATCAACAAAATAAACAAGGATACCTGCCAATGTATCTTGTTAGGGGTAGGCATTTTGAAAAATGGTATAAAGGCATCCTAAATTTACTTACAACAAAATAAGAACTTATTAGAATGGTACTATAGATTAACACATTGTCACCTCTTTTCTTTCTTCTCGTCGCCATTCCACAATTGCAATATGATTGCTTTACTATCAGGTATAAGATAATAAGTTAGTCCTACAATACTAAATTCACCAGAGAATAAAGAAATAAAACCAGCATATGTCATTTGTGATACAAAACAAAAAGCTTCAAAATAAAAGTCTGTGGAAATAGGTATGCAAGAAACTAATAGATGTAGACTAAAAGATAACATTGCAATAAAAATAAGATCAAATCCTACAGAAAGTTTTTTGTTAATAAAAAACCATATAGAATACAAACCGGCTATACTAAAAGAAAGCGAAAAGATAGCACTAGTTGTAGCATCACACACTTCTCCAATAAGGTAAGTATCATAAGAGAACTTTAGAATAAGTAGCTGTAATAGAAAAAATTCTATGTACGTTTGTAATGCTATCTTTTTTGTAGCAGGAATATTGCAATACTTGTAAACAGGTAGTCTAACTTTATTTGCAATAAAACAAGCAATTATTGAAAAAATAATATCTATACTTATTAGAAATGACACGTTGTTACCTCCTCTCTTTCTTCTCATCGCCATTCCACATTTCTTTGAGAAGTTCCAAACTGTTAGGAAAGATTTCCATACAAAGACCCATTATACCAAGCACTGCATAAGCAACCATCATAAAGCAGAGATAGGTTATAAAAGACGCATTAAGCCATGACTTAAAATATAATTCTTCTGATATTTCTATACGATGAAGTGGTATATTTAGATACATAGTTAGAAGTAAAATGATTGTAAGGTCTAATCCTGCATAGAGTTTATGATGAACAAGATACCATATTGTATAAAGAACTGCTAGAAAGACTCCAAGAGAAAAAGAAATGATTATTACCATTTCTGTTTCGTTTCTATAAGAATCATAAAAAGGCATTACCGCAAAAGCAATTGGTATCATAAACAGATGTAATAGGAATGTTGTAGAAACTGTCTGCCATCTCATCTTATTAGCTGGTGGTAAATGACACAGTTTATGAAATGGGCATCGAATTTTGTAAACGATGAGACTTGATAGAGTGATGGCTAGGGTATAATAGATTGTTAGGAATATGATATCATTTCTCGTTAGAATCACCTCCATTCCAGAATTGCATTAGGATTTCTTTGGTACTTGGGAATACTTCATAGATAAAATTAATTACACTTAAAACTATCAAACAAAAAGATAGAAATGTCATATAAGTAGTAAATGAGGCACAAATCCACACTGCATAATACAACTCTTTAGAGAGTGGCTTCAGGTAAAGAGGCATAAATAGAAATGCAACCATAATTAAAATCATCATGAAATCAATTCCTGCATAGAGCTTGTGATTGACAAAATACCATATCGTGTATAATGATGCAAGAAGTGCAGAAAGAGAAAAACAAATATCTATCGTAATCTGTTCTTTAGATTCACAGTAAGGTAAGATGGCAATAGTAATTACTATTATGAGAATATGTAATAAGAACATTGCTACAACGGTTTGCCATCGCATCTTGTTAGAGGGGGATATTAAGTTGTTTATACAAGTGAGGTCTGACTCTATAGAAAATAAAACTCGATAGAGTGATGCTGATGATACAATAGATTGTTAGGAACAATACCATATTCATTAGATAGAACTCCTTTCACTGAAAATTTTTGGAGATAAAAAAAGTGAGGGTAGTCTAAAAAACAGACTACCCTCACTTTAGTGGTTGTTCATGGTATTTCAGGTATACAATATACTTTTAGAAAAACGGTTAACTTTTCATAAAAGTATATGTATAATAATTTTTAATTAAAAAATTTACAACATGATAATAAAGAGGTGAAATACCATGAACATAAGTTAGCCCAACTATTTGCATTTGTTACTGCACTTCAGATTGCCATTATTGTTAGATGGGCTGTACATAAGGTACAAAGGTTATTTGTTAAACCACGTCTAGGTATATAAGATAGTTAGAGTGGTTTCCAAATTTTATGAGAAAAAAGACAGTCGGCTAACCGACTATAAAAATGAAATAAACTCTACTCATTAGAATCATCTTTCACAGCATCAGGAAAGATTTGTTTAACAGCAAATACAATAGATGCAATAGCAAGAAATATCATATATGCAACAATTGATGCACTAATCCAGTACTCTTTAGGGAAGAAGACTTGATGGCATAATGTAGTTAAATACGTAGTTATAGTTACAGTAGTTACACAATTAGAACCTACATAAAATTTATTTCTATCAAAGTTCCATATTGTATAGAAACCTGCTACCATTGAACTGATGAGCAATGCTATAACTGTTTCACTTTTTGAAAAACTATAATAAGGTAGAACCACAAATGTAAAACACAGTAGGAATAACTGCGATAGAAATAGCATAATTACAGTTTTCATCTGGCTCTTTAGATATTTATGTCTGACTTTATAGATGATTAGAGTTGATAGAATAACAAAGAAAATGTGATAGATTATATTATTTGACATTGCAATTACCTCCGTCCCATAATTGTTTTATCGTCTCACGAGTATAGATGAAATCAAATATACAAACCACACATAAACAAATATATCTGAAAAAATAAAAAAGCAACCACCAGACAATCTGGTGGTTTTTCCTTTGCGGGTATAACCCTCTGTTCCTTGCGTAATGCGTAAAACGCATAACAACTG
>CAJTDC010000023.1 GCA_910575055.1 Clostridia bacterium
CAGTTGTTATGCGTTTTACGCATTACGCAAGGAACAGAGGGTTATACCCGCAAAGGAAAAACCACCAGATTGTCTGGTGGTTGCTTTTTTTCTGAAAAATTTCGTAACCCCCTTTATTCTTTCATATACAAAAAAGAATAAGGAGGTATCAAAATATGTACTATGCAAGTAACAAAAATATTAAGTTCAACAAATTACTTTTCTAACAAGCAAAGGTATATGCAGAAGGTGATTCTAACAAGCACAACAAGTCCACTATTCATTTCTAATAATCTGCTTCATCTTTCATTCAATGAAAACATCTCTATCACGCCAATGAAGCTACAAAGACTATTATATCTCATTTATAGAGATTATCTCATTGAAGCAAACCAACCTCTATTTTCTGAAAGATTTGAAGCTTGGAAATATGGACCAGCATTATCAAGTATTCATGATAATTTCCATCAATACTATGATAACCCGATAACACATTATTATAAAAGTTGTGATAAAATCATCTATCAAATCAGTGAGAAAACAAATCCTATTTTCTCAAAGGTTTTATATTCCATTTGGAATACCTATAAATTTCATGATGGAATAGCTTTGTCTCAGCTAACACAAAGACAGGGAACGGCTTGGTATAAAGCATGGATAAATTACAAAACATTTTTAGAAGATGACAACATACGAAAAGAAAGATATTTATGGGATGTCTAGTGCATCCCATTTTTTTATTACGAGAAAGGAATGATACAATGAAAATTCATCTAATAAGACATGGACAAGTTAATCACAATCTCTATGGAATTTACTGACAAAACACACAGCAGAAATCATAAATACAAAACAGAAACAAATTATAATCGACAACAGATTAACAGAAAGGAATTCTGGAAGTCTTTCAGGGCAGCCGCTGAAAGTCACTAACCGAGAAGAATATTGGAACTACTATTCTAAAATCCATTATGGAACATCTGAAAGGATTATCCCATTTTTCAATAAAGTATTTGACTTTATCAACTCTCTAAAGAGTACAAATTACAACAACATAATAGTAGCTGGTCATAGTGGTGTTTCTAAAGCATTTTACGCTTATTTCAATGGTATTCCTAAAGATGGCAGGTTTCTCGATAAAGGACTTAAAAACTGTGAAATCAAAGAATACTATTTGTAATTCAGAAAGGAGAACTTAAAAATGAACATAGGAATAGACATTGATAATGTCATATCAGATTACGATAACTGTTTCATCAAAGAATGTCTGTTACACGACAAAACATTACGGAACAATGGAGTCATCAACATCCATTCATCTAATATTTTTTGGATGTTTGATTGGACACCAGAAGAAGCAGATTTCTTCTATAAAAACAATGCAGAGAGAATGGGTGCTAATCTGACACCAATCTATCATTCTAAAGAGTACATAGATAAACTAAAAGCTGATGGTCACAAAATTATTATCATAACAGTTAGAGATGATGGGACTTGGTGTAATCCACATACCCTAACAAGAACTTGGCTATCTAACAATCATATTTATTATGACAAGCTTATCTTTACAAGAGGTGCAAGTTTCAAATTAGAAAAATGTTTTGAAAACAATATCAATCTAATGATTGATGATTCTAAAATGGTGTACCTTGATTGCATAAAGCACAACATTTCTGCACTCCTAATGGATACCATAGGCAACAGAGATATCAGTGCAACAAGAGTACATAGCTGGAAAGAGATATATCACTTCGTTTCTTTGGGAGGCTGGCAATGGTAAATAGAAAAGATTTAACAAATAGAGTTATCCGATTACTAAAACTAGACATTACCACATTTCTAACTTCATTAGCCCCTATCCTATCACTATACATTTTAGGTGGATTTATCAACAAGGAAATCATAGGTGTTTTTGGATTCACTTATGCTTTTCAATTTTTATGGAGCATGTTTAGTAGAGGGCTCAATCATCCTATTTTTCTTTATGCTTTTAAAGATATTAAAAACGATAAAAACAGAACAATGTCAATTATATTCAGTGGCTGTTGTATTTTTGCTTTAGTAGAATTAGCAGCCTACTTACTATTCATATTCTATGCTAAACAATACCTAACCCTATTAAAAGTCCCTAATGAGTTGATAGATATTTGTTACATCTACACTATTTATGCCATAGCATCAATTGGATTACAAGTATTTGATTTTATGGTATTTTCATTTTACGAATATACTGGGAGATTAGAATTAAATAATAAGCTAGGATTTCTTTATGCTTTCATAAGAGTTGGTGGTGCATTACTTTATGTATTTCTAAACAAGTCAATGACACTCAATTTCTCTTTGCAACTTTGTATCCTAATTCTACCTCTAACAAGTTTCACTCTAACAATACTTCTAAAAGTTCTTTATGAATTGAAACAATACCAAATCCACTTTACTTGGGAATTTTTAAAAGCATTCAAATATGGTATTCGAGATATTCTAAAGGGAATTCTAAACTCTATTGGAAATTTTATAGGGACAAGAAATACATATCTAGCAGGGACAGCTACTACTTCTAATTCTAATGGCAGTATTGCTTTTCAATATGCTTTCATAACTACTGTTACAGATGTACAATGGGATTGTGCTTGTGAGGAAAGTGCTTTAATATCTTTAGATATAGCTTCTGAACCTATCAAGTATAACCATATTAGTCAGATAAATGATAAGCGATTATTAAACATTCTAAAGTTAGATATCATAGCTGGATATATTGTGTTAGGCATTATTTTCATCCTAGCATTTGTAATACTTGGTATACTTAGCTTCTTTCTAACAATAACTGATTATATGCTACTAAACATGTCATTTGATATTCTAGGAATGATAATAGATACGTCTTGCTATGCTATGTCATCTTTTCTAAATTCATTAGGACGATATAAAGAGTTATCAATTATTTCTATCGTAGCAGTTACGATAAGAATTTTTGATTCTTCTATTAGAAGCGTTTATGCTGTAAATATCGGTATGCTTACATCTGCATGTGTGCAAATCATATTACTTACAAGTCTTTTTCTGTACTACAAACATAAATATAAAGTCTCTAAAGAGAATTGAAAATCGTATAGAAATATTTTTTATATTGTATTATGATATATTAAAGCAAAATGGAAGGTGGTGGATTACCCTATGATGAATATCTATTTTCGTGATGAGAAATTACCTAAATTAGATATAATTACAGATGTTGAGAGAGAATTTGATAATTTAAAATTAACAGGCTCTTTTCTTGAAAACTTAGTGATCAATAAAATTGAATTGGGCTCCTTTAAAGATGCTTTACACTTTACAGACAGATTTGGTGATAAGCTTCCAATTAATTTTATGAGTACAGGTTGTAAAGCTGCTTTAGTAGTATTAAATAATCCAGATAAACTGGTAGATTTGAAAGAATGTGGTCTTAATGCTAGAGATACAATTATAACCTATTTAGATGGAAATGTACTACTTACTTTTTCAACTATAACTTTTTATAATGAAAATTTTCATGATAAAAATAACATTAAGGTTTGTTTGGATAATTATGTCTTTACCAATTTAGATAGATTAAACTATTATCTAACAGATGAAAGACCCTATGTTCCCGATATGAGTAGAAAAGGAATTTTTATGAAGAGGTGATTTTATGAAACGATATAAAGCTGAAAATAGAGTTGTTACTGTAGAGATAGAACAACCAGGGTTGTATGTTTTTGAAAAAGAATCTGCTATTGGCAAAACATTTCTTTGTAGAATACTAAAAAGGTGTAGAAGCTATGGTGAACGTACTGATGCTTATACTTATACTGATTTAACTGCAGGTAGAAGTTTAATGCATTACTTAATGACAACGGATCTTGATTTAGTGATGTTAGATAGATATGATATGTATAATGACAAATTTGAACAGGATATTAAAGAGATAGCACAAAAAGCAATTGTACTTATTGATTGTAAGAATGATTCTAATCTCACTGAAGATGCACAACTATGCTTTTTAACCTTACAGGAAGAACAATTGTTATTGGAGGTGGACACTTGAAATTTATTTTTGAAGATCAAAAGGGTGTAGATTTAGTAAATTTTTATGAAGTATGTTATAGAGCATCTTCTAAGGATTTTATTTACAGTAATGGTTGTGGCGGTTTAAAACGTGAATTAACTAAGTTATCTAATACGGAAATAATATGTATTTTTATGGATTTAATCCCAGATAATCCTGAAACAATATATGTATATAATGTTTTAAGAAAACTTCGAAAGGAATATACAAAAATGTTAGTATTTCCAATTTCGTGTAGAGAATACTATTATGTGAAGTATTTAAATACGTTACATAATATGATTGTTCGTGAAGATTGGGTTTTTACCTGTTTATCTAAGGATGGAAATTATCAGAAAAGTGATATTATTGTAACACAACAAGATAAGGATTTTTGTAAAAACTTTGAAAAATTTTGTAAACTTGTAGCTATGAAAGCTCCTATTGATTGTGCTAAAAATCAATCAAAATATGGCAGAACATTTCTTTACAATGATTGTTTATGTGATAGCAATCAAAACTTTTGTACTATAAATTCTTTATATCAAAAGTCAAAAGAGTTTGTAAATCAATTTGAATGTTTTCCAAGTATAGAGCAAACAAATGACTCAAAAGAGCTATCTTGGAATGAAATGGTAATTATGCATAGAAATTTGGTAGATAAGTACAATGATACACGAGAGGTTTTTAAATCGTCTAATGTGAAAAATCTTTCTAAAAGAGCATATTATTTTTACTAAATATTTCTACAAACATAAATATAAAGTTCCTAAAGAGAATTGAAAATCGTATTTCTCTCATGACACTCCCTATTGATGAATAAGAAAATAGTTGATGTAATGTTATGAAACAATAGCAATCACGTTGACACTTATTTTTATGTCACGAAATAAACACACAAAGAACATTTCTAATCAACTTATTCTAAAGTATTTAATTGTTACCATTTTATCAAAATACGATGCAAGAAGGGAGATGGCTTTATGATTTTTTTCGACATATTGGAATTAGTTGCTGTTACAATTGAATTCCTGTTTGATTTAATGGAATGCTCAAACAAAGAAAAATAAATAAAATTTTCATTACAAGTTATATTGTATATTGTATGGGATTATACTACACATCAAATTGGTTCAATTTTTTACTGCATAAAAAAGAGACAAATTGAGCAAAACAATTAAATACTGGGGGTACTTCATTTTTGAGTACCCCCTTTTTTTCTTTTCAAAATTTTCTATATTTTAGACAGAAAGGCAGGTTATGATATGAAACACAAATTACATAAAAAACTAGTTGCATTACAGATGATAGCAGTTACTTCATTGTTATCCATTACACAAGTATTTGCCATGACTGGTTTTGATGAAGTCACAAAAGCAGGCAATACAGGACAATCTGTAGTAAATATTGAAGTTGTAACAGACAGTGAAGAAGACCCTGTACTATTTTCTGCCTATGTTCCATCTACATTACCAATCAAAGTAGATAAAGATGGTAATGTCCATACTCCAAGTAATGCAGCTATCATCAATGGAGTCTCTACAAAAGGCATTGCTGTAACAAACATTCAAGCTAGTCTAGATAATGGTTGGCAGGCAAAGAGCTGGAATACTGATTTCAGCACATTACCAGAAAACTCAAAATATGTAGGATTACAGCTGAGAGGGGATACCCTCTCTAACGATGGTAGTTTTTCATTAAATGCTAACGATTGGAAAATTCCTAAAAACAGCTACATAGATTTAAACATACAGGCAAAATTGCCACCACAATCTGTAAATCAAAAATCAGATGCAGCTGTATTGAGTTTCACCCTTGATTGGAGTGGCGACAATACTACCACTGGACCTAAATGGAATGACATCAGTACACCAGAAGATACCTCTGGAATTACTGTACAAAACAGCAGCACTTTAATTGCTGGTGGTACAAGCACATTAGACATCACTTGGGACAGTGAAGGTGGTGCCGTTTCCTTAGTAGGCATTACTTCCTCTAATGAGGCGATTGCAACTGTAGAAGCAGCAAGTGGTTCTGATGGTAATAAGAGCGTTGTTGTAAATGGGCTTCGCTATGGTAAGTCAAATATCACTGTAACATTAAGTAATGGCAAATCTACATCTTACACATTAAAAGTTTATGACATCGGAAATACAGATGACATCTAAATGGAGTTAATTAACAGAAAACTCAAAGCGGGTGACACTGTAACAGCAAATGATATCAATATCAGTGTACCAGTTGTTTCTCCAGATGGTGTAACAGAACATATCACATTACATCCACAAATGGCAGATGTTGTATTAACTTCTGGTGCTAATGAATTGCCAGCAAAACTTTTATTAGGTGGTAGTTTATATGACCTTACCATGACAATAAATGTTTGAGATTAGTTTGCAATATTATTGGTGATTAACATTTAATAGATTATATTTTAATTTTTTAGTATTGAAGAGAAGTACTTGCTATTTAGGTACTTCTCTTTTTTATTTCATAAATTTTATTATTTTGTGAAAGGGTTTAATTATGAATAATGAAGATATTAGAAAGGAACTGCAATCTCAGGAGCAAAACAATAAAAAGAAAAAGCGAAATAAGATAATCATTGTTATTATTGTACTTATTTCACTACTTTTATTTTTAGTGCGTTGCAACCCATTACGCTCAGACATCTCGAAAGGTGAAATAGATTGGGACCAACCTAGAGCAAGTAGGGACTTACAAGCAGAAATTGATAAAGCTGTGAAACAAGGTATGTTCAATGTTTTTATGAATACAAACGTTGTATTTAAAGATGGTCAATCTAAAGGCAATATGATGATACAAAATATTGAAACAAATCGTTATCCTATGTATGTCGAAATTTACCATGATAATACTCTCTTGTACAAATCTGACATCATAGAACCTGGCTACAAAATAGAAGAAGCCAAACTTGATACACCTCTCTCTAAAGGGACATACGATTGCACAGCTTACTTCTATGTAACCGACAACAACAAAGAAGAAGTCCAAAATAAAATTGGACTCAACATAAAGATAACTGTAAACAATTAAACTTATCTAACAACTCAATGGGGGCGTAATGCTCCTTTTTATCCAGCAAAATACCACACCATTGATTATAATTTCCAATTTGATTTACACCAAAAATACACTTACAAAGTGTATTTGTTTTTCATATTAAATTATTTTTCTCCTTAAAGATTGTTTAAATTTTTTATATTTATTAAAATACAATAATTAAGTTTTAGTATAATTTTTTATTTTCTAGAAGGAGGAATGACTATGCCAAATTGGTGCTATACCGATTATACATTTATTGGTAATGAAAAGGAAATAAAGGACTTTTGCAATAAAATAAAATCCTTCACATCTAAAGAGCGTATCCCCAATAATTTCGGAAACTTCTGGCTTGGTAATGTTGTAGATGGGTTTAGCTTTGATTACAATGAGATAGATTGTAGAGGAGAAGTTCTGTCTGTTTCAGAAATAACGAAACATTTATCAGAATGTAAGTTTTCCGTTAATATTATGACAGCTTGGAAACCTATGCCGAAGATGTGGAAGAAAATTGTTGAAAAATACTATCCATCTATAAGATATGTTTTTATATCTGAAGAAGAAGGTAATGATATTCTTGTAAATACCGATGTAGAAGGCTCTATTTATTCAGATAGATTTTGTATGGAATTAAGTGCACCAGAAAAGTATGAATGCGAAAGCACTTATTATTTTTCTTCTGAAAAAGATATTACTGAAACATTAAATTCTATATTTGGTTATTCCTATGACAATTATGAACAATGTGTAAAAGCAGTGCAGGAAGAATTAGAAAAAGAAGAGTATTGTAATAAAGAATATTATATATTAGTGCATAAGTATGCTACTACTTATGAAAATGAATAGGAGTGAATTTTTATGTTAGTTAAAGGTAAATTAGGAAATAAAGAAGTTGAAATTGAAATTGATTTTGAAGAAGCAAGAAACATACACAGAGAAGTACAGCGTAAGTTTAATGAAAATGATGTTGATACTGTTTTGGAAGAAGCAGGTATATTAGATTATGATGATAAGATGCTTTCAGATATTACAGATATATATCAAGATAAACTTTTTGATTCTGGAATGTGGTGTGATATAGCTAAAGAAGCTATGAATGAATACCTTAATAATCAAAAAGGTAATGGTTCTGCTGGAAATCTGGCACGTATGAGATTATTTTAGATGGAAAAAATAATTAACTTTGTTTAAAAGCTTATACACACTTTGTCGATAAATTTTTAAAATCCTACGATATTCTATCTCAAGTTAACTCAAAATCTATATTAACTAATTATAGTGATCATTGATAGATTATTATTTAAATTTTACTGAGTGCTTTAGGGCACTCTCTTTTATTTTCTAAGGAGGAATGACTATGCCAAATTGGTGCACAACATCTTATGTATTTAGAGGTGACGAAAATGAAATAAAGGATTTATACGACAAGTTAAAATCCTTCACATCTAAAGAGCGTATCTCTAATGAATTTGGAAACTTCTGGTTAGGGAATATTGTAAATGGTTTTGGATTTGATTACAATGAAATTCCTTGTAGAGGTTTAGTAACTTATTTCCCAGAAACAGAGGAAGATACATACCCAGATAGATTAGAACTTTCTACAGAAACTGCTTGGTATCCAATGACCGAAATGTGGGATAAAATCATTGAAAAACATTATCCATCCATCACTTATGTTCTCATAGCAGAAGAATGTGGAAATGGTATTTATATAAATACTGACTTAACAGGAGATGATTTTTCTACGAGATTTTCAGTAGATTTTAAATTATCACCCAAATATAACCCTCTGTGTGAGTATGGTTTTTATGCTGATTGTGAAGAAGAACTTATTGAAATGTTCAACAACATTTTCCATCGTAAATATAAATCTTTCAAACAATGCAAAAAGCGACTCTTTAAAGAGTTCAAAGAGAAAAAATATCGTGACAAAGGCTACTTCCTAACAATCCACAAATACAGAGAATCCATTTAAAGGAGGTCTGACTTATGAGTCTAATTACGATTTTTATTATCTTAATCACAATCATCATAGCATCTATCATTATCTGGAAATTCCATCATAAACTCAATGTAGTAATGGGCACTATAGTTATTGCCATTATCATCATCGCTTCTGTATTCTATCTCACATCAACAGAAGGTGGCAAGCGACTCGTTAAAGACCTTACCTCTAACGTTTCTGGTGGTATTCCAAGACACGTAAAAGTCTATGATATTAACGGTAAACTTATTGAAGAGTACAAATGTGCTTTCGATGTAGAGACAACTAACAACAATTACATATTATTTGATGATGAAAACAGATTACGTCACATCATCTACTTTACAACAGCGACAGTTATTATTGATGAATTGGGGCAGTAATGCCCCTTTCTTTTTTTAGGGAGGAATAAATTATGAGTGAAGTGAGAGGCTACAAAGTTTTTAATCCAGATTGGACTTACAAGGGTTTCCAGTATCAAATTGAAGAATGTTATGAAATGGACGAAAAACCAATGGTACATATTAGAGGATTTCATTTTTGTAAGAACCTAATAGATTGCTATGATTCTTATGACTTCAACAAAGAAAATAAAGTTGCAGAAATTGCAGCCTATGGAGAAATAGATACTGATGAAAGAACATATTGTACAAATAAAATAAAAATAGAAAGAGAATTAAAATGGGAAGAAGTGCTCTCTATAGTAAACACAGGGAAAAGTTGTATAGGACTTGGAAGTACTGGATACAAAAATATCGGATACTACAACCCAAGAGATTGGAATATTAAAGACCTGATTACAAAAGATGAAATGATTCAAATACGACAGAAAAGATGGAACCAGTTAGACAAGAGAGAAAAAGAAGTCATTATGTCCATTCCAAATTTTAATAAGAATATATTTAAAGAAATAACAGGAATTGATGTTGAGGGGCAGTAAGAATTCCATTTTCTATAAACCAGAAAGTTGAAGAATATGCAATAAATAAATTTAAAACATCTGCAAAGGTATCCTCTAATGGGTACTACATTATTCACTAAAGAAAGGAAGGAATAAATTATGAGAATTAACATTGAATATACGGACAATATTCCTATCATGAACATTGAACACAATGACAACAAGTATCAACTATACATTTCTAATGATGATTATGTGCATTTAGACAGGGATGGTTCTACCCTATTTATCTCTAACAGCAATCTCAAGTCTTGCCTTGAATGCACCAAACTATCTAAAAATGATAAAGCATTCTTCCAGAATATTATCATTTATGGTTCTTTCTATGAAGTTCTGCATAGAGCTAAAATTTGCCAAGAACTTGATGACATTGAAATGAAACTTCTAAGTTTATTTATATATATTTCACTTGACTACCATTGTATTGAATACAACATCCAATGTGATTATCTTCAGCTTCAAAATAAACTCTTATCTCGAATGCGAAGAGTCAACGACCCTCAGTTATGCAATCTAAAAAGTGATATGATTCATCTGTCTGAACAGGCACAATGTATCTATCTAAAACTTGGTCCTAACGAAGTACGTGAGTTTGATTATAGTAAATACATTGATGAAGATAACAAGAATTATTTTGTTTATAATCTTGTGTGGGTTCTAATTCATTATTACTATATAACTGAGGATTCTCTCATAACATATAATGAGTTTATCAATTTCATGAATCAACCAGATGAATATCCCTATACTGATGAAATTCAAAATGCATTAACATCCACTCCACAAGATTTATTTCATTTCTTATACGACCAGTTTAATTCTTATCATACAGGATTGCCATTCTTTAATAGCAAAGAAGAATTTATCAACACATCCATTTCTCGTTTGCAAACTATAAGTTTGCAAGGCAACGTTTTACATGAATTAGCACTTTTAATTCAGAAATCCTAAAATCACATCTAACAGGGGAACAGCACTCTAACGAGTCTGTTCCCCTTCTTTTTCTCCTGTCACTTTCCAACTTCCACTTGAAACCGCCATATTAAAAATAAAAACAATGTGACAGGAGGAAAACCCATGAAAACATCTTATAAACCAGAAGACGTAATTGTTCTTCTAAAGGACATCACAGGAGAACTTCAACCATTACCTCTTAAAGAAAGAGAAAAAAGAAGACAACAGGGAATTCATTACAGTGAAATGCTCCCACTGGAATACCAACCTAGCAGAGCTTACCTAGAACTTTATCATCAAGCATTATCCAAATATGGCAGAAGAATTGCATATGCCATCGCTCAATTAGTAGATAAAATCATCGCACAAAAAGGCACCAATGTCACTTTAGTATCTCTAGCAAGAACAGGCACACCAGTAGGTATTCTTCTAAAGAGGTACATTCTAAAGAAATACAACGTCAACGTGCCACATTACACAATCTCTATTATTCTCAAGAAAGGTATCGACCATAATGCTCTGCAATACATTTTAGGCAAGCATAAACCAGAAACAATCCAATTCATAGATGGCTGGACAAAAGAACATCACATATCTAACAACTTAGCAGTAGTAGCAGACCCAGCACATCTAACGAGTCTCTATGGAACAAAAGAAGATTTCCTTATCCCTAATACTTGCCTTGGTTCCACCGTTTCTGAACTATTCAGCAGAACCATTCTAAACAGCGAAGTCATAGCAGAAAATGATTTTCACGGAGCAGCTTACTTTGAATATTTAGAGGATAAAGATGTTTCCTATGAATTCATCGAAAGCATCGAAAAACAGTTTGATAATACTGAACCCATCGAAGAACTCTCTAACAATGCAGGTTCTCAAGAAGCAGAGGAAATTCTTCGCAATCTCAATTTATTCGATACCTGTACTATAACGCTTGGCATCAATGAAACTACTCGTTCACTTTTACAAAGTTATCCTCTAAAGATATTGGTTCGTTCCAATTCAGACACCGAATACATAGAGCACATCATTCAATTAGCGAAAGACAAGCAAATCCCTATTGAGGAGTATCCACTACAAAACTATAGAGCTTGTGCAATCCTCAAGAGAATGGAGGTGCATCTCCAATGTTCATCCCTCTAACAAACTGTTCTTTAGCACAATATGCAAAAACAAGATTTTTCAAAGATGTTTCTATTGTGTATGCACTTATTAGTACTGGCGGTATTTTATTGCACAACAGAAAAATAGATACCAACTGGTTGTATGAAACATTAGAACTCATTGAACCATCTCTCTATGAATTATGGAAATCTAAAAAGATTTTAGAAAAAGACCCCAACAGATGTGCTATCGTTAAGAGTTTAAATGATATGATGATGCATACCAAATCATCTAATCCCAATGAAACTCTAAACAGATTGAAAGAAAGTCTTGACCCAAGCAAGATTACAATCAAGCACATCAATGAAAAGATATATATCATTCCTAATGAGTTAAATAAAGTAAAAACATTGCAAAGATTACAAAAGTTAATGCCTAACGAAACATTCTACATTACTTCATGTTCAAATAGCAAAGACCTCAACAACATTTATCAAAAATACAATATGAAAGAAAATACCAATTAATATCAACAAATTACTTCATTAATTAAAAATTCTAAAATATTTTACACTTATTGCATAATATCTTTATAAGGAAGGAGTAAAACAATGAAACACGTTACAATAGAAGATTGGGAGAAAGTCAGATTTCTCACAAAAGTTGCAAATGTTGGAGATAGCATAGATGATGAAATCATAAATAAATTACTCAATGCTTCACCGCCTGTTTTTCTAAACAGTCAATGTTTACAAGCAGGAGAACCGCAAAGAGATATTTACGACCCGGATACAAACACCTTACAACCTACATATTTAACTTTCTCTGAAGAGGGTTCTAACTGGATTTATTGTGGCTGTTGTTTTAAAGGAAAAAATACAGAACCAACTCTCACACTCTAAAGATGCAGACATTCTATCATTCTAAAAAACATGGTGCTTTCGAGCACCTTTTTTATTTTCTTAATGAAAGGAGCGATTTTAAATGAAAGGAAAATTGATTACTGATATCCAAAAAGAAATTAGCAATTATCCATCCCATTCTGCATGGGATAAAGGTGTTCGAACTTATGCAGAAGAAATATTCAATAACTACATAGAATCTCTAAATGATGACTCTATCGAACAAATTACAGAAAAAGATTTATTAAATGGTGCAGAAGATTGGCAACAATACAGTGAAGGTGGGTTCTCTTTGATTTTTGATACTGACATTTGTAAAAGATTATGCAGTCCATCAGAACAAAAGAAAACACAAAATGGTAAACGAAAACCAAACTCTAAAGAGGATTGGATAGATGTACAGGCAAGAGCATTACAGCAAGCAGCTGCAATCATTCTCTCTATCGTAAACACAACATCACAAACAAAGACAGGTTTATCAAGAATGTCATTGTAGTTCGCATCTATTTGCTATATAATTGAGAAAATGGATAAAAGAGGTTCTATTATGCCAACAATAGAAATTGATTCTAGATTTGCACCCAAATTAGAATCTAAACTCCTGAAAGCATCAGCAATCCTGATTACTACTTTAACACAGCAGTTCAAAAAGATAAAATGCTTACAAAACAAAATGAATAGGAGATGGTTTTTTTGCGTAAAATGAATTTAAATGGTACAAGTGATGATAATGAAAAATTTTTATCTTTTATTTTAGAAAGATTTCAGATTGAAAGAAAACGATTTGACCGTTCTGGTGTTTATGCATTTACACAAAGATTATTAGCTTACAATTCTAATAAGATTGAAGGAAGTACTCTAACGGAAGAACAGACAGCATCTTTATTTGATACTGGCACTTTACCTAAATCAGAAGATTATTATAGAGCCAAAGATGTTGAAGAAATGAATGGACATTTTCTAATGTTTAATAAAATGTTAGATACTTTAGAAGAACCATTGACACAAGAGCTTATTAAAGCATTTCATTTTGAATTAAAAAGTGGTGTATTTGAAGATAGAGCAAATGGCTATGCAATTGGTGATTATAAGAAAAGACCTAATATGGTTGGTACATCAGTTACAGTTTTACCTCAGTTTGTAGAAACTGAAATGACTCAGCTTTTAGATTGGTACCATAAGCAAACGATAACTTTGAATATTTTATCTGAATTTCATGCAAGATATGAAGGGATACATCCATTTCAGGATGGTAATGGTAGAACAGGAAGATTGCTTGTTTTTAGAGAATGTCTAAAAAATAATATTGTGCCTGTTGTAATTCAGGATCTAAAAAGACATGAATATATAGAGGCTTTAAAAGAATATCAACAGAATAAAGATATTGAAAAAATGATTACTCTATTTAAAGAAGAACAACAATTCTATTATAACAAATGTAAATACTTTTTACTATGATATGGTGCCTTTGGGCACCTTTTTTAATTTCTAATGAAAGGAGCATTTTTATGAAGTACAGATTAGATTTTGTAACTAACAGCAGTAGCAGTAGTTTTATTTTTGGCAAACCTAACGGGAACACCATCACCCTTGAAGATGCAAGAGATTTTATTAAAAAACTAGCATCTGATTTAATAGATATTATTGATGCCATAGATAAAACAATATCAACTATATCTGAATTTAAAGAATACTATCTAAATTTGAGAGGATATAAAAACATATTGTCTAGATTTGATGTTTATGATAGATTACGTAACGATAAGAATTTCTATCAAATAGTAATGGAAAAATTTAAAAAGTACAACATCGCATTACAAGATGATTCTAAAAAGCCTAATACAGGTTTCACTTATACATCATTTTTATTCTGTTACACAGATAACTATGATATTTCATGGATTAGACGAGTTGCAAAAAATGGTTATTTATTCTGTTGTGATGAAGTTGATTTTAAAGAGGCAAATTCATTAGATAATGAGCAATTCAAAGAGAGAGTGGAAGAATGTTTGGACTGGTATTTGCCAAGGGGTACACTTGATGATTATCGTGAATTTGATTGGGATTTTGGTGAATTAAGAGAATTCCGAGAAGATGTATCAGTCTATGATTTAGCCTACCAATATCTTGGTGAAGTAGCTTTATTGGGAGATGACCATTGTATGCCATCATTTTTATACGACTACCTCAAAACTAAAATAAAGTACGCTTGTATGCACATGGGTTAAAAGGAGGTCATTCTAATGAGCAAGATACGATTCATCATGAAAAAAACAATTATATTTCTCTTCGCAATACCATTTGCTTTAGAAATTCTAATAAAGCTAGGTGTATACCCAGGTGTTGATTATTCTCAAATGCAATCCTATACCATCGCATACAACACTTTGTCCTTTCTATTCTCTATAGTAAATTTTATTCTATTGTATGCATGGTTATTTTATTTAGTAATGGATATGCTCTATATCATCACATCTATCTATTTTCCATCAGTGATAGAAGAACTTTTAGAGAAGCCATATTTTAATCTAAAACCATTCATCAGTAAACGAGCAAAAGACTGTGCAAACATTCGTCTAACGGATGCCCTAAAAACTTATTTTAGTGAAAGTTTTTTCTTATTTATCATACTTTTATTCTTTTTCTACATAACAACATCAGGATTCTTAGTAGATGGATTTTTACAATCCTACCTGCTTTTCAATCAATATATTGTATTTTATTGATAAAACAAATTCATTAATATAGTAATTGCATTAAAATACTTCTTATTGCAACACAAATTATTAACTTTAATCATCAGGTGTCTTCGGACACCTCTTTTTATTTCCTCTAAAGGAGGTCATTCTAATGAAGATAATAGCAGTTAAAAAATTATTTTCAAATGCTTTCTCTGAAAAGAACGCTCTCATCTTACGTTCAGAAATTCAGAAGCTATTAAATACCAAAGAGAAAATATTGATAGATTTTGAAGGCATATCAAAGTATACAACATTGTTCTTTAATTTTAGTACAGGTTATTTTATTTCACTTCTAGGAGTGGAAAAGTATAATGAGAAAATCTCATTAAAGGGATTATCATCGTTAGGAAAAAGAACGTATCAAAATTCTTATAAAAATGCAATCAAAAGTTATCCACCAGAAATACAAAAAGAGATACTAAATATTATTTCAAATCCAGATGATTAACAGGGTGTCTTAAGACACCCATTTTTATTTTCCAAAGGAGGTCTTATTTATGCACACAACACATATAATTTTAGTCAATTTAGAATATGCCAAATTAAATCAAGAAAGTGAAATTATCCATTATGCAGAAAATGCTACAGATGTTTTTCAACATTACGCATTTGATTGGAGAACTGTACAAGATGTAATTATCGGTTCTAATAAACCTGATGAACTTTTAAATTTATTAGAACAATGTCTTGATACACAACAGCAGCAAATCACTCAATATCTAAAAGTTCTTAATAACAACTTAGGTGACAGCTTATCTCAGATAGTTTCTACACTCTCTAACGATAATACCTTTACACTTGAATTCAATGAGTTAGCAAAACTTTTAGCTGGTGAATATACATTCGAATCTGGATTTTTTGATATAGAATATTGCACGTCAAGAATTGATAAAGACATCTTACAAGCAGTAAGAGAAGCACCAGAAAATTATGCACTTGTATTATTTGATTGCCACAATTAAGGGAGGGTAACATCTAATGAAATTCAGAACAGATTTTGTAACTAATTCAAGCAGCAGCAGTTTTATCGTAGCACACAACAATAAATTCACACTAAAGCAAAAAGAACGTTTAGTAGAGTTTGCTTTAAAGAATTTTCTTGGTGATGTTACCTGCTCTATAGAAGAAGAACTGGTAGAATACTTCAATGAAACGCATAGTCTTGATTTCAGAGTAGGAGAATTTACAGATGAGAATGGTAACATAAAAGATTTATTTGATGACAACGGAAATTTAAAAGATGAATTTGTAGAGGAATATGATGGCTGTTGTACAGAGGTACGCAGATTTATTCAATCTCTTGAAGTTATCAAACAAGGCAATTCTGTTAGTCTTGGCTGGCTTCATTTTGAAGATGATATCCCTATTGGTACATTAACAAGATTACAGCAGGAGTTTTGGAAAGCTCTCAAAGATGATAACTTTCATACTATTGAAGATGACCTGAGATTTTAAGGAGATGTTTCTAATGGCTATCATAAGAAAAGTCGATAAACAAAATAAATTCTTCTCCATGTTTAATACCAGAACAGGTCATTACATGAGAAGCGGAATTATCAAAAATGGCAAAGATACTGGAGTAGACCCGTTTATGACCAGCTTTCCAGAATTACTCGACATTGGCATTATGGGGCATTGTATTCATGGAAAAAGCGGATTATGCCTAAAGGCTGGAGTACAATGTTATCAAAGTGGCAACACAATTCATCATCCTAACATGACTCTAACTAATTTCAAAAAAATTGTTGAGGAATGTAAAGGAAAAACATTTCAAATTGCATTAGGAGGTCGAGGTGACCCAGACCAACATGAACAATTTGAAGACATTCTAAAGTACTGCCAACAATCTAACATCGTCCCTAACTTTACATCCTCTGGTCTTGGTTTTAATCAGCACATCGTTGACCTTTGCAAAAAGTATTGTGGTGCAGTAGCAATCAGTTGGTATCGAAGTGACTATACTCTAAAGGCAATCCAAATGCTCATCAATTCTAAAGTGAAAACAAACATCCATTATGTTCTCAGTAACTCCTCTATTGAGGAAGCAATCGCACTTTTAGAACAAAATAAATTTACTAAAGGTATCAATGCAGTTATATTTCTACTGCACAAACCAGTAGGACTTGGACAATCTGAAAATGTCCTTTCCTACCATGACCTACATTTACAACACTTTTTCCAGCTTATTGACTCTAATAACTATGATTTCAAAGTAGATTTCGATTCCTGCTCTATCCCTGCAATACTCAACTTTACAAGTAATCTCTCTAAAGATTTCATTGACACTTGTGAAGGTGGCAGATGGTCAGCCTACATCACATCAGATATGAAAATGCTTCCTTGTAGTTTTGACAATGACAAGCAACGATGGGCTTATGACATTTCTAACGATTCTATAGAAAATGCTTGGAATAGCCCACAGTTTGAAGACTTTAGAAACCATCTCAAACATTCTTGCCCTAATTGCTTCAAACGAGATTTATGTTTTGGTGGTTGTCCTATTTGCTCAGAAATTGTTTTATGCAACGAGAAAGGATGAAAACAGTATGAAAGAAAAAATGAAAAAAGAAGCAATTGACAGAATGCACATTCTAAAGCTCCACTCTAATGTCATCAAAGAGTTTTCTAACAGTGGAAAGTTGAACCTTTCTTTAAATGCCGCACTTTATTATCTCAACGATAAACAATTAGCAAGAGTGCAAGAATTCGAGCAGAAGTATAATGCCCTTGTTTATCATGTCATTCAGAATCACACACAGTTTGGAGAACTTCTATCATTCCTCTATGTTTCACAGCATACGGAAGAATGGGAATATGATCGTAGAGATTTGAAATATAATTGTCCTCTTGTCTATGTTGCCAATTTAACAGATGAAACTTGTTCTGAGTTTGGCTCTATTGGGATACAACCATGCGTTGGCGGAGTTATTCGAACTTATTAAGGAGACACTTGTATTTATGCGACTACTACAATTAAAAGTTGCCTTATTTCTCTAAAGATGCTACAATAATTCTATTAAGGAGGTATTTCAGCATGAAGCCTATGCGTCTAAATTTTTATCCTAACAATGCAATTACTGATGAAACAACATCTCACATTGTAGCACCATCTTATCAAACTTCTTCCTATTATATTACAGAAAAAGCATTATTAAATTATACAGAAGCAGTTACTCTGTTTGGAATAAGAAGAACTGGTAAAACTACTGTATTAAAACAGTTATGGAACAACTATAAAACAGACAATAGTGTATTTCTAACGATTGATGAAGAAGCAACTGTACAACACATTTTAAATTATTTAAAAGAAAAATATAGTAGCATTGATTTATTATTTATTGATGAGATAACAAGAATAAATGATTTGGATTATAATTTCCATAAACTTTTAGACCACTATAAATTAGTTGGGACAAAAATCATATGTGCTGGAACCGACTCCTATCTTTTATCTTTATCTCAAGAAGATACCGCATTAGGTCGACTACATCTAATAAGATTTTTACCTTTATTATTTGAAGACCTAAAAGCGATTGACAATAGTTTAAATTTCAAAACATTCTGTCTAAATGGTAAGATGTTTACAAATGATGACCAAGCTACCATTATAGCAAAAAATATCTTTCATTCTATCGACCGCTCTATTTCCAGTAAAAATACTTTACAAGGGGAACAAGTTGATGATATTAAAGATGCTATTATGTTATTGACTGAATTATTACTTGGGACAATCAGAAACAAATTGCCAGCACTCAAAATTAAAATTGTGTATTCTAAATACATTATTGAAGAACAAAAATTCTTCGATATCCATAATCTTAATAAAGATATGGTAAATGCAGTCTTTAACATTCTCATTACTCTAAATGCCATTGATGCAATATCACGTTATAGCATTTCAGTAGAAAAGGAAGAATACTCCATTGAATTGAAAGATAAAATGTTTTATTGTACATTGCCTATGTTATATCATTCTGTACTTAAAGTTCTAACAGGAGACTCTTTGTACTTAACACAAACTTATTTAGGAACGCTTTTTGAAGCAACTGCTATTACACAGATTGAACAAAAATTAAGAGTTCTAAATCTTAAAAATATAGTGTCAACATTTTCTATCAGAGAAGATATTATTGACACATACGAGATAGACTATTGCATTTTATATGAAAATAAAATTCTTTCTCTTATTGAGTTTAAAGTAAATGCTAAAAAAAGCAGTAAATGGTTTTATCACCCAACAATCATTGGTTTTTGCAATAACTTTGAAAAGGTGAATAGATACATTATTTATCTTGAAGGAGAATCTTCTAATAGCAATACAGATATTCAATACATTCCTATTGAAGACTTTCTAAATAATCTAAATAACTTGATACATTGATTGAGGTGTCCTAGTGACACCTCTTTTTATCTTGAGGGAGGAATTATCATAAACGAATATAGAAAATTAAAAAATAAGCATCAAGAAGAATATAATGCACTTCCAAAGTTCTTTGCTTTCTCTGAAGAAGATTTTGAAAAGGGTATGTCAACACTTGGACTACAGCCAACTAATACTGATAAAATTTATCAAACTGAAATGGGAATGTTCTATCGAAAAGAAGATGAACCGTTATTTAAAGAAACAATCCAACGCTTCCATGATGCGCTTCAAAAAGCAATTTCAGAAGATAAAACAGGAGATAATTTTATTTACCAAATGTTTTACACAGAACTGATCAATCATGAATATGCTTTCACGGAAGACCCAGAAGATGCTCTAACTGCCCTAAATCTTACTTGGGAGAAAGTACAAGCAGACCCTCGCTTAAAGCATGGATTTGAAAAAGCATCTAAAAAATTTTATTAAATTATTAAGATTTAATTTAATAAATATCTTGTAGTTTGTACAGCTTCAATATACAATAAAAAGAAAGAGGTGATTTTATGTTTCAATATATGCACAGAGATATTGAAGATAATGCATTCTTAGATTGGTTATCTTTAATAAGAAATGGAAATATACGAGCTTTATTTGTACATGGAGCAAGACAGGTAGGCAAAACGACAACTGTACAACATTTCGCCAAAGAGCATTTTGAAAACATCTATTATATTAATTTAATGGAAAACAGAGAAGTTAATGTTGCTTTAAAACAAAGAAGTTATTCTAATTCTAAAGAACCACTCTGTGAATTAATCTCTATGTGGTCTGAATTAGAATTTATAGATTCTGAAAATTCTGTTATTATATTTGATGAAGTACAATCAGCTCCAGAAGTTTACGGTAATCTTAGACTCTTTACAAGAGGATTAAAATCTAATGTAATCCTAACAGGAAACTATTTAGCTTATTTAGCTGTGGATTCTGTTTTTATTCCAGCAGGAGATACTTATGATGTATATATGACTGGTTTAACATTTAAGGAGTTTTTAAAAGCATCTAATTATAGTTTCTTAATTGAAATAATAGAAACAAATTTAGCATCACTATTACCATTTTCTTATGATACACATGAACAATTATTAAAACTATTTTCAGTCTATTTGTCTTATGGTGGATACCCTGAAGTTGTATCAAGTTACTTAAATGATGCAGATAGAAGAATATTATCTCAAATACTTAACAATAATATAGATCGCTTTTGTGATGAATCTATTGCATATATTAAAGATATTGATGAAAAATTATTTTTAAGAGATGTTATGTGTAATATACCTAAGGTAATATTAACACGTGAACATATAACTACTAAAGTGTCAAAAGTAACTGAATTGATTAAAGGTATTGATAAAACACATAATAAAATAGACAATAAGGTTGTTAGGAGTATGATTGGATGGTTATTAGAAGCTCATATGATTACCCAAAGTTATAGATGTTCTGATTTAAATGCTTCTAGACAATTAACAGGAGAAGGTCGCATTTACCTAAAAGATAGTGGATTAGCAAATGAGATTTTAGGGCAAGACACTTCTGCTATTGGGATTATTGTTGAGGGATATATATGTACTGTATTAGAAGATATGTTTTCAGAAAATATAGGTAGCAAACCAAAAGCAATCAGTTTTATAGAAGAACCTGGATTGGAAGTCGATTTCTTTGTGAATTCTATATATGGAAAAACTGCAATAGAAGTAAAATCTGGTTCCAATATGAAAAATAAAGGTTCTATTGATTTACTTAAAAAGAAAAAAATTGATTTTATTATAAGAACTGGAACATCAAATTTAGGTAAAGAAGGTAACATTTTAACCGTACCTTTATATGCTTTTTCTTTTTTAAAATTCAAAGACAGACTAGAAGCAACTTTTTTTCAGAGTGAAAGAATTAATAAAAAGAGTTCTTTGAATAGAATGATATTAGAATAGACTATAGTATTATTTGGGAGAATCAGTACACTGATTCTCCCAAATGCCTTTCCATTCCTAAAATTCACTTAATCTCTTTTTTCTACATTATATTTCATTAATTAGTAGAAAGGAGAGCAAATTTATGAAAAAGATAGCAATTATCATAAATGGAAAAGGTGGTGTTGGAAAAGATACTTTATGTGATTTTATCTCTAAACACTTTAAAACCAAAAAGATATCTTCTATCACACCTATTCTAACTATAGCAAAAGCAGGTCATTGGAATGGCGATAAAGATGATAAATCAAGAAAGCTATTATCAGACTTAAAACATCTGTTTACCAACTATAATGATTTGTCATTCCATTATCTAAAAAGTCAGACAGAAGAATTTCTTCTTTCAGATGATAAGATGCTTTTCATACATATGAGAGAACCAGAAGAAATTAGTAAGTACCTAAAGTATGCAGCAGATATCAACTTATACTGCAAGACACTTCTAATCAAACGAGATACTATGGAACACAAAATCTATGGTAATGATGCGGATGATATGGTAGACTATTATCACTATGATACCATCTATAAAAACAATTTGCCTCTCACAGAAGCAGAAAAAGATTTTATAACATTTTTCAAAAACAATTTAATAGGAGGGATTACTCATGAATAGAAATTATAATTGGGAAAACAAAGAAGAAAGAGCAAATGTTGCACAAAAGCATACCGATGAAATGAAACAAAAGTATTCTAAAGAAACAGCTTACTCTATTCAAAACACTACTATCTACAATAATGACCATACATTTCCAGCACTCTCTAAAGAGGTCACACCGAAATACATTGTAGAAGATTTAGATAGTGTATCTGCTATATTCAAGCATCACTCTAACAATACAGCAGTATTAAACTTTGCTTCTTTCAAAAATCCAGGTGGCAAATTTTTAAATGGAGCAAGAGCACAAGAAGAATGTTTGTGTCATGAGAGCAATTTATACAACATTCTATCTCAATTTCAAAACAACTTCTATACACCAAATCTAAAATGCCTGAATCGTTCCTTATATCAAAACAAAGCATTATACATCAGAGATGTTTTATTTCTACACAATCAGCAAGAAATGAAATGTGATGTGATTACCTGTGCAGCTCCTAATTATAAAGCAGCACATAGATTTCAAAAAGTAACACCAAAAGAAAATTTTACTGTCCTTGAAAGCAGAATAAAATTTATTATTGACATAGCAGAGGAACAGCAGGTTGAAACATTGATACTTGGTGCATTTGGATGTGGAGTATTTGGTCAAGACCCTAAAGAAGTTGCCCAACTTTTCAAGAAATACCTCGACAAAACAAAATACATTCACAAAGTCATCTATGCAATTCCTAATTCTAACAATTCTAACTATGCCATATTTAAACATATATTTCAATAAATAAAAAATCTATGAGGTAGTGCTTCGGCACTACCTTTCTTTTTTTAGGAGGTGATTCCTTATGTGGTTTCCAATTACAGAAGAAATATTTGGTAGTACAAAAAATACAATATGGATGATGAATGAGAAAAATCAAATGGCACTTTTTAAACCAGATTTGGTTATCTTCGTGATGCCAATACAGGAGAATATCTTTCTATGGCACCACTTTATGATTTTGACCATGCACTTGATGCAAAAGGCACAACAGATAATTTATTACTTGACGCCATTGACATCTCTAAATCTAACAAGAAATACAAAGAAGAAGCAATTCGTATCAGCACAATCATTGCAAATGAAACTTCTAACGAGGTCTTTAGAAAGGAGAGCCTCTTGCATATTAAACCATTTGCATATAAAATAAGAAACAGGAAGGAGTGATTTTCAATGTCTAACAACTTTTATTACATTATGTCTAAAGATATTGGTGTTGGTCCAGAACTCATTGGTAAGCTAGAACGTATTTCTAAAGACGATTATCAATTTCGTTATCTATTTGGTAACAAAGATAAATTTCCTAACATTATTGTACACATACCGGATATGGATGACACACAAAAGATATACAACACTCAAGAAACATGGCATGGTATCATGCGAAGAGTTGTTCCATCTAAAGGAAGCTTCGCTTGTGAAGTAATATTCAAACAGCATGGATTAGACTTAAACAAATATAATCCATGGGATTATCTTGATTATCTCTATCAATTTTATAGTAATCTTATAAGTAAATCTCATCTTAGAATTCCATTGCATGATGGATACGAACGTATTTATTTCTACAAGGAGATCCCAAAGAAGGTGATTCGTTATGATGAGTAATTGGTTTTTAATTGAAGAAGAGGTAACTGGCACTACAAGTGATATGTCGTGGATGGTAAATGAGAAAGGAGAAAAGGCACTTTTTAAACCAGATGAAAGTGGCGATGACTATTTAATAGAATTGAATGTATATCAATTAGCTACCTTTTTTAATATTTCTTATTCTAGAGTTTTTCCATATACTTTAAATGGTATTGATGGTTTTTTATCTATGGTAGAGGACACTCGTAGATATCATAGAATAAATGGTTCAGATTTGTATAGAAATGGTAAAAGATATACAAGTAAAGCGATAAGTAAAGGAAATGCGAAATATGACGAAGATATAGATTATTCTCTTGAAGGATTAAGAGAAATAATTACAGAGGGTTGTTTTGAAGATTTATGTAAAGTTGCTTTTCTAGACGCATTATGTAGGAATCAAGATAGGCATATAGGCAATATAGATTTTTTAATAAATCTATCTAAAAATCTAATCGCAGTTGCACCTTTATATGATACTGTATTATCTTTATCTAACTCTTATACAGAATCTACTATGTTAGGTATAACTGATAAAAAAAGATATCAGCATAAAGAAGTATTTGAGTATGTAGGTCAATTTGACTTTATGCAAAGTACAATTTCTAAAATCAATACGAAAGAATTTAACATATTGTGTGATGATTTAGAGTATGGTGATTTTATCTATGATAGAGCAAAAGATTTTATTAATTTAGTAAAACCGAAAAATAATAGTTTAAAATCATTACATTTTAAGCAATTAAAATGAACAAGAGTGTCACTCTAACAAGTCTTTTGAGCTTTGCCCTCAATATCACGACAGGGGGTGGGCGAAGCCCACTTTGCAGTATCCTGCCTTATCCCATCAGAAAGGAGATTACCTCTCATGATAACAATAATGTGGAATCCATGGCATGGCTGTCGTAAGTGCAGTCCGGGCTGTCTAAACTGTTATGTTTATTATCTTGATTCTAAATACAACAAAGACTCTAACATCATTACAAAATCAGCTTTTCAACTTCCTCTAAAGAAAGACAGACAAGGCAACTTCAAGATACCCTCTAACACTACACTAGCCACTTGTTTTACATCTGACTTTCTTATTGAAGAAGCAGACGAATGGCGAACTGAAGCATGGAACATCATCAAGCAAAGAAGTGATTTACAATTTCTAATCCCTACCAAAAAGAATACATAGATTTTCCTATTGTATCCCTAATGATTGGGCAGGTGGCTATAATAATGTAACAATTGCAGTATCTTGTGAAAATCAAGAGAAAACTGATGAAAGATACCTATTTTAACTAATTTCTCAAATAAACTCTTGATGTGAGATGCTCCAGCTGTTAAGGTAATCAATGCATAGAAGTATAATAAATAATACCAAATTTATAATAATGTGTGATTTTTTTGTAGGTCATATCTATTAACAGAAAATGCTAGAATAGGTATTGAATACAAATAATTTTTATGTTATCTTACTTTTGTATAGAAAGAGATTCAGTTTACAGGAAGGTACACATTTTAATAAATGACACCTGCAAATATCTGTTGTTGAATTATCAATAAATAATTTTATGGAGGGTCAAGCAATGGTAAAAACAAATTTATTTCACTCAACTAACGCACACAAAATTGTTGCAGAAATGGGAAGATTTTCTCTGCTGGAATATGAGAGAGATATGTCTATTACACCACAAACGGCAAGTATCGCTTTTTTTGCTTCTCAAATGAACATACGAAAAAAACAAGTTATAGCAGAATTAAATAATGATGGGGGAGTTATTCTGCAAGCTGGTGCCATGCAGATGATGATAGGACAACTACAAGCCGCAACGAATATCAAAGGTGCTGGCGATCTTATGAAAAAATTTATTGGTAGCAAGGTCACAGGAGAAACAATGGTTAAACCACGTTATCAAGGAACAGGATTGCTGGTGCTAGAACCAACTTATAAGTACATATTGTTTGAGGATTTGGCGAATTGGAACGGGAGCATGGTCATTGAAGATGAAATGTTTTTAGCTTGTGATGATAGTATCAACATGAAAGTTACTGCTAGAAGCACATTGTCATCTGCTGTTTTAGGAAATGAAGGATTATTTAACACTGCATTGGTAGGACAGGGAATTGCTGTATTGGAAAGTCCAGTTCCTGCCGAAGAATTGATTACTATTGATTTGGAGAAAGATATGGTTCGTATTGATGGCAGTATGGCGATTGCATGGTCAAGTTCTCTGGAATTTACAGTTGAAAGGACGACGAAAACTCTTGTTGGTTCTGTTGCTTCTGGCGAGGGTCTTGTTAATGTTTATCGTGGTACTGGAAGGGTGTTGGTTGCTCCAGTGTCACAAAACTATGGTATTGCTATTCCAAAGCCGACAAAATAAGGAAATATAAAAATATGAAAAAGAGAAACAATCAAGTATTGATATTAGATTAGCTTAGCTAATGTACTGCGTTGTCTAAAACCATTGCAAGAAGTTGACGATTTTGCAAAATACAACCTAAAGTCAGGAGATTTCGATATTACTAATGAAGATAAAGAATTAGTGTATAATATCCATACTGTAATTCAAATGGGAAAAGTTTACTACCGACTAATCTTAGCAACATTACAATACAAGTGCATACTATGAGCCATCTTATGTAATCGCACGTGCATATTACAATGATGGCTGTTTTTAATAAGAAAGTCGAATTCATGCATTATATGAATTCGACTTTTTTATTAAAGATAAGTGATTGCGTTCCTCAAGAATAGCATTTATAATGAGAATTAGGAGATGATAATAAATGATAAACATTTATACAAAGAAACAATTCATTCCCAGTTCTAAAAAGATTGTTTCTCTAAATAGTCCATATTTCGAATTACATACAAAACATCAGACACCTACAGTTCAAGATTTAACTATCATTAGAACAATAGAGAAAGGTAATCCAAGTATGGAAAACCTATCGGTAGGCTGTCAAACGGTGCTTAATATATTACATTACCCAGATGTTATTTTTGACACAATAGAGTGCAGTCCTATTGTGATAAGAATGCTTTGCACATTGGATAACATATCATTTTTATGTAAAAATATGCCACCAGTTATAGAAGTTAGTATTCCATTAAAAATAAACAATTCCACAACTCTAACAAGTACGAAAGAGTATTTTGATTGGTGGTGCAAACAGTATGAATTTTAAATATGGAACGTATGGAGCAATCTCTAAAAAAGATTTAGAAGACATGGAATTTCTAAAAAGTACCATACCCCATTTAGCAGCTTTGAGTGCACACCACTCTATTGAATCTATCTTGAAGCATGATATCAATGAGTATTACATAGGGTTAGACAAAACAGATATTCTGAAATCACATAATCTAAATAGACTATCTAACAAGTCTAATATATCTGCATTACTACTATACAGTGACACTTTAGACATTCTAAATGATTTCTACGATAGAAGTAGGTATCCAAATCCTAACTACTATGAGCCGACAATAGATGATTTAGAACCATTACTACAAGATATTTACAACATATTCCAAATAGTGGAAAATTATATTTCTAACATATCTATCAAAAAAGTAAAATTATGTGATATAATAAAGAAAGTGTAAAATGGAAAGATTAAATCTTAATAATGAAGTAAAATATAAAAATACTTCTCTATCAAATTCTATCAATACCATTGGAGATGATGCAAGTTATGATGATGCCTGCAAGAGATTACTCTCCCATAAAGAAGTCCTTGCAAGGATTTTAAAAGAATGTGTATCCTAGTACAAAAGTTATGATATTGAAACCATTAAAAATTGTATTGGAAAAGATATCTCTGTTTCTAAAGAGGCTGTTCACCAGTTTGAAAGAGTAATAAATGAGAATACTGAAGATGGCACTGTAACAGAAGGGTTAATAAAGTTTGACATAAAGTTTACAGCAATAACACCAGATAAAGAACCTATACAACTAATCATCAATGTGGAAAATCAAAATGATTACTCTCCAGGCTATCCATTGGTAAAAAGGTGTATCTATTATGCTTGCCGTTTAATTTCAGCAGAACATGGGACTGTATTTGAAAATGATGATTATGGTAAAATTGCCAAAGTGTATACCATATGGATATGCACAAGTAATTTTGAAAAAGAAGAACCTAGAATTACTGAGTTTGTACTCGACAAAAAAGAATTACTAGGAAAGAACTATCCTGTCAAGAAAAAAGATTATGACCTTTTGGACATCATCATAATCAGATTATGTAAAAATCCAAATGATTATGATTCTGCTATCATAAGATTCTTAACTTATTTGTTATCACATAAATTCAGTGTAGCAGAAAGAAAAAGAGTTCTGTCACAAGATTACAACATTAAAATGCATGAGGTTTTAGAAGGAGTTGATACTATGTCAGGATTAGGTGCAGCTGTAAGACAAGAAGGAAGACAAGAAGAGAAAATGGAAATTGCTAAGAATATGTTAAAAAGTAATTTACCAATACTAACGATTGTACAATGTACAGGTCTATCAAAAGAAGAAATAGAAAAGCTAAAATAAATCAATACTTGAGGGATACCTAAAAAGCAGGTATCCCTTTCTTTTTTTCTTCTAAATCCTCCAAACAAAGGAGATGATAAATCATGACGTATCACATTATGCATGATAATAAAATAGTAGCACAGATAGATACACAAGGTTATTGTCACATCTTCTCTAAAAAGTTTATGCCCTACAATCTCTATCTAGACGAAACAGATAATGGCCCTCTAAATAATCTATCTAACTTCTACTTTTGGTGTACCAGTAGAATTCTACCAGCAAACCGACAGCACAAAGATGTCATTCTAAAAAGTCTCAATCTCATCTCTAAAAAGTCTGCTCAAATAGCACTCTTATGCCACTGTTTATCTCTAACAGATGTCTATTGGGTTCGCACTTCTAATGAGTCCATTACATTCCAAGGTATCAACTTATATGACAATCATTCAGAAAACCCACTCATAGATGCATCTCTGTTAGGAAAGCAAATCACCTCGCCGTCCCTAAAAGGCGCCATAAAAGACTTATCAACAGATGGTTGTTTTCCTAAAGCCTGGTTTGGAAACACACTTCTAAAGGGTGGCTATACAATAGCGGTCAGAAATGAAATTCTTGCCAGTAAAATCTGTCAGTGCTTTCAATGCAGTCAAGTTCTTTACGAAAAGGGTATCTATAAAGGGGAACTCGTTTCCATCAGTAGTATCTTTACCAGCAAAGAATATTCTATTGTCTCTAAAGAGGCATTTGATATCTATGCGGTAAATCATGACATCAACCCTATTGAGTACATCCTATCGTTAGATACTTATTCTTATTACATGATGAATATACTTGACTACCTAACAGGTAACACTGATAGGCATTGGGGAAACTGGGGATTTTTAATAGACAATCAAACCAACACTCCAATCGCTTTGCATCCTCTTATGGATTTCAACCAATCATTCACCACTTACGATTTTATAGAAGGTGCAAACTGTCTGACAACACCAATTCCAATGACACAAAAAGAAGCAGCAATAGAGGCAGTCAAACAAGTAGGATTAAATCACATAAGCCTTATCAATCCTAATTGGTTTCAACATGACCAGCCGAAATATGAAATGTTTCTAACAAGATTATCTATTTTAAAAGAGGTGATACAGAAATGAATACATTCCTAAATGATATAGCACATCTAAAGAGTAATTGGAATGGCAATAATGCCAATCCTTTTCCAGCAAGTCTAATTGAAAAATGTACCATTCTAATAAGTCGATTAGAAATATAACCATTTATCTCACCAACAGCTTATGGTGCAATTTAAATGAAATATAAAAAAGAAAATGGAGATTATTTAGAACTTGAAATCTATCAAGTCATAAATGGTACTGAACATGAGGAAACTCTAACAAGCTCAAACTATCTAAGTGAAGCTAAGCAGATAGTAACGAATTTCCTAACAAATATTATATATATAAAGATTGACATATCAATTAAGACTCTATATAATAAAAGTACGAAAAAACATACGATTTTAAAGAGGTGATAGTATGCTTGCTGTAAAGAGTATGGATATACGAGAGAACTTTAAAGAATGGTGTACCAAAGTAATAGATGGGGAAACGCTCATAGTGTCAAGACCTAAAAATGAAAATATTATAATTATCTCTGAAAAAGAGTATAATGAAATGTTAAAAGCAAAACAGAATGCTGAGTATTTAGCTAAATTGGATAGGAGTCAAAAACAATTAGAGCAAGGAAAAACAATTTCTTTTACATCAGAAGAATTAAAGGAAATGGAAAATGAGAATTGGAAACCAACACAGAAGGTATTAGAGTTTATGGAGAGAATGAAAGATGAATGACTTTACATTTACCGCACAAGGATTTTCTGATTATCTCTATTGGCAAACTCAGGACAAAAAGACTTTAAAGCGAATTAACAATTTATTGGAAGATATAAGACGAAATGGAGCAATGTAGGGAATAGGTAAACCAGAACCCTTAAAATATTGTTCTGGCTATTCGAGACGTATTGATGATGTTAACCAGCTTGTCTACGAAATTGACGAATTACAAAATATTAAAATCTTATCATGCAGAGGGCATTATGATGATTAACTCATCTAAAGAGAGACATTTATTTTTAAGTGTCTCTCTTTTTTATTTTATTTAAAGGAGTGAACGCATATGCAAAATAATTACGTAAAAATAAAAGACATTGCAGATATGGCAATCACAGAAGAGCAAGGCTTCAAACTAAGAGCAGAAATCAATAAAGTCATTGAAAACAATAACAAAATCGTTTTAGATTTTGATGGAATAACTTTATTCACTACTACATTCTTTAGTGCAAGCATAGGGTACTATATCCTAAAATTATCACCTAAAGAGTGCAGAAACCGTTTCATTCTAGCAAATCTATCTAAAGCAGGAAAACACGCATACCATTGTTCTTTTGAAAATGCAGAATACTGTTTTTTTAACTCCCCTTTAACTGGTGTTTAAAAGCCGTTTAACTCATTTTCAACTGTTAAAAGTTACTATGCAGATGCTACAAACTTTAATCATGAATCTATAGTAGACCATGCTATTGCCATAGAACGTATTTATCAAGCATCTAAATCACTTAATAGCCACCCAGAAGCAGTATCTCTAATAAATAGAGGAATTACCTTATTAACTGAAAAAAACAATAAGTTAGATTTTACTGACATTCGTGATTTAGAAAGAATTAATAACAAAATATTAAACAACACAACGAAAGATATAACTGAATTTTTAAATTCAGCAATTGAAAAATTGATTTCAAATATCTTTTTTCTAGGATTTTGCTTAACAGAACCAAATGCTAAATATACTTGTTTAGGTTTAACTATTCAGGCTATAGGAGAATCTATTGAGTCCTGCATTCAGATGTTGGATGATTTATCAGATTTCACTTCTTCTAACAAGGCACAAATAAGCCAGAAGAACATTATAATTTCCTATTTACATGGTACTTGTACAAAGAAAGAAAGAGAGCAACTGGATTCCAACTTCAACATCGAATATATAAACAATCTCATTCACAAGTACAAAATTAAGAATATCATTTTAGAATATGTAAAAAGTAAAATATTTTTTACTAAAAATTCTAGAGATATTTTAGAAAGAGCAAACCAAGATTACTGTGCAGATTTCAACAGATTCTTAAATGAAATATTTAAAGTCCATTTTCAAAAATGTGGTTTAACTTATGCAAATATGTTCTAAGGGGCAATTCGTTGCCCCATTTATATTTAAATAGCATTTCTAACAAGTCAAAAATCCCTCGCCATCCTTATCACGACAGGGTGTGGGCGAAGCCCACCTTATAGTATTTTGCCTTATCCTGCAATGCCAATCGTTAAATTTAGGATATTGTATTGACAATATAAGAACAATGTATTACAATGTAACAAAAAGAAGGGAGTATATTATTATGGCACAAACTACGGTTAGTGTAAGAATGGATAATGATTTAAAAAAAGAATTTGACAGTGTTTGTAATGATTTAGGGTTATCTATGACAACAGCTATTACTATGCTTGCAAAGAAAATGACACGAGAAAAACGTCTGCCATTTGAAGTATCTATAGACCCTTTTTATTCAGATGAAAATATGAAAAGATTAAAAGAATCTATTGCTCAAATGAAATTTACAGGTGGCACAGTACATGAGGTTGATTTCAATGATTAAGGCATGGACTGATGCGACATGGAAAGATTTTGAGTATTGGATGAAACAAGATAAAAAAACATTAAATCGCATTTTACAACTTTTAAAAGATATTGACAGAAATGGCTATGAAGGAATAGGAAAACCAGAAAGATTAAGTGGAGACTTTATCTCCCTATTGGAGTAGAAGAATAGATGATGTAAATCGTATTGTTTATCGCATTGAAATGATACAATAAAAATTGTACAATGTGGTTCGCATTATAGAGATAAATAAATTTTATTGTAGGGCTATCTTTTTTGGTAGTCCTTTTTTAATTTCCTCTAACGTTCTAAATCTCATCTCTAACAAACCAAAAACCCCTTTGCCCTTAATATCACGACAGGGTGTGGGCGAAGCCCACTTTTTAGCATTCTGCCCTATCCTGCAGTACTCATACAAAAATCATTTACTCTATATTACACAGTTGAAAGGAGTACAACTCTAATGAATAAAAGATTCTTAGCTAAAATCATTTTTACTTCTATTGTAATGTTTGCTGTATCTTCATTCACAACTTATCTAATAAGTAATTTTGTACTGAAGGTCGAAACCTCTAATAAGACCATAATAATGAAGACTTAAAAACATTCATGCAGAATCTTGACACTATCCTTAAATTATAGTACAATTATTTGTACAATATATCGTACAAATAATTCATTGCAAGGAGTGATTCTATGTTAGCTGTTAATTATTCAACTATAAGAAATAATCTAAAAACCTACTGTGATAAAGCAACAGATAATGGAGAGACAGTCATTGTTACACGTAAAGGAGAAAAAAATGTAGTAATACTTAGTCTTGAAAAATATAACCAAATAATGAAAGCTGCTAGAAATGCAGAATATCTTTCTATGATTGACAGAGGTATTGAACAACTAGAAAGTGGTAAAGGACAGCAGCATGAATTGATAGAGGTGGATGATGAATAAATTATGGTCAGATCGTGCATGAGATGATTACCTTTATTGGCAACAAAATAAAAAAGTTGTTGCTAAAATAAATGAACTTGTAAAAGACATCGAAAGAAATGGCTTATCTAAAGGGATTGGCAAACCAGAACCATTACATTACAGAAAAGCTTGGAGCAGAAGAATTGATCATGAAAATAGATTAATCTACAATATTGATGAACATGGTAACTTATGGATAATAGCTTGTAAGGGGCACTATGAATATTAGAACGGGAGTACAAAATTAAGTACTCCCGTTCTTTTTTTATACCTAAACTTAGCATTTCTTATCATCCTTTGTCTATTAAATAATGAAAACAATTTTTATGAAAGGATGATTCCTAATGAGAGATTACAATTATGATTTAATGGCAAGCTGTGTTGATGGTAACCTGCAAGGTGTGAAAGACTCCCTCGCTCATGGTGCTGCTATCAACAGCACAGATCAACATGGACACACACCTCTTATGTTTGCTCTAAAGAATAATAAGCAACACATCGTTGATTATTTATTATCTCAAGGAGCAGATACTACTCCAGTTGCACAAGATGGTTTTTCTGCACAAGAGTATCTTCCTAAAAAACCATCTCCAACTTCAAGCAAACCTCTAGCTATCTAGCTAGAATGTCATTAAACTAACACTTCTAAAGGGATACCCAAAAGCAGAACACCTAGTATTTCAAGGTGTTGTTCTAATGGGTATCCCTTTTTTTATTTCTCCAAATATTTTCTAACAAAATTAAAATAAAGTCAATTCCATAAATTTATTGCATTATTGTATTTATTTAGACAATCTAATAAGTGACATAGGAACAAATATGTAGTATACTAAAAATGAGAAACGAGGTTATGATAAATGAATAAATTAAAAGTATATTTAGATACTTCTGTTATTAGTCATCTTATGCAAGATGATGTTCCAGAGAAAATGGCAGACACAAAAAGATTATGGAAAATGTTTCGTGATAATAAATTTAATATTTATTTATCTACAGTAACATTAGAAGAAATTGCAGAATGTCCCGAACCCAAGAAAACGCATCTTATTGAGTATTTAAGACAAATACATTTCACAGTTTTAGATGTTACTGAAGAAACATTACTTGTTGCACAACAGCTTATTGATTTAGGTATATTGACCAAGAAAAGTTTTGATGATTGTCAGCATATTAGTATTGCTGTAGTGAATGAATGTGATTGCATCATCTCATGGAATTTCAAACACATTGTTAATATCAAAACGATACGTGGAGTACGAGCAATAACAAATTTGAAGGGTTATAAACAGATTGATATTTTAAGTCCATCTGTTTTATTAGAGAGTGAGGTGTAATTATGAATAAGCCGATTTTAAGTTTAAACTTTACAATTGATGACATTCATAAATTAAGAGAATATAATTATGAAGTAACAAAAGAAATGTCGAATGAAGAAAAGCTGAAATATTACAATGATAAAGGTAAAGCACTTTTAAAAGAGTTATGTGAAATAGAAACACCTATATAAATCTCTAAAGAGAGAGTATCCCTTATTTGGGCTATTCTCTCTTTTTTTATTTCCCCAAACATTTCATCTCTGGCACAAAATTTCCTCTCTAACAGGTATTCCTCTAAAAAGCTAAACAGGAGGAATTATTATGAGAACAACAAAACTTAGTATCAATATAAACCTTGAGCTTTTCCTAGCCCAAGGTTCTTTTCTGGCTTTACACAACTACACCAGACATAAAACAATCATAGGGGATTCTAACATTCCTTACCATAACTTTCAAGCTATCCTTGATAATTATTTTGACCCTGACGAACGTGACCTGTGCCTAGACATCTTTTTTTTAGGAAATCTCTATTGTGCTGCTTGCAAAGCAAAAGTACCTATTGATAGCCTTCTCTCTAACAAGAAGAAGTTGTCACAGTTTTTCCATAAAGTCAGTCCAAATACCTTACCAAAAGATTACAGCTTTGGTACTTCTAACATCGACTTTACGGTAGAACTGGAACAAGCAAACTCATCAATCAGAACACAATACTTTCCTCTAAAAGGACATTCTAACAAGAAGAATTTTATCGCTGGCAGGCTTGCAATCGATAGCACCTCCGTTTCCTTTCTAGATACCTCTAAAAATTGCTATACATTAAAGCCATCTAGAAATCTTTTTAAAACACTATTCTATGCAGATAACGAAAGTAAAAAATACTTGATGGCAAGTTTAGCTTGGATATTGTTAGTAAAACAAGGATTCAGCACCTATCCTGGCAGAGATTTTTTTCAATATCATCTTCCTAAAGAGGGAGCAAACTACAAAATTGATCGAATCAGAGTTGTCGGAACTTATACTCTAACAAGTGCAATTTTGATGGCTATCTAACAAGAATATTTCTAACAATAAAACAAAATTTAGAAATATAGTATCTACAACAAAAGAAGTATATGATATAATTGATTCATATCATTACTCTAATGATATTAGGAGGTGAAAACTATGCATTGTGATGTTTTTTATAAAAAAGATTTAATATGCGAAATAGACGTTAATTTTGTAAAAGAAACAGTATCTTTTACAAATTATATTGATAAAATTCCTTTATTACCTTTTGGGACTTTAGAAAATGCTACTATTCAAGATTTTATGGATTTTGTTGAGGATAGAGTAATGCCTCAAAGCCGTTATAACTGTGAGGAGGTTTTAAAAGAAATAAATTTACCTGTATATGACTCAATAGAAATTTTGAAATATAATCATGGATTGTGTACAGATGATGAGATTTGGATAAGATTTGATGGAGAGGAGGTTAACTATGATGAAGAGATTAAACCTTTTTTCGACATCAGAAACCCATAAGAATAGATTAACTACTAATCAACCTAAATACTTCGATGAAAACAATGATTTTATAAAATATGATTATTTAGATTGCGAAATGCAATTAGTAGATATTACTGATATTCCTAGAAATAATAGGTTTTATAATGGAAATACAAAGAAATATGGTATAACAATAAATGATAAAGATTATATCGTGAAATTTTCTAAAGACAATGATATGTCTGTATATTGTGAATACATTGCAAGTAACATAATACAATCAATAGGAATATCTTGTCATACAGTTAAACTTGCAATTTTAAATGGTGTAATAGTAAATTTAATTGAAGATTTTACTTCAGGTACTCCTTATTCTTTACATTCTTATAAGGATACAAGACAAACCAGTGAGGATACAGAAATAGGAACAAAGGAATATGCTTATGATGATGTATTGTATTTAATTGATAAGCATTTAAAAATTTCTGATATAGAAATGGTAAGAACAAAACAAGCATTTTGGAGGATGTTTATTTGCGATGCAATGATAGGAAATAGAGACAGACATCAAGGAAATTGGGGTTATTTAAAATCAAATACTAATCAAGGCTATTTCTTTGCTCCTTTGTATGATAATGGGGCAGGGCTATTTCCTGGAGTAAACAAAGTAATACAGGAATACATTGATGCAGAAACAAGATATGAATTTTTGTACAACAGAATTTATATCTTTCCAGCTTCTTTGTTTAAAATAAAACGTCCTGATAGATTATACAGAAGTAATTATTATGAAATGTTTGAAGATTTAAAAATAGATAAGATATTTGAGGATGAAGTAGTAAAATTCAGAAAAAACTTATCTTATCAAAAATTGTTTGAAATAGCACATAATGTATGCTCAAATGTACCTTTACCTACAGAATATAGAAGGTTTTATATTGAAATAGTAACTTTAAGGTATATGTGTATTATTTTAAGAATGGAATTTAAGAAATCTTATCAATTATTAGAGGAGATGCTTACAAAGTATGAGTGAGAAACCTAAAATAGTAAAACACGCAGGAAATACAAGAATACCATGTATTTGTCAAGTTAGAACAGCAAATATGATTTATAACGGATATGTCATAGGAACAATATCAGAAGAGCGAAATGACGCTGATGAATTTGATTGGGTCATTAAAATGGATTGGGAAGAATGGGAGAAATCAGGTTCTCCTCAAGTGGCAGGCATCAATATGGATTTAAGATTAGATGAATATATCAGAACATATATTCCAGCATTTGTAGAGGAAAGAACTCTCCCAGATACAAGAGATGGATTGTGGGAAGAATTAGATAAATTGGGTCTGGATTGGAATGACAGATTTGAGTTTATGTGTAGAACACATGGAATTTGCGGACCTAGCAAAATAACAGTCGAAAGACAATAATAATGCGAGCATTACTTAATTTCGTAATCACTCTATATCCTCTTCTATTTTAACATGATAATTCTTTACCAGCAGAATTATCAACCAACTAAAAGTGCAATGCAATCAGATTACGATAATGCACACTCTAAAGGGACTGTTGCGGATCAGTTCCCTCTTTCCAAGCTAAAAATACTTGTGCAGAACTCTGTTTAATCTGACTGACATTGTGTTTAACTGCATTCATTTTCAAGGGACACCTAAAAGTAAGGTGTCCCTCTTTTTTGGTGCTTTAGCGTAATAAAACCCCTAGTTCTACTAGGGGTAAGTAAAAAAACTTTAGTATATGAAATAAAGAACCTCCTGTTATAATATAAATGAGGGTTTGGCAGCCGCATAGA
>CAJTDC010000024.1 GCA_910575055.1 Clostridia bacterium
CATTGACAAACAAACTATTGCAGTATTGTAATGGTGCGGTGTATACAGAAAAAGATGTTTTTATTGAAACAAATAGAAAAAAACTGGAAAAGTTAGAAGAAATCGTTGACACCGCAAACGGACAAGCAATATTGTGCTTTTACAATTTTAAATTCGATTGTGAAAGAATATGTAAAAAATTTCCTTTTGCCGTGAAGCTACAAGGGCAAAAAGATATTTCAGATTGGAATAATGGAGAAATATCATTGCTTCTGGTGCACCCTAAAAGTGCGGGACACGGGCTGAATTTACAACAAGGCGGTAATATTATAGTATGGTTTGGACTAAATTGGAGTTTAGAATTGTATCAACAGGCAAATGCCCGACTTCACAGACAGGGACAGCAAAAAACGGTGATAATACATCATTTGATAGTAGAAAACAGTATCGAACAAAGAGTGTTTCAAAGCCTACAAAAAAAGGAAAATGTACAGGAAGGGCTTTTGCAGGCTTTAAAAGTGAAGTATGAAAGACAAAACCTTGAGGGCTAGCCCTCAAACTCCTACAAGCCTTTGAAAAGGCTTGAGCGAAACTTTAAAAGCGAAACATGCGTTTCGCTAAAAACTTTTGCTTTTGTAATAGTATATCATACAGTATTGTGATAAACAATAGGAGGCGGAATTTATGAAAGCAAAAGAGTATTTACAGCAATTACAAAAATTGGATATTGTAATCAATCAAAAATTGCAGGAATTGTACGAATTGAAAAAGTTGCAGGACATAAAAGCGATTGACTATACAAAAGAAAAAGTGCAAAGTAGTAGGCAAAATGGTGCAAATTTTGAAACTATTTTAATAAAAATAATAGATATGGAAAATGAAATCAATGACGAAATTGATAGATTTATTGACAAAAAACACCAGATGATAAATCAAATACAAAATTTGGATAATTCAAAATATATTCAAGTGCTTTATAAAAGGTATGTGGAGTATAAAAGATTGGAAATGGTGGCTTGTGAAATGGCTTATACATTTCAATATGTCGTTTTGCTACATGGGCAGGCATTAAAGGATTTTGAGCAAAATTTTCTATAGAAATTCAATGTAATTTTATGACATAATGGTAATATGAAATATTGGGAATAGTCAAATGGCTATTCCTTTTTTATTTAGGGGGTATGCTTGTGAAGGAAAAACAAAAGCGTTTTTGTGAAGAATACCTTGTTGATTGTAATGCCACACAAGCGGCTATTCGAACGGGGTATTCTAAAAAGACAGCGAGAGCAGTAGGACAAAGATTGTTGACAAATGTTGACATTAAAAAATATATAGACCAACAGCTTCAAAAGCTGAAAAATGAGAAAATCGCCGATGCACAGGAAGTGCTAGAGTATTTGACTTCCGTTATGAGGGGCGAGCAGAAAGAGCAAGTCGCTTTGTTGACAGGGGAAGGCGTACAGGATTTGGTGCAAAAAGATGTTTCAGCGAAAGACAGAATAAAAGCCGCTGAACTTATAGGAAAACGTTACGGCTTGTTTAGCGAAAAGTTGGAATTGCAAGGCGAAACAACGATACAGATTGTGGACGACATACCAATGCAAGAAGGCGATACTGTTTGATTAGTTTAAAACAGCTTGTAGCACCATCATTTTATGAAATTCATAGGTATCTAAAAGAAAGCAAGTATACGCATTATTGGCTAAAAGGTGGCAGGGGTAGCACAAAGTCGTCTTTTATATCGCTAGAGGTGATATTAGGTATTATGAAAGACCCTCAAGCAAATGCCGTTGTGTTGCGAAAAGTCGGGCAAACGCTTCAAGGTAGCGTTTACGAGCAGTTGCAATGGGCGGTGTCGGTGTTAGGCGTTGAGGGGTATTGGGTAAGCAAATTAAGCCCGCTAGAAATGAAGTACATCGCTGACGGAAGAGAAAATAAAATCGTGTTTAGAGGGGCTGATAAGCCCAAAAAAATCAAATCTACCAAATTCAGAAAAGGCTATTGTAAATATATATGGTATGAAGAAGTTGACGAGTTTGGTGGTATGGAAGAAATTCGTACTATCAATCAGTCGTTGTTGAGGGGTGGTAGCGATTTTGTGGTATTTTATTCTTACAATCCGCCACAAAGTCAATCAAATTGGGTAAATGAGGAAATTTTGAAGCAAAGAGATGACAGACTAGTACATCATAGTACGTATTTGACTGTACCGCCTGAATGGCTGGGGGGGCAGTTTTTGATAGAGGCGGAACACCTCAAAGCCGTAAAGCCCCAAGCCTATCAACATGAATATATGGGTGAAGTTACCGGTACGGGCGGTGAAGTTTTTACCAATTTAACGCTTAGAGAAATTACGGATAGTGAAATCAGTCACTTTGACCATATCGCTAGGGGTATTGACTGGGGATATGCCGCCGACCCATTCCACTATACTGTCAATCATTATGACAAAACAAGAAGGCGTTTGTACATATTCTATGAAATACAGATGTTGAAATTGAGCAACAGAAAAGCGGCGGAAATGGTAAAGGCAGAAAATAAAAGAAATAAATTGATTGTTTGTGACAGTGCAGAACCTAAAAGTATCGCTGAAATGTTAGCTTATAACTTAAAAGTGTTAGGTGCTAAAAAAGGGGCGGATAGTGTGGAGTATGGTATCAAATGGTTGCAAGATTTGGAGGAAATTGTAATTGACCCGAAACGATGCCCTAATACCGCAAGGGAATTTTTAGAGTATGAACTGGAAAAAGACGCCAACGGCAATTTTAAAGGCTGTTTTCCAGATAAAAACAATCATAGCATTGACGCTGTACGCTATAGTAGAGAATTTGATATGAAAATAGTAAAAATTAGGTAGGGGAAGAAATTTTTTTTCGCATAAATACGAAAACCATTCGTACATTTGACATTCGAGTTGCTCCTGCGTTACTTCGTCAACGCTGGGTCGCAACTCTCATAAGCGTCAAATGTACTCATTAAGGAGGTAATTTTTTCGCATAAATGCGAAAACCATTCGTACATTTAACATTCGAGTTGCTCCTGCGTTACTTCGTCAACGCTGGGTCGCAACTCTCATAAGCGTCAAATGTACTCATTAAGGAGGTGTGACGATTGTTTTTGACACAAACAGATTTGATAAATGCCAAATTGATGGCAGAAGGGGCATTAAATGAAAGCGATATATTGAAATATATTATCAATGATGACATTGACAGTGTACAAAAAAAGAATATGCAAAAAGGTGAAAGGTATTATAATGGGGAGCACGACGTGCTACAAAAGGATTTTAGAATATCAAAAATACTGGAAACAGACGAACAGACAGAAAAAGAAATATGCAAACCATTTCAAAATGTCAATAGAAGTAATCACAAAAATGTAAATGCTTTTTTAAAAATATTGGTAGACCAAAAAACCGCTTATTTAGTGAGCAAAGAACCTACAATTAAAGTGTCTGGTGCAGAAGAAAATACAGAACAAAAAGCATATGAAAAAATGTTGTGTGAATTTGCAGATGATAGCTTTAATGAAGTTTTGCAGGATTTGGTGACAGGGGCAAGCTGTAAGGGATTTGAGGCATTGCACATTTACTATGATAATAATGGTGATTTACAGTATTGTATTGTGCCAGCAAATGAGATAATAGCAGTATACGACACAAATAATCAAAATGAATTGCTAGAAGTGATACGCTATTACGATATTACAGTAGTTGAAAATGGACAAAAATATATTCGTAAAAAAGTAGAATGGTGGACAAAACAAAATGTCACATATTATATTGAAAGAGAAAGCAATTTGTTTGTAAAAGATACCTCCATATCTGTCAATCCCGCTCCCCACTATTGGAGTATTACAACATTAGACGGCTTTCAGAAAAACAAACAAGGGCATAGTTGGGGGCGTGTGCCTTTTTTGTTGCTCAAAAATAACCGAAACAGTACCACCGATTTAGAACACATAAAAGGCTTAATTGACGCTTATGACCTCATATCTAGTGAAGGTACGAACAACTTTTTAGATTTGGTGGAATTGTATTGGGTAATATATGGTTTTGGTGGAGATAATGCAAGTAGTACATTGAAAAAACTGCAAATCAATAAAGCAGTCAATATGATGTCATCAGGTAGCGATGGCAGAATTGAAGCCAAACAGATAGAATTGCCCGTTGCGGGTAGATTGGAATTTCTCAAAATGCTGAGAAAAGATATATTTCATTTTGGTATGGGAGTAGATACTGATAGTGACAAATTTGGCAATGCCCCATCTGGTGTGAGTTTGAAATTTCAATACACACTGCTAGACCAAAAAGCTGGCAATATGATAGCGAAATTAAGAAAAGTCATAAAAGAATTGTTGTGGTTTGTGACAGAGGACTACAACAGCAAACATAATACAGCGTATGACGCAAATGACATACAAATTGACATTAACAAAAATATCATTACAAATGATGTTGAAATGGTGAATATGATACAAGCTAGTAAGGGCATTGTTTCAGACAAAACCCTACTTGCAGTGCACCCTTTTGTTAGTGATGTCAATGCTGAAATGCAAGAAATAGAGGCACAAGAACAAAAGGCAATAGAAAAGTTTGGAAATGAAATGTTGAAATATGATGAATAATGTGCTATATTGAATATAGCAGTCATGACGGAGTGGCTCCACCCTCTACAAAAAGGGAAGGGGGTGGTGCTATGGATACATACCAAGTGTTAACACTTTTGTTACTTTCTGGTAACTTTCTCATAGCGTTACTTACCTATATCGATAGGCATAAGTAATAAAAGAAAACTACCCGTCAACGCTCCAACGCTCGGGTAGTTTTATGCAACGAGTAGAGGGCGTCCACTTCGTTGGTGACTGCTCCCTTTTTGTAAATAAATTATAACACATTATTATCTATTTTGTAAAGCACTTGTTGAGTGCTTTTTTTTATGCAGAAAATTTTTCGCAAGAAAGCGAAAAACCGCTCATACATTTAACATTCGAATTGCTCCTGCGTTACTTCGTCAACGCTGGGTCGCAACTCTCATAAACGTTAAATGTATTCGCTAATGAGGTGATAATAATGGAGTATGACTACTGGGACGAACGATTTTTATTATTAAATGAAATGCTTTTGCAACAGGGGGAGGAATATGCCCAAAATGCCGCTAGGGCTTATATGCTTGCTATGTTGGAAATTGAAAAGGATATTAATCATTTTTATGCCAGATTTGCCAATGAAAACAGTATGACATACCAACAAGCAAAACAGTTGTTGACAAGCGAGCAAAGACAAGCATTTCAAATGGAATTAGAGGAATACATAGCATACGGACAGCAAAACAATTTAGATGATGTGTGGATAAAAAAGCTAGAAAATGCAAGTACAGTTCACAGAATAACCCGTTTGCAGGCAATACAGTATCAGCTACAGCAACAAGTAGAAAAGCTAGAAGCCCAAAAAATAAAGGGCATTACAGAAACACTCAAAAACATCTACAAAGAAGGGTATTACCGCACCGCTTACGAAATACAAAAAGGCACTGGCATAGGGCAAGCATTTTCTAAAATAGACGAAAATAAAATTGATAAAGTGTTAGCAAGGGCTTGGGCTCCTGATGGTAAAAACTTTTCTGAAAGGGTATGGGGTACAGATAGGACACAACTGATTTATCAGCTACAAACACGATTTACACAGGGCATTATAAGGGGCGAAGGCTCTCAAAAAATTATAAAAGATATGTCAAAGGCACTGTATAGTTCACGAAAAGCCACAGAAAGGCTTGTGTTAACAGAAAGTGCCTTTGTTGCGTCTGCGTCCAGAAAAGATACTTACGAGAATTTAGGAGTAAAACAGTACAAAGTGCTTGCGACACTGGATATAAAAACAAGTGAAATGTGTCGTAAGCTAGATGGTAAAGTGTTTGACCTAAAAGACTACAAAATAGGGCTTACTGCTAACCCTTTTCACCCAAGATGTAGAAGTACCACAGTACCAAACATAGACAGCAAATACATACAAAATCAGCAAAGAGCCGCAAGAAATAAAGAGGGTAAAACTTATTACGTCCCTTCTGATATGACATATGAACAGTGGCATAAAACTTATGTAGAAGCCGACCCCGAATGGCTGTTACAGGAGAAAAAACATAAAAATAAAAGTGTGGATAAAAAACAGTATGAACAATATAAGGCGGTTCTGGGTAAAAAAGAAGTCGGTTCGTTTGACAATTTCCAAAATATGAAATATGGAGATAGTGAAAAATGGGAAAATTTAAAACAAAAAAGAAAGGACACATTGAAAAATGTATCTACAAATGATAAAATAAAAGAAAAGAAAGAGCCTTTTGTACCTGCAAAGACCATTGAAGAAGCTGATAGTTATGCAATGAATGTGTTAGGTATAAAAATGGCATCTTATAAAGGTGTGGATATTACTACCGCAAATGAATGGAATAGAGGCTTAAAAGATACTTTTGACCGCTTCCCAGAATTAAAACAGAATTTCGGTTTTGTAGGAGAATGCCATGAACGTAATGCAGCAATGGAAAAAGTGTTAAAAGAACGATACTTAAATGAATTAAATGTTAAATATCCTAAAATGAATAAAAAGAATTTGACAATGATTGCTGAAGAACAGGTAAAAGAAGAAATGAAAAAATATAGCATAAAACAGAGTTCTCTTGCAAAAAGTTTTAGTCCTAATTTAGAAAGTTATTTATATGATTTTAGGGGAGTAACAATAAATAAAAATTATGGAAAAGATAGTACAGAATTTATAGAAATATTAAAAGCAAGTGTTGATTATAAATTTCATCCTGTAGGATGTGATACGATACGTTCTGTACTTAGTCACGAAGTAGGACATCAACTTGATAATATGCTAAGTATTTCAGAGCAAAAAAATATTCAAAATCTTTTTGATAGTATGGATAAAAATACTATAACAAATGAATTATCTCAATATGCTTGGGATAATGGTAGTAAAAAAAGATATGCTGAGTTTATAGCAGAGGGTTGGGCAGAATATTGTAACAATCCAAAACCTAGAAAAGTAGCAAAAGAAATAGGGAAAACTATAGAAAGGAGATATAAAGAATGGATAAAGAAAAATTCATAAAAAAAGCAAAAGAATATAAATATCCTAATGAGGTAATTGATGGAATGATACAAAATTATAAAGAATATTTAAAAAAAGGAATAGATATTGACCCTATTATCTTTCTAATACCTCCAGAAGAAAGTGGAGAAGATATAGATTATCCAGTTTGTCCTAAATGTTTAAAATAAAACTAAATTTATATTGACCTGAACAAGTCGAAAAACTGTTCTTTTTTTATGCTCAAAAATATTAAGGTAATCACTAAAAAGGAGGTTTAAAAAATGAAGTGGTTAAAGGAATTACTAGAAAAAGAAAATGATAGTCAAGAGTTAGAAAAGAAAATTGCAGAAAAGCTAAAACAAGAGTATGTAGCTAAAGTGGACTATGATGGTATTGTAGAAGCCAAAAAAGGCTTAGAGGGGCAAATTGCTCAAAGAGATGCCGACATCAAAGCATTAAAAGAAGGGGCAAAAGATAACAAAGAATTACAAAAAGAGTATGAAGCATTGCAGGAGAAATACAAGCTTGACACCGAAAATCTACAAAAACAGTATCAAAACAGCCGCAAAAACAGTGCCATTGATATGGAGATACTGAAAGCGAAAGGCAAAAATACAAAAGCAATAAAGGCTTTGCTGGATATGGATAAAATTACATTAAAAGATGATGGTACGCTTGAGGGCTTGGATTTGGACAGCTTGAAAAAGTCTGATGGGTATTTGTTCGAAATAGAACAAACGCATAGGGAAGGTGTAATGGGGTAGAAAGAATGGCAAAAAAAAGAGTGTGGAAAAAATGTTAAAAAAGCGGGAAATGCAGGAATTACAAGGGATTGCGAGAAAAAAGAAAAATTGATTGCCATTCTTTATGGACAGGGGAAAAAGGGGAAACAGGAGCAAAAGGGAGGAGTTAAAAAAATGAGAAGGATTTTTTAACTTTTTTTTTAACTTTTTTAAAAGCTAGTAAAATCAAGGTTTAACAGTTTTTCAAAAGGGAAAAAAACAAAAAAAGAGATGGAAGAAAAAGGAAAATACTAACGAACAAACACTAACGAACAAGACATTTTATTCGTTAGTCGAAAAAGCTAGCAAAATCAAGGGGTTGAGAGAGGAAAAAGAGAAAAAGCAAAAAAATGGTTCAAAAAGAATGGCAAAGTACAAAAATGAAAAAGAATGAAAAATAGTTCAGTGTACTATAAAAATAAACTGACAAAAGGGGGGAAGGTTATGCAAATAAATCAATTTATAGTGATATGTTTGATATTAGTAGCAATGGTGGCAGTTACAATATTTATGCTACACATTGCAAGCAATTTATTAGAGTGGATAATGAGTATAGCTACCATTATTTTTACTGTTATTTTTACGATAATAGTGAACACAGTTTTGTTTATAGCAAGTGTTGTAATTGGATTGATTTCATGCGTAGTATTTATAATAGGCGGTTTGATAGTTTATTTAAAGAAGAAATTTAGAAAAGGAAAGGACTATATAGAAGTAAGAGTAAAACAAAAAAGGAAGGAACAGGACAAGAACAAAAGGACAAGAACAAAAGGACAAGAACAAAACCAAAACTAAAAAACACGTTTATTAAGGGAGATTTTATTTATGATTTTTATTATTTTAATCACAATAATTATAGCAGCATTTATGATACGCAAGTTCCATTATGATACTGACACAATCATTGTTGTGGCTGTAATTGCTTTAGTTATTATAGGTTTTGGCTGGTATATTTCTTCTACAGAAAAAGGTAAAAGAACAATAAAAGATTTTACAAGCAATGTTTCTGGAGGCATTCCCAGACAAGTAAAAGTTTATGATATAAAAGGAGAACTGATTGAAGAATACAAAGGAACATTTGACATAGAAACAACGCACAACAACTACATATTATTTGATGATGAAAACGGTTTACGCCACATTATCTATTTTACAACTGGAACGGTTATTATTGACGAATTGGAGCAAAAATAGATGTTTTATACAGAAAGATGATGCAATTACTAAAGGAAAAAATAAAAAGATAGGAGATAGAAAAATGTTTGATGAAGAACTTCGTGCCGCATCAGCGAGCGATGGAAAACAAAAAAGCATATTAAATTTTATAATTAATATGCTGTATAAAGAAATATATTGTAATAAATTTACTTAAAGAATGAAATTATAAACGTATAGACTTTATTAAGTGCTTCTATAATAGTTGGTAATTCTATGCCAACGATATTTTTGATAGCTAGCTTTGCTTGATAGGCTTGATAACCTTTAGAGATAATTTTACTAATTAATGAATAAATATAAGCCATATTTTTTTTATTATCGGAAAAAGGCTGCTCAGAAAATATAATTTTTTTATCATCTGGCAAATTAGGCTGACTATTATATTTATTAAGCATTTTTATAACTTCATCACGCATAAGAGATAAATTTTTATTTGAAGTATTATTGGTGTCTTGTAATTGATTATTATATATTTCGTTAATAATGGCTACTTTATTGGTATTGTTATTATTTGCATCTGATTTATTAATAGTTTCTGAGATAGTATTTATATCTTGATTTAATGAGGAAATATCAATATAAGAAAGTAAAGTAGTAAAACAAGGCATAACAATAGAAAGTTGTTTTTGAAATTGTTCAGACATACTATTTATTGCAATCAAATTAGGTTGTATTGAGTTTACAAGGCTTTGCATATATTCAATTTGAGGTATTTGAGCAAGTGCAATTTGAATTGCTGGGTCTTGTGCTTGAGTAAGTGCAATTTGAGTTGTTGAATTTTGTATTTGAGAATATATAGATTGAATTGCTGGATTTAATTTTTCAAATTTTTGTTGTTCTTTGAGTAACTCTTCATGTTTCATAAATATTATTCCTTTCATATACAATATTTTTTGTTTTGATACTACATCTTTTATAGAAGTTTAAGAAGTACATATTAAGATGTATTCATTATAGAATTTAAAGAAAATATTGTCAACTATTGTTTATAAATAGGACTAGTTAAAGTCAGCAATAGGAGTAATATTTAGAAGAATTATTGATAAAGGATTTAAGTGTGTATCAGCGAGTAACAAAAAAAGATTAAAAATAAAAAATGGATTGACAAAAATAAAAAGGGAATAGCTATATATGATAGGAGGGCAAAAATTAGAAACATAGAGAGAAAAGAAAAAAGACAGAAGAAAATGCCTTCTGTCTTTTGTATTAAGGAGTATTTTTATTTTTTTCATTTAGTAGTTGTTTTAAAGACTTTACAGTATCTAATAAATAAAGTTGTTCTTTTTCAGATAAAGTTTGTGCAACTTCATAAAGTTCAGCAAGTATTTTGGCACTTTTTTCTACTTCGCTAGTATCTTCCATGTTACCATTACCAGTTAATAGCCAATCTTTATTTACTTTTAAAGTTTGACAAATAGCATTTATAACAATAGTTTGTGGTTCTGTTTTATTTTTTTCAAGATTAAATATAACACCTCTTGATACACCGATTGTATCACCTAGTGATTCTTGTGTATAGCCCTTTTTTTTGCGAGCATAGTTTAATCTTTCACCTAAAGTATCCATTTTTATCACCTCAAATATTATTATAAATGGTTTAAAAATCATTGTCAATGCTTTTTATCATTGTCAATGCAAAAAAAATACTTGAAAAATCATTGACAATGAGAGCATAATGTGTTAAAATTCATTCAGAAAGAAAAAAAAGGAGGTAATTACCATTGACAAAGCAAAATGTTTCAGTACAAGAAATTAGAATTTTAGATGAACTTGTTAATAATGCAATAGGACTTCCATTGGAAAGTCAAAACTTGTTGTTGTTAATGGCAAAAGGAATGTCTTATACAAAAAATTGTTTATTAGAAGAAAATCGTAAAAGGGAAAATGAAAAGAATGTACATAATAAATAATATTTATAAAAAAACTAGAGTTTATTAGTAAAAACTCAGAATTTTTAAGTGATAATATCCAAGCAGTGTAACAAAAAATTAAAAATGAAGGTGTTTATATAATGGAAGAATGTAAAAGAATTAAGTTACAGATACATAAACACAAATTATCTTATATTTGGCTGATTAATCAACTGAAAATGAGGGAAATTAATACAGATAAAACAGAAATGAGTTCTGTTATTGCGGGAAATAGGAAGGGTGCAAAGGCAGAAAAAATTATTCAATGTTCATTGAAAATTTTAAGTGATTATGAAAAAGGTAAGGTGCTTGTAGAAAATAACATAAAATAGTGAAAGACTGTTAAAAAATGTAATAGTGTGTCCAAGCGGTGTAACAAAAAATAAGAAAATGAAAGGAAGAATATTATGCAACAAGTAATGTTATTTGAGAATAAAGAATTTGGAGAAATTAGAACATTAATAATTGATGGACAACCTTATTTTGTAGGGAAAGATGTAGCTGAAATTTTAGGGTATAGTAATACAAGAGATGCACTTTCAAAAAGAGTTGATGATGAGGATAAGGGGGTAGCAAAATGCGACACCCTTGGAGGAATACAAGAATTAACCATTATTAATGAAAGTGGTTTTTATTCCCTTGTATTATCTAGCAAGCTAGAAACAGCAAAAAAATTCAAGAGATGGGTGACAAGTGAGGTATTACCTTCTATCAGACAGACAGGCAATTACATAAGTGGGACAAGCCCATATAGCATAGAGGACATTGTAAGGGAAACCATATGTCAAGTAGTACCAATTATTATAAAGGAGTTAGAGGATAGGACAGAAAGAGAAAAACAAGCAGAAAAAGAAATGGAAAAACTAGAGATAAAAGCAAAGCGAAAAATTGAAAGGCTTATTTGTGCTGGAAATCACAGTTATTCTAGCATAGCAAAAATATTGGCAATGGACGGAATTGAAATCTCTCCTGCAACGGTGTGCTTTTATGCGGAAAGTATGGGGATTGGTGATTAAAAGTGGAAAAGGAAAATATAAAAATATCCGATGCTGCACTATTTGAAACAGAAAGGTTAGAAAAAAGAGTGTACGAATTAGAAAGAAAGATGAAGCTGTTAGAAACAGAAGAACATTATTTTGAAATATACAGAGAAGCAGAAACAAATGCAAGAACAGCAATCAACAATAAAATAAAAGAAATAGAAAGTTCATTGGAAGAATGTGCAAAATGGGTGTTATTTTTGACGGTATGTGTAATTGCTATATTAATGATTGAATTATTGTGACAATATCAAATTGATGTAGTAAAGAGAAATGGAGCAGTAAAAAATGAAGAAATGTTATTTTTATGAGGACGAACTAATACAAGAAATACAAAAAATTGTAGAAAAAAACAACAGAAGCAGCAAAGAACGCAACATGATTGTAATTGTAGAAAATCAAAACAAAAATGGGACGGTTCTTATCAATAAACATATTAGCAGAGATGCTGCAATGTCTTTGTTAACATCAGCGATTTGCAATATTTTATATCATGAAAAGGCGGATTTTGTTACACTTGAAATGATTGCAGAACATTGTAAAAAAAATATTCTTTATGTTTTGAAAGAAATAGAAAAAATAAAAGAAAATAAATAAAGTGGTATAAAAAAGGCGGCTGTTGGAGAAGGGAACTCCGTTCAGCCGCTAATATAATAAACTGATTACAGTATACCACAATCAACTATTTTTGACAAGAAAATTTTAAAAATTTAAAAAAAGTGATTTTTTTCATGCTACACATAGATATGAAAAGATACTCACTAATGAGGTGGTAGGAAATATGGAAAAAGCAATTATAAAAGAAACCTATTTAACAGTAAAACAGCTTGCAGAAATAAAAGGCTGCACAGAAAGATATATACAATCTTGTATCAATAAAGGAAAAATCGGTGCAGAAGTTGTAACTGGGTTATCAACTGGGAGGGGTGGTATGGAATACAGAATACCCCTTTCCAAGCTAGACGAAAAAGTACAACTCAAATACAAAAGATATTTGAAAAAGCAACAAAAAGAGGTTGAGAAACAAGTTCAAGAACAAGAAACAGAAGAACAACAAAGCAAAACAACAGCAGATTTGACAGAAAAAGAGAAACAAAATGCGATGTTTTGGCGTAAGGTATTGGAAAGTTGGCAGAGCTACAGAGGAAAAGAAGCAGACAAAGAAAAGGCTGACAATGACTTTATAAAAGTAATGAATGTACAAAATGAGGGCTTCCATTTGAGCAGGAGAACGCTTTACAGAAAATGGAACAGCTACATTATGGAGGGAGAAACAGCTCTTGCCGATGGGCGTGGCAAGCACGGCAACCACAACTACAAAATGACAAAAGAAATATTTGATGTATTTGAATATTATTATCTAAATGAGAACAAGCCCAGTATCAAGCAATGTATGAGAGAAACAGCACTTTATTTTGAAGGGCAAGAGATAGAATTACCTTGTTACAGCACATTTAAGAGAAGTGTTGAGAAAATGCCAAAGGCTATCAAAATGTATTTTAGAGAAAGAGAAAAAGTATTTATAGACAAATGTGCACCATACATCAAGAGAATGTATGAAGATTTGGAAAGTAATGACATATGGGTAGCAGACAATCACACATTTGATATTATGGTAGAAAAAGAAGGCAAGCCAGTCAGAGTATATTTGACGGCATTTATGGACGTGAGAAGCCGAAAAATGACAGGGTGGTGTGTGACAGATGCACCAAGTTCCGATGCAACAATATACGCATTAAAAAAAGGCTGTGAAAAATTTGGTGTACCTAGAAGTATATACACGGATAATGGGCGTGAATTTTTATTTCATGATTTAGGCGGTAATGGTTTCAGAAAAAAGAAGAAAAACGGAGAAGAGTTAAAATTGCCTTCTATATTAGATGATTTAGGAATAGAATTTCGTACGGCACTCCCTAGAAATGCAAGAGGAAAAGGCATAGAAAGAGCTTTTTATACAGTAAAAGAACATTTTAGCAAGTTATTTGAAAGCTATACAGGCGGTACGATATTAGAAAGACCTGACAGGTTGAAAAAGATGGTAAAAACAATGAAGGGACTACCTAGTATAGAGGAATTTATACAGTATGTAGACATTTACATAGAAGGTTGGTACAACAAACAGCCTCATGAAGGTACAGGAATGAAAGGAAAATGTCCTGATGAAGTGTTTGCAGAAAATATGATAACAAAAAGAGTATTGCCAAAAGAAAAAGCAGATTTGATGTTTATGCGATATGCAAAAAGCAATACAGGTATGTTAAAAGTAGGAAAAAATGGTATTACATTAACATTTTACGGCAAACAACTGCAATACTGGAATGAGGAATTGTGGAAGGGATATTTTGGACAAAATGTATATGTAAGATATGACCCAGAAGATTTAAGCAACATAAGAATATATGATGAACAAAAAAGATTTTTGTGTATTGCAGCATTGAAGGAAGAATTGAGTTATACAGCAAGTAAACAAGAAGTGAAAAAACAGCAACAGCAAAACAGAAATGCAATAAAAGAAGTGGCAAATTATAAAGCCAAAAAAGAAATGGAACAAAAAGACGCACTCACAATGCTATTAGAAAAGGCATTAAAAAAAGAAGAAAGCCAAAACAAACCAGTGATACCAAAGATTACACAACCAATATTTTATAATGAAAATCAAATAAAAAATACTGGTGATACAACAGAAGTGGTTGCACTGCCAAAAGCGGCAGGGGGAGAAGGAATAGATTGGAGCAAAGGAATAGAAAGACTAAAAAAAGTAAAAGAATTGGAAAATAATTTATTTTAAAAGCATTTTAAAGAGTGTTTAAAAGCCATTTAAAATAAGGGGGTATACAAATGTTAGAACAAGAGCAAGCAATACAAAAGCTATTGACATATAAAGAAGCAACAGGAAAAACACAATCAGAAATTGCAAAAGAATTGGATATTTCAGACCCACAGCTTAGCCAGTTTTTAAAGGGAGTATATAAATCTCCTCATATTATTATACCTAAAATAGAGCAGTTTTTTGAACTGAAGGCACAAAAGGAAATCGCACCCAAAGCACCAGAATATAAACAAACGAGTATTAGTAGTAAGGTATATAAACTCATAGAGTATTGTCATATACAAGGAAAAATTGCAGTTGCGTATGGTGATGCAGGAGTAGGGAAAACAATGGCAATCAAACAGTATGCTAAAAAACACCCTGAAGGAGCAATTGTAATAACAGTGTCCCCTTGTTTTGCAAGTATTACGGGAGTAAATGAATTGATAGCAGAACAATTAAGAATAAGAGAAAAAATAGCAAGGAAAATATACAGCGAAGCAGTAGCAAAATTAAAAAGAAGCAACAAAGTGCTTATTATAGATGAAGCACAACATTTAACAGTAAGAGTAATAAATCATTTAAGATGTATGAGTGATGAAAGCGGTATTGGCATTGCATTTATAGGAAATGATGAAATTTATTTAAAAATGAGAGGAAGCGGACAAGCTTCTTATGCACAGCTTTATAGCAGAATAGCATACAAAGAACATATTACAACAAACAGTATTACAAAAGAAGATATTGCATTGCTTTTTGAAGAAAATGAATTAGAAGAAAATGTCATTGAGTTATTACTTGCTATTAGCAGAACAAATTACGGTGTTAGAGGAGCAGTAAATGTATTTGTGAATACAGCAGCAGTATTTGGACAAATAAACAGTAAAAATATTGCAGAAATGGCAATAGAAATGAATATTAGACCATAAGGAAGTGTTAAAAATGATAACAGTAAAAATGAAAGACGAACATTGCAGCGTAATAGTAGAAGGAAATGCTACAGAAGCATTGGAAGAATTATCAGAAATCACAAAAATAATGCTACAGAAAACATTGACAGAATTAAATATTAGACCGCAATATTATGCAGGTTGTGTTAGATATTTTATAGATATGTTAGAAAGAGAGTTTTTGTAAAAATAGGAGGAAAAATATGGGAAAAAAAGTGGTTTGTGATGAAAATTGTTTTGAATGTCAATTTTCAGATTGTATTGTAGGTACTTCATTAAAGGAAAGAGAAAGGCAAAGACTTCGCTATCAAAAGCACAAAGAAGAGAAAAAGGCTTATAACAAAATATATTATCAAAAAAAGAAGGGAGAAATGAGAAGTGCAGAATGAAATATTTATCGCTTTTATAGTGGGCTGGACGGCAGCAATGGGATTTAGTATGATAGGCGGTTTACTATGGTGGATTTGTCTGGAATGGGAAAAAACAAAGATAAAAAAGTTAGAGTTAGAAAAAATCGTTTGTATCACAAAATGTAAATTAAAAGAATTAGAAAATGAAAATCATAAGAAAATAGAAAAACTAAAGGAAATCAATGAAAAATTATGACGGAAAAACAAAGGAAATTATTGTTTGTATTAGCAAAACAAAGAGGTATGGACAATGAATTATTACATAGTTATGTAGAAACACAAACGGGAAAACAAAGTATTACAGAAGTAACAACACAAGAAGCAAAAATATTAATAGATGGATTGCAGGAAAAGAAACAAACAGCAAAAGGATATATTACGGAAAAACAATTAAAATATGTAAAAGGGCTTTGTCAATGTTTAAGTTGGGAAGAAAAAGGATTAAATCAATTTATAGAAAAGCAATATGGTATTTCTAATGTAAATTGGCTGACAAGCAAACAGGCAGCAAAACTGATTGAAGGATTAAAAAGTATATGGGAAAAAGATAAAAGAGGGTAATAAGAAACCCTCTTTTGTTGTTTGTATATTATTCTGATACAAGAAAATAAAACCCTCTTCTTTTCATTTTTGAATAACATAAAACTTTTTACTTATAAAAAATAATTTTGTAACACAAATTTTTTTTATTTTTAAATTTTTGCTATGTACTACATGATATAATATTATAAAAATATAAATACAATATAGGAGGGAAGAATATGGAAAATAAAAAAAGAAAAAGAGAAATTTTAAAGCAAAGGCACAAAGAATATGCGGAATTGATTGGAATGGAAAATTTAATATTGCTATCTCGTGTATTTGGAGGAACAAGTATTTATATACCAAAAGAAGAAGAGCTTTTAAAGGGATTAAAATATGACAAAATAGCAGAAGAATTTACAGAAAAAAATGCAAAAGAATTGGCTAGAAAATATCATTTGTCAGAAAGAACAATTTATAGAATTGCTGGACAAAGCAAATAATATTGTATTTGTGACAGAAATCTAAGACAATGTCAGTTGTCATTGTCAGCTGACATTGTCACGTTGACTTGTCAGTAAAAATATATTACAGTGGAAGCAGAGAAAAACGAAGGGAAGGAGGAGAATGTAATATCGACAGAAAAAAATAGAAGTCATGGAAAAGTGGATAAACTGCCAGAAGTGATAAGAAAAGAAGTAGAAAACAGGCTTCTTGAGGGGCACACTTATGAAGAAATTGCAAACTATTTAAAAGAAATGGGACACAACATATCTAAAACAAGTATACACAGATATGGAAAACCTTTTTTACAAAAATTTGAAAGTGTGAGATTGGCAAAGGAATATGCACAACTGTTGGCAGAAGATAATACAGAAAGACCTACTACAGAACTACATGAAGCCAACAATGCACTTATCAGTCAAATGATTATGCAAGTATTGATAAATGAAAATATAAAGCAGAAGGAAAAAATAGAAGCTGCACGTTCTATTGCAACATTACAAAGGGCACAAGTGCAAAATGAAAAATTAAAGCTTCATGCAAGAAAAGAAGCAGGAGCGGTACATACAGCATTAAAAAAATTAAAACAACAAGTATATGAAGAAATTGGAAAAAATCACCCTGAAGTAGCAAAAGAGATTATCAAAATAGCAGATGATATAGAAAAGGAAACAGATAAATGATTAGAGAAAGACTTTCAAAGTCTTATGTCAGTAACATTACTGCGTCCAAAAATAATCCGACAAAAAAAGGAAGTGATAAAATGTGGCAGGAGCGAGCGAAGGCTCTTTTTTTTATGGAGAAAAAAAGTATTAAAGAAATCAGCAAAATGCTATTCAAAAGCGAAAAAGCAATACAAAATTATTTTAAAAAATTGCCTGAGTACAAGCAAGAAAAAGAAAAAAGAAAAAAAGAAAACAGACAAAAAAGAAAGGCATATCAAAAGCAATGGGACAGGAAAAACAGAGTAGACAGATATGCAAATATCAGCGGAGAAAGTCTAAAAAGAGAACATGATTTAGCAGCAATTATATTAAGCAGGGAGAAATATGCATGAGCTTTTTAGAAGAATTTAGGAGCATTTCTACAGGTGAAAAAACACAAAGAGAAACAGAAATTGAAAAAGGCAAAAAAAGTTTTAGACAATACTGCAATATGATAAACAGCGACTTTTTTAAAAAAGAGAGAGCATATCAAGATATTGTATGTGATACATTACAAAAAATGTATGAAAGAAAAATGATAAATGAAAAAACAAAAAAGCCTTATGACATACTGATATTAAATTTACCTCCTGGTTTTGGGAAAAGTTATACAGCAAGTTTATTTGCAACATGGGTATTAGGAAAGAACAATAAAAATCAAGTGATTACAGTAAGTTATGGACAGGATTTAGCAATATCCTTTTCTAAAACAGTAAGAAATACCATACAGCTAGAGGAATATCACGATTTTGTACCTGTTAGCTTTTTTCCTGAACTGAAAATAAAAGAAGGTGATGGTGCAGCAGATAAATGGGCATTAAAAAATGCTTATATGAGTTATTTAGGCACTTCCTTTACAGGAAAATTAACAGGTATGAGAGGAAATATTATTATCATAGATGACCCTATTAAAAATGCAGAAGAAGCGGTAAATGAAAAAGTAAAACAAGGGCATTTTGATTTTTACAAAAATACATTGACGTCAAGAATGTTGCCAAACAGTTTACAGATAATTATACAAACTAGATGGGCTACAGATGATTTAGCAGGAAAAGTCATAACAGAATATACAGAAAGATGTTGTGTATTGCAGTTAGCAGCATTGGATAAAAATGATAAAAGTATATGCGAAAGTTTATATCCTACAGAGGATTTAATTCGAAAAAGAGAAACACTTGATGAACACATTTGGTTGGCAAACTATATGCAGCAGCCTATTGACATCAAAGGGGTATTGTATGGAAAATTTAAAACTTATGATGTAATAGATAGTGATTTGTTTGAAAGACAGATTGCTTATATTGATACTGCTGATGAAGGAAAAGATTATTTGTGTACCATAATAGGCGGTGTTGTGGGAAGATATGGTTATGTTACAGGGATATACTACACGGATAAACCTATGGAAATAACAGAACCAGAAACAGCAAGGCTTTTATCGCTATTACAAACAAGAGATTGCCTCATAGAAAGCAACAATGGAGGCAGAGGATTTGCCAGAAATGTAGAAAGAGAACTGAAAAAATTAAAATGCAGAAAATGTAATATTACATGGTTTCATCAAAGCAAAAATAAAAATACAAGAATATTAGTCAATGCAACGAATGTGATGGAGCAAGTGGTATTTCCAGAAGGCTGGGAGAAAAAATACAAAGAGTTTTACAAAGCAATTAGCAATTATCAGAGAAAAGGCAAAAATGCACATGATGATGCAGCCGATGCACTGACAGGGTTTGTAGAAATGATAAATGGAGATGTTAAGGGTAGAATGAAACCAGTAGCAAGCCCTATGAGGGCATTCAAATTATTTTAGATTATAAAATAAAAGGCAGATGAGTAACGATGAAAAATTTTATAAAAGAATTTAGACAATACAGTAAGGACAATGAAAAGCCTTATTTTTTTACAGAAAAAGAGATACAGAATAGTATTAATACTGCTTTAAAATTTTATTCCAGAAAAAAGCCTATTATTCGAGAATGTAATATTACTATTGTGGAAGGGCAAAAATTATATGCCCTTCCTGAAGATTATCAAACATGGTACAAGGGATTAGAAAAGTATGCTATTGTAGGAAATTACATTGTTTTGAAAACTGGTTATTATGGAACAATTTCATTTTTGTATTATGCTGACAGGACGATTACGGAAATACCAGAAAGTGAATTATATTTATTTTATAGCTTTTGTCATGGTGATTTGTTGGAGAAAAAAGCATTAGAAATGACAGAACAAGGCATTACAGATGGTAATTTAAAAACAATGAAATTAGGACGAGGACTGGAATTGACATTTGAGGAAGGCAAAAACAATAAAGAAATGTTACTTGATATAGCAAAGGATAAAAAACAACTATTTTTTGATAGTATAAGGGGCAATGTTGTGGGGAGTTGGTGTTAATGGTAGACATAGCAAAAGTAGTATTAAAAAAGCTACAGACATTTCAGAAAATGGGTTGTGAAATAGAAATTACATTATTACAGAAAACAGGAGATACAGAACAGCTTGGTATTTGCGACATAGGAGAAAATGACAATGTAACAGAAAGTACAATAAAAGTGATACCTATGACATTGGCTTCTGAAAAAGGAGCAGCAGGAGAAATTGCGAATAATATGGAGTTAGGAAATAACGCAGAAAAATATTTTGAATTTGCAGAAATAGGTCAATCACTTTTGACTACGTCAAAAGCCAGCACTCCGTGCTGTCCGACTGTCTTGCCGGTGAGAGGACAACAAAGCAATATTTGTACAGGTGACAGAGTAGTATATCAAAAAGAAGAATATATTGTGTTTGAAATATTGCCTATTGTTATGGGAGAAACATTACTTTGCAGACAATATAAAGCAAAAAAAATATTATAAACATTGAAGTAATTCACTAAGGAACTACTTACTAAGGAGGTTTTTGTAGTGAGTGATTTTGAAAAGCTAATAAAAGCAATCACAAATATAGAAGAAGCGATACAGCAAGGTGCTCAAAATGGTTTAAAACAAGCAGGAATAAGAGTAATGGGTACTGCAAAGGCAAAATTGGGAACTTATCAGCCAAGTGTAGGAGAATATCCAGCATGGAAAGTATTAAGCCCTCAAAGTATTAGAGCGAAATTTTTAAGTAAAAGTGCAGCATTTCATATCAATGGAAATGGTCAAGTACGTATTAATATTACAAATTCAGGAAAACAATTTTTAAAAAAATATGGTAGGAATGCAAAAGTATTTGGAGGGGAAAAGCAGTTTCAATCAAGCGGTACAGGGGATGACAGTCCTTTAGTGGATACAGGAGCACTAAGGCAAGCAATTACAATGGATAAAAGCCAAATAACACAAGGCAATGTATATATTGGTGTAGCAAAAGGAAAAAATGGGGAAAAGAAACAAAACAAAAAAAGAAAAAATAAAAAACCAAGTGATATTGCGACATATGGTGCAGCACAAGAGTATGGTTCCGCGAAAAACAATATACCACCAAGACCATATTTAAGACCTTCTGTAGTAGAAAATAAAGAAGAAATTGCAGAAGATATTAAAAATGGTATTGCGGAAATGCTTTCTAGTTTTGGACAAGGGGGCTTTTGATGGAAAAAATAAGAGACCCTCTTGTACTGGTATATGAAACGCTAAAAAAAGCAATTAAAACAGTACATGGACAAGATTTTTTAGTATTTGATGATTTCCCTACAGCAGACAGCTACAGAAAACAAAATAAAAATGCAGCAAATATTTCTTTTGTATCAGCAAGTTCTGAAAAGGGATTGATGAGGGAATTTGTACCACATAAAGTAGTAAAAAATGATAACAACAATCAATTTACGGTGGCAACAGAAACATTAAGAATGGAATATGTCATACAGATTAGTTTTTTTGCAAATAAAAAAGGCATTGCACAAATGTTATCTACAAAGTTTATAAATTACTTGGAGAGAGAAAATACATTGAAATTAGAAGGGGACAAATGGTTGGAAAATATGGATATATTTTTAATGTACCCTCCTGCACCACCAGAAGGTGACACAGATTTATGGCAGGTCAATCAAACATGGCAATGCAGTGCAAAACTATTAACAGAAGAAGTAGTTGACAAAGTAAAACAAATGAATTTTACAGGAAAAATAAAAAATATTTAAAACTGTAGGGCGTTGCCCTACAACCTACTTCTTTCTTGAAAGAAAGAAGCAAAGAACTTTTGTGCGAAACTATCGTTTCGCTAAGGAAAAATATTATTAGTTTTTAAAAGATATTTAAAAAGAATTTAAAAGCACTTTAAAAGGCTTTTAAAATGTGTTTAAAGGAGGTTTACAAAATGCCAATATTAAGAGGATTTACAGGAGATATTAGAACAATGCCTCCTGACATATATGTAAATGAAATGCCAGTACCACAATCAAATGATATTACTATGCCTGACTTTGTATTAGGATTTGTAGGAGAATTTGACAGAGGGCCTGTTAATGAATACATTTATTGCGGTGAAACACCAACAAAAAGAATGAGCGAAATATTGCGTCCCGTATTGGGAGAAATGAGCGACAAAGGCTGTAAAGGAAATCAGCTTTTAACACATTTACATATGGCAAGGGCAAAAAAAGCAATATTTGTAAGAGTGTTGGGTACAGGGTATGCTACAGCAAGTTTGACGCTGATGGACAGTCAAGAAAGTACTACACCAACACTAAAAATTAGTGCAAAATATCCGGGAGAATATGCCAATATATTTACAGCAGAAGTCATTGCGGAAAAAGAAGAAACATTTACATTGAAGTTATATTCTGATTTAGATGGATATGAAACATACAAAGGGCTGACGATGGACGAACAAAGTGAAAATTATGCTGTAAAAGTAGTCAATGAAAAAAGTTATCATTTTGTACTGAAGGATTTAAAAAGTACAGCAGAAACGCTAGAAGAAAAGAAACCTTCTGTCATAGAACAGACACAACTTTCTGGAGGTTCTAATGGTGCAGCAGTAACAGCAACAGAATATATTGGTACATTTGACAGTGGTACAGGAGAAAGAACAGGATTGAAGTTACTGGAATTGGCAGGAAAGCAAGTAACAGATATTAGTTATATTGGCTTTAGCAATGAAGCAGCAGACAAAGCATTGTATGCTTTTGGAGAAAAATATAACAATATGACATACTGTGGCTCAAATAAGCTAAAATTTGGGCAGACAGGAGAAGAAGTCATAGCATATAGAAAAACATATGATACTGATTTTTGTCAAATGGTAATAGGAAATTATAAAGCAAATACAGGTGCTGAAATTAGTGGGGCATGTTTGTCTGCAATCGTACATGCTACAGGAAATGTAGAAAACAGTGGGCTTGCTGTAGAATGTACATGGATAAGCGGAAGCGATGAACTATTTGATTTTGACCAATTAGGATTATTATATCAAAATCAGATTGCTTGTTTTACGCTAAAGCCTTCTGAAACAGGACAAGGTAATTTGGGCTGGAGAATGGGAAATGATTATACATTAGCAATAAAAGATGTTTCTGGAGAAATCATAACAGATAATGAAAATAGAAAAGTCAATAAAAGAAGGTTAAATAGTTGGATAGAAAATACATTGTTTTTTGTAGCTGCAAAATGGCAGGGAAAAGCAATGACAACAAAAATGAAAAGAGATGCAGAAGTTAGAATTAGGACATTTTTTGACCAGTTAAAACAACCAGTGAATGAATTAGATAGTGCTAAAATAGAGGATTATAGCATTACATTTGATGAAAGTGCAAACAATATTGATGTATTTTTGCAAAACATCAATGTAAAACACTTTAACACTGCAGAATGGGTACTTTTGAATTTTGCAGGGGGAACAAATGCCGAAATAGAATAAGACCTTGAGTGTGTTGCCCAAACCAGCAAACTTTCTTGAAAGAAAGTTTGACAAAGAACTTTAAAGCAAAAACTAACGTTTTTGCAAATGCAAAATAGAGGGGAAACATTAAGGGAGTGAGAAGTACGAAAATAAAAAACAAAATGTTAGAAAACTTTTTAGCGAAATTCAAGAAGAAAGACAACAAACAAAGTATCAGTTTTGTAGAAGTACCTACACAATATGAAACGGAATTATTTCGCATTGCACAAGACAGATACCACATTATAAAAGAAGTGAACCAATTATGCGGAGAAAATGGAGATATTCGTTTTCAAAGAGCAAATGCCTTGATAGGAGAAGATGCGACAAAAGGCGGTTTTTCTATTATTGTAAATGCTTCTGAAAAGGACAAAAAAAGAAAACAAAAGCAATTAAAACAAACAACAGAGATTTCTGTAGAAAGTGAAAAAGTACAAAAAATAGTAGATGATTTTTTAGAAAGAACAAGATTACATATACTTTGTACAGAGCACGCAAGGGCATTGTTGAGAGAGGGAGATTTATTTTTAAATGTGATAGTAGACAAAAAAAGCGGTCTGATTACAGAAATCAAAAGAGCACCTGCATTAACAATGAAAAGAAATGTTGACGAATATGGCGATTTTATAGACAATAAAAAAGCATTTTCTCAAATAGATACTTCACAAATATATCAGATGGCAGGAGAAAGAGCACCAAAAGAAAGCAGAAAAGATTTTGCACTTTATCAAATAAACCATATTCGATGGCTATGTGATGAAACAAAAATTTATGGTACAAGTCAATATGCTGTAGCAAGAAAGTGCTATAAAATGCTTGAAAAAATGGAAGAAGCATTAGCTTACAGAAGAATATATCGTTCTGTAAGTAAGCGTTCCCATAAGCTAGAAACAACAGATATTGCGGAAATAGAGGATTACAAAAGAGCGAATGCTATGGTAGATGAAAATGGTATTCCTACACAAAATGCACATATGCTAACAGACTATATTGGTAATGTAGAAGTAAGTGCATTACATGATGAAGCAAATCTTGATGAAATAAAAGATGTTGAAATGATAGAAAATATGTTATGGATAAATTTGTTGGTGCCAAAGGCAATTATTACAGGGGGACAAGGCATAAACAGAGATGTTTTAAAAGTACAGTATCCTCACTATTTGCAGACATTAGAAAACATTACTGATAGGCTGGAATATGGAGATAACAGTATTTATTCTGGATATAGAGCGATAATAGATTTACAGCTTTTATTACAAGGCATTAATACAGAAAATATTTCTTATGACATTGTATGGAGCAGAAAAACAGAAGAAAGTACCGCTGAAAGAGTAGAAAGCATACAAAATGCACTAGCAAAAGGCGGAGGAAAACAGCTTATCAGTCATGAAAAAGCGATACAGCTTGTGGCAGATGATTTTGATATAGAAGACCCTAGTGTAATGTATCAAAAAATATTAGAAGAAAATGACACACAACAAAATGAAATAGAAAAAGGAAAGCAGCAAAAAGAGCTTCTACCAGAAAAAGAAAAGCAACAGCAAAAAGAAATAAAAAAAAAGAATATCATTTCTGAAGAAGAAGCACTTACAGATGAACACGAAAAAGATTTTGAAGAAATAGAAAGACTTGCCAAAGAATTTTGTCAAAAATGGAAGTCTTTTTTTAGTAGAGTTTGGGAAGAAGTCAAAGAAAGTACAGAGGAAAATATAGAAAATAACATCAAAAAAGCATGGCAGAAACAAGACAAGGATTTTTATATCCACTATATCAAAAAGGCTTATGATTTAGGAGAAAAAAGAGCACAAAATATGGTAGAGCAAGTATTGCAAGATGATATATTGCCACCAGAAAACGGCATTGGTATAGAAAAAGAAGATATACAAGAGGAATTATTAAACAATTCACTTTTGAGAGTTTCTAAAATGGAGCAAACAACCATAGAGGAAATACGAAAAATATTGGCAAAAGGATATGAACAGGGAGAAAGCTGGAAAGAACAAAAAAAGAAAATAGAAAACAAAATTAAAAATTCTGTGAGGGCTGAAATGATAGCCATTACAGAACTAGGGCACGCCTACAACACGAGTACCAAAAACACCTATAGGGGAGCAGGAGCAAGTAAAGTTGCTTGGCACGCTTCACTGGATTTAAAAACTTGTGATGGCTGTAGGGCTTTACATGGACAAGTGTTTGATATTGACAAAGCACCAGATAATCCCCTGCACCCAAGATGTAGATGTACATGGTTGCCTGTATTTTCAGAGGGAAAAAATAGAAATACTTTTCAAAGTGGTGGTAAATTTGAAAGAGGCAGTATAAAATGGTTTGATAATAGAGAAGATGAAGCTAAAAAATATTATGAAACAATACGAAATAGAAAAGACGATATTGATAAAATAGCTAAAAATACAGGCTGGAATTATGAAAGTATTGAAAGAATAAAAAATCATGTATTTTATGATAGTCATATTATAAAAGAAGGTTATACAGGTCTTTTAGATGCCGATTATGATATGTCTGTAGCATGGCAGAGACTTATTAATGGTACTTTTGAAGAAAGAGATATTTTGTTGTTAAAGCATGAATATCTTGAAAGTATATTTGAAAAGAAGTATAATATAACTAATAAAGAAGCACATAATATGACAGTTAAAAAACATGATTGGTATAAAGAACTTGAAAAGATAACAGGAGTTGATGGAGAAGATGATTGTCTTAATGAACTTATTAGAGAAGAACGATGAGTATTATTTATATAGTTATGGTATGGACGAAAATAATCTTGATGGCATCATTAAAATATATTTAAAAAAAGGGACAGAGGGAGAAGTTGTAAAAGAAAGTTCTGAAAAAAATAGAAAAGTAACATTAACAGCTATATGTAAATTGATGAAAGCTAGAGATAATGGCACTTTATCAGAAAATATGATTTATGCAAGTTAATAAAAAATAATATTTTGACCTGAACAAGTCGTTAAACGGTTCTTTTTTTGTACAAAAATTTAAAAGTGTTTTAAAAGGCATTTAAAAGCGTTTTAAGACGCTTTTTTCATTAGACATAAAAAGTATCAGTGAAAAAAAGTTAAACGAATAGAAAAAAAGTTAAACGGGTTTTAAACGTGGTCTGAATATAAAGGAGTAACGAAAATGGAAAAAGAAGCTGATTTTTATATAGAAAAGGCGGAGGCAATATTAGATGCACAAGGAGAAAAAAGCGGCTGGTACAAACAGATAGTAGCAAGAGTAGATTTTTTAAATGGGAATGACAGATTATATCCCAAACAAGTTTATCAGGACGCACTGGAAAAACTGAAAGAAAAAGGATTTCCCTATGCAGGAGAACACCCTCACCCTAAGCCCTACAGAGGAACAGACGGCAATATTTATTTCACGACTTCTATTCCTCACAGTGCTGTGAAATTTAGAGATGCCTATATTGATGAACAAAATAATGTATGGGCAGAATATATGCCTCTTGATACCGAAATGGGAAGGCAAGTCAAAACATTTTTAGACAATGGTTTGCCTATAGGATTTTCAAATAGAATGAGGGGACGCTCTAAAAGAGAAAAAAGAAATGGAAAAACAGTGCAGATAGCAAAAAAATTAAAATTGTATACTTGGGATGTGGTACTAAATCCAGCAGAAAAAAGTGCTTTACAGTTGCCCATTGTATTAGATGATATAGAGGAGGAAAATATGAATTTTTTTGATATGAATTTGAAAGAACTAGAAAAATGGAAAGAGCAAAACAAAGAAGCAGAAGAAAGCGAAATAACGCTTTGTGACAGTGTGATAGCACTCAAAAAACAGGCAGAAGAAGCAAAACAGCAAATGCAGGCAATTACAGATGAAATGGAAGCAAAAAAACAAAAAGAACAAGCACAGCAATATCTTTTTGATGAAGTGGAAAAGCTAAATTATACCAAAAATGTAAAAGAGGCAATATTGAAAAAAGGTGCTGCTATTGCAGAAAAAGAGGAAATAAAAAGGTTTTTAAAACAAGAAAAAGCGTTTTTAGATGAATTAGAAATTGGCAAAAAATTGAATGAATTGGGCATAACAAAAGAAGAAGGAAAAACAAAAGCGATAGTAACAGAAGGAAAAGAGTTTTCCATATTAGACAGCATTATGGAAGAAATGGACAAAGAGTTGCAGAAAAAAGACAACAGTTTTTTTGTAGATAAAGAGCTTCGAAAAGCAAACAATGCTATTGTAGATAGTGTATTAAAAAGTATGGAAAGGAAAAAAGACAAAGAGACAAAGGCATTTTTAGATGCACTGGAAAAAGAAAAAAGTGTATATTTAGATGAAACTGCACCAGCCATTGCTTCTACAGGGGAATTTGCACAGTCAGCAAATATTTCACTTGCGATATTAAAACAAGCATGGCAAGATATACAATTTTTGCAGTTGTGTATGGTAGAAGGATTTAGTGGAAGTACATACAAAATGCCTGTAGAATTTCAAAGCCACGATTTATACAGTGAAGAGGATTTTGCTATAGGAGAATTAGATAGTATTCCAACGGAAAATGTACAAACATTTTTATTGGAATTTGGGGCACAATGGCTCAAAAAAGGCTTTATTGTAACAAAAGAAGCACAGAAGGAATTGTTAAGCGGCCCTATGAGATATGATGTAATAGCAGCAAATGCAGCAAGTATTGCTAATCGTTTTCAAAGGGTAATTGATAGAATGATTTCTACAGAAATGTTGGCAAGGGCAGACGAATATGGAGCAAAAGAAGTGGTAAAAGAAGCAGTTGCAGCAAGTGAAGTAGAAGAATTGACAGAAGGAGAAAATATACCAGAAGGCAGCAATGCAAAATGGAAAGTTAATTTGTTGTGTGGAAATGCTTCTCCTCTTAGTGCGGTATGTGTTGCACCTATTGTAAGACCTAGAAAAACAGTATGGTTAGACCAATACGGAAGAAAACAAGAAGAGTTTATTAATCCAATTATTGTAGAAAATAGTAGCGGAAAAACATTAACAGAAGGTATTTTTATACGTTCTAAGGGGCTTATTGCAGATAAACAGGGAAAAGAAGCGGACTATGCTGTTGACTTTGAAAATAGTTGTATCTACTTTAAAAAAGAGGCAATGAGTAAAACGGCATTGCCTAAAATAAGCTACAGCTATGCGACGAATATTGTGTATTTTAATTTAGCAATACCAAAAGCATTACAAAACTACCCTGCAAGATATTACAATAGTCTATTAGAAATGATAGACACACAAAAAGCTTATATGGGAAGTGCTCCAAGATATGTTACACCTGATTTTTGTATAGGAAGTCTGAACGCTATGACAATGCTGAAACAAGCAGAATTGTTTTATCAAAAGGCTTCTCCAAATGGCACAACATTAGGCGGAGAAGGTTATTTTGCTAAAAGAAATGGCATTGATTTGGGAGAGCATAATATACCGTGGGCAGCTGGTGACAGCAGAATATTGTTGGGCAAAAAAAATGCGGTTAGAGTGGGTATGGGAAGTCCTTATGAATTGGAAGGTCCTCACCCTCATATTGCAAAAGATGGACAGTATACTTCTGCAAAAATGTATTTTGCAACACAGCAAATTGCTATTAATACGCCTTTAGTGATTGATGAAAACAAAAAGCAATATCACCCACCATTTAGAACAATAAAATTCTACAATAAAGAACATTGAGGAAAGGGGGAATATATCTATGGCTGAAGATGGATTATTGGGAAAAAAGCTACAAATTGTTATAACTGACGCAAATGGTACTGTTTTGGAAAAAATGCCTGAAATGTTAAAATGGAGTGTAGAAGAAATTACAGAAGAAGATAAAAAATATCCTTTAAATGAAGAAGACGAATATAGAACAGTGCATCAACAGGGATTTAAAGGAAGTATTGAAGGGCAGGAAATTAACGAAGCGTACGATAAAATAGTAGATATGAAAATTGAGCATCAAAGAAAAACGGGAGGAACGCTCAAATTTATTATATTTACTACGAAAACATACAAAGATGGTACCATACAAAAATATAAATACCCGAGTGTTACATTTGATGGATATAGTCAAACAGCAGATGGCAACAACAAACCTATGACAAATAAAATAAATTGGCAAAGTATCAACAGAGAAAGAATATAGTAAGACCTTAGGGGCGTTGCCCCTAAAACCCTACTTCTTTCTTGAAAGAAAGAAGCAAAGAACTTTTAAGCAAAAACTAGCGTTTTTGCAAAACAAAAAAGAAAATTTTCGGCTAAAATGACAAAGTATAGCAAGAATTACTTAAAATAAAAAAATAAAAATTTTGGTGTATTAAAAAAAGGAGAAGAAGAAATATGAGTATTGAAAAAAATGTAGTTGTGGAAAATGAAGTAATAGAAGTAGAAATCGTCAATCCAAATGAGATAATATTATCTACAGGGAAAAAGGTAACAAAAAGAGAAAGACGAGGACAACATCATATTGTAGAAAGTAGGTTGCTTTCTGCCTGCTCTGTTAAAGGAGATGGAACAGGTGTAACAGTAGGAGATTTGATATTAGCAAGTGATATTAAAGTAGCGGTAGCAATAGGAGAAATTGATGGTGTAAAACAAAAAATTCCCTCTTCTTTGTCAGAAGTGTATGAACTTGCAGGAGAATTTACATATGAAGAATGGGAAGAATTGAAAATAGAATTGCAGAAAGATAAAAAAGAAATTGAAGAAAAAGCAAAAAACTTGCAAGCCAGCACTGGTTTAAGCAGCGAATTAATGTAGCATATTGTTCTGGTGCGGGGATTAGTTATACAGAAACGCTTGCTATGATGGACGAGGAAGTATTAGCAGCTATTTTGATTATCAATGAAATAGAAGAAAAACAAAGAGAACAGACAGAATAAAGAAGTAAACCATTTAGTTTACTTCTTTACAAAGTCAATAGATAAATCATATTCCATAGCATTTAATATTTTTTTAGCATCTTCAAAACTAAAATTTTTTTTACCAAGAAGTTTTGTAAATGCTTGAGGCACCATATCTAATGATGCTGCTAATTCTTTTTGAGAAAGATTATTGTCAAGCAATAATTTTTTGATTTCTACAATAAGTTGTGGATTGTCTTGATATATAAATGACATTGTTATCACCTCTTTCCATAAGAGTATAACATAAAAAAAGCAATTTATCAACTATAAATTATGATAAAAAAATAAAAAAAGCAAAAAAAACATAAAAAAGATGAAAAAAATTACTTGACATATTATGTAAACTATATTATAATAGAAACATAGAAAGGAGGTGCAAGCAATGAAAAATATAAAAGAAGGGAGGGAAAAAAAGATATGGATTTAGAAAAAATTTGTGCTATCATATGTGCAGTATTCGCAGTACTAAGCTACATAGATAGCGACAAAAAATAATCATATAAGGCTAAGAGGGTAAAACCTCTTAGCATCTAAATCCATTATAACATAATATGGGCAAAAAGCAAATATGTATTTTTTCATTAACAGCAACAGCATTTGTACTTTATATGTTGTACGAAATGACAAAAGCATTTGTATTTTTGGTTTTGCTGGTGTTAGTGACAATAATAGAAACATTTGTATTTTTTAAAAAAACAATATATAAAACAAAAACTTAGAATAAAAATGAATATTGAAAAAAGCGTCTATATGACGCTTTTTTTAGTAGAAAAAATAAAGAAGGGAGGGAGCAAATAATGAGTACATTTATGGATTTTGCCATAGGATTATCACTTGTAAATGGTATTAGTGGACAAATAAGTCAGATTGTAGGAGATTTTAGACGTTTAGATGGCGTAACAGATGAAGTGATGAAACAGCTTTCTGAATTTAAAAATATCAGTATTACAGGTGGTTTATTGGCTGGTGCAGGTGTAAAAGGATTGCAGGCAACAGTAGATGTGTTAGAAGATTGTGTTGACAAAGCAGCAACATTACAAAGTACCTCCCTTGATTTAAAAATTAGTATGTTTGGTGCTGATTTATTAGAACAATCTAAGCTGCCAGAAATTGAAGAAAAAATGGCTGAAATTGAAGATAAGGCAATGGAAATTTCATTGAATACAACGTTTAATCAGAATGAGATTGAGCAAAGTATGTTAGCATTATCTAGAGCTGGTATGTCTGTAGAAGATATACTTAGTTTTGGTGCAGAAGCAAATGCGAATTTTGCACAAATTAAAGGAGTTAGTGCATTAGATACCGCAGAAGCAACATCAGGATTTTCAGCAGGATTTGGATTTGAAGGAAAACAAATAGCAGATAGTTTTGATTTGATTACAAAATATGCACACGCAACAAGGTCTGATGCTTTGGATATACAGCAAAATATAGGAAATATGTCAGGTACGGCTATGGCTGTATGGAAAGGTAGAAACAACATGGAAATTACAGAAGACTCCTTGCGATTAGTAACTGCAACAAATTATGTAACACAAGATGCAAGAACAGCTACAACTTATGTAAGAAATTTTTTGGACGCATTGTCGAGTACACACTTTACAAGTACACAAGAGGGAATGATGACAGATGCAGGTTGGCTTACAGAAGATGGGAAAAATATATTTGTTGAAGAAGCTACAGGAGCACTAAAAAGTGTAGCAGAAATGGAGGAAATACTGGAAAAGACAGCAAAAGAAATGCGTCCTGACGAATTTAATACATTGGTATCTACTGTAATGGGAAAACAGGGAGCAAAGACGGCATTGGCTTTAGCTGAAGTAAATGAAAGTAAAGACACATTAAATATAAAAGCTAGAGCAGATACAAAGTTAGGTGTTTCGGAACAAGTAGCAGCACAGATGGAAACAGCTTCTGCACAAATGGGAATATTAAACGAAGCAATAGATACTTTAAAGGCAACAGTAGGTAAACCATTTTTAGAGCCTATTGCAAAAATATTACAAGTAGTAAATCCTCAATTAGCAGAAATGGCAAAATATTTAAAACAGCATCCTGAAATAGTAAAATTTGTAGCAGCTATTGCAGCAGGGGCTTCTGCATTTTTGGTGTTGTCGGGCGGTATTATGATGGCAATAGGATTGGTAGGCAGCTTTAAATTGATATGGGCAAAAGCAGGAACGCAAATTATAGCGCATTTTGTCCCGTTACTGTCTACGTTTGGAGCAGTAACGGCAGTGATTGCGGTGATAGCAGGGCTTGCATTTGTGGTATACAGAAATTGGAATACGTTAAAACCGCATTTTGCTAGTATTTGGGGAAATTTAAAACAAATACTAAGTATAGCAAAACAAAATTTCTGTGATTTTGCGGCAGCAGCAGGCAATACCATAGGCAAAGTATTAGGGATTATGGAAAAAGGTGCAATGCTTGTGCTAGGAATTGTGCTTCCTATTGTAAATACGACATTATCTTTTTTAGTTGATGTTTTAAATTATGATGTAGTAGGAGCATTTCAAAACGCATGGGCAAATATGAGCCCTCTTGCAAGACTGTTAACAACAATATTTGCACCTTCTATTGCATTGGTTACTGGAACATTGATTATTATGGGAGCAACAGCAATAGTATCAGCAGCACAAACAATGTTTTTTGCTGTAGCTGGAAAAGTTGCAGCAGTTGCTATGGGAATATACAGAGGCATTGTTGCAGCAGCAACAGCAATACAAACCATTTGGAATATCGCTATGACAGGTGGTGTTGCTGTAACAGTAGCACAAAAATTAGCGATTGCAGCATTATATCCTATTATTATGATAGTAAAGGCAGCACAAGCTGTTTGGACAGGAGTACAATGGGCTTTAAATATTGCTATGAACGCAAATCCTATAGGACTTGTCATTATAGCGATTGCTGGGTTAATTGCAGTGGTAGCACTTGTGGTAACACATTTTAAACAACTGACAGAATGGGTACAAAAAGGTTGGGACAAATTAAAGAACTTTTTAGGATTTAAAAGAGAACACAAAGACGAATTAGAAGCACCTATTCAAGTGGGAGTAGAGCAAACAGAACAAATAAACAAAGTGACAAATATTAGTACTATAGCAGATACTTCAGCAATGAATGATATTACAAAATATGGTGCTGATACGAGTGGCATAATCAATCCTGAAATTACTGTCAGTCCTAGTTACCAAATGGATTACAGCAATACAGAAGAAATAGAACAAGTACTTAAAAATACAGGTATAGAAGGCATAGAACTCAATCCAGAAATGCTTATCAATCCTAACTATGAAACAGATTTAAGCGGTATGGAAAATGTAAAGGAGCAATTAAAGGGAATAGAAGGGACATTTGATTTTGAAAATATGAATTGTGCTATGCCAGATATGACAGGAAATTTGGAAGAAATGACAAATTTTATGCAGATGGGCGGAACAGAGGCAGGAAATGCTTTTGCTGATGCACTGCAAGGTACAAGTGAAACGATAGCAGCAGCGGTACGAAGTATTAACAATATTATTCAAAATACGCTTATCAAAAAAGAAGATATGTTTTTGTGGGGCGGTAATTTAATGCAAAGTTTTATCAATGGTATGAATAGTCAAAAAGGTGCATTGATGATGGCAGCTTCTTCTCTTGCAACAGTCATTGGAGATTATTTGAAAGTGCAATCTCCTAGCAGAAAGGGAGAATTAAAAACAAACCATTTGTGGGGAGGAAATTTGATACAAAGTTTTGCAGATGGTATGAAAGACAAAAAGGGAATATTGAAAGATACCACAGCGTTTATTGCCGCACAAACAGGTGCGTTAAATGGTATTGAAATAGAAAATTGGAGAAAAAAAGACGAGAAATTTTTTATTAAAAATAGAGCAGAAAAAACAGAAGAAAACCAAAAAGAACAAAGACCAATTTATATTGTGATACAGGGAGCAGAAAAAAGAGAAAATGAAATCGCAAAAGAAGTAGCAAGGGAATTGGACAAAAGAGGATATGGTAAAAAGAAAAGAGAAAAAAGCCCATCGCTTACGATGAGCCCTTACGGATTTATGGGAGGATATTAAAACCTTTTTGTGGACGCTGTCCACACCTGCAAACTTTTTTGAAAAAAAAGTTTGACAAAAAACTTTACTGGAAAAACTAGCGTTTTTCCTTATAAAATCAATGTTTTTTGATAAGTTGAGAAAGAAGGAAATATTATGCAGATAATGTTAGGTAATATGGTGCTTCGGACAACAGAAAAACCAGACAGTGTACAGCACGGTGGTGGGCAAATGCTTGCAATCAATACTTTTCCAGGTGGAAATGTCAGTATACAAAATTTTGGTTCTACTTATAGAGAAATTAGTTGGGAAGGTTGGTTCGAAGGTACTGACGCACTGGAAAGAATGGTTCAAATAGGAAATATGAGACAAAAGGGAGAACCGATTGATTTTGTAACAGAGGCATACACACAAAAAGTTGTGATACAGGAATTTCAGCCAGAACACAGAACAAATTTTTTTATACCATTTTCTATTACATTGCAAAGAGTGGTACAAATTACAAAGCCAACACCAAAAGAAGCTGTTGATAAAACAGCAGAAGATATTAAAACAGAAGAAGAAAAAAACAAACAACAAAATACAGAAAGTAAAAACTATACTGTAAAAGCAGGAGATACGCTTTCTAAAATAGCAAAAAATCAATATGGTAATGCAAATGATTGGGACAAAATATATCAAGCAAACAAAGATAAAATAGCAAGTCCTCATAAAATACAAATAGGACAGGAGTTGATATTGCCTTGAATGAAGAATGTAAAAAATATGAATTATTACCCTCTCCTATTGTAGTAAATGGCTGTACTGCTTATAAAATAAAGGCATTGCAAAGTTTTGGAAATGTGGCAAAAGGACAAATAGGAGGAGTAGTAAGTAGTGAAGGGAATTTGTCGCATTTGGGCTGTTGCTGGATATATGATAATGGTGCAGCGGTAGGAAATGCAAAAGTATATGGCAATGCAAAAGTGTATGATAATGCGGTAGTAGCAGAAAATGCAGTAGTTTATGATTGTGCTAAAATAGGAGGAAATGCAGTAGTAAAAGGCAATGCTCAAATTTATGATTGTGCTAGAGTGTTGGAAAATGCTGTTGTAGATGGTGATACAAAAATAAGAGGATTAATGAGAGTTTACGGTGATAGTAAAGTAAATGAAGAAAACTGGGAATGATTTTAAAAACATTTTTAAAGTAATTTAAAAGGTTTTTAAAGGAGATGTAAAAATGTTTCAAGGAATGAACAAGGGTAATTTTAGAGCTTTTGGAAAGCCTATTGTCAATATTACTGTAAATGATAAAAAAATAGAGGATTGGATTT
>CAJTDC010000025.1 GCA_910575055.1 Clostridia bacterium
CTGGATAAGCAATTACTACTTCTACTTCATCTGATATTGCAATACTTACGGGATATCTTCTGACATCTATTGCACCATTTTGTTTATAAGCCATTACGTGTTGCGGAAAATCTCCCAATGTTGCATAATATAATAATATTTCTTCCTCTCCATCTCTAGCAAATATACCAAATTCATTTATCCAAAATTCGTGCTGCAATCCCCCATTCAAATCACTTCTATATTCTACCACAAATGAAACAACACCATCTTCTGCAACAGGTTCTGTAGAAGTTGCTTGTGCTACTGGCTGTATCAAGTCATCAAAATAGGCGGGGCTTTCTTCTCCCAAATTTCCACTGCCTACCATTACCCTCGTAATCTCTAATTGTTCCCCTGCTACCAGTTTCGCAAGCAATCTCCTCCCCTTCACTGTTATCATAAAACCCGGTTGTATGCCTTGATTTTGTTCTAATTCTTCCTTTTCCATACTATCACCTCTTTACAATATCAATAGTTTAATGTGGTTTTGGTCTAATCTTTTCATTACTCTAAATCGTGTTTTTTGTTCTGATTTTGTAGCAATACCACATTGTCCCACTTTACACCAACCATTCTCTTCACAACTGCCATCATCTATTGCAACCAGCTTGCCCATTATTCCCACTGCATCCCATTCCGGACGTTCTGAACGTGGAATATATTCTTGTGTGTTATCATATTCTGGATTAAGTTTTGGTCTTATTTCTGTATGTGCTTGCTCTATTACTACAGTTTCAGTAACTTCTTCTCCTTCTTCACTTACTGTTACAATTTCTTCTGTTCTTTCTGGAATTTCTACTTCTTCTAATATAGGTTGTCCATATATATCTGTTAAGTGCATATTTGCCCAAGTATCATCTCTCACATCTCCACAAACAGAAGGACAAGCTGAAACAATGCCTAATATGTAATCATCTTCTGGAGTAGCTACACGAATTTTATCTTTCTCTAATGTTACAAATAATCCTGTCCTATCCTCTTTTTCAACATTTCCGTCTAGCCATTCCAACATTTCTGCATAGTCTGCACCGCTAGACTTAAATGTGCTGTTGGAACATACACCGCTTGTATTTGTTACTCTCAAGCAGTTGCTTCTTGCGGTATCACTTGTACCATTTCCTATAATAAACCTATCTGTTTCTGCTGTACTTTCTTTGTTATATTTTCCGATTGCTGTTTGATAATTAGCACTGGCTTTTGTATTATATCCACCAGCATGAGCAGCATATCCACTTGCTATTGAACCACTTCCTTCACTATGAGAATATTGTCCATTTGCTTGTGTAGCCTGTCCTTCTGAATGAGCAGCATATCCGCTTACTCTTGTACCATGTCCTTCTGCATGACCAGCTTCACCGTTTCCGTTTGTTTCTGTCATATATCCTTCCGCATGAGAATATATACAATCTACTTGTGTACTTCTACCTTCCGCATGAGAATAATCTCCATTTGCTTTCGTCCCATATCCTTCTGCATGAGCTAAATCTCCTAGCACTGATGTATTTTGGGCACCTTGTGCTACACTTCCTTCAATTCTACCACCACTACTAGAAAATGCTCCCAATTTCGACCTTGCATTCTCTGCTGTCGTTGCACCAGTACCACCATTTGCAATAGGCAATGTACCAGTAACACCTGGTGTTATATTTGCAGTACCGTCAAAACTTGCACTACTTGTACTTGCTAAATTCGTTCGAATTGTTCTAGCTGTATACAATCGACGTGCATTTGCTGTTAACATTATCCAATGATTGCTATAATATATAAATTCTACTACTTGATTAGCTTCCCATAAACCAACAGGAGCATAAACGCCTTTCATACAAGAAATTGCTTTTGCACCTGTATTATTTACATTTAATGTAAGATTATTAGCTGTATTAGTATTTGTAAAGAAAACAGCTACTCTTGCACCTTCTGTTAATACAAATCCTGTAAGTGCAACTGTTTTTGCTGCTGTTGCTGCTGCTGTATTACATACTCCAAAATGCACAATATTTGCACTACCATCAAATGACACACCATCTATCGTTCTAGCTGTATTCAACTTAGTAGCGGAATTAGCCACTCCACCCGCAGAAGAAGACCCTGCATAATTGTGTGTATGAGATGTATTTGATTTTTTAGCTAATTCTTCTGTCATTGTTGCAATATCAGCCTTTTTATCCAATTCTGTCTGCATTGTTTCACTATCTGCTTTTAATGCCAGTGCATCAGAAACTATTTCGGCATCTGCTTTTTTATTCAGTTCTTCTTGCATTGTTTCAGCATCAGCCTTTTTTGCCAATTCTTCCGCAACTGTTTCTTTATCTGCTTTTTTATCTAATTCCAATACAATATTTGTACTATCTATTTGCTGCTGCAATATTTCTTCTATTTCTTCCTTGTCAACTTTTTTATCCAGTTCTGTTTGTACCTCTTCTTTATCTGCCTTGCCTGCCAATTCTTCTATTACTGTTTCTTTATCCGCTTTTTTCCCTAGTTCTGTAAGCATTTCCATTTCATTGGCTTTTTGGTCTAACGCCTGCTGTATTGTTTCAGTATCAGCTTTTTGATTTAATGCTTGTTGAACTACTTCAGCATTTGCCTTTTTTGCCAATTCCTCTACAACGGTTTCTTTATCCGCTTTTTGCTCCAACGCTGTCTGCACTTCTTGCGTGTTTGCTTTTTGTTCTAATGCTTGTTGTATTATTTCAGCGTCTGCCTTCGTATCAAGTTCTTGTTGTACTGTTTCTTTATCTGCTTTTTTATCCAACTCTGCAAGTATACCATTTTCACTTTCTGCTAAAACACCTTCCAAATAAGGCAAAGCCTCTATTTCTACAAACTCTTTCATTCTTTGTTCTGTTACAAAAGCCATTGCAGCATATGCAATATTTACTTTAATGTCATCTGTCACTAAAATACTTACAGGATATTTTTTGATATTTACTTTTCCATTTTCGTATGCTTCTACATATTGCGGATACTCTCCCAATGAAGCATAATACAGTAATATTTCATTTTCTCCATCTTGGGCAAACACACCAAATTCTTTCAACCAAAATCCTTCTTGCAATCCACCATTCAAGTCATTTCTATACTCTACAATAAAAGAAATGACACCGTTTTGTGCTACTGGTATCGTAGAAGTAGCTTGTGCCACTGGCTCTATCAAATCTGCAAACTGTTCTGGAGATTGTCCTTGTGGCAATTCTCCCTTTCCTACCATTACCCTCGTAATATTTAATTCTTGCCTTGTTGCTACCAATTCTGCAAGCAATTTTTTACCTGCTTGCGTAATTACAAATCCTTTTGACAATGTTTTCGCACTCCTTTCTTAATTAGTGAGTATATTTGACGTTTATGAAAGTTGCGACCAAGTGTTGACGAAGTAACACAGGAGCAACTGTAATGTCAAAATACGAACGTTTTTTCATACGAAGTATGAAAAAAATTACCTCAATTACATTTCAGACAATGTTGTTTGTTCTATATCACACCAATCTGCCACCACATTCATTACTGCACTTGTTTTAAATTCCAATTCTGGCAATGTCGTTTCCAATATATTCTGAAATGTGCCACCTATATATACTGTTGTTTTAAATTGATAGTTGTATTCTATTTCTGCTAGTGTTGTTTCTGCTATCGGTCTAAATACTGCACCACCTACATACACTGTTTTTTCTGGCAGTGGTAATTCCAATATACTTTTTGCTTCTAATATCAAATGTGCTGGTTTATATTTCTCAATAGTTTGATAAACAGTTTTCCATTGTTCTTCTAATATTTGTCCATACAGTTCTACACAAAATGTATTTTTTGCAGTTCTTTCTAATACAGAAACTTTTTCTAATGAAAATGTAAACATCAATATTTGTTCTAATCTTTTGGGGTTCATAGGTGCTCTTGTTCTAACAGCAAGTAATATTTTTTGTCTTCTTTGTTCCATACTTATGTTTGGGTGTACTGGTAAACCGTATTCTTCTTCCCAATAATCTAATGCCCACGTTGCTGTTTGGGGCAATATTTGTTCTACTGTCTCATTTACCCACTTTACAAACAAGTCCCCTTGTACTCCCATTGCTTCCATTATACAGAGTGCCGTTTTTGCTTTATGATATACTGGTGTGATGTAGTCTAGTCCCTCTATTGCTGTTTTACTTGTCAATATTTGCTGTATGTCTTTACTTGTATATTTCATAAAATATCACAGCTCCTTACTGATAATATAGAAAAATAGAATTTTCCTCTGTAACAGCAACACAATATTCTGCAATTTCAATATTTACCACACCATCATTTACTTTTAATTGTTGATAATCCCATACCCCTTCTGTATAAATAAGCACTGCTCCCACTTCTGCATATTTGACTTCTGTATGTGCTTCTTCTGTTTTAAAATATTCTCTTAAATTTTTTAAAAATGCTTGTTTTACTTGTTCTATATCATATCCTTGCTCTAATTCTACAACTGCACTTACTTCTATATTAATAGGCTCTGCTGGTACTACACTCAAATAGGCATTGATAGGAGCAAGCCTTTCGTACCAACTATCATATCTCATAATATGATTTTCTACTTCCTCACATACAGACTGCTGTACTGGCATACCATCATTGTCTGTTAGCACAATTGTAACTAATCCTGTATCATCTTTTGCTGATATGACTTTAGCAGCTCCTACTCCTGCCACTTCTAATGCCCAGCGTCTATAGTCTGCTGGAGAACCTACAAAAGAATTTCCCAGTGAAGCGTCAAACTCTGCTATTCTTTGTCTAAAACTGTCTTCTGTTTCTTGCTCATATCCTCCATATGCTTTTTCTTTGTTTACCACAGACACAATCCCTTTCATAGGTTTTACTATAAGCAATATCGTTTCTGCTGCAACATTTCCTTTTTTTCCTGCCTCTGCACAAACACATTCTACTTCTGCAATTCCTGTTTCTGCAATTTCACATTCTTCTACTGTATAAAATACAATGCCACTTTCTTCTGGTGTAGAAACAGTAGAAAAAGCAAACCCTTTTGGTATTTTTGTACCCATAATTCCCCTAAAATATTCCTCTTCATTTACAAAAATTACTATCTGTGTACAAAGTTCTATCAAATCACTGATATATCCTTTGTCTATTTTAATATTTGCTAACTTAATTTCTGCCTTTTGTGCAATACTGTCTTTTTCCTCTCCCCACGTCAATGAAGTACATAATCCTGTCAAATCCATTACTTCACCAGAAGAAAAAAAGGCTTTTACACTGTATTTTAGTTTTGTAATATCTACTTCTGCCATAATTATCACGTCCTTATGTCGGTAACAATAATATCTGCCCTACACTGATTTTATTTGGATTTGAAATATTGTTTAATGTAGCAATTTCTTGATATCTGTTTCCTGCTCCTAGTTTTGACTGTGCAATATCCCACAAACAATCTCCTTTTTTTACTGTATAAGAACCATCTGTCTTTTTTTCTGGTCTTTGTTGTTCTTGTGGTATCACTGCTTTTGTTGTACTTTTTTCAGCATCTTTTTCTGTTTCTCCCTCTGTAGATACTTTTAAATCTTTTGCGTGTACAAATGAAATATCACAGTCATAATCTCCAAATCCTCCTGCATATGTCATAGTGTAGTTTTCTAAATAGACATCGTGATTGACTGGTGTTTCTGTAATCAGTAATCGGCATTTTGTTCCTTTTACTCTCAAATAAGAAAACCACGACTGCACCTTTAAAGGGTCGCCGTGGCTTACTATAATATATGGATTTTGATAATTTCCATTTTCTTTTTTGACTTGTCTTTTTTCTCCTGGTATTTTGCAGTTCCACGATATTCTGGTCAATTCCTCTCCCAATGGCTGCATAATTTCACCAATATTCATAATGTCATAACTTTGAAATCTTGTGGCACACTCCACTTTTATTTCTTCTGGTAACATAGGAAATGTCATAAAATTCCCTGTGTCACTTTCTGTTAATATTATCTTCATATATTCCCTCCATCATATATTTTATACTACTAAAACATGAAAATATGTAAAATATTATGTATTTTTACATTGACACATAATAAATTACGTATTATAATATTTATAAAAGGAGGCAGAAATGAAAAGTTATTCTTCAAGAGAAATTATTGCTTTGTTAAAATCTGATGGTTGGTATGAAGTAGCCTGTAATGGAGACCATCACCAATTCAAACACCCTACAAAAAAAGGAAAAGTAACATTAACACATCCTAAAAAAGATATACCACATAAAACATTGCAGAGCATATCAAAACAATCAGGGGTTATATTTCCGTAACCTCTACTAAAATATAAATTGGAGGAATATTATGTTAAAAAATCGTTATTGCTATGTTGCTATTTTTTCATATGATGATGATGGTATTAGTATAGAATTTCCAGATTTACCAGGCTGTTATCCTTGTGCAGACAAAGAGGATACTGATATGGCTTTAAAAAATGCCAAAGAAGCACTTGGTTTGCATATCTGGGGAATGGAACAAGATAATGAAGAAATACCACAACCTACTACGATTACTTCTTTACATTTAGAAGATAATCAAATCGCTGTATTGATTGATGTTTTTATGCCACCAATACGTGAACGAATTAATAATAAATTTGTCAAAAAAACGCTTTCTCTCCCTGCTTGGCTTGCTGCAAAAGCAGATGAATATGGTGTAAATTGTTCTAAAATATTTCAAAATGCTTTAATGGAATACCTTGATACTCACAAACAATAAACCATAAAAAAGCACTTGCAAAATGTAAGTGCTTTTTTATTTCATCTTAATAAATATTATTCTTTTAATGCTGTCTCTATAGTAGTGTGTGCCCACCATTCATCAGCTATTTTAGGCATATCTTCATATAAAACATATTCGTCCCAGTTGATACTGTTTCGTGTTTCATTTTTGTAAGTTGCTTTTATTACAATATCGTCTGATGTATCACCAGCACTATTTACCATAGTGTATACGATGTTAAAATCTACATTCAAATCTGGTATTTCTCTTATTTCATACAATGTATCTTTTATAGACTTTAACATACCTTTTGCACTCATACTGCTTGAAAGTAAATCTTTCCCTTTTGCTTTAATTAAAACAAAATTGTCCTCTGGTTCATAAAATACATTGATGTAGTTTTCTTCTCCAAATACTTTCTTTGTAGCACTAATGATTTTTTGTTCTTGTGTGTCTTGCTCTTGTGTATTATTTTGTGGTTCTTTATTTGTCACCTTATCTATTTTTTCAATATCTTCTTCTAAAACTTGTTGTTGATTTTGTTCCTGTTCTTTTTTTTGTTGCTGTATTAGTTTTTGTTCTTCTTTTTCTTTTCTTTCTTGTTCTAATTCCTTTTCTTGTTCTAATCTTTCATTTTGTTTCTTTTGCTCTCTTTGTTCTTTTTCTTGTTGTTTTATTAACTTTTGCTCTTCTTTTTCTTTTCTTTCTTGTTCTAATTTCTTTTCTTGTTCTAATCTTTCATTTTGTTTCTTTTGCTCTCTTTGTTCTTTTTCTTGTTGTTTTATTAATTTTTGTTTTTCTTTTTCTTGTTTTCTTTGTTCTATTTTAGCTTGTTGTTCTGGTGTAGGATTATAACTTATTCCAAATCCAAAAAAAGAAATTACTATAACAGATAATGAGAATATTGATATATATTTTAATTTACCTAATTTTTTCCCTTTGAAAAAAGTTACTATCACTAATACAACACTTATAATAAACACAATTATTGATAAAAAAAACAAGCTACCAAATATATTTGTTAACATAATAATTCCCCCATATATTTTACTATAATAATTTAATATATCATAGGAATTGTCATTTTTCAACAAACTATGCTATATTTGCTTTCATATTTGGCAATAACTTCTGTAACTCTTTTGCAATAGTTTCTGCTACTTCATTTGCAATTTGTGGCATTTGTTGTCTTATCATTGCGATAATACTTTCTTTATCTCCTGTTGCATTTCCTGTAAATGTAAAATTCATACCTCCTAAACTAATCGTAATACTACTTGGTGTCGCTTCTTTTTTGCTTTCTACTTCTTCAAACATAGATTTATAATCTATACTTCCACCAAATATACCGCCTCTTGCGTGTTTTGGTAGTGTGCCTAAAAGTTCCCCTGTTTGCTGCCATAATGCTATACCTCTATGCTTATTTGTACCAGTAAGTGGTATAATCGCCTCTGCTCCTGCTTCTCCAATCATTCCTAAATGTGGTTTATTGACAATACCTCCCATCGCTTTTTTATCTACACTTTGATTTGTAAATTTATCAAAAGCCATACTAATTCCTGTTCCTAAAGGATTTGTAAATCTCTTTATCATATCTTGAGGTTGAACACCACTATATACTATTTTAAACATTGCTTCTGTAACAATTCTATCTGGTAATGCCTTATATTTCTCATCTAATTCCATTACTTTTCTAATAGCATTTTCTAATGCTTGTTGCCCAGCAGCGTCCATTTCATCATACTTTTGTATTGCTTGCTCTATTGGTTCTCCATACTCTATTTCTATTTGTTGAAGTTCACTATTTCTCCAATCACTTAGTAATTTCTCTGCCTCTGCATCTTTTTCTAATGCTGCTGCATATTGTTCATAAAGTTTGCCCATATAAGAGTCTATTGCTTCTAATGCAGTACCTGCTATATCACCTGGCAAAAACTGACCTTCTTTTGTACCATATTCAAAACCATTTTCTTTCATTAAGTCATTCATTTCATAGTCAACCGACTTCTTTTTTTCTTGTATTCTTTTATAACGGTCAGAAGTTGCTTTACCTTCTTTTTCCAATGTTTCTAGTTCTTTATCTGATGCTTCGCTATCTAATATCAAGTCCTGCATTTTTTCTTTGATATTTTCCATTCTTTGTTCTTCTTTTTCTAAATTTGTAACTTCTCTTTTACCATTGATATAATCTTCATTTACTTTATCAAAACTTTTAGCATTTTCTAAATTCTGTTTTTTCAAATTTGCAAATTGTAGTTTTTTCTCCCATTCGTTCAATTTTTGTACTTTTTCAATTCTCTCATCTAGTTTGCCGTTAATCACATCTTCAGCACTTATCATACTAGGATAAAGAGAAGATAATTCTTCTACAATATCATTTAATTCCTGTTGCTTTTGTAATCTATCCTCTTGTGACAAATCCGTTTTAGAAAGTTCTTCTCTTACGTCCTGCCACCTTTTTTTGAGATATTCTGTTTCCCATATCAAATCGTTTACATTTTTTAAGTCACTTCTTATACTTTGTGTATTGCTAATATTATTTTTAATGGCTTCTGTTTCTCTTTCTTCTTCTGGTTTAAAATAATCTGTCAATCCTCTAAAAAGTTTTTCACCACCCATATAACCACCAATACTACCTGCCAATCCTCCTATTGCACCACCTATTGCTGTACCTACACCAGGTGCTATTGCTGTACCGATTGCTGCACCTATTTTTGTTCCCAAAGAACCACCAGCTAAACTAGTAGCAAAACTACCACCTTGTACAACTGTTTCTTTTTTCTTGTCTTCTGCCTGCATTACAGCTGCTGCTGAAAACAATAAACTTAATCCATTTCCTTTTAAAAACTTTCCTACTTTTCCTATACTAGGTGTTTTTTTCAATTTCTCAAGAGACGGAACTAATTTTAAAGAAACAAAACCATCTAAAGTTTTTTGATAGCTTTTTATTGCTGCCTCTCTTGTTGTTACACTATGCAAATTTGCATTTTTCCAAAAGTCAACATAATTATCCGCATTTTGTGCTACTGGTTTTACTGCTTTTGCTGCTGAAGCAACTGTTTCTGTTGCTCCACTTCCTAATTTACCTAATAACTTCCCTGCTCCTAGTGCTTTTCCTGCTTTGATACTACCATAAGCTAGTAGTCCAGCAGAAAGCCAACTACCGCCTGTTGCTTGTTCTCCACCAGGCAATATTTTAGAAGCATTTACAACAAGTTCTTTTGACTTCTCTTTGATACCTTGCCATATTTTACTGCCATCAAAACCATTGATAAACCCTTCTGCAAAACTTTTGCCAATATCAAAGCCACTATCTGCTGCTTCTCCCAAATCAATCCCTAATAGTGCAGAAATGCCCGCTGTCAATGCAGAACTAATGCCATAACCTATATTATTCGCTACACCACAAGCCCATTCTTTCCCTTTACTACTCCACCACTGTGCAAAAGGTTCTGCTATGATTTTATCCCATGCAATACTGATTTTTCCAGACAAATCAGCATTTTGCCATTGTTTACTGCTTTTAAACTCTTTTACTGTACTTTCTATTTTCTCTATTCTATATTGGAATTTTTCTGCTGCTTTTGTAAGTTTCTGTCCAAATGAAAGTGTTAAGTCTTTGCTCCACTGTAAAAACTTTCTGGCACTTGGTTGGAATTTATCCATAAAGTCAAGCTGTACACTTTCTACTGCACTTTGCAATGCTTTAACATCACCATAAATATTATCATTCATAATATTTGCCATTTCTTCTAATGCACCGCTTGAATTTTCAATTTTATATTTCAATTCGTCATATTCTCCGCTGACACCAGATAACAAATGCTGCAAATCGCTCAATCTCGTTTTACCACCTATTGCACTATAATAATATGCCTTCTGTTCATCATCTAAATCTTTTGTTTTATCATACAATTCTTTTAATGTATTAGCATATCCCTTAAAATTGCCTTGTGCGTCATAAGCACTTAAATTCAATTTTGCCATTGCTTGCCCAGCTTGTCCTGCACCTGTTGTCAAATTGACAAATACAGAATTTAAAGCATTTCCTGCTTCACTTCCTTTGACACCTCTATTTGCAAGTACACCAATTAAAGCACTCCTAAATAGAAATATGGTTTTGTTTCATTTGTGTTTGTTGTTTTTAATGCAAAACTACTTGCTTGCTGTTTTTTCTCTAACTCGTCCAGCATTGCCTTGAAATGTTTGTATCTGTCTGAAAGGTTCAAACTCATGTTATCCACTTTGTAATCTACTTCATAACACAACTTCATTACAATAGCCTTTAAACATTCTATTTTTGCCTTCTGCCATGTTTTGTTTTTTACTAACATTGCTGCATATTCTTCATCACAAAGCACACAAGTATCCGCACTGCCTTCTGTCATAGTATCCCCTAATTCAAAACGCATTTTGTCAATGCTATTTTCTGCAATATTTTCTGCACAATAGCTATATGTTTTTTCCATATGACATCATTCCCTTTAATAAACCATTTTTCAATATTCTAATGCTTTTTTCAATTCTGCACTTTCTTCACAAACTCTTGTAAATGCTGCTTCATAACTTAGTGAAGTATCTGACTTCATTAATTCCTGTATTCTTTGTTCTGCCTGTTGTTTTTTACTGCCTGCACCTGCTCTACTGCTACCATATTCTTTAAATATACCGCTTGCTTGTGTCATTTCTACCATTTCATCTAACATAGCAATATAGTCACTGTATGCTTGTTCATTAGATTTTTTCAAATCATATAACTTTGCTGCTAATTCTTCTGTATTTTTTCCAATGACTTCATACTGTTTTGCTATGTTTTCAAACTCTTTTAACTCCAATGATTTCTTTAATTTTTCTAGTTCTTGTTTTGCCGTTTCAGCTTCTTTGAGTGCCTTTTTCACTTCTGGGTGAAGTGTTTGTTGTTTTGGTTCTTCTGTTTCATATTTCTTTTTTAATGCCTCATAAACTGCTTTGTCGTCTTCATTCATTTTGTTTATATCCATTTCTTTGCTCTCCTGTTCTTGTTCTTCTTTTGCAAAATCATAAACGGTACTATAAAATTCATTTACGCTCTTTTGCAATAATTCTTCTTTTTGTTCTGTTGTTTTGCTTTCATCTTTCAGCACACTTATCAAAGAAGTTTCCATAGCTTTTTTGATTTTTTGTTCTTGTGTTTCTTCTTCCTGTATAGAAACACCTAATGCCTTGCAAATGTCCTCTGCTGTAATATTTAATTCTTTACATACATTTTGAATAATACTTGTTTTTAAATCTGACATAGTTTCTTTTCCCTCCATACTCTTTTTTAAACAAATGAACGCTCTTTGATTTGCTCCTTGCTTGCACAAATCCACACTATTCACCAATACATTTTTCAACTTTTTTGCCATACTCCACACTCCTTTTAGACATAAAAAAACACCTGCTATAAAACAAGTGCTTTACAAAACATATTTTATTGTGTTATACTTTATTTACAAAGGAGGTAACCGCCAGCCTTTGCCACAAGGTGGAAGGTGGTTAGTCTCGGTTTGGTGTTTCAACTACCCAAAGCGTGTGAGGCTATAATGGGTAGTTTTTTTATTACTTTCTTTTATCCATCAATATAACAATGATGAGAGAAAGCAATGCAATCAGAGTGTGAAACATATTTAACACCAGCCCAGCTGATGTAAGCATCAAAAACAATACTTCATATGTACTCATAGCATCGCCTCCTTCCTTTGTATAAGGAGGCTAACTACCCTATTTCGGTTACCTTGTATTTATACTATCACATCAATTTCCATATTTCAACAATAACATTCTAAAAAACTCTTTGCTTGTATTGCTTTATTTACATTTTCTACCTGTGCTGTACCCTCTATAGAAAACATATTGTATTCGCCTTTTTTGATTTTCTGCCAAGTATCGTCGTCGGTTATCTGAAAGCCTACCCACCAACCACAAGGCAAGCTGTCTTCTGGCAATCCTAACGCCTGCAATTTCTCTTTTGTAAATACAATACTTTCAATCATTTTGCCTTTTTTTCGCAATGCTGGATTGTGTCGCTCTCCTGTATCTCTAAATTTTAGCACATAGTTATAGGCAGTTTTTTCTAGTTCCTCACCTGTTATGGTATCGCCTTGATAGTCTTCAATGGTGTTGCCTTGCTCATCTTCAGCGACATTTGCCCAACCAAACACCTGCTTTTTGTCCTCAACAGATTTTTTCAATTCAAAGTTCATTTCATCACTTCCTTTCAATTTAAAGTAATAAAAAAACGCCCTAATGCGTTAAGGTACGTATTTAAGGATTAATCAATTTAATTGCTCTTATAATGCTATAATCTTTTGTTTTTATAGCCTCTTTAATTTTTTGCTTATAATCGCTCACATTAGCAAAATCATAACGATAACTATAATATGGAAATTCGTTTGTAGGAAATACCTCTTTCCATTGTTCCTTTAATTGTTGCACTTCTTTATCATTTCTAAAGATATTTATCTCAGGTATCATATTACCAACTCCTTGTAGGCTATATATATTTCTTTTAAAATACCTTTACATTCTAACTTGCTCTCACAATTTAATACATCAATTGCTGACAAATTTGCAAATATCTCTTTATATACATTTTCTACTTTTTTCCAATACCCTTTTTCATGTTTTCCATTTAGAATGTTATTCATATCGCCCCTACTTAATGCACTAAATATATCTGAAAGTCCTATATCATCAAAATATTTTCCATCTTTTATTGAAAACCATTCTTTTATTTCTTTTTCATAATTATATATGATTTTACTTGTATTTTCAACCGCTTTTATAAATTTTTCATTTTCCCAGCTTCTATATAATAATTCGTCCATTCTATGCGATAATTCATGAGCCTGTACATAATTCATATCATAAAACTCATAGTTTCTTACATTAGGATTATATTTTATTAAATCTAAATTCCTATCATAAGCAAATGCTACATCTAATGTTTTATCTAACTGATATTCTGTAGTTTGATGAAGAAATTTCATATTTTTGTTAAATTCATTATCTTCACTTTCTTGAAGTATTTGTGTAAATTCATCGTATGATGCCTTTATTTTAGGGTCGTTGATTTCTGGTGCTTCTAATGTTTCTGAAATTTCCTCATACTCCACAGCACATCTACAGCTTGTATGAAAAGGTGGAAAAAGGAACTCTCCCCACTGTGTTTTAAAATAATCGTATTGGTCTGTTTCTTGTCCTTCTACTTCTCTACAGCCTTTACAAACTCTACCATCACCAGCAGTAATGACATACTTTTTCACTTTTCCCATAAGCCCATCTTTTTGAGCCTGTTTCATACTATAAAATTCTCCTGCGTTATATGCTCCTGCAAGTTCTGTTCTAGCAATTGTCATTGCTCTATATTCTTTTTGATTTTTAGCATACTGTTTTGCCTTTTCTAATACCTTTTTTTCTGCTGCTTGCTCTTTCATTTTGGGATGATTTTCTAGCAAGTTTTGTTTGATACTGTTATAGTAATTCACATTTGCTTTCACTTGTCCTTTATGCAACCCTATCAGTGGCTTCAACAAATCTGCTGTACCTTCTGTTGTAATGCCTAACCTTTCTGCTCTGTCAATGACTAGTTTTATCGCTTCTTTTTGTGTTTTTGTCAGATGTACTATCTGTTCTGCACAACTTTTTTCTATCCATTTTTTGGTTTCGTGATATTTTATGTCAAAAGAAAAAGAAGACTGCCTTTCGGTAATCTTCTTCACTATTTTTTCTGCACCTTTTTCCATTGCAGACTGTTTTTTATCAAGCATTTTTCCTAGTACAAATATAGATGTACTTTGTAGTAGTTGCTTTTCTATTTCTTTTGTTGCTTTTCCTTTTTTTACCATTTCTATGTACTGTTGTGCTGTAATTTCCCTTTGCTGATTATCCCACAATTCTATTAAATATTGCTCTAGTTCTGGTTGTTCTTCTTCTAATGTTTCCCTTAATTCTTTTATTGCTTCAGGGTAGTTATGCTGTTCTTTTTTCACTTCACCATAAATATAGGTAATTTTTTTCATACTGCGTATGAAAAACCATTTCTATCTTTGACATTCGAGCTTTTACTGCGTTTCTTTCAGAAACTGCTTGGTCAAAGCCCTCATAACCGTCAAATCTATCCACTAATGTATGTATCATTCGTTTTCCTCCTCTTTAGGAGGATAGGCAACTCCTTCTAATGCTTCCGGCAAACCGCCCATTTCTCTTATTTTTCTTTCCAGATTTTGGTCTAATGTCAAAAGTCCCACATTTGCCATTTTTACAATATAATCTGCAAACTGTGTCAAATCTTGTTTTTCAATATCACCATGTATCAGTTTTGGCATATCGCTTATATTTTTAAAATGGCTTTGATTGACTTTTATCAGCTTTGGTATTGCCTGTGTGTTTATTGTTTGGCATATAATATCCAAATAAGTACCTATCGCTACTGCAAAAAGTCTCGTTTTATCACTCGAAAGTGCAAAACTTCCCGTTTGCTGATGTCCCAAAAGCACAAAATCAGCCATACAAGTCATTGCCATTCTGTTATCTATTCTTTCTATAATATTGCCTATTTCAAACTGTCGCTTGCTGCCACCATTTACTAGGCTAAGTGTCCAGCCATAAGGCAACACAATACCCTCTTTTTCGTCCCTTCTAATGTTTTTGACTAACTTTTCTGCATACATTAATGCTTTCATACTGTCAGGGTCATCATTCCATATGTCTACTCCTTCGGGTGGCTGCAACAATGGCAATCCTGCTAAATCTCTTTCTACTCCTATGCCCTCTATCTGTCTAAATCTCTTTTTATAGTAGTAATCTGTATAGCAATTTCGTAGTATAGAACGTCCTTCTGGATTTTGTTTTCTACTCTTTGTTACAAAATGTAATGCCTTTTCTATGGGTATTGTTCTAATGATATAGTCTGGTGGTGCTATTTGTGACATTCCAAGCAATTTATCATTTTCGTCATATTCCCAGCGGTACAATGTATCCTGTGAACGCAATGCTAATTTTTTCCAGCCTATCAATCCATCTGTATATTTGCTTTGGTTTTCTAATCGTCTTTTATAGCAGATTTCGTGATAACTCCAGCCATAAATTAAAAATGACATGATTTCAGAAATGGTATCCTGCCAACTCTGCTCCATATCATTCATACAACTTTTTATAAATTCCGCTGCATTTTTATCTGCTTTACTATTTCCTGATGGTTCTATATCCCATACTACCTGCCTCATAAGCATTTCTATAGCAAAAAGCATTGCCCCTATAATATCATCATTTTCAGACATCTCTTTGTATGCCTCAACGCCCTTTTGCCCTTGTAACTCTGTTAAAAACTCCTCAAAAAACACACCAGCATATCGCCTTTGTCCTATACGTCCATATTCTCCAAATATATCCAACTTTATCACCACCTTAACTAAAAACATTTGACAATTATATTATAATTATAATATAATGATATATATGATAACATTTGAATGGGACGAAAATAAAAATACAATAAACAAGAAAAAACATCATGTAGCATTTGAAGAAGCAAAAACTGTATTTTATGATGAAGAAGCATTAGTCATTGATGACCCAGAACATTCACAGGAGGAAGAAAGATTTATTATATTAGGTTTGAGCAAAAAAGCTAATTTGTTGGTCGTATGTCATTGCTATAGAGCTTCTGAAACAGTAATACGTATTATATCTGCTCGAAAAGCTACCAAAAAAGAAACAAAACAATATTATCAACAATGAGGTGATTATATGAAAGAAGAATACGATTTTTCTAATGCAAAAAAAAATCCTTACGCAAAAAAATTAAAAAAACAAATCACAATCAATATTGATACTGATACCATAGAATATTTTAAAAAACAGTCCGATATATCTGGTATTCCTTATCAAACACTTATCAATTTATATCTTACAGATTGTGCAGCAAACAACAAGCAATTACAAATTTCTTGGCAATAGTACTAGGTGTTCATATCCAGCCATTTTCTCTATCTCTATCAGCAAAGTAACTTGGTGGTACAATAGCTATATTGCCTTTTGTCAGTTCTGCAAAACCATTACTAGAAGCATCTGCCATATCTTTATATTTTCCCTCTGGAAAACTTTCTAGTTGTGATAAATAACTTTCTGTCCAATCGGAAAGCAATACACATACATTGCCTTTTTCTGTACCTTGCAAGCCTATCCACTGTGCAGAAAAGGGTTCTGCTCTTGTTTCTTTGCTGCCAGACTCTCTTACCACTGACACCGAAAAACCAGAAAGTAATTTTATGTACTGTTCTGCTTGGTCTTTCCCCGCCTGTCCGGGGTCTTGCGACAATCTTATTTTGACATTTTTATACTTTGCTTTATCTGTTTTTGCTGTATTTAACACTGTTTGTCTTACTTCACTAGCGTTCATTCTCCTATTTATGACATCTGCTATGACATAGCTTCTGTTTTTCCTTTTTCCTATCAATACCCCTGCAGTATATGCTGCACCACTTTCTGTATTTTTTCTATCTTCTGTTGCTGCAAAATCCCACGCTCTTACCCATTGCTTTACATCATCTGGTATTTCTTCTATCAAATTGACTTTATTTCTTGGGAAATATAGCCCTGCTGCGGGCTTGATTTTCCAGTTGCCATATAATAGCCTTTCTCTTTCTACTAGGGAAAGTGCCTTTAAATTTGCCATATAGCTAGGGTCTTTTTCCATCAATATTTTGTTATCCTGCAATGTACTGGATATAAATGTAACAGATTTCGGTTCTTCTTTTTCCTCTTCTGTTTTTAAATCAAACTGCTTACAAATTTCTTGTTTGCTATCTGCCCAATACAATATATCATCACGTCTTATAAACCACCTTAATACACCACTTCTTTCTGGTATGGCATACCCTGTATTTTCATCCCACCACCAAGAAATAAACTCTGCTACCCAGCTTTCACTATCTGGATTACAAGTTGCTCTTACATAAGGCTTTACACCGCAAGTGGAGCGGTTTCTGGAAAGCATATAAAAAAACTGCTTTCTGCTAGTCACTTTCATACCACTTTGAAATCGCCATACAGATACAGGATTTTTTACTGCCTTTCCGCCACAATAGGGATAAATATTACAGGCTGTATCCCAAAGACCACCTTCTGCAAATATCTGATTGTTATTTTTTCTAAATATTACTGCTCCAAATTTTCCATTGTTGATATAGTGCAACGGCTCTAAAAGTAAAGCAAATGTTTTTCCTCCTCCTGCTGCACCTCCATAAATACAGATGTCAGCATTGCAAGACAAAAACCTCTCTTGTGCTCCTTTTTGTGGTCTAATTTCCATACTACTCAACCCCTATCATTGTTGGGTAAATAAATATTTACTGCTGTTGTTTGTTCTGTTTGTTGGTTTTGTGTTTCTCCAAATTTCAAAAGCACTTCTAAACATTTCATTTTTTGTTTTTTTGCTTTTTCGATTTCATTGTTATACCGCAATATCAATTCGTGTACTGCTACAGTATTTGTAGTGATTTCTTCTTGTGTGTGTAAACCTTCTGTCTTTTTTTTCTTGCTTACACCAGATACCACAAGTCCACCCGCTTTTTGTTCCAGTTCTTTTATTTTTTTCATAAACTTCAATATCTGCAAATCACAAAACTTTATCATTTTTTTACATTCTTCTATTTCGTCTACTTCTTGTTGTAAAAAAAATTGCTGTTCTTGCTCTGATAAAAATTCAAATAACATTTTTTCGTAAATACCGTGTTTGATATGGTTTTTATTTCCCTTAGGAGCACCATAGCCTACTGCATTTTGATTTCCTTTTTTTGCTCCTTTTTTTGATTTTTTATTTGCAACGTTGCATTATTATATCCTTTCCATTTGTAACGATTTTTCCAGCAGCGAACTGTATCTTCCGAAATATGTAATTGTTCTGCAATCTCTTTTAATGTCAACGTTCCGCCACTTTCTACAAATAGTTTTTCTGCTTTTTCACAATCTGGATTTCTTACTTTTGGCATTACATACCCACCACCTCATTTCTGTATTTGTTTGAATTTGAAAAATTATTTTTCCTATTACAACATAATAAAAAAAGATAACCTCTATTGGCTATCTCTTTATAAAAGCTTGGGGGCTTTTGATAAAATTTTATGTTAGTATCATAACACATATTTCTATAAAAAAAGTCCCAACTTTGTCTCATTTTGTTGCAATTTTGTTTCATTTTGTTTCACGTTTTTTTCAAACACTCCATTATACTCCATCATTTTATACAGCCACTCGTATATTTCTTGAAAACTGCGACACATTGTTAATTTTGATAAATGTAGTAAAAATGCCACTTGTGTTACACTTTTTTTATATTTATATTTGTATTCTAATATCTTTTTACTTTCTTCATTTAACATATGAATATAAAATGCCGTTTCTTCTTGACCATCTTCTAGCTTCTGTATTTCCATTTTTAAGCCCACTATTTCATTTTGTGTTCTACAATATGCACTCTCCAAACTGTTATAAATTGCTTCAATATTTCTTTCCATAGGACTTTGTGACAATGCTCCACTTTTACTACCTATACCATCATATTTTACTGCCTGCAAATCTGTATTTAATGAAACAGGCAATATAGCACTGTTTCTGTCATTGTCTATTTCTTGTAATCTTTTCCTCAATCTTTCTAATTTCTCATTCTTCCATACAATCACTTTTTCTGTATAATAATACTGTTCTATTTTCTTTTTGACTTCTGCTAGTTCCTTTTTGTTTATCAAGACTTCCGCCCCCTTGTTTATACCAATAGAATATGATATACTTTTGTTGATGAGGTGGGGCGAAAGCCCCTTTTTTATTATTTCACCACTTTAAACCTATACATTTGCTTTACATCTGGATACTTTATTTTATCTACTTCAGATGCAAACATATCATAGGGTCTAGCATAAACTTTATTGTCATATAACGCTTGATATATCACAAATTTTTCTCCTGTTTCGGTATGTTCTGCAATCGCTATGACACGATATAGTTTGCCCTTGAAATGCTTGTATCTTTTTCTTGGAAAAATCCTTCTTTTCATTGTTCCTTTGCCTGCCTTATCCTTTCTAACTGTCTATTTATTTTATATTCCATTACTTTTTCTACTTCTTCCTCACAATCTAACAAATAAAGCATCTGTTTTAGCATAATCTGTACATCTGCTATTTCTTCTATTGTATTCTCTCGACTTTCTAACTTCACTAATGCTTGTATCAGTTCTGCACATTCCTCAATGGTTTTATTTAGCTGATTATCCAATCCATAATTATCAGCTATTTTCTGTATGTTTTGTTCTATTTCTTGTTCTGTCATAATTATACTTTCACCTGCTATCTTTCGACCATCTCGTGAAAATTCTTTTATTTTCACTCATTTTATATCCTTCTTTCTATTTTGCTACTCCACATTTATCAGGACTATTTTGACAAACCACTGGACAATTCTGTTTATATTTACAATCCGTGCAACAAATATAATCTTTATATTCTTTTAATTTAGGACAAGCACTTTTTAAGGCACATCTTTTTCGTCTTATTCCTTTTGGCATAGTACCACTTCTTTCTCTACTTCTTGCACTGTAACCTCTATTCTAGGCACATCACTATAAAATTTTTCAATGCTCATTTTTATCAGGCATTTATCATCTTTGTAGCAAACGCCGTTTAAGGCATCTGCTACAGCTTTTAATATACTTTCTTTGCCTTTTGGCTCGCCCTCTACTGTAAAGTCTATTTTCTTAATCTCCAATTTCTGCCCTCTTCCCATAATATAATATTGTTGTAGCCTTTTGCTTTTTCGTGTATTCTGCTACCAATTGCCTCATCAATTTCTATCAAATCATCCACTGTTTTTTCGCTTGAAATAATTGTAATCAAGCCTTTATTCACGTATCTATAGTTAATGATTTCAAATGCTGTCCTAATATCTGCTTCACTTGGACGTTTGCCTTTTTCTGTTTTAAAAAAGTCATCTATGTAAAGCACCTGTGTAGTAAGCAAAGGATTGATGAGTCTTTGATAGTTCTCATCGTCCATTTTATTGGCTTTTAGTTTTACAATTTCATTTGCCCAAAGTATATATTTTACAGATTTTCCTTGATTGATAAATTCCCCTAATATTGCGGTACAAATATGTGTTTTACCACAACCTACTTGTCCCCCTACAAAAAACCATTTGCTTTTTTCCTTTAAAAACTTTAACGCCTTTTGCTTTAATTTTTGCTGCCATTGTTCTGTTATCTGAAAACTTTCAAATGTGTATTTCTCTATGCTTTCTGCAATACCTGTTTTTTGAAGTTGCTGCATAGCAATTTCTTTTTCAAAACAACTGCATCTTTTTGAATACAAATTCCCATTTATAAATGCTATTAAGTGACGTTCTCCTCTACAAATGGGACATTCTCCTTCTTTGATTGCCTTATAGGGATGTATAGCACGCCATTGTATTTCTTGTGGCTCTTTATTTGTTTCTGCTTTACGTTCTTTCAACATTTTTTGCATTCTCTCTTTTATTTTTTCAATATCATTTTTATAGCACATCTCCATATTGCTGTTGTGTTTGCGGAGATGGTCCATTTGCTCCATAACTTCCGTAATTTGTTCCATAGCTTTGACCTCTCTTTCCTTCTGTTATTTTTTCCCACAATATCCCTTGATAATTATTTGCTATCGCCATATCTATTACATTTATAACAGCTTTCTCTCCATATTTCGCACACTCATTTTGTATTTGAGAAAGCAAACGACGCAACCCTGTGGGTTGATAATCTTGTCGTTTTTCCTTTTTGTACCTCAACCACTCATTTACTTTTTTCTGTAGTTCTGGTGGGTAAACAAAGCTGTTTCGTATCTCTCTACATTGCTGTTGTTTTGTTTTTTCCTCCCCCTGTGCAGCTTGCTGCACTTTCCCCTCGGGGGGTAAGGGGGGATTAATTACTTCGTTTTGTTTTGTTTATTAATGGTATTGGTTTGTGTATTGGTTTGTGTATTGGTTTGTGTCTCTTTAAGAGACACAAAGGAATGTATTTGATATAGCGTTGATTGTTTTCCTGTTCTAGTTCTAAAAGAAATCAATCCTTTATTTTGTAACATTGTTCTTGCACGATAAATCGCTTGTTTTTCTAAACCTGTTTTAGTAGATAGCACCACGATAGCTACCGTAAAAGTATCCTGCCAGCCAGTTTTATTTGCTATGTGCATCAAAGCGTGCCATAGTACAATTGCTGGCGTTGACAGTTGGTTCACTTCGAGCCAATCGTAAAATGCTTTTATTTCTAAAAGATAATTCATTTTTTCACCCGCTTTTCTTTATTCAATTTTCAATGTGCAAAATTCTGCTACCTGCAATCATACAAGTAGCAGCTATTATTCTGTTTTCAAGGTACAAACTTTTTATTTCATATCAACTTACTTTGTAATCCATTTTTCCATACTATAACCATTTGCATTTATCCATATCATAAACTGGTTAACTGTTGTCATGATTGGTTCTATTTCTTGTCTTGTATAATCTTCTCTATACAAATTTTCTACACTAAATTTATCTGTATTACTTATGATATAAGACATTTTTTGTGCTTCTGGTATCAATTCCAGATACATTGCTGTTTGTGGATTTTCTAAAAATTTACCTGTTTCATAATTTGCAGTATATTTGTAATCATATATAACACCTGCTTTAATACAATCCATACGTCCATATAATAAGTAATCTCCTATTACCTTTTTTGCTGTTACTTGAAACATACCACCTCTTGTTTCTTTGAAATTCTGTTCGCACCATTTCTCAAATACAAACCCTGTTTCAATCGCCTTTGTAGCAGGTGTTGAAACTCTTTCCAACACCTTTTGAAATTGTTCTATATTTCCACTATTGAGCAGATACCTCCAACTGTTGAGCAGGCTCGCTGTTATCAGGTACATACTTTTTTACCTCCTTATCATATACTACTAAAGCAGATGTTTTTACTTCTTGTTTTTCTTGACTGCTTTTTTCTTCATTGTCCTCTGTTTTTTTGCTTTCCTCTTCTTTTTTTACTTCTGTTTCTTCTGGAGGTAATTTATATCTTTTTGTTTCACTATCATATACATAGCCTTCTTTTTTTACTTTTTCCTTAAACTTTGCTCTTAACTCTACTTTACTTGTTAATATGTGATTTGTGTTTGCAATTTGCTTCATCAATTCATTAATTTCTGTATGCTCAAAATCAAAACTTTCCATTAATGCTTCATAAGCTAATTTTTCTTTCTCAAATATTTCTGTTTCTTTTTCTATATTTTTTTGTACCTCTCCAAATAACTTTGTTAAAAAATCATTTTTATTTTCTGCTTGTAATTCTTTTATTCTTCTAATGCCTTGTATACCATGTGTTCCCTTTGCAAAATATCTCTCACAATTTGTAAATCCTATTGTTCTTTCATTTCCTTGCATTTCCATAAATCCACCTAAATCCATAGGCTGCCATACATCATTTTTTGTTTTTCCTTCTATCAATATCCTTAATCGGGTATTTTCTCCATCTTTTTCTTCTTTTGCATGAAATATAATTACAATGTGTTTTTTTAATTCATAATAAGCCTTGTCCATCAATCTTTTAAATTCCCTGCCTGCTGCACCATACCCTTGTAATGTCAAATCTCCATTCCTTTTACCATTTTTAGCATCTTGTTGTATCAAATATGGTTTCATTAAATCAAACAGTGCTCCACCTGTATCAAATACAAGTGTTTCATATTCTTTTAAATTCTCTGGCTTTAAATCATCTAATAGTTCTTGGTAACTATTTGGTTGTATGGTATCTGCTCTATGTTTCGGGTTTACACGAGTTGCACCAAAATCTGTATCTATATGTAATGGCTTTGGTGCAGAAAGTCCTACTGTCGTTTTTCCTATTCCAGGAAATCCTGCAATTAATATTCTTATTCTAATGTTCTCTTTTTGTACCAATTCACTTGCTTTTTTTATCATTGTATTTTCCTCCCTTTTGTGCTACACTAATGTTAATTCTTAAATTGTTCAGCCCCTTTTGGAAAGCCACTTCCTTAGGGGCATTTTTTTATGCAAATTTCGAGTGGTCATATAACCAATCTAATGCACACCCTTCACAAAATTCCTTATAACCTCCATCAAAAATTTCAAACACTGGTTCTCCACTGCCAATCTTTTGCTCACATTTATCACATATATATTCTGTAGTTTCTTCTTTAGGAGATAGCCAGCTTTCTTCTCCTTGCATAAATCCTATATCCATTACATTCATTACTTTTACCTCCATTCCATTCTATCTAGCAGCCACCATATTATTATGGCTGCTAATATTGCTGCTATGTATTCCCCGCCTATTGCCTTGTAGCCCCTCTGTGTATAAGCAATGTCACTTGCAAATAACAGTGTACTACTTCCTACGGCAATACTTTCCAATATCTGTATTATTCTTTTCATATTGTTTCCTTCTTTTTAACGTTTAAATTTTCTGTAATTCTTTTATTTGTTCCGCTGCATAAATTGCATTTCTATTCAACAATCTTTGCCATACTCCTTGAGAAGGTGACCATCTAAAGCCATTTCTTTTTAGCTTTGTTCTTAATTCTTCATCAGGTTTTTCATCAAATAATATTTGTAAACGGTTTAACTGTCTATTTGCTATAATACTACCATTTCCAAATATTCAGCCTATCAATGTAGTATCAGTAGCTTTTTGTTCTAATTCCTCTATTCTTTGTTTTACTCGCTTTATATTTGCACTGTTGTTACTTAATGCAAAACTGGAATAAGGTTTTGTAATATTTTGCCTTTTCATATAATCTGTTAAAATTTTCTTAATTTTCTCTGTTAAAACATTACAGCCTTCTAATGTCTTATTTTTTTTGTAATAAGCATTGACTGCCTTCATATTCTCTTGTTCTTCTTCCAGATGCAGCAACTTCTCTTTTAATTTTTGTATTGCTCTAGGGTCATCACTGCTAATACCAGATGTACCAATTCCTTTTATTTTCTCTAAAATCTTTTGTATCTCTTGATATTCCTGCATATTTTTATCCCAAGCATTTATTTGTTTTTCTTTTTTTCTGACTGGGAAGTTTCCAGCACCTACAACCATTACAGAGGGGCAACGTGTTCCGATTTCGTAGTTCTTATTCAGATTTTCAGCTAATTTTCTAGCATATAAATCGAAATAATAATCAATTTTTTTGTGATATATGCTGTCTACTTCTTTCTTTTGTTTCTCTGCAATATCTGCTGCTTTATCTACTAATTCACGATATTGCATTGTAGCACTGCCTTTCTTATAATCATCAAAACTCCTCATACTTTTTTCTCTTGCTGCCATTTCCTCATTGATTTCATAATATTTTATATTGTCTTGCTTTTTTTCTTCTTTCTTCTCAAAATCAACATAGGTTATATTGCTTTCTTTCTTTGCTACATATTGTGTTTCAATATTTTCTTTTACTATATTTTGTGTTTTTTCTTCTGTTACCAATTCATTACTTCCTAATACTAAGCACATGGAATATTTTCCATTAGGATATATGATTTCTTCTTCATCACGAATATCTATTTTTCTTCTTTTCATATTCCCATCACTATCTTTTATTACAAGCATTTTTTCTGTTCTTTTCACTATTTCAAATTCATATACACACTCAGAATTAAGAGGGGAAGAACAATAATACTTTTTTCCTTCTTCAAATTTTGTTTTCTTCATAATACATTTCTCCTTTCTTGTTATCTCCTCAACATTGTTTTGTAATTGCTCTAACACTTTGTTCAAATCTTTTTCTTGTTTAAAGTGCTTACAAGCTGCTTGTGTTGATTTTCTATGTTTATGTTTTGTAAAAAGACATAAACCTTCATGATAAATTTGCCATTCTTCTGTTTTCGCATTAAAAAGATGGTATTGTATAAAATGTTTACAATTACAACATACTTTTTCATCATCTGCAACTAAAAATATTCCTTTTGTTGCCATAATAATCACTCCTAATTGACTTTTTTCTTTTTTGATGTACAATAGTAATAAGTTATTTATTTTCCTGACTGTCATCAGGCTTATCCTCTCCAGCGTTTGCAGACGCTGGAAGGGGAAATAATTCTTCTACTGTTGTGTGTAGTGCTTGGGCTATCAACTGAGTTGTATAAACATTTGGAGCACGTTTACTAGCTTCATAATCTTGATATGCTCTTTCAGAAATTCCTACAAGTTTTGCAATTTTTACTTGTGTTAATTTCTGTTTAATACGTTTATTTTTTAATATTAAATTCATTATCACCTACCACCTTTTATTTAACACGTTATTTATTTCGTTTTATGTTATAATAATATCACGCTATTTATTGCGTGTCAATGCTTTTTTCTAAAATTTTTCAATTTCTTTAGGAGTGTTTATTTATGGTAAGTCTACGTTTAAAAGAACTAAGAAAAAACAATAAAATTACTCAAAAGCAAATAGCTAATGCTGTTGAACTTTCGGAAAGAAACTATCAATATTTAGAATATGGAACTATCAAACCAAGTTATGACACATTATTAAAATTAGCCGACTACTTTGACGTGTCCCTTGATTATCTTGTTGGTCGTACCAATAACCCTAAAATTAACAAATAATTTATTTCACAGAAAGGACATTTTTAAATGAGCCAAATTGAAAAATTATTACTCTCTATTTTAAGTGGTACACAAGATACAAATATAAAATTTTCTGACCTTAAAAAGCTACTGATTACATTACATTTTAGAGAACGTATCAGAGGCGACCATTTTATATATACTAGAGTAGGGATTGCTGAAAAAATAAATATTCAGCCTATCGGAAATAAAGCAAAACCTTATCAAGTAAAACAAGTACGTAACATCATTTTAAAATATCAACTAGGAGATGATATTAATGTATAACTATGAAGTCATTCTTTATTGGAGCGATATAGACAATGCTTTTATCGCTGAAGTTCCAGAACTTCCTGGTTGTATGGCTGATGGCAAAACTCGCTTAGAAGCAATACAAAATGTCGAAGTTATCATCAGCGAATGGATTGAAATTGCCAAAGAAGATGGTGAAGAAATCCCTGTTCCAAAAGGTAAACTCATCTATGCTTAAATTATTGTTACTTCTGGCTGTCTTCTGGCAGCCTTTTTTTATAATGCTGCTAAATACAACAACTTAAATGTTTCTTTGCCTTTTGGTGTGATAAGTAATTGCAAGCCTTTCCATTCTGTTTTATCATTCATACATTCTTTTATATGTAATTCCTTTGCTGTTTCTCTAATTCCTGTATTTAATCCTCTGTTTTTTTGTCAACCTTTTCCCTTGCATACCTTTACCTCTTTTGTAACAACCTGACTATATGTAAAACTTTCTTTTATCTTTTCTCTTTTCCCTTGCATTTCTGCTACAAATATATGAGGATATAACGCAATGATTTTTCCTATCACCACAATTTTTGTTTTTGTGGTACTTCATTGCTCTCTTTTTACACATTCTACCTTTATCTTTTTTCCTACCTGCAAACCAATTCTTTCCGCTTGGCTTTTTAGATTTTCTGCCATATTATCAATCACAACCTAACCTTTGTTTTTTTACTTCTATTAAAAACTTTGCTATTTCTAACATTTCAGCCGATATATTAGTAACGTTAGAAGTTTCATAAATTTTCCAATATTTACGAATATATGTTCGTATTATTATGTAAAAATATCCCTTTTTCAGAAGGTATTCCTCTTACATCAATGCCATACTATCCCACAATAACAATCTTTTTTGCCTGTCCAACTCATAACAGTAGCAATGTCTTCTTTATCTGCACCAGACTGCAATAGCTTATTTGCAAATCTTTTACAATCTTCTTGCCAAACTTGATACCAATTACTACCTCTTGCTTTCTCTCTTTGTTGCACCATATCCTCCAGCTTTTTAAGCCCTTCCTTTTGTGTTTCAAATGGTATATCCATATTACTTTTTGTCCTTTCTTAAATTACAAATACTGCAACTACTATTACTGCTACTAAAATCAAGCATACCGCTATAAATCCCCTTGCTTCCATAACATTCCTCACTTTAAAATATAGCTTGTATTTTTCCCTTTGATTTCACTTTTGTTACTTTTCCAATGCTTCTGTAATACTCTTTTATTTCATCTAAATCCACTTGTATCTGTTTTCCTTTAGGATATTTTAAAATCTTATCCTCTTTTACCAAACTTCCAACTGATGATGTTGTAATTGATGTGTTAGGTTCTTCTTGTTTCAATTCCTTTACAGCTTCTGGAATACTTCGCAATATTGGTATTTTATCATTTCTTATTACTTCCAGTTTTTTCAACTCCTTAAACGCCTTTTTTTCTACAGAACATTTTGGAATTTTACCTTCTTTAATTTTCAATGAAAAACCAGATATATCTTCTAGTTCCTCACCATCAATGCAAATTCTTACACTTACATCATTCTGAGATATGAAATCAATGCTAATGTTTCGCATAACATTCCCCCTTTTTATTTCTCAAAGCCGTCCTACTTGCTTTCGTTGTTTTTATTTTAAGTTGTTATTGTTATATACGCATTTTTTTCAGCCACTAAAGCTGCTCCTTTTACCATAAAATAAATTTCCCATTGCTTTTTTTCTGGTAACTTATGAAGCATTTCAAGAAGTTCAATTTTTTCTTTTATCTTCATTTTCTCCACCTCTCTTATTTTTTTATTATCTGTTTAAAATAACATCAATAACATTCTAAATAATGCAATAGCAAATATTAGCACAACTACAGATTTTGCAACTACTCTTAATATAAGTTTTTTATTATACATTGACTTTCTCCTTTCTTTATATAAAAAATGAACAAAATAACGTATTCTAATTTATATAATATGCTAAAATAACATATATTTTAATTTTTACATTGACAATTACGCTAAAATGTCGTATATTTCTTATTAATTAAGGAGGTTTCTATATGTCTAAAAACTCAATAATCAGTAAAAAATTAACTGAAATACGTGAATTTCATCATCTATCTATGAAGCAAGTTGCTGAAGGTATTGGAATGAAGCCCGACTCTTATAGAAATTATGAAAGCGGAAGATTACAACCTAATCTTGATATACTTTCAAAACTTGCTGACTTCTATCATGTCACTACCGACTATCTTCTTGGACGAGAAACAGGCGAACCCGAAAACATCGACCGTTTAGCCAGTGAATTCAATATGACTGCACTGGAAAAGAAAATACTTGATAATTACCTTTCTTTACCAAAACACATGAGAACCAATTTAATGGAATTTCTTCATAAATCTGTTCAAGAGGTACAGCAAGAAGCAAATAATGACTAGCGGTTCTCATACCGCTTTTTTTGTTTCTTTGATAATACTTGTAGTCCCTCTATTGTTAAGTGCAATCCTATTTGTTGCTTTTCATCAAGACTTTTCAAAAATTCTATAAACTCTTTCGTTTGTTCTTTTTCTGTCACACTTTCACCTCCAACCGTAAAAATCTACTGCATCGCTTGGCCATCATATTGCTTTTTTCTTCCTTATCTTTTATACTTTATTTATCAGCACTGCCATTGCTGAAATCTATAAAACATTAACCAACTATTACTTAATATAAAAGAATGGAGGAATTAACTTGAAACGTTATTTTAAAAATGACAACGAACAAATTGATTTAAACAAAATTAAATATGACTTAGCACTTATCTACGCACAAGAAAAATTTAGATATGCTTTAGAACATAACGAAATTAAAAATTATTCTTCTGAAGCTCCACACCCTGCTTATTATGACGAAATAGAATGTTTACTTAATGAATTTTCCACTATATTTTGTCAATACTTTGATTATGCAGTAGAAGATATGCTAGAAAATCTTGACCCTAAATATGAAGTCTCTGACGAATAATTCGTTGCACTTCTTTATTTACAAGTTCAATTTCTAAGAGAGATAATTCATTGTTTTTATAAATTTCTACAATGTTTTCTGCAATGTTTTGTCTCTCTTCTTGTTGTTTTTGATAATTTTCTTTCCTTACTTTTAGTTCTTTAAAAAATTTATTATTATTATTTTCCATTTTATTTAATCTCCTTTTCTATACTACACCGCTTGGACATCATATTGCATTTTTTTCATTTTCTTTTAGCAAATCATCTGTTGTACAATCTAACGCTTTAGACATAAGATACAGTGTTTTTACTGAAATGCTTTTTACTCCTGTTTCAATGTAGCTTATCATAGTAGCAGAAACTGCTGCCTTTTTAGCTAATTGCTCTTGTGTCATTCTTTTAGCAATTCGTCGTAATCTGATATTTTTTCCTACATTTTCCCAACTCAATATTTTTCCTCCTTCCTTTTTACAATCTCTTCAACACTATTTGTCAGTCTTTCTTGTACTTCTTGTAAATTTTCACTTTCTATATTTGCAGCTAATAATATATCTTCTGCTGTATAGATTTCTGTACCAGAGCCTAACTTATCTATTATCGCTCGCAATATAAGCTGATTTCTACCTTTAGGCATTGGTCTTTCTCTCCTTTTTGTGGTATAATCAAGTTAATTTTCTTAACTTGGTTATATTATATCCAACATTTGTTGGACTGTCAATATAATTATCCTACTTTTGTTGGATTTATGAAAAATATATAAAAAGGAGTGTGTTTTTATGTATAATTCTAGTGAAGTTGCATACAAAATTAACTTATTATTAAAAGAAAAAAATAAATCTCAAAAAATAATGCTTGAAGATTGTAGATTAAATAAAAATGTTATTTCAACTATGCTATCTCGTGGTTCTATGCCTAAAGCTGATAATTTAGGCAAAATTGCCGACTACCTTGACTGTTCTGTTGACTACCTTCTAGGTCGTACTGACAACCCTGAAGTCAATAAATAACTCCCATCTTTCTCGGCTGTCCTCTGACAGCCTTTTCTTTTTCTATAACCTTCTATTTCTTAATAACCACATACTTTACTTCCTAGTTTTAAAAATATGTTGCACCGCTTGGACACTATACTGCATTTTTTTCATCTTCATCATACAAATCATTTAAAGTACAACCTAATGCTTTTGCTACTAAATAAACAACTTGTATATTATGATTTCTTACATTTGTTTCCATTTGAGTAATGTATACTCTTGATACGCCTGCCTGTTCTGCTAATTGTTCTTGTGTTAACTTTTTTTCTTTTCTTCTCTTTTTTACATTCTCAGCTAAACTCATATTTTCTCATCTCCTTTCACATATTATTGTTTCGTGTTGCGTTTTGTGTTAAAATGTAACTGTGTTACTCTTAACTTGATTATAGTATAATTCAGAATATTCTTAATGTCGATATATTTTTGAGATATTTCTTAATTTAGTTATTTCTACCAATAAAATAGGAGGTTTTTACTATGTCAATTGTTCAGAATATTCTAAAAATCGCTAAAGAAAATAAAGTAAATAACCAACAATTATGTAAAATCTTAAATACAAACTCTAGTAAAATATATGATTGGAAAGTCGGAAAATCCAAACCATCAGCAGATGATGTATTTACTCTTGCTGATTATTTTGATGTATCTATTGATTATTTAGTTGGTCGTACCAATACCAATGAACAAACGAATAATTGCTATTCAAATAATATTAGTGACAATAGCTTTAATAATTTTATGCAAGGGAATATTATAAAAGAGGATACTTCTATTTCTGTTCCTGCATCTACTAATAAAAGTACACAATTATCAAAAGAAGAAACCGAAATATTAGACATATATCGTTCTTTAGACATTAGAAACAAAAGCAAATTTTTAAATATGATTTTTGATATAGAAAAAGAAAATGCTAATTGAAAGGAGAATTTATTTTGAAACTTATTGTAGCTATTATAAAGGCTTATATAGTTCTTTCATGTGCTGTTTTAGAGGTCGCTGTTGTTATCGGATTTTTTTCAACTTCACCAAAAACAATATCTGATTTTTTTACTTTTATTATATTTATTATAATATGTTCGGCTATGATTTATTGGATATTACGTATCAAAAAACCTAAAAAAACAAATATTCCTATGAAGCAAGTACTAAACAATTCAAATATAGATTATTTTACTTTACAAGCAGATGGTAATATTGGTGTATTTAACGATTGCCTTAACTTAGTACAGAAAACAAAAAAAATAGATACTTTTTTTATGAGATATGATTTAGGGTTACAAAAAATAGTTACATTAAAGGAAGCTATAAAAGCCAAAACAATATCAATTCCTAATATAAATGAAATGGAAAATAACTTTGTTGACATTGCACAAAGTAGAAAAAAAAGTGTGTTGATTGCTACTATTGATGCAGAATATCAAAGAATTAGTAAATTAAAAACACCAAAAACACGACATAAACATTGGTCAGATTTATTAAAACAAATAGAACAATATGAAGGATATTATCATGATTGTAAAGATTTTTATTTACAACAAATACAATTTATAAAGGGTCAAATATTAAACAATAGTCAATAATTAAAAAATAAGAAATCAAACGTGTAAAGCACGGAAGCACTTATCAATTATCCATAAAGTAATAAAAAGGAGGAATTTATATGTCAACATTAGAAAAAACAATTACTTTATTACAAACAATGCCTGAAACATCTATTGAAAAAGTTTATCAATATATACAAGTTTTACAATTACAAACTGATGATACACAAATAGTATCGTCTGCCTTTGGTATCGCTCATAAATATGCTAATTTAGATTTGATTGAAAAAGAAAAGGAGGCTTTTGAAAATGCCATGTTCAAAAAGCACTCCAATCGTTGATGCAAATGTTATACTTCGTTATTTATTAAATGACCATATAGAAATGTCATTACAAGCTAAAGAAATGATTGAACAAGGTGCTCGTACAAAACCAGAAATTATTGCAGAAGTAATATATGTATTAAAAGGCGTATATCAAGTAACGAGAGAGGATATATCTAGTTATATTAAAATGATTTTACATTGTATAGAATGTACTGATAGTGACATAGTAGAATATGCAGTTGACTTACTTGCTCGTTTTAAATTAGATTTCATTGATTGTCTTTTAATAGCTTATAATATTTTATATGATGATGCTATTTTTAGTTTTGACAAAAAATTAAATAAAAAATTAGCTGAACTTCAAAATGAAAAAGTTATCAGCCAAGATAAATAGAAACAAATGGAATATACTGCTAGGCAAAAAGCAATACTGGATTATAATCAAGGTATGCTAGAAGCTAGACAGGAAGGTAAACAGGAAACCCGTATATCAATGGTAATAGAGATGTTACAAGAAGGGTTAAACATAAACACAATTTCTAAAATAAGCAAATTATCAATAACAGAAATTGAAGAATTAAAAAAGAACATCTAAAAGAAAAATCGAAAAAAGCCCTTATTGCTGCTAACATAAAAGGGCTTTTTCAAAAAGAATTAATATAATTGGGGTTCTCTATTTATTATATCAAAGCCGTCCTACACTTTCAAGTTTTTTTACAAAACACGAAAGGATTGATATAATATGGCAACAATTAGAAAAAGAGGTACTTCTTATCAAATTAGGGTATCTTGTGGTACTGATATCTATGGTAAAAAAATAATAAATTCTATGACATGGAAACCAGATGACAAAATGACACCACGTCAAATAGAAAAAGAATTAAATAAAATCGCTGTACAATTTGAAGAAAAAGTAAAAAAAGGAATTACTACAAAAATAGATAATAAAATAAAAGTCGCTGAATTTTGTGATATTTATTTAGATATGCAGAAAAAAACACTTTCTCCTACAAGCTACTATTATTATAATGGCGTTATTAAAAATTACATCAAACCTGCATTAGGTCATATTAAATTAATAGATGTTACACCTTTACATATGCAAAAATTTATAAATGCTCTTTCAGAAAAAAATATATCATCAACTTCTATCAAAACATATTATATTGTAGTACAATCATTATTTGGTTTTGCTCACAAAATGAATTTTTTAGAATATAATCCATCTGCTACAACAAAATTAAATTTTCCAAAAGCTGCCCCAGCTCATACAGATATTTTAGACGAAAAGAATATCAAAAAGCTTTTAGAGTGCTTAGAAAATGAACCTATTATGTGGAGGGTACTTATTCACTTAGCTTTGTCCACTGGCTGTAGAAGGGGAGAATTAGCTGCCTTACAATGGGACGATATTTCTTGGGAAAAACATCAAATCAATATTTGTAAAAGTTTGTATTATGTAAAAGGGGAAAAGAATATTAAATTGCCTAAAAGTAGCACAAGTAATCGTACTATTGTAGTACCAAATTATGTTATAGAAATGTTGAAGCAATATAGAACAAAACAATTAGAACTAAAATTGTCTTATGGGCAGGAATGGAATAAACATAATATGATTTTTACAGATAAAAAAGGAGATTATATATTAGTCAATGCCATTTCAAAATGGTTCACTAACTTTTTAAAAAGAAATCATTTGCCACATATTAAGTTTCATGCCCTTCGTCAACAAAAAGTCAATAGCAAGGCAAAAATTTTGTTATCTTTTTTGCAAAAAATCTTCTATTTTCCATTTGACCTCTATGCGATTTTCTTTAAAAATATAGATTTTATCAATAAAGATGTCAACTAATTTTTTACTAAGAGAATGAAAGTTATCTTTTTCTATTTTTTCTATCTGATTTTGGAACAAATTTCTTTTTTGATTGTATTGTAATTGAAAATCAATTTTTTCCAGTTTACTTTGTATTGGTTCTAACTCTTTTGTAAGCTCTAAATTTATTCTCATAAACTGTTCTTCTGTTAGATTTCCTTCAATATATTGTTCATAAAATATTTTCTTTTTTTGTTGATACAATTTTACTTGTTTTTGTAATTCTATTTTTTGAGCTGTTTGCACATCAATATTACTTATTTGTTCCGCATTTTTTATTATTTCAATTTGTTTCAAAATCATTTGAAACACAATTTCTTCTAATTCTTTTTCTTCTATGCTCAAATTATGGCAAGAAAAGGCAGCATCTACTTCAGAATATCTGCATATAAAAACAGCATTCTTTTTTGGTCGTCTATCCATATTATGGTTACAATAACCACAATATACTTTTCCTTTTAAGAGATATTCTTTCTGTTTTCTACTTTTTATTTTTATATGAGGTAATTGTTTTTGCACCTGTTCAAATATTTCCTTTGTAATAATTGCTTCATGGTGATTGGGAATTTTTATCCAATCTTTTTCATTTTGATTTACACTTTTTGTACCCAATTCTTTTACAACAGTTTTTCTCATAACATAAGTGCCAATATATTGTTCGTCAGAAAGTATCCTCTGAATTGTTGATAAAGTCCAAACATAAGGACTATGTAAATCAGGCATTTCCTGTCGTCTTTTACGCCCTTTATACACTTCTGGTATTACTATTTTTCTATCATACAATTCTTTTGCAATTTTTGTATTACTCATACCTTGTAATGCAAGTTGAAATATCAATCTAACTGTATTTGCTGCTGGCTCATCCATTTTCAATGTATTACCTTCTTTTTTGTAACCGTAGCAGCAATTTTTTTGAAATATACTCTCCTTTCTGCATTTTAGAATACTTTACACTTTTAGATTTTTCTGATAAATCTCTGCTGTAATATTCATTTTTCAGAAATTGTATAGTAACTGGAATACCACCAGCATTATTTTGTGTTTTATCACTGTCATAATTCTCATTGATAGAAATAAATCTAACATGATACAAGGGAAAAATCTGTTCTAAAAAGTAGAGTAGGAAAGCACCGCCTTACTTTATTGCTAAAGCAGGTTTGTGCAGACCCCTCCCTCAAACCGTGCTTGCA
>CAJTDC010000026.1 GCA_910575055.1 Clostridia bacterium
ATTTTTTTGTGCAGTTGGCAGACCGCACTTTTATTATAATCGAAAGGAGTTTTTTTGTCTGCCTCATCGCCAGTAGGCTTTCTGGAACCACGCGACTATCGCGTGGTTTTCTCCACACAATAAAGTGTGTCAGTATTTGACACACTTTTTAATATGATATTATTTATTATTTTGCCATTTTTTCCTTTCTACAAAACGCCCTATATAATATGCAATTATGCCCACACCAATGCCTGTTTGTAGACAAAACAAAAGACTTTCTATTTCACCAGGTATTTCTTTGCCAAGCCAATTTTCTAATACAGGAGTAAACCAAGGTTCATATTCTCCTTTAATTTGTTCTACCATAGCACTGCCTGCATCATCAGAACCACCAAATTCTGCTTGTTTTAATGCCAAAAATGGTAAAAACGCCATTAGTATGACAATAAAAGATAATAGTATAATGATTTTTTTATTTTGGGAAGTCATATGATTACACCTCTCTTTCAAAACCAATTAGTTTCATTTCTGGTAAAGCATATGTTTGTAATATAATCATAATAATAACGGTCAATATGCCTTCTATTACTGCAAGAGGAAGCTGTGTAGGTGCAAAAACACCTAAAAATTTGAATATAGATGTTACAATACCACCTTCTAAAGAAGGATAAGCAAAAGCAAGTTGTATGCTTGTAATGCAGTAAGTAAAAAAGTCTCCTAAAAATGCTGCAATAAATATACTTACTTTTGTATTGGTATGACATTTTTTTAAAATTTTATATACTGCATAAGATAAAAACGGTCCTGCGATTGCCATAGAAAATACATTTGCTCCAAGCGTGGTCAGTCCGCCGTGTGCTAACAATATCGCTTGAAATAAAAGAACAATAATACCTAATACTGCAACGGGAGATGCACCAAATAGTATTGCTCCCAATGCCGTGCCTGTCATATGAGAACAGCTTCCTGTTACAGAAGGAATTTTTAATGAAGAGATTACAAATATAAATGCGGCTGCCATAGCAAGTAATGTAATATTTTTTCTATCTTTTTCAAGTAGTTTTTGTATGCGGTAAAATCCCCAAAATAAAAAGGGCAAAGATATTATACTCCATACAATACAGTGAGAAGGTGCTAAATAGCCTTCCATAATGTGCATAGCGTAAACATTAGACAAAATACCAAATGTTGCTGAAAATGTAATGATAAAAAACATCAATTTTTTCATAGTAGTCCTCTCTTTCTGTGTATTTTATATTGTGTCAATCATAAATGTGGTTATATCAATTTCTGAAACTGTTGTATATTTTTAGCAAATATATTACATTGTTTTAGCAATCCTTTTTGCATTAAAATGTGTTGTATTTGTAAAAGTATAGGTTGTTTTAAATTAGACATAGAAAGCACTTTATTATTGCAAAATACAGTTTCTGCTGTATCATCTGCAATGATTTCTCCTTTATAAAATACAATAACTCTTTGTGCAAAACGGTAAGCAAAATCTACATCGTGAGTAGAAAGTAGTATTGTTTTTCCCTGTTGAGAAAGTTTTTCAAGCACTTCTTCAAGCATTTGCTGATGAAGTGGGTCTAATGCTGTGGTAGGTTCATCAAATAAATATATGTGTGGCTGCATTACTATGCTGTCTGCAATAGTTACTCTTTTTTTTTCTCCTCCACTTAAAGTATGTGTTGTTCTGTTTTCAAATGTTTTTAAATTCATGTACTCCATTGCCTCATATACCCTTTTTAACACTTGCTCTTGAGGAAGTTTTAAATTCATTGCACCAAATGAAATTTCTGATAATACAGTAGGAGCAATAATTTGATTATCTGGCTGCTGAAATACAAATGCTACTTTTTTGGTTAATTCTATTTTGTTTTTTTTGGTGATTTTTTTTCCTTCAATCACGATTTCACCACTATCAGGTGTAATAACTCCATTCATACAAGTAAATAATGTAGATTTCCCTGCACCATTTGCCCCTAATATAGCTATTTTTTCTCCTTGTGAAATATCTAAATTGACATTTTTGAGTACTTGTTTTTCTCCATTATAACTGTAACTGATTTGTTTGAGTTGTAATTGTATTGGCTTCATAATGCTTGTCCCCTTAAAACAATTTTCAATAACAGTATACTTAAAATATAAAGTGTTGCTTTTATGGTGGTTGTTTTATTGTAATATTGCTTTTCTTGTAAAAAAAGTAATTCTCCTGTGTAACATCTTGCTTCCATAGCTTGATAATGTTTTTGTGCTTTTTTGAGTGATAGTATGAATAAATTTGCAATACAGCTCGAAAATGTTTTCAGTGATGTTTTAATATCACAATAGCCTAATCTTGATATAGCAGCAATTTTAATTTGATGTTGTATTTCAATGAGTATAAATAAATAACGATATGTAATATACATTAACTCTGTCAATATTTTAGGAATATGAAGTTTTTGAAATACAAATACCATTTGATAAATTGGTGTAGATAATGTAAAAAAATACAATATACTAACTGCACCGAATGTCCTTGCCATAACACAAATACTTTTTAATACTGTTTGTTTTGTGACGTAAATTATAATGTGATTTTCAAAATGTATTTCTATCGCAATCGCAATACAACCAAAAAATACAAATACAAAAGGAATAGAAAGCATAACAATATAATCATACAATTTTATATTGTTTTTTAGCACATTTATCAAAAGCATAGTGACAATGATATAACAGGAAATTGCTATGTTGTTGAAGTATAGACACAATAGCAATAGTGTCATTGTAAAAATAAATTTTGACATAGCAGAATATTTTCTAAAGGGAGAGTGATAGGCAAAATAGTCTATCTGCTCAAAATGCTTTTCCATATAACCTCCAAAAAAATAACCTTTTTTACTACATAAGCAAAAAAGGCACACAAATAACACAGTACATATGCCAATTATCGCTCGTAATTGATATATCTTACAACACAAAAAGGCAGGTCTTCTGACTTAGGCATCATAGCGTTGTGTTTTGCCTTCCCGCAAAGAATGCAGTGACAAAAATAACAAACACAAGCTCAGCCAATACAGCGGCGGGACCGTATGAGAATTACACTCATTTCCCTATTCTCTGAAACGCAAGTGCTTTCAGCACCTTTTTGCTGATTTTTTATTTTATTGTTTTTTATTATAATACACTATTTTTCACATTGCAATACTTTTTAGTATATATAGATAAATAAAACTAACATAATAATATACTATGGTAAATGTGATAAAATGCCCTTTTATTTTTTGGGAAAGAAGTATTCAAATAAAGGATTTTGTGGTAAAATAAGATTATGAAAAATAATGAAACAGAAAAATTAAAAAAATGTCCTCATTGTGGGAAAACAGAACACCAAATCAAAGCTGGTTTTAATGTCTCAGGTACACAACGCTATAAATGTAAGGAGTGGGAAAAATATTATACTCTTGAATTAGCGAAATATCACTATAGGCTTACTCATAAAAAAAGGAAGTGCCTTTTTCTATTATTGATTTTATTCAACTGCCCGTTTGGACATTCCCCTAAAAAACAAGTGCTTTACAAAATATGCAATATTATGTTATAATCTATACAATAAAGCAGTTATAATAATATGACTGCTCAAGTTAAGGTAAAACTACCCTAGCTGTGAATGTCCAGAGCTATTATGGGTAGTTTTTTGTTACTTTCTTTTATTAGTCAAATTTATAAATAATAAACAATGTTTAATAATGTTAATATGTACTAAGAAAAGAGGAAAATTATATGTCTTTTTTACCAGTAACAATGGAAGAAGTAAACCAAAGAGGCTGGAAACAATTAGATTTTATATATATTTGTGGCGATGCTTATGTTGACCATCCTTCTTTTGGAGCAGCAATTATTTGTAGAACATTAGAAAGTAAGGGTTACAAAATAGGTATAATAGCACAGCCTAATTGGAAAAAGAAAGAAGATTTTATGAAATTGGGAGAACCTAGATTAGCTTTTTTAGTAAGCAGTGGTAATATTGACTCTATGGTAAATCATTATAGTGTAGCAAAAAAAAGAAGACAAAAAGATGCTTATTCTCCAGGAGGAAAAGCAGGGCTTCGTCCAGATAGAGCAGATATTGTATATTGTAATAAATTAAGAGAAATTTATAAAAAGACACCTATTATATTAGGAGGAATTGAGGCAAGTTTAAGAAGATTGTCACACTATGATTACTGGGACAATAAAGTAAGGCGTTCTATATTGTTAGATGCTGGTGCAGATTTGGTACTGTTTGGTATGGGAGAACATCAAATTGTGGAAGTTGCAGAAGCATTAGAAAGTGGTATTCCTATAGAAGAAATTACATTTATAAGAGGTTCTGTATATAAAACAAAACAACAAGATAGAGCATTTGACGCCATACATTTGCCAGATTATAATGATGTGGTACAATCAAAAAAGAAATTTGCAGAAAGTTTTGTAATACAATATCAAAATACAGATGCTATTACTGCAAAAACACTCATAGAAAAATATAATGAATGTTTTGTGGTGCAAAATCCACCTTCACCTCCTTTACAGACATCGGAACTAGATAATGTATATTCCCTCAATTATATGAGAACATATCATCCTATGTATGAACAACAAGGTGGTATTCCAGCAATTGAAGAAGTAAAATTTAGTTTAATTAGTAATAGAGGCTGTTTTGGAAACTGCAATTTTTGTGCTTTGGCATTTCATCAAGGAAGAGTAGTAACTGCTAGAAGCCATACTTCTTTATTGCAAGAAGCACAAAAAATAGTTTGGGAAACTGATTTTAAGGGATATATACATGATGTAGGAGGGCCTACAGCAAATTTTAGACAAGCCGCTTGTAAAAAGCAATTAACAAAAGGTGCTTGTAAAAATAAACAATGTTTATTTCCTAAAAAATGTGAAAATTTAAAAGTAGACCACAAAGATTATATCAAGTTATTGAGAAAATTAAGAGAAGTACCCAAAGTGAAAAAGGTATTTATACGTTCTGGTATACGTTATGATTATTTGATATATGATAAGGACACTACTTTTTTTGAAGAACTTTGTAAATATCATGTGAGTGGTCAACTAAAAGTAGCACCCGAACACGTTTCTGCTAAAGTTTTGGAAAAAATGGGAAAACCTACAAAAGAAGTATATGATAAATTTGTAAAGAAATATTTTGAAATTAACAAAAAAATAAATAAAGAACAATATTTAGTTCCTTATTTAATGAGTAGTCACCCTGGAAGTGATTTACAAGCAGCGATTGAATTAGCAGAATATTTGAGAGATATAGGACATCAGCCTGAACAGGTACAAGATTTTTATCCTACACCAGGAACACTTTCTACAGCAATGTATTATACAGAGTTAGACCCTTTTACAATGAAAAAGATTTATGTTCCTAAAACTCCTCACGAGAAAGCAATGCAAAGAGCACTAATACAATATAAATCACCTCAAAATTATTACTTAGTTTTAGAAGCATTGAAAAAAGCAAACAGACAGGATTTAATAGGATATGACAAACATTGTTTAATACGTCCTGTACCACCTTCTGACAATGGAATACGAAAAGGGGCAAAATCAGACCGTTCTAAAATAAATAATAAACAATTTACAAAACAACAAAACAATATTAAGCAACAACCTAAAAAGAAAACAATTAGAAATGTGCATAAAAAGAAAATAAAATAGTAAAGAAAAGAGGAAGGAAAATGAATTATATTGGCACAAGAGATAATACTATTACAGCAACAGCTTCACAGGCAATATTAGAAGGAATTTGTAAAGATGGAGGGCTTTTTATACCTGAAGAAATTCCTCAAATAGATAAAACATTATTAGAATTATCCAAATTAAATTATCAAGAATTAGCTTATGAAATATTAAAACTATACTTAACAGATTTTACAGAACAAGAACTAAAATATTGCATACAAAATGCTTATGATACAAAATTTGATACTCCAGAAATTGTACCTCTTATTAAAAAGGGAGATGCTTGGTTTTTAGAATTATTTCACGGAAAAACACTTGCTTTTAAAGACATAGCACTTTCAATATTACCTTATTTTATGAAAATAGCAGCTAAGAAAAATGGTATAGATAAAGACATTGTAATATTAACAGCAACTTCTGGAGATACAGGAAAGGCAGCACTAGAAGGTTTTGCAGAAGTAGAAGGAACAAAAATTATTGTATTTTTTCCAGAAGATGGCGTTAGTACTATACAAAAGTTGCAAATGACAACACAATCAGGAAACAATACATGTGTTGTAGGAATAAAAGGAAATTTTGATGATGCACAGACTGCTGTAAAAAATATATTTACAGATAGAGAACTTTCAAATAAATTAGAACAAAATGGTTATATATTTTCATCTGCAAATTCTATAAATATAGGCAGACTTGTACCACAAATTGTATATTATTTTTATGCTTATATAAAAGCAGTAAATCAATGTGAAATAAAAATTGGAGATAAATTAAATTTTACAGTACCTACAGGCAATTTTGGCGATATATTAGCAGGATATTATGCTAAATGTATGGGTTTACCAGTAAATCATTTTATTTGTGCTTCTAATAACAATAAAGTACTTTATGACTTTTTTGAAACAGGAATATATAATAAAAATAGAGAATTTCATATCACAATTTCTCCTTCTATGGATATATTGATTTCAAGTAATTTAGAAAGATTTCTTTGTCATACTATAGGACAACAGAAAACTAAAGAATGTATGATAAAATTACAAAAAGAAGGGAATTATAGTATAGAAACAATACAAAATAGTGAAATTTCTGGAGAATATGCTACAGAGCAGCAAACTTATACTGCAATTAAACAATTATATGAGCAAACAGGCTATGTTATGGATACTCATACTGCAGTAGCATATGCAGCATATCAAAAATATAAAAAAGAAACAAAAGATAATACACCTATGGTAATTGTATCTACAGCAAGCCCTTATAAATTTACAAAAGATGTTATGATAGCATTAGACCAAAGTAATCAAAAATATGATGCTTTTGCACTGATGGAAAAATTACAAAAAGCATCTGGTGTAAAAATTCCTGCATCAATACAAGACATTGAAAGAAGAAAAGTGCTTCATAACAATGTATGCGAAAAACAAAATATAAAAGAATTTGTAGTAAACTATTTATTAGGATAAAAAACAATGACTTTTTATAATATATATAGTATATAATATTATTTTATGATAAAGATATATCAATAAGGAGGAAAATGAAAATAATGTTAGATTTTAGCGAAATACAAAATGTAGATGATGTGGTAGCAGATGCTATAATACAGGAATTAGAACGTCAACAACATAATATTGAATTAATTGCTTCTGAAAATGTTGTTTCTAAAGCAGTAATGTTTGCTATGGGAACACCTCTTACAAATAAATATGCAGAAGGGTATCCAGCAAAACGTTATTATGGTGGCTGCGAAAAAGTAGATATTGTAGAAAACATTGCAAAAGAAAGAGCAAAGGAACTTTTTGGCTGTGATTATGTAAATGTACAGCCACATTCTGGCTCACAGGCAAATATGGCAGTTTATTTTGCTATGCTTAAACCTGGAGATACTGTACTTGGTATGAACTTAGACCAAGGCGGACATTTAACACATGGTAGTCCAGTAAATATTTCAGGAAAATACTTCCATTTTATTTCTTATGGTGTAGATAATAATGGTATATTAGATTATGAACAACTGCACAATTTAGCAAAAGAACATAAACCTAAAATGATTGTAGCAGGAGCAAGTGCTTATGCGAGAATTATTGATTTTGAAAGAATTGGAAATATTGCAAAAGAAGTGGGAGCATACTATATGGTAGATATTGCTCATATTGCAGGATTAGTAGCAACAGGACTACACCCATCACCAGTACCATATGCTGATTTTGTAACAACAACAACACATAAAACACTTAGAGGGCCTAGAGGTGGTATGATTATGTGTAAAGAACAGTATGCGAAAGAAATAGATAAAGCAATTTTTCCTGGAATACAAGGTGGTCCTTTAATGCACATTATTGCATCAAAAGCAGTTTGTTTTAAAGAAGCATTACAACCTTCTTTTAAAGAATATTGTAAACAAGTAATTAAAAATGCTTCTATATTATCAAAAACACTGATAGACAATGGTGTCCCTATTGTTTCAGGTGGTACAGATAATCATTTAATGTTAGCAGATTTATCTAGTTTAAATATCACTGGAAAAGAAGCAGAAAAAATATTAGATGAAGTAGGCATCACAGTAAATAAAAATACAATACCAAATGACCCACAATCTCCTTTTGTAACAAGTGGTATACGTATTGGAACACCTGCTGTAACATCAAGAGGAATGAATGAAGATGATATGAAAGAAATTGGAGAAATTATTGCACTTGCATTAAAAGATTTTGCTAAAAATAAAACAGCAGTTTCAAAAAGAGTACGTGCATTAACAGACAAATACCCATTATATCAATAATGATAAAAACTGCCAAACAATTTTTAACAACTTAATAACTATTCCCTCTTCAAATGGTATTAGAATTTAAGTAAAAGCATCGACTTTATTATAAAATAAAGGTGTTCAAACCGATATTTTATAAACTAAGTACGATGCTTTTTTAATATTAGTTATATATAAATAAATTATGTCTTTAAATATCGTTTGGTGATATTTTAATTAAAATAGATTACATTAAAAATAAATATAACTTAATCATTTTATAATATATTTTAGAATGGTAAAAAGCCACTAGTTTAACTAGTAACTTTAAGTAATTTTATTTTATTTTTTAGAAACCACAATCTTCTCCAACAATAATTACTTTAACACGATTTGCAGGTCTGCTAGTGCGAGTAATTAAAACTTCTGAACAAATGCAATCAGGAGAAGTACAGTTATGACATTTTCCACTTACCTTACAAGGTGTTTTAATATCAAAACGACCAGCATTAATTGGAGCTGCCGTAAATCTAGCTCTGGATATTGCTGCATCTAAATTTTGTGTTATTTTATTAATACCACAAATTACAATCACATTTTTAGGGCCAAAACAGATAGCTGCTAAACGATTACCATTTCCATCAATATTTACAAGTATGCCATCTTCTGACATTGCATTTGTACTTGTAATAAAGTAATCTGTTGTTAAACATTTTCTCTGCAATTCTGCTGTTTCTTCTGGACTTTTTGCTAAATCTCTATCAATAACAGTATAATTTCTTTCGTGAATAGCTTTTGTTAATCCCATTTCTCTAATTGTAACAGAACCACCCCAACCTACAGAACTACCTTCTGGAATTAATTGTAATGCTTTCTGTAATGCTTCTGCTGTAGTAGGACAGTAATATGCTTCAAAATGCCTTTTTTCTAAATTTGAAATTACTGTTTTTGCTAATAAAGCATTTCTTTTTTCAATCACTTCATTTGCCATATTTTAAAACTCCCTTCATAATTGATAAAAATTTATAATAGAATTAATATTTGAAACCATATTTTGAAATAATAAATCTACAATAGCAATTGCTGTCATTGCCTCTACTACTACTACAGCACGAGGTACAATAATAGGGTCATGACGCCCTTTTATGTTAATATTAATGTTTTCGCCATATTTTGTAATCGTTTGCTGTGTTTTATATATAGAAGGTGTTGGTTTAAAAGCTAAACGAAATACAAGCGGAGAGCCATCACTTATTCCACCTAATATCCCGCCAGAATGATTTGACTTTTTTTGTATATTGCCATTTTCATCTGCAAAAAAGGCATCATTATTTTGAGAGCCTTTTAATTTTGATACAGAAAATCCATCACCAAATTCTACACCTTTTACTGCCCCAATAGAAAATAATGCTTGCCCTAATACAGACTGTAATTTATCAAAAACAGGCTCACCAATTCCTATAGGTAAGTTAGAAACAACACATTCTATAATACCACCAGCAGAGTCTTGTTCTTTTATACATTGTTGTAAATAAATTTCTGCCAATTCTGCTGTTTCGTTATCAGGCATAAGAAGTTTATTTTTTGAAATATGTTCTTTGTGAAAATTTTCTTCAGAAACTGTTATATTTCCTATTGATTTGGTATAAGCAAATAAATCAATTTGTAAAGTAGATAATATTTTTTTTGCAATGGCACCAGCAGCAACACGACAAAGTGTTTCTCGTCCAGAAGAACGACCACCTCCCCTATAATCACGTATACCATATTTTTTATCAAAAGTATAATCTGCGTGTCCAGGACGATAATAAGAAGCAATTTCGCTATAATCTGATGAATGATGGTCTTTATTATATACAAGCATTGAAATAGGAGTTCCTGTCGTTTTTCCTTCAAATACACCAGAAAGAATATGTACTTCGTCATTTTCTTGCCTTTTTGTACTATAAGGATTAGAACCTGGTTTTCTTTTATCTAATTCTTTTTGAATATCTTCTTCTGAAAGAAAAATACCAGAAGGGCAGCCATCTACTACAACACCAAGAGCTTTTCCATGACTTTCTCCCCAAGTAGAAACTGTAAATAATTTTCCAAATATAGAGCCAGACAAATTTATTTCACCTCTTTATTGTATAATGTATTTATTTTAGCATAAAAATATTATTTTTAATAGAATTTTTTAAAAGAATTAATATAAAAATTCTTTTCATTCTATTAGCATTACTTTTTTTGTGTTATAATACCTTTATGTAAAAATATGCAAAAGAGGGAAAAAAATATGAAACAAATTAAAGAAAAAATATTTAAAAATAATCCTACTAGAATTATTATTTTTGGTTTTTTAGTTGTGATATTGTTTGGTACAGTATTGCTGTCGCTACCTTTTTCAAGTCAAAATGGAAAAGAAATAGGGATATTGGATGCTTTGTTTACAGCAACATCTGCTACTTGTGTAACTGGTTTAGTAGTAGTAAATAGTATGAGCCAATGGACAACTTTTGGCAAGTTTGTATTATTTTGCTTGATACAAATTGGAGGATTGGGATTTATGACATTTATTATGTTAGGCTCTCTTGCTCTACATAAAAAAATTACATTGTCAGATAGATTGTTGATTAAAGAGTCCTATAATCAAAATAATATTGTAGGTATGGTGAAATATATTAAAAAGATTATATTTGGCACACTTTTGATAGAGGGAATAGGGGCAATTTTTTTAACTATTGTATTTACTCCAATATTTGGTATAAAAAGCGGTATTTTATATGGAATTTTTCATTCTGTTTCCGCTTTTTGTAATGCTGGTTTTGATATTATTAGTTTAGAAAGTCTTATACCTTATGTAGATAATACTCTTTTGAATATAACACTTATGTTCCTTATTGTACTAGGAGGATTAGGTTTTATGGTTTGGACTGATACAATACGAGTACTAAAATTAAAATGGACAAAAAAGTGGTCTTTTAGAATAGCAATCAAAAGATTGTCGCTTCATAGTAAAATAGTATATGTATCTACTTTTCTACTTTTGTTGTCAGGTATGATATTATTTTTTATGTGGGAAAGTACAAATCCAAATACTATGGGAAATCTTTCTTTAAAAGGAAAGCTATTAGCATCAGCTATGCAGTCTGTTACAGTAAGAACAGCGGGATTTAACAGTATTGACCAAGGTAGTATGACAGAAGTTTCAAAATTTATTTCTATATTGTTGATGTTTGTAGGAGCTTCTCCAGGAGGAACAGCAGGGGGAATTAAAACAGTTACATTAAGTGTATTATGGATTGCTGTACTTTCTGTTGTTCGTGGTAGTAATCATACTCACGTTTTTAAAAGAAATATTTCTTTTTCAACACTACAAAAAGCATTAGCTGTATTTTTTATTAGTCTTACAATGGTACTATTTATAACATTGTTATTGAGTTTTACAGAAAGGAATATGCCTATAGAACATAGCCTTATGGATATATTATTTGAAACAGTATCAGCACTTGGAACAACTGGTGTAACGACAGGAATTACTCCTTATTTATCAAAAACAGGACGTATTATTATTATTATTGCTATGTTTATGGGAAGGATAGGACCTATTAGTATTGTAATTGCTTTGACTAAAAAACAAAATCAAAAGAAATATCAATTACAATATGCAGAAGAACAAATTATAGTTGGATAAAAGAAAGAAGGAAAATAAAATTATGGTAATTAAAAAACAATTTGCTGTATTAGGTTTGGGACGTTTTGGAAGAAGCATTGCAAGAACATTGTCAGAAAATGGTGCAGAAGTATTAGCTGTAGATAATAATATGGAATTAGTGCAAGATATATCAGAATATGTAACACACGCAGTAATGGCTGATATTACAGATGAAACAGATTTACGTAATTTAGGTCTTGGAAATTTTGATGTAGTAATTATAGCCACAGGTAGTCATTTAGAGTCTAGTGTGTTAGCTATATTATTAGCAAAAGAAATGGGTGTTCCTTATGTTATTGCAAAGGCGTTGGACGAAAATCATAAAAAAATACTTGAAAAAATTGGTGTAGATAGAGTAATATTACCAGAAAGAGAAATGGGTGTGCATATTGCAAATAAATTGTTATATGGTAATTTTTTTGAATTAACAGAAATTTCTGATGATGTAAGTATAGCAGAGGTGATACCTAAAAAAGAATGGGTGGGCAAAAGTATTATAGAATCTGATATTCGTGCAAAATATGATTTAAATATTATTGCTATTAGACAGCAAGAAGAAATTATTGCTTCTCCCAAACCGATATATGTTATCAATGAAAATGATATATTAATTGTATTAGGAGAAAATGTGAATATACAAAAGTTTTTAAATAAAAAAGGGTGAAAGAATTGATTGAAAGTATTCAAAATAAATTAGTTAAAAAAATAAAAGCATTACAGCAACGTAAAAATAGAGAAAAAGAAAGTTTGTTTATTGTAGAAGGAGTACGATTTGTGCAAGAAATACCAATAAACTATACTATAGTTTTTTATGCTGTTTCAAATACATTTCAAAAAATAAATGATATTTCTATTTATGAAAATAGAAGTCAAGTATTTGTTTTTTCAGATGATGTATTTCGTACTATTGCAGACACACAACATACACAAGGCATATTAGCTGTTTGTCAAAAAAAAGAAATAGAATTATCTCATTTTAAATTAAAAGAAAAAGGATTTTATATTTTAGTAGAAAAAATACAAGATCCCGGAAATTTAGGTACAATAATACGTACAGCAGATGCTTGCAATGTAGATGCTATTTTTTTGTCAAAGGGCTGTGTGGATTTATATAATACAAAAGTTTTGCGTTCTACAATGGGCTCTTTGTTTCATATACCTATATTTTGTAATGTAAATTTAGAGAAATATATTGATAATATGAAACAAAAAAATATTACAGTTTTTGCTGCACATTTAAAAGCGAAACAATATTATTATACTACTGATTTAAAAAAAGGTTGTGCTTTTTTAATAGGAAATGAAGGAAAAGGAATTTCTGATACAGTAGCAAAAAAATGTGATAAATTAATCAAAATTCCTATGCTTGGACAAGCAGAGTCCTTAAATGCTTCTGTTGCAACTGCTGTACTATTATATGAAGTAGTAAGACAAAGACTAATGTCAGAAAGGAAAATATATGAAAATATTTAAAAAATTAATCGGTTTTATTTTTATGATAATCGTATATTTATATTGGCAAGATAATCGTATTATGGTTACAAAATATGAATATCAAAGTAAAAAAATAACTCAATTATTTTATGGTTATCGTATTGCTCAAATATCTGATTTACAAAATAAAGTATTTGGAAAACATCATAAAAAATTAATTAATGCAATTAAAAAACAATATCCAGATTGTATTGTAATTACAGGAGATTTATTAGATAGAAATCGTACAAATGTTAATTCTGTAATAGAATTGATATCAGAAATTGTAAATATTGCACCTGTTTATTATGTTTCTGGTAATCATGAACATCAATCAGGTAAATATAATGAATTGATTTCTGCTTTAAAACAGAATGGTGTTTTTATACTAGAAAATAATAAACAAATCATTTCAAAACAAAATGAAACAATATCAATATTGGGCATAAAAGATAAATCAGTAAATACAAATTATCAAAAAATATTATCTGTATTGTCTAATATAGAAAAAACGAATTTTCAAATATTACTTTCTCATAGGCCAGAACTTCTTTCTGTTTATAGTCAATATGATATAGATGTTGTATTTACGGGTCATGCACATGGCGGACAAATTCGTATTCCCTTTATAGGGGGAGTATTTGCACCTCATCAAGGATTTTTTCCAAAATATACAAATGGTATTCATACACAAAATGATACAACAATGATAATTAGTAGAGGACTTGGAAATAGTACATTTCCTTTTCGTGTCAATAATAGACCAGAATTAGTTGTTGTTACATTAGGAAAGGAAGTTAAAGAATATGAATAAAGTTTATAGTGCAATTATGGGGTTGGTTGTAGGAGATGCTTTAGGTGTTCCTGTAGAATTTGAGCAACGAGATAGTTTTAAAATTACGGATATGATTGGATATGGAACATATAGACAACCTGCTGGTACATGGTCAGATGATAGTAGCTTGACACTTGCAACAGTAGAAAGTATAGGTAGGTTAGGTAAAATTGATTTATCAGATATTATGCAAAATTTTTATAAATGGTTACATAGTGCAGAATTTACACCATTTCAAAATGTATTTGACTATGGTATGACTACTTATAATGCTATATTACGTTATGTACAAGGAGAAGCACCTGAAAATTGTGGCGGTAAATCCATTATGGATAACGGAAATGGCGCTTTAATGCGTATATTACCAATTGCTTTTATTCCGCATAGTGATAGTGATATTTATAAAGTAGCAGGGTTAACCCATGCACATGAAATTTCACAAAGAGCTTGTTATTTATATTTATTTGTTGCAGAACAGATTTTGAAAGGAAAAAACTTTCGTATGGTATTTGAAAAAGAAGATATTTGGCAAAAAGAGTATAGCAGAATAAGTAAAATAAGAAATTTAAAAAGAAAAGATATAAAAAGTAGTGGTTATGTAGTAGATACATTAGAAGCAGCTTTTTGGTGTTTATATCATACAGATAATTATAGTAATTGTGTATTAAAAGCTGTTAATTTAGGTGATGATACAGATACTATAGCAGCAGTAGCTGGTGGGCTTGCTGGTTTGATTTATGGTTGTAGTGGTGAAAAAGGTATTCCTAGTAAATGGATTTCACAAATTCCACGTAAGGAATGGATAAAAAAATTATGTAATGAATTTGAAAATAAATTTAAAAAAATATAATTTGAAAATGAAAAAGGTTATGATATAATAAAAACATTATGAAAAAATAAGAGAGGAAGATGTTTATTATGGAAAGAAATCCTATTGTTACGATTGAGATGGAAAATGGTGCAATTATGAAAATAGAATTATATCCAGAAATAGCTCCTAATACTGTAAATAATTTTATTAGTTTGGTGCAAAAAGGATTTTATAATGGATTAATATTTCATAGAGTAATAAAAGGCTTTATGATACAAGGCGGTTGTCCTGATGGTACTGGAATGGGAGGACCAGGTTATAGCATTATTGGAGAATTTGATTATAATGGCATTACAAATACATTACAGCATAAAGCAGGCATTATTTCTATGGCACGTTCTATGATGCCAAATTCTGCTGGTTCTCAATTTTTTATTATGCACGAATATTCTCCTCATTTAGATGGTCAATATGCAGCATTTGGAAAAGTGATAGAAGGTATGGAAGTAGTTAATGATATTGCAAAAGTAAAAACAGATAGAAATGATAAACCTAAAACGCCTCAAGTAATGAAAAATGTAACAGTAGAATTATTTGGTGAAACTTATCCAGAACCAGAACATTTTAAGGGATTTTAAATAATAAAAAATTTAGGACAAGTGAAAATAAATATTTTGCTTGTCCTAAAAAAAGTACAATAAAAAATAAAAAAATAGCTTGCATTTATGAAATGGGTATGTTATTATAATGAAGCAGTAAGGAAATAGTTAAAAATGTGCGGATGTGGCGGAACTGGCAGACGCGCTGGACTCAAAATCCAGTTATGGTGACATAGTGTGGGTTCGATTCCCACCATCCGCATACTTAAAAATAACCTTTGAGAAATCAAAGGTTATTTTTATTTTTAAAGAATTTTCCCATTACGACACCATTACGACAATATTAATATAAAAAAAGGGAGAAATTTCTCCCTTTTAATGCTTCACGACATATCTATAATATTGTGCTAATTTATCTTTTACAGCATCTTCATCATCTAAAAATGCCTTTGCCATATCCACATAAAATTGTACTGTTGCAGCATTATGTTTTTTGAACACTTTGCCATAATCAGAATACAACATATTCATAGTAGCATAAAATTCTACAGGGTCACAATCAACACCATATTGTTGCATTACTTTTTGCACTTCATCAAATGTCCATCTAGCACCTGTACTACCATCTTTATTCTTCATATGCTTTGTCCAATTTTCCGCTTGTTTTTTATCCATTTTATCAGAGCCATTTTCCATAGTATAAGCGATACCTACATAACCCTGCATAGGTATCACATTAGATGGGTCATTAATCTCTTAAATACAGAACGACAAGTTAAAAAAATGGTCTATTCGATTATTGTGTCTTAGAAGCTGTCATCAATTCTGTTGTAGATGATGAATTTGAAAAAGCTGTATTAATTAGTGTATGTTAATATTGATTTTATACATAATAAATGGTGTAATAAAATTATGGAAAATAATTATAGATATACCAATACAACAGTATCTTTTATAAACTATCATTTTGTATTTTGTCCAAGATATAGAAGAAAAATTTTTTTGATACAAGGCGTAGAAAAGAGATTGAAAGAACTCACCCAAATAAAATGTAAGGAGTTAAAAATAGAAATCATTGCGATTGAGTGCGATAAAGACCATGTTCATATGTTTTTAAATTGTCCGCCTACATTAAGTCCTTCTGATATTATGCAAAAATTGAAAGGATATACAAGTAAAATACTGAGAGAAGAATTTTTTGAGTTGTGCAAAATGTCCAGCCTATGGACCAGAAATTATTTTGTTTCAACAGCTGGTAATGTATGTAGTGAAACAATAAAAAAATATATAGAAAATCAAAAGAAAAGATATTAAAAATAGAATAAGTAAGGAGAATACTATGGCAAACTTTATCATTCAATTTCCTTTAAAAATAGAAAAGTATCAGGAAGATATTTTAAATAAAAGATTTGAAATAGGCAGGAAAATATATAACTCTTTGGTAAACATAACACAAAAACGTTATAGAGAAATGGTAAAAACAAAAGAATATCGTAAGATTTTAGCATCTTTAACGAATGACAATAAAAAAGAGAAAACTATTTGGAAAAAAATAAATGATATTCGCAAGCAATATGGTATGTCAGAGTATTCCTTTCATAATAACATTAAAAATATACAAAAACATTTTAAAGAAAATATAGATGCTTTTACTGCACAAAAAATAGCAAGTGAGTTATGGAAATCTTATCAAAGGTTTTTCTATGGAAATGGGAAAAAAGTATATTATAAAAGGTATGGAGAATTAAATTCTCTGGAAGGAAAAAATAATAAAACGGGCATTCGTATTAAGGAAGATATGCTTTATTGGAATGGATTAAAAATACCCGTCATGATAGATTATAACAATTCTTATGAATATCACGCTATGCAGTGTGACATTTGTTATTGTAGAATAATAAGAAAATACATAAGGAAGAAATATAAATTTTATTTACAAATTATTTTAAAAGGAAATCCACCAATAAAAGTGGATAAAACAGGAAGATTAAAGAGATGTTTAGGAAATGGGGATGTAGGGTTAGATATTGGAACACAAACCATTGCTATTTCCAGTCAATCAGAAGTAAAATTATTAGAACTTGCAGATAACGTACAAAATATAGAAAATAAGAAACAAAAACTTCTTAGAAAAATGGATAGAAGTAGACGAAAAACAAACCCCAATCATTATAATGAAAATGGAACGATGAAAAAGCAAAAGAGTGAAATATGGAAAAAATCAAAGCATTATATAAAAAATCAAAATGAATTAAAAGAATTATATAGAAAGCAAGCAAATATTAGAAAATATCAGCATGAGTGTTTAGCAAATAAAATACTATCTCTTGGAAATAAAATATATGTTGAAAAAATGAATTTTGCAGGACTTCAAAAACGTGCTAAAAATATAGAAAAGAATGAAAAAGGAAAATATAAAAGAAAGAAACGTTTTGGAAAATCCTTAGCAAATAAAGCGCCAGCTATGTTATTAACAATACTAAACAGGAAGTTAAACTACTTTAATATTCAGTTAATAGAGATAGATACTTTTAAAGCAAAGGCAAGTCAATTTAATCATTTTGAGGAAACTTATCAGAAAAAAAGCTTATCTCAAAGATGAAATGATTTTAATGGGATAAAAATACAGAGAGATATGTATAGTGCTTTTTTAATTATGAATATAAGCGAAGATTTAAAAAGTTTTGATATGGATAAATGTAAAGAAAGATTTGATAACTTTTATAAGCTACATCAGTTAGAAGTAGAGAGATTAAAAGGAAATAAAAATTTAAGCAGTATTGCTATTTAAGAAAAATAAAAGGTTTTGACATGAGCCTTATACTATCGCTAATGGATACAAGGGTGTCTTTGGTAGTGAAAGTCTTAATGAAATAGATTAGTTTTATATGCTTTCGAGTATATTTAGAAGTTTATGTAATTAAGAACCCCATGCCTTTAGGCATGGGAGTGTCAGATACTATTCTATTTATAGTGTTATTTATAGCCGTCGATATAGTATCCATTGTAATGTACAATACTTTATCCTACAGAGGAACTGCTGTAACTTGGAATGATGTATTTGGTGTAAGCACAGCAGTAAATATGTTGGATGGATACAAACCTATTTTTACAACAGATATGTTATATACACAGGCTATACTTGTAGCTATTATAGGATATATGTTACTACCATATATCACTAAGAATCATACTTCCAATGTTTCTAAACATAAATCTAACATTCTTGTCATCCTACTTACCACTGTAAGTTTGTTTGCATTTCATGACAAAATATTAGATACAGATATATCTTCCTATATCAATGGCAAGTGTGATACTGGCATTATACAAAATTTATATCATATGTTTATGGTTAAAGATGTAAAGAAGCCAGATAATTATGAAAACTATTTAAAAGAATATAAATCCTATGAAACCGTAATAACTTCTTCTAGTATAAAGCCGGACATCATAGTAATTATGAATGAGTCATTTTCAGATATGGAAGAATTGCAACATCTAAAACTTTCTAACAATCCATTAGAAAATTTTGATAGGATATGTACATATGATAGTGTGAAAAGTGGCAATATAATTGTACCTTATGTAGGTGGTTTAACTTGCAATACAGAGTTTGAAATTTTATCTGGTTTATCTAACATATTCTTTTCCTATGGATATATTCCTTATATGGAGTGCATCAAAAATCCATTCTACAACTATGTCACTTATTTCAATAATATGGGTTATGACACCATAGCATTTCATCCATTTTGGTCTATAGGATGGAACAGAAATCAGGTATATGATTTCGTTGGATTTCATAAAGTTATATTCGGTGAAGAACTTGCTAACATAGATAGAATAGAGAAATGGTCTGGAGATGCAGAAAGTAATTATTTAGCGTTTGGAGATAATTATGAATATGTAAGAACATTTATTAGTGATAAACAAGATTACAAAATTATAAAACAAGAATTAGACACTCAAAGTGATAAGCCTAAATTTATATTCAATGTGACGATACAAAATCATGGTTCATACAAGAATTATAGTGGCAATCCTGTATCTAATAACATTAAAGTATTAAGCGATATAGAAGATAAAGAATCTATGGAGCAGTACATCAATCTAATAGACTTATCTGATGATGCAATCGCTGATTTAGTAGAGTATTGCTCTAACAGAAATAAACCTACTGTAGTTTGTATACTAGGTGACCATATCCCTGGCTTACAATGTAACAGAGGTGTTGGTACATTGGAATATTTTAAAACACCATACCTAATGTATAAAAACTATAATATTTCTAACCAAGACATTACAAATGAGGATTTCAGTACAAACTATTTCATGTTTAAATTGTTGCAATTTGCTGGATTACCATTAGATAAAACTTCTGAATATCTAAAGACATTAAACGAAGAGTATCCTATTATTGGAATAAATTCAGGTGTTTATGATAAGAAGGGGAATAAAATAAGTGATTATGAAAATGTACTAAACAAATACCTAGGTCTAATGTATTATAGATTATTCGATAGTCAATAAACCATCAATCGAAAAGGACATCTAAAAAGCAGATGTCCCTTTCTTTTCTCCTCTAAAAACCCTTTGTGGTTAATTCCCCATCAGGGTGCGGGCGAAGCCCGACTTTAGTATCCAGTCTTACCTATCTTATAGGCAATACCCAGAGAATCTATCTAAAAATATTCTAATATCATCTATCTAACAAGTCTCATATTAACAAGTCCAAGCTATCCCTAGCCATTACCAGCTTTGCCTATTGAAACTCCATCAACTTAACGAGAACATTTAACAAGCCAGATGTCTTTTTTATCTCTAATAATACAACTTACTTATGTGATTGTTTTATCTTTTTTCTTATGTTACAATAAAAATATTAGGAGGTATATTTATGAGAATTTATTTAGACAATTGTTGTTATAATCGTCCTTATGATGACCAATCACAATTTAGAATTTATTTAGAAACACAAGCTAAACTCTATATACAAGAATTAATAAAACAAGATAAAATTGAACTTGTAACTTCTTATATCTTAGAATATGAAAATAGTAAAAATAGATTTTTATAGAAAAAACAAACAATAGAAAGTTTTATGAATACTTATGAATCTTATTATGTCGGCAGTGAAAGAAATAAAAATATTGCAAAAATAGCAGAATCAATTATGAACACTGGGATAAAAGAAAAAGATGCATTTCATATATCATGTGCAATTTATGCTGAATGCGATTATTTTATTACAACAGATGATCGTTTACTGAAGTATCAAACAAATCAGTTAAACTTAGTTACACCATATGAATTTATTAGAAGATTGGAGGAAACTATATGAAATACAGTACAGTTGAAATTATGGATATGGGGTTAGCTTGCTTAGTTGAGAAATTAGGAATTGTTAATGCAGAATATTTTATTGCCACAATCAAGAAAGAAAATTTTGATTATACAACATGGCAACGAGAATACTTTGATGAAATGAAGCCAGGACAGATTCATACAGAGGCTTTAGCTTATGCAAAAAATCAGGAACATCATGGTAAGGGAGAAAGACTTTAACTAATTTAACAAGGACATCTAACAAGTCAGGTGTCCTTTTTCGCCTCTAACAAGTCTATTTCCGCCTCTAAAAATCCTTTGCCCTCAATACCCCATCAGGGTACGGGCGAAGCCCGACTGCCTTATCCAGCTTTATCCAATAATACACTCTAACATTCCATCTATCAAATCCCCACATTTTATGTTATAATTATATAAAGGCAGGTGACCTCTGAAATCATGGACAACAACAAAGTAATTCACAAACTAAAAGATAATTCCTATAAAGAACTGTTTGATAATCCAGAAGTATTTATACAATTTATTAAACATTTCTCTAATGTCCCTCTATTAAACAATATCAAAGCAGAAGACATTGAAGACTATACAAACCGATATGTTCCTCTCTTCTTAGAGGAAAAAGATGCAGACTCTATCAAGGTTGTCAAAATAAAAGAAGATATTTTTGTTATTACTATGATAGAACACCAAAGCGAAATATGCTACAATATGTCGTGTAGAATGTTGTGGTATATGGTACTCATTTGGAATGAATGGATAAAACAAAAAGAAAAAGAAGACAAAGGCAGTACCATAAGAAAGGATTTTAAACTTCCACCTATTCTGCCTATTGTTTATTACACAGGAACAGACACATGGAGTGCAGAAATAAATTTCTCTAACAGTGTCTATCTCTCTAAAGAGTTCTATAAATATATTCCTAACTTCAATTATGAACTGGTACCTCTCAATAAATACACCATAGAAGATTTGATGAAATATGAAGACATTCTATCTTTCATCATGATACTGGATAAAATAAAGAAACCAACGCAAATAAAAGAGATATTGGAAAAGATAACAGAAGAATACATCAATAAGGTCAATGAGAACATTCCAGACAATCTATTGCAACTCATAAAAGATATTGTTTTTCTCTTTCTAAAGAAAATAGATACTCCTAAAAAGGAAAGAGAAAAAATTGAAAACTTAATCAATGAAAGGAGATTTTCTACTATGTTTGAAACTTTAGAATACAATGCTCAAAAAGAAAGAGAACAATACAAAGCAGAAGGCAAACTTGAAGGCAAGAAAGAGAGCAAAGTAGAGATTGCAAAGAATATGCTAATCAACAATCTATCAATAACAATCATATCAGACTGCACAGGACTTTCTAAAGAGGAGATAGAAAAGTTAAAATAAACCACCAATCATTTCAGGGCAATTCGTTGCCCCTTTTTTTATCTTCCAAAACTAGCTAACACCCTAAAAACCCATCGCCATCCTTACCCCATCAGGGTGTGGGCGAAGCCCACCTTGTAGCATTCTGCCCTATCTAGCTTTAAACAATTGGTATGGCAATATCCATCTATCCATCACTAACCTAATAATTCAATCTAACTTACCACCATCAGAGTATGAGTGAATAACACCAGCCTATCCATTAAAACACCACCAATTTAAAAGAAACATCTAACAAGTTCAGGTATTCATTTCCACCTTTAATAAGTCTAAGTTACCTCTAAAAACCGATGCTATCCTTATCCCATTGTGGTGTGACAGAAGCTAACTTTCTTTATCTAGCCTTATCCTACAGTAACAACTGCAAATATACATCATATCTAAAAAGTCAGATATTCCTTTTTACTCCTCTAAAAATTCTCTTCATCTGCATTGTAAAAATTTCCACTGTCATAACTATATAAATATAAATAAACATTATTATGATTATGTTATTTGATATATATTAATAATAAATGTTGTATCTTATGTTTATATATATTGTATAATAAAGGAGGTTTATATATGAGATATGGGGGTGACAATGTGAAATTAACAGAAATTTCAATCAAAGGCTTATATGGCATATTTGATTATGAGATACCATTTTTTGATAATGTCACATTCATTCATGGCATAAATGGTTGTGGTAAAACAACAATATTGGAAATTATATCTAGTATTATAGCTGGTAATATTTCAAGATTAAAAAACTGGAAATTTGATAAAATAAAACTTAGTTATTTAAATAATAAGAATGAATCTAAATCAATTCTAATAGATAGAAAAGATGATTCTACAAATAAATATGAAGGCTTCTTCATTATAAATTTCAATTCAGTAGAATATAGTCTGCCTATTATAGATGATTTTTTATTACCAATAGATTCTAAAATTATTTTAGATACTGATGAATTATCCTCAAAAATAAAAGAAGAATTTCCAGTTATCTATATTCCGTTACTACGTAATAAGAATTTGATTAAGGATAGATACTCTCTATTTGCAGATGTAGATAAAGAGACTATAGATTCCTTAGATGATGTATTATCAAAAGAAATGAAAGAGTTATTGAATTTCAAAACAAAGATAAGTCATATTGAAAATGAACTGAGTGACAAATTTTTGAGTGAGTTAATGGGATATTTAGCAAAACCTTTCAATATTGATATTATAACAAAGTTTATACAGGAAAAAATAAAGGAATCTTACTCTGCAAAAAACTTAGAAGATAAAATTAAAAAACTCAAAGAAACATTAAATGAATTAGAAAAATCATATGGTTTAAATCTTAAACAGGACTCGACATTAGATGAATTACCTACAATTCTACAAAGACATAAAACAAATAGAAGAAAAACGTTGTCTCCTGAACTTATATTAGGATTTTGTAAATTATTGCAAATGCAACAGATTATTAGCTTATATGAAGATTTTAAAAAACAAAAAACAGAACTGAAAAAACCATTAATTAACTTTTTAACAGTTATTAATGATTTCTATAATACTGGACGCTATGGTAAGAAAATTAAATTTTCTACAGATGGAAATTGTATTTTAATTCAAAAGAATATAGATACTAAAGAGCATATTTTGTCTGAATATGATTTATCTTCTGGAGAAAAACAAATTTTTATTTTATTGGCAAATTTAGTTATTAACTTGTCTAATGATACTCAAGAAGGAATTTATATTATAGATGAACCAGAATTATCTCTGCATATGGAGTGGCAGATGAAATTAGTAGATTCTATTTTTAAAATAAATTCTAAAGTTCAATTAATTTTTGCTACACATTCTCCAGATATTATTTCGCATTATGATACTCATGCTATACGTTTAATATAATAAAAGGAGGTCAACATAATATTAGTCATGAAAAGCTGTGTACAAGAACCACTAAAAAGAGAAGAAAGTAATAACTTAACTGGTTTTACTATGTTCTATAGAAGTGATAAGTTAAATATTGTTGTAGAAGATAGTGCAAAAGAATTTATTTATGAAATTCTTTTTGAGAAATTATTTGACCAAGATATAAAATTATTATGTAGTGGGTGTAAAAATACTTCTATAAAACTTCATAGTAAATTACATGAAGAAGACAAAAATAAAGTTGTCTTTTTACTTGATGGTGACTTTGATATTTTATTCCATTCTAAGGAGTGTAATGTTTTAAATAATCTCGTTTACTTAGATAAATATGACATAGAATCTTATTTTATAAATGATATTTCATTGTTTGCAGCTGCACGTTTATCATTCAAATGCACTAAAGAAAATTTACAAGAATATTTTAATTTTAATGATTGGTGTATAGAAATATCACAAAGTTTATCAAACTTATTTGTCTTATTTGCTATAGCCCATTCTAATGGCATTTGTATGAAAAAATATACTGGAAATAAATCTGTAGGAGAAGCTTTTAATTACTTTATTGATGATAATGGTAATGTTAACATAGAAAGACTATCTAAATTAGATATTTATTTAACTAGTAAGTTACATAATCTACCTGATTTAAAAGAAGAAGTATTTTTGAGTATTAAGCAAAATTGCCAATCTTCTTATGATTTTATTTGTGGTAAATATTATATTAAAAGTTTTAAAAATAGTATCAGCTCTAAATTAAAACCACATTTAGGTAGAGTTTCCATTAAAGATGATTTTTTTAATGGTAGTGTTTATACTAATCCCGTTTTAGACAATTTTATGCCTTTAAAGAAAAAAATTAGCAATTGCATAAATTGGAGTTAATGTACTAGCTAAACATATTATTGATTTTATAACTATTATAATAGATAATCTAAAGGGACATCTAAAAAGTCAGATGTCTCTTTTTATTCCTCTCTAATGATTCCCACCCCCTAACCTATCACTATTTTCCAACTCCACTATTAAAAACACATATATAATCATGTACCAAAAGCAGTAAGGGAGTATCTTCGGATACTCCCTTTTGTTTCTATACTCACAATCTAGAAGAAAGGAGCGAACAATAAATTAGGTTTTATAACCTTCTGACTAAAACAAAATAATCTTTTTTTGAAACATTGAAAGGAGATGGTTTTATGAAGAGTAATCGCATGTTCAATAGAAGCAGGTCGCCTACATTCCATTAACACGTTACGAGCATAAAACCACACCATATGGTTTTATGCTCTTTCTATATAACAATTACAGATTATTTTAGTGAAGGAGGTTACAGTATGATTGGTTTTAAAAATTTCAAAAAACCACATCAAAAACGCAAAAGCATGGCTCAAAGAAAGCAGTCTCTAAAAAGACATTTTTCTCTATTCATGGCTAGTGTTTTTGTTGTTTCATCCCTATCTGGAATTTCTAATGTTTTTCACGCAGCAACCGTAGCACCGGAAGATAAACTCTATTATGAAATCTTTAGTGATACGCAATCCAAGCTTGCCTCTAAAGACATTGAATTTCCACTGATAAATAAATATCCTGGATTTGTACGTCACAATGGTTTTTGTAACTCCTCAGGACAGACAGACGCTGGACGTAAAAGTTACGAGTATGTACTGAATACCGGTTACAGAACAAGCAAAGATAAAATAGCATACCCAGGACAACAGATTATCTGCTGTGAGCATTTGAGTGCTCTCCCTAACAAGAACGGAACAATTTTCAAAACAGCAGACCAGATTGACACAGGTGCTCCCTTAATTCATTCTTATGGTTTAGCATTTATGATGGGGAACTATGCAGCACATTGGGACGATTGGGATTTAAAAATTCCACATGAACCTCGTATCGACATTCTGACACACAACAAGGATTTCGATGCCTACACAGACTCTACAAAAGTTAACCCAGGTAATAATGGTGGCAATACCTTTGTACCAGATCCACCACCTAAACCAGAAGACCAAAATTTCAACACACGTTTAGTTTTCACAACCAGAACAGACAAAGGCAAAGAACCAGAACGTCATTACTTAGTAGCTGGACATGAAACAGAAACAAAAATGGGTTACATGATTTTCTCTGTAAAGCCTTCTGCTACAAGTCCTAATTTAACAATAAACGATTTGGATTTCTCAGAAATTAACAAGTACGTAGAGCATGACGATGAAGCTTATGCATACACAGAAGTGGGACACAATCAAAGTAAATTTGTAGCAGTTATCCCTTACTTCCAATATGGTGGTGCTATTTATACTTTCCCACCTTCTGCATTTGCCAGTCTAAAGGAAGATGGTTTCAGTGATGAGTTAATTAACAATCCTATCTATGGAATCAAATCTATTGACCTTAGCAGTGCAGGAGCCAAAATTCCTAACTTGCATTCTTCCAGAAGTGGAAACTCTGCATACTTCCTGATGCGTCTAACAGGTGACATTCTAAAAACTGACCACCCAGATGATGCATGGAACAGCCGTAACTTAATCATCAAAGATGAAGCTCCTAACGGATTGACGGGTCCAGGATTGACGGGTCCAGATATCTGGAAAGAAAAGAGTGAACCATTTACTTACTTCTTTAATCAAGATTTAGGCGAACCATTCCCATATGTGGTACCAGCAACAACGACTGCCTCTAACGAGAGTCCATTTAGTTTAGCAAATCTATTGGGATTTGATAGTGGTGAATATTCTGCAGCAGATGGTACAACACCAACTCTAAAGAGAATGTCACTCGCACAAAGAGCGGTTGCAACATTTGATGATATCAACTCTTCCAGTTTCAAAAACATAAGTTCTTTGAAACTCAATACAGGAGATTACAATGGCAAAGCCTTTGCAACTTCCTATACAAAAAGTCCTTATTGGGATAAGTATACCAATGCTGAGTACTATAATGCTTTCTATAGTCTATTGAGTATTTGTACTTATAACTACTACAGTAACAATAACTTATTCACCTACAAAATTGGAGATACTTTTGTACCTCGTTATTTTGCAGGTTCTGGTATTGGTGCCAAGACAGCAGCAGCTGACCTGAACTATAAAGGCAGTACCTCTACACAGCCCGCATGGTCTATGCCAACATTTAGAGACCAGCATGGTCCTAACTATATCTTTGCAGGTGACATTACAGGTGCTATGCCTAATGGTCGTTCTGCAGGGGAAAATGGCGACAGAATGGTGTTGCTTGCGGAGTACATCAATAACAAAATGACAAGAGATATTCTTCCTAACAAATTGAAGGATATTAAGAATCTGGATGACTCTGTAAACAATCCTGCTACATTTAATTCTCCTATCACATGGAATACTTCCATTACAAAGAAATACGGAGACCCAGCAGACATCGTTAAAATGTACCATTTCAACGTAGATGACCCTACACAGTCTGAAACAATGGATAATGCCAGTTTTATGTATGGCGATGGTGAAATGTCAACTCCTGCTGATTATATGTTAGTAGGTCCATTCTATGCCCATACAGATTATCCAGAATCCAGAATGACAATCGGTTTTGCACAGAACATTGCAACAGAAGGTTTTGCAGAACGTGGCGATGAAGTCATTATGTCTAAAGAGGGCAATTATGCTGATTATGTTATCTTGACATCCGAACCTATCATTAACAACATGGGACAATCTGGAACCGACAGAAGAAAAACAGAACTCTATGGAAAAGATTTAAACACAAAGTTCTATCCTAATCCAGACGGTGACGGAGAACCCCTTATGCAATCCTATGAAGTTGTAAACGGAAATGTTCCTCTAAAGAATGTTGATTTAGGAATTCAGTCTGAACACCCTAATGAGGTTGTTCGTCATGAGCCTACCTATTGGGACGGCGTTACGACTCCTAAAGATTTGTATAACGAGAAATACAATGTAAACCCTAAAGACCCTAAATACATCATTAACAACTGGGGTCGTGGAGAGTTCTACATTGCAGTCAGAAAAGACCCTGACCTCATTTACAACACAGCAATCCCTAGAGTAACTGTAGGTATGGGCGTTGCAGGTGATACTTTAACACAAGTTGGTTATAATCTAACAAATTCAGATTGGCACAACAAATCTACCAACATTCAAAGATTTTTAGTTTCTGATACTTTAGAAGGTGTACTTCGTGCAGATGTTGACCTTGAATTAAGACTTGCTAACATTGACTTGCATAAAGCAAATGAATATGGTGAACTTCTTGAAAAGAAAACATTCATACTTTACACCTTAGCAGACAGACATCCAGAACTTCCAGAAAGTGACCCTAACAGGTATGAATGGATTATTTGTACTGATACCTCTGGACAAAGAGGACAGCAAACAACAGACCTGCATGGTAATGTTGCTTATGGCGGTTTAATTCCTGGCTGGTATATGCTCTACGAAAAAGTTGATTACAGTTTCAGAAAGGTTTCTTTTTTACAGACTTGTGAAACGGAAAAAGAACCAGAACGTTTAGGTGTTCCTATTGAGATTGATATTCCTGCAGGCAACCAAGATGGCACACAAGTCAATGACAGAATTGTATTGCCAGAAGGGGCAAGAACAGCAGCAACTCCATTAGAAGACCCTAACAACATTAACCCAGAACACGCTGGTGATATATTCTATGTCGACAACGGTAAAGTAAAAGGTATCAACTTAGAAGGTGCTCAGGTAATGGATTATCATGTTTATTCTAACGTGGAAAATGACCCTATTGCTTTCTTTAAAGAAGTCGGCGATGTAAACAAATTGGTAGATGAAGATGGTAACTATCTAAACATCACAGAAGAAAAATATAAGGATAATATTCAATTTGTATTCCAAGCAGAAGAAGATAAAAGTGTTTACTATGTTGCTCCTGTTCGTGGTAACAGAGTAAACATGTTCCAAGCTCGTATCGTTCGTGGCGATTTCCCTGATAAATATGAGTGGACACCTTTTGATGCTGGAGAACCAGTAGACACCTATTGGTGGATTGATTCTGAACACGTTAGAGTGGAAGAGCGTTTCAATCCAGAATTAGGTGTTGCTAAAAAGCAAATTGATTACATTACAAGTTTTGTAGATAGTGGCGGTTACACTATGGACTTCCTAAAATATTCTAACCCTCTTAATAATGGTCGTGAAGTATTTGTTAATAACATAAAAGAAGTAACAGAACCTGTTGTTCTAAAGGTTGTTAAGAAAGACGCTGAAACAGCTGAAACAATCCCAGAAGTTGCCTTCACATTGAAGTCTGTTATGGGTGGCTATGTTGCTACATCAACTACTAACAGAAAACATTCCTCTATTCCTAACGCCTATGTAACAGATGAGAATGGTGAATTAACCTTCCAAATTTATAGTAAAGATAAAGATGAACTTGATAGAATGTTACGTTCTTCTTGGAAACTTGAAGAAGTTGAAGCAGCTACAGGCTATGGTGAGCAAACTTATCTAAAAAGTTTAACTTGGATTGGTTCAGATAAGACTATTGAAAAAGGTGAATCTATCACTTTAGATAATGGTGAAGATGCTATCCAATACGAACTTGCAGTAGAAAATATTCCAGAAGAAAAGAAAGAAGGTAAAATAGAACTCTCTAAAGAGTGGTATGAGAAAAATTATTCTGTTGAAACACCTATGGATAATCCACCATCGGCAACATTTAACCTCTATAGAGGTTCTTTTGGTGATACAAGAAATCTTGTAACAACTATTACCATCTCAGCAGACAATCCTATATTCTCATTAGATGAATTAAAACTTGATAGCTACTGGATTGAAGAGGTTGATATTCCAGAAGGAATGACAGTTTCTTATAGTCCAGGGCAAGCATTTACATTATCAGAAAACAGCCCAGAAATTTCAATCTCTGTAAAGAACGTAGAAGATGTCACTGAAAAAGAATACACTGTTGCCATTGCAAAGAAACAATCCAAATCAACAACAATGCAAGGCACACCAGATTCTAACTTTACACACATTCCTTACTATGATGGTCCTGCACAGTTTGAAGTACGCTATGCTGGCGATGATACCACCTATCAAGGCTGGATGACCACAATTACCTATGACCGTTCCGAACAGGAATCTACAGGTTATATGAATTTTAAAGTTCCTACCTATGGAGTTTACACCATAGAAGAAATTAACTTCCCAGATACCTTCTATCCAGAAATTCAGATAGTAGGAACCTCAACATGGAACACATTTGGAGATGGTGCAAGATTTTCATTCAGAGTACCAGACGCACCAGGGGATGCACCAGCAATCACTCTAAAGGTCGTAAACAACAGACCTGCAACAATGGAAGTAGTAAAGAAAGATAAAGACACAGGTGCCCGTATTTGGGACCCTAACATGGAACTCACTATGTATGCTTCAAACCCAGATGGTTCTCGTTCTGGCAGAAGAATTGGACTTCCTCAGAAAATGGGCGATGATGGTAAATTTGTATTCAGTTCCGTAGATTATCAGTACACAGTAGGCGATACTGTATGGCTGGTAGAAACTGTTCCACCAGTTTCCTCTGATGGCACAAGATACGAAGCAGAAGAGTTTGAAGTAGTAGCAGGTCAAAACTTAGTTTACTCTCTAACACAACTCGAACTCACAAACCAAATTCACAAATATGATTTTACCATTCACAAAGAAGGTTCTAAACACGAACCTATTCAAGGTGCAGCATTTGAAATCTATTCAGACGCTAACTGCACAAAACAAGTAGCTTATGGCGAATCTAACCAAAACGGTGATGTTTCTATCAAACTCCCAGCAGGTACTTATTATGCAAAAGAAACTTATGTACCTGAACCTTACAAATTAGATTCTAAACCATTTGAAATTACACTTGGTGCTGATATGACAGTAACAAGCAAAACAATTACCAATTACCAGAAAATTCTAAGTATGTAGGATTACAGCTGAGAGGGGATACTCTCTCTAACGATGGTAGTTTTTCATTAAATGCTAACGATTGGAAAATTCCTAAAAACAGCTACATAGATTTAAACATGCAGGCAAAATTGCCACTTCAATCTGTAAATCAAAAATCAGATGCAGCTGTATTAAGTTTCACATTAGATTGGAGCGGTGATGATACCACAACTGGACCTAAATGGAATGACACCAGCACACCAGAAGATAACTCTGGAATTACTGTACAAAACAGCAGCACTTTAATTGCTGGTGGTACAAGCACATTAGACATCACTTGGGACAGTGAAGGTGGTGCCGTTTCTTTAGCAGGCATCACTTCCTCTAATGAGGCGATTGCAACCGTAGGAGCAGCAAGTGGTTCTAATGGTAATAAGAGTGTTGTTGTAAATGGACTCCGTTATGGTAAATCAAATATCACTGTAATATTAAGTAATGGTAAGTCCACAACATATGTTTTAAAAGTTTATGACATTGGAAACACAGATGACATAGAAATGGAGTTAATTAACAGAAAACTTCAAGCAGGTGACACTGTAACAGCAAATGATATAGCGTGTCAGTTATAGGCACATCAAACAAAATACAGGGTAGGAACACACTGGAAAAGGGATTGCGAGATGCAGTCCTTTTTTGATATGGGAAAAGGAGAATATCAGATTATGACAAACTTAACAAAATATGAAATGGAAACTGTGATAAATTATAATGCTGGAGAACAGACGGCAACTGTCTACAGATAAATCAGTGATGCGTAAACTGGATTGGTTTGTGACGGATTATCCTAAAAGCTATAAGCTGCTAAACCAAACGGAGATTGGCAAGACTTATCCCATGCCAAACAATGAAATTAAAAATCCGTTTAACTAAGAAAAAGAGAGGCGGATAATGGATTCACAATAATTATACAAAAATAGTATATTGAGTTATCCTTATCAAATACTTTAATGGGTGTGTTACATAATTAATAATTGGCATCTTTGATTACTTGTAAAATGCAGATATTTTGATATAATGAAGTTATCATAAGAAATAGGAGTTGAAGTAATGTATACTATATTAATTATAGAAGATGACAGAGTTTTAAATCTTGGAATGCAGGAATGTTTGAAAGAATTTGGATATAAGGTTATGGGGGCACAGACAGGGGAAACAGCTATTAAGATTGTAAGTGAAGAGTGTATAGATTTAGCTGTTTTGGATGTAAATTTGCCTGATATGGACGGATTTCAGATTTGTAAGAAAATAAAAAATATACGTGATGTACCAATTGTTTTTCTGACGGTGAGGGACGAAGAGCAGGATATTGTTGCTGGGTTTGATATGGGGGCAGAAGATTATATTACAAAGCCATTTAATATTACTGTATTACAAAAGAAGATTGCAGCAATTCTAAAGCGTTGTAAAACTCAAAATGCGAATCAATATATTATTAATAAACTGAGCGTGGATTTTGATAAAAAGAAGGCTGTACAAAATAATGAAATAATCAATTTTACACCTACAGAGTATAAAATATTGGAATTGTTGATTCTCAATAGAGGTCATGTGCTTGTAAAGGAAAATCTGATACAGGAATTGTGGGATAATAGTGGAAACTGGGTGGACGAACATACTTTAGCTGTAAACATTAGTAGAATTCGTGGAAAAATAGAGGAACCAGAACGAAAGTTATTAAAAACAGTATTTGGGATAGGCTATATGTGGGGTGATAATCTGGATGAAGAATTATAATATAAAAGAATTCAGTTTTATAAAAATACCAATTGTAATAGAATTTGCATGCATTGTCATATTAGCGTATTTATTTATGGGTAAACACAATGACTATCTGGGAGTAGCTATATGCCTTTTGGTGTTGATACAACAAATATATTTGATTTATAGAGGTATGAAATTTTTTTATAAATTTGTGAATGATATAGAAGAAACAATGAAACTGGTTCAGCGTGATTTAAAATTAGATGTCAAAAAAAGTTTGCAGGATACAATTTATTCAAAGCTGTATGCTAATTTATTACAAATTCAGGAAAGTAAAAAAGTATATATGGAGAACCAGAAAAAAGAATTAGGGGTGATTCATCAGTTAATATCAGATATATCACATCAGGTAAAAACTCCGATTACTACGGCAAAAACATATGGACAAATGATATTAAAATGTGATAAGGAAAGTTTTAATATAGAGAAAGTTTTCGGATATATATCAATTATAACAGCACAGATAGATAAATTGGATTTTCTGATGCATTCTCTCATTAAAATATCCAGGCTGGAAACAAATATAGTGAATTTGCAGCTGCAAATATGTACTGTCAAAAATATATTAGCAGAATCCTATGTGGGTGTTTTATATAATGCAGAAAAGAAGAATATTCATGTCCATGCAGACTATAAAGGAGAACATGAAGTCTTTGTAGATTATAAGTGGACTATAGAGGCAGTTTTTAATATAATTGATAATGCAGTCAAGTATACAGAACAGGATGGGAACATTAAAATTGAAATTGTTACAAGTGATAATTTTGAAATTATCAGTATTACAGATGATGGAAGTGGAATTGAGGAAGATAAGATACCACTTATTTTTAAACGATTTTATAGAGAGGAAAAATCAAAACAAATTGAGGGGGTAGGTTTGGGGCTGAGTTTAAGTAAAGAAATAATTGAAAAAGAGCATGGATATATCAGAGTAAAGTCAATATTACATCAGGGAACAACATTCTATATATATCTGCCTAGAAGGGAAAAAGAAAGTGAGAATAACGGATAAGACTGGCGGTTGCCAGTCTTTTATTGTGTGGAGAAAACCACGCGATAGTCGCGTGGTTCCAGAAAGCCTACTGGCGATGAGGCAGACAAAAAAACTCCTTTCGATTATAATAAAAGTGCGGTCTGCCAACTGCACAAAAAAAT
>CAJTDC010000027.1 GCA_910575055.1 Clostridia bacterium
ACAACAACAAAACATAGAAATGCTTATCAAAAATTATTACAAGATATGGAGCAAGATAAATTTGATATTATTGTAGTAAAAAATCAAGATAGATTAATGAGAAATACGAAAGAATGGTATCATTTTATTGATAAACTAATGAGAAATGAAAAAAAATTATACTTTTATATGGAAAATAAATTTTATTCACCAGACGATACATTAATAACAGGAATAAAAGCAATATTAGCAGAAGAATATAGTAGAGATTTATCAAAAAAAATAAATAATGCTCATAGAAATAGACAAAAAAATGGTTCTTCTGTTTTAATTACATCAAAAACGTGGGGATATGACAAAAAGGAAAAACAAGTAGTTATTAATGAAAAAGAAGCAGAAATTGTTAAATTGATTTATACTTTATGTTTACAAGGATATGGCAGTCGTTGTATTTCTAAAATATTATCTGAAAAAGGTGTAAAAAGTAGGGTAGGAAGTGAATTTTCTGAAGTAACAATAAGACGTATTATTAGAAATCCTCTGTTTAAAGGAACAGTAGTTATGAATAAAAGACATATCAATTTTGAAACAAAAAAAGTAATTTATACAGATGAAAAAGAATGGATTGTACATAAAAATATTGTACCAGCCATTGTAACAGAGCAAATTTGGCAACAGGCAAACGAAATAATGGATAAAAGATGTAACATAAAAAAAACAGAAAATTTTAGCACTATAAAGAAAGGAAAAAATAAAGGTAATTATGAATTGTCTAGCAAAATATATTGTGGAGAATGTGGCAATGTCTATTGGAGAAGACATAGAAAAACAACAAAAGGAATAAAAGTAATAGAATGGTTATGCAGCCAATATGTAAAAAGAGGAAGAAAAACTTTTTGTGAAGGAGGTTGTAATAATATTCATATTAAAAATGATGATTTAGAAGAAGTACTTTGCAATGTTTCAAAAAAAATTTATAAATATGAAAAAGACAAAATTGTAAAAAGTGCAGTCAATATATTAAAAAAAGTGTTAGAAGAAAAAGAAGATATACAATACTTACAGCAGCAGAAAGAAAAAATTATGAAAAAGAAAGAAATATTATTAGACAGATATTTAGAACAAGATATATCATTAGAATTATTTCAAAGAAAATATGACATTTTAGAACAAGAATATAACATTTGCTGTAAAGCAATCATACAAAAAATACAGCAAGAAAAGGCAACATTAAATCAAAAAAGATTATGTAATATAGAAAATGAGTTAAAATATATTAGTGAAAAAGAATTGTATATTCATAAACTATTAAATCATATTGAAAAAATAGAAGTATATCAAAATAGATTACAAATATATTTTGATATACTTGATACCATACAAATTAAAATAGAACAATTTTCTAATAAAACAAAAAAATTTACCATTTGTGAAAACAATAAATAAAAGTAAAGCTATTTTTCATTGATATTTTTTAATATTTTGAAATTTTTTTTGTTTGCTTCAATCAATCCTATATGGCATAGTTTTCTAATTTCAACAGACAAACCGCTTCTATCTACTTCAAGATAATCAGCAAGTTCTTGTCTGTTATATGGAATTTCGAAACTGTTACTATTATATTTTTTTGCTTGAAGCAATAAATATGTTATCAATTTTTCTTTTGTAGAACGCTTAGAAGTAACTTCAATTTTTTGGTGAAACATAATATTTTTCACTGCAACAACTTTCATAATATTATATATAATGTGGCGATGAAATGTACAGGTATTGCTACATAACTGTAGTATGCGTAAGCAATCTATAAAAAGTACTTCTGTTGTTGTAGATGCTACAACATCTACAGGGATAGATTTTATACCAGCACAAGCAAAAGATTCTCCAAATAACTCAGACGGCTTTATATCTGTTACAATACTTCTATTTCCAAAATAATCTATTTGTACAATTTGTACAGCACCAGAAAGAACAATACCAATATATTTTGCAGGTTCTCCTTCTGCTATAATAATTTCTTTTTTGTGAAAAGAAGCTACTTTTGCATCAATACAATGAAGCATTGTTATAATGTCATTTTCTATAATATTATCAAATAGTGGGCATTTTTTTAGTATTTCAATATAATTTTTCATAAAATTTTTCCTTTGTTGAAATTTCAACATACTTTTTAATTATATTATACTAAAATATGATAAAAGGGTCAATCAAACAACATATAAAAATGAAAGGGTAGGAAAAATAATATGATTAGAAAAATTATTAAAATTGATGAAAAAAAATGTAATGGTTGTGGCATCTGTGCTTTAGCTTGTCATGAAGGTGCTATTGAAATGATAAATGGTAAAGCAAAACTCACTCGTGAAGATTATTGTGATGGTATTGGAGATTGTTTACCAAACTGTCCTATGAATGCAATTTCATTTGAACAAAGAGAAGCACCTGCTTATAATGAGCAAGCTGTTATAGCAGCAAAAAAACAAAAACAATTTAAAGCTTGTTCTGGAATACAGCCAAAAATAATTTTACACCAAAATACAAAGGGTGACACAACAACTACAAAATTTATAAGTCAACTTTCACAATGGCCAGTACAAATAAAATTAGTGCCTATCAATGCAGAATATTTTCAAGAAGCAAATTTATTGATTGCTGCAGATTGTACAGCATATGCTTATGCAAATTTTCATAATGATTTTATACATCATCACATTACATTAATTGGCTGTCCTAAATTAGATGATTGTGACTATGCCGAAAAATTAACACAAATTATTGCACAAAATAATATAAAAAGCATTACAGTAACTCGTATGGAAGTACCTTGTTGTGGAGGCATTGAAAATGCAGTAAAACGTGCTTTACAGTATAGTAAAAAATCAATTCCATACAATATAATAACTATTTCTATAAATGGAACAATAAAAAGTGAAAGTAAATAATTATTCGCCGCTAAAATAGCGGCTTTTTATATTGCAATTAAATTTACTCATAACAGACAACATTTTATAAAATATATAAAAAATGAATATATTTTACAAGACTTTTTTATAGAAAGGCTGTAAACTGTTTACAGCAAGGAGGAAAAATAGATGAAGACAGTAGTTTATGATGAACAACTACATATAGAAGCATATTGTTTTGAAGGCATTCGACAATCATTTCCTAATCATTTTCATAAATATTATGTCATTGGTTTTATAGAAAATGGACAACGCTATTTATGCTGCAAAAATAGAGAATATGTTGTAAACAAAGGAGATATTGTATTATTTCATCCTGAAGACAATCATTCTTGTATGCAAATTGGTGAAGATACATTATGTTATAAGGGATTTCATATTTATAATGACGTTATGCTTCATTTAGCAAAGGAAATAACAAACAAAAAAGAACTACCTCAATTTTCTAAAAATGTAATTTATAATGAAGAAATTGCTTGTTATCTCACTACATTACATAAAATGATAATCAATGGTACAAAGGATTTTATAAAAGAAGAAATTTTATTACTATTATTTACTGCACTTATACAGAATTATGGACAACCTTTTCAAAATGATATACCAGAATGTAGGAAAGAAATTGAAAAAGTATGTGAATTTATACAAAGCCATTATACAGAACATATTTGCTTGGAACAAATTTGTCAATATGCTCAAATTAGTAAATCAACATTAATTAGAGCATTTACAAAACAAAAAGGAATTACGCCTTATCGTTATTTAGAAAATATTCGTATCAATGAAGCAAAAAAACTTTTAGCAAAAGGAGTTTCTCCTGTTGATGCTGCCATACAAATGGGATTTTCAGACCAAAGCCATTTTACAAATTATTTTAGCCGTTTTATAGGGCTTTCTCCTGGTGCTTATCGTGATATTTTTTGTAATAAAAATAAGGTAGGTGAAAAATATGGAAAATAAAAATTTAGCAGGGCACATTGCTGCATTGTATACCATTATATTATGGGGAACAACATTTATTTCTACAAAAATATTGTTAGTAGGTTTTCAGCCCATAGAAATATTGTTTTTTCGTTTTGTAATTGGTTTCATTATATTATTTATTATTTATCCGAAATGTTTAAGAGGAGTAACATATAAACAGGAATTTTTATTTATTGCAACAGGATTTTGTGGAATATGTCTGTATTATCTTTTAGAAAATATTGCATTAACGATTACAACAGCTTCTAATGTAGGTGTTATAATATCTGTTTCACCATTTTTTACAGCAGTGTTATCTAGATTATTTTTAAAATCGGAAACAAAAATAAAAATCAATTTTTTAATAGGATTTTTTGTTGCTATGATAGGAATAGTATTAATCAGTTTTAATGGTTCGAAACTAAAATTAAATCCTATAGGAGATATACTTGCTGTTGCTGCTGCTTTTGTTTGGGCTTGCTATTCTGTATTAATAAAAAAAATAGCTAGTTTTCACTATCCCGTTGTACTTACCACACGTAGAACATTTTTTTATGGCATTTTATTTATAATACCAACACTTTTTTTATTTGATTTTCAATTTTATTTGTCACGTTTTACAAATATGAAATATTTGTTTAATATGGTTTATTTAGGTGTAGGAGCATCTGCTATATGTTTTGTAACGTGGAATATTGCAATAAAAATGTTAGGTACAGTAAAAACAAGTATTTATATTTATATTGTTCCAGTAATTACTACTATCACATCAGTAATAATATTAAAAGAAACAATAACATATCTTTCTGCTGTAGGAACAATGTTAACAATTTTAGGGTTGTTTCTTTCGGAATATAATGGAAAATGTAATATAAAAAATATAAAGGAGCAAAACAATGAATTATGAAAAATGTGTTATGATAATTGATGAACAGTTACCATTAGGAATAATTGCAAATACTGCTGCTATTATGGGCATTACTTTAGGCAAAAGCATACCAGAAGTAGTTGGTAAAGATGTTTATGATAAAACAGGTAATAAGCATTTAGGAATTATTACATTTCCTGTACCTATATTGAAGGGAGATATACAAACAATAAAAACAATACGAAAAAAGTTATATGAACCAGAATTTTCTGATTTAATTGTAATTGATTTTTCTGATATAGCACAGATGTCCAAAAGTTATACAGAATTTATAACAAAAATGCAATCTATTACGGAAACAGAATTAAATTATATAGGAATTACATTATGTGGAACAAAAAAGAAAATCAATAAATTAACAGGAAATATTGCTTTATTAAAATAAAAATCAAAAAAGAAATTAGTTATGCACAAATTGTAATATCATATCATTTATAGTAAATATAGTAAAAAGATTTTTTATTATTATTTTTTAGAATTGTTTTTATAATTTTTGAAATAATAATGAAAAGTCTTTTTTTATCATATTTTATTAAAAAGTATCTGTTTGAAACAGCAAGGAGGAGAAATATGGAAAAATATTACCGTTTGCCATTGCAAAAAGTATTAGAGAGTGTAGAAAGTTCACAGAAAGGATTAACACAACAACAAGCACAACAAAGGTTACATAAATATGGTAAAAATGTATTGCAGGAGTCAAAAAAGAAAAATACATTTGTCATATTTTTAGAACAATTTAAAGATTTTCTTGTTATAATATTAATTGTGGCAGGACTACTTTCATTGTTTTTAGCAGATGCAGAAAGTGCTATTGTAATATTTGTTGTGATTACATTAAATGCAATATTAGGTACAATACAACACATTAAAGCAGAGCAATCTCTAGAAAGTTTAAAAGCACTTTCTTCTCCTTTTGTAAAAGTATTGAGAGATGGACAAAAAGTAACAATACCTTCACAAGAGGTTACAATAGGAGATGTTGTTTTTTTAGAAGCAGGAGATTTTATTAGTGCAGATGGAAGAATACTAGAGAATTTTAGTATAAAGGTAAATGAAAGTTCTTTAACAGGAGAGTCTGTCAGTGTAGAAAAAGAAATTATGGAATTATCACAAGAAGTACCCATTGGCGATAGAAAAAATATGGTGTTTTCAGGAAGTTTTGTAACATATGGCAGAGCAAGTTATATTGTGACAAATATAGGTATGGAAACTGAAATTGGAAAAGTAGCACAGTTATTAAAAAATACACAGGAAAAGAAAACACCTTTACAACAAAATTTAGATAATTTTGGAAAAAAACTTTCTCTTATTATTATAATAGTATGTGCAGTGCTGTTTTTTGCTAACATTGCAAGGGGAGGAAATGCAATAGATGCTTTTTTGTTTGCGGTGGCACTTGCTGTAGCAGCTATACCAGAAGCATTGAGTTCTATTGTGACAATAGTGCTTTCATTAGGAACACAAAAAATGGCAAAAGAAAATGCTATTGTAAGAAAATTACCTGCTGTAGAGGGATTAGGAAGTGTTTCTGTTATCTGTTCTGATAAAACAGGTACATTAACACAAAATAAAATGACAGTACAAAAATATTGTATTAACAATACTATTGTAGAAATGTCATCTGCTGATATAACACAACAAATGGATAAAAAATTGATATATATGAGCGTTTTATGTAATGATGCTAGTATAAACGAAGGACAGGAAATAGGTGACCCTACAGAAGTTGCACTGATACAATTTGCTAAAAAGTATAATTTAGAATATCAAGATATTAGAAAACAATATAAAAGATTGCTTGAAATACCTTTTGATTCTGACAGAAAATTGATGTCTACTGTACATCAAATAGAAGGAAAATATATTATGATAACAAAAGGAGCAGTAGATGTTTTATTAAATAGAGTAGTTTCTATAGAAAAAGAAGGAGAAATTACAGCATTTACAGAAAAAGACAAACAGGAAATAGAGCATATTAATAAAACATTTTCAGAGAATGGTTTAAGAGTATTGGCATTTGCTTATAAAGAATTAAAAAAATTAGAATTGGAAGAAGAACAACATTATACTTTTTTAGGTTTAATTGCTATGATAGACCCTCCAAGAGAAGAAAGTAAAACTGCTGTAGCAGAATGTATAAAAGCAGGTATACGTCCTGTTATGATTACAGGCGACCACAAAGTAACTGCTTCAGCTATTGCAAAACAAATAGGAATATTGACAGAAGATAAAAAAGCAGTAGATGGTGCAGAAATTGACAATATGACAGAAGAAGAACTTGAGAATTTTGTGGAAAAAGTTTCTGTTTATGCTAGAGTTTCACCAGAACACAAAATCAGAATTGTAAAAGCGTGGCAGAAAAAGGGAAATATTGTAGCGATGACAGGAGATGGTGTAAATGATGCTCCTGCATTAAAACAGGCAGATATTGGTGTAGCTATGGGTATTACAGGTTCTGAAGTAGCAAAAGATGCTTCTTCTATGGTATTAACAGATGATAATTTTGCTACGATAGTAAAAGCGGTTGAAAACGGTAGAAATTTATATCAAAATATTAAAAATGCCATACAATTTTTGCTTTCAGGAAATACAGCAGGAATATTAGCTGTATTATATGCGTATTTAGTAGGTTTGAGTGTACCATTTGCTCCAGTACATTTACTTTTTATCAATTTGCTTACAGATAGCTTACCAGCGATTGCTTTAGGAGTAGAACCCCATAATAAAAATGTAATGAATGAAAAACCTCGTTCTATAAACACGCCTATTATGACAAAATCATTTTTAAAAGATGTAGCATTACAAGGATTGATAATAGCAGTATTTACTATGGTGGCGTATTACATTGGCAATCAACAAGGTGGGGCAGCTCTTGCCAGCACAATGGCTTTTGCAACACTTTGTTTATCGCGTTTATTTCATAGTTTTAGTTGTAAATCTAAAAAAGCAGTGGTATTTACAAAAAGGCTTTTTGACAATTTATATTTATGGGCAGCATTTCTCATTGGCTTTATACTTTTAAATATTGTACTTTTAATTCCAGCATTAAAAACATTTTTTGTAGTAATGCCTGTCAATATTACAATATTACTGACAATATATGCTTTATCTTTTGGCTCTATGATAGTGATACAATTATGCAAAAAAATCCCCTCTTTTCATTAAAAGAGGGGTATTTTTTATTCATTATCATACATTGTTTGAAAGCGATTTCCCAATAAACTAGCATTACTACTTGATAAATTAGAAATATCGTAATAAGAGGGTGAATTATTAAGAATATAATTATAATTTTTTAAATAGTCGTTTTGGCTGAATAGGCTATCTTTTTTATCATTATTGTCATAATCCATATCACTAATAGAACTCAACAAAGAAGCACTCATATCATTTTTTAAAGACTCTATAAATAATAAATAATCTTCTTGTGTTAATTCTTTAAAATTTAATATAGATTGCTCAATTTGGCTTTGTAGTGAAGAACTATCTGTAGTATTTATTGTATTTGTTCTATTGGTAGTTTGATTTTGACCAATAGTATAATTGCCTGCGGTAAGTGTTTCTCCAGCATAAGCCATTACTTTTTTAACATAATTTTGTGTTTCTTTAAAAGGAGGGATACCTCCATATTTTTGGACATTACCACTACCAGCATTATAAGCTGCTAATGCTAATTTTACATTGCCATCATAACGGTCTAGCATTTGTTTTATGTATTTTGCACCACCCATAATATTCTGTTCTGCATCAAAAGAATTGGTAACGCCTAATGATTTTGCTGTAGCAGGCATAAGCTGCATAACGCCTTGTGCACCTGCACCAGAAACAGCATTTGGGTTAAAATTAGACTCTGCTTTTCCTATTGCCTTTAATAAACTAACTGGTACATCATATTTTTCAGAAGCCTTTTGAAATATTGCATCTAAAGAAGTAGAAGCAGTATTTTGAAGTGTATCTGAAAAAGAAGCAGAAGTATTACTTAAAACAGGTGTTGTTTTATTATTATTTTGTAATGAATATAAATCAACTGTATTAAACTCTAACATATTCTTCCTCCTAATATTTTAATAGAATTAATATTATTTTACTACTTTTGAAAGCGTTTTACAATATGATATGTACATAGTTTTTAAAAAAAGAATATTTCTTTTCATAAAATGAAATTGCAAAGCAGTTGAAAATGAAGTAAATAACAATTATAATGACAAAAGAATATAAAAACTGTGTTTTGTGTTGAGGAGGAAATATTATGTGGAAAAAAGCTTATGAGCAATTTCGCATTTTTGGAGAATGGATATTTTTTGGAAGTATTGTAGGTATTATTGTAGGCATTGTAGGTGTTTTATTTCATTTTGGTATTGAAATAGCCACAGAATATCGTATTGCTCACCCGTGGGTATTATGGTTGTTGCCTTTTGGTGGTTTAGCAATCGTTTATTTTTATCATTTAGAAGGTATGGACAAAGATAGGGGAACAAATTTTATATTAGTATCTGTTAGAACAAATGAAAATATTACGATTAAAATGGCTCCTCTTATATTTGTTAGCACTATTATAACGCATTTCTTTGGTGGTTCTTCTGGTAGAGAGGGTGCAGCATTACAATTAGGGGGTAGTATTGCAGGAAAATTAGGTAGAATATTGGAATTAGATGAAAAAGACGAAAGAATTATGACAATGTGTGGTATGAGTGCCGCTTTTTCAGCACTTTTTGGCACACCAATTGCTTCTGTTGTATTTTCTATGGAAGTGATATCAGTGGGTATTATGCACTATTCTGCTATAGTACCTTGTACAATTTCAGCTTTGATTGGTGCAGGATTATCTAGTTATTTTGGTATAAACCCTACAGCATTTTTATTAACAGGTGCTCCACAGGGCATTTCATTTTCTATGTGTATTAATGTAATGTTTTTTGGTATAATTGGGGCAATATTAAGTATACTTTTTTGTACTACTATGAAAAAAATATCTACATTATATAAGATATATTTTCCAAATCCGTATAAAAGAGTATTTGTAGGAGGTTGTATTGTCATTGCATTAACTTATATAGTAGGTACAAGAGATTATAATGGTGCAGGTATGAATGTCATACAATGGGCATTTTATGGTGGCATAGAACCTTTTGCATTTTTGTTAAAAATAGTATTTACTGCTGTAACATTGGGTGCTGGATTTAAAGGAGGAGAAATTGTACCCTCTTTTTTTGTAGGGGCTACATTTGGTGCAACAATTAGTAATTTTATGCAATTAAGTCCTTCTTTTGGTGCAGCATTAGGTATGGCAGCACTGTTTTGTGGTGTTACAAATTGCCCTTTATCTGCTGTGATACTTTCTGTAGAGTTATTTGGGGGAGAAAATATTGTTTATTATATGCTTGTTTGTGCCATTAGTTATATGCTTTCTGGTTATTATGGTTTATATAGTGAACAAAAAATAATGTATTCAAAAGTAAAACCAGAGTTTATCAATCGCAATGCAGAATGATTATTTTATGCAATATTTTGTGTATAAATGTATAAAATATTGTTTTGTATTTTGATATAAATTTGTAAAATATTGTAAAATAATAATTGTTTTGTGACTTTATTTTGTATAAAAAGAGGGATTATTTCATAATATAATTCCTTTTTTTAATTTGTACTGTTTTTAGTGCTAAAAAAATAAAAAAAGACTTGCATTATATTTATGCAAGAAGTATAATGCTAGTTATGATAAATAAAGTAAATTGTATTTTTAGGGAGGATATTATCATGAAAAAACATTTAAAAACAATATTTGCTTTTGCAATGGCAGCAACAATGATATTTGCTGCAGCAGGTTGTGGCTCTTCACCAGAGCCAACAAGTGATGAACAAAATGTACAGTCAACAGAAGGAGAAGAGGAAGCAGAAGCACCTTCAGAGAGTGGTGATACGCTTATTATGGCGACAAATGCAGAATTTCCACCATATGAATTTTATGAAGGCGGAGATGTTGTAGGCATTGACGTAGAAATTGCAAGAGCAGTGGCAGAAAGTATGGGAAAAGAGCTTCATGTAGAAGATATGGCTTTTGACTCTATTATTCCTGCATTATTGTCTGAAAAAGCAGATATTGGTGCAGCAGGTATGACAGTAACAGAAGACAGAAAAGCTTCTGTTGATTTTACAGATACTTATGTAAAAGCATCTCAAGTAATTATTGTAAAAGCAGATAATACAGAAATTACAGGCGCAGATAGTGTAGAAGGAAAAGTAATAGGCGTTCAACTTGGTACAACAGGTGACCTTTATGCTTCTGATGTTACAGATACAGTAGAAAGATACAACAAAGGGTTTGAAGCAGTACAAGCACTTTCACAAGGAAAAATTGATGCAGTAATTATTGATGACCAAGTTGCAAAAGCATTGGCAGCAGATAATGCAGATGTAAAAGTATTAGATGAGCCATTTACAGAAGAAGAATATGCTATTGCAGTAAAAAAAGATAACACAGAATTAGTAGAACAAATTAATACAGCTTTAAAAGAATTAAAAGAAAGCGGAAAATTACAAGAAATTGTTGACAAATATATTACAGCTGAATAATAAAAATATTTCTTCAAAAAAAGGCAATGATTTACCCACCTTAGTATACTCTGGTGGGTAATTTTATAAAAAGATGTTGTAAGTGTGAGGAGGGGGTACAAATATGATAGAAAAGCTTCACAGTGGTTTTGTGAGAAATTTTATTGCAGATGACAGATATTTATTTATTGTAAATGGTTTTTTTACAACATTAAAAATTACATTTTTTGCAGTATTATTAGGTATTGTAGTAGGTTTTTTAATTGCTATGATAAAAGCAACGCATGATATGACTGGAAAATTAAAACTGCCCAATGTAATATGTAATATTTATTTAACAATAATTCGTGGTACACCAACAATGGTACAACTTTTGATATTATATTTTATTGTATTTGCCAGTGTAAATAATAAAACAGTTGTTGCAATATTAGCTTTTGGTATTAATTCAGGTGCTTATGTAGCAGAAATTGTACGTTCTGGTATTATGTCTATTGATAAGGGGCAAATGGAAGCAGGCAGGAGTTTGGGATTTACCTATATACAAACTATGATTTATATTATATTGCCACAAGCTTTAAAAAATGTATTGCCTGCATTGGGAAATGAAATGATAGTATTGTTAAAAGAAACAGCAATTTCTGGTTATATTGCAATACAAGATTTAACAAAAGGCGGAGATATTATTAGAAGCCGTACATATGACCCTTATTTTCCATTGCTGACAGTAGCAGCGATTTATTTGGTAATTGTTATGATAATGTCAGCAGGTGTTAATAGATTAGAAAGGAGGCTGAGAAACAGTGACCACTGATAATTTAGAAAAGAGTTTAATTAGTGTTAAACATTTGCAGAAAAAATTTGGTGAAATGAAAGCACTTTCTGATATTAATACAGAAATTAAAAAAGGAGAAGTAGTTGTTGTAATAGGTCCTTCTGGTTCTGGAAAATCTACATTTCTGCGTTGTTTAAATCTTTTGGAAGTACCTACAAAAGGAAATATTTATTTTGAGGGAGTAGACATTACTGATAAAAAAACAAATATTAATGTGCATAGGCAAAAAATGGGTATGGTGTTTCAACATTTTAATTTGTTTCCTCATATGACAATATTAAAAAATATGATTGTTGCTCCTATGAAATTACAAGGAAAAAGTGAACAAGAAGCAACAAAGCTCGCTATGGAACTTTTGAAGAGAGTTGGTTTAGAAGATAGAGCAAATGCGTATCCTTCTCAGCTTTCTGGTGGACAAAAACAAAGAATTGCTATTGTGAGGGCGTTGTGTATGCAGCCTGAAGTAATGCTTTTTGATGAACCAACTTCTGCATTAGACCCTGAAATGGTAGGAGAAGTATTAGAAGTTATGAAAGGGCTTGCAAAAGAAAATATGACAATGGTTGTTGTAACGCACGAAATGGGCTTTGCTAAAGAAGTAGCAACAAGAGTAATATTTATGGCAGAAGGCAAACAAATAGAAGAAGGTACACCTCAGCAAATATTTGAAGCACCAAAAAGTGAACGTTTGCAGACATTTTTAGCAAAAGTGTTATAAAAATTATACTAATAATTAAAAAATATGCTGAAAACATTGATATTACAATGTTTTTAGCATATTTTTGATTGTTTGCTTTAGCATAGAGAAAACCCCCAGCTATGCTGGGGAATAAAGAAGCTTTAGCTGCAAGAAAAAACCTCCTATGATAAAATAAATTGAGTCCGCCAAGACACAATAAAAACATAGGAGGTTTTTTAATGGATATGAATAGTTTAGCACACACAAAGTGGGAATGCAAATATCATATTGTGTTTGCCCCTAAATACAGAAGACAGATTATATATAAACAGTTGAAGGCAGATATAGGAAAAATACTGAGAGAATTATGTGAAAGAAAGGGAGTAGAAATCATAGCAGCAGAATGTTATTCAGACCATATCCATATGTTGGTAAGAATACCACCAAAAGAAAGTGTATCAGATATAGTAGGATATCTAAAAGGAAAAAGTGCCCTAATTATATTTGAAAGACATGCAAACTTGAAATATAGGTATGGAAGTAGGCATTTTTGGTGCAGAGGATATTAAGGGCCATATAAATTAGGAAAACCGCAAATACAAGGCTTTCCAAAGCCTACCAACCACAAAAAATAATATTTGATCTATCACATTACGCTAAAAGCCGTCCGGCATGAAAAAATGGGCGGCTTTTTTGCGTGGATAGACGGAAAGGAGGCAAAAAATAATTACAGAAATTTAACCCCTAAATTTATGCAACTTTCACAAAAAGGAGGTTAGTGAATGGCAGATGAAAAACTGAACACAGGCCCCGGCAGTGAAAAACTCCCGGAGGCTCCCGAGCCTATTGCGACAGACCAGCCCCAGGCCCCGGCTCCCGAACAGGCCGCCGCACCCACGCCCCAGCAGGAACAGGCCGGGCCTGCCCAGCCCGCTCCCGGCGATGTGGTGGTGTCCTTTGACAAGATCAATGAGCTGATGGGCGAAAAGCGGCAGGCGGCCCGGGCCCAGGTGGAAAAGGAGGCGGCGGGTAAAGACGGAAAGGAGGAACTTCCCGCCGCTGGCGGCGATAAGCCGAAAACGCCCCGGCGTGGCCGCCCGCCCAAGGAGGATAAAACGGCCCCCGGAAAGGCAAAACCGCCTAAACGAGACAAAGTGTCCCGAAGTGACGGCAAAGCCCCGGATGCCCCAAAGGGCGCTCCCGTCCGGGAGGCCGCTGTCCCGGAGCCGCCTGCTCCCGAGCCCGCCGTCCCGCCCCGTCCCATTGACGAGGGAAAGCTGGTTTATTTGAAACTTTCCGATCTCCATGCGTTCCATACTTTCCGGGATCACCCGTTCCAGGTAAAGGACGATGAAAAAATGGCCGAGCTGGTGGGGACGATCAAGGAGCATGGCGTTATGACCCCCGCCACCGTCCGCCCGGAAAAGGACGGCAACGGCTTTGAGATTGTGGCGGGCCACCGCCGCCACCGTGGAAGTGAGCTGGCCGGGCTAAAGGAGCTCCCCTGTATCGTCCGCAGCATGACGGACATCGAGGCTGTCCGGGAAATGAAAAACAGCAACAAACAGCGTGGGGAGCCCCTGCCCAGCGAGCTTGCAAAACTTTTGGATCTGGAAGTGGAGGCCATCAAGCACCAGGGCGGGCGGCTGAAAAATGTTGCCGAGGGCGACATTGGCAAGCGTTCCGTGGAGATCGTGGGCGAGGCCCATGACATGAACTATAAAAAAGTCATGCGCTATCTGCGGCTCAACTCCCTTGTGCCGGAACTGCTGGACAAGGTGGACGATAAAAAGATGGGCTTTATGCCTGCCGTGGAGCTCTCCTATATCAAGCCAAAAAACCAGAGGCTGATCGCCGTTTCTATTGACGGGGAGCAGGCGTCCCCCTCGGTGGCCCAGGCGAAAAAGCTCCGGGAGCTGGATCAAGGGGGCAAGCTCAACGGCGATGTGATTGACGGTATCTTATCAGAAAAGAAAAAGGAGGATCAAGGCGTGATTATTTCAACCGCTGAACTGGAAAAGTATTTCGGCAAGGAGGTTACTCCAGCCAAAATGAAAGAGCAGATCATCGGCCTGCTGGACGAGTGGAAACAGAAACAGCCGCCCGAGCTGGCAAAGGCCCCGAAGAAAATGGAAAAAGACAAGTAACCACTTCGAGACATTTTGTCCCGAGGGGCTCCGCCCCTCTGCGATGGCTCTGGTGGTATATATCCCCCGTCGCCGGGGATAAAAAAGCGCAGTCGGGAGCGGGCCGTCAAGGGGGCCAACGGCCCCGCCGCTTGCGGCGGCTTGCCCTTTACGGCCTGCCCCGGCTGTGCTATCTCCGGCCAAGCGGCGGGGGGTATATCCTCCAGAGCCGCCCCCTTTCCCATGATTGGGAAAGGGCGGGGGGTTAGGGTTGAACGATTTTATTATAGAACGGAGGTTTTTACTTATGAAACGACCCCTTGCATACATTACCGCCGCATGGTTTGGCGGCGACAGTGAAAACGCAGAACTGGCGACCCAGTATTGCCGGACCGTATATGAGGCGGGCTTTGCACCGATCTGCCCCGCCCTCTATCTGCCGCTGTTCCTCAATGACGCAGTGCCCGAGGAGCATAAAAGCGGCATTGACATTGGCCGTGACCTGCTCCGCCGCTCCCGGGTGCTGGTGGTATGCGGCCACAGCATGACCGAGGCCATGAAAAATGATATTGCCGTAGCCCAGCGGCTGGGGATCACCGCCACCACCCTTGAGGGCATTTTGACCGTCAAGGGCCAGGGCAAACGCTGATGGCATCCTTGTTTGAGGCTTACATCACCAACCTCGGCAAATACAACGAGGGGGAGCTGGTGGGGGAAACGCTGAAATTCCCCACCAGCCCCCAAGAGGTGCAGGCCCTGTTAAAACATATCGGGGTGGACGGCATACGCTACGAGGAATTTTTCATTACCAGCTTTGACGGCGATGTGCTGGGGCTCTATGACTACCTTAGCGAGTATGAAAATCTGGACGAATTAAACCACCTAGCCTGCCTGCTCTCGGAGCTGGATCAAGGCGAGCTGGAAAAATTCGAGGCCGCCCTAAACATCGGCACCCATACTTCCAGCGTGGCGGACATTATCAACCTGGTGCAAAATCTGGACTGCTTTGAGTTTTACCCGGATATTGAAACGGAGGAGGACTTGGGCCGTTACTGGGCGGAGGACTTACCGATCCCGGCAGAACTGAAAGACTATTTTGATTATGAGGCATACGGGCGGGATGTTTCAATCAACGAGGGCGGCCACTTTGCCCCCGGCGGCTATATCGTCCAGACTAGCGGCGATTTCAAGGAATATTATCACGACACCAAAGACATTCCCGCCGGGCACAAGGTTTTTTCTTTTCCCCAGCTTTCCATCCGGGAACAGATGGCCGCCTACAAGGAGGTGATTGACGGTTCCTCGAAAGAGGGATTCCGGCGGCTGGCCGAAAAAGGCCGGGAGGAACGCTGACAAAGCACTTCGAGACATTTTGTCCCAAAGTGGAGAAAGGAGGCGGTGTAACTGATTGATGAAGAAATTTCCCGGAGCTCCATAGCGATCTCTGTCCGGGCTGGCAAGCTGACGGCCCGGGGGCTGGCCTATGTGCTCCAGGCGGCTGAGAGCCAGATTGCCAAGCGGCACCGGGCGGCCCAGAGGCCCCACGGCAGGCAGAGCGTGAAAAAGCTCATGGCCCACGGAGAAAATGTGAGCAGTATCGAAGTGGAGGCCCCGAAACTCTTTGACCGCATGGCCCGCCGTTTTAATGTGGACTATGCCTTTTATAAAACCGGGCCGGACAAGTATCTGCTGTTTTTCAAGGCGGAACAGGCGGACGCTGTTACCGCCTGCTTTGAAAGCTATTCCCGGAAACTGCTCACGCAGTCAAAATCCAGCCGCATCCCTATCCGGGAGCAACTGAAACAGGCGGCGGAGCGGCTTGCGGTGGAAAAGCCCCGAGCGAAAGAACGAGTAAAGGAGGCGGCCCGTGAGGACAGATAGCATAAAAAAATATTTGATACCCAACATCCCCTACCTTTTTATCCTGTGGGCCTGTCTGAAAATCGGGACGGCCTACCGGCTGGCGGCGGGTACGGATTTCGCCCACAAATTGATCGGGCTGGGCCAGACCATCGGCCCGGCCTTTGCCGACTTCGCCCCGGGAGTCCATCCCTTTGACTGGCTGATCGGCATTGTGGGGGCGGCGGCGTTCCGTCTGCTGATCTATGTAAAAAGCAAAAACGCTAAAAAATTCCGCCGGGATGAAGAGTATGGATCGGCCCGGTGGGGGACGGAAAAAGACATCAAGCCCTTTGTCGATCCGAAGTTTGAAAACAATGTCATTCTCACCGGGACGGAGTTTCTCACCATGAATACCCGGCCTAAGATTCCGGCCAACGCCCGCAACTTGAATTGTTGCGTGATCGGCTCGTCCGGCTCGGGAAAAACCCGGTTCTGGCTCACGCCCCAACTGCTCCAGGCTCATTTCTCTTTCGTGGTGGTCGATCCCAAGGGCGGGGTGCTGTCCCAGGTGGGCGCTTTTCTCCAAAAGAAAAAGGGATATATGGTCAAGGTATTTAACAGCATTGATTTCTCAAAATCCATGCACTATAACCCGCTGGCCTATATCAAGAACGAGGCCGACATCCTCAAATTTGTGGATGCCCTCATTTCCAACACCAAGGGCGAGGGCAAGGAAGGCGACCCGTTCTGGACAAAATCGGAAACTTTGCTTTACTGCGCTTTGATCGCCTATATCATTTTCGAGGGCCCCGCCGAGGATCGGAACATGAATACTCTGGTGGATATGATTTCCGGGATGGAGGTCAAAGAGGATGACGAGGAATTTATGAACGCCGTGGACTATATGTTTTCCGGGCTGGAAAAGAGAAAGCCGGATTGTTTTGCTGTTAAGCAGTATAAAAAGTACAAGCTGGCCAGCGGCAAGACGGCAAAAAGCATTTTGATTTCCTGCGGGGCCAGGCTTGCGCCCTTTGACATCCCGCAACTCTGGGAGATTATGTCTTATGACGAGCTGGAGCTTGACCGCATCGGGGATCGGAAAACGGCGGTGTTCTTTATTATCTCGGATACCACCCAGACCTATAACTTTCTTGTGGCTCTGGCCTTTTCGCAGATGTTCAATCTCCTGTGCGAGAGGGCGGATAATGTTCACGGAGGCCGCCTGCCCTACCATGTGCGGGTGCTGTGGGACGAGGCGGCCAACACGGGCCAGGTGCCCCAGCTTGAAAAGATTGTGGCGGTGATCCGCTCTCGGGAGGTGTCGCTGACCCTCTTTTACCAGCAGTTAGCGCAGTGCAAGGCCATTTACGACAAACACGCTGAGACGATTTTGGGAAATATGGACAGCGTGATCTTCCTCGGAGGCCGGGAGGCCAGCACGATCAAGGAAATATCCGAGAACTGGCTGGGAAAGGCCACGATCTCCATGCAGACCGACAGCCGCTCCCGTGGCCAGTCGGAAAGCTACAGCCAGAACAACCAGCGGCTGGGCCGGGAGCTGATGACCCCGGCGGAACTGGCAACTATGCCGGGGGACAAGTGCATTTTGCAGTTACGGGGCCTGCCCCCGTTCTTCTCTCCCAAATATGATTTGAAAAAGCACCCTAACTACAAATACACGGCTGAGGCCGATAAAATTAAAAACGCCTTTGACCTCGACAGGCTCATCAACCGCCGCAGGTGGCCCGGGCCGGAGGAACTATGCGAGGTGTATAAGGTGTCCGTGGAGGACAATGGGCTCACAGGCGAGGACGAGGACATCCTCAACTATGACGATATTGACGATCCGGATGCCTTTGCATAAATGAGCTTTGGGACAAAGTGTCCCGAAGTCGGTAACTGCCGCCAGAAATGGCGGCTTTTTTCATGGCCGGGAATACCCCGGAGAAAAGGAGGCTCTATGCAGTTTTTTACTTCCGCTATTGATACTTTGCAGACCCTTGTGATCGCCCTCGGCGCTGGCCTTGGAGTATGGGGCGTAGTCAATCTGTTGGAGGGCTACGGCTCGGACAACCCTGGCTCCAATGCTCATGTGCGGTAAAGAAGCAAGCAACCGAAAACAAGAGATAGACCGCCAGCACCACACTATTCCGAACCAAAGAAACCAAAGACCAAAAGACAAGCACCGTGGAAATGTGTATAACTTGCTATTCCGTCATGGAAAAGTCCGTTCACAGAACATGGAAAAGCTAAAGTGCAGCTTTCCCACATTCTGCAAACAGACTTTCCCACAACTCCATAAGACAGCAAGTTATGCACATTACGCACAGTGCCGACTACTACGGAATCCCTCCCTGTCTTTCATATCTTTTTAAAAATTCTTAAATTTTCATTAGAGTATTGCATTGTCACCTACAAAGTGTTAAGATATATACATACCCACAAGATGTTAAGATAAAAGGAGGACAAAATGGCACAGCAAATTTCTGAATCCGAATTGGTACTAATGAAAATCATCTGGAAGAATGGAGGGGCAGCTTTATACTCCCTCATCATGGAGGAATTGGAAAAAGACAAGAACGAATGGAAGAACAACACCGTACTCACGCTGCTTTCCCGATTAGGCGAAAAAAAGTTCTTGAAAGTCAAAAAAATCGGCAGGAAGAATGAGTATGTGGCTACGGTAACAGAAACAGAATACCAGACCATGCAGACCCACAGCTTTCTTGATAAAGTCTACGGCGGGAATGTGAAAAACTTAGTGTCAACCTTGTTGCGACAGGATATTCTTTCGACAGACGAATTGAAAGAGATTGAAACATTTTGGAGAAAAGAAAATGAATGAGTTTATAAAAATATTATTGTCGTTGTCTATTTCCGGCGCACTGTTACTGCTTCTCATTTTGGGATTGAAGCCGCTGTATAAAAACAAATTCAACAAGCGTTGGCAGTATTATATCTGGATAGTGGTTGCTTTGCGGTTTCTGCTTCCCTTTACTCCCGACACTACGATTGTTGGGAGCCTGTTTGAAAAATTCGACAAAGCAGCAATAACGAATGAAATCCCTACAAGCCCCAATGTACCCGTTCCCGCAGGCACGGGTAACAACAAAGCAGAGCCGATACAGACAAACCGGGAAATAACCACCGCTGCCATGCGTGAGCCATTTAACAAATATGTCTGCCTGTTTTTTATCTGGTCAGCATTGGCACTGGTTTTATTTGTCCGTAAGATAACAGTTTATCAAGGTTTTATCCAATACATCAAAGCAGGAAATAAAGAAGTATCGGATATAAAAATCTTGAATCTGCTATCTGATTGTGAAGAAAAACTGAATATCAAGACAAGGGTAGAACTATCATGTAATCCGCTGATTGCTTCCCCTATGCTGATTGGTTTCTTTCGACCAAGAATCATTTTGCCTATTGGCGAATTGGAAGATAAAGAGTTGTCTTATATCTTTGTGCATGAGTTAATTCACTACAAGCAGAGAGATATGTTTTATAAATGGCTGATACAGATTGTTGTGTGCGTCCATTGGTTCAATCCTTTTGTATATCTGCTGGAAAAGGAAGTGAATAAATCCTGCGAATTGTCATGTGATGAAAAAGTTATATCTGTACTTGATGATACCGCAAGACGTGAGTATGGAGATACACTAATTTCCTTTTTGAAGTCAAACAATCTCTACAAAAGTTCTTTAGCTTCCGTCACTTTGACAGAGGGAGCAGAACAGTTAAAAGAAAGGTTAGGTGCCATTATGAATTTCAAGAGTAAGACGAAAACAATTCGGGTTTTGACTGTTATATTAACTCTTTTTATTTTATCTGGTGCGGTTTTTATCGGCGGTTATCCCGTTTCTGCTGCTACCGATTCTAAAGAAACAAGTAAATCGTCAATACCAGAAAAAAAAGGCAATGGGAAAAGCACATATATTTATGATGAAAATTTAGGGTATGGCTGGTATTTAGACGATGAAAATTTAGATAATAATGATTTGGAAAATGCTAATTCCTACCAATATTCTTATACGCAAAATGGATATTATTGCAATTCTTATATTATTGAAATGGGTTGGAACTTATACGCTAAAAATCAAGATTATTATGGTGCAACAGAAATTGTCTTTGAGAATGAATCAAAAATGACAGTATATTTTTCTGATTCGGTAAAAGATTATCTGAATGACAGAGAAGCTATTTCGGCAATAGAAGAATTGATTTATTCTCTGAAAAACACAGATATTAGTCCGGCAATAGAAATGCCTTTGATTATAAGTATAACGCCTGTTGTAGCTGATGATATACCAGTTTTGACGGAACAATATTTTCAAAAGGAGGACTTAATTAGATTTTCCGCACTCTTTTCAGTATTAGACGAAACAGCCCAAAAAGATTACTACAAGAAAGCATATGACGCTGATAAAATTGCACTGTTTTCAACCATTATACCAGATATGGACACAAATTTGGTTTTACAGTATGTAGATAAATCAGAACAGGATAACAAAACAAACTTCTTTGCCGTGCTTTCAAATTATATGCCATTAAGTGACTTGAAACGCTATGTCGAAAAATACTATGAAAATAATAATATTGCCCGCTTTACAATTTTGCTTGATTGCATGACAAGGGAAGAAAAGCAGGAATGGCTGAAAAGAGCGCAGACAGATAGGAAAACTAACTTTGTCGCTGTCTTATCTAATGAATTGCTTGATTAAAAAGTCAAGGCATGAAACAGCTTATGGCTGGCGGCGGTATCATCCTTTTGGGCACCACGCTAATCCCCCTGCTGTCCGGCTTGTTCTAAGGAGGGCTTATGGATTTTCTCACCGACTGGCTCGAGGACTGGATACGGGAGCTCTTGGTCGGCGGCATCATGGGGAACCTGGAGGGGCTCTTTGATACCGTCAACGCCAAAGTCGGAGAGATTGCGGTACAGGTAGGGACGACCCCGGCGGCATGGAACGCCGGGGTTTTCTCCCTCATCCGCCAGCTTTCCGAAACGGTGATTTTACCGATTGCCGGGCTGGTGCTGACCTTTGTTGCCACCTATGAGCTGATACAGATGCTTTTGGAAAAAAACAATATGCACGAGTTTGATGTGGCGAATATCTACAAGTGGGTATTCAAAACCTCTTGTGCCATCCTCATTCTCTCCAACACCTTTAACATTGTGATGGCCGTGTTCGATGTGTCCCAGAGCGCCATATCCAGGGCGGCGGGGCTGATCCAGGGCTCTACAGACATTACCCCGGATATGCTGGCCGCATTGGAAACCACGCTGGAGGGGATGGACTTGGGCCCGCTTTTGGGACTGTGGCTCCAGTCCTCGCTGATTGGCGTGACCATGCAGGTCATGGGAATTATCATTTTTGTTCTGGTGTATGGCAGAATGATTGAAATATATTTGCTGACCAGTTTAGCGCCCCTCCCTGTGGCTACCCTTGCCAACCGGGAGCTTGGCGGCACAGGGCAGAACTACTTAAAATCCCTGTTCGCCGTGGGCTTTCAAGGGATGCTCATTCTGGTATGCGTGGCCATCTATGCGGTACTGATCCAGGGCATCGCCACAAGCGGCGACCCTATCGGGGCGATATGGGGCACCATCGGCTACACGGTGCTTTTGTGCTTCATGCTGTTTAAGACTGGCGGCATCGCCCAGCGTATCTTAGGGGCGCATTAAACAGGACTTCGGGACACTTTGTCCCAAGGCCGGAAAGGAGGCGGGATATGCCAAGACGGGCCCCCGCCCGTTACAAACCGGGCCCAGACGGGGAAATGCGCCGGACATGGAACGGCAAGCTCCCGGAGGAATTTACCCAGCGTGACACGCTGGCGTTTATGGCTGATACGGACTTGCTTTTGAATGGCAGGGTATCAGCAGAAACCCTGTCCGCAATCCATGCGGCAGGCTATGAGTATGAGGGCGGGGCTGTCATACCCACGCCCGGAAAGGAGGAAACAGGACTGAGTAAGGATGTAATACTGACCCCGGAACAGATCGCCGCAGAGGAAAGGCGCTGGCTTTTTGAGGTTCCGATTGCGGAGCTGGCCGAGGTCAAAGGCGTAACCATAGACGAGGCCGTGAAAATGAGGACGGACGCCATGCTGAAGGAGGCGGTTCCCATTGAAGTATCGGTGCGGCCCATTGAGCCGCAGGGGAAACTGATCGGCTTTGCCAGTGTAACCATCGGCGGTGTTGTGATCGACGATTTTAAGGTGGTGGACGGGAAGAACGGGATTTTTTTAGGGGCTCCCTCAAAGCCCGATCCCACCAGCAGGACGGGCTACCACTCCACGGTGCGGGTTCCAGACCAGGCCACCCGGGATCGGATCAATGAGATTGCCGCCCAAGCGTACCGTGTGGCCGTGGAAAAATTGATTGCAAGAGCCGAGGCGGTGCGCCCCGCCCCCATAAAGGAGCAGATGGCCCAGGCCGCAAAAGAGGCGGGAAAGGAAAATGCCGCCCGCTCCGCCCCGACAAAGAAAAAGGAGGCCCGGGATGACCGCTGAGAGAACTTTGGGACAAAGTGTCCCGAAGTCTTTAGAGCTCTCCGAGGGCCTGTTCCTAATGGACGGTATCGAGGGCCTGCGCTCCCTGCCGAAACACTCGGTTGATATGCTTTTAACCGATCCGCCCTACGGCACCACCCGGAACTTTTGGGATGTGCCCCTGCCGCTCCCGGAGCTGTGGGAGGCGGTCAAGTGGGCCGTCAAGCCTAATGAGGCTGTGCTGTTCTTCGCACAGTGCCCCTATGATAAAGTGCTGGGGGCATCCAACCTTGCCATGCTCCGCTATGAGTGGGTATGGTACAAAAGCCGTTGTACCGGCTTTCTCAACGCAAGGCGGGCCCCCTTAAAGCGGACGGAGAATATTTTGGTATTTTACCAAAAGCTCCCCTATTACAATCCGCAGTTTGAACAGGGCAAGCCCTATAAGAAAATCTCCCGGGAGGGGAGCAACAGCCCCAACTATGGAAAATTCCTGCGTTCCAGCAGCGGGTCGGAGGACGGCCTGCGCTTTCCCGGAAACCTGCTTGCCTTTTCCTCGGTACAGCGCACCGTCCATCCCACGCAGAAACCCGTGGAGCTGTGCGAGTATTTCATCAAGACCTACACCCGGCCCGGGGAGGTGGTGGCGGACATCTGCGCCGGGAGCGGCACTACCGCTGTTGCCGCCCTCAACACGGGCCGCCGTTTTGTATGCTTTGAAACAGCCCCGGCCTTTTATGCCGCCGCCAGCGAGCGCATCCATACCGCCCGGGTGTCGGTGGAGTCCGGGGAGAAAGGAGTGTAACTATCGGAGACTATTCTATCATTTATGCCGATCCCCCCTGGCAGTACCAGCGGAGTAAAGTCCAGGGGGCGGCACAGAACCATTACCCCACAATGGGGATCGATGAGCTTTGTGCGCTCCCGGTGGCGGATCTGGCCGCCAGGGACAGCGCACTTTTTTTGTGGGCCACTTTCCCCCAGCTCCCGGAGGCCCTGCGGCTTATTAAGGCGTGGGGCTTCCAGTATAAGTCCGTGGCCTTTGTCTGGCTGAAAAAGAATAAAAAGGCGGACAGTTGGTTTTACGGGCTGGGCTTTTGGACGAGGGGAAACGCCGAGGTCTGCCTGCTGGCAACAAGGGGCCATCCCAGACGGCAGGCGGCAAATATCCATCAGTTTATCATTTCCCCCATTGAGGCCCACAGCAAAAAGCCGGACGAGGCCTGGGAAAAGATTGTGGCCCTTATGGGCGACCTGCCCCGGGTGGAGCTTTTTGCCAGACAGTCCCCGCCCGGCTGGGAGGTGTGGGGAAATGAAGTGGCAAGCACCGTCCCGGACTTTGGGACAAAGTGTCCCGAAGATACCGGGGCCGGAAAGGAGGTCAAGCAGTGCCTTATGTAAATGTCCCCAACGATTTATCCAAAATCAAAACCAAAATGGCCTTTAACCTTACCAAACGCCAGCTTGTCTGCTTCGGCTGTGCGGCGGCAGTGGGCATCCCGTCCTACCTGTTCGCCCGCGGTTCCATCGGCAACACCGGGGCCATGTTCGCCATGCTGGTGATCATGCTCCCCGCCTTTCTGCTGGCCATGTATGAGAAAGACGGGCTTCCGGCGGAAAAAGTGGTAAAAAACATCATCCGGGCCCGGTTTACCCGCCCCGGGATAAGGCCCTATCAGACACAAAACATTTACGCCCCGTTTACCGGGCGGGGCCCTGTGAGAAAGGAGGATGCGATTGCAGACCACAAAACAAAGACAGCGGCGCAGGGCCGCCAAGGGCAGAAAGCGGGCGGCCCTGTCCGCCCAGCAGTCAATCCCTTATACGGTGATGCACCCGGACGGGGTGTGCAGGCTCCCCGGCGGGCTTTACACAAAAACCGTGGAATATGAGGACATCAATTATTCCGTGGCAAGCACCGAGGATCAGACGGCAATCTTTAGCGGCTGGAGCTCATTCCTCAAATATTTTGACAGCTCTTTACCGTTCCAGCTTTCCTTTATCAACCGCCGCTCCCACTCCCGAGGCCGCTACAAGGTGAACATCCCCAGGCGGACGATGATTTTAACAGCGTCCGGGAGGAATTTACCGGGATGTTAAAAAACCAGATCGCCCGTTCCAACAACGGCATTGAACGCTCCAAATATATCACTTTTGGCATACCTGCCGAGGGGATCGCTGAGGCCCGGCCCCGTCTGGAGCGTGTGGAGGCCGATGTGATGGGGAACTTTAAGCGGCTGGGCGTTTCCTCGGAGCCGATGGACGGGCGGGCAAGGCTGGCCCTACTCCACAGCCAGATGCACCCGGGGAGCCGGGAGCCGTTCCGCTTTTCGTGGAAGGACATCCCGCAGACGGGACTGGGCACGAAGGATTTTATTGCCCCGGACAGCTTTGACTTTCGGCAGTCCCGCTTATTCCGGGTGGGCCAGTATTGGGGGGCCGTGTCCTATTTGCAGATTTTAGCGTCCGAGCTCTCGGATAAACTGCTGGCGGAGATTTTGGAGCTGGATGCGGAAATGACCGTGACCCTCCATATCCAGACGGTGGATCAGCTCAAGGCTATTAAAACCATTAAAGGAAAACTCTCCGACATTGGAAAAATGAAAGTGGAGGAACAGCGGAAAGCTGTCCGGGCCGGATATGATCCCGACATTCTGCCGCCCGACCTCATTACCTTTTCCAAGGACGCCGCCGATCTCCTTGCCGACCTCCAGTCCCGCAACGAGAGGATGTTCCTCTTGACCTTTACGGTGGTGAACCTTGCCCCCACCCGCCAGCGGCTGGAAAACGATGTGTTTACCGTGGGCGGCATCGCCCAGAAATACAACTGCGCCTTAAAGCGGCTGGACTGGCAACAGGAACAGGGCTTTGTGTCCTCGCTGGCCCTCGGCGTGAACGAGGTGGAAATTAAACGAGGCATGACCACCAGCTCCACGGCGATCTTTATTCCCTTTATGACAAGGGAGCTGCGGATGGACGGGCAGGCTCTCTACTACGGCATGAACGCTCTTTCCCACAATGTCATCATGGCTGACCGGAAAAAGCTGAAATCCGCCAACGGGATGTATCTGGGCTCTACCGGCTCGGGAAAATCCTTTGCGGCAAAACAGGAACTGCTCAATGTTTTTCTTACCATTCCCCAGGATCGGATCATCATTGTAGACCCGATGGGCGAATATGCCCCGCTGGTGAAACGGCTGGGAGGGCAGGTGATCGAGATTGCCCCGGACAGCCCTCACCACTTGAACCCGATGGATGTGGAGCTTAACATGGCCGCCGGGGAAAGCCCCCTTTCCATGAAAGCGGATTTTCTTCTTTCCCTCTGCGAGCTGGTGGTGGGCGGCAAGGAGGGCCTGCAACCCATTGAGAAAACGGTGGTTGACCGCTGTGTGCGGCTGGTGTACCGGGAGCAGGCGTTGGGGCTTGGGAATACGAAAACCCCGCTTTTGCAGGATTTGTATGAGGAGCTCCTAAAACAGCCGGAGCCCGAGGCTCGGCGTGTGGCAACGGCGCTGGAGCTCTACTGCACAGGCTCCTTAAACCTTTTTAACCACCCCACGAATGTAAAGACGGACAGCCGGGTGGTGTGCGTTGTGCTGAAAAACATGGGAGAAAACCTCCGCAAAATCGCCATGCACATCACAAACGAGTTTGTCTCCCAGGCGGTGGATACCAATTTCCGGGAGGGTGTGGCGACCTGGTGCTACTTTGACGAGTTCCATGTCCTGCTCCGTGACCCGCTGACCGCCAGCTACTTTGTGGCCGTCTGGAAAATGCTGAGAAAGAAAGGCTGTGTTCCCAGCGCACTTACGCAGAATGTGAAAGACCTTTTGGCCAGCCGGGAGATTGAGAACATTTTAGACAACACCGACTTTATGATCCTGCTGTCACAGGCCCAGAGCGACCGGGCGATACTGGCGAAACAGCTCGGCATTTCCGAGCACCAGCTTTCCTATATCACCCACTCTAATTCCGGCGAGGGCCTGCTGTTCTATGGGAATGTGACCATCCCCTTTGTTGACCGTTTCCCCAAGGGTGAGATTTACAACCTGCTCACCACCCGCCCGGAGGATATGAACAATGAAACGAAAACCGAATAAACCACGCCCGGAGCCCCAGGCGCAGACAGGCCGCACTGACCCCGGGGGCGGGGCCGCCGATCCGGGCGGTTCTGCTTTTGGGGCTGGCTCTGAAAAGCAGTCCGGGCCCGGTGAGGCGGGAACTTCGGGACAAAGTGTCCCAAAGTCTCCCAAGTCCAAATTCAGACAGAAAAGCCAGCAGGAGCAGGCGGCGGCATCCAAGCTACGCATGGAAAAGCAAGGCAGAAAGGTAGAAAAGGCAAAGGAAAAGCTGGCAAAGCAAAAGCCGCCGAAAAAGCCCGGCCCGGTAAAGCGTGCAGGCCGGGTGGCCAGCGGCTCCGCTCATGGTTTTGTACATGGAAAAATTTTTGAGGTGGAGCAGGAAAATGTGGGCACCGAGGGGGCCCACCGCTCCGAGCTTGTTGGCGAGTCCGTCCTGCGGCATGGCTCCCGGTTTGTAAAAAGGAAAATCCGGGAGCACCCGGCCAGGGCGGTACAAAAGGCCGAGGCCCGGTATGTCAAACGGACGGCGGACTATCATTTCCACACCGCCGCCCAGGAGCACCCGGAGCTTGCGAAAAGCGCCCTCAAACGCTATTGGCAGAAACAGCGGCTGAGAAAGCAATACCAAAAGCAGGCAAGAGAGGCCGCCAAACATGGTACAAAGGCCGCCGGGAAAACTGCCGCCGCCACGGAAAAGCTGGCGGCAAAGGCGGCGGGCTTTGTGAAACGCCATCCCATCGGCTCCTTGATTGCCCTTGTCTGCGTCCTGCTTGTTTTTATGATGCAGTCCTGCTCGTCCTCGCTGGTAATGCTGGGAAATGCCGGAGCCGGGGCTATCGGGGCCAGCACCTACCCTTGCGAGGATGGGGATATGCTGGGGGCCGAGGCCACCTATACAGGGCTGGAGGCAGAACTTAAAAACTATCTCGATACCTACGAAAGCACCCATGACTATGACGAGTACCACTTTGATCTGGACGAAATAGAACATGACCCCTATGTGCTGATCTCCATCCTGTCGGCTCTCCACGAGGGGCAATGGAGGCTTTCACAGGCGGCGGGCACCCTGCAAATGCTTTTTGACCGCCAGTACATTCTCACCGAGGAAGTGGTGGTGGAGGTGCGCTATCGGACGGAAACCCGGACGGACAGCGAGGGCAACGATTACGAGGTGGAAATTCCCTACAACTATTCTATCTGCTATGTAACGCTGGAAAACAAAAACCTGTCCCATCTGCCTGTGTATTTTATGAGTGAGGAGCAGATGTCCCGGTACGCCATCTATATGTCTACCGTGGGAAACAGGCCCGACCTGTTCCCGGACTCCCCCTATGTGGACAGATACATTACTAACCCGCCCCAGGGCTACGAAGTTCCGGGGGAATATCTGGACGATGAAACTTTCGCCGCCATGCTCTCGGAGGCGCAGAAGTACATTGGCTACCCCTATGTGTGGGGCGGGAGCTCCCCGGCCACATCCTTTGACTGCTCCGGCTATTTATCGTGGGTTATCAACCACTCCGGCTGGAATGTGGGCCGCCAGACTGCCCAGGGGCTCTATAACCTGTGTACCCCGGTAAGCTCCCCCAGGCCCGGCGACCTTGTGTTTTTCAAAGGCACCTATAACACATCGGGCGTGAGCCACTGTGGGATTTATGTAGGGGACGGGCGGATGCTCCACTGTGGAGATCCCATCGGATACGCAAACTTAAACACCAGCTACTGGCAATCCCATTTTTACGCCTACGGGCGTCTGCCGTGATTGGAGGTATTCTATGGCAACAACCAAAAGTATGAAAATCCAGGCCGAGATTGATAAGGTTAAGGCCAAAATCGCCAACCAGCAGGCCCGGCTCAAGGAGCTGGAGAAAAACAAGCTGGAGGCGGAAAACAGCGAGATTGTGGACATCGTGCGGGGTATGAGCATCCCACTTGCGGAGCTCCCTCTCCTGTTTGAAAAGCTCAAAAGCGGCGGGGCTTTGGGACAAAGTGTCCCGAAGTCTGGAGCCGCCCCTACTGCGGAAAAGGAGGAAAACGGAATATGAAACGATTTCAAGTCTTAACAGCGGCGCTCTTTGCCGCTGTTCTTTTATGCGGGTTTAGCGCCACCGCCTATGCCGGGGGCGGCGAGGAATTTATGGACGGCACAGGCGGCTATGACCCCGATCCCCCTGTGGCAGAGGAATCCGAGCCGGAGCCGAACCCGTTTACCCCAGAGGGCACCGGGACGGTGGTAGACAATGCCACGGACGAGGACGGCAAGGAATTTTTCACCATCACCACGCCCAATGAGAACATTTTTTATCTGGTGATTGACCGCCAGCGGAGCGGCGAAAATGTGTATTTCCTCAATGCCGTTACTGAGGCCGACCTTATGGCACTGGCTGAGATCACCGAGGAGCCGCCCGCTCCCCAGCCAGAGCCCGAGCCAGAACCTGCCCCAGCCCCGGAACCGGAACCCGAAAAGAAAAGCAATTCCGGGATGCTCCTGCTGGTGCTGGGCCTTGCGCTGATCGGCGGCGGGGCTGGCTGGTATTTCAAGGTTTACCGCCCCAAACAGGAAAAGGCCGCCGGGCCTGTGGAGGACTATGACGAGGAACTGGAGGACTATGACGATCCCGGGGACGATCTGCCCCCGTGGGACGAGGAGGATGAATACACGGAGGACAACGAATGAATTTTACAAACAACCCTTTTGAAAAAATGATGAAAGAAAAGCCCCGCCCCAAGGCCCCGGCTGAGAGAAAGCCGCCCCGGGGCTCGGCCTGCTGTGGCTGTTCCTACTGGCGGGGCGTTAGATGCGTGGCCTGCTACAAGGAGCTTTTGAGGGCTCCGGCTGGCGGGAGGTGATGCGATGGCCCGTGAGCTGACCCAGGAAGAAAAGGCGGCGATCCGTTCCCTTGTGGCAAAGTGGTGTGCCAACTATGACCGGGAATATGGATGCCTGCCTTTGGACTGTGAGTGCTATATGCTGGGGAAATGCTGGACGGGGGCCCTGTGCCGTTACTTCCGGGAGGTCGTCCTCCCCCTCAATCCCGTATTGGAGGCCGCCCTCACCACCCAGGGGCCAAGGCCGGATTTTAAGATATGCCCGGTATGCGGCGGGGCCGTTGCCCCGGACAGGCGGCAGGCGTACTGTTCGGAGGCGTGCGCCTTAAAAGCCCACCGCCGCCAACAGCGGGAATATATGCGGAAAAAACGGGGCCGGACTGTTGACAATTAGGCCCTTAAAAACCCGCTTGTATCAAGGCTTTTACAGGCCGTTTCCGGGGCGGGCCGTATCTTTCTATGGCCTGCCCCGGATCGGCCCTAATGTTGTCAACATCTATATGGCGGAGCTTTGGGACACTTTGTCCCAAAGTCCCCGCTTTCTGGAAGGAGGTATTATGGACAAAAATCAAGGCTATTCCATTTTGAAGGCTGTAATGCTGGAAAACGGCAGGGGCTTTGCTCTGGGCGAACATCCCACGGCTCCATCCCCCTATGTCACATGGGCCTGTTATGATGATAAGAACGGCCAGCGGCAGTATGAATGGGGGCATTACGGCAACGATTTGGCCGCTATGGAAGAGGACTTTTCAGACCGGGTGCAGGACTACCAGCGGCTTTACCATGTGGAGATCGCACAGACCGAGGCCCCCGGCCTTTACAAGTATTACTCTACCCAGCGGCCTGTGGACATCGGGACATTCCCCAAGCCGCCCCATAACGCCCCGGATGAGATCGTCAACTACGATCAGCGTATCCCTGTGGAGGGCGGCGCATTTTTGGCTTGGGGGCATCTGACTTACACCCGGCCTTTGACAGAAAGGCAGGCGGCAGATTACGAGCTGCGGCCCGCCCCCGGCAATCCCGACAGGCCCCGTCCGATTGCCCAGCAGATGAAGGAGGCCGCAAAACTGGCCGGGGCTGACCGGGGCGATCCCGTCCACAAGAAAAAAGCCCCCGCCCGGGAGGAGCGATGACAAAGAAACGCCGCCGCCCCATCCATCTCCATGTGATGGTGTCGGAGGAGGAGCAGGCCCTTATCCAAGAACGCATGGACGAGGCGGGCATCCGCAATATGGGGGCCTATATGCGGAAAATGGCCCTCAACGGCTATGTGCTCCATGTTGACCTCTCGCCTGTCCGGGAGCTGGTGTCGCTCCAGCGGCGGTGCTCCAACAACCTAAACCAAGTGGCGATCCAGGCGAACACCTATGGCGGGATATATCCCGAGGAAATCGCCAGCCTGCAACGGGACTATGCGGCCCTATGGGAGCCGCTGTCCGATCTGTTAAAAAAGCTGGCCGCCGTAGTGGAGCTTTAGCCTTTCCGGGGAGTGGCGTGTGCCGCTCCCCGGTTTTCTCGACTTCGGGACAAAGTGTCCCAAGATGGAGAAAGCCGTTTGCGGAGAGGGGGGATATTTACGGCAACCACCAGACTCATTACCCACCATATCAGCAAGGGGGAAACCATCGCCAGCTCGCTGAAGGATCGTCTGGACTATGGGAAAGACCCGGATAAAACCCAGGACGGCCAGCTCATTTCTTCCTATGAGTGCGACCACCAGACCGCCGATGCCGAGTTCCTGCTCTCCCGGGCAAAGTATAAAGCAGTCACAGGCCGGGAACAAAAGCGGGAGGCGGATGTGCTCTGCTATCAGATCCGCCAGTCCTTTGCGCCCGGGGAAATTACCCCGGAGGAGGCAAACCGGGTAGGCTACGAAACGGCCATGTGCTGGACGAAGGGGAAACACGCTTTTTTCGTTGCTACTCATACGGATAAAAAACATATCCACAATCACATTTATTACAATCCTGTTTCACTGGACTACACCCGGAAATTCCGGGACTTCTGGAGATCGGCTGGGGCTCTCCGGCGGCTTTCCGACCGGATATGTCTGGAAAATGATTTATCGGTTATCCAGCATCCGAAACTTCACAGCAAGGGCCGTTTCCTGCACTATGGCCAGTGGATTGGGGAGCGGCCCCCGTCTGCCCAGCAGAGGGTACGGCTTGCCATCGTTGCGGCTCTGAAACAAAAGCCCGCCGACTTTGCGGAGTTCCTGCGGCTGATGGAGAAGTCCGGCTTTGCGGTAAAGCATGGCTGGGGCGGTGTGATTTTGTTCCTTGCCCCCGGGCAGGATAAGCCCACCCGTCTGCGGGCATCCACCCTTGGGGACGGCTTTGATCCCGAGGACATCCGGGCGGTGATTGCCGGGGAGCGGCCTATCCCGGAACTTGCGGACGAGGCCCCGGCTCCTGTCCGGCGGGTTAATCTCATTATTGATATTCAACAGCGCATGGCCGAGGGCAAGGGTCCGGCTTATGAACGGTGGGCCAAGGTTTACAATCTAAAACAGATGGCCGCCGCCCTCCAGTATCTGCGGGAGCATGGCCTTACGGACTATGAGTCTATGGCGGCCAGCACCGAGGCGGCGGTGGAGCACTTTCACGCTCTGGCCGGGGAACTGCGGGAAACGGAGGCGGCCCTCGAAAAGACATCCGGGCTTATGGCGGCCACGGTGGACTATGCCAAGACCCGGCCTGTGTTTGATGGCTATAAGGCGGCCCGGTACAGTAAAAAATATCTTGCCCAGCACGAGGCGGAGCTTGCCAGCTACCGGGCGGCGAAAGCGGCATTGAACAAACTCTTAAATGGGGAGAAACTTCCCAAAATAGCGGATATGAAAAAGACCCGCCAGGAGCTGGCGGAAAAGAAAAAGGCTCTTTATGCAAAGTACCGCAAGGCCCAGGCGGATATGCGGCAGGCCGTGGCGGTCAAGGCGAACATTGACCATCTGCTCGGCCACACGGACGGGCGGGAAAATAAGGCCCCGGAGCGATAGCCCGGGCCGCAGACAATAAGCGTAAGCGCCGGGACTTTGGGACACTTTGTCCCGAAGTCCTGCGGGTTTGGGGAGCTCCCCAACAAGCATTTTCGCAGGGCCAGCGGCACAAGAAAATAGCAGGTGTGGCCACACCTGCCCTGCTTGCCGTTTCGTGCGATTCCGCTACATGGCGCAAAAAAAACGGAGGTCACGCTTTCTTACGCATCCTCCGTTTCTTTGGCATCTTTGATTGCTCGAATGATAGTTTCTACCAGCCGGAGCTCTTTTTCATCCAAGGATTTTAATAGAATATCAATCCTCTTTTTGCAGGCATCATCTGCGCTTGTGCTGGGATAAAAGAATTGATCCACTGATAGACCAAACATTGTTACCAACTGATAAAATACATTTAAGCTGGGATGTTGGCCGTCATTTTCATGGTACATAACAGTACGGGGATCACGATCAATAATAGAGGCCAGTTGTTCCTGTGTCATGCCCTCACGCTCTCGGGCTTTCTTTATCGCAAGTCCTATATCGTGAAAGTCAAACTTGCGCTCGTCCCGTTCATATTTCATACTATCACCACCTAATGTAATTTTAGGTTATGTTACGTTAAAATGATATAGACAACAGTTCCTTGTTAGAAGTACAATAAAATTAAATAAAACATATTTTCTCCCAGAAAGGAGCTGTTTCTATGCATAAATATAAAAA
>CAJTDC010000028.1 GCA_910575055.1 Clostridia bacterium
CAATTTAAAACAGATATTGCATCTATTGATTTTATTAATATGGAAAACATAAACAAAAAAAACAGAGTAGATATAAAAGCTACAACAAACAGCGGTTATAGTTATGTGATTTCTTTATATTATCCAGACAAAACATTAAAGTCAATATCTATGCCCTATCAAAAACCATAATACAATTTTGTCAGTATGCGTACTCAGATATTTAAACTAGATTGGGTAATGCTTTCTGTTATATTACTTGCTATTATGGCAGCAATAATGTATCAGCTTATTGTAATATTAGAAAAAAAATTTTTGAAATGGCGTTCTTAACTAGTAAAACCACCAGCTTAAAATGCAAACTGGTGGTTTTTTTAAATATTGCAAATATTAATTTGTTTTTTTTGTTCTGCTGTTAAAGTAATTTGTTTTAATTGCTCCTTAGAAAACATACATTGTTCTAAAAAAGCATCTGTAAAATCTGCTCCTGTAATATCTGCTTTTCTGAAATCAGCGTAACATAAAACTACTCTTTTAAAGCTAGCATTTTTTAAACAGCAATTTCGAAAAGAAACATACTGATAAGGCAAATGTATTTTTAATGTAAATACATTACTTAATAATGTAATTGCCTCATCAAAACACGCTTGTTGTAAATTAGCATATTCAAAACACGCATAATTTAATATTGTTTTTTGTAAATTTGCTTTCTGCAAATTTGCTTTTTGCAATCTTATCCCTTGTAAATCACTGTTTTCTAAATTAATTGATTGTAAATCACTTTTTCTAATATCTGCATATTCTAAATTGACATCTTTGGCATCAATTTCTTTCAAATCAATACCCTTTAAATCAGCAAAGCGAAATTGTTTGTCTTGTTGTTCTAAAAATTGCCTTCTCCACTTTCCATAATCTTTTTGTTTATCTTCTTGATACAATTTTTCACAACGTTCATAATAAGCACCACTTTGTATCTCTATATGTTCCTCTTTTTTTAATTTATAATAGGCTTCGCTTTCTATAATATCATTCATAGCATATCGTAATACTTCCACAAAATGATAATGAAATATTTTAAGCTGCCTCATAGCAAACATTTCTAATTCTGGTATAGAAAAAATAGAGCGATACGCATTACTTTTTAATAACACTTCTTTCAAAAAGACATCATAATAATCATAAATAAATCTACTATCTAATGTACCAATTTCCTGCCCTCTTTTTAAATACCAACTTTTATCATATACATACAAACGATATTGGTATATACCATCTAATATATCCTTTCTCATTAAATGAAATGTAATATATGCTATTTTTTGCTTCTGCTCTTGTTGCTCTGCCACTTTATTAAAAAGCATTTCTATATCCATACAAACATTTTGTATCACTTGTTCTATATGACATTGTAATTGCTCTTCCAGTGCAGAAATCGTATGATTTAATATAGGAAACATAACTTCATTTTCCCATTTATTCAGCATTTCTATTTTATTCATATCAATCCTCTATTCTTCTAAATGGATAGACAAAAGCATTTGTTTTATAATATTAACCCAATCTCTTTTTTGTGTATAAGGACAATGGAATGTTCCTATTACCCATTTTTCATTTACAGAAAATATAAAAAATTCTTGTAACAATGTAGTATCTTTTATATCTAATGGAAACAGAAAATGTACTATATCTGTTCCTTCTTCTGTTTGTAAAATATCTTTTTCTATTAATACAATATCTGTATTGATTTGTTTTATTTCTTTTTCTATTTCTTTTTGCATTTCTAATATATCTGTTGTTATTTCTTTTTTACATAAAAAAGAAAATGTTATATTAATATTGAGTTCTTTATTTGTATATATAAATTCTGGTCTGTTTTCTGCGCAATATTTTAATGCAACATATTCTTCTTTCATAACATCAAAAAAGACAGGTAAAATCATACTAAATTGTTCATTACATAACTTTTTTCTTTCAAATGTTACTGTATCATAAAAAATTTCAGCATATCCTTTGGTAATGTCATTTTTCTCTAATAATCGCCTTTTTCTTTCTTGATTAATAATTTTAACAATTTGTTCTGCATAACTTTCCAATATAGTCACCTCTGTTATGCCTTAAAATGTACAATTTCATCTACAACTACATTTGCTTTTGATGTAGAAGCAATAATTCTATCCTTGGCTTGTACTAAAATTTTATTTGCTTCAAACTGCATTAAATTATCTGTATTAATTTTAATATTTTCTGCACCTGTTAATACAATTCCATCACTATAGTTCATATTAACAGAACAATTTTGTTCTGATGCAATAAAGTCAATGCTATTAGGAGATAATATCATTTCTGTATTATATATTGTACCAAAACGTTTTATTTGTGTATCTTTTGTTTTTGTATTTTGTTTTCCACATTCTCTATTTACTTCTCTAACATATGCCTGTGTTTCATCTTCTTTCGGAAAGTACAACTTTACACTATCCCCTATTTGAGGCATCATATAAAAGCCTGTTTGCCCTTCTGCTGCATAAGGCGTATTATATTGAAACCAATGACATTGCTTTATATCTTGTTTTTCATCAATACATAAATGCAATTTTAAATAACATTGTTTCACATCAATTACTTTTGCATCAATAGATAATCCTCTTAATGCTATATTATAAAATATATTTGTAAAAACACTTTCTTTTTTACAAATTTTATATCGACATAACATCTTTCCCTGTTTTAAATTCATTTCTTTTTCTATAATCACAAATGGATTATTTTGGTAATACAAAATATCTCCTAAAGCATAATTTTGTTCTGCTTGTATTTCTAAATATGTAAAATCCAGTAAACTTTTTTCTTTATAGTTTAATTTTTGTTCCATATATTTATCCGTATGTCTTGTTATTTTATAATGATAATATTGCTGTTGATGTGTTTCACCATTAGGTAAACCAATCCACATATTTGGCTTATTGCATAATATATCAGGTATTACAACAGTGTTTAATTGAGAGGCTAATCTTAATAGAAACTCCCAATCTGTTTCGTCATATTGTATAATTACTCTATTTTGTGTTTTTCCATTAGAAGCAGTATCTATAAAATCTCCTTGATATTCTGTTTTTATAATTTGTTCTAATATAGATTGATATTTATTTTGTTCATATTGAAAACTTCTTTTTTTCTTTTTAAAATCCATAAAAACACTATAACTTTTTACAAATAATACTATAGTACAAATGCCTTGTATCATAGAAATTTGCAAATTCATTAAAACTCCCGAAAACAATACAGATTGTTTATCAAACAGTACAATATTTGTTTTTTCATTCATACTATAAATATCTTCTAAATTTTGTTCTTCTTCTAATACAGCAGTAATTTCTGCAAAAGCGTGTTCATTACATTTTTGTACTATTTTTAAATCTGTTATTTTTTTCACTTTAACAGGAATGGAAATTCTTAAGTCTTTCCATAATATACTCATTTTTACACCACCTTATATCAACTGTTTCACTTCTTGGAAATAAAATCCAATTGCTTCTTTTCGTAATATATTTTCCATTAAAACAGTATCAAATATAAAATATTCTTGTTTTTCAAACAACACACGAAACAAAAATCGTTCTCCTATTTTGTTTTTTTGAAATACAACATCATCTATATTTTTATATTTTCCTTTCACAATACAATCTAATGCGGTTTTAACACATCTCCAATAAACTACAGATTGCATTTGTTTATTATCACATAAAAAAATGGGATAAAATTCTAACGTTTCATCATAAATTTCTAATAATTGTTTTAATTTGTCTGAAAACAAGTGAAATGTAGAAAATAATTTTCGAATTATAATATAGTCTGTTTGTAAATATTTCTCTGCTAATTCACAATCAATTACTTGTTCTTTTGTTTGTTCTAACTGCTGTTTTGTCATATTAATCTGTATTGCATTTGTAATTCTTTTATCTTGTTTTACAATATAATATGAAATAGTATCACCCTCTTTATTTTAAACAGAAAAAAGAGTATTCTTTTTTTCAAAATCAATATAAAAACATTTATTATTTTGTTGTATGATGTCTGCATTTAAGTTAATCCAACTTTTGCATTTATCTAATATAATGGCATCACTTGTAATTACATTATCCAATTTTTCTAATACTCTATCTACATCATTAATGACATTTACTTCTATTTCATAATGAAATGCTTGTAATGTTTCTATTATTTGTGTTTTCAATCTTCCAGAGTTAGATACAGGAGCATCTAAATAAAAAACTGCTTTTTTGATATGATACTTTTCTAACATCTCTCCAATTTGTGTAATTGCCAAATGTGTTTTATCTATCATTCTATAACTACCCCTTAAAGAAGCTAAATCTCTAATAGTTCCGTCCATACATTTTAATAACAACGAATTAGAAAGTGCTACCTCTAATGTAATAATCGTATTAAATCCATCAATATTTACTGTTCTATTTTCAAAATGACAGTTAATTTGTTTTTCTTTTCTATGTATTATTTTTTCATTGGAAGAAATCGCTCTCATTAAAGCTAGTCTTTGCCTTTCAGATAACAAATAATGATTTCCTATAAATGTAATTGCTCCTTTCATATAATAGCCTCTATTTAATAAAAAATATAAATCATATGCTGCTTGATATAATTTTAATACTGATGTATCATTAAATTCTTTTTCATCACTAAAAAAATATCCTCTTTTTACTGTTTTATACATAGAATTGTTTTTGTCCTCCATTTGTTTTATTCTTTCAAATATTCCTCTAATATTTGTTTTTCATAAGAACCTTCTTCTGGCATATATTCGAATGTTTGATATGCCCAAACAATTTCTCTTTGAAATGCTCCTTTTGAATTTTCCATAACATCATAAAAAAATTCGATTTTAAATTCACCAGTTTCATTAAAATATAAACTAAGCTGTTCCCAAGGTTCTTGTCCATTTTCTATAAAACAATCATATATTTCTAGTAATGTGTCATCTAATTTTATAAACAAATCCATATAAATATTTTTTGATACTTGATATACTTCAGGTATTTTATGACATTGTAATACAATAGTATTTTCGATGTCCTTAAAATAAAAAACAGAACCAGAACTTAATTTTCCCTTTTCAACTTCTCCTAAATAATATATATTATCCCATTCTGCTGGAATAATATCTATAATTTGATTTGCTAATTTATTATATAATTCAGCTAGCTTTTCTTCCATATTATTTTTTCACTCCTATACTATTCTACATATTATGGTTCTTTTGGATTAGCCATTCTTCTAATCGTTTCTTTGCCATCAATTTTATAATGAACAGAAAAACTGTCTGGTCTGGTAGAAGTACCACTATAAATTGGTTGAATATCTACTTCTACTTTCTTTCCTTCTTTCAACGCATTTGCCCATTCTTGTTCCATTTTATACCATTCTCCACCTGAACGGTTGAGATGTTTATTTTGTGGTACTAAATTGTCTATTTCTCCTGAACCACCAAATCGATTAGCAATTAGATGTCCACCGTCATCTTTTTTTTGTCCTATTTCCCTTTGTGCATTAGAATTTCTTTTTCCTTTTTGTAGTTTCAGTTCGCCTTCCACTCTTGAAATTCTTCCTTGAGAATCTGTTGTATATTTATAGTTATTTCCATCTACATATTCTATATCTGGTTTTAAAGAATTCTTTCCATCTACTTTTCTGTAGTGGTCACCATATTTTACAGGAGTTTTTGGAAATTCTACTTTTTTTATATTTATTTCTTTTATAGGCTTACTTATTTCTACGCCAATACCTGACTTACCACTTACTTTTCTTCCTAACTTTGTTAGTACACCTCCCGTTTTTCCCATTTTTCCTGCCGTTCCTACTGCTTTTAATTCTTCTATAGGAAGCAACATAGAAATTACCCTTCCAGTTGCCTGCGACATTCCTTGTACTGTCCCTTTTTTCCAGTCATTTACAATATCTTCTGTTAATCCTTTCCATAACATTTCTCCTGCATTAGGAGATGTTAAAGCATCTAACGTTTCAAGAGGAGAAAGTACTACATCTATTATGCCATTTACACCTGATGCAACATCTTTCACAATACCTGCTTTTAAGGCTTCTCTTGCTAATATTGCTTTTTCTAGTGGATTTAGTTGCGTTTCATCAATTTCTATACCAACTAACATCTTTTGAAAGTCATTTCCGCATTCTGGGTGCTCTGCATAAAACTCTCTCATTTTCTCCATAGAACTCTCAAAAAATTCGTCTTTTTGTTGTTTCCATTTTTCTGTCTTTTCTCCTAAAGAAGGGAAATATTTATCTAATAAGTATTTTATAGAACGAATTCCTGCATTCAAAAACACCATATTTATAGTGTTTATATTAAAATTTGGCAATCTTTCTATCAATGAATTTTTATAAATGTCTAATATATTCTCCCAATCACTTCTTTCAACATATAATTGATTTACATCTAAAGAAGTATTTTCTATTACAAATTTTATTTCTTCTTCTGCTGGTATTGTAGTAGAAGAATGTCCAATATATTTTGCATTTATTGTAACTTTTCCTCTAATACAAGTAGTAAATTTACCATCTGTTCCTCTTGTTATGGTAACATTTCTCTCTATAGAATAAACTTTTTCATCTGTAGTAATGGTTATATTTCCATCTATAGAATAAGAATTTTCAGTTTTTTGCTCATTTACTGTTATACTATATCCTGTATTAGGGTTTACATTTGTGTATTGCATAGGCTGTACAGGTTCTGGTGTTATATTTATACCGTTTATAAAACCATATTCAATATTAGATTTTAAATTTACATTATTGGGAAGTTCTTGTACTGTTGTCCATTTTTCTGCTATATTATTGCTTGGAATGAGTTGTTTTAAAGGTACAAATCCTATAGGTTCTATATTTTGTACTGTTTTTGCACTACTTATAGTACTATGTTCAAAATTAGGTTTTAAATCTATATTTTCTACTGGCTTTTGTATTGTTTTTATATTTTTTGGCAATTCCTTTTTTACATTTTGATTTGTATTTATAAATTTCATAGACATTGGTCCTTCAATATCTATGTTCTTCATAGGTGCTTTTACCTTTTTTTCCATATAATGAAAACTACTTTTTTTAGAATATGAACTTTCTAATTTTATGGTATCTTCTAAAGTAATATCTGGTGTTGTTGGAATAGCTGCTTTTAATAATGTAGCTAACATTTTCTTTTTCCCTCCTTCATACTAAATCAAATCATACTTTATTGCAATACTTAATTAATTCTTACTTCTTTTCCTGCAATATCTATCATTTGATTTACTGTAATCTGGCTGGTTTTACATTGAAATATAATTTCCTCTTTTGCTGCCAAAAATATTTGGTCACCTGCCTGAAAATCAATATTTTGGTCACTTTTTAACAATATAGGTTCTGTACTTACGATTTCAATACCATTTTGAGTATGGAGCCTAATATAAGTAATATGTTCTTGTCCTGTTTGTTCATCTGTTCCATTACAACAAGTAATCAATATTTCTTCTGGGCTAAATTTTAACTCTTTTCCGTTTTTTGTTCTAAAATATTTTACATCTGGGTCACTTAACTTGTCGCTGCCTTTTTCCAACATTCTAATCGAATTTATACCAACACCATCTTTTTCTTCTCTTGTCGGAAAATAAATCATAACAGTATCATCTACTTCTGGCATACAATACCAACCACTATTTCCTTCTGCTGTATACATAGTAGTATAAGGAAAAGCATATGCTTCTTCTTTATTTACTTCCTCTGTATCTATTTCAAGTTGTACTTTTACTTTATCTTCAATTACTTCTAAAACTTTTCCTTTTAAAGATAAACCAACAATATTTTTATGGTATAACTTATCTTGTATAAAACTATTTTCACTAGATAATATATATTCATATATGAGTATACCTTGTTTTATTTTTGCTGTTTTTTGTTTGATATAAAGTGTTATATCTTGAAATGTTACACTATCTCCTACACTAAAATTTTTATTTGTTTCTACATAAAACAATATAAAATCCAATTCCTTTAAATTTTCATTACCATTTTGATATAACCTTAAATATTGTTCCATATTTTTTTCAATACGATAATGATATTGAGTTAAATCTCCTCTATTTTCTCCTTTTGGCATACCTATTGTAAATTTAGGTTTATCTGCTAAATAAAATGGTATAATAGGTGCTTGAAAATGAGAGGCAACTCTTTTGATAAACTCCCAATCTGTTTCCTGATACTGCATAATGAAATTTTCTATTGTTTTTCCCTCTGTTGCATTATCTATAACGTCACTGCCTTGATAAGGTTCTAATACCTTTTTTATCATATCAATATAAGTCATATTTCCATTTTGAAAAGATTGTGAGGATTTTTTAATATCAAGTAAATAAGTATTAGAAAGTGCCTCAAGTGTTAGCCAATACACTCCTTGTTGTTTTTCTATTGTAATTTTTTTCACAATTCCTTGAAATAAAATTTGTTGTTGTTCTCCTCTTTGTTGTAATGTAATCTGTGTGCCTGCTTTTGTATTATAAATATCAGCATCTTCTTGTTCATCATAAAGTAATGCTGTCATATGTAGTATAGTGTGTTCATTTATTTTTTCTTTCATTTCTAGTTCTTTTAATGATTTTATCATATATTGTTGTATTCCTAATTCCAGATATGTGCTATTCATACTATCAAAACATCTCCTCACTTACTTTTAATTTTTATCACACCGCCCAACATACAAGGTACCATACAATTATTTAAAAGTGCTAACTCTTTATTTACTTTAAAATCTGTCTTTCCATTCACCCAAGGCATACATATTACAGGAGTACAAGGAATAGGTGGATTACTTTTTTTACATAACTGAAAAGGTAGTATATTTTTTCCTACTACATTATCAAATATCGTAGCTTGATTTTTTCCTGAAATACCAGAACCATGTGTCATAGGCACTTGTAACTTACTTGTCATTGTTCCCATTGTACATTCCAATGTGGTACCTTCTGTCACCATCCATATATCAGACATTTTATTCATTTCCTTTCTCTATCAAATATATAAAATACTAATAGCATCTTGTTTACTTTCTTTTTGTTCTATTTCTAATGAAATTTCCATAAATTTTTTATTATCTGTTAAAAAAGTTTCTTGAAAAGACAATACTCTAGCATCTGGAAATATGACTTTTCTATGAAAAAAATCTGCATAAGTTTGCTCTACAATCACTTCTCTATAACTATCTTGTTTTTGATTACATTGTTTTGCCCATTTTTCAATTTCATTGAGTGCTGCTACTGCTGTAATACTGCCTTGATTAATTTGCCCCTTTATAAACAACTTACAAGTAGTATCATTGCCTTTTGCTAAGGTATCTTCTCCTGTTGTAACTTCTAATGCAGAATATAGCATACTTTTCATTGACAATTCTGCTTTTTTACCTCCACCATTTACACAAAAAGAAATTCCCATACAAAAACCTCCTTATCAATGTGTTCCTTTACATTCTCGTATTACAATTTCATAGCCCGCTCGGCCTCTTTTAGAAGAAAAAGTATCTTTATAGCGTACAACAAATGCTTTTTCAAAATTCACTTCTTGTATTTTAATGCCTATAGAATCAAACAGTTGCATAGAAAACTGCCTATAACAATTTTCGTCTATACTAGGACAAAACGCCCATTCTGCTAATTTTGAAATATTGACTGTTTCCAAACCACCACTATGTAAATCAATTTCTCCAATGAGTGTTACTGTATCTACGCTTTCCTCCATATATTTCGTTTGTGTTCCTTCTGTTATGGTATATTCACTTTTTAATATACTTCTTTCTGTCAGTATAATATTTTTACCTCCACCATCAATATGAACTTGTATAGACAATACTGTCGCCTCCTTTAATATCTTTTTCGTTTTCTTTTATAACGCAGTTCTAATTCTGTTACATTATCTTCAAATGTAATATAAACTTTATCTTCATACTGTAATATTTCTTTTTTCTTTTTGGGAATGTCTTTTCCTTTATATGTAATTACACAATCTGTATCATGATAAAATAGCACTGTTCCGTTTTTACCTGCTCCAATATAAATTTTATGTGCTTCTGGCAGCTTTTCTGTGACATCTAATATGTGGAACAATTCTCCTAATGTAATACTTTTTTTGTTATCAATATAAGATGCTTCCCAATGTAATACAGGTATTTCATTTCCACTATATGTATTTAAAAAATATCCTTCAAACGTTGCATTTGAAAAAATGGTTTCTCCTGAGAATATAGGCTGTTGCTGTATTTGCTGTTTTTGTTGAGGGCGTTTTTTGATAACAAATAAATAAAATAAAAGTAATGCGATAAATAAAAGCAATATTACCAGTGCAACATTTTTGTAGTACAACCAAAAAGGCAATATATGAAATGTCAGTGTTTCTGTTATCACTCCGCCCCTGCCATCTGAAACATATAAATTGACTTGTTTTTGTTGCTCTTTTTCCGTGTTAATGAGTAATATATTTTTATCTATATTGCAATCTGTATTTTCTGTTTGATATACTAAAGTATCTCCATCATTCTCTTTAAAATATTGGTTTAAATCAATTTGTTGTGTTTGTTTTTTTTGAAGTAAATTGATTTCCTTTTTTTCTGTTGTGTAAGGTAATGTGTTAGACAATTCCATGTCATAAGGTGTCGTTTTTCTTTGATACAATCCATTTTTGACAGTTGCCTCAAAACGATATTGTTTAGGATTGCTGTTTTCAAAAGAAGCAAGCATTGCATTTCCAGCATTTCCCATAGTAATTTTTTGCTTTTCGCCTGTTTTAGTATCTGTTACAGTGAGTTCTCCTGTCATATTTTCATACAACTTTTTATCTGTTATAACTTGTGCTGTATCTGTTTGATATAACTTCACTGTGATAGGTAAATGCAAAAGTGCATTGTTTTGTATCTGTTCTATTTTAGGTAGTACAGTAATGTGATGTATCGTCTGCACTGTAATATTATCGTTCTGAGGTATATCAAACTGTATATTTACAGCATCTTGAGAAGGTTCATATACTTTTATCACAGCATAGTTTTCAGAATATGTAATGCTACTATTTTTGCAATCTGTTGTAATATCTTTGATGCCATATTGTGTATGTATGATAATATCAGAACTGTCAGCAAAACCATTTATCATATTGATTTGTTTTTGATAGTTTCCGCTGTCTAAAAAGTTGTCTATGACATTGACATTATATTTTGTAATGTCTTGATACATATTTTGAAATAATTCAGATAACTGATTTGACTGTTGTAATGTGTAACTTTTTCCTCCTGTTTGCTCTGCTATTTTCTGCAAATAGGAAGTATCTAAATTTCCTGTTCTGCTTAAACCGATTGTAAAAATATGAGTATTTGTTTGATTTGCTTTTGTGTAAGCATAGGCTTCATCATTATAAGAGTGCTGTATTGTTCTGCCTGTTTTGCTTGCTTTTAAATCTGTCTCACCATCTGAGAAAAGTAGTATATTATTTTGTTGTTGTTCTCCATCTGGCAATAAATTGACTGCTTCTTTTAATGCTAGACCAATATCAGTATTGCCTTTTCTTGTCATACTTTGTACTTTTTGCTGTATGTTTTCTACAGCAGTTTTATCAGAAACAGAATTTAAAGGTATGCTTTCTAATATGGTATCATCATAAAGCACAAGCCCAACATTAACATCTGAAAATGCAGCATCTGTAAACAATTTTATCAATTCTCCTGATAAATTCTCTTTATCATTAAAATTCATAGAATTGCTACAATCTACAACAAATACCATATTCACATTTTTTTGTTGTAATTCATTTCCATAAACCGGCATACAAAAAATGCTCATACATAACATAAAAAATAAAATGATATTGTTTTTTATCATACTTTTGTTACCCTCCTTTCTCTTCTATATTTAATCCATTATAATTTTAGAAAATCCCGTTCTTTTTTTGTTTACCATTTTGCTGTTTTTTCTGATTTCTTCCAATATTTTTACAAGCTGTTTATGTATTTCTGCATTAGATAATTCTTTCGGTAATTCTCCCATTTTGTAAGCAATGTATTGTTGTATCACAGCACGTTCTACTTTTTGGCTGTTTAAACATAGCATACAAAATGAAATATCCACACCATCTTTTAACTGATAAGAAAATGCCTCTTTTGCAAAGTATTGCAATATTGTTTTGTTTAATGTGTGTTGATGTTGTCCTGCATATTTCACATGAACAATATTGATTGTGTTGTATTCTGTTGTAAAATCATATAAATCTTGATATTCACTTCTCAAATAAGCCCCTTTTTTTAATCGAAAACGCCCTAATTCTATTTGATTAGGCAATAAATTTATATCATCATCTATATTGATTTGAATTTCATTTATTTTATAATCTTTTTCCTGTATTTCATCACAAAAACATAGTTTTAACATGACATCTTTTTCTGTTTCCTGATAAGATATGGTAATAGGTTCAGACATCACATAAATCACGCCATGATATTTTATAATGCCTTTTGATATGGTAATGATTTCTTTATTGACAGTAGGAATAAAACCACAAACAATACCATCTGACATATCTTCACAAAAAATATCAAGTACATCTCTAGGAAAATCTCTTAAATTTTCTAGCATACTAATTTTTAATATTCTATCTTTTTTAAAAAACGGATATTTTATTTGCTGCAAAATAATTCCTCCCAAAACCTTAAGGGCGTTGCCCTCAAACTCCTACTTCTTTCTTGAAAGAAAGAAGCAAAGAACTTTATTGCAAAAACTACGTTTTTGCTGAATTAATATATTTTTTTAAGGGAACGCAGTTCCCGTTTAAAAATTTTGTCCAACTTTTTCAAAAGTTGGTGGGGCAAAGCCCTACGGTCTTTCTTACTTCATTCCATCAAAAAAACCTCTTTCCCACTCGTCGCTTTCAAAAGGAAAATATCGCTTTTCTCCCATCAAAAGTTGTCCTTCTTTTCTCGCTATAGGCAATGCACAAAATCCCCATTTGTCACCATACGAAAATGTAAATAACTTCATTTCACCATCTACTATATTGTCAATGTCATCCTGCAATATTTTGTCTGCATATTCTTCACTTGTCTGTTCATAAGTCGTTTGCTGTAACTCTTCTGGCAGTATTGTTAATTGATAAGTATGCAATATTGTATTTTCTTGATTTTTCAACAGTAAATCTATTTTTTCTGTATCAATATTTTTAGACACAAAACCATATGTTTTTGTGATTTTTTCAAAACTGGACATCATAATCACTTCTGTGTCATTGTATGTAACTGTTGTAAGTTGATAAGGTGTAATATGCACTTCATCTGTCAATATGGGAGCAATTAAACCAATTTTTTTGGCATTTTCATATTGTATCGCACCCTCCACGCAACTTAATTTATAATGCTGTACTGTTTTTTTACTTCCAGAAGTTTCAATGATTTTACCAGCAATATACTCTTTCATAGCTTCTCGAAATAAATCAATACTGCTTGTCTGTCCTGTCAACTTTATAAAACTGTAATCTTGTAGTAAATCTTGTTCATACAAAGGTTCTATAAATTTTTTAACAATACTATAAATATCTCCTTTGATTAAAAAGTCAATTTCCTGTTTGTTTATTACAATTTCAGGGAAATCTGTTCGCAACTGCATAGTATTGTTTTTCAATATGACATTCAGCTTCCAAGTCTGCTCTGCTATGATTTTAGTATCATTTTCATTTTTTTTGATACCTTGTTTATGAAAAATTGTTCTTGTAATATTGCTATTTTTGTAAAAGTCAATTTTGATATTTTCTGCTAAATTCCATAAAAAGTAAAAATTACTTCTCACTTTGTTATAGCTTTCTGCATCTTTTTGTTTATATTTTAAAAACTGTGTAGGTATGATACTTTCGCAGTTTTCATATTGTTTTTCTAATTCTTCATACAATATATTTTTTCCAAATTCATCGATATATTTATAAATCTCTGTACTGCTTGTTTTTAACAATTCCCCAATAAAAGGCACTTTTTGTTTTTGATAATATGCCGAAAACAATATTTTTAAATACTGCATAATACGATAGGTGATATTATTTCCGCCAAAATGAATATCCCCATTGGCATACACTGTTTTTAAATCTAACTGATATGTGATTTTATTGTCCTCTATAGTATAGATACAACTTGTTAAATCTGTTGTACCGCCTCCACAATCCATAACAAGTGCTTTATATTCTTCTCCTTCTTCAAAATTTCTGTTTTTTATTTGATTTGAAATACTGTTGTATAATACCGCAATGCCCTCATCTAATGCTGTAATAGTTGATACAATATAATCTTTTCCCAGTATTTCAGTATACATATTTAAAAACTGCTGTTTTTGACGTACAGGGCTTGTGATATGCAGCTTTTTATATTTGCATTTATGTCTTTGTTCCGCTGCTCTAATAATGTAATAAAAATATTGTTTTAATATTTCTTTTCGGGGAACAAAAGCAATATTTCCTTTTTCATCATATATTTCTTCTATTTTTTCATAATTATTTACCCATTTTTTGATTTCATAAAATACGCTTGCTTTGCTGTTAAAACTATCTCTCGACGCTGTATACACAGCATCATAGCCATAGCGATAAGTGATATTTTCAGTATCAGAACAGTCTTTTACACTGATAACAGTGGGGAATGTTTCTACAAATATCTTTTCATTTTTTTCATCCACTGTTTCAAATTTGATTTTGTCTATGCTGCCAAACTCTATGCCTCTTTTTATCAATTCCTTTTGCGTATGTTCTGGATATTGTCGCTCATCCATGTAAGCACCTAATGCCGTATTACTTGTACCAAAATCAATCACAAGCGTTGTGCTGATTTCTTTGGTGCGACTGATAAAAAGTTCTGCGATTGTTTTGGTGTAGCAGTTGTATTGTATAGGCTGTAATTTTGCCAAACCATAATAATAACAATAAAATGCCCCTGAAGTTGTTTCGTCTAAAAATCCCAAACTATAGTTTTTATAAATTGCTTCCTGTAAATCTGGTTTCATCATTCTATAATTGTTAATTAAAAAGTTCTGTCCATTTTCTTGTATCATATTCCATATACCACATACATTTTTTTGCTCGTCCAACAAAAGCACATTTCCACCATATTTTTTATCTGTCACAACAATATACTGGTCATCTGTTGTAATATCGTTATCCAAATATGCTGCAATACGTGCTGTAATGCGGAACTGTTTTTCAGAACTGATACAATTCAAATGTTTTTTTAATTTATGGAATACTTCTTTATTCCAATCTTCAGAATAAAAGTCAATGTATTCAAACTGCTGTTGTCCTCTATATTTCAATATCGTATCAACGATGTATTTTCTATCCAATTTATAAGCAACACCAATGACTATTTTTTCTGTTTTGCATACTTCTCTTAACTGGAGTGTTGTCAGTCGTTCCAGTTCTTCGCGGCTGTACAAAGCGTTTACTATTTTATCTCCTTTATGCAATTGATAAGTATATTTCATGCTCTCTCCTCCAGTTTATTTATTTAAATTCTTGGGCGTTGCCCCATACCCCTGCAATGTCTTTAATAGTTCATAATGTGTTCTATTTTCATTAAATCGTCTACCCCAATTACACCGAAAATGTTTTCCCAGTACACTTCTACAGTGCATTTGAAAGGTAAAAATAAATATTTAATTACTTCTAATTTTTGCTCTTTTTGCTCTGTTTGTTTTGTTCTTAAATAAAATATAATTTCATCTCTTTCCTCTGCATTTGAAAAAATGTATGTACTTGTAAATATTCTTCTTACAGTATCTCGTAATAAATAAACGCCTTCTCCTGTTTCATACAATCGCAATAGATTATTCGCAAGTGTTTTCTTTTCTTCTGCTGTAAACACATTTATTTTTTGTTTGATATATTCTCCAAAATATCCCTGCTCCAAATCCCTCATAATAAAATGAATATAATATTCTCTTTTATTCATGCCCATAAGCACATCAATATCTTTTAAATGATGTATTGCTAAATCATGACAAACTTCTATTGTTTGTTGATTTTCATTGAGGTTAGGCTCAAATAGCTGTTTAAATATATCAAAATATCTATAAAAGGGATTGATTTCTACATGATAAGGGACATCTGTTTCATTCATGCACTCCATACTCAGTTCCATATAAGCGGAAAAAGGTTGTCCTATGGTATAAAAAATATCATTTTCATTCATTCCCTTTTGTATTGCTTTTATGGCTAATTCCCAAATATAATTCATACAATCTCTCCTATGCAATGATATTCTGGAAACAATATTTGTATTTCTGATACAATAAAACTCATTTTGTCCAATATCAAATAGTCCTCTTTATTGTGTGCTTCAAATTTTATAAGCATTATTTTTTTAAATCGGTCTACACGAATATTTTCATCTATAAAATGGTTGCAGTCTGATGTCTGTTGTACTTTTTTGTATTGTTCCAATATTTCTACTTCTTTAAAAGTCAAATCTTTTGCTGTTTCGTAACATTGCATCAACCTTGCAATTTCTCCTTTTGTGCGAATGACAAGTGATTTTACACTAGCAAATCTTCCTGCAAAACCTAATTCTCTTTTATTAGAAAGTATTTCATATGTAAATTTTTGTCTGTCTTTTAAATTAGTATTGTTTTCAATTTTGACGAATGACCACTGATTTTGTTTTTCATAGTGTGAAACAATCACAACATTGTTTTGATAGCGTTTTAAATATTCAAAATCGGTATTTCCCAAATCTGCCATATAGCCGTTTTCTGTGCCTTCTTCCTCTATAGAAACAATATGTTCAAAATTAATTCTGTCTTTTGCAGGCATAGGAAAAGATTTGTCTGATAATGTAATATGTTTGATATTCCAAACAGGAATATGATTGAGTACTTTATATTTTTCATATTCCTCTAAATCAACTGTGATTTCTGTAATATTTTCGTCATTTCCAATTACTGTATCTGTCTGTAGTACAATATCTGCAAAACGATAAGCATAAGGGCAATTTATGGTATTCCACTGACTGCCATTCATTTGAAAAATATGATATATTTTTTCTATTTCTCCACTATATCTTGTAGTTTGCTGTAATGTTACTTTGACTTCATACTTACTTTTATCCGTTTGTATAAAAGACTTATATTCTTTTTCACTTTTTAGTATTTCTTGAAATGTCAAAGCATCACATTTTAAAAATATACTTGTCAATATCACTTTTTCTCCTGCATTGAGTTTTTCAGTGATTTCAGATAAATCAAACAATTCTTGTGTTTCTTCCTCCAATATGGGGTGAAAAAATTCGCTGATAGGGTCAATATCCTTTCTATCTAATATGGTAGTATAAATATAAAATTTCTCTAGTGGGTCATCAATTTCGTTATATATTCTTTTTTCTAATTTGTCATACATATCCATGTTGTAATCCACGATATGAGTGTATACATCTTCCAATACTTTACGAAACATTCGCCTTTCGTCCAAATTTGAAATATGTTTCAGACGCTGTTGTATCAGCTCTTTCATTTTCTCACATCCTTCTAAAAGCTAAGACCTTGAGGCAACCTTCACATATTATTGTGGTATACCTTGTTCTTCTCTTGCTTTTCGTATTTCCTCTTGCAATTCTTGTACCACTTTTATTTTTTCCTGTACTACTGCTACTTTATCCATATCATTAATACCCTGATACAACGCCTGTGACTGCAAATAAAACTCTTTTGCCTTATCATACTGTTGCAATTTTAAAGCCTCGTCGCCTCTTGCTTCAATGACACCAATATTCATTTTTTGTTCTGCAATATCATTTTCTTTTTGTTGTGTTTGTACTGCTGTTATTTTTTCTATTGTTTCAGCCACTTTATCAGTATATTTTACTTGACTATAAATCTCTTTTGCTTTTTTATATTCTTCTATTGCCTCTACAAATTTGTTTTCTAACAAAAAGTTATCACCATTTAATACATAAGCGTCACCTTCTGCTGCTTTGACATCATTTTGCTGTTGTTTTGCAACAGTATCTGCATCAATCATTTTTTTCTGTACAGCAGATGCTTTTTCTATACTGCCAGCTTCTTTATACATCTGAAGTGATTGCTGATAATATTGTTTTGCAGTTTCTGTATTTCCTTCCGCAAGCAAAGCGTCAGCTTCTAATTCTATCGCTCCACCATCTGTTTCTAGCTGTTTTTTTTGTTCTTCTTGTTTTGCTTTTTCTTCTTCTGCTTGTTGTTGTTGTTCTTGTTTTACCTTTTCTTCTTCTGCCTGTTGCTGTTCTATTTGTTGTTGCAATTCTTCATTGATTTTAGACTGCATTTCTTTTATTTTTAAATTGATGTCATTAATTGCTGTATTATCACCATTTTCTGCCGCAATCTGTTTTGCCTCACTATAATTCTGTGCAGCTGCAATATAATCTGCTAATTCTACTTGAGCGTCAGCCAAATCAATCAAAGAACTAATATATTTTGCATCTTGACAAAAATCTTGTTTTTGTTTAATACTATCTTTGTCCAGCAAATCATAAAAATCTATATCATTTTTTGCTTCTTTTAATGCCTTGTTGTAACTTTTTTGTGCATTTTCATAATCTTGACTGCTGTATGCTTCTTCACCGTCTGTCAAATACTCTGCTGTTTTTTGCTTGACTTCCAGTCTTTCTTTAATTGCTGTATTCTGTTTTCCTTTTTTGCCTGTTTTCTTTTTGAGTTCTTCACTCTGCTCCACTGCATTTTCATATTCTCTCAATGCTCTGTCAAAATCTTCCTCTGCAATATAACTGTCGCCTCTTTTTTCTATTTTTTCCACTGTTGCAATGATTTCTTTTCTCTTTTTTTCTGCTTTCCAGTTTACAAAAGCTGTAATTGCGGTGATTATCAACACTGGTATCAATATCATTATGGCGATTTTGATTATTTTTTGAGTATAATTTTTTTCTTGAAATACTTTTGCTATAAATACCGTAGCAATAGTATGATTATTTACCGTATTAGTCTGTTTACTCAAAAATAAATCTTGTAAATCATCTATGTAACTTTCAGCGTCTTTTGCATCTTCCAATGTGTCAAGCATTTCAACAGTAGTGATTTTTTCCCACAATCCCCATGTTGTCATTAAAAGAATATCTTCATTTTGCAATTTTTTCTTTTTAGACACTTTTATTTTGAGATGTCCCTGTTTTCCTAAATATTGTAAAAGATTGCGACTTTCCTCAATCCCTTTTTCGCCATCGTCTACAATTTCCTGTTCCTGTATCATTTCCTGATACAAACTTGTGTCGTGACTTTTTTCTAATATATTACTGCCTCTAAATATATGAAAACGGCAATTTCCGCAAACAGCATAACGCAATTTTGTATAATTGCTCACTACAACCAATATACTTGCTTTTAAATGAAATTTACTGCTCTGCAATTTTAATTGTCTGTTTGCTTCTTTGATACAACGCTTTATTGTTCTTTTTGATAAAGAAGGCTTTTTTGTAAATTCGCTTATAACGGTATCTACTGCTAATTTTGCACTGCTTATGGTAGTGTCTTTGTCATATCCTTCTGCAATTACCCAACAGGCAACATTGTCCATTTCCACAAAACCGAAATAGTCTTTGTTTTCTGCTCTTGTGCCTGCTTCTGATATGTATTTTGTAGTAAATTGACTGTTTAAACGTCGCATAATGTGCCTCCTAAAAATAACTAAGACCTTGAGGCTCTGCCTCAAACTCCGTCCACTTTCTTGAAAGAAAGTGGAGCAAAGAACTTTATTGCAAAAACTGTCGTTTTTGCTTAAAAATATTATTTTATAATAAAAAAATTTTCATTCAGCGAAACGTAGTTTCGCATAAAAGTTTTTTGTCAAACTTTTTTTCAAAAAAGTTTGCAGGGTGCTGAATGTCCAGTGGACATTCGCCCAGCACCGACCGGAGCGAAGCGTAGACCGGACAGCGTCCACAAAAAAATCAAATTTCCACAATCACTGTTGTGCCATTTTTTTGATAGCTATATCCTCTTTTTTTAATTCTTTCTGTCAACAACACTGCTTTATCATAAGGGTGTTTTTTCATAGATAATATCTCTTTCAATTCTAGTTCTGAACTACCTTTATCAATACCTTCTGTACAAAACAATAAAATATCTCTTTTTTTGCATTGTAATGTTCCATATTCTATTCTTTTTTGTACTTCATTATGAACAGGTATAATTTTTCCTTTTCTATACAAATACAAACTACAAGTGCCAACGCTTGCCCACACTAATTTTTTATTTTTTATCACACTACAAATTACTGCAGCACCTGTTTTATTTCCTGTAATATTTTTATGGATACTGTAATCAATATCACCGAATGACTGTTTAAAGCAATCTAATAAATTACTATATTTTTCAATATGATGATAATTGTATTTTAATGTTTCCACTGCAATCACTGAAGCATATCTTCCTGCAGGCAAATCTGTCAAACCATCTGCAACAACAACAAAGAGATTATTTTGATTTTGTTCTGTAGCAAAATAATCATTTTGCTGTTCACAATTCCCTAACAGCTGTGCATTTCCTATTTTATAATTTTGTGAGAAACAAAACATTATTCTTTTCCTTTCTCATCATCTAATTCGCTCCACTCGAAATTCTCTCCACATAAAGGAATAAATAGAAATTTACTTTTTCCCATTTCTATGACATCATAAGCAGATAATTCTTGTGGTGTATACACTGCTTCATCATTGACATATACAAGTCCTTGAGAGTCTCCTGGTAATATTAATGTTTTTCTTTTTTTAGGGTCATACACAAATACCGCATGATTTTTTTTAGCAATATGATTATCTCCCAATATTTGTATATCCATTGTTTCAGAACGCCCTAAAAAGTTTTTTTCTGTCATAATTTTATAATCTCGTCCCTTTGACGCTCCTTCAATGCACACAAGCCAACCTGTTACCGGATCCATTACTTCCAAATCTCCCAAATAAGGCACTTTACTGTCATAGTTTCCTTCTGGGTCATCTGCAATACTTTTTTGTTTTGTTAATACTACCGTTTTATTGCAATAAGGACAGATATTTCCATACCTTCTGGGGCTGAATAAATGCCCCTCTGGGCATCTCATTAAACTCATATGTCACATTCCTTTCTTATCGCACAAATAATTTTGCTTTTGAAATATAAATGATGTCGCCTTCATCTACTTTATAGGAAGTCATAGGCTTTAATCGTAAAGCGTATTCTTCTCCTCTTTTTTTGATACCAACACCATTTTTAGAATTCAAATCTTCTATGTACCAATAGCCTTCTGCATAATTCAATACTGCGTGATTAGGAGAGATATACTCCATATAATAAGTATCTGCTAAATCAATATCTACTTCATTGTCTATGGTACTTTTTCCTATCAAAAAAGATCGAACTCCTTCACAATACCATTCTTTTTCCTTTTCTCCATCTCTTGTAATTAATACAAATTTTTTGATATTGCTTTGATACAATGTATTTTGTTGTTTTATATGTTTTCTTTCATAATAAAACCATAGTATAAATAGTAATAGAATTGTTGTTGTACCAATTACTTTAATTACAATATCTTGATTGATAAAATATAAAAAATAAATACAAACAGCTAATAAAAATAATAATATTACCACAATACTATAGTACAAAAAATGTCTTCTGCTCAATGCCTCACCTGCTTTATGATTTATCTAAAACGTCCTTCTCCAAAAATATGCTTATATGCCTCACTTGTTTTCATAGGACGTACATTTTCATTGTTATAACTCATATTGACACTTTCTCCATTTGGGTCAAATCCAAAAAAATTTTCAAATATATTACCTGTATTTTGAAAATTCGGTGCAGCAGACTGTGTTCTTTTTCTTCTGCTAGGTCTGTCTTCAAAATTTGTTTTCTGCTGAAATCCTCTTTGTGTTTGTTCTTCTTTTCCGAATAATCTGTTGTCATATTCTGCTCTTTTATTTTCATCGCCCAGTATGCCATATGCTTCGTTCATTTCTTTGAATACTTCTTCTGCTTTGGGATTGTTTTTATTTACATCTGGGTGAAATTTTTTTGCTAATTTACGAAATGATTTTTTAATTTCTTCTTGTGTTGCTGTTCTTTCTACCTGTAAAATTTTGTAATAATCTTTCATAACAAACAACCTCATTTACTATTTGCTTTACAATACATTTTGATTATTGTAATATAGAAATGTATGCGGAAAATTCCTACTTTCGCCGGTATTCCTTTTCCGCATACTTCCTCCTCAGCTCGTTTTTCAAACGAGCTGAGGAAATTTCTTATTCTCTAAAAAATTAGAAAGAATAACCACCATCAATTGTTGTAAGTTCAAATTTGTCTTTTTTCTGCCTGATAACAAGTGTAAACTCTCCAATACCTTCTGTATCGCCATAGCTTTCTTGATAGTCCACAACAAAAGCATTTGGAAAATGCACTTTTCTGACAATTTGATTTGCAGAAACAATTTCTACTGTTGCTTTTCTGTAGCTGTCTGAACTTTCTGCTCTAACAACAGACCATTTTGCTATTTTCATAGTATCATCTGCTGCATCACCATCTACTGCTGTTAATATTCTTCCTGTCAAAATCATTGTGTTTACCACATCTGTAGAACGTGCATTTGAGTCGTCTGGTGTGTCTGTGATAAACTTGCAGCTTTGAATGCTATGTTCATCTAAGCTAATTGTTTCTGCTCCCTCAATTGTTAATCTAATACCCATAGTAAAAACTCCTTTCTATAAATATAATTAAGTGAAATAGTATCTATATAAACACATTACTGTGTCTATATCGGGTTAGTACAAATAGAATTTTGTTATACTTTAAATTTGTTATCAAATAAACATTAATGGGTGCTAGCACCCAGCCCTTACTCGCTTTTGTAAGAAAGCGAGTCGAAATTTTTCATAAATTTCGCTTCCTTAAAAAAAACTTTATTATATTGCTGCATTTTTATTTAATATAATTTCCAGATTTTTACTATTACCATTGAAATTCAAATTTACATTGCAGATGTTGTATTCTTCTTCAATGTCGTAACTCATATCATCGCCAGATGCCATAATAGAATTGACATAACCAGTTTTACCTATCCATCTGCTTTTTTGACTCATAGGGTTTGCACTAAAGAAAGATACTACATTGTCATGTTTGTAATCTCCCGTTTGTGCTCTCATCATTCTTGTGATATATGTTGCAGCAAGTGTTTTGTAAATACATTCATATTCATTGTTCACCATCTGCATACTTCTTGCTTTATATACTGTAATCTGTTTTACATCTTTTCCATCTAACTGGTTGTTGTCGCTGGAAAATATAAAACCAAAGTTTTTGTTATTAATATTGTCTTTGATATTGTTTGTATAACCACTAATTTCTTTTGCTAATGTCGTAGCTACTTTTAAAGCATGATTTGACGCTTCAATATCAAAACGTACACCAGGATATTCTGGATTGACATTTTTAAATTTGCCTCTTAAAAATTCAGGGCATTGATATGCAGAAACAATTCCTGCTGCAACGTAAGCTGCTGGTATATAAACCCCTTCAATCCAAAGTTTAAGCAAATCTTTTTTATCTTGAGAAATTTTTGCTCCTTCTTCTGTTGCAATCATATAAGAGTCTAATACTAAACCTGATTTATTTTTAGGCACAATACTCATATTTGGTAGTGCTGCTATAGCATATTCGCTGTAATCTTTTCTTGTTAAAATCTGTGTTCTGTCCATGTAGGACTCAATACCATTTGTTGCAACTTTTGTAAAAGAAGTATCCTCACAAGTTTCAAAACTAAAGAATGTTTGTATTTTGTAATCACATATGCCAAACAATAATAATGTCAATGCTTCCATAGTATTGACATCTGGTTTTGCTACCTTTTTGTTTCCTTTAAAACGTTCTCTAGTCAATTTGACATTTGTTTCTGTTGTAAACTCAATATCATTTACAATGCCAAACCATATGGTATTTCTAAAATCATTTTTGTTGTTTACTGTGTTTAAATATACTTGCAGTCTTGGTAAATTGCTGCTTTTCACAAGCATATCTAATTTGTTGTTACATATCAGCATAGTAGGAACCATGCCTTTATTTTTAGATTGATATTGGTCAAAATAAATAAACACACCCAATATTTTTTCAATTAAAGGTTTTACTACTTTTATAAAATCACCTTTTGTTTCTTGATAAAATTCCAAATAAGAATTATATTTCTCCACTTCTTTCGGCACATCAATATCTGTTGTATTTGTCACAGGCAATGGACAAAATGTTCTAACAACTAAATCTGATATATAATCAGTAGGGTTATCTGTAATGTTTTCGTAGTCCTCTCTAAACACTTCTATCAGTGCATTTGTTGTAGTATCTTCTGCAATGACAACGGCTGTACTTTCGCTTGTAGGGCGTTCAATGATTTTTAATTCGCCTTCTTCTCCCATTGTTAAAAGTCCTGCTACAAATTTTTCGGAACTGTCACCGTCACCTGTTCCTCCTGCAAGCAAACGTTGTTTAGAGTCTTCAATCGCTAATGGTAACATTGCCATAATGTTGTTGTAGCTTTTGCTTGCTTCTTCAAATTTGACATTTAATTTGTCACCAATGTCCAAACGAAGTGGGTCTTCTTCGTCCAGTTTTTCATATTCCCCATAAAGATAATGAATTTCTTTTCTGACAAATCTAATGTCGTCCATAACCTTTTTAGGACTTATCATATCTAATATTTTGTCAAATTTGAAATCTACATTTTCAATTCCTTGAGAACGCTTTGTCTGTATCATAGTCAAAAGCATTTTCAAAAAATCATTGTTTTGGTCAATGACAATTTCCTGTATGCAGTCTGCGGGTATTGCTTCTGGCTTTTTGAGTGTGTAAATTACTTTTTGATTTGCTGCATTAAAAAAGCTGTAAACAGTTGGTGTAAATTTGTCTAAAAATTCATCAAAGCTCTTTACAAGAAGATGACCGTTGATTTCTTTTACTTTGTCATCATCTACGCTTTCCAATCCTTTTACATCTCCTACTAATGTTAGCAAATCCAATTTTTCGGGATTGATTTCATCAAACAATATGGTACGATTGGTTTGTTCGATAATATCCATGTTGTTCACTCTCCTTTTAATTGGTATAAAATATATAACAATCGACTGTTTTATAAAATAATCTTTATTCTTCTTAAAACACTACAACAATGCCATCTAATCATTCCATCATTTTGAGTATATTTTAATAAAGCAATAAGATAATACACAGCCGGTTGAAATTTAACTAAAATACAAAATATATAGTCGTTTTTTGTCGATTTATCTCCCTATATTAATATCTAAAAAAAGACCCCTTTTGTCACGAATATTTCAAACAAAAATAATATTTAAAATTTGTTAAAAATTACTACAACAATATCTGCATAATTTGCATAAAAAAACCAGCATATTATATACTAAAAATATGCTGGTTTTTTATTTTATTATTTATTAAAAATTAAGGAGCTACTACGCCACTTGTTGCAAATGTTTTTGTTTCTACTACTTTGCCACCTACTATAGCCTCATAGTAAAATTTTGCTCTGTATTCTTCTCCTCTGTCTACTTTTACAGTATCACTAAAGGAATAAGATGCTTTTGAACTTGTTCCAATATACTCTCCGCCGTAGTCCTCCCAGCCATCATTATATTGTTGTATTTGTACAGATACTCTTACTTTATCTGTTCTATCTGTTATAGCTACTAAACTTGAAAACTCTAAATATCCTTTACTACTAGATGGCTCTAAGTCATAGGCATATCCAGAAAAATATAAACTTGCACGAGGGTCTATATTTTCTGTTTGTTCTGATTGTTCTATTTCCTCTAATTCTATCATATTTTCTTCTATATTCAATTCTTCAGCTAAAACTGGAGTAAAAGAAGCGAAAGAAGCTGTTACTATTGTTAACATAATTGCTACTATTTTTTTCATACTTAACCTCCTAGTATGTAATACTTTCTATCATTGTTTTACATTCTTCTAAACTACTACAATTTTGTAAAATATAATATATTCCTTCTTTTTCCCAAGAAATATAGTAACGTCCCATATTTTCTATAATATTATGTGTAATATCTTTATATAAATATGTTTCTATTATTTCACTATTTTCCATATTAATTTGTCCACTACTTTGTTTATCTTTATATATCCAGAAAACTATTCTTTTTTCTGTATTTATATTTAAGTATACCACACTTATATATTTTTTATCTAATGTATAGTCCTGCAAAGTATATTCTTCAGAAGGCAGATTTAATTTAGCTATTTTTGCACCATATTCTTTTTCTAGTGTTTTATATTCTTTCTGTAAATCCCTTTGAATTTCTTCACTACTTTTGTCAGATATAATTTCCATTTCTTGAGTATTACGAGAAAAATAATTTACAAAACCAGTTCTACCTATCACAGCCCCTGCTAAAACGGTTGTAAAAATAACAACAAAAGCTATAGATATTGTTCTTTTTAAAACAAATTTTCTATATGCCTTTTTTTGTTGTTCCATTTTTTCAATATCTTTTTTAAACATTTCTACTTCAGGCTGATAGTTTTGTTTAAATTCTTTCCAACCCCTTTCTACATCAAATGATGGTATATCTTGCAGTTGGTCTAGTTGGTCTATTAAATAAAAAAGTCGTTCTTCTTCTGCACTACCACATTCTTTATCTAAAATACAATCTATTTCTTCCTGTATTTGCTGTATTTTCGCCTCCTTTTCTTTTTCTGCATCTGGGAGTTTTGATAAATCTTCTTTATACATTTTTTATCTCCTTATCTTATATATCTAAATTTTTGCTCATTTTGTCACGCTTTTGAAAATTTTTTTTTATTTTTTGATGTACTCTATTTCCAAACGAAGTACAAGCACTTTCTGTAAAGTTTAACATAACTGCAATTTCTTTATATGTTTTGTTGTTAATATATCTTTCTTCTATAAATATCAATTCTCTTTCTGATAATATTTTTTTCAATTCTTCAAATATAGAACCTTCATAAAACTCCACTTCTTCTATAGGCATTTGCTCTTTAGATAATGTATCAATACTGACTTCTTTTGAAAATTTATATTCTCCTTCTTTTGTTTTACCCATACATAATCTGAACTGTTCTCTTTTTATAAGATGTCTTTGTACATTCATCAACCACTGAAAAGGGCTTTTTGAGTGGTATAATTGGTCTACTTTCATACAAGCTATAGCAAAAGTTTCTTGCATAATTTCTTCTGTTTTTTGTTTATTTTTATTCATTTTACTAAAAGTAGCTTTATAAATTTTATTTGAATATAGACGATACAGTCCTTCTAAAAATAAACTTCTTCCATCTTCCATAAAACTGACCCCTTCTCTAAACTTATATTAACCATAAAATATCTATTATTCTGTAACATTATTGTTATTGCATTTTTATGCTACAATATAAATATTGTATCATTAAAATTACTTCTATATTTTATATTTCTGTCAAAATTATGATAAAATTTTACCACAAATTCATTTTATTTTCATTATTTTATCAAAAATTGTCTTTTTTTATCTATACTATAAAATTATTTTCATAATTTTTTTACAATTTTATTCATAACATACAATATTTTACAATAAACTTTGTTTCCTAAAAGCTTATATTTTTCAAAAAATAGCACTATTAAATATTTAATTTTTATAAAATAATTTATGCTTACTAATATTAGCTAAAAAATTAACTTTTTTGTACTATTTATCGTGAAAATTTTACTACTTTTTCTTTTTTTCATACTTGATTTATTGACATTAATTCTTATAGATGTATAATAAAAGTAGCTCATTAAAAGTATATTATCCACTATTTCTATATTAGGAAATTTTTAATATCAGAAAAAGAATAATTACTTTTTCTATGCTTAAAAAAATAGGAGGAGAAATATAATTATGTTCAACAAATTAAAGCTTTCAGCAAAACTAGCAACAGCCATTGGCGGAATACTAACAGTAATTTTTGCAATACTCATTTTAGTAACAACTTCAACAGCAAAAAGAGCTATTTCCAATACTACATTTGGACAGTTAACAGTTCTATCTAGGTCAAACGCTGTAGAAATTCAAAACATTTTTGATGCAGCAAAAACGGTTTCTGTAGATATAGGAAATTATTATGAAAGAATGTATAATGCAAATATTTCTGACCCTGCACAATCAACAATTCCTACAACTCCAGAGGCCATTGCAATATCTATTAGTTCTATTTACGGAAATATCATCACACCATTAAATTATGATCTTGAACTTTATCTTCGTGAAACAGCTCGTAATGCTGCATTATTCAATGAAGATATTGCTGGTGTTGGTGTAATGTTTGAGCCTTACGCTTTTCAAAGTGATATGCCAAATTACGCCTTTTATATCAGCGACAAAAATGCAAATAAAGATGTAACACCTTTTGGAGATTACAATACATATTCTCAAGAAAGTTATTACAAAGATGCAATGTCTTCTAAAACATCTACTGTAACAGATCCTTATGAATTTGAAGGAACAAAAGTAGTGACATACGCTACTCCTATCATACGTGATAATAATGCAATTGGTGTTGTCGCAGTAGATATTGATTTAACAAATTTCGACAAAGTAAGTTCTACACACGAAGATTTTCCTAGTATGTACTGTACCATTTATAATGATGATGGTCTAGTTGTTTATGATAGTGAAAGTGTAAATGATATTGGTAAAACAATAGATGCTTTTACACCAGATGCCAAAGAATTAGCATTAATTAAAGAAAATATGGCAAAAGGAGAAGCTTTTAATGCTACAGCAACAAGAGAAGACGGAAGAAAAGTAATTCGTTTTTATACTCCAATTGATGCAGGTGGAAGAATATGGTGGTCATTAATTGGCATTAATTACTCAGAAGCAAATGCAGCAGTAACAAGAACAGGAATAATTATGGTAGTATTATCTGTTATTGCTTTAGTTGTAATTATTTTAACAATTATTGCTTTAGCAAAACGTATTCTCAACCCAATGCAAAGTATTGTAACAGCAGCACAAGACATTGCTCACGGACATCTTGAAGCAAATATTTCTGTTTCATCAGAAGATGAAATTGGCATACTTGCTAATACGTTTACAGCTATGACAGATAATTTAAAAACGATTGTGGAAGATATTGATTATTTGCTTGGCGAAATGGCAGAAGGTAATTTTGATGTAAGAACAAAAGCAGAAGCAAATTACATAGGAGATTTCCATAATATTTTACTTTCTGTACGTAAATTACATAGAAAGTTAAGCTTAGCATTAAATCAAATTAATATTTCTGCTGACCAAGTTTCTGCAGGAAGTGACCAAGTTTCTGCTGGTGCACAAGCCCTTTCACAAGGCTCTACAGAACAAGCAAGTTCTGTACAAGAATTAGCAGCTACTATAAATGATATTTCATTCCAAGTACAAAAAACTGCTGAAAATGCAAAATCTGCAAATGAAAAAGCAGAATCTTCTGGAACACAAATGCTCGAAAGTAACGAACAAATGGCTCAAATGATTGATGCTATGCGTGAAATTAGTCAAAGTTCTAGTGAAATCGGAAAAATTATTAAAACAATAGAAGATATTGCTTTCCAAACAAATATACTTGCTTTAAATGCCGCAGTAGAAGCTGCTCGTGCTGGAAATGCAGGAAAAGGATTTGCTGTTGTTGCTGATGAAGTAAGAAACTTAGCATCAAAAAGTGCAGAAGCAAGTAAAAATACAGCTACTTTAATTGAACGTTCTATCAATTTAGTAGAAAAAGGAACAAAAATTGCAGACACTACTGCTCAATATCTTTCAGAAGCTGTAGAAGGTGTCAATGAAGTAGTAGAATTAGTTCAAAAGATTTCAACTGCTACCATTGAACAAGCAAATTCTATATCACAAGTAACGGCAGGTATGGACCAAATTTCGAGTGTCGTTCAAACAAATAGTGCTACAGCAGAACAAAGTGCTGCTGCTAGTGAAGAACTCTCTGGTCAAGCACAAATGATGAAGCAAATGGTTGGTCAGTTTAAAATCAGAGATGTAAGCACTTATCAAGATGAAACATAATATAAAACAGGGTGAGAGAAATACTCTCACCTTTTTTGTTACATTACTTATAAAAAAATCCCTTCATAAAAATGAAGGGATTTTTTGTATTTCTAATTATGAGAATATATTAGGTAACAACATAGAAATTGCTGGTATGTATGTAATTACTAACAATACAATAATCATAACTGCTAAAAATGGTATAATACCTTTTATAACATCATCTAGCGTCGTTTCACCAACACGAGAAGCAACAAACAAATTTACTCCTAAAGGAGGTGTAATAAATCCTATTGCCAAGTTTACAACCATAATAATACCAAAGTGTGTTACATCTACTCCTAAAGCAGTTACAACTGGGAACAATATAGGTGCTAATATCATAATAGCACACAATGTTTCCATAAAACAGCCAACAATAAGCAATAATACATTGATAAGCAATAATATTAATATTTTACTATCTGTCATTGTTGTTAAGAATGTTGCAACAGTAGTAGGAATACGTCCTAATGTTAACACTTTTGAAAAACCAGCTGCACAGCCAATAACAATCAATATTGTCGCTGTTGTTTCACAAGCATTTCTTGTAACTGCCATAAGTTGTTTTAAATCTAATTCTTTGTATACTAAACAACCAATAATTAAACTATAAATAACAGACACAGCTGCTGCTTCTGTTGGTGTGAATATACCACCATAAATACCACCTAATATAATAACTGGAGAAAGCAATGCCCAAATACTATCTTTTACTTCTTTTAATGCTTTTTTTGAACTAAATGGCTCATCATCACCTTTATAACCGTGACTTACTGCAAAGAAATAAGAATAGCCAATCAATACCAAACCAATCAATAAACCAGGTAAGAAACCAGCCAAAAACAATTTACTTACAGAACTGTTTGTTGTAACACTATATACAACCATAGGAATACTTGGTGGAATAATAACGCCTATAGAACCTGCTGCTGCAATCAATGCAAGTACAAATTTTCTGTCATAACCTTTTTGCATCATAGTAGGAACAACCATACCACCTACCGCAGCTACTGTTGCAGGGCCAGAACCAGAAATTGCCGCAAAAAACATACATACAACAACTGTTACAATGGCAAGACCTCCTCTAATTCTTCCAAAAAATACATTTGCTACATTTAACAAACGACGAGAAATACCACCGCCACCCATTAACTCACCAGCAAATACAAAAAATGGTATCGCCATAATAGGGAAAGAGTCACAGCCTGTTACTAAGTTTTGTGCAATAAATCCAAATGTTAACTGTTTTGTATATAATATATATGCCAATGAAGCAATACCTAATGAAAAGCCAATAGGTACTGTAAGTACAAGACAGACAATCAATGTGACAAATACAACTAATGCAATACTACCTGTCATACTTTTTCCACCTCCTCAATCTGACCCAACTTTTTAATTCTTCTAAATATACATTGTAACTGACGTATTGCTGTTAAAACAAAACCAACTAAAGGTGCTGCATAAACAAATTGCATAGGCACACCAATTGCTGGAGAAACTTGACCGCTCCATGTGATTTTTTGATATACTGTAACGCCTGTAATAGCTATAAAAACAGCAAATGCAAAAACAATAATTTCACTTAATATTTCAATATAAGGACGTATTGCCTTTGGATAAATATTAATTGCTGCGTCAATTCTAATATGTTTTTCTCTGCGTGCTGTATAACTTACTGCAAAATAAACCAACCATACAAACAAATATCTTGCTAATTCTTCAGACCACGTTAAAGAATTTTGAAAAGCATATCTCATAACAACCTGTATAAATATAATAATACTCATTGCAAACATTAACGGAATGATAAAAAATTCTTCTAAATGTTCATTTATAAATTTCATACGCTTTCTCCCCTTTCCTCATTATTCTGTCGGAAATTTTTGTTTTGCCTTCTCTACTTCACTATAAAGTAAGTCTACTACAGTAGGGTCATCTACTTTTTCATAAGCTAAATCTTTTATATTTGTACAAGCTGCTTTAAATTCCTCTACTGCTTCTGGTGTCAATTCATTGTAAATCATACCAGGATAATTTTTAATATTTTCTAAAGCAACTGCTTCATATTCAGAACATCTTTCTCTTTCATAAGCAACTGCTTCATCAGAAACTTTTAATACAATTTCCTGTTGTTCTGGTGTTAAACCATCAAATTTTTCTTTACTCATCAGTATTAAATAAGGTGAATAAATATGTTTTGTATAAGTATAACACTTTTGTACTTCACAGAATTTTGTTTGCCATGTTAATTCTGCACCATTGTCCTGACCATCTACTGTACCTTGTTGTAGTGCTGTAAACAATTCTGTAAATGCCATAGGCGTTGGATTTGCACCATAATTTTTCCATTGTGTTAACTGAAGTTCATTTTCCATAATACGGATTTTTAATCCTTTTAAATCATCTACTGTTTTTACCTCTCTATTTGTTGTAGAAAGTGTACGAAATGAATTTTCTTGCCACTGAAGCATTTTAAACCCAACATCTTCTAAGCCTTCTCCTAGTCTATTTCCTAAAGGACCATCTAATACTTCATATACTTGTTGTTTATTATCAAACAACCAAGGAATATCAATACAGAAAATATCATGACTAAAAGATGCTACTGTTGCATTTGTTGCTAAAACAATATCATAATTACCAAATTGGCAACCCTCTAACAATTCTCTTTCACTACCTAACACATTATCGGTATAAATATCACAACTTAATGTACCACCGCTCTCTTGCTCTAAACGCATTTTAAAAAATTTTGCTGCATCTATTGTTGCTGGTGCATTTCCTAAAGCATAAATAAATCTATAACAGTCATCTGTTAATTCTACACCAGAGTCAAAATCTACTGGCTCTACCTTTTTCTCTACAAACCCCTGCACAGCTGCATTATTTTCTCCTACTTCATTTCCATTGCTTTCAGTATTAGAGCTACAGCCAAATAATCCTAATATCATAGTAACTGCTAATATAGAAGCAATTTTCTTTTTTAACATACAACTCCCTCCTCAATATTAAAAATTTCTTTCATAAACATATAAAAAGGTTTCGACTTTATCGTTAAACCTCTTTTACTATAACGTCCTTTTCCATAAAATTTATTATCATCCTACAATTTTTGAAATATCAGAAAAGGTCGTTATTTTTTCCAAAAAATATTGCTATTTGTATATTTGGTACATTACATAAAAATTACTATTTTTGCATACTTACAGCATTAAAAATTAAGTTTTATAGAGTTATTAATAAGTTTTATAGCAACTATAACAAACTATATTGCTTGTATACATTTTTACATTACTCATATTCAAAACCTATTTATTCATAATTTAAACATTTTTTATTACTGTATAATATTTTTATTTTTATACAAACACTGTTATAAAAAACATATTTTATTAGCAAAAATCACTAAAATTATTATGTATTTTGTAAAATTACAAATATGATAAATCTTGGTGTAATTAGTATAGTATTATTTGTTTAAAATGTCTAGTATATTTTTAAATTTTGTGAATTTTTTCAATAAAATAGCAATAAAATATAATTTTAAAACTTTATAATTAACATAATTTTCAATTTTACCGCTATAAAAAATCAAATTTTATAAATATTAAAATTTTTAATAAAACAAAACTTGTTTAAATTTACTAACTTTTTATATCGGTTTAGTCAATAAATTGTTACAAAAATTATAATATTCTATTTTTTATAAATATTATACTATAAATATGTATCTAAAAAAATACATATTGTATAAAATTAGACTTCATTATATACTATAATTTGTTTAAATTATATATATTCCT
>CAJTDC010000029.1 GCA_910575055.1 Clostridia bacterium
TAGTATTGAATGACGATTAATTGTTGGAACGCCGTATGCGGTGAAAGTCGCACGTACGGTGTGGAGTGGGGGAAAAGCCGGAGATAATATCAAACGCTTACCTATCACTATTGGAAAAAATGCTTATCAGCGGTGTGGCGGCAGATAAAGATGTATCAAGAATTTCACTAGTTGGTGTAAAAGATAAACCTGGAATAGCTTTTGAAGTATTTTCATTAATGGCAAGAGAAAAAATTAGTGTAGATATTATATTACAGTCTATAGGGCGTGATGATACAAAAGATATATCATTTACAGTATCAAAAAGTGATTTGGAACAAACATTAAAAGTATTAAAAGAAAACCAACAAAGATTAACAGCACAAAAAATTATGCACGATGATAAAATTGCAAAGCTGTCTGTAGTGGGAGCAGGTATGGCAACAAATCCAGGTGTAGCTTCATTGTTTTTTGAGGCATTGTATGATGCTGATGTAAATATTAGTATGATTTCTACTTCTGAAATCAAAATATCTGTATTGATTGATGAAAGCGAAGTAGATGTTGCTATGAATTCTGTACACGATAAATTTAAAACAGCAACAGCAAGTATGAGAAAACATTAATTATAACATATAAAGAGCGGAACGATTTTTTTCCGCTTTTTATATTTTTATAAATAAAAGGGGAGTTTTTATGCCAAATGGTATATTTGAAGCATTTAAAAAAATAGATTGTGTAGAAGCGATTGCATTAGGTGGCTCAAGAACATCAAAAGTGTATGATGAAAATTCTGATTATGATGTATATGTTTATGTAACAGATAATATTGATGAAACAATACGAAAAGAAGTATTGTCTAAATATTGTAGTTATATTGAAATTGGAAATCATTTTTGGGAATATGAAGATAATTGTGTATTAAATAGTGGAATTGATATTGATATTTTGTATCGTAATTTAAATAGTTTTTGTGAAAAAATAGAAAATGTAGTAGTACATTGTCAAGCTGCAAATGCTTATACTACTTGTATGTGGCATAATTTAATAAATTGTGTGATATTGTATGATAAAAATGGCAGACTAGAAGCAGCAAAGAAAAGATTTAATGTACCATATCCTAAAAAACTCAAAAAAGCAATTATAAAAAGACAAATACAATTAATGGATAGTGCTATGCCGGCATATAAAGTACAAATTTCAAAAGCAGTAAAAAGAGGAGATTTGATAAGTGTAAATCATAGAGTAACAGAATTTTTAGCTTCCTATTTTGATTTACTATTTGCATTGAATGAAAAAACACATATAGGAGAAAAAAGACTTGTAGAATGGTGTAAAAATAATTGTATGATATTACCAGAGTATTTTGAACAAAATATCAATAATTTATTTTGTCATATGTATTGTGAAAATCAAAGCATTATAATAAATGATGTGAATAGAATAATAGAGTGTGTTAAAAAAGTAATTAAAAATGAAATAGAAGAATGATACAATAAAAGAGGACATATATTGTAATGTCCTCTTATGACACTATGATATGTAGCATCCATTTGTAAAAATGACAACAAATATTAATAAAATAATGACTAATATAGTATATACACTAGCAATTATATTTAGTATAGTGTTTGTTTTTTGCTTTAATATTTTAGAAATTATAAATAATAGTATAATTCCTATTGTACCACCAATAGTATTTGTAATAATATCTGTAATGTCGCTTGCTCCTATTGCAAATAAAAATTGATTTTCTTACTATAAATATGGAATATAAAAATAGAAAATATATTAAAAAATAAATTAGAAGAAAATTGTATGTATAGAAAAAACTATATAAAAAATATATCTGTTTATAGGTGATAGAAAAAGAACAGCCACTTGAAGTGGCTGCTCTATATAAACAAATACAAAACTTTAGATATTCCTTATTAAATAAAGAATTAGTCTATCATTAAGAAATGATTAAATTATTAATTTATATATAATTTAGATTACATTTCTTTTTCTTTTATCATACCGCTTCTATAAGCAAAAAGTAGTTTTTGCAAATCATTAATTCTTTTTTGTATATTTTTTCCGTTGTCTGTATCTCTTACACGTATTCTTTCTTTAGAATACTGTAATGCTACTTTAGATGAAAAAATATCTCTTTCCTGTAATATGGCGTTTTCTGTAGACTCAAAAGGTTCGTGTGAAACAAGTAAAAGTCCGTGAGAATTGTATATTAAAGTATAGCCTGCAATGCCTGTTTCTTTTTGATATGCTTTTGCAAAGCCGCCATCAATTACAATCAATCTGCCGTTTGCTTTAATAGGACTTTCTCCTTTTTTTACTTTTACAGGTACGTGTCCATTTATAATATGGGAGTCTTTTGGTATTAATCCAAAATCAGATAGTATTGTTTCACAAACACTTTCGTCATTTCTTAAATTATAATAAGGATTTTTAACTTCTGTATGTGACTCTTTGTCATCTATAAAATAGCGTTCAAATGTGGTCATTTTATTTTTGCCAAAAAGAGGAGAGTCTTGTCCACACCATAGATACCAAGTTAAATCAATACAAGCTCTTTTTGCTTCTGTATGTGCCTCATTAAAATATCCTTCTCTTACAGCACGTTCTATAGCATCTAAATAGCTCTTTCCTAAATAACGTCTTCCTTGAAATGTCACTTTTTTTAAAGAACCATCTTCATTGATAGGAATACAGCCGTGAAACAAAAGATTTGAATTAAATATTTTATACATACTTCCTTTTGAAAATAAAAATCTGGTATGTGCTTGTAATTTTTCGCTATTTACAAAAGAAGATTTTATTTTTGCCATTACTTCTTCTTCCTCTTTTGTAAAGGAATAAGGGTTTTGAGGGTCTATTGTAGGGAAATTTGTGTCATTCATTTTGTATACTACACCATCTATTGTAACAGTGCCTTTTTCAAAATTAATTTTGTCAAGTAAAAGCCTGTTTTCCATATGAAATTCTGGATGTCTTTTTATAATTTTTGCTTCTGATTTGAATTGCATAATTGCGATTGCTTTGTGCATTTTGGCAATCATATTAAAATCTTTATCAGAAAGAACGCCTCCTAAACTTTTTGGTTCAAAATGAGTACAAGGGTCATTAGCGTATTGTTCCATAGCAAATGTTGCTAATGGTATTAAATTAATACCATAATCTTCTTCTATGGTATCTAAATTGGCATATCTTGCTTGTATACGTAGTACATTACAAATCAATGCTTGACAACCTGCAGCTGCTCCCATCCAAGAAATATCGTGATTTCCCCACTGTATATCTACAGAATGATACCCTGATAATATATCCATTATTTTTGCTGCATTAGGGCCTCTGTCATAAATATCCCCTATAACGTGAAGTTGGTCAATAGATAGCCTTTGTATTAAATGTGCCATTGCTATAATAAATCTGTCTGCTTGATATAATTCTATAATGGTATTAATAATTTCTGAATAATACATTTGTTTATCGCTACCAATGCTATCTTCGTGAAGCAATTCTTCTATAATATAAGCAAAATCTTGAGGTAATGCTTTTCTTACTTTAGAACGTGTATATTTCGAAGATACTATTTTACATATATGTATTAATCTATGTAGTGTAATTTTATACCAATCTTTCATATCTGTTTCTACTTTTGCTACTTGTTCTAGTTTTTGTTCTGGATAATAAATTAATGTTGCTAATGATTTTTTTTCTGCTTCTCTCAATGTTGCTCCAAAAATATCTTCAATATGATTTTTAATAACACCTGAAGCATTTTTTAACACATGACGAAATGACTCTAATTCTCCGTGAATATCAGAAACAAAATGTTCTGTGCCTTTTGGCAAATTTAATATTGCTTTTAAATTTACAATTTCAGAACTTGCTCTATTAATATTACTATAGCTTTGAGAAAGCAGTTGTAAATATTTCATTTCATCATTTGTAAATGTTTTTCCATTAGAATACAATATAATTTCCCCCTTAAATTGTTATCAATACAAATATTATACAAAAAAACAGAGTGATATTTATTTATTATATCAAACTCTGCTCTTTTTTAATAGTATGTTTTTGCACAAAATTTAGTAAATATTTTTGAAAAACAATTTAATTTTGATTTTATTTTTAGTGCTTTTCTATATTATCTGTCTTATTTTGATTTTGTTCTGCATTTTGTTCTGACGTTTTTTCTAAATCAACTGTATTTTGTTGTTCTATTTTTGGTATTTTTTCTAAATCGTTTGTATTTTGCTGTTCTGTTATGATTTCTTTTTCTAAATGAATTGTATTTTGCTGTTCTGTTTGTGATGTAATTTCTCCTTTTATGTCATTGATATAAGTACTGTTTTGTGTGTTTGCCCAAATACGATTTAAAAATAGTACTACTAAAATCATAATAAAAAAGCCATCAAATACAATATATCTTAAAAAACTCCAAACCATACAACACAATAAATAAACATTATCAGATAGAAAAACGGATACACCTTCTAAAATTTTTGCTATACTTAATCCTATAAGAAATGTAATAATACCATATATTATCATATACAAAAAAGTTTCTAAAAAATGGATTTTTGCCGCTCTGTTGCTTACTGATAATGCTTTTAAACCGCTTATATTCTGTATAGTAACAACACAGTCTGCAAATATCCAAATTGCACTAAAATAAGCAATGACTGAAACACAAACAGCAATAGTAATAATAAAAAATATTGTCATAAGTATTTCTCTTAGCACAGACAAAAAACTTACTGCAATCATTAAAAAAGAACATATAATCAAAAATAAAAAAATAACCTGCAAAAAAGTTGTCCAAATAGCTGCTGGTGCTTTTGAAAAACTATATAAAAAATTGTTTTTTGCACTACTTTTTTGTTCTTTTACAACGTTAACTGCTCCCCATATAATAGCAACACTCGCTAAAGGCTGTACTACCATTTGTACTAATGATGCAACCATATTATAAAGTGATGCACTTGTCATAGCATTAACTTGTGCAACCATATCAATATCCATTACATCATCATATAAATAATTTAAATTAATAATTGTTTGAGAAACAATCCATTGATTAAATAAAAACAATGGTATGATAATAAAAAAACCAACAAATGCAATTGTTTTAATATTTTGTTTGTAAATATTTGCCGCAATAGATAATACTTCACCTATTGTCAGCCGTTTTGATTTAATATATTCTAACATAATATATTTCCTCCTTATTTATAATTTTTATTATACTTTTTTTATGAGTGTAAATAGTTTAAGTTATTTCTAATTCTTCTGGCAATTCTAATGTAATGTTACCTAATTTTCCTCCTCTGTATTCATCTAAAAGTATTTTAGAAGCTCTATCAATATCAGGCTCTCCTCCTTTTTGCTTAAATCCTCTTGCAATGGCTATTTTTTCTAATATGATATGAGGTTCTTCTATGGTATCAAATGTAATTTGATAACGATTTTGAAGTAATTCACTATGCCTCAACAAAAGATGATTGATTAATTCTGTTGCTAATGTTGTCAAATCTAATATATCATCATTAACTGCTCCTGTAAAAGCTAATTTTAATCCAACTTCTTTATCGTCAAATTTAGGCCATAATATTCCTGGTGTATCTAAAAGTTCAAAATCTTTTTTTAATTTTATCCATTGTTTTCCTCTTGTGACACCAGGCTTATCTCCTGTTTTTGCTGTTGTTTTTCCTACATATTTATTGATAAATGTAGATTTTCCTACATTTGGTATTCCTACTATCATACTACGTATAGGTATAAAAAGTCTACCCCTTGCTTTTTGTCTTTCGATTTTGTCTTTCATTAACGCTCTTGCTGCATTTGTGACTTCTACCATTCCTGTTCCTTTTATAGAGTTCACTTGTATTACTTCAAAGCCTTTTTGTTTGTAATATTGCTCCCAAAGTGCTGTAGCTTTTTGTTCTGATAAATCACATTTGTTTAATAATATTATTCTATATTTATTTTTGGCTAAATCGTCTATATCTGGGTTTTTACTGCTGTAAGGTATTCTTGCATCTACCAATTCTATTATAATATCTACAAGTGATATATTTTCCACCATCATTCTTTTTGTTTTTGTCATATGTCCTGGATACCATTGTATATTCATATTTTATCACCTTTCTTTTGTTTGTTTTATTGCTCCTATATTATCAAAAGGATATAATCTAAAAATAACTTTACCTTTTATATTTTCTTTTGAAATTGCTCCAACAGTTACTTCTCTGCTGTCAGTACTTGCATTTCTGTTGTCCCCCATAACAAAATAACAATTTTCTTCTACAATAAAGGGATAGTCTATTGTACCTGCCTGTTGCATTGCTTCTGCGATATATTCTTCTTTTTGTTCTTCTCCGTTGATATATAAAATATATTCCCAGTCCCAACCTTGTTCTCTTATTTGCATATCTATTTCATCTCCAGGCACTCCTATCACTCTTTTTATAATATTTTCTCTTCTGTTACCAGAATTTAGCCAACATATTGTAATATCACCTTTTTTTGGTTCACCTATATGATAAGCTAATTTGTTAACAATTACAAAGTCGCCGTGATGAAAATTAGGCTCCATAGAAGACCCTTTTACTGTAATTGTTCCAAAAATAAATGTTCTTAATATAAAAACAAACGCAACAACTAGTATTAATTGTATTGTCCAATGAATTCCTTTTTTTTCTGTCATACTGTTCTTCTCTCCTCACACATACAATAGATACGAAAAAAAGCCTTGATGTTTTCCCCATCAAGGCTCTTATTTTTGATTATCTCAATACTTCTTTTACTTTTGCAGCTTTTCCGACTTTATCTCTTAAGTAGAACAGTTTTGCACGTCTTACAATACCACGTCTTACTACTTCAATACGGTCAATTCTTGGGGAGTGTAAAGGCCATGTTCTTTCTACACCTACACCAGAAGCAATTCTTCTTACTGTAAATGTTTCTCTAATTCCGCCGTTTTGTCTTTTGATAACAACGCCTTCGAACATCTGTAATCTTTCTCTTGTACCCTCAACAACTTTTGCATAAACACGAATAGTATCTCCTACATTAAAAGGTGTAACATCGCTTTTGAGTTGTTCTTTTTCTAATTCTTTAATCATATCCATTTTGTTTCCTCCCTTCTTCATAGACATTCTTATGATACCCCTTGTATCACAGCGGACTGCCTGTACTCACGGTAATATATTATATCATCTCGTTTCAAAAAAAGCAATCTTTTTTTACATATTTTTATTTTTATATTGCTATAAGCACATTTTTGTGTTCCAAAATTCAAATATATATTTATAATTTATTTTTTCATTAATTGATTTTTCTACTATTTTTGCAAATTCTGATATATTTTCTACTTGAATTTCCATATCTTCTGGAACAATATGTTGTTCTTTTATACACGCCAAATAACAATTACAAATGAGGTTTTGAACTAATTCTATCAATTTTATTTCATATGTATTGCTATGGTTAGACTGCGGTATGTATACAAAGTAATTAGGAAACTTTACTATTCTATCTTTTCATTTTAATTGTTTTATGATATAATTTTAATATAAAATTTATTTTTTGTTCATAAATTCTTTTTGTTTTGTAATTATAATAGTAAAATAATTTATTTTATTATCATTTTGATATATAAATTCATATTACTTTATTAAACAAAATTATTTTTTTAGGGAGGTTTTTATGGCACAAAACAATGAAGTTATTATACATCAGGATACAATTGTTGATGAAGAAACAATGGAAAAAGTACGTCAACAATGGAGTGCAGCACAATCTATACAAAATATAAAAATAAATTTGTATCAAGAGGAATTCAATGAAGTAGAACATACCCCAGAAGAAGCACAAAGTACTTATGAAAAAATCAATACTATTCCTATTGCTAATCGTGTAGACGTAAATGCTTAATGATAAAAACAAATGATGAAAAATAATAATAAAAGCACTTTTCTTTTTTTATTGAAGTGCTTTTTGTTTTTTTGTAAAATATTGTACTTTTTGTAATCATTTTGTTACTTGCTTTTTTTCTTAACTATGATATAATTAGAAACAATTATAATTGATTTGTAGGCAGAAAAAGGTGTTATTATGGCAAAAGAAAAAACAAAAAGGTTAATTGCTCAAAATAAAAAAGCATACCATGACTATTTTATTGAAGAAACTTTTCAGGCGGGTATATCTCTTGTTGGAACAGAAGTAAAATCTCTCCGTCAAGGAAAATGCAGTTTAAAAGAAAGTTTTATTCGTATTGAAAATATGGAAGCTTTTCTGTATAGTATGCACATTAGCCCATATGAACAAGGCAATGTTTTTAATAAAAATCCTTTGCGTACTAGAAAGTTGCTTTTGCATAAAAGCCAAATTAGAAAAATTTTCGGTGCTATACAAGCCACAGGTTATACTGTTGTGCCATTAAAAGTATATTTTGATAGGGGACTTGTAAAAGTAGATATTGGTGTTGCAAAGGGTAAAAAACTTTATGATAAAAGACAAACGATTGCTAAAAATGACCAACGTCGTCAAGCTGAAAAAGATTTTAAAATTAGAAATTTAACTTTATAATCTTTTTATTTCAAATTAATTATAATGTATTTTTGCATAAGGGGATGTAATGGTTTCGACGGGAATTTTGAAAGTAGGGATAGCCATCTGCAGTCTCGGTAACTGCATATCAAACCGAAAACTTTAAAAAGAAACGACGAAGATTATTCATTAATGGCAGCCTAAGTGCTGCCCGTCAGTCTCTGGTCTATCACCGCTAGAGAGTCTGGCGTCGACAGGTGATGCACTTTCTACTGTAAGCTTTGCCAGTAGAAAAGATTGATGAAGCTACTAAGGGATATAGCCTGCTTTTCGGCAATATTCTGAGGGAATGTGAAAAGAAAAGCTGTGATGGGAGAAGTCCTTATGGAGAGGTTTTCGGACAGGGGTTCAATTCCCCTCATCTCCATATATTGGTATCCTCGACAATGCTGTAAACCCTTGATTTTAAAAGGTTTTAACGTTGCAACGGCAAGGAAAAACAACAAAAGAGCCTTTTCTTTCTTTTAGAGAAAAGGCTCTTTTACTATGCTGCTTTTCGTATTAGCAAATAGCAAATGTCATATTTTTATTGCTTTAGCAAGGACTTGTATTCCCTTTTTATGGTATCAATGTCTTCTTCTGCTGTCATAGGCAATGAAACAACAGATAATTCTTGTTGTTCTACGATATTCAATTTGAAATATATTTCTACTTTATCCATATATACCACCACTTTTTTGATATATTCTTTCAAAATGTTTTTGCAGACAGGTAAATTTTTTGTCATAATAAATTCTCTGGAATGTTCTATCAAATTTTGTATGGTATTTTCATCAATATTGATGTTCTTAATACTCTTTTCTAACTCTGCAATGTGTTCTTTTTGCTGTGTTTTACTTTGTTCTAGCTGTTTTAGTTTGTCTGTTAATGTATCTGATGTAAAACCTGTTGCAGCTATGGTTTCTATGATATTGGATAATCCTTTTTCTGTTCTTTCTAAAGCAGATTTTACTTGTTTTAATTCTTGTTGCTGTTGTTTTAATGTTGTTTTGTGGTATTCTTTCATCAATTTTACTATCTGTTTGCTTGCTTTTGGTGCAAATAATACTTTTTGTAATGACTCTAACACAAAATCTTCTACATATTCCCTGCGGATTTCTTTGTTACAACAACCTCTATGACTTTTTCTATTGCCACAGCGATAAGAAGCATACGGGAGTTTATGGCGTCCACCCTTGCGAAAGTTCCCAAACATAGGTTCACCACATTCTCCACAGAATATTATGCCAGATAAAATATACATATGTTTCGCTTTAAAACTTCCTGCTCTCTTTTTATTTTCTATCATTTTTTGCTGTACTTTTTCAAATGTTTTTTTATTAATAATAGCAGGCATACCGTTTTCAATTCTAATGACTTCTTCCTCTGGTTTTACTTTGGGATTTCTTTTACCCATAGCGTCCTTTTCTTTTTTCTTATTGAATACAAACGTTCCATTATATTTTTCATTTTTTAGTATGCAGTTTAAACTGGATTGTGTAAATTGCTTTTGGTTCTTAGTAGTGTAACCATTTTCGTTCAAGTATCTTAAAATTTGCTGAAATCCGTTCCCTTCTATATACATTTGAAATATCATTCTAACTATAACTGCTTCTTTTTCATTGATAATATATTTATGTGTTTCTTTGTCTACATCATAACCAAGCGGTGGCTTTCCTCCACAATGTTTACATTGATATGCTGTTTCTTTTTGTCCTTTCATCACTTCTCTGGCTAAGTTTTTAGAATAATATTCTGCCATACCTTCTAATACGGATTCCATCATAATACTTTCTGGAGAGTCGTTGATATTTTCTGTGACAGACAGCAATGTAACACCATTTTGTTTTAACTTTCTTTTTTGTGTGACAGAGTCATATCTATCTCTTGAAAATCTGTCTAACTTATGTACGATAACATATGCAAACTCTTTTTTGCTGCTATCTGCAATCATTTCTTGAAATGCTGGACGGTTTGCTGTGGTAGCTGATTTTGCAGAGTCTTTGTAAATATTGATTATAGTATAATGATTATCTTTTGCATATTTACTACAAGCCCTTACCTGTGCTTCTATACTTTCTTCTCTCTGGTTTGTACTGGAATAACGGGCATAAATGACCGCTTTTTTTAATTCTTTCATATATAAAAAACTCCTTTCCTCTATATTCTATTAGATAATATAGATTTCAAAGAAATTTGATTTCATTTTACATAGTGTCGTTAGTGTCATCATTTTAGAAAAATTGTTTTATTTTTATTGCACCACCTGCTAACATATAGTATAATAATATACATTAACAGGTGTAGAATTTTTTAGTATAACTTATTTTCTTCTAACATAGCAGAAAATACTTTTAAATAGGGTTTATATGTATTGTTGGATACGCTAACTATAAAAGGTTTTTCATTAAAGTATGGCATATTCTTGCCTTGAAAGCGTTGTTTCCCAATAGAATTTAACTCTTTTCTTGAATAATTTATTTGTAGTTTCATAAATTTAAGTCCTCCTGTTCATATTGTTTATATAATTCATTTTTGACTGCAATGCCATCAATACGACGGTCACCATTAGACTTTTTACCTGTTTTATATGGTATTCCTACATTATCTAATACAGTTCTAATGTCTGTGCTAAATTGTCTGCGGTCAAGATGATTAGGGCTTGAAATTCCCTCTTTACAAAGCCAAGATAAGTATATTTCCCATAATATTTTGTAAGTGATATGACTTGCTGGTGACTCGTAAATTTGCATTTCCACAAATTCTTTTATAGGGTTATTATGATGAAAAAACTCACGACTTGCTTTGTCACACGCTTTTGAAAATACAAAGTTATATTTATTTTGACGTAATTCTTTTAGACCTTCTAATGCAAAATTAAAAATACCTGATAGTTCTTTTTTTAGCTTTTGTGTTAAGAATTTATCTTGTTCTCCTTGTCTAAAAATTCTAGTAAAAGGAATGACAACAAGCCTACGTTCCATACCATAACTTGTATCCTTTATATTAGGTAAATGATTTACAGCAATAATAATTTTGCACTTTGGCTGTAAAGAAAAAGTATCACCATATTTATGTTCAGCAAAGCAGTTATCCCCTGCTACAACAGCCTTAAATACTTCAGAAGAAAAAAGAGTTGCTTTAAAATTGCCTTCTGATACAATATTTACATTTTTATCAAGTAAATCAACTACTTTAAAATGACTGCCTAAACTTGATATAGGTAAATTAGAAACATTTTCTTTTCCTACCAACGCTGTTAATACACTTAACAAAACACTTTTACCGTTTGCACCACTTCCTTGTAGTATAAATGCTTTTTGTGCTTTTGTAGATGAGGTAAGACAGTAACCAAATAGCTGTTGAATTAGTTTAATTCTTGTTTCATCATCTTCAAAAATTTCATGTAAAAATTTGATAAAGTTAGGACACTCTGCATTTTTATCATATAAAATCGGTAATTGTACTGTTGATAAAAATTCTGGTGTATGTGCTATAACTTTATATTCTTTTAGGTCAAATAAACCATTTTTTAAATTTATAAATCGATTATTTTTGTTAAATTCCTCTTTCTGTAATCTTTCTAATTGTAATATTTCTAAGCATTTTTGTTTATAAGATGGTTTCCAACAATCTGGTACAATAATGTGCATTTCTTCTCTAGCAATAGCACTTACTTCTTCATTAGAAATACGAATATATACCCCTCTCTCGTATTGATAAAAATGTTTATCAATGGAAGAATAAATAAGGTTTATCTTTGTTAGCAAATAGCGACAAAATTCATTAAAATTAATAGCAGCGATTTTTCCTTTTTCATCTAAATATATCCCTGTATTTTTCATAATATCAGGCTCCTTTCTCTGTATTTATGAATCTATTTTAAATTGTCCTGAGAAAAAAATATACCTGAAAATTTTTTTATTAAAAAAAAGCGATGAAATTTCTTCCATCGCAAATTCTTCTATTAATCTAAAAAGATTTCTATTGTATTTTTTAAATTAGCAAGTTCAAATAAGTTTCTTACCGCGTCAGCTACATTACTTTTATCTATATGATAATCTATATCATGTTTACTGATATTTAACTCTCCTTTTTTCTTTTTTTTCTGCAATGTACTATCTTTAAAAATAGGGTCTTCAAAGATTATAGGTAAGCAGCTTAATATCATATCAAGTGCTTTTTCAGTATTTTCTACTATTTCCATAAATCTCAAAGTTTCTTCTGATTCCTTTTTTTTATGGTTTATCTTTGTTTTATTCTTTTTTCCTTTCCATTTTATTGAGTTTCTAGTAGATGGAGATAATAATATAACAAGAAAAAAAATACATTCTTCTAAGGAATAAAGCGACATTTTTTCTCTTTTATTTTTCTTTTTATTTTCTTCTATCATCTGTTTTCTAAATTTTGTTTTTAAATAAAGAGAACATAATATTTCATTTTGCCAAAAATATTGTATCTGTGTAAATTCCTTATTTTCTTCTTGATTAAGCATTGATTTTTCTTTTTTTTGTTCCATTTCTATATAATTTTCTCCTGATTTTAAAATAGTTTCCTCTATTTCATAAATAGATTTTGAAAATCTTGAAGTTTTTTTCTTTTCATGTAATTCATTTCTATCATTATATTGATAAAAAGCAGGAAATTCATAACCTTTTAGTGAATCATATAAAAGGTTATAACCGATAGACTTTTTTCTATATATTTTATCAGCTTTATCTTGACTATCTAGTTTTTCTTCAATACTATCTATATCTGCTGTTTCATCCTTAGTAGCATCTCTACTTCTTTTTGTAAGCAAACTAATATAATCATACTCCTCTCCAAATTTTTTTCTAATGTATTTTTTTTTATCCTCTAAAATATCATCTAAGTACAAAGCAATTTCAATAATATCATATTGATAAAACATAAAATCACTTTTTCTTCTGCAACCTTTGATATACATAAAAAACCTCCTTATATAATTTTATTGATTTAGTAGTTTAGTAATTTACTAATCTATTATACTACATTTTGTCAATTTTTTCAATATTTATTTTCTCTTTATTGTTAAATAGGGACATCAAGGACATATGATTTTAAAAAAACTTTTTTATTGCCACTTTTGCCCTTTTCTATTGCCAGAATAGTTTTTTGCTATTCACGACACTGTAACGACACTACTATCTTACAGATGTATTTTGCATATTACTAGCTAATATCAAACATACATTATGTATGTATTATAATAATATCTTCTTCATTTTTTATTTGTTTAGAATATTTCCTGCCATCATCATGGACAACGGTTCATAAAAATTTTACTGTTCTGTGGCTGAGATTGCCCAAGAGCCTGCCTGTTTTGCCCCCTGCAATCCTCTTGTATCAACATAGCCCAAACGCTGTGCCTATTGCCGTGTATTTCCAAAGGAAAAAAATTTCTGTTGAACTCAAAAAAAGAAGTCAACAGCAAATGTCTTTTGAGGACATTTGCTATTGACTTTGCTATGTTACTTTTTCGCTTCTGCTATTTTCTTTTCTTCCACTGCATTTTTTGGTTTCTCGGCTTTCGTTTCAGTAGCCACCGTTTGACTGTCTGCTATGACGATATTTTCGGCATTATTTCTAAAGAACAGCCCTGTTTTTAATAAGGAATTTTTGCCGAGTGATACCTTTCTACTGTCCTCATATCCAAGACAACGGAACAGAAAGCCCCAAAATGCTCCAAGAAACTTTTTGTCATAGTCAGATAGCGTTTTGCAGATTTCCTTTTTATAACATAGGAATGTTTTGACAGGTGGCACTTCTAAGTAATCATTTGCAAATATCATTTTATTCATGACATCTGCATTGTTGATAAAGTCGATACACGCAACATACAACGGTAGCTTTTCTAACTGATACTTTGCAAATGGCTTGTACTCTATTGCAAAATCTCGTTCTATTGTTTCGATAATTCCTTTTGTTGTAAATGTGTAAGTCTTCTTTTCCATGTTATTCTCTCCTTAATATTCACTTGCTAGTAACATTGTTTCAACTAATTTTGTATGATAATCTGTTTCAATGATGTAAACTTTTTCTGTAACCGCATTTTCTACAACACAGTAATAGGACATTTGGTAAAAAGGTTGTTCTGCTGTATGCTCTATAAACTGTAAGTTTTTTTGTACTGCTTCTAAACGATATACTTGTAAGTAATCTATCTTTTTCTGCTGCTTTCTTAATTTGTCCTGCATATTCCAAAGCAATATTTGTATTTCAATAGGTATGTTTTGCTGTATCCCTTTTGTAATCAGTCGTTCTAAATCCATTTTGTCACCTCTTTTAGATTTCTGATAAAAACCATTGTTCTATTTCTTCTGCATATACTCCCTTTGGTGCAAGAAATGTGATAGCATATTCATTGTTATATATTACAATACCCTCGTAATATTCTTTGTTATCATATGTTTTGACTTCTACATATTCTGGGAATAATGAAGTAATTGCTCTGTTTTTAAAGCCTATTTCAGTCAAATCAAAAAGATTGTCATTGCTTTCAAATAGCACAATATTTCCATATGCCTCCATATCAAAGTCATATATCGCTATACTTGTGTTGATACTTTTCAGTAAATGTAAAAATTGTTCCTTTAGATGTTTTGCAAGTTCCTCACCAATCACCCCTTCTTTTTTTACTTTTTCAATTTGTTGCATTTTACAAATTTGCTTCATAGCTTTGTACTCCTTTCATGTATGAATTATCTATACTATAGATTTTTATTATGATATATCTTTCAAATTTCTTTTGTTTCATTTTGAGCATAAAAATAGCCTATAGAACAATTTGTTCTATAGGCTTTACCATTATCATATGTATTTACAAGTAATATATTGCAGTTCATTAGAAAGATTGAAAATATCTATTTTCAATGATAATAATCCAAATAGGTTATAGTACCATTGTCTGTAAGTTTCTTCCAAATATCCTCACATTCAGGATGTTGAAGTACATAAACTTTTGCTAAAAAACGTTTTAAATATTGTCCAATATCTGTCATAGCCATTATGACAAAACTAAAGGTAGGCAATATAACAAAAATGATAATAATTCCTTTTGTAATCCATCCTCCTTGAAAAAACCAACGATACAAAAATCCCTTTACTAGCCAAACAACAACTATCCAAATTATATAAAAAGGCATGTCGCCACTACTTATATCATTTATAGAGCTTTGGTATTTATATGCTTTTTCATACTCTTGCTTATAATCATCAGATTGCAAATAATTTAATTTTTGATTGATTTCTTCTAACATTTCTGGTTGAAATATATTTTTATATTTCTCCATTTTAATAGCAGAGTGAGCAGTTTTTATATCAGATAATATTTTGTTTACTTCATATGGTATTTTAAAAGAATTTACATTCTCTCTAAAATTAATCAAAGACTTAAATATGGACAATACATTTTCAACATCATTTTTTACTTCTTTATGCTTTATATTATTTAAAATTCCTTCAAAGGATGTTATCACTTCTTTAGAAAACAAATTAATAGATAATAATTTTTCATAATATTCTTCACTTTCAGAAAATCTCTCTTTTAATAAAGCGATACGGTTTTCTATTTTTTTCACATAGGATTGATAATTATATTTTTGAGCTTTTTCCTTTTCTGCTAGAAGTTCTTCAATGGTCCATGTTTCAAAATTTTCTTCTGCTGCTTTATCTAACTCAGATAATATTTTTCTAACATTATCTGCCTCTTCAATTGTTTTATATTCAATGTTTTCTACCGTTCTAAATACAATTTCTTTTTTTTCTAATTGTGATATACATGATTTGACTTGTTCTGTTTCACTTAAATTTTTTATTTTTTTCTGTAATTCAGCAAACTTACCTAGTTTTTTTATAACTTCATTATAATCTTGCTCTTCCATATCAAAACAAATCTGTAATTGTTGTGCATCCTTATAAGTTTCACATTGAATTCCTTTTATATTTCTTAGATTTTTTTCTTTTGTTTCTAATTTATCAATGTGTTTTTTTAAATTAATCGATAATCTCTTTTCTGTTTCTTTTGTTGTCTTAATTTTCTCGCAAACTTTATCATAGGAATCTTCTGTCATGTTTAAGCATTTCTTTAAAATATTTGCTTCTTGTTCTGTTTTAAAAAGAATAGAATCTACGGTTCGATATTGAATGTCCAGTTGCTTTAACCTAGAAATTTCTGTGTCAAAATTTCTGCCAAGTTTGGTGCTGGATTTCTGAATTTTTTTTATTTTTTTATATATTTCTGCACAATTTGTTTCTTTCATATCCAAAATATCTTGCATAATTTCATTTTTACATTTCTGAATATCTTCTTCAAAATCAAGATATTCAGATATTTTTTCAATTTCTTTATCAGAATCTCCAAAATTATGTATAAGGTATTCATAATATTTTATTTCATAAGGATTATCCTGTATACATTCTACAACAGAATGTAAAATTTCGTTTGGGTTTGTTTTAAAACGAATTACATTTTCAAATTTAGCATTACTTTTCTTCTCATCAAATGAAACAAATGATATAATTCCATTTTCATATAATTCATTTAAAAAACATTTAAAAATGTTAATTCCTGTTGTTTTAATATCAGAATAAATCCCTTGATAAACTGAATTGTCCTTAATAAGGCTACTTAAGGTATCCAAAACTCTTTGCTTATCTTTATTATCAGAATAAGAATCTCCAATGCTTCTGAAACCATCTGTTACCATATTCATTGCTTCTGCTTTTATAGCACCTTTTATAGCTCCTCCAATACCATATCCTCCACCAACCCATTGACTTCTTGAAGCTCTTTCTATTGCTTTTTCTTGTTGTCTTTGACTATAAGCACCTTCAATATCATCCACTTTTTTCATTAGAGCATTCATTGTGGTTGTATTAGAAAAAATATTAAAATATTTTTCTTGAAATATTTCCTCATTACAATTTAATATGTCATAATGTACTAGCAGTTGAACAGCTATAGTAGTTAAAGAGTTTGAAACTTTAGAATAATAATTTGCAACAGCATCTATTACATTATTTACACTATTAACATTTTGATAATAAACAGAATGAAAGTTTTCCATTAAATCTTCTATGGTGTTTAAAAATGTACTTCTACAGCTATTATAAATTTGAAACTCATCATTAAATATGACAGGTATACTATATAAATTAAATTTCATGCTATCTTCCTCTCATAAATCCTATTTTTTTAAACAATACTAAGTAATACTATGATAACCGTAAAACTGTTTTTAAATAGATAAAAATATTATATGCGCTTTTAGCGTATTTTTCAACTATTAATTGTATTTTTCTACAAATATTTTATTTTTTGATTTCTTTTACATCATGTTCATGCATTCTAATCCACATATCAATACCATCTCCAAACACTTCCGCTTCTACTATATAAGTTCCATTTTCTTGTGGTTTTACTTTTGCTGTGGGTAAGCGGTCACATACCCCATGAATATCATTACCATAATATAAAAATTTCACTCTGCGTAATTTTCCACCTCTCATAAATTGTACTCTTTTACGAAATTCTCCTTCATTCACATGGGTATCATATTCAAAAACCTTGTCTGGAATATGAAATCGTTCCTCTAAAATTTTCAAATTTTTTATTCTATCAATACGATATACAATAGGAGCATACTCGTCTTCTTCCTTCATGTCCTTATCTTCTCTAAATGCTACTAAATAAAAATAATATTCCCAAAACAAAATTGCTATTGGTTTTAATTTTCTTTTTCTGACTTGACTTTCTTTGTTATTTGTAACCCTTTTATAATTTACTTCAATACATTTTCGATGAATAATTGCCTCTCCTATTTGCCACATTTTTTCCATAAATTCATATTCGTGATATGTTTCTACATAAAAATCTTCCTCTCTTCTTATTAATTCATTAATTTGTTTTTTACCTTCAGCACAATAATCAATAAAACAGTGTAATATTTTACTCATACATTCTTTAGAAAACGCTCTACTATCTAGTAAAATTTTACAAACTGCTAATATTTCACTATTTGATAATACATTTGATTTTTGTTCTAAATTGTATTGTTTGTTTTTGCGAATAATCTTTCCGCTTCCAATCATCATACTATTATTTTCCATATAATATTCTAAGTCTTCTATATCTCTTTCTATTGTGCGAATACTTTTACCATATCGTTTTGCAATTTCATCTTTTTTTACTATATAACCACTTATTAGTTCTGTATAAATATCAAGCATTCTCATTACTTTTGGACTTAATTTTTCTTTACTTTCTTTCTCATTTTCTTCTTGTATCACTGTTTCTTTTCTCCTTTCTATCATTTTATACTATTTCTTTTATTGTCATAAAACAATAGTAAATACATAACATAATAAATATGATTATACGCTTAAAGTTTCAATTTCGTCTAATTCTTATGTTACTCCATATTACAATCATTAAAATAAAATAAGAGGTGAAAATATGGATAAAATTTTAATTGGTAAAAGATTACGTAGACAAAGAGAAAAGTTTGGATTAACAAGAGAAAAGTTTTCTGAAAAAGTAGATATTTCTCCTCAATTTTTAGCAGAATTAGAAAACGGAAAAAAGGGAATGTCTGCTGAAACAATCTATAAAATATGCAGTGTATTTCCTATTTCAGCAGATTATTTACTTTTTGGGAAAGAAACTATTTCTAATGAAAGCTCTCCTGTATTAGATATTCTCTCATCACTAACAGAACCACAAAAAAATATGTTGGAAGAATTACTCATTACATTTCAAGGTATTGTTTCAAAATAATAAAACCATTTATTATCCATATCACCAACTTCTTTGTATGGTGATATGGATAATATCAAAATCATATAATGCCTAAAATAATAAATATAATTATCAATAAAATTATCATAATAAATTTCCTCCTTATAACGTTATATTTTCTTTTATTTGTTCTATTTTTTTTGTAAATTCTATGCCATCTTGCAATCCAGATAAATATGTAAATTCACTTCTTCTATTTTCTAAAAGAATACACTTATCAAAAAATTCTTGTAATGGAAATACAATACTGTTTTCTTCCAATAATTTTTTTAATTTTTCTCGTTGTTGTTCCACATATTTTAAGTGACAGTTTATATTTTCTAAACTATTAAAACTTAAATGACAGTTTTCTATTGCACTATTTAAAAATTCTATAAATGCTTCTTTTAATCTTTCGTTCATATACACTTTCTCCTATCTTTTAGAAATTTTATAATATTCTTTCTTTATAATATCATTATATATTCATTAAGCGACAGTTTTTGCCGTTTTAGTAATCTTTTATAAAAAATCCTTTATTTATTTTAATAAAATTATAAGCATTGTATTTACAGCATTTTTTTTATATAATAATAGCAAGAGGTGGAAAGATGAATACGAATAAAAAATATAAGGACTCTGTTTTTACAAGATATTTTTCAGATGAGCATAAACTAAGATTGCTTTATAATGCTTTAGAAAATACTAATTATGGGGAAGAAACGGCAGTAAATATCATTACATTAGAAGATGTACTTTTTATGAATTTGAAGAATGATATTTGCTTTACCATAGATAATCAATTTATTATACTCATAGAACATCAAAGTACCATTAACAATAATATGCCTTTAAGGTGTTTACTCTATATTGCTAGAGAATATGAAAAACTCATTGACAAAAATATTGTTTATAAAAGTACATTACAAAAAATCCCAACACCACACTGCTATGTATTATATAATGGTGTTAGAAATTATCCTAAAGAAAAGATATTGAAACTTTCAAACGCTTTTTTAGTATCTCAAAACCCTCCAGAATTAGAATTGACTGTTAAAGTTATTAATATTAACTATGAGGAAAATCATACTATTGTACAGCAATGCCAATATTTAAAAGAGTATAGTTATTTTATATCTGTGGTAAGAGCTTGTTTGGAAAAAGGCTTTGCATTAAATGATGCTATTGTCCATGCAGTCAAAATTTGTATTGATAAAAATGTAATGAAAGAATTTTTAGAAAAAAATTCAAGTGAGGTGATAAATATGTTATTTACTGAATTTGATATGGATACCGCTATTGAAACTTGGAAAAAAGAAGAAAAGATTGAAATTGCTAAAAATTTGCTTGATGTATTAGACATTGAAACTATATCTAAAAAAACCGGTTTATCTATCGAGGAAATCAAGAAACTGATGTAACCATTAAAAAAAATATTTCTTTTCCTAATTGCTTTAGAGCGAGGATATCTTTACATCGTGGTTCATCTCCATATATTGGTATCCTCGACAACGCTGTAAAGCCTTGATTTTATAAGGTTTTAACGTTGCAACGGCAAGAAAAAATAACAAAAGAGCCTTTTCTTTCTTTTAGAGAAATGGCTCTTTTTGTATACTGCTTTTATTATTAGCAAATAGTAATTGTGATATTTCTATTACTTTAACAGTGACTTGTATTCTCTTTTTATGGTATCCATATCTTCTTCTGCTGTCATTGGTAATGAAATTACTGATAATTCTTGCTGTTCTATGATATTCAATTTGAAGTATATTTCTACTTTATCCATATATACTACAACTTTATTGATATATTCTTTTAAAATATTCTTGCAGATAGGTAAGTTTTTTGTCATGATAAATTCTCTGGAATGTTCTATCATATTTTGTATGGTAGATTCATCAATATTGATGTTTTTGATGCTCTTTTCTAACTCTACAATCCGCTCTTTTTGCTGTGTTTTACTGTATTCTAGCTGTTTTAGCTTGTCCATTAATGTATCTGATGGTATGCCTGCTATTGCAATGGTATCTATGATATTATTTAATCCTTTTTCTGTTTTTTCTAAAGCGGTTTTCAGTTGTTTTAATTCTTGTTGCTGTTGCTTTAATGTTGTTTTATGATATTCTTTCATTAGTTTTACTATCTGTTTACTTGCTTTTGGTGCAAATAATACTTTTTGTAAAGATTCTAATACAAAGTCCTCTATGTATTCTCTACGTATTTCTTTGTTACAGCAACCTCTATGACTTTTTCTATTTCCACAGCGATAAGACGCGTACGGGAGTTTATGGCGTCCACCCTTGCGAAAGTTTCCAAACATAGGCTCTCCACATTCTCCACAAAATATCATTCCTGATAATACATACATATGCTTTGCTTTAAATGCTCCTGCTCTTTTTTTGTTTTCTATCATCTTTTGCTGCACTTTTTCAAATATTTCTTTGTCAATGATAGCTGGGATACCGTTTTCAATTCTTATCACTTCTTCTTCTGGTTTTGCTTTAGGATTTCTTTTTCCTAAAGCGTCTTTCTCTTTTTTCTTATTGAATACGAACGTACCATTATATTTTTCATTTTTTAGTATGCAGTTCAAACTGGATTGTGTAAATTGCTTTTGGTTTTTCGTTCTATAACCATTTTCATTTAAGTATTTTAATATTTGTTGAAAGCCATTGCCTTCTATATACATTTGAAATATCATTTTAATAGTAACTGCTTCTTTTTCATTGATAATATATTTTTGTGTCTGTTTGTCTACATCATAACCAAGCGGTGGCTTGCCTCCACAATGTTTACATTGATATGCGGTTTCCTTTTGTCCCTTCATGACTTCTCTTGCCAGATTTTTAGAGTAATATTCTGCCATACCTTCTAATACAGATTCCATCATAATACTTTCTGGAGAATCATTAATATTTTCTGTAACAGATAATAATGTAACACCATTTTGTTTTAACTTTCTTTTTTGTGTGACAGAATCATATCTATCTCTTGAAAATCTGTCTAACTTATGTACAATAACATATGCAAACTCTTTTTTGCTGCTGTCTGCTATCATTTCTTGAAACGCTGGACGATTTGCTGTTGTAGCTGATTTTGCAGAATCCTTGTAAATATTGACTATCGTATAATTGTTATCCTTTGCATATTTGTTACATGCTCTAACTTGTGCTTCTATGCTTTCCTCTCTTTGGTTTGTACTGGAATAACGGGCATAGATAACTGCTTTTTTTAATTCTTTCATACTTATAAAAACTCCTTTCGTCTATATTCAAATAGATAATATAGACTTCAAAGAAATTTGATTTCATTTTATATAGTGTCGTTAGTGTCATCATTTTTGAAAAAAATTCTTTTGGCATTTTCAGCATTTTCGGCATATTATTTAAACCTTTTATAATGTATTTTATAGATTACTAACTAATATTAGACATATATATATATTTATTTTCTATATAAAAAAGGGACATCAGGGACATATGATTTTAAAAAAAACTTTTTTTATTGTCTTTTTGCCCTTTTCTATTGCTAGAATAGTTTTTTACTATTTAACGACACTGTGACGACACTACTGTTTTACATATGTATTTTGTATATTACTAGCTAATATCAAACATACATTATGTATGTATTATTATAATATCTTCTTATTTTTTTATTTGTTTGAAACATTTTCTGCTGTCGTCGCACAGACAACGGCTCACAGAAAAATTACTGTTTTGTGGCTGAGATTGCCCAAGAGCCTGTCTGTTTTACCTGCTGTAATCCCCTTGTATCAGCCCAGCACGAACACACTGCCTATGGCTGTGTATTTGCAAAGGAAAAAAATTTCTGTTGAACTGAAAAAAGAAGGAAATCGCCAATGCCCCCTAAAAGGCATTGGCTGTTTCCCTTCCATCATTTGTTATCATTTTTTGGATTCTTCTGTTTTCTTTTCCTCTGCTGGATTTTTCTTTTCTTCAACAACATTCTTTTTGTCTGCTTTTTCTGTTTTTGATTCAGTAGTTACCGCTTGACTGTCTGCTATGACGATATTTTCGGCATTATTTCTAAAGAATAGACCTGTTTTTAATAATGAATTTTTGCCCAGTGATACCTTTCTGCTATCTTCATATCCAAGACAGCGGAACAGAAAGCCCCAAAATGCACCTAGAAATTTTTTGTCATAGTCAGATATCGTTTTAGAAATTTCCTTTTTATAACATAAGAATGTTTTCACTGGTGGTACTTCTAAATAATCATTTGCAAATATCATTTTATTCATGATATCAGTGTTGTTGATAAAGTCTATACAAGCAACATACAATGGTAACTTTTCTAACTGATACTTAGCAAATGGCTTGTACTCTATTGCAAAATCTCGTTCTATTGTTTCGATAATTCCTTTTGTTGTAAATGTGTAAGTTTCCTTTTCCATGTTATTCTCTCCTCAATATTCCTTTGCTAACAGCATTGTTTCAACCAATTTTGTACCATAATCTGTTTCAATGATGTAAATTTTTTGTGTAACAGCATTTTCTACAACACAATAATAGGACATTTGATAAAATGGCTGTTCTGCTGTATGCTCTATCAACTGTAAATCTTTTTGTAATGCCTGTAAACGATATACTTGCAGATAGTCTATTTCTTTCTGCTGTTTTCTTAATCTGCTCTGCATATTCCAAAGTAATATTTGTATTTCAATCGGTATTTCTCGTTGTATCCCTTTTGTAATCAGTCGTTCTAAATCCATTTTTTCACCTCTTTTAAACTTCTGATAAAAACCATTGTTCTATTTCTTCTACGTATATTCCTTTTGGTGCGATAAATGTGATAGCATATTCATTGTTACACACTACAATACCTTCGTAATATTCTTTACTGTCATATGTTTTGACTTCTACATATTCCGGAAATAGTGTAGTAATGGCTCTGTTTTCAAATCCTATTTCTGTTAAGTCAAAAAGATTGTCATTGTTTTCAAATAGCACAATATTTCCATATGCTTCCATATCAAAGTCATAGACTGCTATGCTTGTGTTGATACTTTTCAGTAGATGTAAAAACTGCTCTGTCAGATGTTTCGCTAGTTCCTCCCCTATCACACCTCCTTTTTTCAACTTCTCAATTTCTTGCATATTGCAAATTTGTTTCATAGCTTTGTACTCCTTTCCAATATGAATTATCTATACTATAGATTTTTATTATGATATATATTTAAAACCTTTTTTGTTTCAATTTTGGGCATAAAAATAGCCTATAGAACAATTTGTCCTATAGGCTTTCACTGTTATTTACAAAAATTTAATGTTCTTCTAATTCATATGCAAAGTCATCTGTTACCATACCAACATATGTTTCATCAATAGCATATACCTTTAAAGATTGATTTCCTACATAAAACATTCTTGTACGATTACCATTTCCCCATACAACATTGCCAATGTAGCAAGTTTCTCCATTTATTATTGTATCTTGTATATCTCCCTCTAATTCAGATTCCATATATAAACTACAGCCATCTACCCAGTCCATAGTAAACATAGCATTGACTTCTTCTCTTGTATAAATATGAGGAGTTGTCTGTTGTATTGTATTATCTTCTTGTTGTACTACAGCATCATTTGTATTATTTTCCTGCATTGTAACAGATATTATTTCTCCACTATATTTATCAACTACATATTTTGCTCCTGGCATATTATAATGAAGTTCTCCTATATCTTCATCATAATATCTTTCTCCAAAACAATCTATAATATAACTTTTTTCATCTTCACCTGTTACAATGATATGCTGTCCACTTGACAAATAATCTAATGACACAATTTGTAACGCTTCTTCTTGCGTAAGTAAAGTAGTTCTCTGTTGTTCTCGTTGTGTAATTTGTTCTGTAATATCTGATTTCTGTTCTGAATATTGTTGTTCTTGACTTTCCTCAACATCTTTAGAGATTTCTTCCTGTTCTTCTGATTTTTGTTCTTGTTTTTCTTTTCTTGCAGAAGAAACCGTTTGTTGTGCAGAAACTTGTTGTGGAATAGGCGGATAAATTCTACCTATACTATAACCCAATATAAGTGTATCTAATACAATAAAAAATACACAAAGTGTAATTGAAAATATATTATTTCTCATATTTTATCCCTTTTCATAATATGCTTTAATGTTGTTAGAAGTACTTTAAAAGCATTTGCTAATTCTTCTTTCTCATCTAGTTCTAAATCCTTTGTTGCTGATTCCCAAAATCGCTGTAATTCATTTTCTGTATTCATATTACAAATGAAAATTTCAATAGGTACACCTGTTCTTTCTGATATTTTCTCTAATGTGGGCAATGAAATTTTTCTTTGTCCTCTTTCTACTTGTCCCAAATAGGAAGCTGTAATACCAATTTCTTCCGCAAATTCCTCTTGTGATAAATTTTTATTGATTCTGATTTCTTTCATCTTTCTTCCAATGTCTTTATAATTCATTCAAAACACTCCTGTCATAAAATATTGTAATATGGAAATGTAAAAATGAGAATAGGCTGTAAGTAACGAAAATTAGTTACCTCCAGCCTGTTCACTTTAATTACAAAAAATGATATGATTTTACAAAACAATTTATAAAATCATACTATTTTATAAATTTCAATATTATGATATATGTTTAAAAATAGAGTTATTATCATACTACTTTTAGGGGAGGAAAATTATGAGTACACAATGGATTTGCAGAAAATGCGGAACAAGATACAGTACACCAACAAAGGAAAAACCTGGTGCTACTAGATGTGGCAAATGTAAAGGTTCAAACGTAGGAGTACATAGTTGGGTAAAAGCATAAAAGCAATGAAAAAGGGAGAATAATTATGGCAAATTTGAAAGATAAGTCGAGAGAAACCTATGAACGTGTTGCAGAAACTCATCAAAGACTTGGCGATAAAAATTGGGCTGCTGCAAAAAATAATTCCGGTGAAGAATATAAATATGGTATTGCTAGACAACACTATAGTACAGCAGAAAAAGCAAGAAAATCTGCAAAAAGGTTTGAGAGGTAATGAAGAATGTTTCAAATCATTTTATATTTAATAGGTGGTATAGTATATTTAGCTTGTCCTGTAGGAGCAAAAGCGATTATATTGGTAGGAAATATGTTTATACCAGACCCATTACCCTATATTGATGAAATATTTATGATATTTACATTATTTGCATCTGCTGATTAAAGATTGGAGGATTTATAAATGGATTTAGATGATTTTTTAGGAAAAGCTTTCAATACAATGGGGAATAAAATGAAAGAATTTCGTGAAAAGAGTATTAAAGAGCAAGAAAGATGTGCAAATATGAGTGATGAACGTTTAATTCGTCAATTTACTTCTATGAGTGCTAGTAGCCCTATCAAACAAGCTGCTACACTGGAGGAAATAAAACATAGAGGATTGCAAAGAGAAGCAAATGACGCTTTACATCATAGAAAAAGATACTAAAATTTTAGTGTTGACTTATTATATAACCATTATACAAAAATAATATTATTTTGCCATTATTACAGCCATTGTAATTATGGCAATTTTTTTATATAATAATAGTAAGAGGTGAAACAATGAATACCAATAAAAAGTATAAAGATTCTGTTTTTACACGATATTTTTCAGATGAGCATAAACTAAGGTTGCTTTACAATGCTTTAGAAAATACCGATTATGGAGAAGAAACAGAAGTCAATATTATTACATTAGAAGATGTGCTTTTTATGAATCAGAAAAATGATATTTGCTTTACCATAGATAATAAATTTATTATATTGATAGAACATCAGAGTACCATCAATAATAATATGCCTTTAAGGTGTCTACTTTATATCGCTAGAGAGTATGAAAAACTCATTGACAAAAATATCGTTTATAGAAGTACATTACAAAAAATACCAACACCACACTGTTATGTATTATATAATGGTGTTAGAAACTATCCTAAAGAAAAGATATTGAAACTTTCAGACGCTTTTCTAGTACAGCAAAATCCGCCAGAATTAGAGTTAACTGTTAAAGTTATCAATATCAATTATAAGGAAAATCATTCTATCGTACAACAGTGTCAATATTTAAAAGAGTATAGTTATTTTATATCAGTCGTAAGAACTTATCTGGAAAAGGGCTTAGAATTAAATGATGCTATTATTCAAGCTGTCAAAATCTGTATTGATAAAAATATCATGAAAGAATTTTTAGAAAAAAATTCAAGTGAGGTGATAAATATGCTGTTTACTGAATTTGATATGGATACTGCTATTGAAAACTGGAAAGATGAGGGAAAAAAAGAAAAACAAGTAGAAATTGCTAAAAATCTACTTGCTATACTAGATGTTAAAGATGTTAATATGATATCAAAGGCAACTGGTTTATCTATTGAAGAAATCAAGAAGCTGATGTAAGCATTACAAAAAAAGAAATATTTCTTTTGCTGATTGCTTTAGAGCGAGGATATCTCCACATCGTGGTTCATCTCCATATATTGGTATACTTGACAATGCTGTAAAGCCTTGATTTTATAAGGTTTTAACGTTGCAACGGCAAGGAAAAACAACAAAAGAGCCTTTTCTTTCTTTTAGAGAAAAGGCTCTTTTTATTGGTGCTTTAGCGTAATAAAACCCCTAGTTCTACTAGGGGTAAGTAAAAAAACTTTAGTATATGAAATAAAGAACCTCCTGTTATAATATAAATGAGGGTTTGGCAGCCGCATAGAAAAAT
>CAJTDC010000030.1 GCA_910575055.1 Clostridia bacterium
GAACCTCCTGTATTATGTGGTAGAGCAACAGGTAGTCTTTACATTGCAAAACAAGACCAAAGAGGTCCTCAAGAGTCTTCTTTTATGGACAGAAAACATCCAGGCGAATACTAAATAATTTTCTTGTTAAAAAATTTTGTAATAGTTCAATACTTTAGACAATATAAACATATTATAGGCGAACAAATTAATTTTATTCGCCTTTTTTGTCGCTTTAGCATAGAAAAAAGAAAATATATACAAAACCTAATTAGAAGGAAATTATATGTCATATAAAATATTTTTAAAAGAATATATAAACCTGTTTAAGAGTAATAAAAGAGGATAATACAAAAAGAATAGCCACTTGAAGTGGCTGCTTAAGATAACAATATGATGTTAAATCTTCAGTATTCCCTTTTAGAGAATTAGCAAGTAATCCTTCTTCTAGTGGTTTTGATTATAAATACTTATTTATATGAAATATTATACTATTATCAAATTATTATTTACTTTTGAGATAGTTAAGTTAATCTGCTGCATTATTATCTGTCCAAAGTTCACATTGTGTCATAACTATTTTTATAGCATCATTCATACCTTCTGGTGGATAGTGATGTTTTTTTAGAAGTTTTCTAATCATCATTCTCATTGTTGCTCTTGCTGTATCACGCCTTTGCCAATCTATTGTACGATTTTTTCTAAGTGTTTCTGTTAACTCTTTTGTAATAGATATTAATTCTTCATTTTTATAAAAATCTTTTATTGCTTGTGGTTTTGTTAAAGCATCATAAAACGCTAATTCATCTACTGTAAGTCCAAGTTCTTCTCCTTGTTTCTGTGCCTCAGAGATTTGTTTCGCTAAATTTAGCAATTCTTCGATAACTTGTTCATTCGTAAGCATACCATTCAAATATTTATTTATCACATTTTGTATTATTTCACTGAATTTTTCAGATTTTACAACATTTGTATGTCTGTAAATATGTACCTGTTCAGCAATCAATTTTTTTAAAAGTTCAACAGCAATATTTTTTTCTTTCATTTTTGAGATTTCTTCAAGAAATTGAGGGTCAAAAAGTGAAACTTGCTGTGATATATCAGAAAATAAATTAATTACACCTTCACTTTTAATACTTGCTTTTAGTAATTCATTGATACGAGCGTTTATTTCAGGTAGTGAAAATTTCTTTTCTCCTCCTTTGTTAATAAAACGTGTAATAAGTACACGAACAGCTTCAAAAAATGCGGCTTCTATACGTAATTTTTCTTCTACTAATGAGGAACAAAGGGATAACGCTTGTTTTAGCATTAATGACTCTTTTATATAATTTTCTTGTTCTTTTTCTTTATCTACAGCAATCATAAAATTTACAGCACCAGTAATAATTTTTGAACGTTTTAAATCATTACCAGATATAAATTCAGAATAATTATAGCCATAAAATATATCTTGGCAAATAGATAATTTTTCCAAAAATTTGGGATATGCAACTTTTGCTACATCTGTATCTCCATAATTTTTTTTGTCACGAGAGGTATAATCCTTCATTGCTTCCTTTAAAGCAGCAGCAATGCCCACGTAATCAACAATTAAACCACCTTCTTTGTCTTGAAAAACTCGGTTTACTCTTGCGATTGCTTGCATAAGATTGTGTCCACTCATAGGTTTGTATACATACATTGTAGCAAGAGAAGGAATATCAAAACCTGTTAACCACATATCCACAACAATGACTATTTTTAAAGGACTTGTGTTATCTTTAAATTTTTGTGCTAATTCATCTTTATATCTCTTGTTTCCTATAATAGTTCTCCAATCTTTTGGGTCATTGTTATTTTCTGTCATAACTAAAGCAACTTTTTCTGTCCAATTTGTACGAAGTTGTAAAATTCTTTTATATATTTTCATAGCAATAGTACGAGAATATGCTACAATCATTGCTTTTCCAGTTAAAAGCCTTTCGCGATTATTTTCATAGTGAAAAAGAATATCGTCTACAAGAGAAGCAATCGTTTCATCATTTCCAAGTACAACTTCCATTTTACCAAGTTCTTTTTTACTTTTTTGTATCACTTGAGGGTCAGCATTATTTGCCATAACATCGTATTCTGCATCAATGAGCTTTAATGTTTCTTCATTTAATTTTAGTTTAATAACACGACTTTCATAATAAACAGGACGAGTAGCACCATCTTCCACAGCTTGCGTCATATCATAAACATCAATATAATCTCCAAATACTTCACGTGTATTTTTATCTTTGATAGAAATAGGTGTTCCTGTAAATCCAATATAAGTAGCATTTGGTAGACTATTTCTTATTATTCGTGCTATACCAACTTTTACTTTTCCTGTTTCAGAATTTACTTTTTCAATTAAACCATATTGTCCACGATGTGCTTCATCAGCCATAACAACAATATTTCTACGTTCAGATAGTGTATCAAAAGCTTCTTCAAATTTTTGCATAGTAGTAAAAATAATACCATTTGCCTGTCTACCGTGAAGTAAGGATTTTAAATGTTCTCTGCTTTCAGCGTGAATAGGTTCTTGACGCAAAAAGTCTTTACATTTTGCAAACTGACTATAAAGTTGATTATCAAGGTCATTTCTATCGGTTAATACAACAATTGTAGGGCTATTTAGTGCTTCTTGTAAAAGATGAGCATAAAATACCATAGATAAAGATTTTCCGCTTCCTTGTGTATGCCAGAATACACCACCTTTGCCGTTTGTTTCTGTCGCTTTCTTAGTAGAAAGGATTGCCTTATTTACGGCAAAATATTGATGATAGCCTGCAAGAATTTTAAATTGTTTCAAACCCTCATTAGAAAAACAAATAAAATTTTTTATGATATCAAGCAAACGTTCTTTTTGAAACATTCCTTTAAAAAAGGTATCAAACTGTGCATATTGTGTATTTTCATAACTGCCGTCTTGTGTTTTCCACTCCATAAAACGGTCTTCGCCAGATGTAATGGTTCCTGCTTTTGAAGTTAAAAGGTCACTAATTACACAAATACAATTATAAATAAATATAGAAGGAATTTCCTGCATATAATTTTGTATTTGTTGATAGGCTTCTGATACGTCGGTTTCTTCACGAGAAGGAGATTTTAATTCCATAAGTACAACGGGTAAACCATTCAGAAAAATAAGTACATCAGGACGTCTATTACTTTTTTCAATAAAAGTCCACTGATTAGCAATAATAAAAGAATTATTGTCTGGATTTTTATAATCTACAATATAAACAATACCAGAATGTTCTTCTCCTTTTACAAAATATCGTACTTCTATGCCGTGTTGTATGTAATCCATAAATAGAGCATTTTTTTGTATCAGTTCGGCACTTTCAAAATTTTTTAATTTGTAGAGAGCATCAGCAATAGCGGCATCTGGTATAGAAGGATTGATACGATATAATGCTTGCTCTAATTCGTCCTCATAGAGAGGATTATTAAAATCTCTTTCAATATTTGGAGCGTAAACATGATGATAACCCATTTCTTGAAATAATTCTATAATGGCATTTTCGTAATTTGCTTCTGTAAAAAAATTTGACATAATTATTTCTCCTGTTTCATTATTTCTTGTTTCAATCTTTGTAAATCTGTTTGAGAACAAAGTATTATAGAAGTTCGTGCATTATTTCTATTAAAATCTTCAAAGAGTAAATATTTTCTATTTCCCCTATGAAGCATGAATACATTACTATGTGCAATAGAATTACGAAGATGTCGTAGGAAACATTGACAATCTTTTTCTTTACCTTTATTATCTTTTCGTTTGCAAATAAACCCTTTACTTTTTCTATTTACAATAGCATCAGAGTGTAAATCATAGTCCTTTAAACAATTTTCAAGTGGATAACTTGAACTTCTAAAAAGGTGTGGTTTTGGAGATACTTGTTCGATAAATTTATTCCAATTTCCTTCAAGTTTACTTAAGTCAATTGACATAGCAGTACTACTATTAATAGTAGGTGCAATATGTAAGAAGTAACTGAACAGTTTTATCAATTTTTTATCATCAATTTCAAAAGGTGCAATTCTATTTGACCTAATATCACTTATCTTTATCTGTGTATTTTTCATTTATATGTTTCTCCTAAATTAAACAACAATTTTGCAATTTAAACATTTATTTTGGAAGCATCAATTTCACCAGACATCAATTTTGGTAATAAAGTATCTTTCAATAAAGATAATTTATTATTTTCAAGACGATTTTGTATTATTATATCATAAATTGGTTGTAATATAGCACCAATACGTAAATAATCCTCTTTCGGCGGTATGATTACTTTTGCCTTTTCAATATCATTTCTTTTTATATGTCCCATTGTTGTTGCCTTATCCATAGCAATAATTGTAAATTGTTCAATATGGTGTTTTGTCCATAAGTAATAAAACCATTTATCATATGTATTTGAAGTAACCTTAAATAAATGTTGATTTAAACCACAAATTTCGCCACACCAAAAATCAATTAAAAGACTACCCGACCATGAAAATATAACGTCACCATTTTTTATAATATACTTAGGTTGAATATTAGCCGAACACAAATCACTTGAATTATCACAAAAACCTTGACGTAGTTCTCTTATTTTTAGTACAGGCAAACTATTTTTATTTTCATTTGGTCTAAATTTTTGCATAGCAAGACCATTTAAATAATTTGCAATATTAATTAATGAACTTTCTTTCCAAGTATCTGGAATAACATCAAAACAAAGAAACTCTTTGATAAAAATAGCCTGTGCTTGCTGCTCTAAATTCTTGTTTATTTTATTGTTCAGTTCTATTTTATCATCAATACTTTTAAGAACGCTTCCTATTTTTATTTGCTCCTCATATAAAGGTAAATCTAATTCAAGTTTTTTGATTACATCAATTTGAACTCTTTGTCTGCCAGATGAGCCAACCATCGATTTTATAGCTGGTTCTCTTACAAAAGAACTACAAACTAAATAATATAAAAAATCTTCATCTAAAATATTGGGTTTTGCTCTAAAAACAATATATTCAGTTGAGCCAAAACCAATTTCATTATTTTCAAGAATATTAACTTTTGCAGTTTTTCCATTTTCAAGGCAAGGAGTAATTCTTGCCATTATTGTATCACCATTTTTAAATTTTGTGCCACCTTTAAATTCAGTTATTTCATATGTAGGAATATCTCTACAAAATGGTTGTAACTTTTCCATAGCTATTTTCTTTGCAAGAGTTCCTTTTTTAATATTTTCTTTTGGGTTAAACTCTGCAATATCTTCAAATTTATATTTCATACTCTATCACCTTTAATCTCTCCCTAATTTTATTTTTCATCATAATTAAGCCAATCATTATCCACTTCATTTTTTAAATTTTCAAATAATGACAAGTAATTTTCTTTTATATTTCTAATCGTTTCTAGGGAAAGTTCATCACTATAAGTATGTGCAAGTGTATTTCTTGTATTTAAAATAGCAAGCCAACCTTCTTCATTGGAAATCATGCCACATTGATAAGCAATTTTTATAATTGTTCTAGGTGAACCGATTCTTTGTTCAGACCTACCATGTTGTTCCAATAATTCTTTCATCATTTTCCAAGATTGTTCAAAACAAATCTCAAATAATCCAATCATTCCCGTTTGCTCTGCAATATTATAAGGCTCATGAAGTTGTGTTCCTTCTTTTAAATTATTTAATGCTTTACAAAAATTATCATACTTTCTCATAAAGTACAACACCATCTCTTTCTATTTCTTTTTTCAGTTCATCTGAAATTCTTTTATTGAGGTCTACAATATCAAACATCAGTAATGTCCATGCTTCTTCATTTACCATCCAATAAAACTCATCAAAATCACCGCCGCTTACTGCAATATCAATATCACTTCTTTCTCTATGAGTTCCTCTTGCACGAGAGCCAAAAAGGATTACTTTTTGTATATTACATTTTTTTGCCATAGAAATAATATCTTTTAAAACCCTATCTGGAATATTATATTTCATATCCAATCGCCCCTAATTTTTTACGAATTTCTTGTTCTAATTCATGGCTTTTTTGAAACATTTCGGATAATTCAGAAGTCAACCTTGTCATTTTTTCCTCAAAAGGTTCTCCGTCATCTTTCTGTTCTTCAATGCCTACATAACGTCCTGGTGTAAGAATGTAATCTTGTTTTGCTATTTCTGCTATATTACAAACAGCACAAAATCCTTTTACATCTTCAAGTGTTCCATTTTGAAAAGCTACAAAAGTATCAGACAATTTTTGAATATCTTCATCAGATAAATCTCTATGTTTACGGTCAACCATATATCCCATTTTTCGTGCATCAATAAATAGTGTTTTTCCTTTTTGTTTTTTTCCTTTTGTAATAAACCATAACGTAACAGGAATGGTCACACTATAAAAAAGCTGTGTTGGCATTGCTACAATTCCTTCTATCAAATCATCTTCAATAATTTTTTTGCGAATTTCTCCCTCACCGCTTGACTGTGTAGAAAGTGCACCATTTGCAAGTACTAAACCAATTTTCCCATTTGGTGCAAGATGATGTATTATATGTTGTATCCACGCAAAGTTTGCATTTCCTGCTGGTGGAATACCATATTTCCAACGTTTATCATCAAGTAATTTATCTTGATTCCAAGGGTGATAATTGAATGGAGGATTAGCAAGTATGAAATCCGCTTTTAAATTAGGGTGTAAATCGTTTGTAAAAGTATCTGCATGATAAGGTCCAAAATCAGCATCAATACCACGAATTGCCATATTCATTTTTGCCATTTTCCATGTATCAGAATTTGCTTCCTGTCCATATACAGCAGCAGTAATTGTGTTTCGTCTTCTACTATGGGCTTGAATAAATTTTGCACTTTGTACAAACATACCTCCACTACCACAACAACAATCATAAATACGGCAATTTTCAAAAGGTTTTAAAATTTCAACAAGTGTTTTTACAATGCTTGATGGAGTATAAAACTCGCCTCCACTAGTACCTTCTTTTTCAGCAAATTTTTTAATACAATATTCATAAGTACGTCCTAATAAGTCTTCGTTTGTTTCTGTATTACTCATATCAATATTATTTGTAAAAATATCTACTACATCACCAAGAACAATCTTGTCTAAATCAGGACTAGCATAATTTTTAGGAAGTACATTTTTAAGAGTAGTATTTTCTTTTTCAATCGCTCTCATAGCATTATCAATTACTGTTCCAATTTCAGGAGTATGAGCTGCAGAAGAAATTTTGCTCCATCTAGCTTCTTCTGGTACAAAAAAAACATTATTCATTGTATATGCATCACGTTCATCTTCAAATCCCTCGCCCTCTTCAATAAGTTCTTGATATCTTTTTTCAAAAGCACTGGATATATACCTCAAAAAAATAAGACCTATAATAATTTTTCTATATTCTGCTGCTGGAATATGTCCCCATAATACACAGGCAACATCCCATAATTGCTTTTCAAATCCAATATTGGCATTCGTTTTATTTGTTTTTTCGGTCATTTTTGTATTCTCCTTTATTATTTTCATAATATGAATTCTATTTTTATTTGTTTTTTAAATATCATTATTTTGTTATAAATAATATCTATAACTTTTAATATGTTTAATACAATATCATTACTTTTTCTTTATTTCAACAGTATTTTTATACTTTTTTATTTTAAATTATGTTATCATTAAATGAAAAAAATCTTTCCACAAAAAATAAATATATTTATGATTTTATAAAAATTTTGTAATTATAAAACAAAATCTGTAATGATTGTAAGCAAAGGAAAGAAAGAGCTTTTTCTATATTTGTTAAGGTGACCCTAAACACTAAATATAAATTTTTTTTAAAATTTGTAAAACGCCTTTAGTATAGCTTTTTCTTTTTTAGAACGAAATATGAGTTTCTGTAATTTGTATCATATTATCTCAAACTTATACTGTAAAATATTTCAAGCATATAATAAAACATTGCTGCTCTTTGAATATCAGTCAATTCTGTTCTCTTTTTGTTTGGCTAAAAGTATTAAATATTTCTCTTGCATTTAGTATAAATTGCAGTTCTTCTATATTTTTTTACTACATCATCATCTAATCTATTGATATATAATAAATATATAGTTAACTTTTTTATTAAAGTAGATTTTTTTAGCATAATATGATATACTGCAAAAAAAGTCTGGAGGTGTCAAAATGAAATTATCTATGACAGTAGCACAAAAGCAAATATTATCTCAACGTATGCAACAATCAGCTGAAATTCTGCAAATGGGTATGATAACATTATGTGAATATATGCAAAATGTAGCGATAGAAAATCCTGTTATAGAATGGGACGAAACATCTAATGAACAGGAATATGATAAGGTGCTTAAAAAACTGGATTGGTAAAAAACTGGAATGGCTAGACGCAACAGATGAACAAAATAAACGATATTATCAAGAGGAGAAAGAAGACCAAGAAGAAAATGATGATTGGAAATTTAAACAACAAGAAGAAGAAACATTAGAGGAATATCTTTTATTTCAAATTAATACATTACCTATTACAACAAAACAAAGAAACATACTTTCTTTTCTTGTAAAAAGTATAAAAGAAGATGGCTATTTAGAAGAAGATACTTTAATGATACTAAAAGAAAAATTTCATATTACAGAACAACAAGCTCAACAAGCACTAAAATACATTCAATCTTTAGAACCAGCAGGGGTAGGAGCAAGAAATTTACAAGAATGTCTTTTGCTTCAAATAAAAAGACAGCCTCAAAAATGTCCTCTTTGTGAAAAAATTATAAATCAGTATTTAGAGATACTTGCAAAAAATCAATTGCATATTATTGCAAAAGAGTTAAAAGTAAAAATAGTAGAAGTGGTAGAAGCAAGTGAAATAATTAAAAAACTTTGTCCAAAACCAGGAATTGTTTTTCCTTCTAAAGAAAAAACAGAGTACATTATTCCAGATATTATCATTAAACAAAAAGAAGATACATTTTTAGTGATAATTAATGACAAATTTCTACCTAAATTAAAAATAAATGGATATTACAAAGAAATATTATTACAAGATACTTCACCAGCAGCAAAAGAGTATATTACAACAAAAGTAAAGCAGGCAGAATGGGCAATGCAATGTATTGCAAGGCGAGAAACAACATTAATTAAAATAGCAGAATGTATTGTACAATTACAAAAACCATTTTTTCAGCAAAAAAATGAAGGACTTTTACCTATGCGACTTTATGATGTAGCACAAAAAACAGGTGTTCATGAGTCTACTGTAAGCAGAGCAATAAAAGAAAAATATTTACAATGTTATAAAGGAATATTTCCTCTTTCTTATTTTTTTTCTACAAGTGTTTCTACAAAATCAGAAAAAATGTTATCTTCTGATAATGTAAAAAAAATGATTGTAAAAATGATAAATGAAGAAGATAAAAAGAAACCTTTTAGTGATAAAGTATTAGCGGAAAAATTGAATAAAGAAGGTGTTGAAATTTCAAGAAGAACAATAGCAAAATATAGAGATGCTTTAGGAATTGCTGGGGCATCTAAAAGAAAATTATTTTAAATGAAATGTATCTCTTTTCAGTAGACAGATAACATAATGAAATGATAAAATGATGTAGTCTTAAAAAGATTAAAACTTCTTATTTTTTGGATTTAGGACTTTAATATCAATGGACTTATAATTTCTAGTATGTTAATCTGTCTATTTTAAAGATTTTTATTAATATAGTAGAAGTATAATATATTAACATTTTTTTGTTATATTGTATTTTTTTAATTTTCGAGATACAGAAGGCTGACTAATTTGTAACGCTTCTGCAATTTCATATGTTGTTTTATATTTTTCAGAAGCTCTTTGTAATAGCATACATTCTACTTTTTCATATGCTTCCTTTAATGAGATATTCTCATACTGCTCTGTTGAAAAAATTGTTTTGTTCTCTTTTTGCTGTTGTTCTGTTTCAGATGTCCAAGGTAAAAGGGAAGGAGAATAGCAAATTTCACATTCTTCAGATAGTACTAATATACGTTCTATTATATTCTCTAATTCTCTTACATTTCCAGGCCAATCATATTCTACAAAATATTTTAATAAATTAGGGGAAAGTCTTTTCTGTAATTGATATTTTTGATTAAATTTTTTTACAAAATGATCTATAAGAGGAATAATATCTGTTTTTCGTTTTCTTAAAGGTGGTATTTCTATAGAAACAACATTTAATCTGTAGTATAAATCTTGGCGAAATTCCTTTTTTTGAACCATTTCTGCTATATTTTGATTTGTTGCAGCAATTACTCTGGTATCAATAGAAATAGACTTTGTAGAACCAATGCGAGTAATTGTTTTTTCTTGCAATACACGAAGGAGCTTTACTTGCAAATGTAATGGCATATCTCCAATTTCATCTAAAAATACAGTACCCTTATTTGCCATTTCAAATATACCTATGTGTCCATTTTTTTTTGCTCCTGTAAAAGCACCACCTTCATAGCCAAAGAGTTCTGATTCTAATAATTGTTCTGGAATTGCACCACAGTTAATTTTTAAAAAGAGATTTTTACAACGATTACTCTTTTCGTGAATTTCTTTTGCAACAATTTCTTTTCCAGTACCAGATTCTCCTAAAATAAGTACAGTAGAGTCTACATTAGCAACTTTTTGTGCTATAAATATTACTTTTTTAAACTCAGGACTTTCTGCAATAAAAGAATTTTTTTGTAAATCATTGAGTTGCTTTTGATATTGAGCAATTATAACTTTTGAATGATTTAGTTCCTGTTGCATTTTATTGATAACAGAAATATCACGAACAAAAGAAACAACCATTTTTATAGTACCTTCCTCAAAAATGGGAATACCTCTTAAAGCTACTTTTTTCCCATTAATAATTTGTTGTTCTATTGTAATAGATTTTTGAGTTTTAATAACTTGCTGTGTAATAGAAGTAGAAAGATAACCTTGTTTTACAATATCAGACATATATTTACCAATTAAATTTTTAGAGTCCAAACCTGTAATTTGTTCATAAGCTTGATTGACTTTTAATGTCAATCCTTCTGCATTTGTAATATACATTCCGTCATTCATAATATCAAAAATTTTTTCCCAATCTTCAACGTGCTCCATATTTTGTAATACTTTCTTTTTCATTATTTTTTCCTCCGTTCCCTTTATTCCATTCTGTTAAATTAAAATGATATAGACAACAGTTTTTAATAAAAGCACAACAAAATTAGACTAATAAAATCTATTTTAAATGCTTTAATTTATAAAAAAAGTATTTTTGCATTGATTTAGTAGATTTCTTTATTTTGCTATTTTAACATAGCTATAAAATAAATAAAAGAATTATTATTGAGTTAAAATTTATGGTGAATTTAGATTATCTCTTTAGAAGTTCTTATATGTCGGTATAGCCCGTATTTTCGGGCTTTTCCGGCATTTTAGATATGGGGAGAAGTTCTTATATACCCACATAACCTCTTAGGTTTTCCCTCTCAATGGTAGTAAAAGAAGTAGTAAATCCGTCCGCGGCTATGCTGCAATCAGCCTTTCCATTTCAGCCCTTGCGGAAGCGAATGTTGCGTGTGCGTAATAGTTCAGCGTCATGGTGATGTTGGAATGTCCCATGATATACTGTAACGCTTTCGGGTTCATGCCCGCATTGGCTAAGTTGGTGCAGAATGTATGGCGCAGGGTGTGGGGTGTCATTACTTTGGGTAAGGCTTCCTCATGGCACTTGTTGTACTTTTTCGCAAGCCCCCGGAACATGGTAGCATAGTTCACATTCGTTTTCGGGCAGCCGTCCTGGTTGAGGAAAAGGAAATTGCTGTAACCGTCAATGGTGATTTTCTTCGCTCCCTTGCGGTTCTCCAACACGCGCCCCAACGCTTCATACACTTTTTCACTCATTGGAATTTGTCTGATACCGCTCTGTGTTTTAGGCTTCTCTATGTAGTAGCCTGTTTCCGCGCTCCGTAAAAGCTGGTGGTCTACATTGATTACCCGGTTTTCAAAGTCAAGGTCGGTTTCAGTCAGTCCGCAGAGTTCGGAAATCCTAAGCCCTGTCCCCAGCAGTATGATAACTTCGTCACGGTATTTCTGATAGACGCTATCACTTTGCATAAAGGATAAAAGGCTTTCTTCCTGTTCTCCTGTGAGGGGTACTTTCGGCTCTGTGTCGTCCTCGATCACGGTGTTTAGCTGGAAGTCAAAGGGGTTTTTCTTTATACAGTCGTCCTGTATCGCTGTGTAAAAAGCAGCTTTCAGAGAACGCTTGTCATTGCTTATGGTCTTGTAGGATATTCCCTTTTCTTTCATGCGCAACGCCCATTCTTTCGCGTCGGACAGCTTCACACTGTCAATGGGGCAGGAACCAAGTTTATCCGCTTCCAGCAGCTTCATCAGCCGTTCGCGCCCCTTTGTGGTGTTGTGCCTTACATTTCCCCGGTGGCGGTTCTGCTTCGCGTAAAGCTCGCAGACGGTCATTTTCTTTCCGATTGTGTCTATCCCGTCGTCACGGTCTTTCTGTATCTCTTTTTCCTTTTCTCTAAGGGATATGTCGTCACGCTTCCCGGCTGGGGTCTTGTCCGTAGGCACTAACTTCCACGCATAGACAAATTGCACTTTACCAAAAGTATCGGTATATTTGTAAGCATATCTCCCGTCTTTTCTCTGGCTCTCTCCCGAACGCAAAATGCGGTTTCTGTTATCACGTCTTTTCTCCGACATTGTTTTTGCTCCTTTCCGTGTCGGAAAGAGCCTTGATATGCCTACATCTATTATAGCACATTCAAGGCTCCTTTTCACTATCTTTTTCGCTAAATTGCGTCCAGCGTGTCAATGATTTTTTCAAACTGTTTCCTCTTGATCTGAATACGGTTGCCGTTCAAGATCACCCAGCCCGCCGTGGGGTTTTCTTCTGCAAGTTTCCGCAGCTTGTTTTCCCCAATGCGGAAATATTTTGACGCTTCCTCAATGGTAAGCGTGTACTTTTCCCCAATAGGCACATCAGCATTGCTCATTCTATAAATCCCCCTTTCAAAAATGGGTAAATGGTTAATGGTGAAAAAGGGGCTGTGATCGGACGGTTAATAGCGTAACCTCACGGGAGTTTCACCCCTGCATGGTTCTCATGCAGCCCTACCCATTGCCTGCGACGCTTTGAACGCTTGGACTGTGGCGGTAAGGGAGTATCATATATTCTGCGCTTTCGTCGCCCGCAAGCTGCTAAACTTGCTCCCCGGCTCGGTGTTGGTCGCTCGGCTGTCCCGGCAGGGAAAAGAAAACCCCGCCGGGATAGTGTCATGGCGCACCCGCCGTATGGCTCGGCGCAAAAGGGACGTATCCGATCTGCCCTATGCTGCGCCGCCGTTATCTTGCGCCGCTTTCTTTGTCAAGGTGCTGGAAAGGTTCTGCTGGGGAGCGGGCAGCGGAAAGGAGGACGCTGCCTGTCCTAAATCAGCTTAAACCTCGAATGAAAGGACAGCCCGCATAAGCCGTGACCGTAAACGGTCGCGTATGTCCTCGTCTATGCCCCAATATACATTTCCCCGCTCGTCGTAGAGCTTGCGCATAGACAGGGACGTTATGTAGCTTTCGTAGTGCTTGACGACAATCGCCATAGCTTCCGGGTCGCCCTTTGTTGCGGCTATGATTACCGGGTAGGGTAACAAGCCGCGTTCGGCATTTTCATTGTTACCAGTCTGTGCAGTCATAGGCGCGTTCCTCCAAATAGCGTTTTAGTAGCTCAAAAGAGCTGTTGCGGCGATACTTCACTGTTGTCCTCGGAATGTTGCAGAGCCTTGAAATCTCGGTTTCGCTCATATCGAAGAAATAATACAGCAGGATAGTTTCGCGCTTTTCTTCCGGCAAGCTCCGCAGGGCTTCGGCAAGCAGCTTTGCGGTTATCTCTTTTCCCGCAATAATGAAAGACTGTTCAGCTTCATCATCTGCAAAATATCTGTCGTAGGTAACAAGCTGGCTTTCTTCCAGTGGTGACAGATCGGAGAATGTTACTTCCCTTGACTGCTGCCGCTTTGTGTCCCTGTGGGCGTTCATTGCTTCGCGCTTCAATGCCTGTTTGCAAAAGCCATTAAAAGCACAATGGATTTGCCATTGGGTACGGTTCGGTTCATTCATGTTCTCACCTCCTTTCGCAGCCGCGAAAGCGGGTGATTTTTTCTGATGTCCCCTTTCATAAACCCTCAAAACCGCGCACCCCCGAATAGGCGGTGATTTTGCAAACTTTTTGAAAAAATTTTGCCGGGGGAACACAAAACGCCCGTCTACAAAGTTGCAGACGGGCGCAGAGGAATTGTAAGCAGTATTCAGTTGATTAGACAGTTCATATTCGTGGGTAGAATTTCCCCCGGCGGTGGACGGGCTTTTTTTGATATGTCAATGACCGTCGGATTTTGTCGATACGGTATGTGCTTCATGGCGGCTACCTCCTTTAGCCGCCGCTTTTAACAGTGAAACCGCGTCATTCCTTGAGAAGATAAAAAAGAAACGGCGGCTTTGATTTTTCAAAACCACCGATTATGTTGATTCTTGAAAATGAACGCAAAAATCCTACCTGTCAGCGGTTTTTGTCTTTTCCCGCATTAGCAGGTATTTCCATTTCTTTTGTTTTATTTAGATATTATCAAGTCAACATCAAATCCAATATCTTGAAATTGTAAAATCCATGTAAAACAAAAAAGCTGCCGTATGCAGCTTTTTTGAAAAATGGTTATACAATTTAATGTTTCATTTTGGAAATGTTACAATAACCGTCGTGCCTTTTCCGACATGACTTTTTACATCAACTTTAGCATTATGGATTTTAGCAGCGTGTTTCACAATAGAAAGCCCAAGCCCGGTTCCCCCTACTGCCTTAGAATGGCTCTTATCAACACGATAGAAACGCTCAAAAATCCGCTCTTGATGTTCGGGTGCAATTCCTATCCCCGTGTCCTCCACTGATAAAACTACCATGCCGTTTTCATTCTGTATGTTCACCATTACTTTTCCGTTTTCATGGTTATACTTAATCGCATTGTCACAAAGATTATAAATCACACTGTATAAAAGCTGTGGTATGCCGTTAAGGGGAGCCGGAACGCCGGAAAGCTCCAATGCAACACATACGGTATCTGCCTGTGGCTCTAAGCTCTGTACCGCCTTTTCTGCCAATGTGTATAGGTCGATATTTTCTCTCTGCATATCGTCCGCACCTTCGTCAAGGTGCGAAAGACTGATAATGTCCTCCACAAGCCGTATCATTCGTCCGGCTTCATCATAAATCTTTCCGGCAAAGGGTATTTTATCATTCTCCTTTACCATATCGTTTTTCAAAAGCTCCGCATACCCGGAAATGGAGTGAAGCGGAGTTTTTAATTCATGGGACACATTAGCGGTAAATTCGCGCCGTATCTGTTCCGCTTTTTCTTTTTCTGTCACATTGAAAAAGAAAAGCGCGGCTCCTTTCACAATGTTTTCAGAAGTGATCGGGTCAGCGTCAATTTGATAGCTTTCTCCATGTAGCCGGATAATGTTTTCGCCCCGTTCTCCGTGCAAGGCTTTCGTAAGGATTTCCTGCAATTCAAGATTACGGCATAAGGACAGCATATCAGAACCGATACAGTCTGTGCCAGCGTCCAACAGTTTTCTTGCCGCAGGGTTTATACTGATAATTTTCCCTTTTTGATTTAGGAGAATCATGCCCTCATTCATGCTGCCGATAATCGTATTTAATTCATTCTCTTTTTGGAGAAGCTCGGCTTTCTGCCCCCGTAGCTGTCTTTGCTGGCTGTCAATACGCCGTAAAAAAGGGGAAAGCTCATCATAGCCCTCATTTGACAACGGATTATCAAGATCAATTTCATTTAATGGCTTTACTATTTTTTTTGAAACTTGAATAGCTAAAACAATGGAAAGAATCAGCGCGATCACAAATATAATGCAAATCGGCTGTGTCATACCTAAAAGGAGCGTCAAAATAGAATTTTGAGATATGGAAAGCCGTAATACAGTGCCATCATCAAGTTTCTGCGCGGAATAAAACGAACGCTCCATCAAAGTAGCAGAATACCGTTTACTTTCACCATAGCCCGAAGAAAGGGCTTCCCGCACTTCTTCCCGCTCTAAATGATTTTCCATTTCCGCAGTATCAGACGCACTATCAAAAATAACATTTCCCTCTGTATCAATCCATGATATACGATAATTTTTCACTTTCAAATCATGGAAATAATCAATGCCCTCATTTGTAACGCCCTGTGCGGCAAGGGTTGTCTGCATTTTTAGCTGTGTCTGTTCAACATTTGAAAAGTATTCATACAGAACACCCATGAACAGGACAACAGACGCAAGAAAAACAGTCAATGCGACAAGACAGATTGAACGAAAAATTCGTTTCGTCATACTTCCCCCTCCATTCGATACCCAACTCCCCGTACCGTTTCAATATAGCTCCCACATTCGCCTAATTTTGTTCGGAGTGTTCCAATGTGAACATCTACGGTTCGGGTTTCTCCTATGTAGTCAATGCCCCATATCATTTCAAGAAGCTGATCGCGTGTAAACACCCGTCCGGGGTTTTCCATAAAAGTATGGAGCAGCTTATGTTCTTTCAGTGTCAACTGAACCCGTTCGTTGTTTACAAGTACAATATATGTTTCCAAATTCAATTCTAAATTACCAATTTTTAGCTTTTTAGTTTCTTCTTTCGGACTTGTACGGCGCAATACCGCTTTCACACGGGAAATCATTTCCATCATGCCAAACGGCTTTGCAAGGTAATCATCAGCTCCCAAATCAAGCCCGGTTACTTTGTCGTATTCGGTTCCTTTGGCTGTCGCCATAATAACAGGAATATCCTCTGTCGTCCCCTGCATACGCAGCTTTTTCAATATGGAAATGCCATCTTCGCCGGGAAGCATTATATCAAGCATAATAAGCTGGGGTTTTTCTGTCTGCAAAGCGTCAAAAAGGGTGTCCGCGCCGTCAAAACCTTTTGCTTCAAATCCGGCAGAATTTAATGTGTATATCATCAGATCACGGATAGAGCTGTCGTCCTCAACACAATAAATCATGTAAATCTGCTCCTTTCTTTCCTGTGGCAATATTCCGAACTCAATTATACCATATTACCTATATTTCATCAATGGCGGTATGTTCACCCCTCTTTGTTCCCTGTGATTGAGAACAGAACCCATTTTGCAATATTGACCGCATGATCTCCGATACGTTCAAAATATTTTGCAATCATTAACAGGTCTATGGCATACTCACCGTCTGTTTCGGGCTTGCTGAAAAGTTCAATCAGCATTTTCTTCACCTTATCGAAAAAGGAATCCACCACATCATCATAATCTATCACGGCTTTCGCCATCTGCATATCCTTTTTCACAAAAGCGTCAATACTGTCCGTTACCATTTTAATGACAGCAACCGACATATCATGGATAACTTGTGTGTCGTCGGTGGCGTGGATATTGGCTAATGTGATAATTTCCGCTATGTCTGCGGATTGATCTCCGATTCTTGCCATATCTGTCACCATTTTCAGCGCGGACGATACAACCCTCAAATCTTTTGCCACGGGCTGCTGCTGTAAGAGTAGCTTTAGACACATAGTTTCAATTTCGCGCTCCTTGTGGTCTATCTGAACAGAGAGATCGGGAACAGCCTTTGCAAGCACGGGATTCCCCTCTGTCAGAGCTTTTGCGGACATAGCAATCGCATTTTCACAAAAAGCCCCCATTGTAATCAACTCTTTATTTAATAAATCTAACTGTTCATCAAATTTTAGGCGCATTATCCAAACCTCCCCGTAATATAATCCTCTGTCCGCTTGTCCTGCGGCATGGAGAATAATTTTTCTGTTTCTCCAAACTCCACCATTTCCCCAAGCAGGAAAAACGCTGTCCTGTCGGAAATTCGGAGTGCTTGCTGCATATTATGTGTCACAATGACAATGGTATAGTCCTTTTTTAATTCTGCGGCAAGTTCCTCTACCTTTGCCGTAGAAATAGGGTCAAGTGCGCTGGTCGGTTCGTCCATCAACAAAACTTCCGGCTCCACTGCCAAAGCGCGGGCAATGCAAAGACGCTGCTGTTGACCGCCCGACATACCAAGCGCAGATTTTTTCAGCCTGTCTTTTACCTCGTCCCAAATTGCCGCCCCTTTTAAGGAACGCTCTACAATTTCGTCCAGCGCAGCTTTAGAACGGATACCATGCGTCCTTGCTCCAAAGGCAACATTGTCATAAATGCTCATAGGGAACGGATTCGGTTTTTGAAATACCATTCCCACACGTTTACGCAGTAGGTTAATATCCATATTTCCATAAATATCTTCACCGTCTAAACGGATAGTCCCTTTGATGTGGCAGCCCTCCACCAAGTCATTCATTCGGTTCAATGTTTTTAATAATGTCGATTTACCGCAGCCCGACGGTCCGATCAGCGCGGTAATTTCGTGTCCCTTAAACGCCACATTTATTTTTTTCAAGGCTTGAAAGTTTCCGTAGAATAAATCCAAATCCTCAACCACGATTTTATCCATCTGTGTTTTTACCTCCTATCTTTTTTGCCACAAACCCAGAAAGTGCATTTATCAGAATGACAACAACCAATAATACAACCGCAGTTGCGTAAGTCTGCTTGATATACAGTCCCTCACCCGAAATAGAATACATATGGACGGATAAAGTTCTTGCCGACGAAAAAATACTTGTTGCTATTTCTGCAACGGTTCCGGAAGTAAAGATCAGTGCCGCCGATTCCCCGACGATACGCCCGATTCCAAGAATAACGCCGGACAAGATACCCGGAACGGCGCAGGGCAGGACAATAGAGAATACGGTTCGTAGCTTTCCGGCTCCAAGCCCGAAGCTGCCCTCGCGGTAACTGTCGGGAACGCTTCGCAAGGCTTCTTCTGTTGTCCGCATAATAAGCGGCAAAATCATAATGCTTAATGTCAAAGCCCCGGACAGCAAAGACAACCCCAGCCCAAGATATTTCACGAAGAAAAGGGAACCGAACAGCCCATAAACGATTGACGGAATCCCGGACAATGTTTCAGCGGTAATACCTACGATATGAACCAGCTTATTTCCCCGTCTTGCGTATTCTGTCAGATAAATTGCAGCACCAATTCCTACGGGAACCGCAAACAGCAGGGAAAGCAGCATAATGAACAGTGTATTGATAAGTGCTGGAAGCAGGGACACATTTTCTGTTGTATATTTGCTGTCAAATAAATCCAGCGTTAAATTTGGAATCCCTTTTATCAATATGTATGCAATAATAAAAATAAGCGCAAGCATTGTAATCAATGCTGCAAGGCATACAGAAAGAAAGAGAACAAAAGATTTAGGGTCGCGTCTGTATGCGCACCATTTCCGTTTCAATTTTCCAACCATTTATTTCACCCTCCTTTTGAACAGGGAGAGGGACAGATTGATAATGAGAATGAAAACAAACAGGACAACAGCCGTACCAATTAACGCTTCACGGTGTAAATCCGTAGAATATCCCATTTCCAATACAATGTTTGTGGTCAGTGTCCGAACGCCGGAAAGTATACTGTCCGGGATAACCGCTTGATTTCCGGCAACCATCATAACCGCCATTGTTTCACCGACTGCCCGCCCAATCCCTAATACAACCCCTGCAAAAATACCGCTCTTTGCTGCGGGAAGAACCGTAAAAAATACACTTCTTTCATGGGAAGCTCCAAGAGCAAGCCCTCCCTCATAGTAACTTTCCGGGACAGCCCGGATTGAAGTTTCCGAAACGCTGATAATGGTAGGTAAAATCATCAGCCCCAGCAGGACAGAAGCAGTAAGTACACTCATACCGCGCCCGCCAAAGGCTTCCCGAATAAAAGGCACTAAGACTACCAATCCAAAAAAACCGTACACAACCGACGGAATCCCCGCCATTAGATTAACAGCAGCTTTCAAAGGCGCATAGATACTTCTCGGAGCAAATCTTGCCATGAATACCGCTGTCAATATTCCAATCGGTACGCCAATAATCAATGCTCCGGCAGTTACATAGAAAGAGCCGACGATCATAGGGAGAATCCCATAGAGATTATTTGCGGGTTTCCAGCTTGTACCCAGCAAAAATTTGAAAACGCCTATTTCTTTTATTGCAGGGATACCGCTTGCAAACAGGAATATGCAGATTAGAATTACCGCTGCTATGGAAACAAGGGCTGTCAAGAAAAAAAGCAGTTTCATCACTTTTTCTTTTATATTCTTCATAATCATGCTCCTTATTGAAAAGGGGCGGCGGCTTTCTTACCGCAGCCCCTTAAAATCCTACTGTGATATTTCACTCCAACGAACCGCATTACCCATAAAAATATCTTTTACCTGTTCACTTGTAAGGTTATTTATGGGACAGTCATTATTAACAATCACTGTAATACCGTCCATTGCAATTACGGTAGTGGTCAGTCCTTTTTCCATTTCGGAATCTTTCAGCTCACGGGAAGCCATGCCTATATCGCAGGTTCCGTCTATTGTGTCAGACATACCAGTAGAAGAATCACTTTGCTGTATCTCAATCGTAACGCCCGGATTTCTCTCAAGATAGGCTTCTTTGAGTTTTTCCATAACCGGGGTGACAGAGCTGGAACCTGCTACAATAATTTTGCCCGAATCCATTTCCCCGCTGTAACTTCCCGCGTCAGATACAGAAATATATCCATTTTCTTCAATCACTGCTTGACCGTCCGCACTCATAATGAAGTCGATAAAATCCTGCGCTGTGTCACTTAAACCGTCCTTTGTCGCAATGTTAAAGGGACGCGCAATCTTATATGTACCATTTTTGATATTTTCAATCGTTGCTTCGCAGCCGTCGATCTGAATCGCCTTTACAGTATCATTCATGGAGCCAAGAGAAATATATCCGATAGAGTATAAATCCCCGGCAACCGTTGTCATCATAACAGACGTAGAATTTGTAACGGCGGCGGTGTCTGCTGTATAGTCGATTTTTTCTCCCGCTTCATTTTTTTGCTCGATTCCAAACAGCTCTATGAACGCGCCGCGTGTCCCCGAGCCATCTTCGCGGGTAAGTACATTGATCTCTCTTGCTGTGTCAAATTTGGCTGAATCGCCCTCGTTCTTATTACTGCACCCCGTTAATGCAGACAGCATTAGAACACTCATAAGGGCAAATGCCAAGTATTTTTTTGATGTTTTCATTTTTTGAATCTCCTTTGCTTTTTGTTTTTCTTGAAGTTTACAGCTATATCATACAGGACAAAAATCAAATCCAATATCGCGGCATTGTAAAATTGATGTAAAGTTTCTATGCAGAAATAGGAATTATTTAAGCTATTGATAGGTACTGTGTAGACATATCCAAAAAGAAAGGTGAACAGTAAAATGTAATAGAGTGAATGAATATGGCAAAAAGACCAGTACCACGATACGACTTTAAGGCTTTTGGGGAAGCAATTAAGACAGCCCGGAAAGGGCGCAAGGAAAGCCGGAAAAAGGTATGCGACGAAATGTATATATCCCCGCGCTACCTTGCGAATATTGAGAATAAGGGGCAGCACCCCAGTTTACAGATATTCTTTGAGCTTATGCTGCGTTACAATATCTCGGTAGACCAATTCCTTTTGGAGCAGCCCGCCGGGAAGAATACCCAGCGGCGGCAGCTTGACGCTTTGCTGGACGATATGAGCGATATGGGAATACGGATAGTCACCGCCACGGCGCGGGAGATTGCAGAGATTGAGGGTGTGAGAGAATAACCGCTGTCCGGCTAAAATTGAATAGGAACTAAGAAGCGTTGCAATTTTTTCAGTTGCAGCGTTTTTCTTTTGCGGAAATCCGCCAAATCAGACATTCCCGGTGTTGTAGGTAGTAGGAAGAACTTTCGTAGCAAGCATAGAAAAAGAGTACCCTTTTCCGTATTTCTGCCCGCCCGGTCGGTCAGAAATTGCTTGTTGGGAAGTGTCCCAAACCCTCTATGAGAACGGAAAGGAGCGAAAAACCATGAACGGACGCAAAAGGACAATACAGGTCAAATTCTATGTGACAGAGGAAGAAAGGAAACTGATTGAGGAAAAAATGAAGCTCGTCCCCACAAGCAACATGGCGGCGTATCTGCGCAAGATCGCCATTGACGGGTACATTATCCAAGTAGACCACACGGACATAAAAGCAATGACAGCGGAGATACAGAAGATCGGGGTCAATGTCAATCAGATCGCACGTCGCGTAAACGCGACGGGAAACGCCTACAAAGAGGATATAGAGGAAATCAAGGGGGTGCTTGCGAAAATATGGCGGTTACAAAGATTAAGCCTGTTAAAAGCACTCTAAGCAAAGCCCTTGACTATATCGAAAACCCGGACAAGACGGACGAAAAAATGCTCATATCCTCTTTCAGGTGCAGCTATGAAACGGCAGATATTGAGTTTGGCTATACCCTCTCGCAAGCGCGGGATAAGGGCAACAACTTAGCCTTTCACTTGATACAGTCCTTTGCTCCGGGAGAAGTGGATGACAAGGGGCATATACACAATCACATTATTTTCTGCGCGGTCAACTTCGTAGATCATCACAAGTATGTTTCCAACAAACGGACATATTACGGCATACGGAACATGAGTGACAAGCTGTGCCGGGACAACGGGCTTTCCGTGGTCGTCCCCGGCAAGGGCAGCAAGGGAAAGAGCTATGCGGAGTACCAAGCGGAGAAAACCGGGACAAGCTGGAAAGGCAAGTTGAAAATCGCCGTGAACGCGCTCATTCCCCAAGTTTCCAGCTTTGAGGAACTATTGCAGCGGTTACAGGCGGCGGGCTATGAGATCAAGCCGGGAAAATATGTGTCGTGCCGCGCACCGGGGCAGGAACGCTTTACCCGCCTTAAAACCCTCGGCGCGGACTATACAGAGGAAGCCATAAGGGAACGGATAGCGGGCAAGCGTACCCGCGCCGCCAAAGCTCCAAAGGCAGAGCGCAGGGACGTTAATCTTCTCATTGACATTGAGAACAGTATCAAGGCGCAGCAGAGCCGGGGCTATGAACAGTGGGCGAAAATCCACAATCTGAAACAGGCGGCAAAGACTATGAACTTCCTCACCGAAAACAGGATTGAACAGTACGCCGATCTGCTCACCCGGATAGAGGAAATCGCCACGGCAAGCGAACAGGCGGGGGACAGCTTAAAGGAAGTGGAAAAGCGTCTTTCGGATATGGCGTTGCTGATTAAGAACGTCACTACCTACCAAAAGACAAAGCCCCTCTATGAAGCCTACCGCAAAGCCCGGAATAAGGAGAAATACCGGGCAGAGCATGAACGGGGTATTATCCTCCATGAAGCGGCGGCAAAGGCATTAAAGGCGGCGCAAATTGGCGGCAAGCTCCCCAGCATCCCCGCCCTGCAAACAGAGTATGAAAAGCTGCAAGCGCAGAAAGAAAGTCTTTATGCAGACTATGGGAAGCTGAAAAAACAGGTTGCGAAGTACGATGTTATCAAACGGAACATAGACAGCATTTTACATCAAGAAAGGGGAACGGAAAAAGGGAAAGATATTATGCGGTAAAATATAGAAAATATGAAGATACCGTGATATAATTTGTTCATTACACTTGTGAGGTGAGCTTATGGAAGTAAGAAATCATATTGTATTGTTTTTGGATATATCGGGATATTCAAGTCTTATAACCAGTTGCAAGGACGGCCATGCTGAAAACCGCTATTTAGATAAAGTTCATAGCATAATGTCAAATTTATCTGAATACATAGAAAAAAGAAATGTTGCCGTAGATCAGAAAAGCGATAATTTACATTTATCGCGGTTTAAGTCTTTGCTTTTTTCGGACAACATTCTTTTCTTCGCCCCTTATGAAGATGAAACAGATATGCAAAACCTATATATGAATTTGCTTTATGGGTTAAGCGCGTTTCTTATACAATATGTCAAAGAAGATATATTCTTTAGAGGGGGAATTACCAAGAGGAATTTATTCTATAATGAAAAATTACATTTTGTTTTTGGCTCTGGTTTAGTTAATGCCTATTCATTGAAAAGTAAGGTCGCAAAATATCCAAGAATTGTAATAGATAAAGAACTTAACCTGTCGCCTATACTTGTTGGAATTGATAAAGATGAAGAAGAAACGTGGTATCTTGATTATTTGTCTTTGGGGCATAGTTTGATATGTTATCAAAATAAGCCACAACAAAATTATGAACATTTTCTGATTTGTTTAGAAGAACAAAAGTGTGCAATTAGTAGGGCATATCAAAAATATAAAGAAAACGAAAGTGTGTTTCCCAAGTATCAGTGGTTAGCAAAGTATCATAATGAGTTCTGTGTAAGATATAAATTAAATGATTATATTGTCGAAATTGATTTATAAAAAAGCTGGAACAGGAAAGGCAAGAACGATAAAGAGGAAGCATAGCAACGTCTAATGTACTATGCTTCCTCTTTTGACTTAATCGTGTTTTCCGTGTTTCGTTTCACCATTATATGTGAAGTGTTCGTTTCCTACTAATCCGCCGTTTTCATTGCAAACTGTAAGCAGTGCAGCTCTTGAACTATCCGGAATAATAGGTATAGATATTTGCAGTGGCGTTTGAGATTGAGATTGACTTTGCATTAGTTTCGACATATCAACCACTGTATCTTTTGGATCATTGCTCACAAATTTTCCTCCTTTCTCTACAAAAGACTAATATAAATAATAACAGAAATAAGTGTAGCACAAATTCCATAAAGGGATTTTCTAAATGCTTTTGCTCTTTTTTCATTTAATTCCCTGTGCTGGACAATTATATCTCTATATGTAAAAATAATTTTGCATAGAGCAAGTAACCGTTGTTCGCCTAATAAAGTTTCATCTATGTTTCTAACTTCAAAATTGTTATGCTGTTTCACAATAATGGTAAGAACAATCATAACCATAGTAAACGCAAAGCAAACATACACTGTTAAACCGCTTATTATTTTAGCAAGCTCGATAAAAGTTAAAGGTGTTGTCATAAGTGAAATTATATCCTGTAATTTAACTTTTTCAAAAAGGAAAATACATATTGCACCTAATAAAGCCATAATTAGTCCAGCGCGATTTTCAAAACTCTGTTTTTTGTTTAGTTCGGTTTCATATTCGCTCCGAACTATTTCTAAATACTCTACAATGGCAGTATTATCTATATTAGGCATTTGCTGTTGAACATTAGTAGACGATTGTTGCTCTATGTTTTCTGAAGATTGAACTGTATTTTGTTCTTCCATAATTTCCCTCCTTTGTGTATTTACAAAACATTATATCACTAATTTCTGTTTTTTCAAGAAAAAGCCGGGACGCGGCAGCTATCAGATGGCCACCGCGCCCCGGTTTTCTCATGGGTGCAGAGATTGGTTTGTTACGCAATGGAACACCGTTTTCGGGAGTAAAGGTATAAAATCCCTTGCCGCCTTATTTTCCTGCCCGGAAAGCCGCATAAATCAAGGTTTATTTTGCCCCTATCGCGTCACATTCGCCCGCATTTTCCTCATGCGCTCGGCGGTCTGTCTGCGGGTGATACGCTTCCGGCAGTCCGAGCAGTAAATAGCCCGGTTAGAGCTGGACGCAAAGGGTGAGCCGCACACGCTACACCACCGCATATCTTCCGCATGGTAAAGCTCGGCATACAGCTCCTTATCTGCGGGCAGTACGGCGATACGGAACCATTTACAGAACAGGAAATAGGAAATGAGCTGTGGGCATACACAAGTGTCCCCGTCGTCCAGTAAGATACAGTTTCCGCTATCATAATTGCAGCACGTCCGGCGTACAAGGGCGTTGACTTTCCGGCTTTGGGGCGGCGTTAGCCGCTTAATGTCGCTCATACCTCGTCGGCGGGGTAAAGGGCAAGCCCCGCAAACTCCGCTTCGGTTATGCGTCCCACTTTGGCAAGGGTGCGGGCGGCAAAGTCCCGCATTTCCCCCTCCATAAAGGGCAGCGCGGCGTTCATAGCCACCAAAAGCCCCTCCTTGCTGCCTGTCATGTAGATACTCAAAAGGTTGGTTTCCTCAACCGTAAAATTATTATATGTGTTCATGCTCATACCTCCAATCCGTGATTTTTTGTTTTCGCCGCCGCTTTCTTCGGGGCGGTTCTCTTTTTGTCCTGTGTAAGCTGCGCCCGGACAGAGGGGCGGGGCTTTTTTATCTGCCTGTCCCGGTTCTCGTCCTTGCCGATTAGCGCGTATGTGCCGTAGCTGTTCTTGATTTGTGAGAAAGCAAGGGTCTTGTAGGGCAGCATGGAGAAAAGACGTTCTGTGTCCTTTGTGGAAGCAAGCCGCATAAAGGACGGGGACAGCTCCACCATGAAATGAGATTTGTCCGGGCTGTTGGGGGCAGACAGCTTTTTCATGTCTGCCACAATGCGCCGTGCTTCCCGGTCGATCATGCCCTCATGCAATGCGGCGATATGCTCCTTAAAATCCCCCGGTTTCAGCTTATCCCGGCTTTCCTTTTCCTCCCGTAACAAAAATTGCAGGGCTTCCGGGTTTTGGGGCTGTACCTTGAAGCGTTCAAACTTCCCAAGCTGGGGGTCGGGATAACCGTCAAAGCGTCGGTCTGCGGGCTGCTCCCGCGTCCCATGCTCATAAACAAGCGTTACCGTCCCGGCGGCAAGGGTATTGTCTTTGACGCGCTCATAGTACTTTTCATAGTCCAGCTCATACAGGTTGCCCTTGATCTTCCCGCCCTCTGTCCCGGTCAGCTCCACGGCATACGCAAGGATAGGGTCACGGCTCTGCTCCTTGTAGTAACGCCATGTATTGTGCGGGGCGGTGTCGCTGATGAAAATCACGCTCCCGGAAACAGTACGTCCCAGACGGGCGGGAAAGCCACAAGAGGGTTTTATCCTCCTTGCTGGGGCTTGCCGCCTTTTCCGCAATGATCTGTTTATCAATGTCAAAATCACTCTGATAAAATCCTGTGTTCTGTTTCAGAATGGCTTCAAGGGAAGCCAGCACGTCCACATTTTCAAATTTATTCCGTTTCCCCATAGGGTCAACTCCTTTCCAAGTCCTGCGACTTACTTCTTGCCTGTTTCTTCTGTGCCGCCCGTTCCTTGTCGGCTTTAAGCTGCGCCTGGATAGAGGGCTTCTTTTCCGGCTTTTTTCCCGGCTCCGCTTTTTTGCCCTGTTCCTTTTCCGCTTTCAGCGCGTCGGCATATTCGGCAAGGGAGATCTGTTCGCCGCTTCTCGCCTTTGCTTCCAGTGTAAAGGGGCAAAAAGAATGGCAAAAAAGGGCAGAAAGAATGGCAATTTTATAAAACAAAAAACGAGCAAAAAATAAAATATTTTTCACTCGTTTTCTTTTAGATTTTTTT
>CAJTDC010000031.1:0-23289 GCA_910575055.1 Clostridia bacterium
CCATAACTTCTTTTTAGGTGCATATTTACAACCTATTTCTTTTAATTGTGTTCTATTTGGGTATGTATTACCACTTATCCAAATCCAACAACCACAAATTTCAATTTGTAAGTCTTGTATTTTAACCAACTTATCTATAATTTCAATAAATTCTTCAGGTGTTTCATCTTTAGCGTTTTCTGGTTGTTTTGTTTCTTGACAAAGTTTTAATTTATTAAATAACTCTTTATAAATTTTATTAATTTCTTTCATTAACTCAGCATTTCCTCCATTATCTGGATGGTACAACATACAAAGTTTATGATATTCCTTTTTTAATTCTGTGATTGATTTAACATTATTAAAAAAATTCATTTTTAAGCCTCCTTTCTAAAATTGACATAGATTACATTATGCAGAAAGCAACGGCGAAAGTATCAATGAATTTATCAACAGAGTAATTAAAGAAGCGATGGAAAGAGATAACAACCAAACTACAACACAATAAAAAAGCCCTGCATAATGCAAGGCTTTTTTATTTAACTAAATTGCTCAAAATATTGTTCAGCTTGTTCTTGTGTTAATTGAAATCTTTTTTGTAACTTTGACACTATCTTTTCTTTTGTAAAACCTTCTTCTAAATTATCTAATATCAATGTCTTAATACCACCTTGTTGAAGTCCTTCTTGAAGTCCTTCTCGTCTACTATCTTCCGCTTTTACCCTGCAATAATCTTCAAATGTAAAATCTTTTTGCACCATAGTTTTAAACTCCTTTCTATCCAAGTAATCAAGCAAATAACTCTTTTTTCTACAATCCTCTATCGCCTTAGTCATTGCTATTCTTCTTCTAGCATTATCATCAATAATACTAAACTTTAATTTTTTATCATACATTTCATATTGTTGTATAATATAACTATATCCCGCTAATGTGTTTGATTGCTGTATTTGTTGTGTACTTAATTTATTATAATGAATATCTATATTTTTAACACGAACTTGTAAAAATATATCATCTGAAAATGATGTTACAGCTTCAAAATTTTTATTATGTTCTGTAAATAATTCTTGATTATTTATATCATTTTTACCAATGTATAAAACATAAAATTCGGGTTTAGGTACTTTCAATACAGTGCTTGAATATATTTTATCTTTAAAACCATTTTTATTTTCATCATCTGCACCATAGTTTTCATTATAAAACCTTTGTATTAAATTTGTATAATATACAAGACATCTTATTGTCATGTTGCTACATTTGCTAGACTGTTGCTCAAAGAGTATAACAACACTATTATCTTTTGTTCTAAAAGATACATCATTACACCAATCTGCAATTACTAAAGAATCTAAATTTTCTAACTGTATATCATTTGGATTGATATACTTTTCTGTTATTGCTTTATACAAATTAGAAATTTCTTGTTCATTATTAAATAAATATTTAAATGAAGTATCTTTATATTTTTTATTATACTTCATTTCATTATTTTGATTAAAATAATCATCATTCATTAAAAATCACCTTCCTTCTAACATTTACAAATTTTTTAGCATTTGCCATTAAATCAACCCTTTCTTTTTTTATTATACCATATCTCTTTATTGCTTGATATGGCTTTATTATACTATATCTACACAAATATATCTATTGACAGAATAGCCTAAATATATCTGCATAGATATATTATATTTGTGCAAATATAATATATTATATGCAAAATGTATATTTTAATATAAAAAATACAATGTACTTATATTAAAATATATAATTGCATAGATATATGAAATTGTATATAATATAGTTAAAAGGATGTGATATAATGCCAGCAAGCAAAGCACAACAAAAAGCTGTTAACAAATATATGTCTATTAATTATGATAGAGTAAATTTAACAATGCCAAAGGGCAAAAAAGAAGAAATTAAAAATCATGCTGAACAAAATGGAGAAAGTGTAAACGCCTTTATCAATCGTGCAATTAATGAAACAATGAAAAGAGATAACAACCAAAATACACATCAACAAAGGTGCAAAAATAATGAATGATGCAGAAATAAAAGAAAAATAACTATTTTGTTAAAATCCTGTTTAGATAATGACAAAAGTACCATTAATAAAATTTATAATGAAGTGACATACTCCCCCACCTAAAGAGGTGGGGGAGTATGTCACTAATGCAGTAATATCCTTTTCATCTAATATGTCTGTGTGAACTGGTGAAGTTTTAGGCATATCAATATTATTTAGTGATGATGGATTAAAATCTAAAAAACCTTTTTTACAAGCAAACTTGAATACCGATTGCAACACTATGAAATATGCTTTTATAGTAGATGGTGATAAGTATGTTGATTTTGTATTATAATTTGCTTTTTGTTCTGAAAGAGCATTTACAAATTTTTGTATGTGTAAAGGTGTTACATCAATTAATTTTAAATGTCCTAATGCAGGAACAATATAATTTTCTACTACTTTTTGATAATTATGGAATGTATTAGGGGAGAGAGTTTTTTTCTGCATATCTAAATAAATATCACAAAATTCAGCAACTTTTATTTTATTATCTATTTTTGTAGTAATTCTTTTTTTACTTTTTCTTCAAATTGTACAGCGATTTTATTTAATTCTTTTTCTATTTGACGTTGTGTCATTTTGTCATCTGGCTTCCATGTTATAGAATTTATTATTTTTTTACCATAGATATCAGTACCACAAGATACCCTAATTTGATAAGAAGTACCTCTTTTTCTAATTGTTGCCATATTATATCAATCCTTTCATGTTTTGTAAAAAAACTTGAAAGTGTAGGACGGCTTTGATATAATAGAGAAAGAACCACAATTATATTAATTCTTTTTGAAAAAGCCCTTTTATGTTAGCAGCAGTAAGGACTTTTTTCAATTTTTTAGATGTTCTTTTTTAATTCTTCAATTTCTGATATGGATAGTTGACTTAATTCGGTAATTGTGTCTATGTCAAATCCTTTTTGTAACATTTTTATTACCATTGATGTGCGAGTTTCCTGCCTACCTCTTTGTTCTCCTATTTTTTCCCCTTGCTGTCTAGCTTCTAACATACCCTGTTTATAGTCCAGTTCTGCTTTCATTCTAGCAGTATATTCCATTTGTTTTTGTTTATCCTGGCTGATAACTTGTAATTGTTCATAGGCACTATTAATATATTCGTTTTTGCTTGCTAACATATCAAACTCCTCCTTTGTTTCAGCACTAATAAATTTTCCCCAAAGCAATCTATCATTTGCATCTTCCTTCAATTCTTTAGGTAACTTAGGAAGTTCTAACACGTGAAATTCCATTTTATCCGTATATAAAGTATGTCTTGTATCTTCTAAAATATGAAAACAAGAATAAAATTCCTCTGTATCTTGAAATAGTTTAAAGTCTAATATGCTGATGCTCACACATTTTTTAAATACAGTATAGCTTTGTCCTTGTTCAATTTGGTCTGTATACATTTTAGAAAGATAGAATAAAGAGCGGTCAGCCCATACATTCAGTGGTGATAGCTGTATTTCAATATCAATTTCTGTGTTGTTGTTCATCAGTATTCTGACATCAAGTATTCCTTGTTTATCAATTTCATGCACTTTTTTAAGATTGGTATTTAATATTTATGTTTGTTTTATATCTAATGGGTTTAGATTTAGTATAGCAGATAAAAAGCCGATACGTGCTTTTTCATTCATCATAATTTCTTTAAATGCGTAGTCGATTTTTGGCTTCATTAAAGTATTCATTTTATATCACTTCTTCACATAATATACTATTCTATTTTGACTTTAGCACGATTAATGTAATTTTACAATCATTAATTTTCGCAATTCCTCATTTTTTCACTAACACGATACTGTTCTGCGTCTGGAATATCAATAAATTCTACTGTTTTATCAAAGTTTTTCTTGATAACTTCTTTAATTTCATTAAGTGTTACATGAAAAAATTCACGTCTATGATTTACCATATTTACTTTTTTATCTTCAAAAGCTTTGTGAAGTGCTGTTTCAAGAGAAGGAGCGTCGTCAGAAAATATCATAGCGTGAACATCAAAATTAAATGGAACAGAGGCACCACCAAGTTCATCAATACGGTCTTGAGGTTCTAATCGTCTTGTCATACCGATTTTATAAATATCTTTGCCAAATGAGCCTATATTAGAAATGACATATACATAGCCTGCTCTCATATTCGCTTGTCTGTAATCAATATCTGTAAGTGCTTTGTCAATGTCAGAAAGGGTTGCCTCCATCTCTTGTTGTTTCTGGAGTAGGTCAGCATTATCAGGATTTTGTTCAATCTGTGCTTTTAACTTTTCATAAGCAGTTTGATAGTGTGTTTGTTCTTTTTCCACTTTGCGACGACGTTCTTCTAATTCTTTTTGTATTTTTGCCTGTTCTCGCTGCTCTGCTTTTGCTGCTTTTACGGCTTCTTTTTCTTCTTGTTTTTTGACTTGATATTCAAAGGCAAGACGAAGTTCGTCTTGTTTTAAGTGAATGTATTCATTGGCTATAAAAATATTCATTTCTGCTCCTAATTTTGATATATCTATAGCAGTTTTACTTAATCTATTAAGAGAAGCATCAAAATTAGTATATTTTACTTTATTTACTAGTTCGTCACACTCTTGGTTAAATGCACGAAGAGAAAGTTTTTGCATATCGCTAACTCTTTTTTCTCCTTGTTTAACACTTCCATTTACAATCCATTGAGTAGGTCTTGTAACTGCTCTTTTTTCTTTTATTAAAGCTTTTTGTTTTTTTCGTATTTCTGCTAAGGCTTCTTTGTAGCCTAGTGCATTTGCAAAGTCAAATTTAGGTTCATATAATCCAAATTCTTGTACAAGTAATTCGTCATCAAGATAAGCTACTTGTTTTTTCTTTTTTTTCTTCCCTCGCTTCTTCTAATTCCTTTTTGTAATCAAAATCTGGTGGCAAAGTTCCTGCAAAGGATTGTAATGTGTGAAATCCCTCTAAACTTTTAGAACTCTGTTTTTTATCTGCCATTTGTTTTAAATAGGTAATAACTTGAGACATAGCATCTTCTTGTATTTCCTCAATAATTTTAATTGCTTCTTGTTTTAATACAGACATTTGTAATTCCTCCTTTTTATTATTTTATGCTTTAGTAGCTTTATCCTCCATTTCAAAAATAAAGTTTATTTATATATTTATAATTTCTGCTACTTGTAAAATGTCTTCTCCTTTTTCAATCAACCTTATAATTCTTCTTTCTGATGCACTAGGTTTACTTTGGTTATATTCCCAAGATTGAACACATTTTAAAGATACACCAATTAAATCAGCAAAATAGGATTGTGTATAATTGTGTTCTTCTCTAATTCGTTTTATGTCCTCTGCAGTATATTCTTTTGCTGGGGTAATGGGTTTTAGTTCTCTGAAAACAGAATGTCCTTTGTTCTGATTGCCTTTTTCATATTCTATTGCTTCCCCTAATGCTTTTATTGCTTCATCAAATATATTAGCCATATCAATCAACTCCTTAATTCTTCAAGTAAAATATGTATCATAGTTTTAAATATTTGCTTTTGCTTATCAGTTATATTATCTAATTCATTTTTAGGATAAGCGAATAAAAAATAAGTCTTTTCATAATATGAAAAATCAATATATAAAATACGTATACTATGGCTTTTCCCTCTATTATCAATAGCAAAACGCATTTTTCGTAAACCACCTGTACTTTGTATTACTTCTCCTATATCTGGTTTGTCCAAAATTATGTTCTCTAATACTCGCAAATCCTTTTCTGATAAATTTAATTGTTTCCAACTTTTTTCGAATGTTAGAACATAAACAAATTCTCGTTTCATATTTTCCCCTTTAATATCTTTATAATAATTATTTTATGCTTTAATAGCCTTATCTTCCATATTCAAAATAAAATTTAAAAATGTTGATTTATCACGAATATTCAAGGAGCGGTATATATTTAGTATTTCAGTTTCTTCTTTTGATGATGCTATATCATTAGAATTGTTATTAAAAGCAGAAGAAACAGAAACAGAGCCAAGAGTAACGACACCATCGTTTTGAACGAAACTACTGCTAACATTATTTGCATGATAAGTGCCTGTTTGTTCGTCAGTTCGTCCAAGTAAATAGTCTACAGAACAATCTAGGTAATCTGCTATACGAGCAAGTTTATCACATGATGGTGACATATTACGTTTTTCCATATCATATATAAGGCTTTTTGATATATTACAATCTATTAACATTTTAGAAACTGTTTTTTTTTGAGATTTGCATATAAATTTAATACGTTCAGCAATTTGTATATTTTGCATATGTTATACCTCCTAATTTTATGAAATATATAAATTTACGTTAATTACCGAAAATATATTGACATACGGGAATTACCGTGTTGATATATAACCAAGTTAAAAGTAACACAGTTACATTTTAACACAAAACGCAACACGAAACAATAATATGTGAAGGGAGATGAGAAAATATGAGTTTAGCTGAGAATGTAAAAAAGAGAAGAAAAGAAAAAAAGTTAACACAAGAACAATTAGCAGAACAGGCAGGCGTATCAAGAGTATACATTACTCAAATGGAAACAAATGTAAGAAATCCTAATATACAAGTTGTTTATTTAGTAGCAAAAGCACTAGGTTGTACTTTAAATGATTTGTATGATGAAAATGAAAAAAATGCAGTATAGTGTCCAAGCGGTGCAGTACATTTTTACAGTTAGTAAACAAGAGTATGACAGAAAAGAAAACAAATTTTTTCAATTATCATAGGAGGCTTTTTATGAAAATACTTTTTAAATCGGCTCAATGGTTACTTTTAGTATTCATGTTACTAAAATATTGGCAATATAAATGTCAATTTATGGGCTTAATAGCTTATATGATAGAGCATAGACTACAAATACTATATGGAAAACAAATGAAAGAATATATCATCTATGCTAGAAAAAATTTGTTGGGAATAAAATATTAAAACGCTCTGCAAAAAAACCAGCAGAGCTGACACTAACAATATATTATAATGAAGAAAAAAGCAATATTGTGTCCAAACAGTGCAACAAATGAAGTATTGATAAACAAAAAACAGAAAGTCAGTAGGACGGCTTTAAGAAATAAAAAGGGGGAATGTTATGCGAAACATTAGCATTGATTTTATATCCCAGAATGATGTAAGAATTTGCATTGATGGTGAGGAACTAGAAGATATATCTGGTTTTTCATTGAAAATTAAAGAAGGTAAAATTCCAAAATGTTCTGTAGAAAAAAAGGCGTTTAAGGAGTTGAAAAAACTGGAAGTAATAAGAAATGATAAAATACCAATATTGCGAAGTATTCCAGAAGCTGTAAAGGAATTGAAACAAGAAGAACCTAACACATCAATTACAACATCATCAGTTGGAAGTTTGGTAAAAGAGGATAAGATTTTAAAATATCCTAAAGGAAAACAGATACAAGTGGATTTAGATGAAATAAAAGAGTATTACAGAAGCATTGGAAAAGTAACAAAAGTGAAATCAAAGGGAAAAATACAAGCTATATTTTAAAGTGAGGAATGTTATGGAAGCAAGGGGATTTATAGCGGTATGCTTGATTTTAGTAGCAGTAATAGTAGTTGCAGTATTTGTAATTTAAGAAAGGACAAAAAGTAATATGGATATACCATTTGAAACACAAAAGGAAGGGCTCAAAAAGCTGGAAGATATGGTGCAACAAAGAGAAAAAGCAAAAGACAGTAGTTGGTATGCTATTTGGAAAAGGGATTGTAAATGCTTTGCAGACAAGCTATTGCAGTCTGGTGCAGATAAAGAAGACATTGCTACTGTTATGAGTTGGACAGGCAAAAAAGATTGTTGTTGTGGAATAGTATGGCATTGATGTAAGAGGAATCCCTTCTGAAAAGGGATATTTTTACATAATAATACGAACATATATTCGTGAATATTGGAAAATTTATGAAACTTCTAACGTTACTAATATATCGGCTGAAATGTTAGAAATAGCAAAGTTTTTAATAGAAGTAAAAAAACAAAGGTTAGGTTGTGATTGATAATATGGCAGAAAATCTAAAAAGCCAAGCGGAAAGAATTGGCTTGCAGGTAGGAAAAAAGATAAAGGTAGAATGTGTAAAAAGAGAGCAATGGAGTACCACAAAAACAAAAATTGTGGTGATAGGAAAAATCATTGCGTTATATCCTCATATATTTGTAGCAGAAATGCAAGAGAAAAGATAAAAGAAAGTTTTACATATAGTCAGGTTGTTACAAAAGAGGTAAAGGTATGCAAGGGAAAAGGTTGACAAAGAAACAGAGGATTAAATACAGGAATTAGAGAAACAGCAAAGGAATTACATATAAAAGAATGTATGAATGATAAAACAGAATGGAAAGGCTTGCAATTACTTATCACACCAAAAGGCAAAGAAACATTTAAGTTGTTGTATTTAGCAGCAATGTAAAAGGGCTGCCAAATGACAGCCAGAACATTAAGATTTGTGTGAATTAGGATTATCAGTGCGACCTAGTAAGTAATCAACTGAACAATCAAGGTAGTCGGCGATTTTAGAAAGAATATCTCCTTTAGGAATACTTCCGTTTTTCCACTTTGTAGCTATTGCTGTGGATAGACCGATAGCTTTTGCAACTGTATTTGGTTTACATTTTTTTTCAAGGCATAAATTATATAAGCGTGTCCAGAACATAAAAATCACTCCTAAAAAAATCTAAAAAAAGTTAGATAGAAGTATTGACAATCTAACTTAAGTTAGGTATAATATAATCAAGTTAAGAAATTAACTTATATTATACCATAAAAGGAGGGACAAAACAAACTCATTACTAACCAGAAAGGAGGCAAAGGCAATGAGCAAGAAAAAGAAAAAAGGCAAAAAGTACATAGTTGAAATGATACTTTTTGCCACCGCTGTTATACAGCTTACAGCGGCAATTATTACACTTGCAACTGTAATAATAAATCTAAGCTGATAAAAACAGGGGAGGGTACCTCCTCCCCTAATAAAAATAATACCTTTTTCTTGCTTGATTGTCAATGCCAACAATTACTAAAAAAGGAGGGAAAAATATGACAGGAGTACAGATGTTCAGTGTTGGAGTAAATATAATAACAGCTATAGTTGACATTGCAATTATTACCATCATTATAAGAAGGTGGAGAAAATGAGCATAGGTAATAACATCAAATTAAGAAGAATAAAAGAGGGAATTAAGCAACAGGATTTAGCAGAATGGGCAGGCATTACAGCTTCTATGTTAAGTCAAATAGAGAGGGGCAAAAAGCCCCTCACCCCTCAAACAGGCTGTGCAATCGCACAAGCATTACAGTGCAGTGTACACGACTTAGTAAAAGTAGAATGTAAAATTGAATTAGCAGAAGTAATAAGCGAATGAATAAAAAGGTGGTAGCGATGTGTGAGAAAAGGAAAAAGTTAATAACACAAGCGATATCAGCAGCCGTAATAATATGGTGGCTGATAGATAGAATGGAATGGAGGTAAAAGTAATGAATGTAATGGATATAGGATTTATGCAAGGAGAAGAAAGCTGGCTATCTCCTAAAGAAGAAACTACAGAATATATATGCGATAAATGTGAGCAAGAAATTGGTAGAGGAGAACCAATATTTGAAATTTTTGATGGAAGTGATAAGGAGTTTTGTGAGAGATGTGCATTAGACTGGTTGTATGACCATTCGAAATTTGCATAAAAACAAGCCCCTAAGGAACGACATTCCAAAAGGGGCTAAACAAAAAATCTTAATGTAATTTTATCATAAAATAAGGAGGAATTACAATAGAAAGTGAAAGAAAAATTTGGTTAGAAGAACGAAAAAAAGGAATTGGAGCAAGCGACGCAGCTGCTATTATAGGAAAAAATCATTATAAAACAAATGTACAGTTATGGGAAGAAAAAACAGGATTACGACAAACAGAAGATATTTCAGAAAAACCTTATGTAAAATATGGTACAGAAGCAGAGAAATATTTACGAAGTTTGTTTCAATTAGACTTTCCAGAATATGAAGTAAATTATGACCAATATGGCAGAATTGCAAATTTAAAAAAGTATCCCTTTCTGTTTGCTACATTAGATGGGGAGTTAACAGAAAAACAAACAGGCAGAAAGGGAATATTAGAAATCAAAACGACAGAGATTATAAATAGTATACAGCTTTTGAAATGGAAAAATCGTATACCAGATAATTATTACATACAAGTATTACATCAGCTTTTGGTAACAGGTTACGATTTTGCCATAGTGAAAGCACAATTAAAATTTTCATATGATGGTGTAAGGCTAGAAACAAGGCATTATACTATTGAGAGAAATGAAGTCATAAAAGATATGGAATATTTATTAAAAAAAGAAATTGCTTTCTGGGAGTGTGTAACAGAAAAAAGAAAACCAAATTTAATATTACCAGATATTTAGGAGGAATAGTATGGAATTAATTATTAAAACAGATTTGCAGGCATTTCCTGCTGTGATTGAATACAACCATGAGGAATTAAAATCAGAATTATCAGAGCAATTACAAAAATATAAAAACATTGTTGTAACAGAGGATAGCATAAAAGAATTTAAAGCAGATAAGGCAAATTTAAACCGTTTAAAAACAGCATTAGAGGACAAAAGAAAAGAAGTAAAAAAGCAATGCTTACAGCCTTATGAGAATTTTGAAAAAAATATCAAAGAGTTAGTTATGTTGATAGAAGAACCTATCAAAGTAATTGACAGTCAGTTAAAAGAAATTGAAAACAAAAAGAAAGAAGAAAAAGCAAATGAAATTGAAAAGATATATTATGAAACGATAGGTATATATGAGGAATTAGTACCTTTAAACAAAATATTTAACAGTAAATGGTTAAATAGTACTTATAAACTAAATGATATTACATCAGAAATAAAAGAAGTACGAGCAAAACTAGAAAGCGGATTACAGATAATTGAAGGGTTGCACAGTGAGTTCGAACAACAAATAAAAGATAAATTTTTTGAAACATTGGATATTTCAAAGGCACTACAAGAAAATACAAGATTAAGACAGTTCAGAGAAAAACAAAAAGTGATTGAGCAACAAAAAGAAAAGCAGGTAAAAGCATTTTTAGAACAGCAAGCAAAAGAAACACAAAACCAAAAGGTAAAAGTAGAACAACAAAAAATAGAAGAAGAACAACAGCAAATAGAAGAAAGACAACTAGAACAACAATCTACAGAAAATTTACAGGTATTAGATTTTAGAGTATGGGTAACTTCGATGCAAAAAATGCTTTTAAAAGAATTTTTAGTGGAAAACAATATTAAGTATGGAAGGGTGAAATAAATATGGCAGTAGAAAACCAATTATCAGAAAAGAAACAACAACCTAAATTTAGTGTAGCAATACAGAGCAAAAGCTATCAAAAGCTAATACAAAATACATTAGGTGACAGTAAAAGGGCAGCACGTTTTATTGCTGCAATTACCAGTGCAGTATCTAATAATGCAAAGCTACAAGAATGTGAAGTAGGAACAATACTTTCTGCTGCACTTCTAGGAGAAGCATTGAATTTGTCCCCTTCTCCACAGCTTGGACAATATTACTTAGTACCCTATAAGCATAAAAAGGGAAAAGAAACAATATCAGAAGCGCAGTTCCAGTTAGGATATAAAGGGTATTTACAATTAGCAATACGTTCTGGATATTATAAAAAAATAAATGTTTTACCAATTAAAGTAGGAGAATTAGAATATTTTGATCCATTAGAAGAACAAATTAAAATACATATGATTGAAGATGAGGAAAGTAGAGAAAATGCAGACACGATAGGATATTATGCTATGTTTGAGTATTTGAATGGCTTTAGAAAAGCGATTTACTGGAGCAAAAAGAAAATGGAAAGCCATGCTAATGTTTATTCTAAAACGTTTGATTTAGAAAATAAAAGAAAGTTGGAAAAAGGAGAAATACCTGAACAAGATTTATGGAAATATTCTAGTTTTTGGTATAAAGATTTTGATAGTATGGCTTGTAAAACAATGTTAAGACAACTTATTTCAAAGTGGGGCATTATGTCTATTGAATTACAAGAAGCATATGAAAAAGATATGTCTGTAGTATATGAAGATGGAAAAATTGAATATGTAGACAAGGCAGAACAAGCACCTATAATAGAGCAAGAAGTACAACAACAGCCACAGCCAAAAATGGAATATAAACAAGAAAAAAGCGTTGTACAACAAGAAATGTCAGATGATGAATTTTTTGCAGGAGTAAACGCTTAATATAGAAAAAGCTGCTACTTGTACGATTGCAGGTAGCAGATCACCCTAAAATGAAAGAGCAAGCAGCAGAAAAAAAGGCATTAGAAAAGGCAAAGCAATATGCTAAAAATCAAAAAGAATATAGGGCAATGACAATTGCTAGAACGGAATTAGCAGGGGCATATAACGCAGGAGAATTTTATAGTATCAAGCAGGCACAAAAAGATGGATTGATGGGAAAAGTGAAAAAGTATGCTATATCTGCTGGTGATGGTAGAGTTTGTAAAGGCTGTAGAGAAGTAGAAGGACAGGAAGCAAACCAAAATGAGTATTTTAAAACACAATGGGGCGATGTGCTTTTCCCACCTTTTCATACAAGTTGTAGGTGTGCTGTGGAGTATGAAGAAATTTCAGAACCAGAAGAAGTTACACCAAAAACACCAGAAATGACAAATATAGATACACAACAAAATGATAGTTATAGTACAAGTGATGAAGCAGACAACTTTATTGATAGAATAATTGGAAGAATTAGCGGAAAAGACAAAGAATTTGTAGAAAGTATATTAAAAGAATTTGACAAAGGCTTGGAAACAATGCAAAATGAAACTGTTAAAAAACTGCTGATAGAAGCAAAAAATGATGTTAAATTTGTGAGATGGAATGAAAAAGGTTCAAAATTTAAAGAGAAAAGCAATATAATACTTTTAGGACAAGATGCCACTGCTTCAACAATAGCACATGAGTTATTTCATAAAATAGACCATACTTATGGCGTTTCAAGAAGTGGTATACTTACAAGTGTAATACAAGAAGATTATAGAAACTTACAACGTACTTCAAAATTTTATGGAATATCAATAGAGAATATGCTATACTTAAAATATACTCATATTTTTAGAAAAGAAAATAAAGTAACAGAACCTTACAGAGGAATTTCTGATATATTACATGGTATGTCAAAAGGTAAGATATTTTTGGGATATGGACATACGAAAAAGGATTATTGGAAGAAACCTTTTAGAGTAGAAAAAGAAACATGGGCACAATATGGCAGAATGATATATATGCAAAATGAAGATGTGTGGATTGTAACAAATTCTATTTTTCCAAATATAACAGAACAAGTTAATGTTATATTAAAAGAGTTTGAAAGGGGATTAAAATAATGTATTATGGAAAAATGACAAAAGAACTAGAAGATTTAGTAGAACAATATGAACAATTATTTGGAGTTGACCCTTGTGGAGAAGAAGAATTTGAAATAGGAGATAATAGTTACAACGATTTTGTAGATGTATTAAAAAAATGCGTCAAAAATAAAAAAGATATTTTTTATTATTGGGACATAGATGATGACGATGATGACTTCTAAATAATGTGCTACAATGGCACTAAAGGAGCTGATATAAATGTGGAAAGGAAAAGTTACAGAAGAATTATATATTAAATATGCAGAATTATTTGACGGTATGTACCCAGATGAATTTGATGATATTGCTTATTATGCTATGGATTATGATGAATTTGTAGGATATATTAAAGAATGTATTAAACAAAAAAAAGAAATGGATGAAATTGTAATTTAACGCCTTAAGGCGTTTTTTAATTGCTTATTTTAAAGGAGAGATGAAAATGATTGAATTTACAGAAAAAGAACTATTTTGTTTGGCAAGACATATGATTGCACAACACTATGAAGAAACCTACCCTTTGACTTACATATCTTCATTTAATGACCATTTAGAGCACTATAAAAAAGAAAAAGAAAAAAGAGAAATGACTATAGAAGAAACAGAAAGAGCAAAACAATATTATCATCAAATACAGCAATCGAAAAGAGAATATCAACTAATACATGGTACTTTTAATGGTTATGGTGGGTTTGCAGGAATGCCTTACAGTAGTTTAAATTGTTGTAAAGAATGTCCTAATAAAAAGGCTTGTGTAAAAGTGACCGATGAGAAATATACTGATGTAGGTACATTAGAAACATATTCCCCAAGTGGCACGATTATAGAAGAAATTAAACAAAAACTAAAACCATTTATAAAAGAAAATTTAAAACGTCTGAATTTAACAGATTTTGACGATTGGGGTGTTATGGATGAACTTTGAACTGAAAAAGTCTGTTGAGGACAAAAAGCAGGTATTCGGCTGGGCAAATGTCGCTGAAGATGAACAAGGGAATAGTATTGAAGACTATCAAGGTGACAGTATTACAGGGGAAGAACTGGAAAGAACTGCTTATGACTATGTGTTAAAGTTTAGAGATACAGGAGAGCGACATAATCCTGCATTACGAAAAAAGGGCAAAATGATTGAAAGTATTGTGTTTACAAAAGAAAAGCTACAGGCGTTAGGGCTTCCAGAGAATAGCTTGCCTTGTGGTTGGTGGGTAGGCTTTCAGATAACAGATGACAGTACTTGGCAGAAAATTAAAAAAGGCGAATACAATATGTTCTCTATAGAAGGTACTGCACAGGTAGAAAATGTAAATAAAGCAGTACAAGCAAAGAGTTTTTTAGAGTGTTATTGTTGAAATATGGAAATTAATGTGATATAGTAATAAAAGCAGTCATGACGGGTGGTCACCTCCTTATACATATATTAAAGGGAAAAAGGAGGTGATGCAAATGACAGTATTTGAAGCAATTTATTTGATGCTTTCTTTTGGTACTTTCATTGTTGCATTGCTTTCTCTTATTGTTTTACTTATAAAAAGAAAGTAATAAAAAACTACCCATCATAGCTCTAGCCAGCTTAGGGTAGTTTTTTTGTCCAACACTGGGGGCGACCACCATAACGTGGTGACTGCTTTCCCTTTATGAATAAAGTATAACACAATAAAATATATTTTGTAAAGCACTTGTTTTATAGCAGGTGTTTTTTTTATGTCTAAAAGGAGTGTGGAGTATGGCAAAAAAGTTGAAAAATGTATTGGTGAATAGTGTGGATTTGTGCAAGCAAGGAGCAAATCAAAGAGCGTTCATTTGTTTAAAAAAGAGTATGGAGGGAAAAGAAACTATGTCAGATTTAAAAACAAGTATTATTCAAAATGTGTGTAAAGAATTAAATATTACAATAGAAGATGTATGCAAAGCATTAGGATTTTCAATACAGGAGCAAGAAACACAAGAACAAAAAATCAAAAAAGCTATGGAAACTTCTTTGATAAGTGTGCTGAAAGATGAAAGCAAAACAACAGAACAAAAAGAAGAATTATTGCAAAAGAGCGTAAATGAATTTTATAGTACCGTTTATGATTTTGCAAAAGAAGAACAAGAACAGGAGAGCAAAGAAATGGATATAAACAAAATGAATGAAGACGACAAAGCAGTTTATGAGGCATTAAAAAAGAAATATGAAACAGAAGAACCAAAACAACAAACACTTCACCCAGAAGTGAAAAAGGCACTCAAAGAAGCTGAAACGGCAAAACAAGAACTAGAAAAATTAAAGAAATCATTGGAGTTAAAAGAGTTTGAAAACATAGCAAAACAGTATGAGGTAATTGGAAAAAATACAGAAGAATTAGCAGCAAAGTTATATGATTTGAAAAAATCTAATGAACAAGCATATAGTGACTATATTGCTATGTTAGATGAAATGGTAGAAATGACACAAGCAAGCGGTATATTTAAAGAATATGGTAGCAGTAGAGCAGGTGCAGGCAGTAAAAAACAACAGGCAGAACAAAGAATACAGGAATTAATGAAGTCAGATACTTCACTAAGTTATGAAGCAGCATTTACAAGAGTTTGTGAAGAAAGTGCAGAATTGAAAAAAGCATTAGAATATTGAAAAATGGTTTATTAAAGGGAATGATGTGATATGGCAAAAACGTACACTTATTGTGCAGAAAATATTGCAGAAAACAGCATTGACAAAATGCGTTTTGAATTAGGGGATACTATGACAGAAGGCGGTGCGGATACTTGTGTGCTTTGTGATGAAGAATATGCAGCAATGTTAGTAAAAAACAAAACATGGCAAAAGGCAAAAATAAACTGTTTAAAGGCTATTGTAATGAAGTTGTGTTATGAAGTAGATTACAAAGTGGATAACATGAGTTTAAGCCTTTCAGACAGATACAAACATTTCAAGGCAATGCTGGACGAGTTAGAGAAAAAACAACAGGCAAGTGCTTTTGTATCAAAAAATACTACTGCAAAAGAAACAAAACCATATTTTTATTTAGGTATGCAAGAAAATCCAAAAGCGTGGTGACAGTATGATACTATTTAGACCAGGACAACAGTTAAAAGCATTTTCTGTTTACAGAAAAAAAGTACAAACAGATGAAAGAGGGCGAGTAATTTATAATAATAAAAATTTAGAGTACATAGGAGAAATAAAAGGCTCTCTTTCTACTATCAGCCAAAAAGAAAAATACAAATGGAAGCAAATAGAACATACTGCAAGTCATACGATTGTAGTAAGGGGAACAACAGTAATACAACCAGAAGATATATTAGTACACGATGGGCAAAGGTATGATGTAGAAAGTGTAGAAGAACCTGCAGAAGTAGGAATATTTACAATACTATACTGTAAAAAGAGGGAGGGATTAAACGAGTATGGGGGACTACAAACAGGCAATGAATGAAATTGATGTGATTGTAAACAAAACAATAGAAGAAATAGAACAAAAGGCAAAACAAAGAGGATATCAAGCAGCAAATGTATTGACAAATGAAGTCAAAAAGGTGCTTTCTGGACAGCGTTCAGGACGTACTTATAAGGTGAATAAAACAGGTGGAAAACCTCAAAACTCTAAAAAGGATAAAAGAAAGTCTAAAAAAAGCGGTGTGGTATATACTGCTTCTGCACCTGGTGAAGCTCCAGCATTGCGATTTGGCACATTACAAAAGTCTTTTAAAAGGCGTACTTACGAAGATAAAATAGGAAGTAATTTTGTGATACACGCTATTACAGAAAGTGATTTACAGGTAAACGGTTATTTGTTGGGAGATTTGCTTGAAAATGGTACAAAAAGAATTGCTCCAAGACCATTTAAACAAAAAACAATAGATGCTGCATTACCTAAAATAATACAAATATTTCAAAAACAATATCGAATTTCTAAAGGTTGATGAATATGATAGAAACATTATTTTATGAAGTTTTAAAACAAAGTGAAGTATTAAAAAAAGAGTTAGCTTGTTATGGTAAAGAACCAGCAATATTTTATCAAATATTGCCTCACGATATGGCAGAGAATTGGAAACAAAGCACTTCTTTTCCCAGAATGGTATACAACATAGAATGGAGGTATCACGCAGAAAGAAAAACAGACGGTATTATGGCAGTCGATATTTATTGCACAAATGAAAATGAAAAAGCTCCAGAAGACATAGCAAAAGAAGTGGTTGCAATGTTTGAGGGGCTTTTTTTGACAGAAAAAACAGATAGCTATTGTGCAGTATGGGACAGAACAGACAGCTTTGAAACAGAAGAAACAGAACCTGTTGTGTTTGGTGCGAGAGTGTATTTTGATGTGTATCGCTTTTCAAAACAAGAGGAGATTTCCCCTTGTCCCGTTTGGGCTATGAATACATTTATAAAAGAGTATCAGCCTAACTGTATAGTATTAGGACACGATGAAGTCAGTCAAAAACTGTATGCTACAGCAAAACACCCTATTGTATTTGTAAAAAAAGAGAGCAGCAAAAATACAAAAACAAGCTATGCTATGGCTTTAATGGAAAGTACATTACATATTTCTGTAGTATCTTCTACTGTAGAAGAAACGAGAAAGTGGATTACTGCAATATACAGAGATATTGCGATAGAAGGAGAAACGGTTATGCAAAACGGCTCTCCTTTTTTGGTTATGGGATTACAAGAAAGTGTAGCAAATGAGCCTTTTATGGGACAAATTACTGTAATAGGACAATACGGCATACTAAGAAAAGAGCCAGAAAAAACAAAATTAAATTATGCTACATTTGAAAAAAGGAGTTGAAAAAATGGATAAAAAAGAAAAAGAGATAGAGTTAAAAAAAGAAGAAACAAAAAGCAAACCAAAGCAAGATATAAAAAAACAAGAATATACTGTGGAGGAATTTGCTCAACAATCAAAAAGTTTATTTCAAACACAACCAGAGTGTGTAGTAGCAGCTTTTCAATTAGCCAACATTACACAAGCTACAGAAGAACAAGCAAAAAAAATAATAAAATCATTTTTAGAAATGGAGGTGTAGAATATGGGAATATTTTTTACAGTAGGGGAAAATAAAAAACGTCCTGGTGTCTATCAAAGATATGAAAATGTAGGTGGTGTATCTATTGCAGGAGCAACAGATGGTATTGTAGCTTGTTGTATTCGTTCTAACTGGGGAGAGAGAAATAAAGTACATACATTTGAGAGTATAGAACAAGCAATAGAAATATTAGGAAATGGTGGAGAAAATGGTACTGTATCCCTTTTGACTGAAATATTTACAGGAGGAGCAAAAAAAGTATATTGTGTAAGGCTAGGAAGTGGCGGAACAAAAGGACAAACAACACTTTACGATGCAGAAAATGCTCAAGCGGTTACTATGACAGCAAAAAGCGAAGGAGATAGACAGTTAAGTTATATCATAAGAAATGTACTGGGAGAAGAAAATACAAAAGAATTTATTGTATTAGAGGGTACTGTAGAATTAGAGAGAATAGTGTTTGATACTACAGAAAATGAAATTGAAAACTTTATACAATCTACCAAAAAATCAAGTTATTTTGTGTTTTCAAAAGTAGAACAATATCAAGGCAATGCAGCATTAGCAGAAGTAGGACAGACAGATTTTCCAACTGGTACAAATCCAACTGTTACAAATGCAGATTATTCTAATGCTTTTACACTGTTAGAGCCTTATGTATTTAATACTATCTGCATTGATACAGAAAGTGTTGCAATACATACCCTTTTGACTGCATTTATACAAAAAATATACAATGAAGGAAATATATTACCTTTTGCAGTCATAGCAGAAAGTACCAGTGTACCGTTTGAAACAAGACTAGCACACGCAAAAGCAATAAATGCTTACAATGTAATATATGTAGGAGGCGGTGCAATAGATACATTAGGGCAACCATTAGAAGGTGTCAGAGCAGCAGCAAGAGTGGCAGCAATGGTAGCTTCTACTGCTTCCAATCAAAGTTTGACACATAAAGTCGTAACAGGTATGACAGATGTATTAGAAATGCTCACAAACAGCCAATACGAACAAAGTATTGACGCTGGTATGCTGACATTTAGTACATCATCTAGTGGTAATGTGTGGATAGAAAGTGCTATTACGACACTCAATATGCCACAAGGAGAAGATGACGAAGGCTGGAAAAAAATCAAAAGAACAAAAATTAGAAAAGAATTAATGAATAGAGCTTCTGCAACAGTAGAGCCTCTTATTGGCAATATCAATAATGATGGAGATGGCAGAGCAACAGTAATGATAGCAATAGGGAATTTACTTTCTCTTATGCACACAGAAGGGAAACTGTTAGAGGGTGGATATATTGAAGTAGATAAAAACAATCCTCCCCAAGGAGATAGTGCTTGGTTTAATATTTATGCAGATGACATTGACAGCTTAGAGAAAATTTATTTTGTTTATAAATTCAGATATTCTCCAAATTTATAAAACAATAGAAAATAAAGTAAGGAAGTGAATTAATTATGTTAAATCAGCAATCTATATTAGATGTTACAAAGCTTATGACGGGAAAAGATGGACAGCTTTTTGTAACACAGAAAGACGGTACACAATTATTTTTAGCTGAAGTAGATACTTTTACAGCACAATTATCACAAAACAATGTAGATTATCAGCCTGTCGGTTCTGCATTGGTTTATGGTGTACCTAGTGGATATAGTGTAACACTCACATTAACAGAAGCAGTAGTAAGAGATGATGTTATGATTGAAAAATTACTAGATGACATTAAGCAAGGGTATTTTCCTACATTTGATTTTCAGGGGAAATTGAGAAGGCGTGATGGACAGTCTTCCAGACAAATTTATAGGAATTGCCTTCCAGATGGTACAGTGGATTTAATGAATTTAACACCTGGCGATATTATCAAAAGAAGCTGGAGTTTTAGAGTCAATGCGATACCAGAATATTTAGAAGGTTTTAGATATGATATAGAATAAATAAGTGCAATATATTGATTTTGCACATATAATGTGTTAGTATAATACTATAATAAATTAAGGAGGTATGATACTATGGCTACTACTAATATTACAATTCGTATGGATGAGGAATTAAAAAAACAAGCAGAAGAATTATTCTCAGATTTAGGATTAAATATGACAACTGCTTTTACAGTGTTTGCAAAACAGGCAGTAAGAGAACAAAAAATTCCTTTTATGCTTTCTAAAAAAACACCTAATCAGGAAACTTTAGAAGCAATCAGAGAAATAGAAGAAATGAAAAAAAATCCTGAAAATTATAAAGGATACACAAATGTAGATGAAATGATGAAGGAGTTGTTACAATGACAAAATATGTTGTAAAACCTTCTAAGAAGTTTCAAAAAGATTTAAAAAAGGCAAAAAAAAGAGGCTATGATATTGATTTGTTAACAGAAGTCATTCGATGGTTGGCAGATGGAAAAATATTGCCAGAACAATATTTAGACCATAAATTATCTGGAGATTTTATGGGTTGTAGAGAATGTCACATCACACCTGATTGGCTTTTGATTTATGAAATTAACGAGGGAGAATTACTATTATATCTTACTAGAACAGGAACACACAGTGATTTATTTTAATATAAAAAACGCTTATAGTAAAAATATAGGCGTTTTTTTATTGTATGAAAAAAGGTGTAATGGGGTAGAAAGAATGGCAAAAAAAAGAGTGTGGAAAAAATATTAAAAAAGCGGGAAATGCAGGAATAGCAAGGGATTGCGAGAAAAAAGAAAAATTGATTGCCATTCTTTATGGACAGGGAAAAAAGGAAAAACAGGAGCGAAAGAGAGAAGTTAAAAAAAGAATGGGGATTTTTTAACTTTTTTTTAACTTCTTTAAAAGCTAGTAAAATCAAGGTTTAACAGTTTTTTAAAAGGGAAAAAAATAAAAAAATAGATGGAATAAAAAGGAAAATACTAAGGAACAAACACTAAGGAACAAGGCATTTTGTTCCTTAGTCTGAAAAGCTAGTAAAATCAAGGGGTTGAGAGGAAGGAAAAAAGAAAAGCAAAAAAATGGTTCAGAAAGAATGGCAAAGTGCAAAAATGAAAAAGAATGAAAAATAGTTCAGTGTATTATGATACAGAAAAAATAAAATAATACGTATTTAAAATACGTGTTGAAAAAAATATGAAATTTTAAAAAAAGTTTGACAATGCAGAAAGGGGTAAAAACGTCAAAAAAGCAGAAAAAAACAACAGTAAAAAATACAAATTGTGGCTCTGAAAAATGTATGAGTGTACTCCGATACAATGTGAAATAGAAAAGGAGAACAAAAAGAAGTAGAAATAAAAAAATAAATATAAAAACAATAATAATAAGAACACTGAGAAGGTGAAGGTGTGTCCAAACAGTGTAATAAAAAATAGAAAAGAATAGGAGGTAGAAATAATGTGGATTTCAAAAAAAAGATGGGAAAGCATGGAAAAAAGAATGGCTGACATTGAAAAACAAGTTCAACAACAGCCATTAGAAATATTTAGTATTTTATGTGGTCAATGGCATAAACAAATGACAAAATCAGGCGGTACTAATCATTCGAGCTTTCAGAACCACGAAAAACAATCCGGCGAGGAGGTTTAGTTTTATCTCCTCGTTGTACAGATGTAATTAAAAAATTTAATATGGTTATTGATAGAGAGATTAGGTGTGCATCAGTAAGCAGGAAAAATAAAAATTTAAAAAATGGTAACAAAAAAAGAATGATAATGACTATATAAAGATAAGAGCAAAAGAAAAAAGGGAAAGCGTTAATCAATCCCTTCTTCATCAGAATATTCTAAACATTCTTTTATAAGTTTTTTTAGTTTATTCCATGCAGTTTTAGGTAATGTTTTTTGTTCGGGAAGTCGAATTTTTTCCATTTCAGTTAAAAAAATTTGTTCGTATTGTTCTAAAGTTTGAGGATAATTTTCAACAGCTTCTGCTACCCAATCTGATACAGCAGGAGCAATAAAGGTATCTTGTTTAAATGCTGGGCAAGAAGTTGAGTTATGTACGTTATTAGGACCAGAAAAATCTAAGTAATAAAGTTCAAAGCATTTTACAAGCATTCCATAAGGAGAAAATTTATGTAGGGCATAGCCTGTTTCTAACAGATGATATTTTGCATTACGATATAAACCAAAATCTCTACGTTTTAGATGAAATTCTGCTTCTGCTGTATATTCGTCCCAATCAAAAGAAAGACGTTCTTGCTGTAATGGTTTCCATTCCTCTTCAGATAATAACATATATTCTTCAGAATGAAAATTTTGTTTTACATAAAACCGTTTTTTGCAATGAGGACAAACACGACTGCGAGTAGAAAGTTTTTCTATTATATTTTGACAGTAAGGGCATTGTTTTGACTGAAAACGAGCAGAAAAACGAGTGTACTCTTTTTCTAATATGCCATATTCTTCATAATAAGTATAGTACATTTCTTCAAAGGGGTCAGTAGTTTGTGTTGTATTATCAGGAAAAATAGTAACCATTTTTACTTCGAACCCATTATTTTGAGTAGTTAAATTTTTAGAAGAATGATTATGTGGTTTTATAATGCCAAATGTTATTTTTTGTATAAATTGTTGTTCTGCTTCTTTATATCTTTGTAATTTTTCTAATCTCTCTTTACCTTTTTGCTCAATTAATAGTTGTCTTTGTCTGGCTAGTTCTTTTTGTGTTTCGTTCCATTCATTAATTTTGTGAACGAGTGTTTCTATACTTTTAAAAAAACTCATAAAAAAGCTCCTTTCTATTTAGAAATATGTCATATGTTGTAAAAAAGTATAGCAGAAATAGATATAAAATGTCTATATAAAAAAGAAAAATAATAAATATAAAGCAGAAAAGTG
>CAJTDC010000031.1:23320-27236 GCA_910575055.1 Clostridia bacterium
ACCAGATACAATTAAAGATGTAAGTAAATTATTTGATAATGAAGAAGATGAGGAGGAAGAAGAATGAAAAATATTGTATTAGCAAGAGTAGATGACAGATTAATTCATGGCGAAGTTGTTTCTGTATGGACACCAAGTTTGCAAGTAAATCGTATTATCATTGTAGATGATGAAGTAGCAGCTGACAAATTTAATAAACGTATCATTAAAGCATTAGCACCAAATGGCGTAAAATGTAATGTTTATGATACAGATGTAATGGGGTAGAAAGAATGGCAAAAAAAAGAGTGTGGAAAAAATATTAAAAAAGCGGGAAATGCAGGAATAGCAAGGGATTGCGAGAAAAAAGAAAAATTGATTGCCATTCTTTATGGACAGGGAAAAAAGGAAAAACAGGAGCGAAAGAGAGAAGTTAAAAAAAGAATGGGGATTTTTTAACTTTTTTTTAACTTCTTTAAAAGCTAGTAAAATCAAGGTTTAACAGTTTTTTAAAAGGGAAAAAAATAAAAAAATAGATGGAATAAAAAGGAAAATACTAAGGAACAAACACTAAGGAACAAGGCATTTTGTTCCTTAGTCTGAAAAGCTAGTAAAATCAAGGGGTTGAGAGGAAGGAAAAAAGAAAAGCAAAAAAATGGTTCAGAAAGAATGGCAAAGTGCAAAAATGAAAAAGAATGAAAAATAGTTCAGTGTATTATGATACAGAAAAAATAAAATAATACGTATTTAAAATACGTGTTGAAAAAAATATGAAATTTTAAAAAAAGTTTGACAATGCAGAAAGGGGTAAAAACGTCAAAAAAGCAGAAAAAAACAACAGTAAAAAATACAAATTGTGGCTCTGAAAAATGTATGAGTGTACTCCGATACATCCTTTCTATTTAGAAATATGTCATATGTTGTAAAAAAGTATAGCAGAAATAGATATAAAATGTCTATATAAAAAAGAAAAATAATAAATATAAAGCAGAAAAGTGACAAAAAAGGCAAAAAATTAGATAAAGAAAATAGACATAGAAATATGTCTAATAAAGAAAATGAAAAGGGAGGAATGAAAGGGTACTATTATTGGAAGGTGGAGAATATAGAAAAAATTCAAATATAGAAGGAAGGTAAGACTTATGGATTATAGAAAAGAAATATATAAATTACTTGCTCAATTAAGTGAAAAACAGTTAAAGAGAGTATATTACATAATATTAGGATTATTAGGAAAGACCTTTTAATAGGTCTCTCCTTTTTGCTTTTTTGACTCAATAAGGCAAGATTGGAATTGTTCTACTATATAATCCCAATTTTCATCTGGTATTGAGTAAGCCATTTCTACTAAGGCAACTAAAAGTGCTTTTTTTTGAGGGATTGCATTTTCCATTATATATCCAAAATGGTTAAATGTAATTTCAGTAGCATTCATTTTTAGAAATATATTACTGTCTCCACCTTCACCTGTACGAAACCAGTGTTCATTTACATTAAATTCTCTACAAATATCAGAAATAATTCTATCTGTTATATTTCTTGCACCATTCTCTAAAGAAGAAATATGAGAACGAGTTATATTAATTCGTTTTCCAAAGGCTTCTTGACTTAGATTTAGTATCAATCGTAAATTTTTAAGTCGTTCTTTCATTGAATAACTCTCCTTTCAATTTATTTCTTAATTAAAAGAATAACACACAAAACGGCTCTTTGCAACTATTTTTTTGGAAAAAGTGTTGACAAATGGTTCAAAGAGTGATAATATTGGCTCATAGCAACGGAAGGAAGTGTATAATATGACTTTTGAAGAAAAAGAAAAAAGGCTAAAGGATATTCTGTTTATTATGGAGTATTGGGAAGAACTTCCAGAAAGGTTACAAGGTAAATTTGAAGGAATGGTAACAATTTTAACAGATTTTATGCAACAAGAAGAAAGTAAAAAAACAAAATTTAATTAGTGTTAAAAATTGTTATAAATAAAGTAATGATTTTAACACTATATGTCCAAGCGGTGTAATAAAAAATAAAAAAAGAAAGGAAGTATATTATGCAACAAGTAATGTTATTTGAGAATAAGGAATTTGGAGAAATTAGAACATTAATGATTGATGGACAACCTTATTTTGTAGGAAAAGATGTAGCTGAAATTTTAGGGTATGCAGAGCCTAGAAGTGCAGTATCTAAAAAAGTAGATGATGAAGATAGAGGTGTTGCTAAAATGGAAACACCTAGTGGAGTGCAAGAAATGACAATAATCAATGAAAGTGGATTATATAGTTTAATATTATCTAGCAAGCTAGAAACAGCAAAAAAATTCAAAAGATGGGTAACAAGTGAGGTATTACCTTCTATCAGACAGACAGGCAATTACATAAGTGGGACAAGTCAATACAGCATAGAGGACATTGTAAGAGAAACAATCTGTCAAGTAGTTCCAATTATCATAAAGGAGTTAGAGGATAGGACAGAAAGAGAAAAACAAGCAGAAAAAGAAATGGAAAAACTAGAGATAAAAGCAAAACGAAAAATTGAAAGGCTTATTTGTGCTGGAAATCACAGTTATTCTAGCATAGCAAGAATATTGACAATGGACGGAATTGAAATCTCTCCTGCAACAGTGTGCTTTTATGCGGAAAGTATGGGAATTGCTGATTGAAAGAAGGAAAAGGCAGAAGAAAATACCTTCTGCCTTTTGTATTAAGGAGTATGTTTATCTTTTTCATTCAGTAGTTTTTTTAAAGACTTTATAGTATCTAATAAGTAAAGTTGCTCTTTTTCAGATAAAGTTTGTGCAACTTCATAGAGTTCAGCAAGTATTTTTGTATTTTCTGGAATTTCAGTTTCTTTTTTGGCAGCGTCGTCATCTACTAAATAATCAAGAGTGCATTGAAAATAGTTAGATAATTTTAGAAGTGTTGATAGTTTTATATTATCATATCCTTTTTTATAAAAGCTATCAATTGTAGTATAAGGAATTCCAGTAGCTTTAGACAATTGAAGTTTATTCATATTTTTTTGTTTTAATAAAAAATCAAGTTTTTCTAAGAAATTCATAAGTTCACCTCCAATAATTACATTATATCATATATAAAATAGAAAAAAAAGAAAAAAATTACTATGTGTAGTAAAAATATTGCTTGACATATAACGATATATAGTATATTATAAATATATAAATACGATGTGTAGTAAAGAAAGGAGAGATTATATGTTTTTTAATTTAAGAGCTGAAATGGCTAGAAAACATATTAACCAGTTAGAAATTGCAGTAGTTTTAGGTATTTCTGTTAAATCAGTAAGCAATAAAATGAATGGAAAATCAGAATTTACTAGAAAAGAAATGTTTTTAATAAAAAAGACTTTTTTTCCAGAATGTTCTACAGATTATTTATTTTATGTAGATAAAGAAGTATATCAAAAATCATTATTTGTGTAAATTCTGTCGAAAAAATTAAGCAATATATGTCCAAGCGGTGTAACAAAAAATAAAAAATGAAAGGAAGATACAAATGAATGTATTACAAGTAATTGAGCAAAGAGAAATATTAGGAAAACAATTAACAATGTATGGAAATTTTGAAGAACCATTGTTTTTAGCAAAAGAAGTTGCAGAATGGATTGATTACGCTAAAAGGTCTGACGGAAGTTATCAAGTAGGACAGATGTTACAAACGATAGATGATGATGAAAAAATATTTACCGTTAATAATGTTAACGGAAGAGAAATGTGGTTTTTAACAGAAGATGGATTATATGAAGTTTTAATGCAAAGCAGAAAACCTATTGCAAAACAATTTAAAAAAGAGGTAAAAACATTATTAAAAAATATTAGAAAAGGAATGTTTTCACAAAATTACATAAGCGGGACAAGCCCATACAGCATACAAGACATTGTAAAAGAAACGATATGTCAAGTAGTACCCGTGATAATACAAGA
>CAJTDC010000032.1 GCA_910575055.1 Clostridia bacterium
TTTTATATTTATGCATAGAAACAGCTCCTTTCTGGGAGAAAATATGTTTTATTTAATTTTATTGTACTTCTAACAAGGAACTGTTGTCTATATCATTTTAACGTAACATAACCTAACTCTAAGGGAGGAGAATAAAAATGAAAAAATATCAAGCAATGGTATTTTTGTTATCAACTGCATTGACAGTATCAAACACCATTCCTATATTTGGTGCATCAAATGATATTTCTGGACACTGGGCAGAAGCAACTATAATTAAATGGCAAAATGCAGGCAAAATTGATGGATATACAGATGGCACATTTCAACCTGAAAAACTTATTACAAGAGCAGAATTTGTACGTCTTTTAAACAGCGCCTTATCCAATGCGTTTACATCTACTATCAATGTTCCTTTTATTGATGTACAACAAAATGATTGGTTTTATACTGATGTTGCAAAAGCAGTGAGTAGTAAAACAGTAAGCGGTTTTAGTGATGGTACATTTCGTCCTACAGAAACTGTTACAAGAGCACAAGCAGCAGTATTGATATGTAATGCAAAAGGACTTACTCCAAATGATGCAGCAGCAAACAATTTCACCGATGTAGAAAATATTCCAACATGGGCAAAGGGTGGAATTGGTGCAGCAGTAAGTGCAGGCTATTTATCTGGTTATCCAGATGGAAGATTTGGAGCAAACAAAGGTATGACCAGAGCAGAAGCTATTTCTATACTAGATAGAATTTCAAATAAAAACAATAGTGCCAATATAACACAAATGGAACTTCCTTTCCCAAACGATGACGATAAAACAGAAAGTGAAACAATAAATACTGGTGAAATGGTTTGGGCAAACGGTGGAGGCGGTACATCTAAAAAAACAAGCAGCGGAGGTAGCAGTTCTAATACAAACAAATATAACAATTTAACGATTGCATCACAATCAGACGCTAACAGTTATTCTGGTAAAACATTGACAGGAACAACAAAAATTTATACAAATGATGAAGGCATTAATTTAGATAATATCAAATTTTCTGGTGATATTGAAATTTATGCTCAGCCAACCGTTGCAGCAGCTTACATAAATGCAGAAGGTAACACAGCAGTTGCAGCAAAATATAGCGGAGAAATCAATGTTGTTTTTGGTAAAAATACAAAAATAACAGGTAACATTACAATTGCTAGCAACCACTATACAGGAACACAAATTGTTATCAAAACAGATACAGCAAAAACCGTACGTAAAATTATTGCTAATACAGCAGCAAAAATATTTGGTTTCCAAATTTCAACAGTAGAAGCAGAAGCAGATGTAACGATTGCAGAAGGTACAGAAGTAAACAAAATAGAGGCACACGCTCCAATACAAATTGAAAACAGTGCAAGTGTTTCTACAATAGAAGCAAATACAGGTACATCTGTAGAAACTGCTCCAGAGGCAAATGTAGAAAATATTATTGCAAATGGTGAAATAGAAAATATTGTATTAAACGGAACAAATACAACAAATATTACTATAAATAAAGGTGCTTCTGTAGATACTATTGTAATCAACAACAATGCAAATGCAAAAATCAATATAGAAAATGGTGCAAGTATAGACAATATTGTATTAAATGACAGTGCAAAAGCAGACATTGTTATTACAGAAAATGCAACAGTAGAAACCATTATTTCTAATTCTGATGAATTAGGTACAAATATTTCTGGTGATGGTGATATTGGAACAATCATTGCTAAAAACCCAGAAACCATACAAAACAATACTGACACAGCAATAACAAAACCAGAAGATAACACACAAGGCGGAAATGACAATACGCAAGGCGGAGAAGAAACAAAACAGAAAATTACAGCAAGTGAAACAGAACTTCCTATTTACAGCAGAGAGCGTTTTGTAGACTTAACAACAGAATTAGAAGGCAAAATTATATGGAGTGCACAAGATGAAGACGGCAAAGAATATCAAATTTTAATAGATGAACAAGACGATAAAAAAGCAAAATTGACTGTACCTCCCTATGTGCAAGCAGGCACAAACATTACTGTAACAGTAACAGCAGGTGATGAAACAGCAAGTATAACGATAAAGATAGTTGTAATTGATACATCACCTGTGATTGAAGAGGTAATTGTCCATCCTCCTACTTCTGAAAAAATTGTAAAAGGTGGTTCTGGCACATTTACATTTGAAGTAACTGGCGAAAATCTGGGTTTACCTGACTATAAAGATGTATTCTATGAAATCATTGTAGATGGTCATACTATTTCTGACAAAAACGATGAAACGTTAGATGGTATATCTGGTATAAAATACTATACAGTGCTCAATGAATCAGAGATGTATATTACATCAGGTGTCAAAATAGTTTTAAATGAAGATGCTTCTATAGAAGAGGGTAAAACGATTACTGTAAAAGCAATATCTCAAATGGACAATACAAAATTTGGTGAAGTAAGTGCTACAGTTGTAGGGGGATTAGAGGAAGAAGAAAAAGCAACACTTGATGCCGCAGTAAAAGCACTAGAAGAAGCAGAAGATATTGAAATAAAAGACTTACCTGCAAAATACAGAAAATCTCCTAGAGATATTGAAGAAAAAATTATAGAAGTAGCAAAACAAATTGAAGGAATTAAAGATGTAGAAGGCATTGACATTACATTTAAACTAGACAAATTACCAGAAGATGGCTTACCACAAGAAGAAACAACAACAGTAAGTGGTAATTTCGAAGTGACTATGCTTGGCGTTCCATCAGAAAATGGAGAAATTAGTAAAAGTATTCCTGTTACTGTATTACCTCCAGAAAAAATTACAAGTATAGTATTGAGTTCTTTCCCAAAACCAGTTGTTGGAGAAAACATACCAGATTTATCAAATAAACTTCAATTAGATAATTATTTAACATATAAAATCGTTGCAAATGACTCAGAAGCTACTCGTTGGGATATTGTAGATGAAAATGGGGAATATGTGAGTGCAGCCGGAAAGAAATTTGAAGCAGGAAAAATTTATCAAGCACATGTCTTTTTAGAAACATACACAGGTTACGAGTTTGAAGAAGAAATTGATATAAAGATAATAGGCGATACAGAAAACGCTACTATATCAAAATGTTATGTAAATAATGGTTTAGTAAGTGTTCAAGTAACATTCCCAAAAACAAAAGAAGAACCAGATAATCCAGATAATCCAGATGATATATATGATACACGACCTATTAGTTTATATATACCTTCTACGTATGGGGCAGACTTAATTATAGTAGATGAAACAAATCAATTTGGATTTAAGTTTGTTCAATATAAAGAAATTAACAGTGAAAAATCTTTTAACATAGCAATAAATAGGACATATGACTGGAATAATTTAAAAGAAAATGATGATGTTACAGAATGGTTTCCCAATATGCCAGAGGGTGTCACAGCAACTGTTTCTGAAATAGCTTCTGGAATAAGGTGGCCATTTTTAACTATTCAGTTAAATGGTATGCCAACACAAGCAACAGAAGAACCAGTGATTTTGACAATAAATATACCAAAAGAGAAGTTTATATCTTCGAACAATAAAATACCAAAAGAGGATTTTATCAGTATACTTTCAGATGATGAACTTTTAATACCAATACAGATAGATGAAGCAAAAAAAATTTCTTCTGTAGGTATTGTAGAAGAAATTCTTCTTCCATCAGAGGGGAATGAAACAATAGGAAAACTGACAGCAAAAGACACAGATAAATATACGGTATCTGCTACAAATTGGACAAAACAAGAACAAAATTATACCACAGAAATTACATTTACTGCAAAAGATGGATATAAATTTGCTGAAACTCTTCCTACACTTGAAATAGAAGGAATGAGTAATATATCAAATGGAATACTCGGCAAAAATGAAAAAGGTTATCCAACTTTGACATTTACCGTAACTGTAAGTAGCAGTAACAGCGATAATAATAATACTAATACACCACCAAGTGGCGATAACAATGACACTAATACACCACCAAGTGGCGATAACAGTGACCAAGATGCACCTCCAAGTGGCGATGACAATAACTCAGATACACCACCAAGTGGCGATAACAGTGACCAAGATACACCTCCAAGTGGCGATGATAATGACATTGATACATCTTCAAGTGGCGATGACAATAACTCAGATACACCACCAAGTGGCGATGACAATAACTCAGATACACCACCAAGTGGCGATGACAATAACTCAGATACACCACCAAGTGGCGATAACAGTGACCAAGATACACCTCCAAGTGGCGATGACAATAACTCAGATACACCATCAAGTGGCGATAATAATGACACTGAACAACCATAAAATATAGTTATTTTTTATTATAACGATAAGCTTTTTATTTCTTAATTTCTATTTTATTAAGATGTGTTCCTGTAATAAGGAGCACATCTTTTTGTAATATGTTAAATCATTGTGACATAGACAAAATAAAGTAGAAAAAGTATAATACTAGTAAAACTATAAAATATTTTGAAGGAGGAAACAATGTATAAAATAGCAGTATGTGATGATGAACAAAAAGAAATTGATAAAATTGTTGCGTATCTAAAAAAATATAGAGCTCATAATAAAGTAAATTTTGAAATAGAAACCTTTTTATCAATTAGTGAATTATTTTGCTGTATCAATAAGGGATATATTCCAGACATTTTACTTTTAGATATTTATATGCAAAAAGAAGATGGAGTACAAGCAGCTAAAAAACTTCGAAAAGCTGGATTTCATAATACTATTATTTTTATTACAACATCAAAAGAACATGCACTAGAGGCATATGGTGTAAATGCTGCTCAATACTTAGTGAAGCCATTAGACTCTGAAAAACTTTTTGCCTTATTAGATGAATTAAACAAAACATATGAAAAAGAAGCAGAAAAGTATATGATATTTCGTATTGACGGTATGTTACAGCGTATATTACTATGTGACATTATTTATTGCGAAGCTCAAAAAAATTATCAATATATTCATTTTGTAGATGGAAGTAAAAAGAAAATTAGAATTACTATGACAGCACTGTATAACCATGTTAGTAAGTGGTCTGAATTTGTTAAAGTAGGTTGCTCTTATTTTGTCAATTTATCTCATATAAAAAGCCTTAATTCTAAAGAGGTAACATTTTCTAATGGAAAAATGCTCTATTTACCTAGAGGAACATACGCCTCTTTAAAAGAATTGTATTTTGAATATTACTGTAATTAAGGAGGAAACTCTATGGTATTAGGAGTTAGTGTACCACTTAGTTTATTGCGTAATTTACTTGAAATACTACAGTTATGCTTTTTATTTTTGATATTAGACAGACCCAAATATTCATGGAAAAAAACTATTTTTTTCTATACTATTTTTATAATATTTCATACCATAGTTGGTACAATATGGGTAACAATGGATATTGAAAGTTATTCTCGGCTTTGTACAGCATCTATTATTTTACAATCTTTTCTCTTTTTTTATCTATTAAGTCAGTACCATTTATATCAAGTAATTTATAATATTTGTTTGCAAACATTTGTATTGATATTTGGCATTTATTTATGTGTAAAATTTTCTCAAATTTTTTGTAAAGGTAATCCATGGGCAGACCTTTTATTTAGAGTAATTTATTTTATTTTAGTTGCTTATTTTTATAGGTGTATTTTAAGAACACCATATAGAGAGTTAGCGGATAATTATAAAATACGTTGGAAAACATTAGCTTTTATTGGTTTTATAGGAGATATTTTAATTGTTTACTGTGGCATCTATCCTTCTCATGTGATGGTGAGAAGCGTTAGAGAGCAAATTATATTTATTGGTATTAATACTGTTTTTTTTGCTACTCATATTGTTATGTTGCAAATGATGTTTATTATGCTTAAAGAAAGTACCATAAAAGAAGAACTAAAATACAGTGCTATGAACAATGCTTATTTAGAAAAGCAACTTGCAGAAATACAAAAAAATATATGGGTATCAAAACGTATTAGACACGACTCAAGACATCATAATATTATTATTTCAGAATATGCTAAAAAAGGAGATATAAGTGGACTGCTTAACTATATCCATCAACAAGAGCAGGAAATAGAAAATAATCGTCTTGTCATTTATTGCGAAAATAAAACACTCAATAGTATTTTTACCGTTTATGCTGAAAGAGCTGCAATGTCTGATATTGAAATGTGTATTAAAGCAAATGTAGGAAATAATATTAGAATTAAAGACATTCATTTAACAGCAATATTAGGAAATTTATTAGATAATGCTTTGCATAGCTGCCAACGTTCTGACTGTGCTAATGCTAAAATTAATGTATCAATGCATATAAAATCTGGTAAGCTAGCAATTATTGTAGAAAATACTTGTAATGAAGAAGTTTATTTTGAAGAAGGCATACCAAAATCTAAATACAAAGAGGGAATAGGCATACAAAGTATACTTAGAAGTGTTAATATCTATCATGGTGAAATAGATTTTAAATATAAAAATCATATATTTTTATGTAGAATTCTAATTGGAATTTAATTTTTGAGATTGTTAGGTAAATAATAGAAAAAAGGAAAATAAAAATTTACAATTAACAGTATAATACAACAATATCATATTTTTATATTATAGTAAAGTAGAATATAAAAAGTGTCTGAATATTTTCAGACACTTTTTTATTATTTATTAAATTGTTGTTTTAATAATTCTATATCTATAGATGGTTTTTGTGACATAATTTGTTGAAATGTTAATTCTTGAGTAGTTGCTTTTTCCTCTTGTTCTTTTATCTCTTGTTCTGTTGTTTTTTCCTCTATTGCTTCTTGTTCTACTTGTTCTATTTCTGGCAATTCTATCTCTGGTTGTTCTTGTTCTACTTGTTCTATTTCTGGCAATTTTACCTCTTGTTGTTCTTGTTCCATTTGTTCTATTTCTGGCAATTTTACCTCTGGTTGTTCTTGTTCCATTTGTTCTACTTCTGGCAATTCTACCTCTTGTTGTTCTTGTTCCATTTGTTCTACTTCTGGCAATTCTACCTCTGGTTGTTCTTGTTCTATTTCTGGCAATTTTACCTCTGGTTGTTCTTCCTCTAGTAATTCTATTTCTAATTGTTGTTCTATTACTCTTTGTTCAGCAGCTTGCTGCATTGCTTGTTGATGTTTTATAATACTGCGATTTTTACGTGTTCCAACAGAAAGTACTTGTGCCATACTATTACCTTGTTTTGCTGCCTTTTCAAACCATTGTGTTGCCATTGTTTCATCTGCCTCTACACCAATACCATTTTCATAACAGCAACCCAAATTAATTTGTGCTATATCATCACCTTGTTCTGCAGCTTTTTGATACCATTCAAATGCTTTTACATCATCTTTTTCTACACCATTACCATTTTCATAACAAAAACCTAAACGGTTCTGTGCCTCAGAATTGCCTTGTACTGCTGCTTTTTGATACCATTGTGCCGCATCGTATGGATTTTTTTCTACACCTTCGCCATAATAATAGCAACAACCTAAATTTGTCTGTGCCATATCATTGCCTTGTACTGCTGCTTTTTCATACCATTCAAATGCTTTTTTATCACTCTGTTCTACACCATTACCATAGTAATAACAGCAGCCTAAATTTGTCTGTGCTTTCACATTTCCTTGTTCTGCAGCTTTTTGATACCACTCTACTGCTTTAGCATCATCTTTTTCTACGCCTCTGCCTTTTTCATAACAGTATGCCAAATGAAACTGTGGTTCTGGTTGTCCTTGTTCTGCAGCTTTTTGATACCATTCTACTGCCTTAGAAGCATCTTTTTCTATACCTACACCATTCTTATAACATTCTCCTAAGCGGTTCTGAGCCTCTGCATATCCTTGCTCTGCTGCTTTTTCATACCATTCTACTGCTATTTCTGTATCTTTTTCTACACCAATACCATTTTCATAACAACAACCTAAATAATATTGTGCTTCACTGTTACATTGTTCTGCTGCTTTTTCGTACCATTCTACAGCTTTTACTGCATTTTTTTCTATACCTTCACCATAATAATAGCAACAACCCAAACTTGTTTGTGCTTCTATTTTATTTTGTTCCGCTGCTTTTTGATACCATAAAAACGCTTTTGTATCATCTTTTTGTATGCCAATACCATTTTTATAACATTCTGCCAAACTATATTGTGCTTCTGTATGACCTTGCTCTGCCGCTCTTTGATACCATTGTGTCGCTTTTATATCATTTTGTTCCACACCAATGCCTTTTTTATAATATTCTGCCAAACTATATTGTGCTTCTGTATGACCTTGCTCTGCCGCTTTGATATACCATTGCAATGCTTTTGCATTATCTTTTCTTGTACCAATGCCATTTTTATGACATTGAGCAAAACAATATTGTGCTTCTGCATTGCCTTTTTCAGCAGCTTTTTGATACCATTTCAGTGCCTTTGATTTATCTTTTCTGATACCAATGCCATTTTCATAACAATAACCCAAATGATATTGTGCTACAATATGATCCTTTTCAGCAACTTTTTGATACCATTCAAATGCACTTTTATCATCTTGTTCTACACCAATGCCTTTTTCATAATAATAAGCCACTTTGTGTTGTGCTTCTGTATCATCTTGTTGTGCAGCTTTTTCATACCATTCAAATGCGTTACTATTATTTTTTTCTACACCAATACCATTTTCATAACAGCAAGCTAAATTGTATTGTGATTTGATATGCCCTTGTTGTGCAGCTTTTTCATACCACTTAAATGCTTCTATATCGTTTTGTTGTACTCCCTTGCCGTTTTTATAGCACTCTGCTAAGCAATATTGTGCTTCTATATAATTTTGTTCTGCAGATTTTTGATACCATTGTGCCGCTTGTACAACATCATTTTCTGCAGAAATTGCTTTAATATAATAGTATTCTCCTAAATATTTCTGTGCTTCACTCTCTCCATTTTGAGCTGCTTTTTCATAGTATTGCATTGCTTTTTGCTTATCCTGCTTTACTCCAATACCATTATTATAACATTCTGCTACAATACTTTGTGCTGCACTGTCATCTTGCTGAGCTGCTTTTTCATAATACTCAAAAGCCTTTTGTTTGTCTTCTTTTACACCATCACCATAGTAATAACATTCTCCTAAATATCTCTGTGTTTCTATGTGACCTTGTTCTGCGGCCTTTTGATACCATTCAAATGCCTTCTCCCAATTTTTTCTTACTACAATACCTTTTTCATAATGTCTACCTACAGTATACTGTGCTTGTGCATTTCCCTGTTCTGCGGCTTTTTTATACCAATCTAATGCAATTCTTGCACTTTTTTCTACACCATTACCTTTATCATAACATTCTCCCAAATGATATTGTGCTGCAAGTTCACCTTGCTCTGCCGCTTTTTGATACCATTCAAATGCTTTTTTATTGTCTTTTACAACACCTATACCATTGTCATAACATAATCCCAAATAATATTGTGCTTCACCATCACACTGTTCTGCGGCTTTGCTGTACCATTGTACTGCTTTTATTTCGTCTTTTTCAACACCTCTACCATTTTCATAGCATAAACCCATTTTTGTTTGTGCAGAAATTTCGCCTTGTTCTGCTGCTTTCTGATACCATTCTACGGCTTTTGTAAAATCTTGTTCTACACCATTACCATTATAATAACACCAGCCTAAATTTGTTTGTGCAGAAATTTCGCTTTGCTCTGCCGCTTTTTGATACCACTCTATTGCTTTTGTATAATCCTGTTCTATGCCATCGCCATTATAATAACACAATCCTAAATAAAATGCTGCTTTGCTGTCTTGTTGTTCTGCAGCTTTTGAAAACCATTCTACTGCTAATGTATTATTTTGTTCTGTTCCTTCTGCATTATAATAACATAATGCTAAATCAATTTGTGCTTGTTTATGACCTTTTTCAGCGGATTTTTGATACCACTTTACTGCTTGTGATTTATTTTGTTCTACACCATTACCATTATAATAGCACAGTCCTAAATGATACTCTGCATTTTTATTGCCTTGTTCTGCTGCCTTTAAAAACCATTCTACTGCCTGAGCATAATCTTGAGTTATGCCATCGCCTTTATAGTAACATACTGCTAAATAATATTGTGCTGTACTCTCACCCTGCTCTGCTGCCTTTAAAAACCATTCTACTGCTTCTGTTTTATCTTTTTCAATGCCATCGCCTTTATAATAACACAGTCCCAAATAGTATTGTGCAGCACTTTCGCCTTGTTCTGCTGCCTTTTTCCACCAGTGTACCGCTTTTATTTTATCTTTTTCAATGCCATTACCCTTATAGTAACACAATCCTAAATTAGTCTGTGCTTCAGAATGTCCTTGTGCTGCTGCTTTTGTCCACCATTGTGCCGCCTTTGCAGTAGATTTTTCTATTCCTTCTCCTTTATAATAACACAATCCTATATAGTATTGTGCAGAAACCTCACCTTGCTCTGCTGCTTTTTGATACCACTCTATTGCTTTTGTATAGTCTTGCTCTACACCATTCCCATTATAATAACATAATCCTAAATTAGTTTGTGCTTCTTTATAATTTTGTTTTGTTGCTTTTTGATACCATTGTATTGCTTGTTCGTAATTTTGTTCAACGCCATTACCATAATAATAACATAGTCCTAATCCATTCTGTGCTTCGAAATCATCTTTCTCTGCTGCCTTTTCAAACCATTCTATTGCTTTTTGATAATTTTGTTCAACACCATTACCTTTATAGTAACACATCGCTAAACGGCTTTGTGCTTTGTGATAGTCTTGTTCTGCTGCTTTGCTGTACCATTCTACTGCTTTTTGATAATCTTGTACAATGCCTTTGCCTTCGTCATAACATAAAGCGATATGATACTGTGCTTTCATATGGTCTTGTTGTGCTGCTTTGCTATACCACTTTGCTGCATTTTCTGTATTATGTATAGAGTCATAATACTTACCTACAGCATATTGTGCTTCTGTATGTTCTTGTTCTGCAGCTTTTTGATACCATTCAAATGCTGCCTTGTCATTTCCCATAGATGTATAATATTTACCAACAGCATATTGTGCTTCTATGTGTCCCTGCTCTGCCGCTTTTTCAAACCACTCAAATGCACTTTTATCATTTTGTTCTAGTCCTTCACCACTATGATAGCACTCTCCTAAACTGTATTGTGCTTCCATATGTCCTTGCTCTGCCGCTTTTGTCCACCATTTTACCGCTTCTGGTTTATTTTCTTCTATACCTTCACCATAATAGTAGTATTCTCCTAAGTGGTACTGTACTTCACTATCCCCTTGTTCTGCTAGCTTTTTCATCCACTCTACTGTCTTTGTTATGTCTTTTTTCATATCTATACCTCCATAATAACACAGCTTTTAATGTACACCATTCTACATATGTACTGTTATAGATTAGGTAATCCTTAATTTACATTTTTGTATGAAATACTATTATTATAAATATATTCTACTTCATAACAACATTCTTTATATCAATACTTCGGCTTAAAACAGGATATACTTAATCATTTATTTATTGAAAGACGCACATAAGCAGTAAAAACTATTTATGATAAAATACTACCAAATATCCATAAAAATTTTATTATTTTTATATAACAAAAAAATGCCCCCTTGTTCGTATTTCCCTTTTTATTTCATAATCAAAAATACCCCTTTCCTCATAATAGTATATTGTATTTACTGCGATATATCAATATATTTTATACTCATAAATTAAATTTCATAATTATAAAAACATTTTTGTTATACAAATATAAGTATTTTTATTATAAATAGCTTAACTATTATTACAATTTAAAAATACTTAAGTAGTTTTAAATTGTAATTTTATAACATTTCCAATATATTTCTACATTATTAAATTATTCTATTAAACTACTTTTGCCACACTTCAAAATACTTTTAAAAATGTATATTAATAATATGGTAATTATATATTTTTAAACATAACGTAAATTGTATTTGAACCAATAATTTTCAGGTTATGGTATTGCTATGCAGATAACAATATAAATATTATACATACCCATTCTGTAGGCTTTTCTGCTCCAATATCGTCCAATTTGAAATATAGGAAAATGCAGATTTCTATGATAAAATAATAAACAGAAATTTGAATATCAATATTGCCAAAAGGTAGGTAGAAAATATGGGAACAACAAAAGTATTATTAGTCGGGGTGTGTGAATATTTAACAATTAAGTGTCCTTTTTTGCCTATGTGCAAAAATGATTTGTTTGCAATGAAAAAGGCTCTTGTCAAAGAGTTAAATATAAGCCCAAGCAATATACATTTGTCTGGTGAAACGGGCATTGTAACAAAAAATGATTTTATTGCGTCAATATACACTGTACTTAAAGATATATCGGAAAATGATACATTTATTTTTTACTTCTCTGGTCACGGTGGAAAAAATTGCTTAGTATTAAGTGATAGTTTGATTGAATTACAAGATTTACTTAATACAATGGAACAAGTACAAACTAAAAATAAAATTGCTATTATAGATATAATTTTTGACTTTGTAGGGGAAATCAATTTCCTTTCTGCCACACAACTGAAACGACAAGGAGCATAGGAACTCAAAAAGACGGTAAAGTCCTTAAAGTCGGGACCATACCGCCTAATCTGAAATTACTTCCTTATCACTTGAAACCCTTGATTTCTAAGGCTTTTTTGAAATTGCGGGGGCTGGATTTGAACCAACGACCTTCGGGTTATGAGTTTAGAAATTTATGTCTTATAATATTTTATTGCAAATAAAAAATATTGATTTTACAGCATTTTCTCACTATTTATTTTTTTGCATTATATTAAAAACTCTCTCATAAAGAACAAAACAAAGAACAAATAAAGAACAAAATTTTATATTTGTAGAAGCACTTTATATTCAATATTTTTCAACAGTTCCATAAAAAAATGACCTAGCATTATACTAAGTCATCTAACAACAAGGGACTCTCGCCCCACACCCAACAAAAGTATATCATATTAAGTTAATGTTTACATGAAAAATCATATCATATTATTTTTATATATGCAATATAAAGTGTCAATCATTTTTGCTTCTGTTTTGCAACATTTGCAACACTATTTTGAAATTCCTTTAACAACTCCTGCAAGTTATCATTATCTATATTTGCAGCAGTCAATACATCGTCTGCTGTATAAATCTCTGTATTAGAACCCAACACATCAAGCACCGCTTGCATTATAATCTGATTTCTTTTATTACACATATTACATTGCCCCTTTTTTATCTTTTTTTCTGCAAGAGAAACCCATTTCTACAGCATGAAAAGCTTTAAAGAATAAATAATACATTGAAGTATTGTTTATCAATTTTCGCCCCTTTTGGTAGAGGAATTAAGGAATTTTTTTGCTATTGTATTGCTTTTCCCTTTCAAGATATATTTTATTTGCAACACTATATTGTTTTGTTTAAACTTAAATTTTAATTTTTGAATGCAACCTTTTTGAGTTGAACTTGAATTTTAACTTTTTGCAACATTGCAACTTTTTATTTCTGTTAACACTATTTACCCACTAAATACCCACCATAAATATTTATAGTTCGCTTTCTTTTTCCATTGCTTGATTGATAGCCCTATTGATAAAGGCGTTTAGGCTTTCCCCTTTAGAAGCTGCATAATTTTGAATACTTTCTTTTTTTCCTTTTGGTACTCTAACCTTTATTTCATCATAGTTATTCTTCATATATTTTGCAACCGCTTTTTGTTGTGCTTTACTTGCAGGCATAATATCATTACTCCTTTTTTCTTTTCTATAAATCATAACACAATGATATAAAGGGTACAATATATATTTTATACAAATACTTTTAATATATTGGGTACAATATTTGTTGATTTTGCATATTGATATATCGGGTACAATATATTATAATATAATTATAAAAGATAACAGCTATCTAGTAAGCCCCTTTTAGTAGGCTTTTCCGAAAAAAGGTTCACTCTGAACAATATCAATCACATCAAACACTTTACTAGTAAAGTTCACTTCTTAAAATACATATTGATGAAAAAGGAAGGAGCTAACACAATGAAAACAACACATTCAAAAGTTATGACAATTGCTAACAAATTAGTAAAACAGGGACAAAATAGAGCTAATGCAATGGTAAAAGCGTGGGCATTAGTAAAAATGCAGACAATAGAAACAAAAGCAACTGGTGTAACATATGGTAAAAGACAAAAAGCATTAGAACATTTAAGACGTTACAAAAATACTGATATTACATTGCACTTGAAAAGAGAAAAAGACAATATACATGATAACAATGCAATAGCTGTCATCGCTACAGTAAAAAATAAAGGTTCTTACTGTATAGGTTATATTCCCCGTATTCTTGCTGGATTTCTTGCACCTTTAATTGATAGTGGGAGAAGCGTACAAAGCATTTTTAAAGAAATTAGAGGAGGCTATGCACCTTATATGAATTATGGTATCGCTATACAGATAACAATATAAATATTATATTTTCTTATCATAATTTTCAATAAAAAAAGCTCAGTTTATTACAACTGAACTTTTCCTTGTTCTCATTTTGTTTCAAGTGGTACAACTGCAAGTGTTTTCCCTAATGGGATCAATACCTTTAAAATTGTGTCGATTTGTGGGCTTGTAGTACCTTTTTCCATTCTTGCTATAATTGGTTGCTTTACTCCACTAAGTTCTTCTAATTTTTTTTGACTAATTCCTTTTTCTTGTCTAGCCTTTATAATTTCCCCTATAATAGCAACTCTTAAATCACTTTCTGCTATTTCTTCTGGTGTCAAAAGTGTATCCATAAATTCTAGTACATCACCTCCAATGGCAGAAGCTCCACGTTCTTTTAAGTCTGTTAAATTTTCTTTTGCCTGTGTGATTGCCTGTTGATATTCCTTATTTTCACTCATTCTCTTTACTCCTTTCCCTATAATCGGTTAAATTTCTTTTCGCTTGCCCTATTTCTCGCTTTGGTGTTTTTTGTGTTTTCTTTACAAAATGGTGTAGAAGTATAAAACTTTTTCCGTCCCAAGCTGCAAATAATATTCGGTCTTTTATTGGTCTAATCTCCCATATTTCACCATCAATATGTTTTATATAGGGTTCTCCTGCCTGTGTTCCGTACTCACTTAATGCTTTTAAATAATCTCTTATTTTATTTAATTTTATACGACTGTTTTTGTCTTGTTTATTTGCCAATTCTTGTAAATATTCCTGTATAGAGCTTTTACCGTTTCTGTCCTCATAAAAATATATATGATACAAATAATTCTCCCCCTTTTACTATATAGTATACTTTAAAGTTATTAAAATAACAATCACTTCTTTAGTATTATTTTTTGATTTTCTATTTACAAATACATCATTTAGCTATAAAATAAATAATGTATCATGTTTTCCCCTTACTTGCTTTGGTTGGTGGTAGGGGAATTTTTTTTAATACTAATTGTTTAATTGCTTTTCGCTTGAGTTGCTCCATTTGTTTTAAATCCTTTGCCTCAACAAATATGTCCCATTTATTTCTAGTTTCGCTATATGTAATTTCAATACAATCATTCTTACAAGTTTTTAATATATTTACGCTAAAAGTAAATGTAACGTTGCTTAAATCAACCTTTTTAACTTTTCTTTTAGTTTTACTAAACTCTACTACTTGCCCCATACTTATAACATCTCCTAATTCATTAAATCATATATCAATTTACAACTTTGTTTAACATAATCTGCAACAATACCATGCAAATAACTTGCTTCTTTAAACTTTGTTATAATTTCGGGATTATTCCCACCATATTCACCAAAATAGATGTCATTTAAGCATTTACTAGCAATATTTGCTTTTTCTAATGTCGTTGTAATGTCATTTAATTCATCAAACAGTGTCCATAGTGCTTGATTTTTTTTCATATTTTAAAACCTCTTTCTTGTATTATTTTTCAATCATCTAACAATTCTTTTAATTTTTCTGCTTCTTTTTCACTTTTAAGCCTTCTAATACTTTCTTCTGGCAAATGAATATCTATTGTCATTTTATACAACCTGTCAACAATTCTATCATCTAGCTTTAAATTGTCTTTATGTATATTACTTGTAAATATTGTTACTAATCTGTTAGATATTCTATAATCCAATATGTTTAAAAATACACCACATACCCATTCTGTAGGCTTTTCTGCTCCAATATCGTCCAATATAAGCACTTTACATTGTTTGATACTATCAATGACTTCTTTTTCGGATAAACCACTATTTTTTTTGTAGGTATCTTTTATCATATCTAGTAAATCAAGTGTCCTTAAAAACTTCACTTGTATACTTTGTGTTTGTATCAAAGCATTTGCTATAGAGCAAGCAAGGCGAGTTTTACCACTTCCTTTTTTTTTGCTGTATAGATATAATCCTTTGCCTTGTTGTTTGAATGAAATAAACTTTAATACAAAATTACCAGCTGCTTTTTTAGCTGCTTTCGCTGTTACTTGGTCTTGATACAGTGATGTGTCAAATCCATTTACAGTACAGTCTTTAAATTCAAGAGGAATTTTAGCTTGTTTTCTTATTTTGGGTTGATTTTGTACTCCTAAACATTCACAATTTCCCCAACGTTCTACTTCTTCTCCATTCTCCAAAAATATATAACCTACCAATCCATCGCCATTACACTTATGAAAAGGGCATTTGTCAGAAATCGTATTCACCTGCCTCAATATCAAATGTTTCTCCTCTTGCTTCTGCAGCTTCTCGTTTCTCTCTAATCCATTTGTCGCTAAAGCATTCTGGTTCTTGTTCTTGATATTGTCCACTGCTTGCTTCACTGTATGATGTATTTGCTCCATAGCCTCTATAACCTCCCTTGTCTTGTTCTTTTGCTAACCAGCTATTTACAAATTTCAGTATTCCCTTTTTTGTTTTTCTTCTTGTAGGATTGCTGTTTAACCAGCCTTTCATTTTTCTTAACTCTTGTACTATATCTACATTAGGATATAATTCTTTCCATGCTACTATATCTTTGTCAAATATAGGATATTCAGACTTATCATTTAGAGTTAATGTGATAGCTGCTTTTTCTTCTGGTATGGAGCTAGAGCATTCTAGCTCCGTGCAATATATATTATTAATATCCTTACCTAACTCTAACCTATCCTTACCTATACTAACCTTACCTAACCTAACCTGTGTATCCGTTTTGGTTCCTTGTTGGTTCCAATCTGGTTCCATTTGGGTTCCAGTTTTATTACAATCTGGCTTCAACTGTTTTCCATTCTGTGTACCGCTTGTATCCATATTGTCTATAAAGTCATAGATATTGTTTATTGCACAAAGCTGTTTTTTCTCATTCTGATATATAGTGTTTTTGTATCTATCCCCTTTTACATAGTTGTTTTGTCGCCAATGTCTTATGACTACAACACCGCTTTCAAATGGCAATAAATATCCCTTTGCTATCAACAATTTCAAGTCATCATTGCTTGCATTAATTAATTTTGTTATCTTTTTTGGAGAAGCAATAAATCCATCGTCGTCGGCTCTCATTCCCAAGTGAAAATATAATCCTTGTGCAGATAGAGGCATATCTAAAAAATTATCTGTATCTATCACATCAAGGCTAAACATTCTTCTATTTGCCATATACTCACCCCTTTACATTTTGCTTTCTAATCCCTTGTTGCTTTTTCTCTACTACAATGCCTGTTGCACCTTCTAGGAACTTGTCCACATCATCTAGCTTTAACAATATTCTGCTACCTATCGAAAACGTTGGTATTAAACCACCTTTTACAATTCTTCTGAATGCACTTTCTGTTAATGCAGTTTCGCTGTCTTGCTCCTTTATGTACAAATATGCTTGTTTGATATTTCTTACTCTTACCGCCAATATCACACCACCCCTTTTTTTGTCTTTTTTCTTAAAGAGAAACCTACTTCTACAGACATAACACATTGAGAGGATAAATATTACCTTGAAGTGTTGCCTTTTAGATTTTTACTTCACTGTCGAAGCTTTTAGAAGCTTTTTTTGCCATCTCGTTGCTTCTTTCTTCTGTTAATTATTTTATATAGCCTTATCACATTGAATTTTATATCTTATACCGTTGTTTTGTTTGAAATAGTATTAAAAATATTAAAACTAAAAGTGTTGTTATATAGGCTATAAATGCTCTTAAAACGCTATATCTGTTTTTTACTATAAATCATCTCCTAACTTGTTTCATATTTGTATTACGTTGCTTTGGTGTAATTAACTGAAGTAAATCACAAATATCACAACATAGTACACTACAAATCTTTTCTAAATTGTAAAATGTGATAGCAGTTGCAACATCATTATACAAGTCTGATATAGTATTAGGTCTGATACCTGTTCTCCTTGCTAGTTCTGCTTGTGTCCATTTTCTTTCACCTAAAATACGAGATAGATTATTTTGTATCACATTCATCACCTCTAAAATTTATTTTTTAAGCTATATAATCCCTCTATCAGTAACCCTTAATTTGAGGGTAGCTGAAGGTGTTAATATTGCTTTCAAATGTCGGCATTACCGACACTAGATTTTTAAAAGTCAATATTATTGACTTCTGATTATCTGTAGTAAACAATATTGACTTTAGCCTACCGTCGCAAAATACGACGCTATCTAACGGGAACATTACTTCTATCAGCCTACTGCTTGTCAATCCTCTAGCAGCTCCTTGACGTCACAATTTAATGCTTTGGCTATTTTACCTACTGTTGCAGGTTTGCAATTTTCACCTTTGGCTACACGTCGGTAAGTTTGATATTGTATCCCGATTTCTTTGCATAAGTCATAAGGATTTTTACAAACTTGTGCTAATGCTATTTCTAGCTTTTGTCTGTTTAAATTCATACAATCACCTTCTTTTAGTATTATTTTCAACTTTAAGTATGAATATAGCATTATTTTATTATATTGTCAATACATAAAAATTATATTTCTTATATTTACTTTTCTATTTTTATATGTTATTATAAAATTGTATTATATAGTATTAAAAACAGTATATGTCATTGACCTTTTTTATTCTTTTATAGTATACTAATTAAAGGTATAAAAGGTGGTGAGAATATGGGAGAATTTGAAATACTCGGAACAAGACTAAAACTTTTGCGAAAACGCTTAAAAGTAAATCAAATAGAATTTTCAAAAATGATAGGTATTTCATCTGCTACACTTTCAGCATATGAAACAGGTGTCAAAAATCCGTCTTTAGCTGTACTAAAAAATATTGCAGAAACTTGTAATGTTTCTATTGATTGGCTTTGTGGATTGAGTGAAAAAGAAAGCCTTTCTAGTGATGACAGCATAAAAACATATAGTGATATTATCAAAATGTTAGTTGAAATGGAAAAATATATATCAATTAATTGCCGTTTTTTTTACTATGATAATATTGCTAGTAGTTATAATCAATCTCCAGAAAAAGAAGCTGCTGGTGAAATTATATTCTACAATGGAACAATGGCTCATTTTATCCATGATTGGGAAAAAATGATAGATTTACATTCATCAGGCACTATTGACGATAATTTATATTCATTATGGGTTAATCAACAATCAGATTTGTATAGATTTGATTTACCAAATAAAAATGCTAGTATTTCTAATAATAAAATTGATGATGAGATTGATAATGATAAAATTGATGATGACGATTTACCATTCTGACGTATTCGCCCTACAAGGCGAAAACCTACCACAATCAAGAAAGGGCCTATTGATATGTTAAGACCAAAACCAATAGAAGTAGCACCCTTAGACAACTACAAGCTATCTCTTGTATTTGACAATGGAGAACATAAAATATTCGATGTAAAGCCTCTTATCAACGGGGAATGGTTCGGAGAGCTGCAAGACATAAGTATATTTAAAACTGTTAAAATAGCAGGTAATACCGTTGAATGGATAAACGGGCAAAATATTTGTCCCGATGATTTGTATTATTTGAGTAAAGCAACTGTTGTACAACAATAAAATGATTAAGGGGCGTCGTATTTCGCTACCCTCTCTAGTTACCCTAAGTAATGCTTATACAGCTCTAACAATTTGTTACAGCCCTCAACATCAGTATTGAGTGTTAAGGGTTACTGTATTTTAGGGTATCCGTTTGAAACGTAGCCCTTGTGCTTCTCCAAATGGAGAAGCGCTGATTGAATTTAGCGATTTCAAATCGAAAAAATACTTAACTCAAAATTGAGCTAAGTAAAAACTACAAAAGGGAGCATTGTTTCATATCCCCCTTAAAACTGATACAAACAATATTTGTATCAGCTTTGAAAGGTATCAGCATTTTAACGACCCCTAAAATGTATATTGTACATTTCAGCTTCTGCTCAAAAATGAGCAAAAGGCTTTATTCCATTTTTGGAAAAAAGTTTTTTCTCAAATTTCGGAAAAACTTAAAAGGGAGTAAACATTACTTATACCCCTTGTGATAATATCGCTAGGGTACAAATATTATTTGTATTCTCTCGATAGGCGAAAGGTGTGTCCATTTTAGACGCACCCCATATGTTTATAAAACACATTCGCTTTTACTTAAAAATGAGTAAAAGGGTATGAACATTATTCCTAACTATACTTTTGCGTTTTTAAAACTCATAAGTCAACAAATTTAGCGATTTGAAATCGCTAAACTATTTCCATTTTGGAAAAGGTTAAGTCGTTAATATTTGTAACAGTAGTTATTAGCGTAATCATTATTTACGCATTTCAAATGCTAAAATAAAAAAATGCCCCTGTATTGGAGTACAAGGACATTTCTATAAACGGGGTATCTGATACACCCAAAACCCAAATATAGTATATCAGAATACCCCTTATTTTTCTATACCCAATTTTGAAAAATAGGAGGTTTTTTTATGGCTACAATCAAAAAAAGAGGGAACAGTTATTCTATTAGAGTATCTTGTGGCTACGATATGCAGGGAAAACAAATTATACATAGCATGACTTGGAAACCAGAAAAGAGTATGACATTAAAGCAGATGGAGAAGGAAGTACAAAAACAAGCAGTCCTCTTTGAGGAGAAATGCAAACAAGGCTTATGTCTTTCTAACAACATTCGCTTTGCTGATTTTGCTGAAAAGTGGTTTACAGATTATGCAGAAAAACAGCTAAAAACAAAAACAATCGCACGCTATAAAGATTTACTCAAAAGAGTTAATCAAGCAATAGGACACATTAAATTAAACCAGTTACAGCCTATACATCTCTTACGTTTCTATGACAACCTAGCAGAAAACGGTATTAGAGAAGATATAAAATATAAGCCTACCATACACATTACAGAAGCGATTGACAATATCAGTATTATTACATCAAAAACTGCATTAGCAAAAAAAGCTAATATTTCTGTTAATACTCTTAATCAAGCATACAAGGGTAAAAATATTTCTGCTACATCTGCTAGTAAAATATCTAAAGCATTAGGTTATCAAATGGACTTCCTTTTTCAACAAGATACAAAACATACAACATTATCAGCAAAAACAATACAACACTATCATCGTTTTATTTCGTCTATACTACAAACTGCTGTACAATGGCAAATAATACTATACAATCCTTGTGATAGGGTAAAACCGCCCAAAGTAGAACAAAAAGAAAGCCGTTTTTTAGATGATGTAGAAGTTATGGAGTTGTTTCATTGCTTGGAGAAGCAGCCTATACAATACAAAACATTGATTACATTACTTGTTTATACGGGTATGCGTAGAGGTGAAGTTTGTGGCTTAAAATGGAGCGACATTGATTTCAATAATCAAACTATCACTATACAAAGGACATTATTATATTTACCCAATAAAGGTATATTTGAGGATACTCCGAAAACAAACACATCACAACGCATTATTAAAGTTGCTGATACTGCTTTACAACTACTAAAAGAACACAAAAGAAACCAAAGTATACAACGTTTACAATGCGGTGACCAGTGGCAAGAATTAAATTATATATTTGCGCAATGGAACGGTAAACCTATACACCCAGACAGTCTAACAGCTTGGTTCAAACAGTTTATAAATAAAAATCAACTTCCTGATGTAAGTATCCACTCTTTAAGACACACAAATGCAAGTCTTTTAATTGCAAATGGTGTCAATATTACTACTGTATCAAAACGCTTAGGACACGCAACCACTGCTACCACTACAAAAATATATGCTCATGCTATCAAGTCAGCCGATGAAGCAGCTTCTAACACACTTCAAAATATTTTAAAAAAAGTACAGTGATAAAGAACAAATAAAGAACAAATCATAGTAATATCTTTATAAATATAAAAAGTAAAAGCCCTAGAAATGTTGATTTCTAAGGCTTTTTTAAAATTGCGGGGGCTGGATTTGAACCAACGACCTTCGGGTTATGAGCCCGACGAGCTACCGAACTGCTCCACCCCGCGTCAAAATAAAACTGGATGGGGAAGGATTCGAACCTTCGAAGCATCGCAACAGATTTACAGTCTGCCCCCTTTGACCACTCGGGAACCCATCCATATAAGAATAAGCCGATGAACGGACTCGAACCGTTAACCTGCTGATTACAAGTCAGCTGCTCTGCCAATTGAGCCACATCGGCACATTTTTACACCTTCAAAACTGAATACAAGTTATTATCAAAAATCTTCTTTTTAGGTCAAGCCCTCGGTCTATTAGTATTGGTCAGCTTAATACATTGCTGCACTTACACCTCCAACCTATCTACCTTGTTGTCTTCAAGGGA
>CAJTDC010000033.1 GCA_910575055.1 Clostridia bacterium
GCAACAAAATATACCGCTGGAGATGAAGCAAGTGCAGCAACTTATGTTAGAAATTTCCTTGACCAAGCAGCAAAAACATCATTTACAGACCCACAAATAGAAATGATGGAAAAAGCAGGCTGGTTATTAGAAGGAGATAGAAGTATATTTATTGACTATAATACAGGAATGTTAAAAAGTGCAGCAGAAATAGAGAAAATATTAGAAGATACTGCAGAAAGTATGCAGGCTGTAGATTTTAATAACTTAGTAGATACTTTTTTTGGAGATAGAGGAAAGAAAACAGCACAAGCATTGGCACAAAAAGGCGGTGCAACAGATTTAGCGGTGTTGAAGGCAGGAGCAGGCAAACAATTAGGGATTGATGAACAGGTAGCAATGCAAATGGAAACCGCAGCAGCACAAGCAGGAATATTTCAAGAAGCAGTTAGTACATTAAAAGCAACAATAGGAAAACCGTTTTTAGAGCCTTTTGCAAAAACATTGCAAAATGTTGTTAATCCCGCATTAAAAACTGCTACTGACTTTTTTAAAACACACCCAGAAGTTGCAAAATATATGGCAATGATAGTGGCAGGTGGTTCTGCATTTTTGATTTTGGCAGGAAGTATTATGATGGCAATAGGACTTGTGGGAAGTTTTAAATTGATATGGGCAAAGGCTGGAGCACAGATAATAGCACATTTTGTGCCGATATTGTCCACATTAGGAGTAGTAACCGCAGTCATTGTAGTCATAGCAGGGCTTGCATTTGTAGTATATAAAAATTGGAATACATTAAAACCAAAATTTGCAAGTATTTTAAATCATATAGCACAAATATTTGGTACTATGAAAGGAATATTTAGAAGCCCTTATTTGCTTTTACAAAATGTAGAAGAAATTGCAAAAAGGTTGTCAAGAGTAGTAATAGAAAATAAAAACTTTACGGACATACTAGCACAATATGATAAAGAAGACACGCTATTTTATTGTGACCCTCCATACTATAAGGCAGAAAAAATGTATCATATGGGAAATTATGTTTTTGATAAAGAACAACATATACTTTTGAGGGATAGCCTTAGAAACATAAAAGGACATTTTGTACTTAGCTATAATGATGATGAATTTGTAAGAAATTTGTATGAAGGATTTGATATACAAGAGGTAGAAAGAAGTAGTAACTTATCTTTTAGTAACGGCAAAAGGGGAATATATAAAGAGTTGATTATAACAAATTTTTAGAATTTTCTAGTTGAAAATAAAATTATAATATAACAAGGTAACAAAATGTAAAAAATAATTTTTAATTACGCTTTAACTAGCATTTAACTAATGTTTTACTACCCTTTAAAAGTTAAAAAATCTAATATAAAAACGAGTGAAAAATATTTTATTTTTTGCTCGTTTTTTGTTTTATAAAATTGTCATTCTTTTTGCACATTTTTGCCACTCTTTTTGCCCCCTTACAATGGACACCAACCGCTTGTACTTGCAGGTGGGCAAGGCGGTGTGAAAATCAGAACCGGAATCTGTCCCACAATTACCGAAGCAGCCGGAACCAGCGGAAATAACCGACCGATACCGTTTGAAAATCATGCTATTGACTCACGTTATACGGAACCTCACGCAGTAGCGCCGACCATGTCTGCACGTTATGGAACGGGAGGCAATAACGTGCCTTTGATTTCAGACGATCCGCAAAGCTATTGTATTGCCGGAAATATTATCGACAGAGAAGTACAAAACGGCGGGAACGGACTGGGGTGCCAGCCGGACATCAGTTATACATTGACCGGTATGGATCGGCATGCTGTGTTCAGCCGGCAGCGAAGCGATGAACTGGTTGAAAATGAGGTGGCATCCACTCAAAGCGCCCGACAGCATAAAGACGCCACTGACCTTGTGTGTCAGCCGGATATTTTCGGACAATCCCAGTACGGAGCCTATGCGGAAGGATGCACAACACTCCGTGCCAGCGGCGGAGATCATGGCGGGGGCAGTGAAAATCTGGTGGCAATGTCAGGAGAAAATCCGGCAGAGCGTCGGTTGATCCGCAGGCTGACACCCCTTGAATGTGAACGTCTGCAGGGATTTCCGGATGGATGGACTGATATACCGGGGGCTTCAGACAGCGCCAGATATAAGGCTCTTGGAAACAGTGTGGCGATTCCATGTGTGGAATTTGTCCTGCGTGGCATCGCTTATTTTTTATGCCAAAATCAGGAGGAATGACTATGTAACATTGGTGCTTCTGCTTTACTTTCCGCTTAATCCTTGTCAGATATGGTCATAGCTATTCCATAACATTCCCGATATACTTGGCTTACACAGAATGAAAAGAGAAAGGAGTTTACCGTATGGAAAAACGAAAAAACCTGTGTGCAATGATACCGGAAACATTATACACGCAGGTATGTTCTGAAAAAGAACAGCTGGAACTGACACTCAGCCAATATGTCGAGAGGATACTGAAAGAACACTTTGAAGGAGGAAAGGCAATGGCAAACGGGACAAGGACACTGGCATTTCAGGTATCGGAGGAATTGTTTACACGGATTAAGGAACACCTGAAAAAGACCGGACAGAGCCAGAAAGATTTTGTGATCACCTTAATCGAGCAGGCACTGCAGGATGCAGAAAAAAATGAGGAAGAAGCACCGGAATAATCAGAAGAAAAAACAGAATAACGGATTCTAAAGCCGCCGGACAGCTGAAAACCGGCGGTATTTTTATTTGGAGGTGAGCCTTTGTACATTTATCCTGACAATCTGAAGTCCAAAGCGACTCTGTGGCTTTGGCAGCTGAAGGATATCGGAATCATCGGAGCCTGCGCAGTGGTCTCCATTTTATTTTTAACACAGGCAGGCTTTTTTCCTCCCATTGTGCTGACGGCAGTCTATGCGTTTCTGACAATCCGCTTTGAGGACACCAGTATTCTGGATTTTATCCGCTATGCGTGTGCGTTCTTTTTTACCCGCCAGCAGCTCTATGAATGGAGGTATACCGAATGAAGAAAAAGAAAATATCAGAAAAAAAGGAAGCAAAGCAGCGTGCTTCCACCCGCTAGCTAATCGGGGCAAAAGCGGTTACCGACTACAGTCTGGTCACCTATGGGCAGGGGGAACTGGTTTATTTTATTGTGAAGCCATCCAACATCTCTGTGCTTTCCGAAGCAAGTATCGGCGCAAGAATCTATGCACTGATGACCGTGTTGAAGGGTGTGGCGGAGATTGAGATGTTGTGCTTAAACAGCAGGGAGAGCTTTGAAAACAACAAACAGTTCCTGAAAATGCGCATGGAGCAGGAAGATAATCCGGTGATCCGAAAATTGCTGGAAAAAGATCAGAACCATCTGGATCGGATACAGGTGCAGATGGCAACAGCCCGTGAATTCCTGATCCTGATCCGCTTAAAAGATGAAAAAGAATCGGAGGTGTTCCCCTACCTGTCCTGTATTGAAAAGTCCCTGAAAGAACAGGGATTCTCTGTCAAACGGGCAGATAAGGAAGATATCAAGCGTTTGCTGGCTGTGTATTATGAGCAGAACGTGACCACAGAAAAGTTTGAAGATTTTGATGGAGAACGCTGGATCATACCGGAAGATTAAAATGGTATATCCGGTCTTTCCCTACTCTTTTTTACCGGAGTGTGGTATAATAAAAATAGCATACAAGGAAGGAGTGAACGACTTGAATTATCAGGAATTAGTGGAAAAGCGTGACCGCTATCAGGCAGAGCGTACATCCATTCCCGAATACACATTGCAGTCCTATGAGCAGGCATTTGAAATAGAATACACCCATAACTCCACGGCTATTGAAGGGAATACCTTGACGTTGATTGAAACAAAGGTGCTGCTGGAAGATGGGATTTCTGTAGGCGGAAAGCATCTGCGGGAATTGTATGAGGCAGTCAATCACCGCAACGCCTATCGTTATGTAAAAGAATGTATCGAAAAAGGGATGCCTCTGGATGAAAAAATCACAAAAGATATTCATGCCATGCTGATGGATCATATTTTTGTCGGCGGCATTTACCGAAATGTTGATGTTTATATTTCGGGTGCGCAGCATACTCCCCCGTCTCCGGCTGAAATGTACCATCAGGTCAAAGATTTCTATTCCGATCTGACATGGAAAGGGAAAGAACTGAATCCCATTGAGCTGGCGGCATGGACACATGCCGAATTTGTGCGAATCCATCCATTCCCGGATGGAAACGGCAGGACTTCCCGTCTGATTATGAACTATCAGCTTCTGGCAAATGGTTTCCCGGCTGTTTCGATTGCAAAGGAAAATCGCTTGGAGTATTTCAATACTCTGGAAGCCTATGCGGTGGAGGGAAATCTGGCTCCTTTTGCGGATATGGTTGCCGGTTTGGTGGATCAGCAATTGGAACGTTATCTGAGCATGGTATCACCACAGCAAAAACCGGAACAGTCTCAAACCATGTAAAATAAAACAGAAAAAGAAACAGTCTGGTGCGTCGGATATTACGGTATCCGGCGTATTTTTTATGCCTGAAAACAGGCAGGAACAGGAGGTGTCCCTTTGAAGAAAGTAAAAACTGCAGCCACAGAAGTGAAAGGTGATGTTCGGATTCAGGAATTTCTGGACATGGTCGCTCCATCTGTGATCAAGTTTGAAACGGACCATTTCATCTGCGGCAACACATACCGCTGTGTGTGGGCATTAAGAGAGTATCCGACCGCAACGGATGAACAGGCTATCCTGTCGCATCTCGGAGAGAAGGATGGCGTTACCTTGCGGATCTATACCCGCCATGTCACCCCGGTGGAAGAAAAGAAGATTATCAGCAATGCCGCCAATAAAAACCGCATGGACCGGAGCAACACCAACGATCTTCAGCAGACGGTGCTTGCGGAAAGCAACCTGCAGGACGTGACCACGATTGTAGCACAGATGCACCGCAACCGTGAACCGCTCCTGCACACGGCTGTGTATCTGGAACTGTGCGCCCATGACTTTGATCAGTTAAAACTGCTCCAGACAGAGGTGTTGACAGAGCTTATCCGTTCCAAGCTGAATGTGGACCGGCTGATGCTTCGCCAGCAACAGGGGTTTCAGTGCGTCATGCCCACCGGATGGAACCTGTTCCGTGACCAGTTCGAACGGGTGCTTCCCGCCAGCAGTGTGGCAAATCTGTATCCGTTCAATTATTCCGGCAAGACCGATCCGCAGGGATTCTATATCGGGCGCGACAAATTCGGTAGCAATGTGCTGGTGGATTTTAACCGCCGTGCCGATGACAAGACCAACGCAAACATCCTGATCCTCGGCAACAGTGGTCAGGGCAAAAGCTATCTCCTGAAGCTCTTGCTGACCAATCTGCGGGAGGCCGGTATGCATGTATGTGCGCTCGATCCTGAAATGGAATATGAGGATCTCACCAATAATCTTGGCGGCTGTTTCATCGATCTGATGAGCGGAGAGTTCATCATCAACCCATTGGAGCCAAAAACTTGGGATGAAAACGGCAGCCCGGAGGACTTGGAAGCGCCGCAGACATTCCGCATCCGTTCCCGTTTATCGCAGCATATCAGTTTTCTCAAAGATTTCTTCCGGACCTATAAAGATTTTACCGACCGGGAGATTGATGTGATCGAGATTATGCTCCAGAAGCTGTATACCAAATGGAACATCACCGATCAGACGGACTTTGGAAGATTGACTTCCAACGATTACCCGATTCTGTCTGACCTGTATACGTTTATGGAAGCGGAATATAAGGCGTTTGATGAGAGCAAACGTCAGCTTTATACTGCCGAGATGCTGCAGAGTATTTTGCTGGGACTCAATTCCATGTGTGTGGGTGCGGAGAGCAAATTCTTCAACGGACATACCAACATTACCGATTCCAGCTTTGTGACCTTTGGTGTCAAGGGGCTGTTGCAGGCCAGCAGGAGCCTGAAAAATGCGCTGCTCTTCAATGTACTGTCTTTTATAAGCAATGAACTTCTGACAGAGGGAAACACGGCGGCAAGTCTGGATGAGTTTTATTTGTTCCTTACCAACCTGACCGCAGTGGAATACGTCCGCAACTTTATGAAACGTGTTCGGAAGAAGGACTCTGCCGTCATTATCGCCAGCCAGAACCTGGAGGACTTTAATCTGGACGGTGTCAAAGAGTATACCAAGCCGCTGTTCTCTATCCCCACCCACCAGTTCCTGTTCAATGCGGGAAGTATTGATGCCAGATTTTATACGGATACCCTGCAGTTGGAGGAAAGTGAATATAATCTGATCCGCTATCCGCAGCGTGGAGTGTGCCTGTATAAATGCGGAAATGAACGATACAACCTGATGGTGACTGCTCCGGAGCATAAGGCCAGACTGTTCGGAAAGGCCGGTGGCCGTTGATGGAGGTGACAGCCTATGGATCTCAGGGAGCAGCGGTTTGGGATTGAAATTGAAATGACTGGCATTACAAGAGAAAAAGCGGCAGAGGTGACAGCAGAATATTTCGGAACACGGACACATTATGTCGGAACCTACTATGACACCTATGCGGCCATAGACAGTCAGGGACGGCAATGGAAGTTTATGAGCGATGCCAGTATCACAGCACAAAAGAAAGAAGATGGATAGCGTGTGAGTGCCGGAAAAGAATATCGTACCGAAATGGTCAGCCCCATCTGTACCTACGAGGATATCGTACCGATTCAGGAAATCATTCGGAAGCTGAAAGAATACGGAGCTATCACGAATAAGAGCTGCGGCATCCATGTGCATATCGACGCCTCTCCCTTTGATGTAAAGAAGCTGCGGAATATCACCAATATCATGGCTGCCAAAGAGGATCTGATCTATAAAGCACTGAATGTATCTGTGGATCGCCAGCACCGTTGGTGCAAACCTGTGGATCAGAGATTTTTGGAAGAACTCAATCGTCGGCGTCCGGCTTCCATGCGGGATGTTGAACGGATCTGGTATGACGGACCAAGCCGCAGCTATGAGCATTATGATGACAGCCGGTATCACTGTTTGAATCTTCACTCTGTTTTTCAGAAAGGAACCGTGGAGTTTCGCCTGTTCAATGGGACGCTCCATGCAGGAAAGATCAAAGCATACATTCAGTTTTGTCTGGCGATTGGTGCTCAGGCACTTAACCAAAGCTGTGCCAGCCGTCAGAAAACACAGACCACCAATGAAAAATACACGTTTCGCACCTGGCTGCTCAGGCTTGGACTGAATGGCGATGAGTTCGCAACCGCCAGACAGCATCTGCTTGCAAATCTGGACGGTTGCATTGCATGGAGAGATCCGGCGCAGGCAGAAGCACAAAAAGAACGGATGCGGCAGAAAAAAGAAAAAGAACGGCAGCAAGCCGAACAATTGTCGGAACCGCCTGCTCGTGAGCAGGAACATGAGACAGTCGAGGAAGAAATATCCCCGGCTTTTTGTATGCGTATGTAAAGGAGGAAACCGGATGAACAGAAAACCAACTTTGTATATTGCCTATGGCAGTAACTTGAATATGCCGCAGATGGCAAATCGATGTCCGACTGCGGAAGTGGTCGGAGCAAGTCAGTTAAAAGATTATGAACTCCTGTTCCGCGGCAGCCGTGGAAGCGCCGTGGCTACGGTGGAACCGAAAGAAGGCAGTACGGTGCCTGTGCTTCTTTGGAAAATTCAAGAGAGAGATGAAGCCTTTCTCGACCGTTATGAAGGCTATCCCCGTCTCTATGATAAGCAGATGATGGATGTGGAACTGGATGGAAAACCTGTGTCTGCGATGGTGTATATCATGACTCCGGGGCATGAATTCGGAATCCCCTCTGACTATTATGTGGATACCATTTGGCAGGGATACGAGTCTGCCGGATTTGATACGCAGATTTTAGAGGATGCCGTAGAAAAAGCGATTGAACTGACAAGGCATCAGGAACAACAGGAAGCGACGGAACAGACATCCTTGTTTGGAATGGGCGGAATCAAATAAAACAGCCGTACCCGGACGGATACGGCTTAATTCTCAGAGAGACGTATGGACTTCACATAGGCTGCCAGCAGTTCCTCCACATGAGGAAGATATTTGGGATCAAGCCCTGAAAGAAGTTCCGCTACCCTTATATAGTCAAATGTGTCAGCAGTGCCAAACAGGATATAGTCGGCAGAAAGACCGAGAACCTTGCAAAGCTTCATCAATGTGGAAGCTGAGAAACCCTTTATTCCAAGCTCTACATCCGATAAAAAGGATGGTGACATTTCCGCCTGTTCCGCAACGTACTCCCTGCTGTAGCCTAACATTTCACGCTTTTCACGGATACGCTTTCCAATACTGCTGTCATAGTTTTTCTTCATGGTTTCACCGCCTTCATCCTCAATAACAATAGTTTATCCTACTCAATAGCATATAAACATCATCAATAGAGTTGAGCAAAACACCTCAAAAGAGTATAATAAGTATCAGCAATACAGGATGGAGGAATGAGAAAAGATGAAAGAAAATGGGGTCTGCTGTTTTACCGGCCATCGCCCGATGAAGCTCCCGTTCGGGCCGGATGAGTCACATCCGAAATGTAATCAGCTGAAAAGCATTCTGCGGGCAGAGATAGAACGGTTGATTACAGAGCATCGTGTGTGCCGGTTTATTACCGGAATGCCACTTGGGATTGACCAAATTTGTGCGGAAATCGTGTTGGATTTGAAAAAGGAGTATCCACAGATTATGCTGGAATGCGCTATTCCATATGAAGGGCAGGCCATTCAGTGGTCGGTGGAACAAAGAGAACGCTACTTTGGTATTCTTGAAAAATGCGATGAGGAAACCATGCTGCAGACCAGATATACGAAAGACTGTATGCAGAAACGAAACCGATATATGGTGGATCACAGCAACCATGTTCTGGCCGTGTGGGACGGTTCTTTTCGCAACGGAAGCGGCCAGACCGTCCGCTATGCACAGAAGATGGGAAAAATGATTACCATAATTCGACCGGACACATTGGAAATCACCAGAGAAAAACAAACAAATAAGGCAAACGAATAAGGCTCCTTTTTTCGGGGCTTTGTTTGTGATGTCCCGAAAGGAGGAATCGCCTATGGCAGCACCGGCGGCTGTGCTTGCAGTAAAAGCGGCACTTGTCGCAGCAACCGATCAGAGAGCCAGAACCGCTGTCCTTTCCGTGGTGGCGGCTGTGCTGACTCCCTTTATTTTGATTATCGTGGTTCTGCTGTGTACCTTGTCGGGTACCGCAAACCACAACAATGCCGCTGTGGATCTGACATTCCACGGCGGCTATTTATCTTCCGAGATGCCTGCAGAGTACCGGATGTATATTGAAAAAATGCGGGAAAGCTTTGCCGACTTGGACGAGGTGCTGACCGAGATCAATGGCATGTGTGAGGATGGGACGGTAGATGATTACCAGGTAAAGGCCATTTTTTATGCTCTGTTCTTCGGCGCGGATCAGCCCGGAATGAACGATGAGGATTACAGAACTTTCGCAGACTGCTTTGTAACCTATGAGGAACGGCAGGATGAGGACGGAAACTCATATACCGTGGCAGTACCGATTACAAATTTAGAAACCATATACAGCAACTTGGAGTCTGTGCTAAATCGGGTAATTACACCGGAAAATAAGAGCAACGCACAGCGGATTTATACACAGGCAAAGTACGGTTCTACGGGAGGCGGTGAAGGCGGAAACGGTCTGCCGCCCGGAATTGCAATGGGAGACGGCAGCTTTAAAGCACTTATGGAGGAAGCCACAAAGTATATCGGATGGTCGTATGTGTGGGGCGGCAGTTCCCCAAGTACCAGCTTTGACTGCAGCGGCTATGTGTGCTGGGTATATACTCAGTCCGGTGTTTACAACCTCCCCCGCACGACAGCTCAGGGAATTTTTGACCAGTGTTCTGTGGTTTCCCGTGAGGAAGCCAAGCCCGGTGACTTGATATTTTTCACAGGAACCTATGCTTCCGAAAGCCCTGTCAGCCATATTGGGATTTATGTAGGAGAAAATCAGATGCTGCATTGCGGAGATCCAATCGGTTATGCAAACATTGATTCGGCCCATTGGTTAAGTCATTTTTATGCGATGGGCAGACTGCCCGGTTAGGAGGATGTATATGAAAATCAACTTTCAATGTGCCAGGTACATTTTACTTTCTGATTTTGTAGTGGAGAAAGTGGTGACACTGCCAGAAACAGAATTTAAAAAATTGTTGGGAGAAACCTTAAAAAGCCAAGCATTCATTGCGGAAAATATTGAATGGATGAAGCAGGATTCAGATGGGGTGATCCATTGTTTATTGGTTGCCAATAGAGAAGGGAAGGATGGTGTGTTGATTGACAGCGATGGTCATGATTGGCCATATAGTGTAGCTTATGTACCTGAAACGGCTACGCTTCGTTACCCGATTCTTTCTAAAATAAATCAGTCATTGTTGTCTGCGGTTGACTTTATTGTTGAACAGAGTACACTTTTCAGCAAAGAAGAAAGATGGAAGTTATCCTTTGATGAACTGGAAAAACAAACAAATTTATGTCTGAAAGGTGAAACATTTTTACAGGAGACGTTAAGGGCAATGCTCCTGTGCGACCGAGGGCCAATAGCAGAGTTAAATTTTAGAGATGAGTATATGGAGATAGCGCAACAGCAGTGTTTCCGTCCAGATGAGCCTAAAGGTATCACCCAAGTTAATATGCAATTCTAAAAGGAGGAATCGTTCATGAAGAATGCAACTTTGACTGTCACATTCAATGCAGAAAAACTGGATGCCCTGAAGTTTCATATGAGCAGAAAGGATGCAGATCTGCAGGAAGAACTCAATGATACGGTCCAGAAACTTTATGAAAAATATGTGCCGCAGGCAACCCGTGAATATCTGGATGATAAAATATCCCGTGAGCCAAAGGTACGGGAGCGGCCGCGGCGTCCGGACCGTGCCGCAGCTTCTTCCGAAGGTTCCATCCATCAGGAGGAATCATAAGATACCGTACAGTTCAAAGAATGGGGTGGCATTTATCACCGGACAAAAGAAACTGCCATGCACTCGCCACGTGTTGCCCCCTGTGTGCCCTTGTGTGGGCTTTTGTGGGAGGGGGTGGCATCTGTATACCCTTGCAGGTGCTTTGAGGACTGTCGGGCGAATGTGAGCGAAGTCCGGAAAGTATAGGAAAATTGTGGATAAGAGCCGATTGCGGCGGGGAGATTGCAAGGTCGAAAAGTGTGCAGGTTAAAGGGCGGGTGGCTTTAAAAAGTCCCCTCGCCCGATTTACACCGCCCGGCAAAGCTGTGCGGGGATTTCTTCCGCCACCCGGAAAATCCCGTTTCTAAAATTCAGGTGGCATCTTCCACCAAATCACGGGAAAACAGGAGGTTTTACAGGTGGCATTCCGTAAAAACGGCAGGAAAGGAGGACTTTATGGGAGGAAATGCAGAAAAGACCAAGTTCTCCATTCGGGTGGACACAGACCTGGTGGAATTGGCTGATACCTACATCTGGAGTTCCACGGTAAAAAAACGGACAGAACTGATTGAAAACGCTCTGCGGTTTTATCTTGGTTTTCTCACAGCTCAAAAGGCGGAAGATTATCTGCTGCAGTCGTTGTCATCCGTGATGACAGGAACTGTGCAGGATAGTGAAAACAGATTGGCCCGGATGGATTTTAAAATAGCGGTGGAACTGTCCAAGCTGTCGCAGGTGATTGCATATTCCCATGACATTGATGAAGATGCGTTAAAACGGCTGCATCTGAAATGTCTGGAGGAAGTTCGGCGTATCAACGGCGCTATTGATTTTGAACGTGCATATAAATATCAGAAACGTGAAACCTAAAGAGTGAAAAAATCTTTATTGGTTTTGGATATGGATTGTTTCCGGTGATTCGGATATGGTTTGTAAAAAGGAGTTGATACACAATATGGATTAAAAAGATATTTTGGAAACAGTCATCTGTGAGATGACAGAACGTGCATTGGCAATACGGAGGGAGACATGCGAAGAAGCGGAACAGCAACTCTACAAAAAAGCATCCGCTCTCTCCAAGCAGAAACAGGAAGTGCTGGAAAAACTCACGCCGGAGGAACGTCAGGCGGTGGAAGATTACATTGTCACAATCAATTTAATCGCACAGCATGAGTGTGAGTACCTCTATGTGCAGGGCGCAAAGGACTGCGTAGAGTTATTAAAGAAACTCGGAGTGCTGTAACGGATTGCAAAGGAAGGTCTGCTGCGGCAGATCTTTTTTTGTTTGTAGAGGAATGGTGCTATGCCAAAAATCATTTTCACCTCTCGCTATCTGCGTGACGCACCTCCGGAGCAATTAGAAAACTATGTCCGATACATCGGAACCCGTGAGGGTGTAGAAAAAGTTGATGAAAGCAAGAGGCATCTGCCTGCGACCATTCATCAGAAAGAGTTTATCAAACAATTAATCCGTGATATTCCGCAAGCAAAAGAAATGCTGGAGTATGCGGATTTTTTATTGCATCCAACTATCGGGAACGCATCGGAACTGATCTCCTGCGCATTGGAGCAGTATCTGGATCTGGTCGCAAAGCGTGAAAACTATGTGGATTATATTTCAAACCGGCCACGTGTGGAGCGTGTCGGAGAACACGGCCTGTTTACAGACGCAGGAAAAGCGGTGGTACTGCGGCAGGTACAGGAAGAAGTGATGCGGCATAAAGGTGCGGTCTGGGCACATGTGATTTCTCTGCGGCGGGAAGATGCGGCACGGCTCGGATATGACAGCGCAGAACAGTGGATGGCATTGCTGCGTTCCAAACGGGCTATGCTGTGCAGGCACATGAAGATCGACAGCGCCAATCTGAGATGGTATGCAGCTTTTCACAATGAGAGTCACCACCCACACGTGCATCTGATGGTTTATTCTGCAAAAGACAATGACGGGTATCTCACAAAACAATCCATCGAAGCTATGCGTTCAGAATTGGCACATGATATTTTCCGTCAGGACTTTGCTCATATTTATGAGGAACAAAATCAGGCGCGCGGAGATTTGAAATCCCAAACCGAAGAAGTCATGCGGCAGATGACAGATGCTCTGCGTACCGGAACAACCGTAAATCCTGTCATAGAGAAAAAGATGATCCAGCTGTCCAAGCGTCTGCAAAATACCACCGGAAAAAAAGTATACGGTTATCTCAAGCGGGATGTAAAAAGCCTGATCGATGAGATTGTGGATGAACTTGCAAAGGACAGTCGTGTGGATGCACTCTATCAGGCATGGGGCAAATGGCAGAACGAAATCCTGTTGACTTACCAAACGCAGGGTGTTTCCCTGCCTCCCCTGTCTCAACAGAAAGTGTTTAAAAGTATTAAGAACATGATCATTACAGAAGCAATGCAGCTTGCAGGTCAGAACTTTGTATTTGAAGATGAAGCAATGATAGAAGCCACCGGAGAACCGGAAATAATACCACAGGATACAATGCCAAGCATGGATGCTGTTCCGGAACAGTATGAACCGTATCCAGAGCAAGGAAATCACAAGAATCGTGATGCCGGATGGTGGAGCAAAGAGTATAAACAGGCACGGAAATATTTATATGGCGATGATTCCACTCCGCAGGATTTTAAGGAGGCGTTTCATTTATTCCGGCAGGAAGCGGAAAAAGGCAACGGATTTGCGATGCATGATCTGGGACGGATGTGCGCTGACGGTTTGGAATGTGAAATCAATCCGGAATTGTCACAGGAGTGGTATGCAAAAGCATTGTGTGCATTCCATGCAGCGGAACAGATCGTTCAGCCAAAACAGCGCCCCTATCTGTGGTATCGCATCGGGAAAATGTATGCAGCGGGGCTTGGTACAGAACAAAATTATGAAAGCGCAGCCGAATGGTTCTCGCAGGCGGTTGCAGCCGACCATAAGTATGCCCAGTATTCTCTTGCCGGTTTGTATTACCGCGGACAAGGCGTGGAGCAAAGCTATGAACAGGCGTTTCACTTGTACTGTCGCTCTGCGGCACAAGGGAATCCTTACGCAGATTATGAAACAGCAAAAATGTATCGGGACGGGATCGGAACAACGGTACAGCCGAAACAGGCGGAACAGTCTTTCCAATCCGCTTTTCGTGGTTTTACCGCTTTGGAAAAGCAAAGTCATGACGATAAACTGCAATACCGTTTGGGACAAATGCTGCATACGGGAACCGGAACAGAAAAAGATGAGAAAGCTACGGCAGAGTATTGGGAAAAGGCCGCAAAGCTCGGAAATGTTCATGCTCAGTATGCTTTGGCAAAGCTGTGGCTGGAAACAAACAACGGTGATGTATCCAAAGCACTGCAATGGTTAACAAAAGCGGCGGATGGCGGTCATGCGCAGGCCCAATACACATTGGGAAAGTGTTATCGGGACGGGATTCATGTGGATAAGAATATGGAACAGGCAGTACATCTGTTTTTATTATCCGCTGAACAAAACAACGAGTATGCAGCGTATCAGCTTGGTAAGTTGTATCTTGCCGGAGAAGGAATTCCAAAAGATGCAGAGCAGGCAGTAAAGTGGCTGAAGTGTGCTGCAGAACAGAGGAATGCCTATGCCCAATATACGTTAGGGAAACTTTATCTCTGCGGGGAAGATGTACCACAGGATATTGAAAAAGCACTAGATTACTTGAAAGCGTCTGCGGAACAGAAGAACGAGTATGCGTCCTATCAGCTTGGAAAATTGTATCTTACCGAGGAAGTGATTCCAAAAGATGTGGAAACTGCGGTACGCTATCTGGAAACATCCGCAGGGAACGGAAATCAGTTTGCCCAATATGCATTGGGGAAGCTGTACCTGCAGGGAAAGGACATCCCCCGTGACAAAGAAAAAGCGGTGAGTTATCTGGAAGCATCCGCCGCACAGGGGAACCTGTATGCCAAGTTTCTGCTGGAGCATTTGGATTCTTTTCGAGATCCGTCTCCGTTTCTTGCAGCTACCCGTTTACTGCATCGTCTTGAAAGTCTGTTTCGTGAGGATTATCGCAAAACAACCAGCGGCACTTCTTATTCGATTGACCGGAAACGCAGACGCAAGCTGGCTGAGAAAAAACAGGCACAGGGACATAAACGGGATGACTATGAACCCATTCGGCAGATTTATTGACAGGAGGTGTGTAAATGCCGGGATACGTTTATTTTACAGAAGAACAAAAACAGAGGGCCAATGCCGTGGATCTGGAGGATTTTCTTGTCCGGCAGGGAGAAAAACTGCTTCGTTCCGGCAGAGAAAAACGGCTTGCCAGTGATCACAGTATCACCATACGCGGAAATTGATGGTATGACCATGCAACAGAAAAAGGAGGTTTTGCAATCGATTTTGTCCGGACATATTATGATCAGAGTTTTCCGGATGCAGTCACGATGCTGCTTGGCGGAGAGCAGGGACAGATCTATCGGGAGAGCAAACCACAGGAACCGAAACCGGCAAAGCCGTTTGTATTGCCGGAAGCGCATACCGATATGCACCGTGTGTTTGCTTACCTGATCAAGACACGGTGTCTGGATCGCGGAGTCGTGGCAGAATTTGCAAAGGCAAAGATGCTCTATGAGGATGCCAAATATCACAATGCGGTATTTGTGGGATATGATGCACAAGGAATTCCACGTCATGCGCATAAGCGCGGAACGTATACCACCGGTGATGCGTTCAAAGGAAATGTGGACAGCTGTGATCCGAGGTACAGTTTTCATTGGATTGGGCAAAGCGATACAGTGTATGTATTTGAAGCACCGATTGATATGCTTTCGTTTCTTTCCCTCTACCAGCAGAATTGGAAACAGCACAGCTATGTGGCGCTTTGCGGTGTAGCAGAGCATGCATTGATGCAGTTGCTGACAGACGCACCGCAAGTGAACAAAATCGCTTTGTGTCTGGATCATGATAAAGCAGGTGTACAGGCACGGGAGCGTATACAAAAACATCTTGCAGAGCGAGAATACCGAAACGTATTCTCGCTCTTTTCAAATCTGAAAGACTGGAATGAAGATCTGCAGGCATTGAGCAAGCCTCCGCCGGAGCCGGCAGAGGAACAACAGCCGGTCATGCAGATGGGATGAAAGGAGGCTGTCATGCAGACACATCAGATTGTATTATTCGTGTGCATTGGGCTTGGTATGTTCGCTGTGATTGGTGGTCTGGTACTGCTGTCCAATTACTATACACTCAACGGGATTAAGTCACGGACGGTTGGAGACGGGCAGCACGGAACCGCACGGTTTGCAACAGAAAAAGAAATCCGGGAAACGTATGCTCATATCCCCTATCAGCCTGAAAAATGGAGAAAAGGAGAATCGCTTCCGGCGGAACAGGGCTTGGTGGTCGGATATAAAAAGAAAGGCGGAGCGGTTACAGCACTGGTGGACAGCGGAGACATCCACTGCCTGATGATCGGTGCGGCCGGTGTCGGTAAGACCGCTAATTTTCTGTATCCCAATATTGAGTATGCATGTGCATCCGGAATGAGTTTTCTGACCACAGATACGAAAGGCGATTTGTTCCGAAATTATGCCGAAATTGCGAAAAAGTATTACGGATATAACATCTCTGTTTTGGATTTGAGAAATCCTACCCGCTCGGATGGAAATAACATTCTTACTCTGGTCAACAAGTACATGGATGAATACCTGAAAGATAGCCGCAATCTTGCAGCAAAAGCAAAGGCAGAAAAGTACGCAAAGATTACTGCGAAAACCATCATCTGTTCCGATGGGGCGTCTGCCAGCAGCTATGGGCAGAATGCATTTTTTTATGATGCAGCAGAAGGGCTGCTGGCATCTGTGATCCTGTTGATTTCGGAATACTGCGAACCTGAGAAACGCCACATTATTTCGGTGTTTAAATTGATTCAGGATCTGCTGGCTCCATCCCCTGTCAAGAACCGAAGTCTGTTTCAGCTTTTGATGGATAAGCTGCCGCCAACACATAAGGCAAAGTGGTTTGCCGGAGCTGCACTCAACAGTGCGGATCAAGCAATGGCGTCCGTGCTTTCCACCGCAATGTCCCGTTTGAATGCGTTTCTGGACAGTGAGATGGAACAGATTCTCTGCTTTGACAGTTCTCTGGATACGGAAACATTCTGTAAAGAAAAATCCGCAATTTTTATTGTTCTTCCGGAGGAAGATAATACAAAGTATTTTATGGTGTCACTGTTTCTGCAGCAGCTGTATCGTGAAATGCTGACCATCGCTGACGAGCATGGTGGGAAGCTGCCGAACCGTGTAATGATGTTTGCGGATGAGATTGGTACGATCCCTAAAATTGAATCAATGGAGATGATGTTCTCTGCAGGACGTTCTAGACAGATCAGTATGATTCCCATTATCCAGAACTTTGCACAGCTGGAAAAGAACTATGGAAAGGAAGGCTCCAGCATCATCATCGATAACTGTCAGGACATTCTGTTTGGCGGATTTGCACCGAATTCGGAAAGTGCGGAGATTTTATCGAAAGCACTTGGAAACCGGACTGTTCTGTCCGGTTCCATCTTCAGAGGAAAGAACGATCCGAGCCAGAGCCTGCAGATGATGAGCCATCCTCTGATGTCACCGGACGAATTGAAAACACTTCCAAAAGGACATTTTATCCTTGCAAAAACGGGAAACTGTCCTATGCAGACCCGGCTTCTCCTGTTTCTTAAATGGGGGATTCAGTTTGGCGATGCGTATGAGGTGCCGGAGCAGGCTGCCAGAAGTGTGAAGTATGCAGATCGCTTTGAACTGGAACAGGAGATTGTACGGCGCAGAGATGCAGAAGATGATGAATGGGAAGAACCGCCAATGTCTGATGCCGGTGAAACACGCAAGGGCGGTCAGCAACAGTCACAAGCGCAGACGGCGAAAGAACACAGCAGCATACCAAGACGTCCTCCGCTGCGAACCGATTAGGAGGTGATCCAGGTATGGGGTATTTTTCTAACATCTACAAAGCAGAACTGCCCCATCGTGCCAAAACCGTGTATATGTATTTGAAAGACCGGAGCAATGCACAGGGACAATGCTATCCAGCGATTGGTACCATCGCAAAGGAACTACATCTGTCCCGGCGCACGGTGGAACGTGCGATTCAGGATTTGATTACAGCCGGACTCTTAAAGAAAGAACAACGTTGGCGGGAGAACGACGGCAGGAGCAGTCTGCTGTTTACTCTGACAGACTGTAATTAAAAAGTATCGCCACCAAGGGGAGCATCTGTCCTCTTGGTGGCGTATGGATTATGTCACTGCGGCGTATCCAGAAGGGATCACCTGAAGAAATCCTAATAGACAGAGAAAAAGAACCACCTTCCGTGAAAGGTGGTAGTCTCTTATCTGTTGTTCAGCATCTCCTGAATTGCTGCGCGGATAACAGATTTATCACGGTCGTTCAGTCGCATATACTGACGCAAAAGCTGTTGATCCTCGCTGTCTATGTGCTGAATCTGTGGATGAAGGATAGCATCGACAGGGATGTTTAAGGTGTCAACAAGACGCAAAAGAATATCGATGCTTGGACGCTTTTCCTCGTTCTCTAAAGCCATAAGGAAGCGGGCGGTAATTCCCACTTTTTCCGCAACCTCTTCCTGTGTTCGATTTGCATCTACACGGTATTTTTTGAAGATAGGCCCCATGTAGGAAATATCCATTTTTTCTGTTTCAGCCACTATCAGTTCACCTCCAATACCATTTTACAGTTCAGGTATCGAGGCGTGAACGTTCTGCGAGTTCGTGAATAACACGAAATATGAAAAAAGGTGCCATATAAAGTAACACCATATTTAACAAATGTAAGAAAATAAAAAGACAACTTTGCTATTCTGATTTTACAGAAGCAAAGTTGTCTTTTTTATTTATGCATGAGTTTAAAAAAAGAATTTCAGATCTTCTTCTACTGTGCTAATTCCCGCAATACCAAAGTTCTCTACCAAAACTTTTGCCACATTGGGGCTGAGGAATGCCGGGAGAGTGGGACCGAGATGGATATTCTTCACGCCAAGATACAGAAGCGCCAGCAGAACGATGACAGCCTTCTGCTCATACCACGCAATGTTGTAGGCGATGGGCAGGTCGTTGATATCGTCCAGACCGAAAACTTCCTTGAGCTTCAAAGCAATGACAGCCAGAGAATACGAATCGTTGCACTGCCCGGCGTCCAGAACACGAGGAATGCCGTTGATGTCGCCCAAAGGCAGTTTGTTGTACTTGTATTTCGCGCATCCGGCTGTCAAGATCACAGCATCTTTCGGCAGTGCCTTGGCAAATTCGGTATAGTATTCCCGGCTCTTGGCACGGCCGTCACAGCCCGCCATCACAACGAACTTTTTGATCGCGCCGCTTTTTACCGCATCGACCACCTGATCCGCCAGAGCCAGAACCTGCGCGTGTGCAAATCCGCCGATCAGCTCTCCTGTTTCAATTTCAGTAGGTGCAGCGCATCTTTTTGCGTGTTCAATGATAACGGAAAAATCCTTCTGCTCCCCGATTTCTCCTGGGATATGGGTACATCCCGGATATCCTGCTGCGCCAGTAGTGTAGAGTCTGTCTTTGTAGCTGTCTTTAGGAGGCACGATGCAGTTGGTCGTCATCAGGATAGGACCGTTGAAGGATTCAAATTCCTCCTTCTGCTTCCACCACGCATTGCCGTAGTTGCCGATAAAGTTGGGATACTTTTTGAATGCCGGGTAATAGTGGGCAGGGAGCATCTCGGAATGGGTATAAACATCCACGCCGGTTCCCTGTGTCTGCTCCAGCAGCATTTCCAAATCCCGCAGGTCGTGACCGGAAACCAGAATACCGGGATTTGTCCCAACGCCAATATTTACCTTCGTAATTTCGGGATTTCCATAGGCTTCCGTGTTGGCCTTGTCCAGCAGAGCCATACCGGATACGCCGTGTTTTCCGGTTTCCATTGTCAGAGCAATCAATTCTTCTACGCTGAGATTGTCATCCAGTGTAGCTGCCAGCGCCCGCTGAAGGAAGGCATCGACCTCCTCATCATCCTTCAGTAGAACGTTTGCGTGTTTGGAGTATGCGGACAATCCCTTCAGACCGTAGGTAATCAGTTCTCGCAGAGAACGGATATCCTCGTTTTCAGTAGAAAGAACACCGACAGTTGCGGCTTTTTCTTCCCAATTGCCAGAGCCATTCCATTTTGCCGCTTCGGGCAGACCGGAAGGATCGGCAATCTGCACCAACAGCACATCTTTTTCAGTCAGTGTGGCACGGATTCTTGCCTCAATGCTCTCTTTGTCAAAATTTGCATTGGTGATGGTGGTGAACAGATTCAGGGTAATCAAGTGATTGATTTCCGCAGATACCTGCTTCCCTTCCTGACGCAGTGCAGTTGTAACAGCTGAAATCCCTTTTGTGACATAGACCAGCAGATCCTGCATAGCTGCCACATCAGGCTTCTTCCCGCATACACCGGACATGGTGCAACCTTTGCACCCGGCGGTTTCCTGACACTGATAGCAAAACATTTTTTGTTCCATAATAGACCTCCTAAAAACTTTTAAAATTTGAAATGATGTAGTTACTTTTCAATCAAAAAAGTATATAGATGTGCTTGAATTAATCTTCCCAAGCGATTGCAGACACAGGACACGAATCAATTGCATCCTGCACGGTGCTTTGATTGTCATCGTTTGCTGGTTGGTATGCTTCCGCCTTCTCGTGCTCATTCATACGAAAAACTTCGTCGCAGATCCCACAGCAAAGCTCGCAGCCAATGCAGAGATTCTGATCTACTTTTATTTTCATAAAATCACCTCCCTCTGTCAATTTTACGTTTGATTAAAATACAACGACCAAAAGCATCTTGAACGCTTCCTGTCCATATACCGCGTGAGGGTGTCCAGCTGGCATGACGATGGATTCTCCTTCATGCAACAGATATTCTGTGCCGTCAATGGTGATTTTTCCAACGCCGTCCAGACAGGTTACGAAAGCGTCGCCGCCCGATTCATGGGTGCTGATTTCCTCGCCCTTTGCGAATGAGAACAGGGTAATACTTACTGCCGGATTTTGCGCCAGCGTCTTGCTGACTACCTGCCCCTCCTGATAGGAGATCTGCTCCTTCAGCGTCAGAAGGTTATGTTACGTTAAAATGATATAGACAACAGTTCCTTGTTAGAAGTACAATAAAATTAAATAAAACATATTTTCTCCCAGAAAGGAGCTGTTTCTATGCATAAATA
>CAJTDC010000034.1 GCA_910575055.1 Clostridia bacterium
TAAGCACCTTTTTCATTGTAACTATCATAAGCACAAACTCTGTATTGTATCGTATTCCAACCTTTTGTAATACTATCGCTATAACTTTTATTTGCTCCCTTATAAATTTGTGTGTAAGTACCACTATTTACAGAACGTTCTAATATGTACCCTGATAAATTCCCATCGCTGTCTGTAGCTGCTGTACAAGTAACAGTAAAACTTCTTTCTCCTGTTACAGTTGGTGTTCCTATACTTGCCATATTTATACCTTCTTTCTTATTTTCTTTTAAATATTTTATTTACAACACGTATAGCACGTGTTATAATATACTTGTAATAATCAATACACACTTTTGGAGGTGAGCTATGAGGGACAAAGATTTATTAAAACTACTCAAAAAAAACGGTTGGGTAGTAAAGCGAGTAAGAGGAAGTCACCATGTTATGCAAAAAGGTGACAAAATACAAATTGTTGCAGTACACAATAAAGATGTTCCTATAGGCTTGCTGGAAAAAATATTAAAGGAGACAGGGCTAAAATAAGCCCTCTTCCATTTATTTATATAAGGAGGTACATTATGTTATTTATTTATCCTGCTATTTTTCATAAAGAAAATAATTCTTATTGGGTAGAATTTCCAGACCTAGAAGGCTGCCAAACATATGGCGATACTTTAAATGAAACTATGGAATATGCCCAAGAAGCATTATCTGCCTATTTATTAACATTGCTAGAGCAAAATTTACCTTTAGCGCAACCATCTGATATATCCTCTTTATCATATGGTTCTGATAGTTTTGCTACACTTGTTACTTGTGATATCAATCAATACAAAGATACAAAAGCGGTGAAAAAAACATTGACTATTCCTGCTTGGCTAAATGAAAGAGCCTTAGCAATGAATATTAATTTTTCTCAAGTACTACAAGAGGCTCTTTTGACAAAAATACAAACAAAATAAACAGGGGTTTTACTCCTGTTTTCTTTTTTTGCTTAACATTCTAATCGTTTTTTATTTTTATTCCATACACCTTTCGTCAGTACTATGCCATTCAATGTTTCAAACGTTACCAAAAATGGATTTTCTTTAATATCATAATATAAAGCATTTTCCAATCTTTCTATTCTTGCCTTTAAATCTGCATCTAACAATGTTTTGAACTTAGGGTGGGCGTTTTCATCTTCATTGTGTTTTTTTATCAAATCCTTCATATCTAATAAAAACTCTGGCAGTATATTCTACTATAAATGAAACAACATTGTCTTCTGCAACAGGTTCTGTAGAAGTCGCTTGTGCTACTGGCTGTATCAAATCATCAAAATAGGCAGGGCTTTCTTCTCCCAAATTTCCACTGCCTACCATTACCCTCGTAATCTCTAATTGTTCCCCTGCTACCAGTTTCGCAAGCAATTTCCTTCCCTTTACTGTTATCATAAATCCTGGCTGTATACCTTGATTTTGTTCTAGGCGGTATACTTAAACAAATTTTACAAGAAATAACAACTAAAAAAATAGGGTATACTAAACAATAAAAAATATAAAAAGGTAGGTTGTTATGATGCAAAAATGGGAATGAAGTGATTATCAATGGGAGCAAATCAAACAGTTTTTTCCTCCTAAAACTTCAAAATGTGGTAGAGCAAGACGTGATCCAAGAGAGTTACTCAATGCAATTATCTGGGTATTAAGAATAGGTTCTCCTTGGTGTACTCTCCCTGAAAAATATGGTTCTTGGCACACAGTTTATAACAATTTCAGAAAATGGTCACAACAGGGTATTATGGAGAAAATTTTTAATTATTTTTGTGCAAATGCAGAACAATCTTCTCAAATACAAATAGATTCTACTTATGTCAAAGCACATCAGCATAGTGCTGGAGTTAAAAAAAAGGGGGATTGGGGCAGGGAATAGGAAAATCAAGAGGAGAATTTACCAGTAAAATTCATGTAGCAACAGATGAAAATGGGAAAGCAATGTGTGTTTTTATAACAGGTGGAAATGTATATGATAGCACACAAGCTGAAAAGTTACTGCACAATACGATTCACGAAGGAGTATATGTTATTGGAGATAAGACATTTGATTCTGAACAGATACTAAAGTATATTGAAAAAAACAGAGTTATTTGTGTGATACCACCACGAAAAAACAGAAAAGAGCAAAGAGAATATCATAAAGATATTTATAAAAATCGAAATCAAATAGAACGCTTTTTCAACCGATTAAAACAGTTTAGAAGAATAGCAACAAGATATGACAAACTACTATTTTCATTTTTATCATTAGTACAACTTGCTGTAGCTTTAATTACAATACCAAAATTTCCCTTAATTGTTTAGGTTTACCCTCTAGTTCTGTTTGTATATCCTCTTTATCTGCTTTTACTGCCAATTCTGTTATCATAGCTTCTTTGTCAGCTTTTTCTGATAGTTTTTGCAGTATTTCCATTTCATTGGCTTTTTGGTCTAATGCTTCCTGTACTACTTCAATATCTGCCTTTTTGTCTAATGCTTGTTCTATTGCTTCAGCATCTGCCTTTTGATTTAATATCTGTTGAACTGTTTCTGTATTCGCTTTCTTAGCAAGTTCTTCTGTTATTATTTCTATATCAGCTTTTTGATTTAATGCTATTTCTACATCTTGAGCATTTGCCTTCGTATCAAGTGCTTGCTCGGCAAACTCAAACAGAACTTAAATACATATGGTTCATTTCTGTATTATTTTTACCGATATTTTCTCTCAATTCCATATTTTATTTTGACTTACTGATTTTTTGTTGCCAAATTGTTACCATAAATATATTATGACAGAATTGTTAAAGAAATCAATTATAATTTATAAAATTTATGTCCTTATTTTTATGTCAATATAACAATTTCAAAAATTGATTTATTATAACTATTTATTCCATAACCTATCTATTCCATTCACAAAATAAAAAAAATTTCATAACAAAAATTATGAGAAAAAATTTCAAAATAAATGTTACTATATCCAATGGCAGAATTTTCTGTCTTTTTTTATGAAGTAAATCGTTCAACTATCTTTTATAAGAGCTAGTCTTTCAGAATAGCTCTCTTATAAGATGATAGAAAATAAAATATACAAAATTCATTTTTTGTCTCCTTAAATAAAAATAAAATATAGTATAAGGGCTTCGTCCCCTGACGGGGAATAGTATTTGCAAACTGTCAGTTACATAGTTCCCATAAAAGATGGGGACAAATACCGTTTCCGTCCCCTGACGGGGAATAGTATTTGCAAACGAGTATATAAGTGAATGTACGATGCCTATAATAAAGTTTCCGTCCCCTGACGGGGAATAGTATTTGCAAACGCTAGGAGGTGAAATGATGAATAAGAAGAAAATAAGAGTTTCCGTCCCCTGACGGGGAATAGTATTTGCAAACCTATAGAAGGACAGCTTACAAAAAGAGGTGTATTGTTTCCGTCCCCTGACGGGGAATAGTATTTGCAAACAAAAATTGCACTTCAAAAGGGAATTGATATTGCAGTTTCCGTCCCCTGACGGGGAATAGTATTTGCAAACGTATATGAATATTAACATAAATATAGGAGTAAATCATTTCCGTCCCCTGACGGGGAATAGTATTTGCAAACGGTTACAAAAAATGGGCAGAAGAAAAGGAAAAAACAGGTTTCCGTCCCCTGACGGGGAATAGTATTTGCAAACAATAAAGAAAAAAATAACACAGTGTTATACACTGGTTTCCGTCCCCTGACGGGGAATAGTATTTGCAAACAACAGTGGAAACTGGAACAGTGGAGACTGTAAATTTCCGTCCCCTGACGGGGAATAGTATTTGCAAACACTAGTGAGCTGTTACGCACTCTTTTAATGTATGGCCTTTAGATGATAAACAAAAGTTCCTTTTTTATTTACTTTATCACAATATTTTTTTAAATCAATATTGCACTTATTTTTAAAACAGCTTTCAAACAAATCCATTACAACTGGTGTAATTCCTCTTATAAAATCAGCTAAATTTCCCTGTTTCAATTTTATCTGCAATGAAATTAAATACTCAAAAATTTCCCTCTCATCGCCTGTTTTAATAGGCATAAAATCATATTTTTTATTTTTTAGTGCTTTATCATATCCACTTAAATCAATTTGACTACGACAATAAGCTGCGTGTATCAAATCTAATATATTTCCATCAATATATTCTTTGATATCATCTGCAATTTCTTTCGCTGCTTTATAATTATAAGCATCTATCATTTTAATCATAATTTCTTTTTTAATACGTGCTAAAAGATTATTACTTTTTACAACAACTGTTCTATCTTTGAATGTTTCTGCATTGTTGTCGTTGTTCATTTCCCAAAATAATTCAACATCATATTCCTGAGGCTTATCTTGTTTTGGATTTTCTTTTTCATTTGGGCTTTTTACTTGTATAGGTATTACATGATATTTTCCTAATGCCGCAATAATTTCTAATGCACTTTTCATTGCTGGTGTACCAGAAGATACATTTAAAAGTATTTTTTTATTCGGATTTTGTTTTTGAATGTCATCAATAATTTGCTCAAATTCATCATAAAAAACGTCAAATGATTGTACATTAACAAGTTCTGCTCTTTCAATACACTGTATTTCTTCTATATTAAAATTTTCATGCTATTGTAAAAGTACAAGACTTTTTCTATATCTATCGTCAATATTTTGCCTTCCCAACATTTCTTTTGATAAATATAATACAACCTTTTGAGGCTTATATATGCGACAAATATGTAGTATTGCTCCGTCTGCGTAACTTGCTACTGGGTCATGTCCTCCTACACAACTAAATAAAACATAATTATTCATTTTTATCCTCCATCAAATGATAATACAATCATCATCATTATTTATTGTTTCTCCCCATGTATATACTTCACTAATTCCTTTTAGTACATATACTTTTACAGAATCCTCCTCATCTATAATATCGTTAATTCCTTCCTTTAATTTTTTTATTTTAACAGCATCAATCATTGCTTCAAAAGCAGATTTTTGTATTCTAAATCCAAAACATTCCAAAAATTTCACCATATTTAAACGTCTTTTATTATCTGTAATATCATATATAATAACTGTTAAAAAATTCCTATTTCTCAAATTTTCATCATTTTGCAGTTTTATATCAATATATTGTTTATCCAAATCTCTCACCTTATTGTAACTGGCTTATATATATCAGCATCTTCTTTTTCTAACGCCTCTAATAAACGTAATGTTTGTATATATATACATCTTCTAAAACTACTGTTTTCACCATCATATAGTATATATCGATTTTCACTGTTTATTTTTTTTGAAAATTTAGATATAAATATTCTCATAGCATTTTCATTTAAAAAAACTCCATCATCTTCCTTTTTAAAATCAATAATATCTATTTCATTTCCTTGAACAAGACTCATTACAACAGAGTCAACAATTACAGCTCTCCATTCTTCCATAAGGTCACTTGCCAAAGAAGGATGTTTTTCTTTTATACTATGAAAAAAACTAATATATGGACTTAATCCTCTGTTTTCAATTTCTGCATAAATAGTATACATAAGAATTGTATAACCTAAACTTAACATAGAATTAAAAGCATCTTTTGGTGGTCGCCTACTTCTTCCCTGAAATTTAAAATCATTATTTACAAGTAGCGATAATGCAGAAAAATAATTTTTTGCTGCAATTCCTTCAAATCCCATAATTTTACTAATTGTTTCACAAAATTGTATTTGTTTTTCTGCATTTTTCATAAAATTAATATAATGTGATACATCAATTTTATTATTTTTACAATATCGTCTTAAAACTACAATTTGATTATGAATTTTAGCTTTTATTATCTTTTTTGAAAATGCTATACAAAATTCTTTATTGTCTGAAACATAAACTTGTTTTTTTATTCTTTCTGCATTTACATGAGCCGTTGAAACAAGTTTTCCAAAATAACTGCCTTTCCCTGAAAAATAGTTTATAGGTATACCATTTTCAAGACATACTGCAATACATTGATTAGTCATTAACGAATTTCCAAATATAGTAATAGATTCTAATGTTTCTTTTGGTATCTTCCGCACAAGACCCTTTTTTTGTTTTACTTCAAAATATCCACCATTAATTCCTATGATTGCTCCTGGTTCATTTATATATAAGAAACTGATTGAAAACACACCCTTATTCTATTATGCTTATTTTACAAGCACCATAACTATATTTTTTACCATTATAATATGTTATTTTTATCATATGAGGAGATACTCCCAATTTTTCATTATTTTGATGTTTTTTATCTCTTAATGAAGCATCTATTATTTCGCTCACTCTTTTTATTCTTTTCGGTTTGCCCATCAAAAGCTGATGCACAACAGTTTTACTCATAAATCCTGCTCCGCCACCTATAAATATAGTATCCTTTTTATATTTCTGATTGAAATGACTTGCAAATAAAGCATTATAGCTTGCAAGAAACAGATTAATATTATATTGTATTTGTTTTGGTGTCATTTTAAAAAGTGTTTGGTCTATTTCCATATCAAACTCCACTTTTGTATTGGGTTTGATACATTCCCTCAATATATTGATTTTATTTTCTTTTCCATCAGGAGTCATATCTATTTTTTGGCAAAGTGTAATATCATTACAGCTTAAAGGTTTACTATCACTTATTCTTAAACCTACCATAATGTCATTTACAGCATCATATTTTTTGTCTTTTCTGGAAAGTACATTATAAAATATTTCTTCTACTTCCTTTGCTTCTTTTTCTAAAGAGCGCCTTCCTTGCAATGGTACTCTTTCCACTTTATTAGAAATATTTTGATATTTTTGTTTATTATCTAATATATCTCCCGCGAGCAAAGCAGTTCTTAACGCTCCTTTTATACTGCTTCCTGGTATATAGGGACAACCATAAGCATCTTTTATACAGGTTAGTATACCTTTTTTTCCTCTTTGTTCAAAAACAGTATCACCACTATCCATACTATAATCTATCCATGTCATATAATCTTTTTTATAAATATGATTTGATTTCAGCCAAATAAAAAAGTCTTTTTTATCCTCTAATATATATTTCTCATATTCATTGAGAAGTCCTTTTCTCATAAGAAATGTATACATCTTTTTCATGTCTGGAATATGTACCTTTTTATCACTACTATCATAAATATATTCTTTTTTACTAATTTCCTGTCCAGAACCAATATAAACTGGTGAAAGTGTTTCCAACACAATTTGATATGTTTCTATATAATTTTTCATCACTCCACCTCCATAAATAAAGGAATTGCATAACGATATACTTTATGATTTCCATTTCCAGAAACATCAAAAACATCACCTTGAAAGGCATTTGTAAAGCAAGAACCTGATTTAAAACAATAAAAATCTTTCTTTTTTCTCATTGTTTGAGCATATGTTTCAGAAAATATAAAACCACTTCTTTTGGTAAGCAGATATCTTGCATTTTGGAGCGATTTTTCCAATTCGTTTTGCTGTGCCATAGATACAGAAAGTGTCATAAATTGATTTTTACATACACCAATACGATTTTTAATATTGGAGGGAATATCTTCTACACAAAAATCAAATTTTCCAAATCCAGAACTCCTTTTTCCTCCTATTCCAGTATAAGACAGTGATAAAAATAACTTTTCAAAAAATTGTTTTTGTTCATCATTTTCAAAACCAGCAAAAAAATATAATCCACTTTCTTCTGTAAAATGGTATATTCCAACATGAAAAGGAAGCATATCACCAGTTTTCATTTTTTCTTCATCAATAGAAGAACTCATTGTACGTGTTCCATATTTTCCTAATAATTTCATTTTTTGATTCTGTTCTAATGGGTCAATATTTCCTTTTATATATGTGTCAATACTGGACACTGGAATATACTTTAATTTTTTAAATGCTTTTTTTAATATTGAATTTCCTTCATTTTCTGTTTTTATTACTAGCATAGGCTTAGGAATATACAACTCATCTCCTATGAATGGCATAGCATCAGAAAGAATAAACTCTTTATTTTTTGCCATATATACCATTTTATCAATATCTTTCTGATTGCCAGTCTCACAACAAAGTGCAGAAAATAATGTATCTGCCATAATAGTATTTTCACTACTGGCAAGTGTTCCGTTTCCTATATGAACTGGTGTGCTAAAATACATTTTATAAACAAAATAATCCATCATCACACTTCCTTAAATAATTCCTTGCATTGATTTAATATACTATCTTCTACATTTCCTATTACCGTTTTGATATTTATATTTTTAAATTTTATTTTTCCGTATCCTCTAGAACCATTACCGCCTATGTAGTCATATTCCATTAGTTTAAAACCATCAGATAGTGTTTCCATATCCTCTAATATTTCCTGTTTACTTGTAACATTATAAATAATAGAAAATGAAAATTCAGAACCCCTTATTACTCTTTCTATCTGTCTTGGATTTGCCACTGCTGTTTGTCTGTTAATACTATTTTCAAATTTCACCTCTGTTGCAGAAGTTAAGCCAAATTTCTTTAGTTCTTCCATATTATATAGTATCATATCTGAAAACAATACTCTACTTGTAATTGCTTTTTTTCCTCCAGCACCAAAAAGCCTTTTTATTCTCTCATCATCTTCATCAGCATTTTGAGGTGGCAATCCATCACTATATTTTTTTGTTAATAATGTACGCATTTTTCCTTTTAAACTACTTCCAGGTATAATAGGCATATCTGTTAGAGTATCCCTAATAACAGGAGAATCTACTACACCAATTGCAGCAAATGCAGAAGAACCACCTATATGCATACCTGTTACTACTTCTATTATTCCGTTTATCTCAATTTTTGAAAACATTTTTACTCCTCCTTAATCTTTACCACCATAGTATTTATGATATGCTACAAGTGCTTCCATATAGTGGCAAAACAATATCAAATTTTGTTTATTGTCACCAATTTCTTTGATATAGTCCATTAAATGAGCTTTCTTTTCAAAATCCATTACTATTTTTTCACGTCCTGCCTCATATGCAATTCTCATTCTTAAATATTGCACACGTCCCTTTAATTCATTATCAATTTTATCTTCTTTATAATGAAGTGTATCATTATATATGTCATTTATCATTGATAATATATTTCTAATTTTAGATGTTGTAAGCAATAAGTTATTATGTCTATCTTTTGATAAACTTTTTATGACCTTTTCTGCCTCATCAACATAATTTTCATGATTGATTGTCATATTGTTTTCACTCCTTTTCCCTAATACTATAAATGTAAATATATATTGCAGTAATAGCTTGTCTGCACTGTTTCTCATCTTTTATCCAGCTATATATTTTTTCAGCAAATCGTTTATAATTCTCATTTGCTTGTTTATCTTCTTCATCTGGCTCTAATCTAGCAAGTACATAAGCAAAACGTGCAATATTGATTTTTTCCTCTCTATTTCTCATAAGTTCCAATAAACGATATAAAAAAGCTTTTCCTCTTGCAGCATGATTATTTTTATTTTCAATGCTTTCAAAAAAATCTCTTATTTTGACATATTTATCCTCCAATACATCATTTATAAATGTGTCCCAATGATATGTATTTCCTTCCTCAAATAATGTTACAGCATTTTTATTAGGGTATTGTTTTGATAGTTCTTCTAATTCTCCTGTTTGTTCCGCCATTACAGATATAGGATATTTTTGTGGATATATTCCTATACCTGCCGATATGGTAAGTGTTTCTTGAGCATACGCATTTAATGCATCATTTAAATCTATGGCAAACTCTATTACATCATCCCATGCGCCTACAACAAATACATCATCACCACCAGAATATACTATAGCAATATTTCTCTCTCCTTCTTTATTAGTGATAGTACAATACTTTCCATTTGTTAATATTTCATTGATATGATATTTAAAAAATATAGATAATTTTCTTGAAAATGTTGCTGTTCTGGAAATTGTAACATATTTATCTTTATTTTCAGCACTTTCAAAACCACTTACAAATGTTTGACCTAAATTATCAATATCCGCACGTAACACACCTAATTTTGCAATACCATTTGCTGCATTCGCTAATTCTTCAAATGTGTCACCATTTTTATAATCTCCAACCCATAGTTTACAAGCAATATGATTTCCTGTATACATTTTATTTTTGCAATATGCTCTTACATAATCATCTGTTTTCATTCGTTCTACAAGACTTTGTTTTTCATCTGCTACTATATATTTATTTCTAGGTATAGGAAGTCCTTTTGCCGTTTTTGTAATACTAAAAAATTCTTTATATATAATATCATTTGAAAAATTTTCTAATGCTTCACAAATAGAACATCTTTGATTATTATTTAATTTTGCTGTTTTTCTACATACAGAACATTCTCTTTCTCCATCAGCAACATTATGATTTAATTTTATAATATCATTTGCTGTATATCTGGAGCTTTTTCTTTGTGATATATTGTTTGATATATTTTTAAAAATATCGCCATAACTTCCTTGTGGTTCATTTTTTAAATCATTTGCACTACATGGAGTAAATCCTCCAGCAATATAAAGTGCAGTATCAAAATTTTCTAAAAACCAATGATTGATTTCTTTTTCAATATCAGTAATCATTTGAATTGTTTTCTTAGTGTTAGAGAGTATCACATAAGCATGACCTCCTCCACAATATAATAAATTTGCTCTGGAAAGAGATAATGTTGTCAAAAGTTCATCTATAATATGCTCCATAGTCAATTCAATATAAAAAGAGCGTGCTCTTAAATTTTTCAATGCCTTGTCTGTACTGATAGTATATATAAAATCTTGTATACCAGATATATCTATACTATACAACAAAAAAGCCTTTTTATTATGAAACTCTTTTTCTTTTAAAAAAAGTTCTGAGTAATAATCTGTAATATTATTTTGTTCTAAATATTGATAAATACAACAAGCAATTGCTGCTGTTGTTTTAGAATGGTCAAAAAGAGAAATATCTGCAATCTCATTGATAGAAGTAGAAGAAGGAATAAAAGAAATATTTGCTTCTAATACTTCTAATAAAGAATTGATATAGTTTTCATTGTATTCTATTGCTCTCATGCAATTTTTGATATTGTTAATGCATTTGCTGTAAAATTCTTCACTATATTTTATATTTTTTGATGTAGGATAATTGATACCTTTATCAAGCATAGCAGGTGGATATTTTTTATTTTCATCATTTTCATTCAATCTATTAAATATACTATCTAAAGCAATTTCTCTAACAAATCCCCAACCTTCCTCATTATTTTTTCTTCTATCCGCTGCTGCTGAAATATTATCTGCAATACAAGTAATGTATGCTAAAGAACTATTTTTTAATTTTGCATTTCTCAAAAGTGCTGCATGATGATAATGTATTTGCTCTAATATATCCATATCATCAATATTAGCCTCTTTTTGAATAAATTCAAAACCGCTTACACTATGATTTCTTTTATCATTGTATCTGTAAAGCAATTTTCCGACATCATGAAGTAAGCCACCAACTGTAAGCAAATATTCTGTGTGATTCATATATTTTCTCTCCTTTCTGCTATGTCAACTCCTCCCATTCCCATAGCACTTTTTATACCAATGCCACTAAATTTACCAAAATATGCAAGTAAATACAACAGATTTACCATCTGCTGAGGACCCGTTACTTTTATTTTGATACTGCCAATAAAAGCTGGTATAGTAATTCCTTCTAAATAAAATTTTGTACTTTTTAAATTATAATAAATTACTTTTGTATGTTGCAAAATTTCATTTATCATTTCTGGAGTATATACTTTTGCACAATCACAAAAAAAGTCAAATTTATTCATAAGACTTTGAAATATCGCTTTTATAGTTGGATAAAAAATATATTCTCCATTACTTTTAAAAGCAGTTGGAGAAATAAATTGAAATTCTATTATTCTATTCTGATTTTCAAAAAAATAAGTATCAATTAATGTATCATATGATATTGTTTGAAATTCTTTTTTTATAATAGTCAGTTCTATATTTTTATGTTTTAAATAAAAATTTGAAAATTCATTAGAAAGGAGTATATTCATAATATACTCATCTGCATCATCATTTAATGTATTAACTGTCCATATTATTTCACTATTTTTATTTAATATAAATTGACTGTATGGTTTTAACTCTGATAAATGAAGTTTTTGTCCATATTCAAAAGGTATTTTTTCCATAATCACACCTTGAAAAATAGACCCCATATTCCATGTGATTTTTTGCTGTGATTCATGATTTAATATCATTTTTATTTGTGAAGGCATTACTTGTATCCCCTTAAAATTTTATAGCATTACAATATATTTATAAATTTTATTATTTAATATAATACCATTATTACCCTTTTATTTCAATATGTTTCGTAATTTTTTGACTTTTAATTGTTTTACAATAGTATTCTATATTAAAAATTTTTTCATAAATAATACTATAATCTCATTAAATATCAAAAAGTTTTCTAATCATTTTTTGATTATGTATTTAAATTAAAACAGAGTAGTTGAATTCGGGCATCAAAACTTCATTTGGTTTTAATGCTTTAGACTCATAAAAATTCCACCTCATTTTATTTGCTCCTACTCCAGCACCTTCAGAGCCTAAAAAATACCCATCTGCATTAGAACCAGATTGAATGCCAGCACAAAGAGATTTATTGTTTGAAAGAATATATCCTTTAAACTTTACTGTCTTGTTTGTATTGTTTTTCAGTGTCATAGCAAAATGATAGATAACGCCATAGTGTCCAATATTTCCACCATTTTCAAAAGATACCTCTTCACCATTTTGTACCAAATAAATTGGTATACTTTCATTTTTGTTTTTATTTGTAATCGTAGGATTCGCTAACCAGTAAAAAATGGATTTTTTGTTAGCAGCTAATAAAACAGAGGCTTGTAATGTTTCTGTAGCATGAAGGCTATAATTTTCTGACCAACCAGAATAAGTATCATCATCTTCCTCTGTTCGTTCAATACAAGTTGTTTCTGCTGGTACATTATTTACATTTTTACAAGCATAAACAGCTACTACAACCTGAGCATTTGCTTCCATTAAAGCAAGTAATTCTACAAAAGTAGATGGTGCATTTTTTGTAATAAGCCATGCACTTTGTTTTGCACCTATTGAAATACGAGTATTAGTTGAGGACTTATTGTATTGTTTCCATGCTTCACAAGCAACATCATAATTATTGCTACAGTTGTATCCTATTTTTGTAAGTCCTACACTAACTGTTATAGAATTAGGATTATAAACTCGTACAGCAATTTTATTGTTAGAATCAACTGGCTTAAACTCATAAGAAGCATATAATTGAGTTTGCTTTCCTTTTTCTACAACAACCCTATTCAAAAATTTTTTATCTTCTCCAAAATGTCCCTTTTTAATTTGTTCTGGGTGGTTACAGTAAACCAGTTTTTCATTGTTTCGTCTTGCAAACGTAATTGCATTGATAGGTAAGCTATTGATATCGTTTATACCTAATGAACTTAACCCATCGAATTTTTTTGAAATTTCAATATTAGACATAATTATCTTCCTTTCTTTTTTTATTTATTTGTTTTTTGACCACAGCAATCAGGACAAACAGAATAAAAATAGTCCTGATATTTATTCCATTTATTGCTGCTTACATAATAGAAAGAGGATTTATGCCAGTGTGTGTAAACCAGTTTTTTAAAAATTTCAAAAAAATAAAAATGTTGTTATAACAAATTGCCATAACAACATTTTTATTTATATTTATTATTTTGTTTCAATATAAAGTGTATTTTTTAATATGTTATAATAAGATCTCATTCCAAACTGTTTTAGAATATTAGAAATAGGACAATAAATTGTACTCTGATTTCCCTCTAATTCTTCTACAGTAATGGGTATTCCTGTTCCTGTATTTTCAGGTGTGAAAGGAGAATCCTCATTTAAAAGCAATACTTCCCCCTCAATTTTAAATTCTTTCTCATTTACAGTTGCTTTCTGTTCTCTCTCCATAATTATTTTTTCTTGTGGTACTAGCTTTACAACAATGTCATCTTTTTGATATTGTGCTGTTTCTGGATTCCATGAAATCCATTGTGTAGAAATTCCGCACAGATTACATACATACTGAGATGGCACATATACCTTATTTTGATAATAAAAAGGTCTTTCAGCCAAACCGTCAAAATCTATAGGTGTACCATCAATCACTAAATTGACCTCTCTTACAAACTCTGGCGTTTTTCCACTTGGTCTATCATTAAATCCTGCTTCTTGTATAACATTATAAAAGTCTTTTTTTGTTCCTCTATAAATTACAAAATCTAAGCTGCTTCTTCTAAAAGCACCCTTTTCTATTTTTTTTACACTTTTGGGAAGTGCAATGACATCCATACCAGTCTTATCAAAAGCAGCTTCTCCAATTTCCTCTAATCCTTCTGCTAATCCCACTTTTTTTATTTTATCTTCTCCTTTTAAAGTAAAACTTTCAATCCTTTTCCTATTGCCAGAAAATTTTATAGATATTGTAGAATTAGGCAAATCATGTAATGACGATTTTGATAAATCTATTGTACTGGGAATAGATATTTCTTTTAAATTTTTGCTCTGAAAGGCATATTTTTTTATTGTAGTAACACTCTCTGGAACAATATAACTTTCTTCTTCTTTTCCTGCAGGATAGCATAGTAATGTTTCTTTGTTTTTATCAAAAAGGATACCATCTTGACTAGAAAGTGTAGTATTTTGTTCTGAAACAATTATCTTTTTTAATTTTGGAAAATTACCTGCCCATTCCCAGTCTATCTCTTTCCAAACAAATGTACTTGGAAGAATCAACGTTTCTATATCATGGCTGTTTGCAATAGTATTACTTGTTATATCTGTAATTCCTTCTGGTACTTCATAAGTAACACCATCTGCTTCTACACTAATGCTGTTGTTTTCCAAAGGATTTGCTGCATAAATAGGGATAGACCCCAGTGATATTATTGTTGTTATAGCAATCGCACCATATAATTTTTGTAACATTTTAAACACTCCTTTTTTTATTATTTCTTCTATCTATATAAACAATAAAAATCACCAATATACTACAAATTTTTTGATTGTTTTAAAAAAAATACAAAAAATATTTAAAAAAGTTGTAGTAAATCTCCTTATTTTATTGTTTATTTATCATATAGCTTATATATAATTGATTTTATACTAGCAAGGAAGAATATTTATAAAAAAATAATATTGTGATTTATTATATAAACTACTTTGTAGTAAATAAATTTTATAGAGAATAGAAAGGGGAATTTTTATGAGAAATTTAAAAAAAGTAATTTGTATGTTATTATTATGTACTATTATTCTTTATCAGCACTATATAACATTTGCTGAAATATTTAATCCATCAAAACCTCCACAATACACTATGAGAGATTCTTATGGACATTTTGCAGAAAAAAATCATATTCTTTATTATTTTAATATGATTACAGAAGAATATTCTTATAGTGTATCAGAAACGTATCAACCTTACGAGAAGGATAATTTAAGCCTTTATCAATATGATATTAATACAAAAACAGAATCTCTTTTATGTGAAGATGTTTTTAGAATGTGCAGCGACATTCATATTTGTGATGACGGATATATTTATTTTAGGGCAATTCGTTTAGATAATGATGATGATATACAAAAATTTTACCGTGTTCCTATTAGTGGCGGAAAAAGTGAATGTATTTATGATGATATTGAAAAAATTATTTTTATTTCTGATACTTGGGCATATGACTCTGAAAAAAATATATTTTTTAATTTCATTACCAATGAAACGATAGAAAATACCATAACAGATAATATTCCTTATCAAAATCGTTACTATTATCATGATATTTCTTTTTTTGAATATCAAGACACTGTTTATTTGTATACTTATGCAAATTATGCCTATGAAAATAGTGAAGAAATCATAAGATTAAAATATAAAAACGGCGAAAAAGTGGAAAATGGTCTTTATGCTTTACCATTACATAATCAAACTGCATTTTATAAAATAGATTTGGGCGACAACTTTTATAAAGATTTTTATTTTTATAACAATAATTTATATTGTCTAAGCGGAAAGTATCTAAATGAAAACTATGATGATAGAATTTATACAATAAAAGAATACTCTTTACAAAACCATACTACAAGAACCATTGTATCTACAAAAGACGTAGAAGAAATAAAATTTCTTGGTATTTATAACGATACATTGTATTATTATTGCCGTATTGTAAAATCAGAAAGACGCTATCCAAGTTATCCAAATGTATATGGCATTTTATTAAATGACAAACAAAATCAACCTTTTATTGTATTACCCTATGCAATGGGCTACCATATACACATTTTTGAAGATGTAATTTGTTGTGGAGTTCTTTCTCCAGATTGGAGAGTATTCAATTATAAAACAAGAGAATTATATGATATTAGACCCTATGAATATAAAGGAGGAACAGGTAAATGAGAAAATGGATTTGCACGATAATTTTATTTTGTTATTTTATAACAGCTATGATAGTGCAAACAATTTGTGCTGATGCAGAAAGTAATGCTATTGGAAAAGCGGTTTATTCAGATATTGATGCATATATTAATAATCACTTGATACCATCTTATAATATCAATGACTGTACAGCCATTATTGCAGAAGATTTAAATGATTATGGATTTGATGTGCATTATGATGAACAACAGCGTTGTTTATCTATTACTTATAATGACCAAAAAGAAGTAACTGCAAATTTGTAAAGGGGCAAAAAGAATGGCAAAAAAGGGCAGAAAGAATGGCAATTTTATAAAACAAAAAACGAGCAAAAAATAAAATATTTTTCACTCGTTTTCTTTTAGAT
>CAJTDC010000035.1 GCA_910575055.1 Clostridia bacterium
GTGGCTGCCCGAAATAATAATGCGATGTTAAACCTTCAGTATCCCCTTTTAGGGGATTAGCAAGTAATACCCCTTCTAGGGGTTGGTCAAACCACTAGTTTACTAGTGGTTTTGATTTCTACTCTAAAAATTCTATTGTTATATAATGAAAAAAAGTTTATAATATATTTAAATTTAACAGGAAAGGATGAGTTTATATGTCTGTACTACAAGAACAAGCTGTTGAAATGATACGTGATTTATCAGATGATAATATAAGCTTTTTAATAGAAATTATGCAAAGGCTTATGCCTCAGAAAGAATCTTTAAATAACACAGCATCTATGCAAGCATTTCATAGACTAGATAATGCACGTAAAGAAATTAAGCAATACCTTCCAGAAAACTTTGATCCTGATAAAGAATTAGAGGAGGCATTAGTAGAACGATATGGTAGTATTGATTGATACAAATGTAATTCTTGATTTTCTTCTTACTAGGGAACCTGCCTATCAAGCGGCTTCCGATATTATTCTAAAGTGTGCAAATAAAGAAATAAAAGGATATATTGCTTTTCATTCTATTTCTATTTTATGGTATGTTTTGAGAAAAGTACCAGAAGAGAAACGAAGAAATTATCTTATAGATATTTGTAGTCTTTTACAAGTTACAGCAACCAGTCATAACGAAATAATAAAAGCAATTAACATGATAGAATTTAAAGATTTTGAAGATTGTCTTCAAGATAGATGTGCTAAAAATGTAAGTGCTGATTACATCATTACAAGAAATACTTTAGACTTTACTTACTCAGAAGTGCCAGCTATTCTTCCAGAAGATTTCTTAAAAATATTAAATACCTAAAAACAAGTATTCCATTGTTCTTTTTTCTTTCATTAAATGAATTTTTTTTTGGGACATCTAAAAACATAGGTGTCCCTCTTTTTTCTCCTCTAACAATTCTAAACAGAAAAGGAGGTATCTTAATGGAAATATGGTCCTGTTTTGAAGGAAATTCTAGATACAACTCTCATTTCAATTGAACCTAAAGATTTTATCGGCAACTGCTTTCCGATTCTAAATAAAGTTTTCGAGTCTTATGCTGGAAAAGAATCTTGGAGCCTTAGCAGATTAACACAGGGAGAACTGTCTTGGAAAAACTCCAGACTGCCAGAAAACACTGATAATCTAATGAGTCTTAAAGACATCCACAAAGACGCTGAAAGAATTAAAACCAGACGAGAAAAGCTAAATAGATTAGGACTTCTCTAATCAGCCTATAATGGCTACTACACAACAAGGTACTCTCTAACGAGTCCCTAAATGTAGTAGCCCTTTTTTATTTTCTGACAATTTATAGTAAATCAATATAAATATAGAAAAGTAAATTAAATAAGTAAATAAGCTTGATTTTTATATAAAATATTGAAAATATAATAAATTATGATATTATTATTTAGAAAGGATAGATTATATTGAAGAAACGAATATTTATGGCAAATAAATTAGATGTAAAAGGTAAAACAATAAATCAAATTGCTCGTTGGTATTTTGAAAATGAATTATATGTAAATCGAAGATATCAGAGAAAATTAGTTTGGTCTATAGAGGAGAAAAAGCTTTATATTGATTCCTTATTGCGAAATTATCCAACCCCGTCAATTATGTTAAATACTTTTCAAGAAGAAAAAAAGATGGGACTAAATATGAAAGAAATGAAATTGTAGATGGTGTACAACGATTGGATGCGATACTATCATTTATCACAAATGATTTTAGTATCGAATTTAAAAACAATAAAGGATATTTTGACATGAGCGTAATTCCGTCAGCACAACTAAAAGTGTCTAATAAAATTCTTATACAAAAGCAACCTTTATTGCCAGTGAAATTATGTTTAGATTTTGCAGATTGTGAAATTCCTGTTGTTTCAACAGGACAAGAAGATGATAAGATAAAAGAAATTTTTTGCAGAATAAACTCTTCAGGCAAAAAAATATCAGCACATGATTTAAGACAAGCAAGTAGTGAAGATCCATTTGCAGATTTAGTACGAAGATGTGCTATTAGAATAAGAGGAGATTATACTTATTATGATAGCATATCTATGGAGGATATGCGAAAAATTAGTATTAGTGGTATAGGTTTAGAATATGGAATTAGTCATAAAGATATTTTTTGGAGAAGACATAATATCATAACTTACGAAAATCTAAGAAGGTCTCGTGATGAAGAAATTGTTGCTTCTCTTCTTATTAATATACTTTTGCATAACACCAAGTTATTTACTAGATAAGGTGTATAAAGAAGACTCTAAAGAAAATAAAGCATTGGTTAATGCTATTGAAATAATTGGTAAAGATGAAATAGAAGAACAATTTGATAATGTAATAGTTATGTTTGATAATATATTCTATTCTGTAAAGTCTACATTTTCAGATTTTCTATTTATACAACAAAAGATTCCTAATAAAGATGAAGTTTTTCAAGTTTTATTTCTAGCTTTATATAATTTACAAGGAGAATTTTATACCATACATAATTATGAAAAAATGGCAAAAGAATTAAAAAAACACACAGATTATCTTTTTAATCCAATATTAAAAAGACAAGCTAGATTCTCCAATGAAGAATGGTCTGCAGTATATGAATCTGTATATGATTTTTTAAAAAAGCGAATGTCACAGACAAAAATAGATAGAGAAGAAACAGTTGAAGAAAGGGAAATTAAGCATAGGCTTTCTTTATCTGATTTTGAGTCAGCAATGATAGAATTTAAAATAGGTATAATAAAAATAGGAACAAGAAACACAGATAAAGGTTTTATAGACAAGATTGGGAAAACATTGGTTGGAATGGCAAATTCGCCAGTAAAAAAAGAAGGATATTTAATCTTAGGTATTGCAGATAATGAGCAAGCTGCTTTAGGATGGGAACAAGAGTATCAAAAAACATCTTTAAAATATGGTAATCATTATGTTGTTGGGATAGAAGATGAGGCTTTATGTAGATATAGAAAAGTAGATGATTATCAGAGAGCTATTGTTGATTTATTAAAGAATCAGCCAATTAGTTATGAATTAAAACAATATGTGCTTAGCAATATTCAAATAGTTAATTTTTATGATAGGAAATTAGTACTACTTAAAGCTATAAAACAGGCTAAAGATAGCTACTATAATAACGTTAAGTATATTAGAAATGGTGAGAGTACAGAAAAAGCATAACAATTTGGGGCACATAAAAATAAGTGTCCCTTTTTTATTTTCTCATTTCTTAAGGAAGTGTTTCTTTCCCCATCACATTACAAATCTAAAAAGCTAATTAAAAAGACAAAAGCATACTTAAAAGGAGATTATAATAAAAGAATAGCAAAAACAAGTTTTCGAAGGGAGGAATAAAGGTTATTATGTACGTATTGAAAAATCTTTTATGCAGATTGAAGTAATTGATAAAAGTGAAGAAAATATAATAGAAATACAGAATTATTTAGAATTTCTATTCTACAAAGATTATATTGGAATTTCTTTAGAAAATAATCAAGGTATAAATTTAAAATTAAAAGATGTTAAGTGTTTCGAATGCTAATTGCACTATACATCAAAACTATATCATCTATCTAAAAATTATGATATACTTAAAGATACCATCTAAAAAGTAAGGAGGTTTCAACCTATGAAACGTGAAGAATATATTTCTGATGAGACTGTTGTAAAACGTGCAAAAGAAGCAGTCAGAATTGAATTAGAAAAGAAAAAAGCCCTGGATGTTCCAATTATTATCTATGATAGTGAAACACAAATAATCTATCAAGAATACAGTGATGGGACTAGAAAGGAAGTTAGCAAAAGGATGAGAAGGGGGCGTTATAGTGAATGGATTAAAGAAAAAACCTGAAGTCGTTGTTTTTGCTGGTCCAAATGGTTCTGGTAAAAGTACTTTTACAGAATTGTTAAAACCACCAATAGATTATATTAATGCTGATGAGATTAAGAAAAATTTAAAATGTTCTGACTTAGAGGTAGCCCAATTAGCAGAAAAGCAAAGAGAAGAACACATTCAGCATATGAGTGAATTTTGTTTTGAAACTGTTTTATCAACAGAACGAAATTTAAATTTACTTCGTAAAGCAAAAGAAAAAGGCTATTTTATTCGCTGCTATTATGTTCTAACAGCAGACCCTATGATAAATGTTTGGCACTAATAAAAGACCTAATTAAGATTTGTGACATATGTCATATCTACGATAATTCTGGAAGTAAACCATTTAGAATTTTTAAAAAAAGAAAAGAGCAAATTTTTTATGATGAATGTTCTAATTGGTATTTTGAAGATATTCAAGCTTTAACTAATATAGCTGATATGAAGAAAGAAAAACTGAATTAGTTCATTTCCTCTAACAATTTTTCTATCCCCACTATAAAATCACATATTATTCATAAAAGTATACCACTACACAAATTTTAGTGGTATACTCATATTATCACATTCTAAAAAAGAGATGAAAGATTATGGATTTTAAGCCTATTCTAAAAAAGGCAATTAACGGTGGAATGGTAGCATCTATGCTTTGCATGACATTTACACCACTCTCTAAAATGCAGCTGGAACCTTTTGATGTCTATGCAGCAGTTCGAGACATACACCAATTCCAGCAAGTAAAGCAATACAACAATAATTTTTCAGACGTTGGTACATCGGACTGGTTCTACAACAGTGTTGCAGAGGCATATAAATATGACCTGGTTAATGGTAAATCAGCCACAAAGTTTGACCCTAAAGGCAACGTCACAATAGCTGAGGTTATCACTATGGCTGATAAACTGCACAGCTACTCTACATCTGGCAGCCTCAGCCCAAGTATTCAAATGGAAGCAGAGCCATGGTACACCTTATTTGTTTGTTATGCAGAAACAAAGCAGATTATCTCTACAGGTGAATTTTCTGGTGAATATGACAGACCAGCCACAAGAGAAGAACTTGCTCATATCTTTGCCCATGCCATTCCAGATAATGGATACCAGCAGATAAACGTTGTTACGAAATTACCAGACATCGACTCCTCTAACAAGTACTACAACGACGTTATTAAATTGTACAACGCAGGCATTATTTCTGGCAACGATTACAGAGGAACATTCACACCTAAAGCGAATATTACCAGGGCAGAAGCAGCAGCTATTGCATCTCGTCTTGCACTCCCAAGCACCCGTGTTCAGTTGACATTCTGTCAAAGTATCGCATTACCACCAGAGGATAACTCTTTTGGTGAATTAAAGAAAATAGGAACTGAAGTTATCAGTCGTGAAGAAAGAGACAAACAAAGAGCAGAAGAGCAAAAGCAGAAGGAAACAACTACTACTGCAAATGTAACCACAACCACCACAAATACGAACACAACTTCATCCTCTAACAATGACAGCCGCTACAACTACAATTATACTTGGGACTATGAAACCAACTCACCTGTAGACCCTGATGAAGCAAAACGTCTTCAAAGAGAACACGGATACAACAATACTACTAATGAAGATAACAAAAAAGAAAATACATCCTCATCCTCTAACAAGTCTTCTAAAGAGGACAAAAAAGAAACACCATCCTCTAACAAGTATGAAACTGACAGCAAAGGATATTTAACCTTTGATAGCTTTGTTGATGCAGTAGGATATACTCAAGCAGAAATTGACCGTATAGGCTATGATGAGATTCGTGACTATTATGAAAATGATTATCTCAGATGTATGAAAGCAGTATCTAATACTTACTCTAAAAATGATTCTTCCTATGAATTCCGTGGTAAAACTTATTACGATTACTATGACTTTGTATATGCAGTTTCTATTGATTTTTGTAATGATGGAGATGTCTTTGAACGTGATGGCAAAATCTATTTTACACGTGAAGAATCACAGCAAGCGTCAGATAAGGCACATGCAGAAGAGGAACAATGGGAAATTGAACATTATGCAGAAGGCACCCTTGAACTTGTAAATGAAGCACGAGCGGAAGAAGGTCTTCCACCATTAACTCTCGACCCAGATCTGGTAGAAGCAGCAGAAATCCGTGCCAAAGAACTAAGTGAGTATTTTTCTCACACAAGACCAGATGGTTCCCAAGCATATGATGTAATTAAATCATGTGGTGGAATATACTTTTATGATGGAGAAAATATAGCAAGTGGTGGAGCTATTTCTTCTACTATCCAAGGTTGGATGAGTTCTTCAGGTCATAGAAAAACTATAATGGGAAGTGAATATCAGTATTACGGTGCTGCTGCTTACAGAGACGAAAGTGGTTCAACGTTCTTCGTACAGTTGTTTGGTGGCAATTAAACATTTTAAATTTCTAACTTTTGTAACACAATAGGAATATTTAAGGGACTCTAATGAGTCCCTTTGTTTTTTAGTATGTGTTATATGTTTTATCTCTATTTAACTATAAATAATAATTATTTCTACATTTTAAAGTATTTTCTGAAATTTTCATTTTTAGAAAGTTGTAGTATAGAATGTGGTAACATTTCTATGTCTTTCGCATTAGCAACAAAAGAATTATAATATATTTTTGATATACCATCAGTGTTTTTGGTTAATTCCATTTTATATTTTTTTTCGTTGTCTTTGTAAAATGTGATGTATATTTCAGATGTTCTTTCATCTACACTTAACCAACTTATAGGTAAATATTTAAGTGTATATAAAAATATACTTTTTATATCTAAATTATCTTTTTCAAATTTATTTATTGGTTGATTTGTAATAAAATCTGTAAAAAAATCACATAAAGTTTGCGGGAATATGAATACATCTTTAGTTTCTTTAGCTCTATTACTAGGTGATATTTGTATCCTGTTATATGCTAATTCATTTAAATCTATGTCATAATGACTAATAAATTCATATAATTTAAACATGGATTGTTCTATATGATTTGTATTACTATCATCATCTTCTCTTATTAAATCTAATAATTTGATTGTAGACTCAGACAATCCATTTATCAGTCCATTTATATATGATAAATTTTCTATGGCTCTAATACCCCATAAATAATCTGACTTACCTTGCTTGTTCACTTCTTTGATAATAATATCGTCTATAAAGTAAAATTGTGACTTTGAATCTTTAATAAATTCAAGTAATTTCTTAGGTTGCAAGTCAAATTTGTTATAAAGACTAACTTTTTTATTTAACATCAATACTTCACTTATAAATTTAATGTTTTCATGAGTTGAGTTAAATGCAGACGCTATATTATATATTTTTCTTTTATTATTGTCTTTGTCATAAAATATATTATAATAATTTGGAATACCATATACACTGTATCTAGTGTACCATACAATCCTTTCATGCCTAAACCACTTTATATTTCTTTTAACATAGTCATCATATCCTTCAGTATTATTATCAGAATAATAAGCTTTAGTGTTAATCACTCTGTTGTTATTTAATAATATTTTTATTGTTCTTAGATATTCTTGCCAATTAAATTTTTGATTTACATTTGTTAGAAAACACCACAATAAAATATCTATTTCGGGTTTATTTCCTTGTAATATGTTATATAACATTTCTTTTAACATACCATGATAATTATTATCAGTTAATTTCCAATATTGTCCTGTAACATCAGCTACTTTTTTATCTTTTCTAATATATTTTTCAGAATTTCCAAATGAATAATTTATACACCTTAATGCTTTAGAATTACAAATTAAATTTTTATGATTATACATATAATATAAAATATCAAATAATCTATTTAGATGATCTCCATTAATCCAATCCAAATTTTTTTCATTATATTTTTCTATACCATTTCCATCTTCTAACCACATCATATGAAAACAAAATTCTATGAATTTTTGTAATACTTCTTCTACCGTGAGGTTTTTTATGTAAATGTTGTTAATTCTAAATTCCTTACTAAATTCAAAAAATATATCTAAATATTGATTGTCTAGATAAGAACAAAAGGTATAAAATAGATCATTTTGTATACATTGTGCAGCTTTAATTTTTAGTTCTAATAAATATTTTTCGTGATATTCCCAATTAACACAAATTTCTTTTATTATATCTGCAATATTTTCAAATGCTTCTGTTACTTTTATTGTTAATTTATTCAATATAAAATCACTTAACCACCACGCATTATTATCATGCTCTTTCTTAAAAGTTTGCTTAAAATCACTATTTTCTATAAAACAATAGACACTTTTAAATCTTTGAAGTTCTGTATATAATACTTTATCTTGTTTATTATAATGTTCTTCTCTGAGATTTAAAAAATCTTGTCTTTTTATATACAAATTAGAATTTGCATTTTCTTCCACTATAATCATATCTCTATCGAAAATAGGTATGTTGACTTTTTCTCTTTTAATATTATTCAGTAATATTAAAAGAGAAATTAATCTTTGTTGTCCATCCACTAATGCATAAGCATTTTTATATTTTGCTATAGTTATTTCTAAAACACATTTTTTGAAATTTTCACAACTAGATCCTAATGCATTTTTACGTATTTCTATAAACTTTTTGCACATTCTATAGACTTGGTCTATATCTTCTTTATAACTCCTACTGTATATAGGAATAATTAAAGATTTTCCAATACTATCAAAAAAATTTCCTATAGTCATTTCTTTTATTTCATTATTCTTTTCCATAATTCTACCCTACTAGTACACCGATTTACTTTTTTATGACATTTTTAATCATATTCTATTAAATGTAAATTAGTATGTCAATAACTTTTTTTGACAATAGTTATCTAATTAAATTGTTTATTATTCATAAATAGCTCTAATTTTTTATTTTTCTACATTTTTTAAATATATTGTTGATAATTATACAATATATGATATAATCTAGTTATGTAAGAAAAATAGTGATAATATATAGTTATCTATTAAATAAATTAAAGGGGAAAAAATATTATGATAGAAATTATAGCACGTCCTTTATTAGAAGCAGCCGCACAAACGTTTGTTGGTGCCATTTCAGGATATACATTTGATAAATTTAAAAATAAAATATATAAAGAAAATACTTTTGAAGGAGCTCTTGATTTGTGGCAAAGGGGTATACATTGTGGAAATGTTAATTATGAAGATACTATAGCATTTGATGGGTTATTATCTCCATATATCCAACTTTTTCCCAGAGATCCGTATCAAAATGCTGTTAGATGGAATTCATTGTATAATTTTGAAGGTAAAATAGATTCAAAAGAATTTTCAAATTTAGAATTTTATGCGGGATCTGATGAAACTATTCGTACAGGTTCTTTGAATGGAGAAACGTTAATTGGCTTATATGACAGATATGGTTATATTGGAGAAGGTATGCTTGGTGTTGTAGCAACTAATTACCTTTTAAAACAAATTCCTAATTTTTTCTCTGAGTCATTTTTTGGTGTACATGTAAGAGCTACAGGAACTTTAGCCAAGTGTCCATCTCAACATGGATTTATAGCCCAAGGAATGTTTCAAAAAGTTGGTTTAAATTTAAATACAGATCAATATAGAGAAATTCCTTATGTAAAAATTAATACAATTAAGTTATATAAAAAAGAAAAAGATAAAGTATGTTCATTGCTTGGATCTCCCTGGGCAGCAACTTCAAATAGTGCAGAACCCTATCTTGTGCAATATGGTTATTTTAGTAATGAACTAGAATTAAATAATTGTGTACAAAAAATAGTTACATCACCTTCTTGGGATAAAGTACAAGTTTTTTATGACTCTTTAAAATCACCCTCGCCATCTTTAAGTTTTGTAAATAATTTTATGTGATTATTCTTTTTATATATGGTGGTAAATATAAATAAAATGGTAAATTTTTTGGAGAGAAATAATCAAATACATCTTTATTGCTACTTAAAATTTGTTTTTGATAATTATTTATTACCTGTGTGCAAGATTGAGATAAATTTTTATTATTTCCCCAAATAGTTTCTAAATGTAAAACACCAGGATATTCTGGTACTGTTACTAAAGATAACACTATTCTGCTTATTTTTTTAATTTCATAGATTGATGACTTTGTAATTTCTCCATCAAAAATATGACGATAAATAATATCAGAACATAATCCTTCTTTAGTTAATAGATTTTTTAGTTTAAGGTATATGTTTAATTTATTATGTTGCAGGTTTAATAAATTAAAGCAATCATTTATAATTAAATCATAAGTATTACTACATTTTGATAAATATTCTAAAGCATCTTTTTCTATAAAATTAAATTTTTTATTCTCAATAACACTAGATGCATGAGTGTAGTACTTTGCCATTAATTGCAATACTTTCTCATCATGGTCACATAATGTTACATTAGTAATTGAAGGATATTTTAACAGTTCATATGCTGCAAACAAAGAACCTCCTCCAATAATCAAAGCTGTTTTAGGGTCTTCTATAAAGCTTGCAGGTAAATGTACTAGTAATTCATGATATAGGCATTGATAATTTTGTATATGTTGTATTTCTCCATTAATGACTAAGATCATACCCAAATTAGAATGTTTAAAAATTTGAATACTCTGCTTTTGTGTTATTAAATTTTCCAAGACCTCTAAGTTATTTAAATAAATGCTAATATTATCTTTTTCATAAAAATACATTTGATTTCTCCTATATATATATTTTAACTTTAATAAATAATAGATAACTATATATTATCCTTCAATTACTAACGTATCTAATAAAATTCTCCTTCTATATTCTGCAACCAATCTAAACTCACCCTACATCAATCCCACCATCAACAATCAAATAATTTCTCCTCTAACGATTATTTCTATATGCATTCATTTTAAAGGAGGAATTTTATTATGTTTTTAAAACGATTTTCAGTAAATAAAAATGAACCACCTAAAGAACCACCTAAGCGATTACAGCGTACTCCAGCAGGACCTGCACCTTATCCTAGAAACGCTAATGAACTTGCACAAGACCACTTTGACCCAAGAAACGATAACTGCCCTCATTTTAAGTTAGGACAGTATGAACTTTCTATCGAGTGGCGTAGAGGAAATGTTATTTGTGCTCGCAATCCTGTTAAAGATAAACATGGTTTCGTTAGTTATATACATGGTTATTCTAAGCACTCTCCTGTAAAGGTAATACAGCATTGTCTAACCACTATACAAGAGATGAATGACATCTTAATTCTAGGCACACTCTGTGAAGCAATATGCAAGGCTTCTATCTCTATAAAGGTCTTAACAGAAAATGTAAAGTTAGTAGAACAATTTGTAAAGGAATCCCTAAAGTATGCCAAATATTCTGATTCTGAATATGAATTTGTACTTAATAGAGCATTAGAACTTTTAGATAAAGAACCTGTAAGATTACCTGAACGTCCATTAAAAGCAATGATTTTATTTGGTAACACAACATCAGGTACAGCTGTTTTGGATATTTTTTCAACTAGAATCCGCATTTCCAATGAAGAACTAACAGAAAGTGAAATTATTATTCCATACATTTATGGCATACCTAAAGATTTCTACAGCACCTATATGGATTTTATAGTAGACGCTCTCGTTTGGATACTCTTAGCAAAGGAAGGGTTTTATTTAGATTCCGATGGTTACTTCTGTAGATTCACACCACCATCCACCTACAACCTAACCCCTAAATCCTTCTACAATCACACCATCTTTGACCCCTACCACACCCTCGAAATCTTCACCAACAAACAATGAAGATACTCTGAAAATCCCCATCATTCCTATTGCAAAATCACTCCTCTAACGACTATTCCTAAATGTAACAATTAACCACTACTTTTTAAAGGAGGAAGCAAATTATGAATTTAAAACCGATGTCTTTAAATCAAAAAGGTCAGCAGCAACAAGACCTAACAAGGCAGTCTGATATGTCTAATGCCTATATAACCCCAGGCAATGACGAAGATCCACCAATGTTAGAATTAGGTAAATACGATGATTTAAACTTATATTCTTTTAGAGATATTTATTTATTAGCATCAAGAACAGACCCTCATAATCCAAGGAGATGTTTTGAAAGGAATTCAAACTACTCTATTTCTGAGATATTTCAATCTTGTTCTACATTTTCCAAATCAGATTCAGAACATATTGAGGAGTTTAACGATGTTTTGATTTTGGGTATATTATGTAAGAGTCTATGCAGATTAGACATTCCGGCAATATCCATAATTGCGGAATATACAAGTTTGTTTGAGCAGTTTGTAAAAGAAACTCTTGATTATTATTATGCAGGTATTGATCATTACACATTTAATGTTAGTAGAGCATTGAAATTAGTTTCAAAAGAAATGAATCAGTATATTGATAGTGGCAATTCCTATGCCAAGTACTTCCTATCAGGAGAGGTGCAAAATAAAAAAGCAGTTCGTTTAGCCCTATTAGAAGTAAATCAAAATCTCATAAGAGTGACTACTAATCTTTCAGATTATCATGAATTAGTTGTACCTTTGAGCATTACTAAAAGTAATCTAAAAGATGTATTATTAGATTATTTATACGATTCTTTGATTTGGATATTACTTGCAAAAACTGGATTTATCGTATATAAATCATACAGCTTTCATCTACTTGAAGGAGATGTTAATAGTGAACCTTTTAACCATTCAATAGATTCAGAGTATACCGAATTTGATACAATACTTGTGAATCATATCTTTCGTAAAAATGTTTAAACAACTCAACAACTTCAGGGACACCCGTATTTTTTAGGTGTCCCTTTTTTATTTCCCCCAAAAAATCCTCATCATTCCTATTGCAAAATCACTTCTCTAACGACTATTCATAAGTGTAAACATTCAAAGAAAACAATCATAAGGAGGAATTATTTATGGCATTATCAAAGTTATCATTAAACCAAAATAAAGGTTCTAGAAAATTATCCGTGTCCAAAGATATAGTTGTAAACCGTTTGACACCAGTAGGTAATTCGACTAATGGTCCTATTTTATGGCTTATAGATGATATTACAGAGATTTACCTAAGTGTTATTGACAATAAATATGTTGTTGTATCTGTAAGAGATGTAAAAACACGTGAACGAATAACTGCTCAATCTTCAGAATGTCTTAGTGAACTGTTATCTGGTTTTGATGTACCACAACAATCTATGCTAAATAGAGATTTGATTATCTATAGCTGCATTTGTGAAGCGTGCAGTAAAGTGGAAATACCACCTGAAGTGTTAGAGAATAATATGGATTTCTTAGTTGATTTTATTGAGAAATCATTGCATAATTTTGGCTACAATACATGGAACATCCGATTCGATTATCTAGCATTAAAAAATTTCCTTATATTGGAACGTGCTAAACCTACTGAACTGGAAGTAGGTTTGAGTATTATGGAATCTCCACCATCTTCTAAAGGTGTAATGTTTGCAGTACGTCCGCAACATATTTATGTTCAGAAAGATGCAAACAATTTGTATCGAATGCAAATTCCAACAACTTTTCACTCTATTCATGATTCAAAGCAATTAAGGGCTACTACACCAAAGGACTCTCTAACAAGTCCCAAAAGCATAGTAGCCCTTTTTTATTTCTATTTTGTATGATTCATAATTTCTTTCCATTCTCTAAAATCACTGTTTATTAAATGGGATAATTCTATATCTAATCTAAAAATTCTATCCTCATCTAATATAAATAAATTTAAGATATCTTTAATTGGAATTTCTTTTAATATATTCTTACACATTACTTTTGCAACTTTAATTGTTTTTTCTTGGTTTTCTGGAGAAACTTTATTATCATCATCACTATTATTATCATAAAAATATTCTTCACATTTAGTATTTATGGTAACAGTTTCTGTAGAAATATTCATTAGTTCTGCAATTGTTTTATTTCTCATATGTAAAAAGAAGTCCATTTGAAAATATCTTCTTTTAGCAAAAGCTTCTGTTAAAATACCATCTGGTTCATATACTGTAGTATCATATTGCTCGTACCCAGATTTTGTATTAAATGCACATTCTATCATAGTTTTTACAATAGTATAGAGTACTTTATTATTTCGGGTATCAGAGTCTCCATCTAAAATTTCTTTAACTTGTGCTGACAAGCAGTTTCGAAATTGGATGCTAGAAAAGTAATAACTTCTATTTGGTTTATCTAAGTTAGATTTATCTTCGTGTTCCACCCCTATAGTTTTTATAGTTGTTAAATTTTCTATTTATCCAATATAATTACCATATGCATCAAATGAATTTTTTGCACTCTCTGCAAATACTATAGGATGCATTAAACCTAAAATAGTTTGATACATTAATTTACCAGTTCTTCTTCCTATCCCGTTTGTAACAATTTTATTTACTATATAATTTATTTGTTCTTCAGAGTTAAGCTTTTCAAATATTTCTAAAGTTTTTGATAAAGTTTTCTTTCTATACTCAAAACCAGATACATACTTGCCATCAATTTTCATATTACACATCTTTTCTACTTTTTGTTTATTTTATCACAATTTGTATTTTATTGCAAATATTTTTGTCATTTTCATTGCAAAATCACTTCTCTAACGACTATTTATAATTGTAAACATTCTAATCCTAATCAACGAAAGGAGAAATTTTTTATGAGTAAAGTTTCAGATTATTTTGAAAAGTACACTAATGAAGAAGGAGAGGACATCTATCGTTTTCGACCATTGCTGAGAACTGTTCCTTACTCTCCAGCTTATCTCATTCACGATGACCCAGAGATAGAACAAATAAAAATCATTGAAATTCCAAAAACATTTGGTTACTTGGATAAGATTATTACAAGCAATTTTCCTAATTTGCAGAGACTTATTGTTTCACCAAATGTAATGATTTCTAACCCCAAAATGTGTTTTGGGGATGCAGCATTTCAGGGTTGTCCTAATTTAAAGGAAATTCACCTGTACAAGCCAATGTGTTTCATGAATAGTAGAGGCAACTTAGATTGGAAAATTCCATTCTGTGATTCTCCTAACGCAGCATTCATTTACTATCCAGAAGCTCAGTTAGAAAATTGCATGGAAGAAATTAAAAGATGGCACATCAATTACGTAGGCATCTCACAACCATCGAAAGACACAACAGACAATAAAACTTCTCTAAGAAGATTACATTTCAATCATTAAGAAAGGGGAAATGGTTTAATGAAATTATCAGAATACTTAGGAAATTACATCAATGATAAAGGAGAAAAAGTCTACTATTATCGCCCAACCATTATAAGTGATGATTACTCCATACCTTATATTGGCATTACATCGGAACATGAAGAAGTGGAGATTCTTGAAATTCATGGTGCTATGACTTGCTTATCAAGCCCAGCATGGGAAGCAGGTATTGAAACTCAATTTCCAAATTTAAAGAAATTGATTATTCATAGATCATGTGCAGAAGAAGGTCACGAAACACTTGCTTTGGGTGATGGAGCTTTCAATAATTGTCCTAACTTAAAAGAAATCCACCTCTATCGAAACATATGCTTTGTAAACAAAAGAGGTAATCTGAATTGGGATATGCCATTTAAGGACTCTAAAGATGCTGTCTTTTACTATCACACAGGAGCAGGTAGTTGCAGCATTATGCAAAGTCTTGGAGAACTCAGAAGATGGAACATCAACTATGAAGAAATCCCAGACGAATCCTATAAGGATATGCCAAATCCACCTTATATGTAACACTATCTAACAAGGGCTACTACACAACAAAGGACTTTCTAATGAATCCCAATGCAAGTGTAATAGCCCTTTTTTATTTCTTTAAAAATCTCCATCATTGCTATTGCAAAATCACTCCTCTAACGACTATTCCTAAATGTAACAATCAACCATTACAATCAAAGGAGGAGTAACAATGAATTTAAAACCTATGTCTTTAAAATAAAAAGAACAGCAGCAACAAGACACAATAGAAAATCCTAGTGAAATAATGGGTAGAATTGATCAATACAATGATTCTGATTCTATCCTAACTAGAAACTTACTAATTTATGGATGTATTTGTGAATCGTTTAGTAAGGCAGGAATTCCACTTGAAGTGATAACTCAACATACAGATATCCTAACTGAATTTATTAAGGAGTCCTTGTGTTATTATGATTATAGCACTCAAGATATCAAATTTGATTTATCAAATCTTTTGCCTTTTATTCAGGTAAAGAAAGAAGAGTATGATCCTGCACACCAGCCTATGAAAAGTTTTATAATACCAGGCGAAAGCACATCAAAGGGATTACTTTGCAAAGGTATTATTGGGATATCCGAGGGTTCCGTTTACATTCAACCATCATTACATGATGTCTACAAAATAGACTGTCCAAAATTCCTTGCACCAGTAAGTGACTATAGAATACTTTCTGATGCAGTTAATTCTTTACTATGGATATTGCTAGAACATCTTCATTTCTATGGCAATGTGGTATTTGCGGATCAAAATGAGGATATCAAATTTAAAGTGACACCTGTTATGCTAAGTGGTGCTTCCTTTGCCTCCCCGCTTAATTTGAGAACAGAAAATGCGATTAGATATGCCTGAAACACTGACATTTAAAAAACATCTTTGATAATTCGGGACACCTAAAAAGCAGGTGTCCCTTTTTTTATTGGTGCTTTAGCGTAATAAAACCCCTAGTTCTACTAGGGGTAAGTAAAAAAACTTTAGTATATGAAATAAAGAACCTCCTGTTATAATATAAATGAGGGTTTGGCAGCCGCAT
>CAJTDC010000036.1 GCA_910575055.1 Clostridia bacterium
GCACTAGATGTAAAAGCTGTTGGTGCTGCACTATTCAAAAGACGTACAAATTCTGCTCTTGTAATGGCTCTGTCTGGTTTGAATGTGCCATCTTCATAACCACCAATTCTGCCTTCGTTTTGCCATTTTGTAATGGTGAATTCTGCCCAGTGACCAAAAATGTCATTTGATGCTCCAAATACAGGAGCTACGCTGCTTACTGTCATTGCTGTTGACAATAAAAATGCTACTGCTTGATACCTTTTCATTTCTCAAATTCCTCCTTAACATTGATATAATAAACGTTGATATAACATAAAAATCTATAGTTTCAGTGTTGTTCCTTCGTCCCAAAAGGTATACTTTTTGAGAAAATAACTTTTTTTCAATTTTTTTTATTTTTTAAAAATTTTCTTGGACATTTTAAATAAATTGTGTTATAGTAAAGGCATAAAAATCTATAAAATTTGTATTGTTTTTTACTTAGGGAAAAATTCTCAAAAAGTATAACTTTTTGACAAATTTTTTTGCTTTTTTTACCTAGTTTTCAACGCTTTTCCATAATATTTCTTTTCAAAAATCGCACAGTTTATATAGTATTTTTAAAAAAATTCACTACTAACTTTTATTTTTTATATATTTTCATAGTCAATATCTATTTTTCTCCTAATATCAATACTTTTTTAAATTTTACATTTATTTTATAATAGTTATTTTTTTGTGCACTTTGCATAACTTTTTTATTTGATTGTATAAAATATTGCTTTTTTACTTTCGCTAAATAAAAAAACATCAGTTTTTTCTCTGATGTTTTTCATTATAATATTTTTTATTTTATATGATGTATTTTTAAATATTCTCTGGGGGTACAATGATAATATTTTTTAAACATTTCGGAATAATAACTTGTACTATTAAAGCCAACTTCATAACTAATTTCTGTAATAGACATATTTGTATGAAAAAGCAAATTAATAGATTGATTTAATCTATATCTTATCAAATAAGATATAGGAGTTTGACATACATATTTATGGAACAATACAGAACAATTACTTTTACAAATATTCCCAGAATTTGCAATCATATCAAGAGATATTTTTTCTTTATAATGATTTTTAATGAAAGTAATCATCTTTTTAATGCTTGTTATTTGTCTATTAGATTTTGCAATATTATTTTTTTGTTTTGGAAAATTTTTATGCAATAATTTCCAAAGCTTAAATATGTTATGTTGTATTTCTAGTATATCAAAATTTTTTTGTTGTATATATATATTTCTTTTAAAATATCTAATATTTGCTTTTGCCATATTATGGATTGATAAAATATAAAATATGGTTGTTCTATATTTTTAATAATCGTATTAACATAGGTATTCTCAAAATATTCATTTATACACAGCAACAAAGGATTAAAAACAATACATATAAATTCACATTCTGTAAAATCACAGGAATAGCCATAATGGAACTGTCTGCTGTTTACTAATATTCCATTTTGTTCTGTTATATCTATGATAGTACCATTAATATTATAGTTCATATGACCAGATAATATTATAATAAATTCTAAATCTTCGTGCCAATGACTAATACAAGAATAATTGGGATATTGTGACAAAAATTCTTTTTTAATATAAACAGGATATTCTTTTTTATTATAATTTATATTTTCACAATAATCTTTTTCATTTATATTACTCATACAAATTGTATTCATAGTATCACCTAATTTAAAATTCAATTTCTAAATAATTTGTAGTTATAGAATATTGTTATATTATTATAAAATATTTTTATAGAAATCACAATCATAATATTGTATTATGAAAATATAACATTTTTTATACATAGGAGGAAAAATGATGACAAATAAACAACGTCGAGAAGCTCAAATGGCATATATTACAGATAAAACTTTATTAGAAGAACAACAAATTTGTAGAAAAAAATTACAAAAATTAAATTTTATAGACCGTTCTGATTTTGATGGTATTGCAGAAATTGTAAAAGATTTATTTGGAAAATCAGAAAATGCTTTTGTTAATCCGCCATTTTATTGTGACTATGGTAAAAATATAGAAGTTGGAAAAAATTTTTTTGCAAATTATAATTGTACTATATTAGATGTAGCAAAAGTAATTATTGGAGATAACTGTTTTATAGCACCTAATGTGTCTATATATACAGCAGGCCACCCCATTCACCCAATCAGCCGAAATTCTCTTTATGAATATGGTAAAGAGATTATAATAGGTCATAATGTATGGTTAGGAGGAAATACAGTGATTTGTCCTGGTGTTCATATTGGCAATAATGTTGTGATAGGAGCTGGTAGTGTTGTAACAAAAGATATCCCAGATTGGTCATTTGCTGCAGGAAATCCTTGTCGTGTGATTAAAAAAATTACAGATGATGACAAAACAAAATTGTTTCATAATGAAGAAATAGATGAAGAAGCCTGGAATGACATTGTAAATAGAATGGATTTTTCATATAAGGAGGATTAATATTATGTTGGTAGATTATCATGTACATACTGAATTTAGTGATGACTCTATTTATAATATGGAAGATGTAGTAAAAGATGCTATCAAAATAGGCATAAATGAAATTTGTTTTACAGACCACGTAGACTATGGTATTAAATACGATTGGGATTGTGGCCATAACATACCTTATCGCAATGGAGAGCCTTTTGCAAATGTAAATTATACTAAATATATATCAAAAATAACACAAATGCAGCAGAAATATCATACTCAAATTGCAATAAAAATAGGTTTAGAATTTGGTGTACAAATGCACACAATACCACAATATCAAAAACTTTTTCAAAATTATAACTTTGATTTTATTATTTTGTCTATTCATCAAGTGGAAGATAAAGAATTTTGGACACAAGATTTTCAAAAAGGAAAAACACAAAAACAATATAATGAGCGTTATTATGAGGAAATGTTTAATGTTGTAAAAAATTATAAAAATTATAGTGTACTTGGTCATATGGATTTAATTACAAGATATGATGAAGCAGGCATTTATCCTTTTGAAAAAATAAAACCAATAATAGAAGAAATATTGAAAATTGTTATTGCAGATGGTAAAGGAATAGAATTGAATACTTCTTATCACAGATACCATTTAAAAGATACTACTCCCTGTATAGAAATATTAAAATTATATAGAGAATTAGGAGGAAATATCATTACATTGGGTAGCGATAGCCATAAACCAGAACATTTAGGGGCTTATATGCAGGAAGCAAAAACAATATTAAAAGCATTAGGTTTTAAACATTTTTGTACTTATCAAGCTATGCAACCTATATACCACAATTTATAAAGAGAAATGAATTATGACAGAGTTAGAACATATGCTTTCAGGAAACCTTTATAATCCTTATAAAGTTGGAGATAATACTTGGGAATAATCAATCCAGGCGTTACTATAGGAAATAATGTTGTAATTAGTTCTGGTTCAGTAGTCACTAAAAATATCAAAAGTAATGTAATAGCTGCTGGAAATCCTTGTCGTATCATAAGAAAAATTACAGAAAGAGATAAGTTATATTGGCAAAATAAATTGCAAAATTATATTCGTGATAGCGACATTTCATAAAAATAAAAATCAAAGGTATTTTTTTTATAAAATGCCTTTGACTTTATTATTAGGAAAGTTTCATATCTCCCTTTTTTACCCAACCTATTTTTTGCAATACCATATTAATGGCAGGACATAATATTGCAGGCAATATAAATGAAATCATAAATAATCCTATCCAGTCCTGCATTGTAATTGCTGTTTTTAGTCCTTGTGTAATGTCATTTACCCAACCAGTATATACCCCAATTTGTCCCACAAATCCACAAGTTCCCATACCAGAAGATACAGCGGTTCCATTCATTTCTATATGAAATAAACAAGTTGCAATAGGTCCAGTAATAGCAGATGTTACGATAGGTGCAATCCATATTTTAGGATTTTTAATAATATTGCCCATTTGAAGCATAGAAGTGCCTATTCCTTGTGATACCAAACCTCCAAGTTTATTTTCTGGAAAAGATATTACTGCAAATCCTACCATTTGAGCACAACACCCTGCTACAGCTGCCCCTCCTGCAAGTCCAGTTAAACCAAATGCTGCACAAATTGCAGCAGAAGAAATAGGCAATGTTAATGCAATCCCCATAAGTACAGAAACAACAATACCCATTAAAAATGGTTGTAAATTTGTAGCTAACATAATCAATTCTCCTATTTTTAGTGCAGCACGCCCTAATGTAGGTGCTAACAATGCAGATGCTGCAATACCTGTTGCAATCGTTACAAGAGGTGTTACCAATATATCAATTCTTGTTTCTTTTGATATTGCTTTTCCAAATTCAGAAGCAATTACAGCAATAAAATAAACTGCTAAAGGCCCCCCTGCTCCTCCTAAGGCATTTGAAGCAAAACCTACTGTAATAAGAGAAAATAACACCAAAGGTGGACAATGTAAAGCATATCCTATTGCTACTGCCATAGCTGAACCACTCATAGCAGATGCTAATGCTCCTATTGTATATTCTATTCCATTTACTGTAGCGACAGTTGTAGTTAAACAAGAAATATGTAACTGTGTTCCTAATGTGTTTAATATTGTGCCTATCAACAAAGAGCAAAATAATCCCTGTGCCATAGCACTTAGTGCATCAATACCATATCGTTTTACAGAAATTTCAATATCTTTTCTGTTTAAAAAATCTTTTAATTTTTCCATTGTATTTACTCCTTTTTTATTTTTTTACAAAAATATACAAATTATCACAGCACTATAAACATAGTATCATTATGATATACTATATTTATAGAAACGTCAATAAAATTTGTTATAATTTTGCAAAATAATGCTATTAGAAGTAAAATACGTTTTAAAATTATATAAAAATGTTGTATATCTTATCATAAGCATACAATATTTTATTAGTTTATTTTATACCATATCGTTCTGCTATTTCTTCTAATTCTTCATAAGAAGCATTTTGCACTTCACTTTCATCTAATATCATAGCAGGTATTCCTGAAAATGCACCTGCATAAATATAATCTAAAACTTCTCTTCTTAATTGTTCTTTTTTTATATCTTCATTACTCATATTCATACTCCTTTATACATTTTAAAATTTTTATTATCACTAAATTATTATAGGAAACACAGTATATTATAATCATTTTATATTACCTTTTGTTATAATATCACTTTTTTATAACAGAAACTTTATATGCTGTATCTTCATCTAATGTAAACAAATCAGAAATATCTTCTGTAATATAAATCTCCTTTTCTTCTGTAATAAATATCACACCAAAATCCTGAGATTTTTTCCATAGCTCACTTCCTTTTTCTAGTCCTGCTACCATAATAGAAGTAGAAAGCATATCAGCCATAGTACCATTTTTGCATACAATCGTCACAGATAATAATCCTGTTTCGGCTGGTTTTCCTGTTTTGGTATCAATAATATGGTGGTATCGTTTTCCATATTGTTCAAAAAAACGTTGATATACACCAGATGTAATTACACAAGTATCTTCTACTTCTAAAACACCTGCAAATCCTTGTTCATTTAAAGGGTCTTGTATTGCTACTTTCCATTTTGAACCATCTTCTTTTTTTCCAATAACAGAAACATTCCCCCCTAAAGAAATCACTGCTGATGTTATGCCTTCTTGCTTTAATATTTCATTTACTTTATCAGAAGCATAGCCTTTTGCAATGCCACCTAAATCAATCGCCATATTTTGCTTTTCTAAAAATACAGTATTATTTTCTGCATCAATATGCAATTTATTTTGGTTCACCAATTCTAATTTTTGTTGTATTTCTTGTTCAGAAGGCACTCTTTTTTGTTCTTCTGTAAATCCCCATGCTTTTACCACTGGTGCGATTGTAATATCAAAAGCCCCATCTGTAAATTCATAATATTGTTTTGCTTTTTGTATTAAATAAAATGTATCTTCTGTCACTGTTATAGGTGCTATACCTGCATTTTGATTGATAGCATATATTTCACTTTTTTCTAGTGTAGTAGAAAATAATTGTTCCAAATGATTTATTTCTTTTTCCGCTTTTAAAAGTGCTTGTTGTCCGTTTTCTCCTGCTGCTTTTAAATCAATGAAAGTATCCATAGCAAACATCTGTATTTGTGCCATATCTTGTATAGTATTTTTCTGTTGCTGACAAGCACTAAAAATAAAGCAAATAGCTATTATCATAGCTAAAATACGCTTTTTCATAATAAATTACCTCTTTATTAGTTTCTTATAAAAAATGCTTGTAACAATATAGATACAAGCATTTAAAATTTCTTTATTTCATTTTAATTTTATACTAAATTTATTTTTGAAACAAATTCATAAAATCAAATGTTGCAAAATAGTCTTGTGGTGTTTCTGCTCTTCTAATAAGTTGGCTTGTACCATCCTCTTTTAAAAGTACTTCTGCTGAACGTAATTTACCATTATAATTATATCCCATAGAAAAGCCATGTGCTCCTGCGTCGTGAATTACCAAAATATCACCCATATCAATTTTAGGAAGCATACGGTCAATAGCAAATTTATCATTATTTTCGCAAAGACCACCTACAACATCATATTTATAGTTACATTCGTTATTTTCTTTTCCTAATACAGTAATATGATGATATGCTCCATACATCGCTGGACGCATTAAATTCGCTGCACAAGCATCTAATCCAATATATTCTTTATAAGTATGTTTTTCATGTATTGCTGTCGCTACAAGACAACCATAAGGTGCTAACATAAAACGTCCCATCTCTGTAAATATTGCAACATCGCCCATACCTGCTGGCACTAATATTTGTTCATATACCTTTCTAACACCTTCCCCTATTGCCATAATATCATTTGGCTGTTGGTCTGGTCTATAAGGAACACCAACTCCTCCAGAAAGATTAATAAATCGAATGTCTGCACCAGTTTCTTGTTTTAATTCTACTGCTGTTTGGAACAATATTTTTGCTAATTCAGGATAATATTCATTTGCAACTGTATTGCTTGCTAAAAAGGCGTGTATACCAAAGTGTTTTACTCCTTTTTGTTTTAATTTTAAAAATCCTTCTGTCATTTGTTCTCTTGTAAAGCCATATTTAGACTCTCCTGGTGTATCCATAATATCATTATTAATTTGAAATAATCCTCCAGGATTAAAACGGCAGCATATGGTTTCTGGAATGCCTGCTACTTTTTCTAAAAAATCAATATGAGTAATATCATCTAGATTAATAATTGCACCCAATTTTTTTGCTAATACATAGTCTTCTGCTGGTGTCATATTAGAAGAAAACATAATATCTGAACCAGTAACACCTACTGCTTCAGATAAGAGTAATTCTGTATAAGAGGAACAATCTGCACCACAACCTTCTTCTTTTAAAATTTGAAGCAGTACTGGATTTGGTGTTGCTTTTACTGCAAAATACTCTTTAAAGCCTTTATTCCAAGAAAATGCTTGTTTCACTTTTCTGGCATTTTCTCGAATTCCTTTTTCGTCATAGAGATGAAATGGTGTAGGATATTTTTTTGTTAACTCTTTTGCTTGTTGTTGTGTAATAAAAGGTATTTTTTTCATTGTTCCACTCCTTCACTCTTGTATAAAAATATAATACCTATGGTTTTTATAGTACTTCTTTTAAAAATACATTATACATTATAACAAAAGTTTTTTAAATTTGCAATTAAAAAGTTATTTTGTCTTTTTTAAGAAAAGTGTTGCCGAGTATAAACTCTGTCGATTTCACTAATTACAGATTGAAACAAAATATTGATCCTGTTATAATCAAATCAATAAATTACAATTTGCAAGGAGGAAAAATGGTTATTTTAATTGGTGGTGCATCACACACAGGAAAAACTAATTTTGCGCAGAAGCTTCTTGAAAAATATAAATATCCATATTTGTCCATAGACCATTTAAAAATGGGACTCATTCGTAGTGGAAATACAGAATTAACTCCAATGAGTGATGATTTAGCATTAACAAAGTATCTGTGGCCAATTATACGTGAAATAATCAAAACTGCTATTGAAAATGTGCAAAATCTTATTGTTGAAGGGTGTTATATACCCTTTGATTGGAAAACAGATTTTGATGAAAGTTATCTACAGCAAATCCAATATATATGTTTGATAATGAGCGAACAATACATTCGGCTACATTTTGAGGACATAAAAAATTTTGCAAATGTGATTGAACAAAGACTTGATGACTCAGATTATACTATGGAATTCGCCTTGCAAGACAATGCCCAAATGCTTGAAATGTGCAAAAGATACAACATAAAATACCTGCTTATTGATGATGAATATCATGTTGATTTAGAGTTGTAAACTCTAGGATACAGAGGATTATTATACTTCAGCCATTTTGTATTTGATACACTATTTGGCGTTTTGACGAAAAATTTAAAAGAATGAGCACTAGCAACATCAATCTGAAAAGTGAGGTTATTTTCATTCCCATATTACTACGTTATAATGAATAATAAATAATACAAGGTGGGTTCAAAATATGAAAAAATATATTTTAAAACATATTAATAGAGTATTATTTTCTGATTTTTTAAAAACAGTATCTATTTTTTTGATTGCAACACTTCTTGCTTTATTATTAGTAAATGTTTCTGCAATAAAAGATAATGTTTTTAGTGTTTATATTCTTGCAGTTGCATTAATTTCTGTTGTTACTTCTGGTTATATTTGGGGTATTTTTTCCTCATTTTTAGGCATTTTTAGTGTAAATTACTTTTTTACCTATCCTTATTATGCTTTTAATTTTTTATTGGCAGGCTACCCTCTTGCATTTCTAAGTATGCTTGTAATATCTTCTATTATCAGTACACTTACTGTTAAAATAAAAAAACAAGTTCTTATTTCTGCCACAAGAGAAAAACAAGCAGAATCTTTGCACGACATTACAAAAAGACTTTTAACTGCAACAGGTATGAACAATATTAGAACATTAGCACTTGATTATTTTAGCAATTTTTATAATTGTAGTGTGATTATTTATTTTGGAAATCCTTTATCAGATAAAAATTATGGTATTAAATCACTTATGTCTCATCATACTGCCTTATTTGAACAGCAAATAGAACAAAATGCAGCACAATATTGTTATACTTCTGCTAATAGTGCAGGAGCAGGAACGCTTTATCAAACAGATGCAAAATGTACTTACTTGCCCATATGCACAGAAGATACAGTTTTTGGTGTTATTGGGCTTTTATTTGAAAATGAACGTTTTAAGCAACCAGAAGCATTAAATTTTTTAGGTATTATGACATCACAGCTAATATTAGCAATAGAAAGACAAAATCTTTTTGAAAAACAACAAAAAATATTAGTAGAAACAGAAAAAGAAAAAATGAGAAGTAATTTACTACGTGCAGTTTCTCATGATTTAAGAACTCCTTTAACTTGTATTGTATTTTCTGCAACTACTCTTTTAGAAAATAATGATACATTATCGAAACAATCATCACAAAAATTATTAAATGATATTATACAAGATGCACAGTGGCTTATACGTATGGTAGAAAATTTATTAGCAATCACTCGTATTAACAATGAACACGCTGTAATTAAAAAACAATATGAAGCAATAGAAGAAATTGTGTCAGCAACAATAGTAAAAATCAAAAAAAGATTTCCTAATTATCAAGTAAAAGTAACTGTTCCAGAAGAATTTATATTAATTCCTATGGACGCAACATTGATTATGCAGGTACTGATTAATTTACTTGAAAATGCAATTTGTCATTCTCATAATACAAAACCAATATTACTTACTGTAGTTTATACAGAAAATGATGTTGTTTTTTCTATAAAAGATAATGGTGTTGGCTTAAATCCATATGAAATAGAACATATATTTGATGGAGTATCTGTTGAAAAAACAGGTGACTCTACTCGTGGACTAGGTATAGGGCTTTCTATTTGTAAATCCATTATTTCAGCCCATAATGGTACAATTTCAGCAGAAAATAATACAGAAGGTGGTGCAACATTTCGTTTTACACTACCAAAAAAAGGAGAAAATATTGATGGCAAATAAATTTAAAGTTTTAATTGTAGAAGATGAAATTTCTATTAGTAATTTTATAGCAACAACACTAAAAACAAATGGTTACACAACATTGCTTTGCTCCAATGGAAAAGAGGCTCTTTCTATGATTGCCTCTCATTGTCCTGATGTGATATTATTAGATTTAGGACTACCTGATATAGATGGTTTAGAAATATTAAAACAATTAAGAAAATGGTCTAGTATTCCTGTAATTATCGTTTCTGCTCGTGTAAATGAAGAAGAAAAAGTAGAAGCATTAGATGCTAATGCTGATGATTATATCACAAAGCCCTTTGGTACATCAGAGCTTTTAGCAAGAATACGAACAGCAATGCGTCACGCTTCTAACAGCAATATACAAAATGATAAATTTTCTGTAAAGGGACTTTCTATTGATTTTGGAAAACGTCTTGTTATAATAGATGGTAAAGAAGTACATTTGACACAAATTGAATTTAAAATTGTTTCTCTTTTGGCAAAAAGTCAAGGTAGAGTGTTGACTTATGATCAAATCATTGCAGAACTTTGGGGACCTTATGCAGTAAAAGACAATCAAATTTTGAGAGTGAATATGGCAAATATTCGCAGAAAAATAGAAAAAAATCCTGCTGAACCTCAATATATTTTTACAGAAGTTGGTGTTGGATATCGTATGGTAGATGAATAAATAAAAGAGGTGACAACTATGTGGGGGAAAAATAAAGAGTTTGATTATTGGAGTATGGCAATACAAATATTACAGGAAAATAACTATGATGTTTTTATGTGCCCCTATGATAATGGCAATATTTACTGGGAGGCAATAAAATATATTGATGATGAAAGAAAAATTTATGATAGACTAATATCAGATGATATATTAGCAGTATTAGGTTTAATGGAAATATTACCTGATTGGAAATCTGGTGAAGTAATAGAAGAAGATTATTATGAAAGAATTGATTTTTGAGTTTTGGAGAAAGTAGGTAAAAATATGATAAATGTCAATATTACTGATGCTGGAAATACACAAAATTATGCACTTAAAAAAATATATGAATGGGGTTATACTGTTTCAGCAGTAACAGAAACAGAATATTTAGATGACCATATGTATTATTATGCTAAAAAAAATGGGAAAACTTATTTAGAAACAAGCCCTGTAAGATTACTAGGTCTTTTAACTATTATAGAAAAATATGGACAAAATTGGAGGCAAAGAAAAACTGTTCCCCATCGTTATTTATTACAGCTAAGAGAAACAGAATATGAGGAGGATTAAAAAAATATGGAAACTGTTAAATTATATAATAAATACAGTAAAAGCATTAACTTGTTAATAAAATGGGGATATGAAGTTTTTATCAGTAATACGAATGAAGAAGATAAAATATATTTTGATAATTTTATGTGGTCAGCACAGAAAGACGAAAAAATATATACAGAAAAAGACCCATTGCGATTATTGGGACTAATTATTCTTTTAAAAGAGTATCCTCCAGAAAAAGCAACAGAAGATTTTTCAGAAGAAGAGTTTAATATGTTTACAGAAAGTTACTTATTAAAGCCTTCTAAATATTAAACAGTGTCAAATAACTAGTTTTTCTAGTTTAAAATAAATATAAAAATAAGGAGGTAATATTATGGCTTTAGAAAAAAAATTATTTGGCAAAACGGCATCTGGTGAAACAGTATATTGTTATAGGCTTTATGGAAAGGAAAATGCTTATGTAGAATTTTTAGACTATGGTGCACGTATTCATTCTATATGTGTTCCCGATAAAAATAGTATACTACGTGATGTATCATTAGGATATGATACCATAGAAGATTATGAAACAAAAACTGCTTATATAGGTGCAACAGTAGGTCGTGTATGTAATAGAATTGGAAACTCTGCTTTTACACTTAATGGAAAAACATATAATCTTTATGCTAATGATGGTAAAAATCACTTGCACGGTGGAAAAATTGGTTTTGATAAAAAAGTTTGGCAGTCAAAAGAAGAAAACGACAGCATTATATTTACATATGTCAGCCCTGACGGAGAAGAAGGTTATCCTGGTACGTTAACAGTTACTGTAACATATACATTTGACCAAAACAATAAACTTACAATACTCCATAAAGCTACAACAGACAAAGATACACTTTGTGCATTAACAAACCATTGTTATTTTAATTTAGGAGGTTATGACAGTGGTGATGTGCTCAGCCACATTTTAACACTTAATGCAGACAGTTTTACAAAAGCAGACGCTGAGTCTATTCCTCACGGTGAAATTGCTTCTGTAAAAGGTACTCCTATGGATTTTACAACACCTACTCCTATTGGTAAAAATATCAATAATACAAGCTGCGAACAAATTCGTTTTGGTAAAGGCTATGACCACAATTGGGTATTAAATAAATCTCCTATTGCTGCTTCTGTTTATGTTGAAACAACTGGTATACAAATGGATATGACAACAACATTACCTGGAGTACAATTTTATACTGCCAATTTTTTAGATGGTTCTAATGTGGGCAAAAATAATGTTACATTATCTCATCGTTGTGGCTTTTGCTTAGAAACACAGTATTTTCCAAATGCTATTAATGTAGACAATTTTGAAAAACCTATATTAAAAGCAGGAGATGTTTACGAACATAAAACTACATATCAATTTTCTATTAAAAAATAAATATAAAATATAAAACATTTCTGTATAATATGTAAAATATAATACAGAAATGTTTTTTGTTATAAAAAGAAATAATGTTTTCTACAATTATAAAAAATATTTATCATTGCAATAATATTGTTGATTATTTTATTTTATTACACTATAATATAGGTAACAATATATTATAGTGAGGTGATATTTTATGTATATTTCTATTTATCAAAACAATATGCAAATGCCTATTATATCATATCAAGAAAAACTTTTTTTACCACGTATCTATTCTACAAATTTAGGAGATACCATATTGCATTTTGTAAATAAAAAAGAACTGCTTTTTGATAAAGAAATTTTTAGCACAACAGATAAACAAATAGAACAACTTCATACATTAATTTTTGAAGCAGTAAAAATACTTTCTCAAAATTTGCATTTACAAAGTAATGTTAATGCTTTTTCTTCTTTTCAAAAATTGCCTGTATTATATGAATTAAATAGCAATCAAAAAAATAAACTATCATTTTCTATTCATTATGAATATGAGCCTTCTATAGGTTTTATACAAGTATATGATGTAAACACGTTACATCAAGCACTCATTGTAGAACTAATAGAATATCAGAAATTTGTAGAATGTTGTGTACTACCACCTTTTAAAATATGTCCTCAGTGCCAAACTTGTTTCACTAGTAAAAGAATAGATGCTCTTTTCTGTTCTCAAAGTTGTGTAGAAAAAAATTTTAAAAAAGAAAAAAAGAAAGATGTTTATTATAAAAAATATAGAAGTTTGCAACAATATTACAATAAAAAAATGAACCAATGGTGTCAAAAAAATCCCCTTTCTGCCGAACTTTACAAAAAGCAATATGCTCTTTGGCAAACATTATCAAAAAGAGAATATGAAAAACTAGCTGATTTAGAAAAAGAGGAAAAGCCAGAAGTTGCATCATTTGTCAAAAAATTAAAAGGATATTGGACAATCGCCACTGTAAAAACAAAACCGAAAATCGAAAAAAACACCTTATCAAATTGATAAGGTGTTTTTATTTTAATTAAAAAATTATTGAGCGTCTACTTTAGCCATATGTTGAATTAAGTCTACAACTTTGTTGCTGTAACCCCATTCATTATCATACCAAGAAACTAATTTTACAAAGTTATCATTTAAAGCAATACCTGCCTTTGCATCAAATATAGATGTATGAGCATCGCCTAAGAAATCGCTGGATACAACATCGTCTTCTGTGTAATCCAAAATACCTTTCATTGGACCTTCAGCAGCTTCTTTTACAGCAGCTTTAATTTCTTCATATGTTGCTGGTTTTGCAAGACGGCAAGTTAGGTCAACAACGGATACATCGATTGTAGGAACACGGAAAGACATACCTGTCAATTTACCGTTCAATTCAGGGATAACTTTACCAACTGCTTTTGCAGCACCTGTAGAAGATGGAATAATATTTGCAGATGCAGCACGTCCACCTCTCCAATCTTTTTTAGATGGGCCATCAACTGTTTTTTGTGTAGCAGTTGTGGAGTGAACTGTTGTCATAAGACCTTCTACTACGCCAAATTTATCATTGATAACTTTTGTTAAAGGAGCAAGGCAGTTTGTTGTACAAGAAGCATTAGAAACAACTGTCATATCTTTGCTGTATTTATCGTTATTTACGCCCATTACGAACATAGGAGCGTCAGAAGATGGGGCAGAGATAACAACTTTTTTAGCTCCACCTGTAAAGTGAGCAGAAGCTTTTTCTGTTGTTGTAAATAAGCCAGTAGACTCTACAACATATTCAGCACCAGCAGATGCCCAAGGAATTTCTTTAGGGTCCATGCAGCTAAATACAGTTACTTCTTTACCATTTACTACTAATTTTCCATCTTTTGTTCCAACTTCGCCATCAAAACGGCCATGAGCAGAGTCATATTTGAGCATATAAACCATATAATCCAAATCAATCATAGGGTCATTTACTGCAACAACTTCCAAATCTGTTCTGCTTAAAGATGCACGGAAAACAAGTCTACCAATACGTCCAAAACCATTAATACCTACTTTTACCATTTTTAAATTCCTCCTCTTTTAAAAAAAACTGTATTGGCATATTTTGCTATGCCTTTTACTTTTCTAGTATACCACAAATTACAAATTTAATAAACTACATTTCTTATTTTTTTCTGTTAATAGATACTAATGTTTTAAAAACTTTTTTGTTTTTTGTCAAAATGTTAGTAATTAAATACAATTTTAACAATATTTCTGTTATAAATGTACAATATAATTGTTATGTTTTTTATTATTTTATTTCTATTTTCATATAATATAGTAAAAAAATGGACAGCTTTTTCTACTATATTAATACTTGCTTTCTCAGTTTATGAAAAAATATTTCTAAAAATGATTTGATTTGTATAATCAAAACCACTAGTAAACTAGTGGTTTGACCAACCCCTAGAAGGGGTATTACTTGCTAATCCCCTAAAAGGGGATACTGAAGGTTTAACATCGCATTATTATTTCGGGCAG
>CAJTDC010000037.1 GCA_910575055.1 Clostridia bacterium
TTTGCTCCTAAAATCAACTGTTCTACAACAGATTTTTCTCTTGTTTGTATCTGACTAATTTCAATCTCTCTTTCTTCTTTTACAAGATGTTCTTTTGTTTTGTCTGTAAAATATAATGAAACAATTTCATATCGTTTAGACTCAGGTGAAACAATTGGGTTTATCAAAGTATTTTCACGATTCATTAATCCAATAGGTTCTCCAGATACTTTTTCTAACTCTTTTCCTTCTACTTTAATACAAACATAATCTACAAAATCAAGGCTTGTTACTGACCATACAATAGCAGAACGACACATAATTTTTTCACCTAATGATAAAGTATTATATTCTTTTGATAAATCAATTACCGCAATATGGTCTTTTATTGTAACATAAAGTATTGTAATATCTTGAGGTACTACAACAATATTTCCTTCAATTTTAGAACCTGCTTGTAACTGTTCTAACACACATAAAATTAATTTTTCTTGTGTATTACCTTGTATTACTCTTTCTTCCAAACGTAATTTATTTGTTGCAGTATCATTAAAATACAATTCTACTGTTTTTTCGTTAGCATTTACTAATCTTTTTTCTGCTTTTGTAAAAAAAGATAAAATAATTATACTTATAATAAAAATCAATAAAATGAAAATCCATATTATAAATTTATACTTTTCTTTATTTAACAAAGGAAAACCTCCTTTTGCAGTTTTTATACTGCAATATTACTTAAGTTTGCCTTAGAGGAATACATACTAAAAATGTAGTTCCTTCTTGTTCTTTACTACTTACTTTAATACTGCCATTATGCATCAAAATAGTAGAATGAGTAATAGAAAGTCCTAAACCAGTTCCTCCTGTTTCACGATTTCTTGTTTTGTCAACTCTATAAAATCGTTCAAATATTTTATTAATTTCTTCTTCCGCAATACCAATACCTGTATCTGAAACAGAAAGAAATACATTTTGATGGTCACTATCAACAGTTATTGTAATAAATCCCTTCTCAGCAGTATATTTAATAGCATTTTCTACAAGATTAGAAATAGCTAGTACAAATTTTGTCTTATCTATATCAGCCAATACTTTTTCTTTCAGTAAAATATAATTTAATTCTATTTTTTTTGAGTCTGCTAAAGGTTTCATTCTTTTAGTAATATCTATAATAAGTTGATTTAATTCTATTTCTGTAAAAGTAATAGGAATTTCTTTTTGGTCTAGCTTTACCAATGTTAATAAATCATTTATAATTTCAGTCATACGATCAATCTCAGAAGTAATATCTTCTAAAAATTCTATATATGTTTCTCTTGGTACATCTTTTTGTAATAATATAGATTCACTTAACACCTTTATAGAACTTAAGGGCGTTTTTAATTCATGAGATACATTAGATACAAAATTTTGTCTTGAAGTATCAACCTGTTCTAATCTTTCCGCCATATTATTGCAAGCTAATGCTAAATCTGTAATCTCATTATGACGAATTCCTCTTATATCAATCCTTTGGTCAAAATGCCCTTCTGACATCTTAATAATAACTCCTAATACATTTTTTAGAGGCTCTATAAAAAATCTTGTAGAAAAATATATTAATATTGTTAATATAATAGTAATCATTATAAAAAGTACATTGGATTGGTTTCTAATTTCTCCTACCATAGTACTAACATCGTCACTAAGAGCTGAAATTAATACAACTCCAATTTTATTGGAATTTTTATCTAATATGGAAACTGTTGCATAAATAACACCATCTTCCTGTTGTCTAGATACGTCTTTATTATCTAATGCTTCAATTACCTCTTGCACAAGATACGTTTTTCCTATATCTTGACGGCTTGAATCATTTATAACAATACCTGAAGCATCAATAACAAGAACTCGAAAATTACCTTTATTACTAATTAGTCTAATTTCTTCATTAAATTGGTTCCATTTTGTAGTATCATATAAATATTGAGAATCAGAAATCTTTCCAGAAAGTATATTAGCTTGATTTAAAAGTTCCTTTTTCCTTTCTTCTACAAAATATTCATCCATAGTACGAAAGATAGTATTAGTAAAAAGAATAAGAGGAACAACGCCTACTAACATATACGTAAGTAATAACATACATTGTAAACTGTTCCATTTTTTCTTTAATTTAGTTAAAATAATAACCCACTCCCCATTTGGTAAAAATATACTTTGGGTCGCTTGGATTTTCTTCTATCTTTTCTCTTAAGCGACGAACATGAACATCAACTGTTCTCACATCTCCAGGATAATCGTATCCCCAAACTGTATCAAGAAGTTTTTCTCTACTATATACTTTCCCCGGATTTTCCATAAATAACTCTAATAAATCAAATTCTTTTGCTGTTAAATTTGTTTCTTTACCATCAATAAATACACGTCTACTTTCAAATTCTAATTCTAAATTTCGAATTTGTAATGTATTTTGAGCATCTTTATAAATTCCCTTGTGAGTATTACTTCTTCTTAAAATTGCTTTAATTCTTGCTTTTAATTCTAATATATTAAAGGGTTTTGTAATATAATCATCTGCACCATACTCTAAACCCATAATTTTGTCCATATCCTCTCCTTTTGCTGTTACCATAATAATAGGTATTTGAGAAAATTCTCGTGTTTGTTGACACACTTCTAAACCATCTACCTTAGGCAACATAACATCTAAAACAATTAAATCAAATTTTTCTTCCTTTATATAACGAAGCGCTTCTTCTCCATCATAAGCAGGTGTTACCTTCATTCCGTCTTGTTCTAAAGAAAATTTAATTCCTTTTACAATTAATTTTTCATCATCCACAACTAAAATATGGTATGCCATTTCAATTTCCTCCTGTATTTTATTGGATTGTAATATAATCTTTTATTTTTTCAAAAATGCTATCTCCAATTTTAGGTACATTTTTGATGTCTTCTATTGTTTGAAAAAAACCATTTTCTGTCCTATATGAAATAATACTTTCTGCTAATTTTTCTCCGATACCAGGTAATAAATCTAATTCTTCTACATCTGCTGTATTGATATTGATGTACAACCTCTTCGTATCTTCCGATATTTCTTCGTATTGTTGTTCATTTTCTTGCTTTTGTTTCTGTTCTAAAAATAAAGAACTATATTCTATTATAAAATTTTCCTCTTTTTTAGGTATTACAATTTTTTGTCCATCAAATACATTCCAATCTAATGAAACCACATTAGCATATTCTGTTAATCCTCCTGCTTTTTCTACTACATCTTTTAGAGTATATCCTTCTGTAATATTATATATGCCTGGATACTTTATCTCTCCTTCTATTTCAACTGTTATACTATCTAATACATTTAAAGAATATTGTGGTGATATAAATTCTTTTTCTGTACCAAATGTTAATAAAGTTTTTTTTCGCATTTTGCTATAAGATATACCACAAATGGTTATAATAAATAACAACAGGAAAATTAACAGTCTATTATCTATTTTCTTTTTTATTTTATTCATATTTTTTCCTTTCTTAATTTAATAAAGAAAATGATTTTAGGTTCTAACTATATCTGCTATAATTGATATTATTGTATCATATATTTTTATAAAGGAGTATATAATGAAAAAAAATATTTTATTGATTTTTTTTATAACATTAATTTTATTTCATTTTAATGATATCGTTTGGTCAAAGTCCAATGAAATAATCGAAAATGATATAAAACAAAATAATTTAGAAATCAATGCTGATGCGGCAATATTAATAGATGCTACTACAGGAGAAATACTATATGAAAAAAATAGCAATAAAAAAGAATATCCTGCTAGCATTACAAAAATAATGACTGCACTTTTAGCCTTTGAAGCTAATAAAATGAATGAAATAATTACGTTTTCTCATAATGCTATATTTGGTATAGAACCTGGAAGTAGTCATATTGCATTACAAGAAGAAGAACAAATTACTATGGAACAGGCTATATATGCTTTACTTTTACGTTCTGCTAATGAAGCTGCATTAGGTATTGCAGAACAAATTGATGGTTCAGTAGAAAAATTTGCAGAACATATGACAGTAAGAGCAAAAGAATTAGGATGTAAAAACACAAATTTTTTAAATCCTAATGGACTTCATAATGAAAATCATTATACCACTGCATATGATATGGCACTTATTGCAAAAGAAGCATTAAAATTTCCAGAATTTAAAAAAGTAATTAAAACAACTTATTATGAAATTCCTCCTACTAATAAACAACAAGAGACAAGATATCTTTATGGTCAACATCAAATGATAAAACCTCCTTCTATTTATGTTTATGAAGGCTGTGAAGGAGGAAAAACAGGATTTACAGATGAAGCCCAAAATACACTAGTTACCTATGCAAAAAGGGACAATACAGAATTAATTGCTGTTGTATTTCAATGTAAAGGAGCACAACATTACGAAGATACTATTAAATTATTTGATTATGGTTTTTCTCATTATAAGACAGTAAAACTTTCTTCTATAAATGAAATTTCTCAAACAATACCTGTTATAAAAGAAACTAATAGTACGACAAACATAGCTTCTATACTAGCGAAACCTACTGATGACATTTATAAAACAGTTCCTATTGATTTTGATATGAGTAAAATAACAAAAACAATAGATTGTCCTAAAAATGTAACAGCTCCCATTAATAAAAATGATATAGTGGCTTCTATTACATTTTATTATGAAAATATACCTCTAAAAACAGTAGAATTATTAGCAGACCATTCTGTTATATTGGAAGAAGATGTAATATTAGCTTCTTCACAAAATGATAAAACAATAAATAATAAAAATAGTTCATTCTTTAATTCTATTTTTAATATATTACTTTTTTCTTTAATCTGTAGTATAATATTTTTTTTAATAGCATTTATTTTTTATCGTCTTATATTATGGCGTAAATATAAAAAAAGATATTTTTTAGCAACAAAAAAGAAAAAAAGATTAAAACAAAAATAATCCCTATCTTTAATTATATTATTTTCTTCAAATTTCATTGAAATTTGGAGAAAATAATATTCACTTTTTTACTTCTCTTTCATAAGGCATTGTAATAGTGAATGTAGTACCTTTTCCCTCTATACTTTCTACTTTTACTTTTCCATTGTAAAGCATCATAATATGTTTTACAATAGAAAGTCCCAAACCGGTTCCTCCAGCTTTTCGAGAACGACCTTTGTCAACTCTATAAAATCGTTCAAAAATACGGTCAATACTTTCTTCAGGAATACCAATACCTGTATCTTTTACTTGTAGTATAAAATATTCGCCCTGATATTTACAGAAAACCATTACACTTCCTTTTTCTGTATATTTAATTGCATTTTCAATTAAATTGATGAACATTTGAGAAATTTTATCTTTATTACAAAAATAAAAAGGCATTGTTTCACACTTTACCACTAACTGTAATCCCTTTTCTTCTGCTTGAGGCTTTAATAGCCCTTCTACATAAGTTAATATTTTTTCAATAGACTCATATTGCATATTAGTATCTTCTTTTCTTGTTTCAATTTCAGACAATGATAATATATCTTGTATTAAACGATATAATCTATGTGTTTCAATATCAATAATTTCTAAAAAATGTAGTGCCATATCTTGATTTTTAATAGCTCCTGAGCGTAATGTATCTGTAAATCCCATAATAGAAGTTAAAGGTGTTTTTAATTCGTGAGTTACATTTGATATAAAATTACTTCTCATTTCCTCTAGCTTTTTAATTTGTGTCACGTCTTGAAAAACAAGTAATGTTCCTAAGCTATTATTGGGATTTTTAGTAGTAAATATAGGATTAATGTATATACGTAATATTTTATCTCCATTAAAATTAGATTTTAACACCACAATTTCTACAATATTTCGTTTTTCTGAAATAGAAGTTTCTAATAATATTTGTATATCTTTATTTTTACAAATTTCATAAAAATCTAATCCTTTACAATATGTATTTTTAATATCAAATAGTTCATAACACGGAGAATTTATCATTAATATTTTATTTTTTTTATCTATAGCAACTACACCATTTATCATACTATTTACAATAGCTTCCATTCTTTTATTTTCCATTTCTAAAGCATTAATAGTAGCATTTAGTTCCAAACTCATCATATTAAATGTTTCTGTTAAAAAACCAATTTGATTATTTGTAGATACAGGTATTTTTTTATGATACTTTCCTTGAGAAACCTCTAATGCTGCATTTATTAAATTATCTAATGGCTCAGATATTTTTTTAGATAAATAGTATGCACAAATAAGAGCAAAAATAGTACTAATAGTAATATTAATGATAACATTTGTTCTTAACTCATTTAATTGTAATAAAGGTAGTGAAAAACATAATACTACAGTTTCAAAATTTAATGTAATAGGCATAGCTATATAAATATACTCTTGATTATATATCTCATTTTTTCTAATAATTTTTATAGTTTCTCCTTTTAGTGCACTTTGCACTTCTGGCATATTTTTTTGATTTATATCATATAAATTTTTTTCAGAACTGCTTATTACATTTCCATTTTTGTCAATTATAGTAATACATAACTCTAAATCATTTGCTGTTTGTTTTATAAAATTGTCTATTTTTGTAACATCTTCAGTTTCAATATCATAAATCATATTTAGATATTTAGAAATCATATTTCCTTCTTTTATGACATAGTCTTGAAATTCTTGTATATGATAATGATGACTAATTTTAATAGAATACAGACCAATTAAACCAGTAACAAGACATATTATAAATATATAAGACCAAAATACTGTTTTTTGCATAATTAGTCCTCCCTAAATTTATATCCAAAACCACGTACTGTTTTAATAAACATAGGATTACTATCATCTTCTTCTATTTTTTTTCTAATATGTCTAATATGTACATCTACCGTTCTTGTTTCGCCAATATATTCATAACTCCATATTTTTTCTAAAAGCACATCTCTTGAATAAACCTTTCCGGGATTTTCTGCTAATAATTTTAAAAGTTCAAATTCTTTTAAAGACATTTCAATAGGAATTCCATATTTTTTTACAGTTTTTGTTTCTAAACCAATCTCAAGACCATGAGTAGAAATTAGCTTTTTCTCTGTTAATGCAGATTGCTCTTCTGTTACACGACGCAAAACAGCTTTTACTCTTGCTTGTAATTCCCTAATACTAAATGGTTTAGCAATATAATCGTCTGCTCCTGTTTCTAAACCTAATACTTTATTAAATTCGTCACTTTTTGCAGTTAATAAAATAACAGGTATTTTTTTAATTTTTTTTGTATTTCGAATACGACGTAATACTTCTAATCCATCTATTTTAGGCAACATTAAATCTAATAAAACAGCATCTATTTTTTCTCTTTCCAATAATTCAAGAGCTTCTTCTCCTGTTTCAACTGTAATAACATAATAACCATTTGTTTCTAAATTATATTTTAATAATTCTAAAATATGTATTTCATCATCAACAGCTAATATTGTTTTTTTTTCCATAAATGTCCCCCTTATCTGTGTATTTACTTTAATTATTGTATTCAATTTTATGAAACTAAAAAAATTTATTATATTTATATTAGTATATCATATAGTTATAAAAAAAGCTGGCTTTTAAAAATATTTTTAAAAGCCAGCCCTCTTTATATATTATTTCTCATTTTACTTTTGTTCAATAATTTTTTTCTGCATTTCCATAGGTGCTTCTTCATAACGTTCAAAATAGTATTCATAATAACCTCTACCTTGTGTCATAGAACGCAAATCCGTAGCATACTTATGCATTTCTGCAAGAGGTACTTCTGCAATAATTACTTTTTTCTCTTGCTCAGGGTTCATACTTAATATGCGACCTCTTCTTTTATTGATATCACCCATAATATCACCCATATATTTTTCTGGTATGGTTACCTCTACATGAGCTATAGGTTCTAATATAGTTGGTTTTGCTTGTGGAAGACCATCTTTAAATGCAACAGAAGTTGCCATTTTAAATGCCATTTCTGAAGAGTCTACAGGGTGATAAGAACCATCTACTAATGTGGCCTTTAATCCAACAACAGGATAACCAGCTAATACACCATTATTAACACATTCTTGTAATCCTTTTTCTACAGCAGGGAAATATTGTTTTGGAACAGAACCACCAAATATTTTTTCTTCAAAAATATAAGATTGAGATTGGTCGCCAGATGGCTCAAATTCCATCCAAACATCACCATATTGTCCGTGACCGCCAGATTGTTTTTTATACTTACCTTGTACTTTTACTTTAGATTTAATTGTTTCTCTATAAGGAATAATAGGGTCAGTTAATTCTACATCAATTTTATATTTTGTTTTTAATTTATTTACAACAACTTCTAATTGCTGCTCACCTTGTCCATAAATAATCGTTTGTTTTGTTTCTTTATTGATTTCTAAAGATAATGTTGGGTCTTCTTCTAGTATTTTTGATAAAGCAGCAGAAATTTTATCTTCATCACCTTTTCCTTTAGGTGTAATACACATAGAAAGCCCTGGCTTAGGTAAATCAATTTTTTCTAATTCAACAGGAAAATATTTTGAACAAAGCGTATCTTGTGTAGAAGTATTAGATAATTTTGCTAACGCACCAATATCTCCAGCTTGTAATTCATCTACTTCAATTTGTTCTTTTCCTCTTACAACATAAAGATGTGCTACTTTCTCATAAGTATCTTTTTCAGGATTATATACTGTTTTTGTAGTATTAATAACACCAGAAAGTACACGGAATATATTTAAACGACCAACATAAGGGTCAGATATTGTTTTAAATACGAAACAAGCAAGATGGTCTTTTTCCGAATTATATCGTTTCATACCTTCTCCTTCATTTCTTAAATCTTTACATATAAAAGATGGACGACATTCAATAGATGGTGGCATAAATTTTACAATCGTGCTCATTAAAAGTCTAACACCATAGCCCATTATAGCAGAACCAAATATAACAGGAGCAATAGAATGATTACGAATACCTTTTTTTAGTCCTAAATAAATTTCTTCTAATGTTAATTCTTCATCATTAAAGAATTTTTCGAGTAAATCATCGTCACTTTCTGCTGCAACTTCTACAACCCATGCACGTAATGTTTCTACTTCTTCTACTTTGTCCTCTGGAATGTCACATTTTACTAATTTTCCACTGTTATCTAACATTCTTGCGTCTCTTTTTAATACATTAATAAAACCTAACACACCATTAGGATCTCTAAAAGGTACCTGTAATGGTGCTACAATTTTTCCATATTTTTCTCTTAATTGATTGATTGTATTTTGAAAATCTGCACTTTCATCGTCCATTTGATTAATAAAAATTATTTTAGGTATACCAATTTCCTCTGCATACTCCCATGCTTTTTCTGTACCAACTTCTAAACCTGATTTTGCTGAAACAACAATCAGAGCAGTATCTGATACACTCATTGCTAATTTAACTTCTCCTACAAAATCAAAATAGCCTGGAGTATCTAAAAAATTAATTTTTGTATCTTTCCATTCTACAGGTAATACAGATGTGCTGATAGAAACATTTCTACGAATTTCTTCAGGGTCATAGTCACTTACAGTATTTCCCTCTGATACTTTTCCAAATCTTTTTGTAGCACCAGAATAGTATAATAATGCTTCTGATAGTGTGGTTTTACCACAACCACTATGACCCAATATCACAATATCTCGTACTTCATTTGCAGCATAATTTTTCATATTTATTTTACCTCCTCTTGTTGTATTAATAAGCATTTTATATAATAGTTTAAAATAATATCTCTTTATTTTTCAAATATAGAATAAGGATATTATTATACTAATTCGACAATTATAATAAATATCCTTCTTTTTTATTAAAAATTATAAAAATATGTATATTTTTAATAGTAGAAAAGCCTACAAATATAATGATTATTATTTATAGTTTTTTATACTTTTGGTTCTAAAAAATAGTTAATATGCTATTGTATTTTATATTGTCTGAAAAAATATATAAAGTATTAAATTTATAATATTTTAATACCTTTTTGTCTTAAAAAGATTTATTATATACAATAAATTTTATAAAAAAGTAGGACAAAAAATAAAGTTGTAGGACAGATTTGCTCTATAAAAAAGAGGGATTTTCACCCTCTTATCTATCATATACACCCATTCTATCGTATATTACAAACAGTCTCAACATCGTACCAGTCAACAACAATTCTCCTTTTTCATCTCCTTTTAATGCCCCTTTGTCAATCAACTTTTGCACGGTAGGCTTTGCCCAATTTGGCATATTTTCATCAATATATCAATATAGTTGTATATCATTTCATTTTTACCTTCTTTTTGTTCTATCAACTTCTTTTTAAAATCTAACATAGTGATAGGTAAGCGTTTGATGTTATCTTCGACTTTTCCCCCACTCCACATCGTACGTGCGACTTTCACCACATATGTGTCTTTCCAACAATTAAGCGTCATTCAGTATTACAGTATTTCCAACACTCTTACAGAGTTTATTTATTTGCATTATTCTCCTTTATTTGTATTCTCTTTCTAAGTCTTACTCGAAGCCTATTGTATATTGTAATACGTTATTCTTTTTCGATTAATTGTCTTGAGCCTGTTCCTCCATTTCCATTACAGAAACTTCTTCGGTCGTGGCTCTACTCTCACAGACGTTAATGTAAGTTATAGAGAACTATCTTTAAATTAATTTTGAAAGTTCTTCTTCTTTTTTTCTTACAACCATTTCATAGAAGCAGCGTATTCTCTCTGTCACCTGCTTTCATCGTTCCAGTAACTTTATCCTTTTCAATAGCCTTTAGGTTTATTCTTTGAACCTTTATTTTTCATAATCATTCCTCTCAGCCGACTTCACCAAGCTTATAACACATACGTTTCGCTATTGTATATGCTATTCGGAGTATTAGAGTTAACCCTTCAAGGCATTACCCTCTCATTTGACTAATCAAGTCACTAGTTCTCATAATTTAAACTGTCTTAATTAAGCAATTATTTTTAAGTTATGGGGATAGCTTTTCACTACCCAACGAGTTGTACCATTGTATTTGATTTCTGACAAAAGGTTCTGGGCACATTTTACCAGTGTCATCATAATACCTAAGCACATTTTCTATTGGTATGTTGTACTTTTCTATAAGAATTTTATGGGTTTAATTGCTGTATTTTGTGTTTGTTCATTTATGTAATATTGCCCTTTATCATCTTTTTCACTACACATCTCCACACCTATGCTATTGTTATTTTTGCATATAGTATGTTTGTAGCTTTTGGCTCCACAATGCCAAGCTGTATCAGTATCTTTTACACTTTGTACGATATTACTTTCATCTACAAAATAATGAGCAGAAGCATTTCTATTTGGTTAAGCGAAATAATTACCATTGCCTTCTACCTTTATCACGGTGAATGTGTTATTGCTCTTAACAAGCGAAACACTAAAAATCCAAAGAAACTCTCAAGCGGACATCCCATTTGTGAAGCAGGTCTTGCTATGATGAAAGATGGTAAATCTTATGACAATCACAGAACCTGGCAGAAATACTGCTGCCCATTGAAACAGTCTAAAAACAAAAGCTGTCCGTGCAATCACAAATGCTGGAATAATGGCAAGAAAAATAGAGGATGCACCAAATATATTACTCTTCCCGATGATTACAGAAAAAGAGGGAACTTACACAGTAGAAGTCCCTGACCTTCCTGGCTGTATCAGTCAAGGAGATACTTTAGCCGACGCTATTTTAATGATTACAGACGCAGCTTCTGGTTGGGTACTTGACGAATTAGAAGACGGAAAAGCAATTCCTACCTCTACTCCTTTAGAAAACGTTATTCCTGAAAAAGGCGGTTTTGTTAGTATGATTGTACTTGACATGGACACTTATGCCGAAAAATATGGAGAAAAAGCAGTTAGAAAAAACTTAACTATTCCTGCATGGTTAAATACTTTTGCTGAAGAAAATCATGTCAATTTTTCACAAGTGCTTCAAAACGCTTTAATTACTCTTTATCAAAAGCAAAATGTTTAATTAAAAAGAACTTTTTAGTTATGATAACATTCTAAAAAGCTCTTTGCTTGTATTGTTTTATTTACATTTTCCACTTGTGCAGTACCTTCTATAGAAAACATATTGTATTCGCCTTTTTTGATTTTCTGCCAAGTATTGTCATCTGTTATCTGAAAACCTACCCACCAACCACAAGGCAAGCTGTCCTCTGGTAGCCCTAACGCCTGCAATTTCTCTTTTGTAAGCACAATACTTTCAATCATTTTGCCTTTTTTTCGCAATGCTGGATTGTGTCGCTCTCCTGTATCTCTAAATTTCAACACATATTCATAGGCGGTTTTTTCCAGTTCTTCACCTGTTATGGTATCGCCTTGATAATCTTCAATACTATTTCCTTGTTCATCTTCAGCGACATTTGCCCAACCAAATACCTGCTTTTTATCCTCAACAGACTTTTTCAATTCAAAATTCATTTTATCACTTCCTTTCAATTTAAAGCAATAAAAAAACGCCCTAAGGCGTTAAGGTACAATATTATCAATCATCATCTAATTCTGCCTCTAAAATCAACTTTCTAAAAACAAATACAATACAATCTGATATAGTATCTTTTTCTTTTCGTTTTATAGCTCTTTCAATATATTGCTTTATTTCTTCTAGACTTGTGCTTTCTATTTCTTTCTTTTTTTCATCACTTAAATTCTGATAGCCTTCAATTTCTTTATAATTCTTTGGAAGTTCTCCAAATACAGAAACATATCGCAAATATAATTCATTTAATAAATTCAAGGCTTCTTTTTCTTTTTCTTCTACTTCTTCTAATGAAAACATAACATCTGGCATTTCTTCTTTTTGTTTAATACACTCTTTGATATATCCTACAAATTCTTCATAACTGATATTATCATAACAGCCATCAAGTTCTGCATATCCGCCTGGACTCATTCCATCGAATAATTCTGCATATTTAATATATAACTCTTTTAATTCTTCTGTAACTTTTCCTTTCCACTGTGACATTTATATCAGCTCCTCCAGTGCTATTGTAGCACAGTCATAAAAGTTTGGAAATAATTCTTTAAATATTTTTATCACTTCTTTGTCATTAGTATATGTAATTCTACCATATTGCGACCATGCTTCTTTTGATAGATTTTTTCTGTCTTTTTTCCAATATTTTTCTTTATGTCCATAACCAAAATAAAGTTTGTTATTCGTCAATCCACTAAATATATCAGAAATTCCTCTGTATTTTTCTAGCATTTTAGAGTTTTCTAATGTTTTTGTTTGCTCAAATATATTAGGGTATTTTTTTAATAAATACGCTTCTACACTACCATCTTTTATACACTTCATAAGTAAGTTATCAAAATCTTTTTGTAATACTTTTCTAAAATCATACGTTTTTGTTACACCATATACCTTATCTATTCTATGGAACAATTCATGTGCTATTGTAGATGATGGTGTATTTTTTTCATGTAGAGATATGATATTCAATATTCTACTATGCCTATTATATCCTAGCTTGATAGTATAATCTACATTTTTCATTTCTCTTTGCAATATTATTTTTGTCATAGGAGCTGCATTTTTTAAACCTTGTTCAAAAGGTTCTGTTATACTTTTTGGTAATTCGTCATATTGTATAACCTTTTCACCAATAAATATACCTTTTGTATCTCTCCCAACATTTCCGAAAAAGCCATCGCTTTCTTCTGTAAAAGTGTTATCATTTTGTTGTGTATCTATATTTGTCATTTCCGTTGTTCTTGGTATAACTTCTTCTGGTTCTGAAATTTCTTCATACTCTACAGCACACCTACAACTTGTATGAAAAGGTGGGAAAAGCACATCGCCCCATTGTGTTTTAAAATACTCATTTTGGTTTGCTTCCTGTCCTTCTACTTCTCTACAGCCTTTACAAACTCTACCATCACCAGCAGATATAGCATATTTTTTCACTTTTCCCATAAGCCCATCTTTTTGAGCCTGCTTGATACTATAAAATTCTCCTGCGTTATATGCTCCTGCTAGTTCTGTTCTAGCGATTGTCATTGCCCTATATTCTCTTTGATTTTTAGCATACTGTTTTGCCTTTTCTAATGCCTTTTTTTCTGCTGCTTGCTCTTTCATTTTGGGATGATTTTCTAGCAAGTTTTGTTTGATACTGTTATAGTAATTCACATTTGCTGTCACTTGTCCTTTATGCAACCCTATCATTGGCTTCAACAAATCTGCTGTACCTTCTGTTGTAATGCCTAACCTTTCTGCTCTGTCAATGACTAGTTTTATCGCTTCTTTTTGTGTCTTTGTCAGATGTACTATCTGCTCTGCACAACTTTTTTCTATCCATTTTTTGGTTTCGTGATATTTTATGTCAAAAGAAAAAGAAGACTGCCTTTCGGTAATCTTCTCAACTATTTTTTCTGCACCTTTTTCCATTGCAGACTGTTTTTTTGTAAACATTTTCCCCAACATAAATATAGATGTACTTTGTAGTAGTTGCTTTTCTATTTCTTTTGTCACTTTCCCTTTTTTTACCATTTCTATGTACTGTTGTGCTGTAATTTCCCTTTGCTGATTATTGTAAGGGGGCAAAAAGAGTGACAAAAATGTGCAAAAAGAATGACAATTTTATAAAACAAAAAACGAGCAAAAAATAAAATATTTTTCACTCGTTTTTATATTAGATTTTTTAACT
>CAJTDC010000038.1 GCA_910575055.1 Clostridia bacterium
GATACTTCAAAATCTTTTCCATATATAGATATAAAATCTAAAGCAGATATTCTATCAATAGATAATCTAATTTTTACTATATTTAAAATTATTAGTATTCTCAATGACACTTCAAATGAAGTATTAAATACTTCTTTCATTTATTATTCCACCCATCTTAATTTATTATCATTAACCAACATATGGCATGTTCCTTTTCTTTCACTGTTTCCTATACAATGGAATTTGCTATCAAGTATACATTTTGAAGTGTTAGTATTAGTAGCTTGTATTAAGTCTGCTTTTAAACGTATAAAACCATTAAGATAATTTTGCTCATGAACATCAATTATTCCATTATATATTTCTTCTTTTAGTATCTCAAATTGTTGAGAATCTGTCAAAGTATCTCTAACAAAACGACGAATAGTTTCAATAGAATAATAGTCTTTTCTTTGTCTATTAAAATGTTTAAAATAAGAATTATGAGCTTTTAATGATTCAACAGTATCAATTTGTTCACCAAGTTCATCAGAATACGCTTCTAATAAAGCAGTTATATAAGTCATTTCATCCGACTCAATATTATCAGTTGGTGTTAATAACGTAGGCATATTAAGTGTGCGACCACCAAAACGAATATACCCATATATTGTATCTAAATGTTCATCTATAATCTGTGCTATAGGATACGATTTAATGATTTTAAAATTAAAAGAATCTACATAATCATAAAAATCTTTATCTAATAAAATCTCTGTAGTTTTTGTAATTTTAGTTTTACAATATGTATTCCAATTTTGTTTAAGACTTAAAAGAAGTTTAAATGGATTATTCAATAAATCCTGTAAAAGAGGACCTACATCATTAGACGCTATAATATAATATTTTTTAGGTATAGGTATTTCTCCTTTGTATGTGTAGTAACAAAGTTTTCCTAATTCTACATAGAAATTTGATGGAGCTAGTGCAGTATTATAGTGCTTACATTGGTAGTAGTCTACCTCTCCATCTTTATAATATGCAATAATATCTCTACCTTTGTCACCTGCTCCTCCAATTTGCTTAATAGAAAAATATTTTGTTTTTTTGCATCCATATAACCATTCTAATATAAATGACTCAAATGAATCCTCATCCATAATATGAACTTTATCAATCGGAGGAATATGATTATCTATATCACATAATTCAATATTTATAGATGGTTTTTTTAAATCAGTAAAATTCAACATTTGTGTTCACCTTCACTTCTTTATCGTCAAATATAAATATATCATATTATAAAAAATGACACAAGTTAAAGACTTTTATATTTAAAATAATAAACCTCAATTAAAAGGAATATTCTCCAATTATAAACTTCCAAAATTTCATAATATTGTAGAAGTAAGGTAAAATTGAACATTTTGATATTTTCTAGAACTAGAAAATTGCTTTAGATATAAACGTATAATTTATATATACTTACATAATCATTTACTTCTTATATAATCGTTAGAAGACTCTTCATTGTTTCAATATATTCGTTTTGTGACCAACAAGCTATTATAAATAAATCAAAATAATTGATATTTGTGATAATTACAATCTTTAAATAATCAAGGTTAGATTTTGTATTTTTTGAATGTATAAAAATATGTTTTTATGTCTAATAAAAGCATGAGGTGAAACACAAATAATGATAATCTTATATAAATTTTGATGATAAAAGAGAAATTTCTAAAATATATTCTATTTTTCAACATCTCATAACATAAAAAAACAAGATTAACTAATTGAAGTTAATCTCGCCAAAAAATTTCTTTGTTTAGTTAGTTTTTATTTTACCCATATTACTCATTATTATTTAGTGAAATAAATCCTTCTTTTATTTATAATTAACAAAATTAAACCTTTTATTAAGAAAAAACTAAAAAACCAAGCTAATCATCTATTTATTAATTAGCTTGGTTCATCAGCATTGAAAGTTATGTCATACTTTTTATCAGCTACAGAATATTCTATTCAAACATTCAATTTCATCTTTCTTAATTTGTGGTAAAACATGAGAGTAGGTATTTGCAGTCAAATTATAACTTTTATGCCCTAAATATTCTTGTACTATTTTCATAGAAACACCTTCTTCTAATAATCTTGTGGAAAAGGTATGTCTTAAACTATGAAAGTTAATAGTATCTATATTTGCTTTTTTCAGATATTTATGGAACTTTCGTATCACAAAACGGTAATCCAACATACCACCATATCTTGTAGCAAATACGTAATCCTCATTTTTGTAACAGGAAATATTTTTCATTCTTTCTACTTTTTGTGCATAAGTGTGTGCTTTCATAATACTAACTAATTCTGAACACATAGGAATTGTACGAGTGCTGGAAGTTGTTTTTGTTTCCTTTACAATTTGCATTGTTTTATCTGTATAATTTATTAAAGAAATATTATCATCTGTTCTATTTTTTAACTCTTCTAATCTCTTTTTTACCACAGAAACAGAACAATCAATTGTTATTTCATTTTTGTTAAAATCAATTTGATGCCATTTTAACGCAAGAATTTCTCCTTCTCTGCAACCTGTTAGCATAGCAAATGCAAACAAAGGGAACAACTTTTCTTGTCTACATTTTTCAAAAAACTGTAATTGTTCTTCTCTTGTCAATACTTTTCTTTTTAGTATGTCATTGTTCACTGGTTTAGGTACTTTTACTGCATCTGCTGGATTGGTAATCAAATATCCCTCTCTTTTTGCTTGTTCTAAAGCTGCCCTTAACACAACATGAATATATCGAATAGAACGTCTGGATAATCCACCTTCTTTGCCATCTACTCTTCCTGATACTGCTTTTTCATTATAGAATTTCTGTATCATTATTGGTTTTAATTCACATAATTCTATTTCCCCTAGTGTTGGTATGATATGTTGATAAATTTTGCTCTCATAATCATCATAAGCAGAAAAAGCAATGTTTTGATTATATGTATTCAGCCACAACGATAGCCATTCTTTTAATTTCATATGCTTACCATCTTTCAGAAAACTCTCTTTTTGATTTAAAAATATTGTCAGTTTTTCTGCAACTTCTTTTCTTTGCTTTCCATAAAATGTTTTTCGAATCACTTTTCCAGTTACTTCATCAATACCTACTGTAATTTGGGCGGTCCATTTTCCATCTTTTCTTTTGTATATCGTTCCTTCTCCGTTTCCTCTTCTTCCCATGACTATCACCTCTTTTTTAAGTCTATTTTTCCTAATAATATTTGCTCTATTGTTTCAGCTCTAATTAGTTTTCTGTTTTCGATTTCTAAAATGGGAATTTTCTCTTGTTTCACTAAATTGTATATAAGAGATTTACTAACTCCTAAAATTGTTGCAACTTCTTTGATTGAATACAATACTTTCTCCATACTCTATCTCCTCCTTATTAAATTATTTGAACTATAATTTTTTTACTATTTTGTGTGTCACAAAATAGTTTTTAATTTAATAAGGCATACTTCTTCTTTCTTCTCTTATTTTTAGATTTTTATATTATTTTTTAACTTTATATATTCTTATAATAATATATATTTTTAATAAAAGAATAAGGAATAAGAAGTAAAATAGTTCTCACTTTTCTTCTTTCTTTCTTAAAATCTTCTTTTCTTTTTCATGTATTATCCTCTCTTTTCTTTTTTAATATTTGTACTTCAAATATATAATATGTCAATGATTTTTGGAGAAATACGGATAAACGAATCAATCGTATTGTTAGGAATTTCAATGACATATTATATCTATGCAATACAATAAGAAGTCACTAAAACAACAAATCAAAATTACAAAAGGAGGAAACAAAGTATGAAAGTAAAAATTTCTAAAGAGATGATAGAAAGAATTATCATTGTTACAACGATTTTTGTAAAAGTGATACAAGAACACATCAATGACAAAGAGAATAAAAAAGAGGAGGAAAAATAATATGAAAGAGATATTTTATTGCAGTCAATGTGGAGAAGAATTAACAGAAGAAAATGTTTATTTTATGGAAGAAGAAGCATATTGCTTGGATTGTTTTGAAGAATTAACAGATGTTTGTGCAGAATGTGGAGAAAGAATTTACATCAGTGAAAATGAAGGTACAGAAGACACTCCTCTGTGTTCCCATTGTTATTATCATTATTACACAAGATGTAATCATTGTGACGAACTGATTATGTTAGATAATGCTTATTATGAACAAGGTGCATATTATTGCAACGAATGTTATCAAGTAAGAAAATCCATTCATGATTATAGTTACAAACCTGCTCCTATGTTCTATGGAGAAGGCAATCGTTTCTTTGGGGTAGAATTGGAAATTGATGATGGTGGAAAAGATTATTTCAATGCAAGACAAATTTTGGAATTGGCAAATGACGCAAAGGAGCATATTTACATCAAAGAAGATGGTAGTTTGTCAGATGGATTTGAAATTGTTAGCCACCCTATGACATTGGACTATCACAAAAATAATATGGATTGGCAAGAGATGATGAAAAAGGCACTTGCTATGGGATATTATAGCCATCAGTCAGGTACAGCAGGACTACATATTCATGTCAATAAAAGTTGTTTTGGAGAATATGCGGACGAACAGGAAAATCCTATTTCAAGAGTGCTCTATTTTGTAGAAATGTTTTGGAATGAAATGTTGTGTTTCAGCAGAAGAACAGAAAGTCAAATGAAGCAATGGGCAAATAGATATGGCAGAAAGAACTCTCCAAAAGAAACACTCTATCATGCAAAAGGCAGTAAAAATGGTCGTTATACTTGTGTAAATTTAAACAACTATGAAACCATAGAATTTCGATTATTTAGAGGTACATTAAAGTACAATACATTGATTGCTACATTACAGATGGTAAATGAAATCTGTGATGTAGCAATTTCTTTTTCTGATGAAGAATTAGATAACTTGTCATGGAACAAGTTTGTTTCTCAATTAGACAATAAAAAAGTACCAGAATTAATACAATATTTGAAAGAAAGACGATTGTATTGTAATGAACCTATGTTATGTGAGGAGGAAATGTAATGTGTAGTTTATTTGGTATGTAGAACAGCAGCATAACATTTAAAAATTAAAAAAAGTGTCCCAATAGAATTTATCAGATATTAGCAATGTAACAATGCTAATATCTGATATGAGTAAATTTGCATAGCAAATTTATGAATACCTTTTTACTTTCTTCTGAACTATTTCATAAAGGAGGAAATGAAGTCTATTGGGACAAATTTATTATGTTTCAAAAAAGTATACCCTATTGAAATAGAAGGAGGAATTTAAAATGAATATTGGTTATATCAGAGTAAGTACAGAAGAACAAAATACCATTAGACAAGAAGTTTTAATGAAAGAATTAGGTGTAGAAAAAATTTTTATGGAGAAAGTAAGTGGTAAAAATATGCAAAGAGAAGAACTCAAAAAAATGATGGATTTTGCAAGACAAGGAGATACAGTGATATGTGAAAGTATCAGTCGTTTTGCCAGAAATACAAAAGATTTATTAGATTTAATTGAAAAATTAAATAGCAAAAATGTGATATTTGTAAGCAAAAAAGAAAGTATCGATACCAATACTCCAACAGGAAAATTTATGCTTACTGTGTTTGGTGCAGTTGCAGAATTGGAAAGAGAATATATTTTGCAAAGACAAAGAGAAGGTATTGCAGAAGCAAAAAAGCAAGGAAAATATAAAGGCAGAAAAAGAATAGAACACCCAGAATTTGAAAAGGTTATTCAGAAATGGAAAAAAGGTGATATGACAGCAAAAAAGGCTATGGAACTGTTAGGAATGAAAAAGAATACATTTTATAGAAGAGTAAAAGAACAATTATGAATGAAGCAAAGCAATACAAATATTTTCGTAAAATATAAAAATATTTGTATTATAGATAGTTTTTTTCGTTAATGATATAGATTGCCGAAAATAACTATATTAATTATACAAAAAGTTTCATAAAAACACAATAAAAATTTTCATAAATAGATAAAAATAAAGCTTGAAAAAATGCACAAAAGGAGGAATGAAAAAATGAATTGTAGAAAAGATGGAATTTCATTTTGTGATATTTCAAAATTTTGGTTAAAAGATATTTCTACTAAAGTAAGTGAAACAACCTATGCTCTTTATTTTTCAAATATAGAAAATCATATTCTTCCCTACTTTCAAAATAGTATCATAGCGGATATTGATAGAGAAAACATACAAAACTTTATCGATCAAAAACTGAAAAATGGTCGATTAGATAAAAAAGGTGGCTTATCTATAACAACAGTAAAAGGGCTTTATCATAACATAAAAGAAATACTACAGTATGCAAAATTGTCAGGGTATAAAGTACAGGAAATTGGAAAAATTCATTTTTCTCAAAATCAATATAAACAATTTGCAATACTCAATAAGGCACAACAAAAGTGTTTAGAACAAGTAGTAAAAAGTGATAGTAATATACAAAAAATAGGGATTATACTATGTTTGTATACAGGTATTCGCATTGGTGAAGTATGTGCTTTAAAATGGGAAGATATACAGTTTGAAAATGCTGTATTACATATCTATAAAACAGTTTATAGAACAAAAGATTTTTCTGAAAATAATAGAAAAACAAAATTAATTGTAAAAGAGCCTAAAAGTAAACATTCTATAAGGGAGATTCCTTTAGGTTCTGCATTATTAGAATACTTAAAAAAATACAGACAAGAAGATAGTTGTTTTATACTAACTGGAAATAGTGAAAAACCTTTAGACCCTCGTACCTATCAAAATCAATTTTATAGTTATTTAAAGAAATGTAATATAAAAAAGATGAAATTTCACATTTTAAGACATACCTTTGCTACAAGATGGATAGAAAATAATTGTGATGTAAAAAGTTTAAGTGAAATATTAGGACATTCTAATGTCACAATTACAATGAATACTTATGTACATTCTAATTTTGAATTGAAACAACAAGGTATGAAAAAGTTAGAAGAAAGTCAAGAATTTTTGTCATAATCTAAAAAAAAGAGCCGTTGTACAATATGACGGTTCTTTTTTTCCCTTTTATTACCTTTTTTTCGTTAATCTATATCATTAATGAAATGGAAAAAGATTATTCTATTTTACCATGTTTTTAGCAAAAAGTTTTATGATTAAGGGGAATTTTTATGAAAGAACAGATAACAGAAGTGCTAACATCATTATCATTAATAAATAGCATATAAGGAGAAGCTGCTATGAACAAAATAGAAAGGCAAATTGCTATTATTAGAGAAAAAATTCCATATTGTGTAAAAACTACATCTGCTGAAGTATTTTGTTATGGAGAAATACCATTAAAGTGTATACAAGGTGCAAAAGCTTCTTATGCTTATGGAATAAATAATGATGATATATTAGCTTTAATAGATACAACTGTCTTTAGAGGAGGACAAAGAGGTATGGTTTTTACAACAGATGGTGTATATTTTAAAGATATGCTATCATCACCTATTTATTGTACTTATACAGATTTAACTGAATTTTCTATACCTGATGATAATTATTTTAACTCTAAAGGATTAACAAGATTTGTTTGATTTAGAGTATTCTATACAAAAAGGAAATTCTATATCAAATATGTTAGTTGATGTAATTGGAAATACTGCAATAGAAATGTTAGAAAGTTGGGTTGATAAAAAAAGGATAGAATGGGATGAAGCAGACAAAGAAGAAACAAATGCTCTTTTTGAAGCACTTTATGATATCAAAAACACATTAACATTATTAATTGACACTCTAAAAGAAGTTATAAATATAGAAGTTAATTTATACGATGAAGAGGAAGTATCACAATATTTCTTTTGTTTAACTATGTGTGCTGCTTCATTTGGCTCACAATACTTTTCTGAAGATGACTGGATTGAATTGGGATTAGAAGAAATAACAGGACAAGATTTTTATACTGCACAAGAAGAAAGTTTTGAATTTTTTGAATTTATTGATAGTGCTTTTGATGAGTTTGAAGAAGATGAAATAGAATTTGAAAGAATTTCTTTAAAAACTGCTTCTCGTTTATTTTCTCACAAAATAGATACTATTTTAGAAGAACTACAGGAAGATGATATAGATGTAGAAGAATTATATCAAAGTAGTATTAATGAAGCAAAAACTCTTAGAAATCAATTGAAAAAGGTTAGAAGAAATATTAATAAGATAATAGAATATGCTTATCAAGAAGAACAAGAATTCTTTTGTGAATAATAATACTACTATATTAATGATAAGGGGAATTTTATTTGGAAAATATTAATAAAAAAGATATATTAAATCAAATTACTAAAAAAATGTACAAAATACCATTATTTTTAGAAAATGGTACTGTAAATATAGAATTTTTAGAAAAAGTTTGTCCTAAATTAAAAAATTTAGATATTAAACAATTAAAATGGGAAATAAAACCGAAACGAGAAATTCCAGAATATCAAAAACTTAATATAGAATTTAACGATGAAAATGGTATTTTTTCGTTTATACAAACAAAAGAAGATTATATTAAATTTTTAGCAGAATATTTCTTAAATGAAATAGACGCTATTCAAACCTCTATTCAGCAAATTGTAATGGAGCAACATAATGACCGTATTGCTGAAATTTCAAGTGCAATAGAAAAATATGAAAAAGCAACATACACAAAAGATATTCAACAAAAAAAGCAAATGTTAATGGATGCAGAAAATACATTAATAAACGGATTACATAAAATTCAAAAAGAGATGGAACAACACATTACTACCATAATAAATTTACCTAAAGGTAGGATAGCAAAATTATTTTGTAGAACAAAACTTAGTCAAATAAAGAATATTGCAGAAGAACTAAAAGAAACTTTTTTTATCTATCAACAAGGGTTATTTCTTATGGCACATTTGGATGCCGAATTAGGAGAAGAGAAAAGAATAATTACTAGTATTAATAGAGCAAAGTCATTGCTAGCAGATAAACTACTAAAAAATGCAGAAAGATTAAATCAGTTTGATATACAATATGAAGCATTTTGGTTAGAAAAACCACAGTTACTGTATCAAAAGTTAGATGATATACAAAAATTAATTATTTCATCAGAAGATATATTTGAAATGAAAGGGTGATATATATGGGAAAAAATGAATTAAATCAATGGGATGATGATGAAAAAACTGCAAAAGGTATAGTTATTGCAGGAATTGTAACAGGTGCTGTTTATCTTATAAAACAATTGTCAAAAAGTCAAAAACAACAAGAAATAAATATAGAAATAGCTGAATGTGATGCTACTATTCAAGAATTAGATTCTAAATGGTTTAAATCTTCAGAGGAAAAGGAAATATTAGAAAATGCTAAATTAAGAAAAAAACAACTTTTAAAACAAAGAAAACAATAAATTTGATATAGAAAGGACAAAATACTATGAAAAAACAAGAATTTTTAAAAGAGTTAGAAAGAATAGAGCATAAAGCAGATACGTCAGGTGTTATATATGGAAATATCAGTACAGCAAGTATTACATATGGTATGGATAAATTTCAAACACTAAGAGGACATAGTTTTGCAGCAGAAAGAGCAAATCATATTACAGATAAATTATCCGGTAAAAAAGCTGAATTAGTAGGAGATACGAATGAGAAAAATGGTGCAGACCGCATTGTAAATGGTGTTTCGATACAATCTAAATATTGTCGTACAGGCTCAAAATGTATTTCAGAATGTTTTGAAAATGGAAAATTCAAATATAAAAATTCTGATGGTTCTCCTATGAAAATAGAAGTGCCTTCTGATTTATATGAAGATGCTGTACAAGCCATGAAAAACAGAATTGCAAAAGGAGAAGTACAAGGTGTTACAAATGTATCAGAAGCAGAAAATATTGTATGCAAAGGTCATTATACTTATGAACAAGCAAAAAATATTGCAAAGTTTGGAAAGGTAGATTCTTTAGCATTTGATATGAAAAATGGTTCTATTATTGCAAAGCAAGCTATGGGAGTAAGTGCTAGTATTTCTTTTGCGGTTTCTCTATGGAATGGAGAAGATTTTGATATTGCTTTGAAAACAGCTGCTTTCTCTGGATTACAGGCAGGAGGTACAGCATTTGCTGTAACAGTACTATCTGGTCAGCTTTGCAGAGCAGGAGCAAATCGGCTTTTAGTAGGTAGTTCAGAAGCAATTGCGAATATGTTGGGAAGTAAAGCGTCTGCTACATTAGCAAATGTTTTTAGAAGTGGTACAAATATTTATGGAGCAGCAGCATTAAAAAGTACAGCAAAACTGTTAAGAGGAAATATCATTACTGGTACAGTATCTATTATTGTACTATCCTCTATAGATATTATGAAAATGTTTAGAGGAAGGATTTCTAAAAAACAGCTTTTTAAAAATTTAACAGTTACTACAAGTTCCATTGCTGGCGGAACAAGTGGTTGGATAGCAGGGGCTTCTACTGGTGCAGCAATCGGAAGTACATTTCCAATTATTGGCACAGCTGTTGGTGCTACAGTTGGTGGAATAGTAGGCTCCTTTGCTGGCGGAACAATAGCAAGTAAATCAACAAATGCTGTAATGAATTTATTAATAGAAGATGATGCAGAAGCAATGGTAAAAATAGTAGAAACTACATTTGTAGAAATGGTACAAAATTATTTGTTAAATGAAAAAGAAATTGAAACTGTTTTAGAGGCATTACAAAAGAAATTAACAGGTAGTGTGCTACAAGATATGTATGCAAGTAATGACAGAGAAAAATTTGCTTCTAATTTATTATTAGATGATGTAGAAACTGTAGTAAAAAATAGAAAGAAAATTCAAGCAATTAGAAACAATGATTTACTTTTAGGATTGAAATATATATTAGAGGAATTATGTTGAAACACTATTATCTTTTATTTTTTATGCTAGAACATAATTTACTACTATATACAACTGGCATTATGTATTGGGCTAGTTTTAATTTTGGAAATGATTACTTAAAATGTAGAGTCAGAAGTATAAAATAGATGGGATATAATATAAAACTTAAATATTAAGATTTGAGGGGAGAATTGATTGAAATGGGTCTTATTATTATTTTAGGTATTATAGTATACATATTATGGTTAACTTGTTTTCGTTATTTCTATTTTGTTATAAAATATCAAAAAAATAAAACAGGAATACCCTTGCAAAAACAGATGGAAAAGCAAGAAGTAATAGATTTTCTTAAACAGGTTGACTATCCAGATTTAAAAGCAGTATACATTTTTACTTTCTTCTTGTTTTGCAAAATCTTCTAACCTTGATGATACTACAACTAAACAAGCCATAACCGAACTTTTAAAAGAACAAGAAGAATCTTCATCAGATTCTATCAAGAAAAAGGTGAAAAAACTTAATAATGAAGGCAATGAAGTTTACACTATTCTATTTGATGAAATCAAAAACATCTATACAGCAAATAAGTCATTAGAAAATTACCATACTTTTTATGGTATAAAACGTTTATGCGAACTTTATCAAGAAAATTACCCAGAAAATCAAAATACACAAAAAATTTCATCTATTTTAAATACAATTACTTCTTATGGTGATAATAAAAGTAAATTAAGAGATATAGACGCAATGTACCCTAATGGTATTGAAGAAAGTTATAATAATATAGAGTACAAGGAATTTTACATAATAAAAAAATTAGACACAGTATATGAAGACACAATATCAAAAGTAATAGATTCTGTTAAAGAGAAAAAAGATGAATTTCTTGCAACAGATGTAGACCATGACTGGCTTTTAGGAGATATTCCAGATAACACTTATAACTATATTATACAACCTATTTCATCTTTTCCTAAAGAGGGTGTATATAGCCTACATATTATAGAAAATGGTTCAAAAACTTTAGTTGACTATAATGGTTTTCAATCTCAAGCTCCTGTTTATAGACAAGTTGATGTAGACATATTAAATAAGAATTTAGAAACTTATTATAACATTCTAGAAGAACAAGATAAATTACAAAAACAACTAGGAAGTTTACTAAATGATAAAGATATATCTGAAAACGAAAATAACAATCCTCATAATAATTATCAATATGATGTATATTATGACTCTACAAAAGACAATACTTATAATGATAATAATAATTCTAATTCTGTTAATCAAAATACTATTTCACAAGAAACAGCACAATCTACAGAAAATGTGGCAGAAAAAGAATTTGAAAATATCAATTTATTTTTGAGTAATTTTAGTGAAGCTGGATTTTCTTATTTTTCAACTGTAGATTATGATAGAGCAGAATTAATTCGTTTTGCAATCATTCATCATATTTTAAACACAAATAAAGTGCAATATGTTGCTGAAGGAGCTGACGGAATTTCTGCTTCAATAATTACTGATACCATAAAAAAATATTTTGATGTTAACATCTATCCTCCAACATCAGAAGATACTCCAGAAGCAGTAGAATATGGGATTTATTATTGGGAGCCAAATGATGTATACTTTTGGGATTCTTCACAGGATTTTAATTTATGTTATTTTACTTCACTAGATACTGTAACAGTAGATGAAAATAGTAATTATGTTGTAGAAGCTAGTGTTTATTATGCACCATCAGGAAATATCAATTCTTCTACTTATGCAAATCCACCTTCTAGAACTTCTAATGCAGAATATAGTTATTCTATATCAGCAACTCTTGAACCTAGAAGCGGTTCTTATATATTGAGAAATTATGATACTATTGTACCATAATATTATTTTTATTGTAAAAATAGACTGTTTTATTAGAGGATAAATAAAACAGTCTATTGCTTTTTTACATTTTTAAGAATTCATATAATTTTCCAAAAGATTTGGTATACAATGTATCTTACTTCTTTTTGTTAAGGTAACAGGATTAATACCTATTTTTTGTAATTCTTTTAATGCTTTTTCAAATTTTATTCTTTCTTCTTTTGATAATTTTTCTTTTGCTTTCATAACACCCCTTGACTTAGCAATTATAACTAAAACATCAATAAAATATTTCTTCTTTTTTTCACTATA
>CAJTDC010000039.1 GCA_910575055.1 Clostridia bacterium
GACTGTGCAAATTCCCCTGTAGAAGCAATGGCTGGTGTTGTTTCATCTAAAAATACACTTTTTTCTTTTTTCAGTGCATCTAAAAATAGCTTTGTATCTTTGTCTTTTTTTCTTTCCATGTTTTTTAATACACTATCTACAATAGCATTGTTTGCTTTTCTCAATTCTTTATCAATACAAAAACTATTGTCCTTTTTTTGTAATTCCTTGTCCATTTCTTCCATAATGCTGTCTAGTATAGAATATTCTTTCCCTTCTGTTACAATCGCTTTTGTTTTTTCTTCTTTTGTTATGCCTAATTCCTTTAATTTATTTTCTATTTCTAAGGCATCTAAAAACGCTTTTTCTTGTTTCAAAAACTTTTTTATTTCCTCTTTTTCCGAAATTTCAGCACCTTTTTTTAATATTGCTTCTTTTACATTTTTTGTATAATTCAGTTTTTCTACTTCATCAAAAAGAAATTGCTGTGCTTGTTCTTTTTGTTTTTTTGCTTCTATTTCGTCTGTAATTGCCTGCATTTTTTCTTTTGTTTCTTTTTCACTTTGTTTTGCTTCTTCCGCCTGTTTTTTCAGTGCTATAACGCTATCACAAAGTGTTATTTCACTTTCTTCTGCACTTTTATTTTGTTCTTTCCACTTCTCAAGTTCTTTTACACTCATATCAAAAAAATTCATAGTTTCCTCCTCTATATCATCTAATACAATAGGTAATTGTAAAGCACTTTTTTCTGCTGGATTTAATACCACGTCCCAAGTATACAATTTTAATTTTTTTGCTATCTGTACTGTTTTTCCGTTTCTTTTTTCTCTTTTGGAACTTCCTCTCATTCTGTTAGAAAAACCTATAGGCAAACCATTGTCCAAAAATGTTTTTATCTGTCTTCCCATTTCTGTATCAAGAGGGGTATATTCTGCCCATACATTATTTTGCTCGTCAATATAAGCGTCTCTAAATTTGACAGCACTGTGTGGAATAGATGTTGTAAAATAAATATTGCCATCTGCTCCTCTGTAGGGCTTAGGGTGAGGGTGTTCTCCTGCATAGGGAAAACCTTCTTTTTTCAGTTCTTCCAGTGCGTCTTGATACACTTGTTTGGGATATAATCTGTTATTTCCATTTATATTATCTACTTTTGCTACAATCTGTTTGTACCAACCGCTTTTTTGTCCTTGTTCATCTAATATCGCCTCTGCTTTTTCTATATAAAAATCTGTACCTTCTTTCATTTCTGTTGCTCCTCTATATTCAGACATCGTTTAAAACCCGTTTAACTTTTTTTCTTTTCGTTTAACTTTTTTTACTTGAGTATTTTATCCATAAAAAAAAGACACTCTTAAAATGCCCTTAAATGGCTTTTAAAAGCCATCTCAAATATCATCCTATTTTTTTTCTTTTCCTTACTTTTTTGTCCTTTTTTCTCTCTCAAAAAAGCATTTTTAAAAATAGTTGAAAAAAAGTTAAAAACTTTTTAAAACAGTTTAAAAAAGTTTTTTCAGTATTAAAAAAAGAACCGTTTAACGACTTGTTCAGGTCAAAATATTATTTTAGCTTTGTTCTTGTTTTTTTAGCCATTCCTCATGACTTCTTTTTTCGTAATCCTCAACACTTTTATAACCTTTTTCTTTTACAGCTATCATGCCAGGTCCACCTATCATTCTGGAACCATCTGGAAAAATTGTATATGCTTCTCCATTATAATATTCAATTTTAGGAGCTTTTTCTAAAAGACTATAAAAATGTTCCATAATTTCTCTATCTTTTGGATTAAGTTTACGAAACTCTTTTTCTCTTTTTATATATTCTTCATAAGTTTGTACTGCTAAAAATTTTTCTTTTTGCTCTTGTGTCATTCTATCACTTCCTTTATATACTCATATAGTTTAGGGCATTCTCTTTGTAGCTTTGTAGCATCTCTAAAATACAATTCATAAGGTTCCGATATAAAATCCCACATTTTTTCATACTTAAACTCACCATCAAAATAAAATGCTTCAAGTTCACTTTCACAATGATATACTCTACCTTGATATTCTGTAAGAAGTGCTTCATTCTTTAAAAAACAAACCTTTACTGGTCTATCTAAATTATCAGTGTAGGTTGTTGTATCAATATAAATATCATCAATAGTAACTTCTCCTAAAATATCTCTTTTTAATTGTTCTACTTTTTGCTGATTCATCAACTTATTATCAATCATATGCCCCGTTTCATGTCTTACTTGTTTTTTGTTTGCACCTTTTGCTATATACATAACATCATTGTTGTAGTCATATTGGCTTGTTCCTTCTTGTCCGATTTCAATGATTGTACCATCTCTCAATGCCTTTTTCACTTTTTCAGGCATTTCAGCAAACGTTTCTTTAACAATGCTAATTTCTTTTTCAATTTCCTGTTCTGTCACATTTTTGTTTATTCGAATATCATAATGTATATTAGTTTGTTCTTGTTTTTTCTCTTTAAATGTATTTTGTTTTTCACTATTATTATACTTGATATTATTGGAATTGTCAAAATTTCCAATTTTTTTCTCTGAAGAAACAGGTAGCCATGTACATCTACATCGTGGGTGTGCTGGATTATCTGGTGCATTATCAATATCAAACACTTGCCCATGTAAAGCCCTGCAACTATCACAAGTTTTTATATCCAGTGAAGCGTGCCACATCACTTTGTTTGCTCCTGCTCCTCTATAAGTATTTTTTGTACTTGTATTATAAGCAAAACCTAATTCTGTAATGGCTATCATTTCTGCCCTCACTGGGTTTTTAATTTTCTTTTCGATATTCTTTTTTTGCTCTTTCCAGCTTTCTCCTTGCTCATACCCTTTTGCTAATATTTTTCTTATTTCGTCAATGGTTGTTTGTTCCATTTTAGAAACTTTCAAAAGTGCATTATTTAATAATTCTTCCTGAATATCTTCTCTTTCAATACCAATACGAATATTGACATTATTTTCCTCATCAGTAAAAACTTGTTCTATTATACTTTTGGCTCTTTTTTCCCCTATATCATAAGCCTTTTTAATATAGTGAATATAAAATTCCTTGTCTTGTTTCTGCCATGCTTTTTTGATGTTATATTCTATATTTTCCGTCGTACTTTCTTTGACTTCTTCCCAAATTCCATTAAAAAAAGACTCCCACTTTTTTGTAAATTCATGAGAAAGTCTTTCTATTTTATCAAAATCTTTTTCGTGTTCATCTGTCAATGCTTCTTCAGTTATATTCTTTTTTTTTATTTCTTTTTGCTGTTGTGTTTCTTCTGTATTTTCTTCATTTTGTTTTACTTTATTTTGTTTTACTCCATTTTCTTCTAATATCTTTTGATACATCATATTAGGGTCTTCTATATCAAAATCATCGGCAACAAGCTGTATCGCTTTTTCATGACTAATAAGCTGTTTTCCTCCACTTTTTGCTAATGCATTTTGTATACTTTCTATTCTTTCTGCACTACTTTCTTCTGTTTTTCTACTCCATACTATATCATAAGAAACATTTTCCGGATAAATGCCTTGTAATAAAAGCTGTAAATCTATTATGGCTCTGTATCCTGAATAAATACTGTTATCTCCATATTCTAGCCTGTCTGTAATATTTTCTAACGTCTGTAAATAGTGAGGATACTGCACTTTTAATACATCTCTGTTAATGCCTTGTCCTCCTGTAATAATTGCTTTTGGGACTAATAAATTTATCCACAACATATTTTCTATCATTTCTACATCTTTTATTTCATCAAGATTTGCTTCATCATGTAATGCACTTACTTCTACATTGCCTATGTAATCTGTTAACATATGTGCATTTTGTGTAGGAGTTCCGTTTTCATCTACCATAGCATTTGCCCTTTTGTAGTCCTCTATTTCTGCAATATCTGTTGTTTCTAATTTGTGAGAACGTTTACTGACAGAACGATATATTCTTCTGTAGGCAAGTGCCTCTTCCATTTTTTCAAGCATTTTATAACATTTTCTTGCTACAGCATACTGACTTGTACCATAAATTTTGGTTTCATCACATAGCCATCGAATATGATTGATTTGATAAAGTGCAAAATCTTTTCTGCTTGTTTCTGGTGCTTTTTCTCCAGCCATTTGATATATTTGTGAAGTATCTATTTGAGAAAATGCTTTTTTATTATCTATAAAATTACCATACTCATTTACATTCCTTTTCATAGTTAATGCAGGTGCTCTTTTGATTTCTGTAATTATTCCCTTTTTAAAATCTACTACCACATTTAAAAATAAATCTCCCTCTCTCAACAATGCCCTTGCGTGTTCTGTACAAAGTATATGTAATCTTGTTCTTTCTAAAAAATCATCTAGTATTTTTTGTACTTTTTCGCTTTCTGTAGAAATTTCTGTTGTTTGTTTTAATTGCTTCTGTTTTCTCTTTTTATCTTTTGTAGAAGCATTTACAATAATACTAAAACCGCCTTTTGTAGCATCTTCTGCTATTAAAGCATTTGCTCTTTGAAATCGAATATCCCCGTTTTCCCCGCATAGTTCGTTGACTTCTTTTACAATGTGGTATCTGTCTTGTGCAATACGAAATAATTCCGTTTCATATTGTGCTGGTACTTCTACAAAACTAATACTTTGTTTGTTGTCTTTCTTTTTCAATTTTGCTAAAAAGTTTTCTAACATTTTATTTTTTATTTTCGTTATACTCACCTCCCCTTTTGGAGGCTCCGCCCCCAAACCCCTGCAAGCCCTTTTCAAAGGGCTTGACCCTAAACTTTTTAACGGAAACTACGTGCGTTACACTTCGTTTCCCTACATCAAAATTTTTATTTTCTTCATTATTAAGCAATTCTTACTCAATTTTATATGTTTTGTTATTTTTCTTTGCAAAAACGCTAATTTTTGTTTTAAAGTTCTTTGCTCCGCTTTCTTTCAAGAAAGCGGATAGGGGTTTGGGGACAAAGTCCCCAAGGTCTTGTCATTCTATTTCTGCATTTGTTCCTCCTGCAAAATTCAAAAGTACCCATTCTGCAGTATTAAAGTGTTTGACATTGATATTTTGTACAAATACATCAATATTTTTTGCACTTTCATCAAATGTTATAGTATAGTCCTCTATTTTTGCACTGTCTAAGGGATTGAGCGGTTGTTTTAACTGGTCAAAAAATGTTCTAATTCTGACTTCTGCATCTCTTTTCATTTTTGTTGTCATAGCTTTTCCTTGCCATTTTGCTGCTACAAAAAACAAAGAATTTTCTATCCAGTTATTCAATCTTCTTTTATTTACTTTTCTGTTTTCATTGTCTGTTATGATTTCCCCAGAAACATCTTTTATTGCAAGTGTATAATCATTTCCCATTCTCCAGCCTAAATTACCTGCCCCTGTTTCAGAAGGCTTTAATGTAAAACAGCCTATTTGATTTTGATATAATAAAGAAAGTTGGTCAAAATCATATTCTTGCTCGCTCCTACTTATCCAAGTACATTCTGTTGCAATTCCACTGTCTTCTACATTTCCTATTACGTGTACGATTGCAGACAAACACGCTCCGCTTATACTTGCACCTGTATTTGCTTTATAAATTCCCTCTACCATTTGGCAAAAATCCGTATCATATGTTTTTCTATATGCTATGGTTTCTTCTCCTGTTTGTCCAAATTTCAATTCATTTGTACCACAATAAGCAATACTGTTATATTTTTCTGCAAAAGTGTATAATGCTTTGTCAGCTGCTGCACTGCTAAAACCAATATAACTACTATCTGTAATTTGTTTTCCAGCAAGTTCCAATAATTTTAATCCTGTTCTTTTTCCAGTACCTGTATCAAATGTACCAATATAATCTGTTTCTTCTACTTTTGCACCGTTAGAACCTCCTAAAAGTTGTGTTTGCTCTATTACAGAAGGTTTCTTTTCCTCCAATGTTTCTGCTGTGCTTTTTAAATCCTCTAATATAAAATGATAGCTTTTTTCATTTACCACTTTTATAGCATAGTTTTGGCTTTGTTCGTCCATTGTCAGCCCTTTGTATGTTTCGTATCCATCTAAATCAGAATACAATTTTAATGTAAAACTTTCTTCCTTTTCTGCAATGACTTCTGCTGTAAATATATTGGCATATTCTCCTGGATATTTTGCACTGATTTTTAATGTTGGTGCAGGGCTTTGTTGGCTGTCTGTCAGCGTTAAACTTGCTGTAGCATAGCCTTTGCCTAATATTCTAACAAATACCGCTTTTTTTGCTCTTGCACTATGTAAATGGGTCAAAAGCTGATTGCCTTTGCACCCTTTATCGCTCATCTCTCCCAAAACTGGTCTTAAAATTTCTGTCATTCTTTTTGTAGGTGTTTCACTGCAATAGAGATATTCATTTACGGGTCCTCTGTCAAATTCTCCTACAAATCCCAGTACAAAATCAGGCATAGTAAAATTTTCTTGTTGTGGTACGGGCATTTCATTAACATATATATCAGGTGGCATTGTCCTAATGTCCCCTGTAAATCCTCTTAATATTGGCATATTGTAAACCTCCTTTAAACACATTTTAAAAGCCTTTTAAAGTGCTTTTAAATACTTTTTAAAAAATTTTTGTTTTTAAATATTTTTAATTTTTCCTATAAAATTCATCTGTTTTACTGTGTCGACAACTTCTTCTGTCAATAATTTTGCACTGCATTGCCATGTCTGATTGACCTGCCATAAATCCATGTCACCTTCTGGCGGTGCAGGAGGGTACATCAAAAATATATCCATATTTTCCAGCCATTTGTCCCCTTCTAATTTCAATGCGTTTTTTCTTTCCAAGTAATTTATAAACTTTGTAGATAATTGTTGTGCAATGCCTTTTCTATTTGCAAAAAAACTAATCTGTATGACATATCCTAGTCTTAATGTTTCTGTTGCCACCGTAAATTGATTGTCGTTATCGTTTTTTACTACTTTATGTGGTATAAATTCCCTCATCAATCCCTTTTCAGAACTTGCTGATACAAAAGAAATATTTGCTGCATTTCTGTTTTGTTTTCTGTAGCTGTCTGCGGTAGGGAAGTCATCTAATACTAAAAAATCTTGTCCGTGTACTGTTTTGATTGCTTTTTTTAGTGTTTCATACACCAATACAAGAGGGTCTCTTACTTTCTCCATTAAAATCCCCCTTGTCCAAAATTCGACATCATTTCTGCAATACCATTTTTAATATCTTCTGCAATTTCTTCTTTATTTTCTACTACAGAAGGACGCAAATAAGGTCTTGGTGGAATATTTCTTTTTGCCGAACCGTATTCCTGTGCTGCACCATATGTCGCAATAGCACTTGTTTTTTTATTTTTTCTTTTTTTGTTTTGTTTCTTTTCTCCGTTTTTTCCCCTTGCTACACCAATATAAACATTTCCTTGTGTTATTTGGCTTTTATCTATTGTAATCGCTTGTCTTAATGCTCCTGTATCCACTAAAGGACTGTCATCTGCTGTACCGCTTGATTGAAACTGTTTTTCTCCTCCAAATATTTTTGCATTCCTACCATATTTTTTTAAAAACTTTTTTCCAGAGTCTGTTATATTAATACGTACTTGACCATTTTCATTGATATGAAATGCTGCATTTTTACTTAAAAATTTTGCTCTAATGCTTTGAGGACTTAATACTTTCCATGCTGGATATTCTCCTACGCTAGGCTGATAAGTACCTAGTTTTTCTTTTGCAGTTCCCATTACTCTGACTCCTGCTTGTTTTAAACCATTTTGAGCACCTTGCTGTATTGCTTCTTCTATGCTTGTAATCGTTTTTATCAGTTTTTCAAAATCACTCATTACATCGCCTTCTTCGCTTTATATTGTCTACAAAGTAACGTTTCACCCATAACGATAGGCAATATTTCAAATACAATGTATTCTTCTTTTTGGTATATTACTCTGTCACCTGTATGTATTCTGCTTTGTTCTTCTATTTCTGCAAATTCAATATAACTTTCTTCATTGTTGCCTAACTCCATATTGTTCGCAATTTTTCCAGCTGCTCCCCTCTCAGAAGCCAATGTTATAGGTATCACTTTTATTATACTTTCTACTATGTTGTCATTTTCTCCTATGTCACAAATACCAAGCTGTTCTACATTTCCTGTTTTCTGTAGTAATGTCATTTCTGTTTCACAATCCATTTTCTGAAATATTTGTAGTTTTTTTAATACCACTTTTGCTAAATCTACCTGCATTAGCACCAACTCCCTATTATATTGCCTTTGATACCATCAAAAAATAATTGCTTTTTCTCTTTCGCTAAATCAAGTAATAGCTCTTTGCTATTTTTGCCATCTTCAAATGTTAATTCTAGTCCTCGCCCTAATTTCATTGTTTTTAAATCTCCCCCAGCAATGCCTTGTTCTGTCATTTCTAATGCTTTTTTCTCCAACAAATTACCATAGCAATAACTGTAAAACAAACCAATCTCTTTTTCTGATATTTCTGTAATTTTTCTGTCTGCATAATACAAAAATGAAATCATTCCACAAAAACTATTTTTTAAAACAATACAATTTCCCACAATATCATATTTTTCTAACCCCTTGTACCATGTTTGATAATCTTCAGGTAAGGCATATATTTTTTGACCTTCCACAATAACAATATTACCTTCTCGTAATATTGGCTTTTTTTTAGAATACAATTTTAAAGCAGCCTCAACACTGTTTTGTATCTCTTTTTCTGTAAAAAAATAAGGCTTTTCATTGTCCTTACTGTACTGTCTAAATTCTTTTATAAAATTTTTCATTTTTCTTCCTCATTATTTGACTTTTGTTCTGTTTGCAGTTCTTCTTTTTCTGTATTTCCTTCTGTTTCTGTTGGTGTTTGATACATCTCACAAGGGTATATCATTTGTCCTGTGATAGTATCTTTTTGATAACTTTTTGATATATTCATTATTTTATACTCTCCTTCATTTAAAATAACTTGAATGCTCTGATAGGGCTTGCTACAGGTTTCATTCTGCCTTTAACATCTCCATTTATCATTTCTACAAATCCTGTTAGTGCATCGGGGGCATCATCATGTGCATTTTTGCCTTTTCTCTGATAGTTACTGATTGCTTTGTAAAATTCCTTGTACTTTTTTTCCCAGTCTTCTGGAAATATTATTTGTTCCATTACATTTGTTGCATTGACAAGTATTCTTGTATTTTTGTTTTTGCTCTGATGAAACCATGTTACATTGCATTTTCTGCATTTTAATTTTTTTAGTTCTCTTTCTACATTTCTGGCAAATCCTCTGCCTCCATTGTTGCTTTCTATCAAACAATCTCTTGTTTGTAATAGCGATAAAAGCCTTGCAATTTCTGGTTCTGTTATTTCCATAGGTTTATCTGTGTAGTATATTCCTGTAACATAGCCATACCTTCCTATCACACCACCTATTACAGCACACAAATAATCTTTTCCTTCATCTGCTGTATCAATATAAGCAATTTGTTTTTCAAATAAATCACTATCTATAGCATCATAAGTTTTGAATTTTCCATACAGTACCCCTTTTATATCAATAGGTTGCTGCATATAATTCGCTAACCAAATATGTTCATCAAGTGTTTCTCTTTTTCGAAGTAAATCCTCTGTAGGATATAAACTTTCGCAAATACTTTTATCATTTTTATCTAACGCTGCTAACTGCAATACATAACATCTTTCTGTATATTCTGTCATTATCTTTCCAGCTAAATCATCTGTAGCCCATCTGGTTTGTATGATAATCTGTAAACTGTTTGGCAGCATTCTGGAAGTAAGCGTGTTTTTATAAAAATCAAAATGCCCTTGTTTTACTTTTTCGTTTACCGCTTCTTCTGCATTTTTAATAGGGTCGTCTATAATAATCAAATTTCCCCTCATACCTGTTAGCTTTCCAGTAAATGAAGTACCTAAATAACTCATATAAGCATTTTTTAATGCCCATTTGTCCGCCGCACCATCACCTTCTTTTATTTTTAATTCAGGAAAAAAACTGGTAGGCACAAAGTCATGATATTCCTCTAGCTGTATGGTATTTCTTACTGTTTTAGAAAACGATATTGCCAAATCCTGCCCATAGCTTACCGTAATAACTTGGTTTTTATGATTTTTTCCTAATACCCATGTGGCAAATAAACTCGCTGTATAACTTTTTCCAAAACCGGGAGGTAAATTTAATATTAGTATGTCATAGGGCTTTTTTGTTTTTTCATTTATTATTTTTCTTTCATACATTTTTTGTAATGTATCACAAACAATATCTTGATAGGCTCTTTCTTGTTTAAAAAAGTCGTTATTGATGAGATTACAGTATTGTCTGAAACTCTTTTTGCCTTTTTCAATCTCTGCCTCTCTTTGTGTTTTTTCTCCTGTAGAAATGCTCCTAAATTCTTCTAAAAAGCTCATGCGTATTTCTCCCTGCTTAATATAATTGCTGCTAAATCATGTTCTCTTTTTAGACTTTCTCCATTGATATTTGTATATCTTTCTACTCTGTTTTGTCTGTCCCATTGCTTTTGATATGCCTTTCGCTTTTGTCTGTTTTCTTTTTTTCTTTTTTCTTTTTCTTGTTTGTATTCTGGTAATTTTTTAAAATAATTTTGTATTGTTTTTTCGCTTTTGAATATCATTTTGCTGATTTCTTTAATACTTTTTTTCTCCATAAAAAAAAGAGCCTTCGCTCGCTCCTGCCACATTTTATCACTTCCTTTTTTTGTCGGATTATTTTTAGACGCAGTAATACTACTGACATAAGACATGAAAAGTCTTTCTATAAAATTTATTTTTATGATTTTTCTGTTTCTTTTTCAATCGTATCCGCTATTTTGATAATCTCTTTTGCCACTTCAGGGTGATTTTTTCCTATTTCTTCATATACTTGTTGTTTTAATTTTTTTAATGCAGTATGTACTGCTCCTGCTTCTTTTCTCGCATTTAGTTTTAATCTTTCATTTTGTACTTGTGCTCTTTGCAGTGTTGCAATAGAGCGTGCCGCTTCTATTTTTTCTTTCTGTTTTATATTTTCATTTATTAATATCTGCATAATCATTTGACTGATAAGTGCATTGTTTGCTTCGTGTAATTCTGTAGTAGGTCTTTCTGCATTGTCTTCAGCCAATAATTGTGCATATTCCTTAGCTAATCTCACACTTTCAAATTTCTGTAAAAATGGTTTTCCGTATCTATGTATACTCGTTTTAGAAATGTTGTGTCCCATTTCTTTCAAATATTTTGCAATTTCTTCATAAGTATGCCCCTCAAGAAGTCTGTTTTCTACTTCTTTTCTTATCATTTCTGGCAGTTTATCCACTTTTCCATGACTTCTATTTTTTTCTGTCGATATTACATTCTCCCCCTTCCTTTCGTTTTATCTGCTTCTACTGTAATATATTTTTACTGACAAGTCAACGTGACAATGTCAGCTGACAATGACAACTGACATTGTCTTAGATTTCTGTCACAAATATCATTTTATTTATTTTGTTCGGCAATTCTATAAATCGTTCTTTCTGATAAGTGGTATTTTCTAGCTAACTCTTTCGCATTTTTTTCTGTAAATTCTTCTGCTATTTTATCATATTTTAATCCTTTTAAAAGTTCTTCCTCTTTTGGTATATAAATACTTGTTCCTCCAAATACACGAGATAATTGTATTAAATTTTCTATTCCAATGAGTTCTGCATATTCTTTATGCCTTTGTTTTAAATTTTTTCCTTTTCTATTTCCCATGTTCTCCCCTCCTATATTGCATTAATATTTTTATAATATTATATCATGTACCCCATAGCAAAAAATATAAAATAAAAAAGCTATCTTTAAATTTGTGTTACAAAATCATCTTTTATAAATAAAATATTGAAAAATGAAAAGAATAGAGTTTATTGCTTCTGCATCAGAATAATATAGAAACAATAAAAGAGGGTTTTTACCCTCTTTTATCTTTTTCCCATATACTTTTTAATCCTTCAATCAGTTTTGCTGCCTGTTTGCTTGTCAGCCAATTTACATTAGAAATACCATACTGTTTTTCTATAAATTGCCTAAGTGCTTTTTCTTCCCAACTTAAACATTGACAAAGCCCTTTTACATATTTTAATTGTTTTTCCGTGATATATCCCTTTGCTGTTTGCTTTTTTTCCTGTAAGTTATCTATCAATGTTTTTGCTTCTTGCGTTGTTACTTCTGTAATACTTTGTTTTCCTGTTTGTGTTTCTACATAACTATGTAATAATTCATTGTCCATACCTCTTTGCTTTGCTAATACAAATAATAACTTTCTTTGTTTTTCTGTCATAATTTTTCATTGATTTCCTTTAGTTTTTCTATTTCCTTATGATTTTCATTTTCTAATTCTTTTAATTTGCATTTTGTAATACAAACGATTTTTTCTAATTATACTAAATCCAATTGCTGCCGCCCATCCCACCATAAAAGCTATGAATATTTCATTTTGCACTTCTCATTTCTCCTTTCTTTTTTTGATAATATATTTTTTGATAAACCTTTTTTTCTTCTTTATGCTTTTGATAGCGAAGTCTTTGTCTTTCCCTTTCCTTTAATGAAGTGCCTACAATACAATCTGCAAATTGACATTCAAAACAATTTTCATCACAAACCACTTTTTTTCCCATTTTTTTCCTCCTTATTTTTATAAAAACTCTTTTTCTAACATATCTATAAAATATCTAACACAACCTGCATAATATTGCGGTCTAATATTTAATTCTGTCAGTGTTTTCTGTAGCATTATTTTTGTAATTTCCGATAATTCTTCTAATGCTTCTGTAGCACTTCCTTCTACTGTTACGCTGCAATGTTCGTCTTTCATTTTTACTGTTATCATTTTTAACACTTCCTTATGGTCTAATATTCATTTCTA
>CAJTDC010000040.1 GCA_910575055.1 Clostridia bacterium
TCACCATTATTCGCTGTGTAATGCACTACAATAAACTGTATATCTTGTTTTCTACATTTTTTGTAATTGCTTTGATGTGCTAACATCTGTTTGATTTCCATATGTATCACCTCTTTTTATTATTTCTATACTGTGAATATTTTTTTGCAAATCCAATATGATGCCTTCTTATAACACCTTTAAAAAATAAATCTTTATAAAATGAATGTTCTGTATTATCTAAGTCTGAAAAATCATAATCAGCCACTCCATCGCTCCACATAAAATGTAACATTTGAAAATTTCCATTTTCAGTAATTCTTGGTTTGCAAAAATATATTTTGACATTACTATTTTTTGATTTTGCCCTTATTGCTTCTATGAAACAATTTGACCAATATGGTTTTGATATAATATCATATCTTTGCATAGTATCACCTTTCATTCATAAATGATGTCTAAACCATAAGCCCTAGCTGTTTCATGCTCAATCCTACATCCTCTTGCCTTTTCCCAACCTCTACAAAAATAAACTGCTTGGCAGGTTGACATATATTTCAGAGATTTTGCAAGATGATACAAAGGAACATTTTCATAACCTTTTTCTTTTAAATCTTGTTCCTTATCATCAAAATAGGTATTTAACACTTCATAGCCTTTTTCTGTTAAAGCTGCTACTGCCCTTTCTCTTGTTTGTAAAATTTCTTGCTCTGTTTTGCCGCCCATTGTTTGTGATATCATTGCTATTTTTTTCATAATATATTTTCCTCCTGTTTTTTAATCTTTTTTAGGTTTCTGATAAGTCAATGCCTGTTTACTATCTGTAATGCCTTGTGTGGTAGGGTCATTGATGTAGCCCACAACCGCCACAACAACACACCCCAATGCAAAAGGATTACTCAAAAGATTTTTCACTTGTTCCGCTAGTATTGCCCAACTGGTAAACATTTCTGGTTTTGCACCAACCGCCGCCAACACTATCGCCACCAATCCAAACCAAAAATACGGATTTTTTGCCCTTACCTTCCAGTTAATTTTTTTCATAGCTATACCTTCCTTTCTTCTAATATACTTATTCTATTCTCGTGGTCTGCTAGTTGTTCATCTTGTTTGTCATTGTGTGCCCATATTTTAACGTGGCTGTCGTGATTATGATTTTCAAATTTCTCCATTTTTGACTCTAAATGCTCACAAGTATCATTTAATTTTGTAATGGTATTTGTCAAATTCATAATAGGCTTTGTGACTGTAGCAATCAGCCCTAGCAATGCAATCATTACTGTTACAATTTCCCATTCCATACTATTCCCTCCTTCCTACCCATACTAAAATCAAAATAGTCTACAAAAGTATCAATAAAAAAAGAGCCTTTAGTCCTTATAGTATTAATACTCTTATATGATTTTTATCTAATCTTGATATAACACGGAATTGCGTTCTTTTTTCAGATTTTGTTGCAACACCGCCTTTTCCCACTTTACACCAACCATTTACTTCACAACTACCATCATCTACTGTAACTAATTTTCCTAACATACCTATCGTATCCCATTCTGGACGTTCTGAACGTGGTATATATTTTTGTGTGTTATCATATTCTATATTGAGTTTTGGCACAATTTCCTTATGTGCTTCACAAATGACTTGTGTAATCGTTCTTTCTGAATTTTCGGGGTCTGGCATTTCTATTACTTTATCTGGTACGTCAATTTCTTCTGTAATTTCCCTACCGAAAACATCTTTTTCATACATATTGCCCCATTGGTCATCTTGAGCATTTCCCACAATAGAAGGGCAAGCTGATACAATACCTAATATGTAATCATCATCTGGTGTTGCAATACGTATTTTTTCTCCATCAAGTGTCACAAACAACCCTGTTCTATCCTCTTTTTTTGTATTGCCATCTAGCCACTCGAAATATTCTGCATAGTCTGCACCGCTGGTATTGTAAGAACCTTTTGAATAAGTAACACCATTGTATTGTACTCTAAAACAATTAGAACGTGCAGAATTACTAGTACCATTTCCTATAATAAAAGCTGAACCACTTGTTCCTGTTTCTGAACCACCTGTATAACTTGTATTATACTTTCCTATAACAGTTTGAAGATTATTTGCTGTTGTATAATAGCCTCCAGCATGAGAATAATTACCGCTTGCTGTTGTATCTTCTCCTTCTGCATGAGCACCATAACCGCTTGCTGTTGTATCTTCTCCTTCTGCATGAGCACCATAACCGCTTGCTACTGTTCCATATCCTTCTGCATGAGAATTAGAACCGCTTGCTACTGTTCCATATCCTTCTGCATGAGAATAAGAACTACTTGCTGTTGTCCTATACCCTTCTGCATGAGCACACCTAACAGAATTATAACTTACTAATACGACTGCATAACTTGGATTAAAATTGCTAGAAGGAATTTCTTCCTTTACTACAATAGAATGATTTGTTGTATCAATACTTTCAACTGTAACTCTTGTTGCATCATTAACATAATACGCATTTATTATATGAAGTTTTGTATCAGCAACTATAGTATTAAAAATTGTACTAAAATTTGTTATTGTATCATCAAATGCTATTATCTTATTTTCAGCATCTACACTTTTTATTTTTAATACTAGTCCTCCTGCAATCGTCTGACTACCTTCGGCATGACTTCCGTCGGCTGAAGCAACACAACCACCACCTTCTACATGTACATATCTACCAAAAGTAGTAGTATATTCTCCTTCAGCGTGAGCACTTACACTATCACTAATATTAGCTGTTAAACCATTACCTTCTGCAACATTACCTTGAATTACAACATTACCGCTTATTGTACCACCTGTTTTATCATATTTCCCCTCAAACAATTCATTATGGGCATTATCATCTACATTATGGGTATCAAGCATATCTTTTGTCATAATAACAGTATGAGGGTCTATAGTAAATGAAAGTGCTTCTGTATTTTTAACAGCTAATCGCATCGTTAATTTGAGTTCTGTAGAAGCACCGTCCTCTAATCGCACTTTAGGCAAATCGGGAGTATTCCCTATTGCAATAAGTTCTCCTGTTTCATCAAGTAAAGCTATTTCTCTTACAATAAAGCCACTCACTTCTGCGGGAATTACTGTAGTAATTCTCAATATTTTTTGAGCGTCCTGTACAACATCGGCTTTAGAAATCGTACCCCTCCACACTTCATTTTTGATTGCGGTCATATCACTTGTAGGCACATAATATTCCCCATTACCATCACCTACTAAAAAAGTGGTAATGTTTAGCTTTTGCCCTCCAGCAACTGCTTGTGCAATTTTGGACTGTCCCACATCTGTCATAATTGCAAAATATTTTCTTGTCGACATTACATTTCCCCCTTTCATCGAAATAATATTTGAATATGGTTTCTATCCAATCTATCCATAACATAATACCCTTTTTTATCAATAGAATTTGTAGCAACACCATTTTCACCAACTGTACACAATTCATTTATTTTACAACTGCCATCATCTATTACAATCAATTTTCCTAACATTCCTATCGCTGACCATTCTGTACGCTCTGAACGTGGTATATATTTCTGTGTATTATCATATTCTGCATTAATAATGGGTACATTTTTTTCTTTTAATATTCTTCCAAAAATATCCTTTTGATACATACCGTCCCACTGGTCGTCTTGAGCATCTCCCACAACAGACGGACAAGCCGAAACAACACCTAATATGTAATTGTCATTTTTATTCGCAATACGTATATATTTGCCCTCAAGTGTTACAAATAGTCCCGTTCTATCCTCTTTATTGTGATTACTATCTAGCCATTCGAAATACTCTGCATAGTCTGCACCGCTAGAATTATACGCTGCTGCTGCATATGTACCACCATTATAATCTACTCTAAAACAGTTACTTTTTGTAGGAGATGAGCCAGCCGCACCCTGTTTTCCATTTCCTATAATAAACGCTGTGCCACTTGTATTGTCTTGGTTAGGCTCATATCGTCCCCCTGTTTTTTTCACATTAAAATGCCCTATAACCATCTGATACGTCATTGCTTCTGTATAAGCACCTCCAGAATGACTACCATTACCAAATGCTTGTGTACCTTCTCCCTCCGCATGACCGCCATAATCGGCTATTGTTCCAGCCCCTTCTGCATGAGAATAATTTCCTCTTGCTTCTGTACTAAATCCTTCAGCGTGAGAATAATCTCCACTTGCTGTTGTTTCGCTTCCTTCTGCATGAGCACCCTTTCCAGATGCTATAATGTTATGTATTGTTCCACCTACTGATATAAAACCATGTCCTTCTGCATGAGCACATAGACCACTCGCTATAGTATGGCTACCTTCTGCATGAGAATATTGACCACTTGCAGTTGTACTATCGCCTTCTGCATGAGCACACTCTCCACTTGCTGTACCTGTACCAAAAGCACTTGCATTTTTACCATTACTAAAAAAATTATCAGTAATAGTTATAGTTGCATTGACTTGTTTTATACTACCTTCTGCTTCCCCATCAACAATATTATTTATTACTGTTCCACTTTGCCAACCAGCCGCTTCTAGCAATTCCCCTATATTTTCCCCTATAAATTCCGTTTTATCTACTTTTTTATCTAGTTCTGTTGTAAAATCCGTTTCATCTACTTTTTTATTTAATTCTGTAGTAAATTTCGTTTCATTTACCTTTTTATCCAATTCTGCAATAAATTCCGTTTTATCCACCTTTTCATCAAAAAGCTTTTTATGGGCATTATCATCATTTTTGTGGGCGTCCAAATCCTGTACAGTAGCATAAATGGCACTAGAATTTACCACAATATTTACGGCTTCTGTATTTGTAACAGCTATTCTCATATACACAACGGCTTCTGTGAGTGCCCCCTCCTCCAGCACCGCCTTGAGCAAATCGGGAGCATTACACACTGCTATCATATTATTATTATCGTCAAACAATGCCATTTCTCTCAGCACAAAATGCCCTACCTCTTTAGGAATAACACCACTGATTTTCATAACATTTCGTGAAATACTATCTATTTCGTAATTCTGTATTTCCCCTCGCCATATTTCCCTTTTTAATGCGGTCATATCGCTTGTAGGAGTATAAAAAACGCCGTCACCGTCACCAGCCGCAATACTAACTACATTCACTTTTTCGCCTATTTGAGCGGCTTTTGCCATCAATTCCGCACCCAAATCTGTCACAATGGTATAATATTTTTGTTCTGCCATACTATCCCTCCTTTATTTCTGCACTCAATCCCACACACAACACACCATCTGTATACAATTCCGCTTCATTTTGATAGTTTGAGGGCATAAGTGGCAGCACATCGACAACTTGTGCTATTACGGTAGTGCCACCTACCTTTACACTTGTATCCTCTGCATCATAGCGAAATTTTTTGATATACTCTATATTTGCCGGCAACACCCTCTCAAACAGTTCCATAACTTGTTTTACAATATGACTTTCTAAATTTTGCTCTGTAAGCTGTATGGAAACATCTAAAAAATAGTCATTGTGATACAATGTCATAGTGTAGCCATTTTCACCGCATATACTATCCATAAGCATTACAAGCCTTCTAAAAGTATAAGGCAAATTTTCGTTGAGCCTTATCCAAATATTTTTACGGCGTATTTCTAAACTTTCTGACTTATCTGGTGTTAGCTGTAGTATTTTTTCCCATCTTTGACAACCATATTCTGTCAAACTTTCCAGAAATCCATTGTCAAATACCACTTCCAAAGCCTTCCACATAGCATTGACTTGGGGAGTCTGTACATTACACAACACTTGATATTCTCTTACATTTCTTATCACTTCTGGCAGATACTGACACAAATCAATTTCTCTTGTCATTCACCTGCCCCCTCACTACAATATTGTTTTCGTCAATTTCAATATTTCTCATTTGCCCATTTAGTTCTGTATCACTTACATCTAATACGCCCTCTAAATCCAATATACGGCTTTCTATTCTTGATATTCTTACCACTAAATTTTTTTCATTTCCCCAACTCTCATTTAGTTCATTAAAATAGTCCTCTATTGTTTGCTCTAATGCACTTTGTATTCTATCGAAATAGTAACCATTCTGATAAGTGATACGAGCTGTAACATCTACTGTTGTTTGTTGTGCCCCTACTACTGTTACTACGTGTCCAATGGGTGCCAATCCCAGTCCCTGCCCTTGATTTTGTGTAGGGTCAATAGCGGTTTGCACCATATCCACCAATTCTTGACTAGGTGCTTTATATTCAGACGTAAGTATGACTAGTTTTACTGTACCGCCGCCTTGCCAAGTAGGGTACACCTTCACCGCTCCAACGCCTTGCATTTGCAACACTTTTTGTTTGTAATCTGCAATATTTCCTCCAAAAGCAATACCAAACAGACTATCGTAATATCTTTGTCTCAAACTTTGGTCGCTTTCTATTTCTTCACCGGGAATAAGCACTTCTGTCAATATTGCACTTGTCAAGCCTTGTATGTACTCCACTGGTATCATATCACCGATATTGTGATTGCCTTTTTCCCCAGCGGTTTCACACTGCATTTTAAATACATTTTGTGATATTTTTTCTGTCACAATATAATGCAATCCTTCTATATAAAAACGACTACCTATAGGGACATCAATGTTAAATTCCCCTTTGACTATGGCTTTTGTAGCATCTAATCTTTCTATGCCCCTTTCGTGACATTTTTTGGTGAGAAAAACACCTTCTGTAGTATCTACAAACACCATATCTAGTATATTGTCCATTTCAATATAAGCATTTTGTAATTCTATGGCAGAAGGTGCAAGGGCATTATATAGTACACTTCCCTCTCTTTTGTCCAAGTCATTTGGTATACGTGAAAGCATTTCTTTCATCAAACTTTCAAATGTCATATGTTCATACACTGTATTTCACCTCCTGCGAAAATGTCCCGAAAATGCTGTCTATCGTGAACTTCACAAATACATCATTTCCCTTTGCACTTGTCACAAAATCATATACATTTTGTATTCTATCGTCCTGTATGAGTGCTTGTTTTATCCTCGACGGTAGCACCGCACAAGCGTAATTTGTGGGCTTACCAAATAAGTCTTTCAATTCAATGCCATAATTCCAGCTATAAATCACATAATCATACCTTTCGATACTAAGTATCAAATAGATAGCTTGTTTTAAAGCCTCTAAACCATCTGTCATACCCGACATTTTCTGTTTTTTAAAGTCAATAAAATAAGTTTTAGAAGCATTGCTTTTTACCTCAATGCCACTGTTTAGCAAGTTGTTGTTTTGTGGTAGCATTATAACTCCCCCTTATTCCAACTGTATCACCTGTCCTACCTGTATGTTGTTTGGTGTAGTAATACCGTTTTTCTGTGCAATTTGTTGATATTTCGAGCCGTCACCTAATTCCTTTTTACAGATATTCCATAGTGTGTCACCTTTTTGCACCGTGTAGCTTTTTGAATTTTGTTTTGAAGTAGCATCTCTTTGTTTTTGTACTGTTGCAGTTTGTCCATTTGAGTCTATTTGAATTTTACCCGTTGCGGTGGCGTAACTTCTATATTGTTTTAGTGAAATCTCCACACTACAATCAATGCCATATTGTTCTGCGTCCTCTTTAATGCTGTAGTCCTCAAGCGTGTAATAGGGTTCTTTGTTTTCGGAAGTGCTACCTGTATAAACTACATTACCACTATCGTCTGTTCTTATTGCAAAAAATAAAAAAGGCTTTTGAGATAATTTGAGCCTTTCTAATAAATCTAGGTAATATTGTGCACTCTGAAAACTACCATTTTGATATACACTAAACGGATAGTTTTTGTTTGGCAAAAGTGCCGTAAATGAAACATCTGACAACCCCGCTGATTTTACAATATTGATTTCCTCCCCATTCAGCAATGTTATTGTGGTATTTTTGTTGTTAATATTGGTGTCCATAGAGGCGGGAGCAATGGGCAACATTACGCCATCTATAAAAAATTGATACATTATATATGCACTCCTTCCGCCGACATTTGTACAATATTTGCCATTTCTTCCACTTTTTTATCAAAAAAGCCATCTAAATCTATTTCAGACTGTATATTGTTATGATTTACCATTTCAATATTGACTTGAGGCATAACATATTTATCACCATATTTGATATTTGCTACAGTTTTCAAAAATTCCAAATCTTCCTTATCCATTTGTAAACTGTCATTGATACTACTTGTATCTTTAGACATATTTTGTGTATTTTTGAGTATTCTCTCTAATAAATCATTTGTACTTTCTACCCCTTCAAAAGGGTTAAAATCTTTCATAAACTCTTTAAAACCAGTACCAAAACCAGCTACTTTAAGGTATACATTTTCCATTACATCATACACATTTGTGCGTTCCAATTTGGGCATCAACTCTTGCCAATTCATTTCATTTTTGATTTTTTGTGACATTTGTTGTGCATTATTTCTATGTTTGCTTAAAAAGGCATCTGCCTTCTCAAGCCCTTCTGTAACAAAAGGTATTTTGGGCATATGACGAGTAATTGACAAAAACCCTTGTACAATATGTTGTAAACTAGCAAATATATCATCTGCCATATCCAATAAAAGCACTTTGATAGCAGAAGTTGTGTCTTTTGAAAAGTTGTATACAAAATTTATAACATTTGCAATTTCATTCCATACCCCTACTACAGCATTTTTGACTACAGTAAACAGCCCAGCGAAAACGCTTGCAATAATACCCGTTGCGGAAATGCTTGTATTTTTGACTTTGTTTATGTGGTCAACCACTTTATAAAATAGTACTATCAGTGCCCCTATTGCCGCAATAATCAATGTCACGGGATTAACTGCCATAGCGATATTTAACGCCCATTGTGCCGCTGTAACTATAGCTAACGCCGCCGCTAATCCTGTCAATATAGGCTGAAAAGTGCCCCAATTTTGTACAACATAGTCAAAACCATTTACAATACTGTCAAAAACAAATGTAATTGTTGCACCAGCCGCCGCAAACACTGTCATAATATCTTTTGAAAATGATTGAAATGCTTCACTGTTTAAAACAGTTTTAAGTGTTTCTATTGTCACCGTAGCCCTATCTGCAATGTATTGAAATACTGCTCCCCACTGATAGAGTATACTATCTGCATTGCTGTTGTTAAAAAGTCCATTGATGCCCTGCAATACTGGCGTAAAACTTTTTATTGCAAGTGTTTTTAGCTTTTCAAATGTTCTGCTTATTGTAGTAGGCATACTGTTGAATTTCTCGTTTGTTTCTTCTGCCATAGCGAGCATAGCATTTTTAACGACATCTGCCGTTACTTTGCCATCTTCCGCATAGCTTTTAATACTACCTTCTGCCCAACCCATATATTTCTCAATATTTCGGGCTATACCCGGTGCACCGTCCAGTATGGAATTGAGTTCTTCTCCCCTCAGTGCCCCCGCTGCCATAGCTTGTGATAACTGTACCATAGCATTAGACTGTTCTACTGCCGACGCACCGCCTATTGCAAAAGTCTTGTTTATCTGTTCCATAAACGCAATAAGTTCGTCATTGCTTTGAAATGCTGAACCTGCATTTAATCCCATTTTGGCAATAGCTTCGGCGGTGTCCAAATACCCCGCACCACTTTCATAAGCCGCTTTCATTATTACTTCTGATAATTCTTTTGTAGTTCTCAAACCGTCATTCATTAAATTTAATCTAGACAATACCGATGTCACATTATCAGATAATTCCCCCGTAAATTTAATGCCTTGAAATGACAAATACATACCTGCCATACTTTTTAATGTCCCCAATAAACTATTAGCACTGCCATTCACTTTCTGATAAAGCCTTTGAAGTAATCCCATCTGTTGCGTCTGTCTATGTATTTGTTCTGTCTGTTGTCGTGTTTGTTGTGTTTGCCTTCTAGTTTGTTCTGTTTGTTGTCGTATTTGTTGTGTTTGCCTTCTGGACTGTTCTGTTTGTTGTCGTATTTGTTGTGTTTGCCTTCTGTATTGTTCTGTTTGTTGTCGTGACTGTTGATTTTGTCTTTGCTGTTGTTGTGTTTGTCTTTGTGAACTTTCTGTCGTTCTGTTTATTGTTTGTTGTATTATTTCAGACATTGACAAAATACTACTCGTTTGTTGTTGTATGGCTTGTGTCATTTGCTGTAATGCAGTTTCAGATGCCCCCGCAACCCCTACTATAGCAGATTGCTGTTGTGCTACTGTCTGAAATGATTGACTTACTGTTTGTCCTGTACGATTTGCCACAAGTCCTATATCATTAAAACTTCTTGTGACATCTGCACCATTTCTAGCTACCTCTCTCAACGCCTCTTGCATTTCTGCAACAGTAGCTTCTGCATTACGAATTTCATTTCTAGCCGCTTGAAATGCAGAAGTGTCCACACTATTCCTTGATACCCTTTCCATTTGCTCGAAATGGCTTATTGTCATATTTAGAGCATTTGTAATGCTTTGTAGTGCCGGTGTCATACCATTAAAAAGCTGTATAGAAGTTCTTATTTCTCCCATTTATTACACCCCCAATCTATCCCATACAATAAACATTTGACCGCCTGTCATTTTTGCAAGTACAACTTTTTCGCCTTCTGTCAAATGATTTTTGACTATAAATTCTTTTTCTCCTATATAATCGTGACTGTGTTCTCTGCAATGTTCCCCACAACTACCGCCCATTTCGGGCTCTGTAGTATGGTCTACAACCATAGTAATGGTGTAATCTGTGACATTTCTTGTCAAAAGTAAAAAATCTTCTGTAAGCGTCAATTTTTGGTCTAGCTGTATAGACAAAGGGCTTTCACTTACAACCACACCTATGCAGAAATCGCACGGGCTACTATCGAACACTGCATCTAATGCTGCCTGTTTTATTATTTTTAAAAACTGTTCTTCTTTTGCCATAAAATTGCCTTCTTTCTTGGGACTTCGTCCCAAACCCTACAAGCTTTTTAAAAAAAGCTTGACAAAAACTTTTTGAGAAAAACTAGCGTTTTTCTATTAGATTTTTTAGCGAAACGCACGTTTCGCTTTTAAAGTTTTTCGCTTCCTTTTTCCAAAAAGGAAGTGGAGTTTGAGGCAACGCCTCAAGGTCTTTGTCTTTACTCTACAAACTCCCAACCTGTTAATGAGTACATTTGACGCTTATGAGAGTTGCGACCTAGCGTTGACAAAGTAACGCAGGAGCAATTCGAATGTCAAATGTACGAATGGTTTTCACGTTTACGTGAAAAAACCACCCCTCAACGTCATATCCATAGTGTGTAAATTTTGCTCGAATGTATGTTTGACTTTTTCCACCCACATTCTATTATTAACAACAATGTCACCTATATCCAAATTGACATAAATACCTGTACCGGCTCTTACTCTTACATCACCGAAAGCCCCTTTTAT
>CAJTDC010000041.1 GCA_910575055.1 Clostridia bacterium
ACAAAATCAGCAAGAAAATGAACAAAATGGGCAGGAAAATGAACAAAATCCCCATTTTTTAGATAGATTTCATAAATTTAATGCCAAAGGAAATATTACGGGCGTGTTTGATGCCGAAATTATGGAATATATCATACAGACAGAACACATTATTTCTGTACGAGGCGTGATATATTTGTATGAAAATGGCGTGTATTGTGTTGACAATGATGGTACACTACTCAAAAATATCATACAAAGTCTGATTTATAAAGAGTTTCAAAATTCCCATACTATCAATAGAATATACAATTTGATTGTGATGCAGTCTTGTCTGCAAAAAAGAGATACCGAAGTCAATCAATATCCTAGTAGTTTTATAAATTTTAAAAATGGTATGCTGAATGTTGAAACAATGGAACTGTTACCTCACAAACCGGAATATTACAGTATGAACCAGATACCTCATAATTTCAAACAAATTTACAAACAGGATTTATATAAATTTCCGCACTCTCAACAGTTTTTAAAAACTTCTTTAAATATACCAGATATTAACACCATTTTCCAGTATATGGGTATCTGTATGACACATAGTACAGTATATCAAATATTTTTGTTGCTCAAGGGCGAAGGGGCAAATGGGAAAAGTGTGCTTATAGATATGTTTCACGAAGTCATAGGAGAACAAAATATTTCTAATCTTTCTATGGATAAACTCACGCAACGCTTTTTTTCATCACAATTATTGTTCAAATTGTGTAATACTTGTGCGGATATTTCCAAAATCACCATAGAAGATGATGCAGAATTAAAAAAGATTATAGGTAGTGATGTCATACAAGCAGAATTTAAAGGCAAAGATAGTTTTAGTTTTAGACCTTATGCCAAAATGCTTTTTAGTGCCAATAGATTTCCTTATGTCGATGATAAATCCGATGCCTTTAAAAGGCGTTTGAGAGTGGTGGAAATGAATAAAAAACCAGTGAAAAAGGATATTCATTTAAAAGAAAAAATGTCTAAAGAAGTGGATTTTTGGATATGTATGGCGGTGGCAGAACTTAAAAAAGTGTTGGAATATAATGACGTTTATGAGAGTGAAAATAGTAAAAAAGTAAAAGAAAATATCCACAAAGAAAGCGATAGCGTTTACGCATTTGTGAAGGATTGTTTGACAAGAGTGGAAGGAAATGATATACCACGTTCTGAGGTGTTTAGAGAATATGACTTGTATTGTACTAAAAATGAAAGATTGAGAGTGAAGAAAAAAACATTTTTTGAAGAAATGAAAGCAAAAGGTTTTGTGTTAAAAAAAGATGCAAAAGGTTTTACAGTGTATACAGATATTAATTTTTTAGCTTGGGATATGTCAGATATTTAGAATTTATTAGTTATAGCTAACGGTAAAATTAACGGTAAATTTGAAATTGCAAATGACATTTTTACTGTTAGCTTATATGAATTTAATACATATTTATACGTAATACATTTTAAGTTATACAATGCTAACGGTAAAAACGGTATTTTTACGGCAAAAATACGGTAAAAATGAAATCGTTGTAACACTTGATTTTACTATGTTTTTTTCTATTAACGGTAAAAACGGTAAAAAAAAATAAGTAGTAATAAAAAAATAAAAAATATAGTAAAATATGGTAAATTTTTAAAAATATACAATAAAAAAATAAATATAAAAGAATGTAAAAAAAATTACCGTTTTTACCGTTTTTACCGTACTAAAGTAATAAAGCAAAAATAAACCGGCTGTATTGTGGGCATTATGCAATGTGGTGATGAGGTGAAAAGTATGAGAGAAAAATTGATTGAGGAGTATTTTGTAAGAGAGGTCAAAAAGGTGGGGGGATTGGCTTTGAAAGTCAATTCTACCAGTATGAAGGGATTGCCTGACAGAATGGTGCTACTGCCTAATGGAGTGTTGTTTTTTGCAGAAATGAAGGCTACAGGCAAAACCGCAAGAGCATTGCAGAATTTCGTACATAAAAAGTTGAGGGGACTGGGGTTCGCTGTTTATGTCATAGATAGCAAACAAAAAGGAAAAGAGGTGTTATTAAAATATGGAGTTTATACCTCATAAATACCAGAAAATGGCAATACAAAAAGTGATAGATACGCCTAGAGTGGGGCTGTTTTTGGATATGGGACTAGGCAAAACCGTTATTACATTGACCGCTATAAACGAGTTGATGTATTGGGATTTCGAAATAGAGAAAGTGCTTGTGATTGCACCGCTGAGAGTGGCTGAGGATACTTGGAGCAGAGAATGCCAAAAATGGGAACACCTCAAACATATCAAAATTGTTAAGGTATTGGGAAAAGAAAGTCAAAGAGAAAAAGCTATTTGTAAAAAAGGTGATATTTACATTATTAACAGAGAAAATATTGTATGGCTGGTGCAATATTTGAAACAAATAGGAAAAAAATGGTTTTTTGATATGACAGTGATTGATGAACTTTCTAGTTTTAAATCGCCAAAATCACAAAGATTTAAAGCTTTGAAAAAATATATTATGTTGTCTAAAAGGGTGGTCGGGCTTACGGGAACACCTGCCCCAAATGGTTTTATGGATTTATGGAGTCAACTCTATTTGATTGATGGCGGAGAAAGACTTGGTAAAACATTGACGTATTACAGAGAAAAATATTTTATGCCCAATCAAAGAAATGCGACGACTATATTCAATTATACTGTAAAAAAAGGTGCGGAAAATGCCATCAAACAACAAATTTCTGATATTTGTATGTCTATGCAGGCAAATGATTGGCTGGATTTGCCTCAAAGAATGGATTTGTTGCAGACGGTGCAGTTTTCGGAATTGGAGCGTAAACGCTATGAAAAGTTCGAAAAAGATAGCTATTTGCAGTTTTTAAATGAAGAAATTACAGCAAATTCGGCGGCTGCATTGACAAACAAACTATTGCAGTATTGTAATGGTGCGGTGTATACAGAAAAAGATGTTTTTATTGAAACAAATAGAAAAAAACTGGAAAAGTTAGAAGAAATCGTTGACACCGCTAACGGACAACCTATATTGTGCTTTTATAATTTTAGGTTTGATTGTGACAGTATAATAAAAAAATTTCCTTTTGCCGTGAAATTAGAGGGAGAAAATGATATAAAAAATTGGAATGATGGCAATATTCCTTTGCTTCTGGTGCACCCTAAAAGTGCAGGGCACGGGCTAAATTTACAACAAGGCGGTAATATTATAGTATGGTTTGGACTAAATTGGAGTTTAGAGTTGTATCAGCAGGCTAACGCCCGACTTCACAGACAGGGACAGCAAAAAACGGTGATTATACATCATTTGATAGTAGAAAACAGTATCGAACAAAGAGTGTTTCAAAGCCTACAGAAGAAGGAAAATGTACAGGAAGGGCTTTTGCAGGCTTTAAAGGTGAAATATGAAAGACATTAAGGGCGTTGGTCTACGCTTCGCTTCGGTCGGCGTTAGGCGAACGTCCACTGGACGTTCAACGCCCCTAAAACCCTACTTCTTTCTTGAAAGAAAGAAGCAAAGAACTTTAAAAGCAAAACGTGCGTTTTGCTAGACTTCTTTTATAAAGTATATCATATAGTATGAGTACAGACAAGGAGTGAAGGCTTTTGAAAGCAAAAGAGTATTTACAGCAATTACAAAAATTGGATATTATAATCAATCAAAAATTACAGGAATTGTACGAATTGAAAAAGTTGCAGGACATAAAAGCGATTGACTATACAAAAGAAAAAGTACAAAGTAGTAGGCAAAATGGTGCAAATTTTGAAACTATTTTAATAAAAATAATAGATATGGAAAATGAAATCAATGACGAAATTGATAGATTTATTGATATGAAACATTGTATTATCAATCAAATACAAAATTTGGATAATTCAAAATATATGCAAGTGCTTTATAAAAGGTATGTGGAGTATAAAAGATTGGAAATGGTGGCTTGTGAAATGGCTTATACATTTCAATATGTCGTTTTGCTACATGGGCAGGCATTAAAGGATTTTGAGCAAAATTTTCTATAGAAATTCAATGTAATTTTATGACATAATGGTAATATGAAATATTAGGGAATAGTCAAAGGGCTATTCCTTTTTACGTTAGGAGGTATGCTTGTGAAGGAAAAACAAAAGCGTTTTTGTGAAGAATACCTTGTTGATTGCAATGCCACACAAGCGGCAATACGAACGGGGTATTCTGAAAAAACAGCTAGAGCAATAGGACAAAGATTGTTGACAAATGTTGACATTAAAAAGTACATAGACGAGCGATTGAAAGCAATAAAAACTGAAAAAACCGCCGATGCACAAGAGGTACTAGAGTATTTGACCGCTGTAATGAGGGGCGAACAAAAAGAGCAAGTACCTTTGTTGGTGGGGGAAGGCTGTCAAGAGTTGGTGCAAAAAGACATTTCTGCGAAAGACAGAATAAAAGCCGCTGAACTTATAGGCAAACGTTACGGCTTATTTACGGAAAAACTAGAGTTGCAAGGTGGTACAACGATACAGATTGTGGACGACATACCAGTGGAAGAAGGCAATAGCACTTGATTAGTTTAAAACAGCTTATAGCACCATCATTTTATGAAATTCATAACGATTTGAAACAATTTCGACATACCCATTATTGGCTGAAAGGTGGCAGGGGTAGCACAAAGTCGTCTTTTATATCGCTAGAGGTCATACTAGGCATTATGAAAGACACTCAAGCAAATGCTGTTGTGCTTAGAAAAGTCGGACAGACGCTTCAAGGTAGCGTTTACGAGCAGTTGCAATGGGCGGTGTCGGTGTTAGGCGTTGAGGGGTATTGGGTAAGTAAATTAAGCCCGCTAGAGATGAAGTACATCGCTGACGGACGAGAAAATAAAATCGTGTTTAGAGGGGCTGATAAGCCCAAAAAAATCAAATCTACCAAATTCAGAAAGGGCTATTGTAAATATATATGGTATGAAGAAGTTGACGAGTTTGGTGGTATGGAAGAAATACGTACAATCAATCAGTCATTACTAAGAGGTGGTAGCGATTTTGTGGTATTTTATTCTTACAATCCGCCACAAAGTCAATCAAATTGGGTAAATGAGGAAATTTTGAAGCAAAGAGATGACAGACTAGTACATCATAGTACGTATTTGACTGTACCGCCTGAATGGCTAGGACAACAGTTTTTGATAGAGGCGGAACACCTCAAAGCCGTAAAGCCCCAAGCCTATCAACATGAATATATGGGGGAAGTTACCGGTACGGGCGGTGAAGTTTTTACCAATTTAACGCTTAGAGAAATTACGGATAGTGAAATCAGTCACTTTGACCATATCGCTAGGGGTATTGACTGGGGATATGCCGCCGACCCATTCCACTATACCGTTAATCACTATGACAAAACGAGAAGGCGTTTGTATATCTATTATGAAATTCAAATGCTGAAATTGAGCAACAGAAAAGCGGCGGAATTGGTAAAGGCAGAAAATAAAAGAAATAAATTGATTGTTTGTGACAGTGCAGAACCTAAAAGTATCGCTGAAATGTTAGCTTATAACTTAAAAGTGTTAGGTGCTAAAAAAGGGGCGGATAGTGTAGAATATGGTATCAAATGGCTTCAAGATTTGGAGGAAATTGTAATTGACCCCAAGCGATGCCCTAATACCGCAAGGGAATTTTTAGAGTATGAACTGGAAAAAGACGCCAACGGTAATTTTAAAGGACATTTTCCAGATAAAAATAACCATAGTATTGACGCTGTACGCTATAGTAGAGAATTTGATATGAAAATAGTAAAAATTAGGTAGGGGAAGAAATTTTTTTCGCATAAATGCGAAAAACCATTCGTACATTTAACATTCGAGTTGCTCCTGCGTTACTTCGTCAACGCTAGGTCGCAACTCTCATAAGCGTCAAATGTACTCATTAAGGAGGTAATTTTTTCGCATAAATGCGAAAACCATTCGTACATTTAACATTCGAGTTGCTCCTGCGTTACTTCGTCAACGCTGGGTCGCAACTCTCATAAGCGTCAAATGTACTCATTAAGGAGGTGTGACGATTGTTTTTGACACAAACAGATTTGATAAATGCCAAATTGATGGCAGAAGGGGCATTAAATGAAAGCGATATATTGAAATATATTATCAATGATGACATTGACAGTGCACAAAAAAAGAATATGCAAAAAGGTGAAAGATATTATAATGGGGAGCACGACGTGCTACAAAAGGATTTTAGAATATCAAAAATATTGGAAACAGACGAACAGACAGAAAAAGAAATATGCAAACCATTTCAAAATGTCAATAGAAGTAATCACAAAAATGTAAATGCTTTTTTAAAAATATTGGTAGACCAAAAAACCGCTTATTTAGTGAGCAAAGAACCCACAATTAAAGTGTCTGGTGCAGAAGAAAATACAGAACAAAAAGCATATGAAAAAATGTTGTGTGAATTTGCAGATGATAATTTTAATGAAGTTTTGCAGGATTTGGTGACAGGGGCAAGCTGTAAGGGATTTGAGGCATTGCACATTTACTATGATAATAATGGTGATTTACAGTATTGTATTGTGCCAGCAAATGAGATAATAGCAGTATACGACACAAATAATCAAAATGAATTGCTAGAAGTGATACGCTATTACGATATTACAGTAGTTGAAAATGGACAAAAATATATTCGTAAAAAAGTGGAATGGTGGACAAAACAAAATGTCACATATTATATTGAAAGAGAAAGCAATTTGTTTGTAAAAGATACGTCTATTTCGGTCAATCCCGCTCCCCACTATTGGAGCGTTACAACAGTAGACAACTTTCAAATAAAAAAACAAGGACATAGTTGGGGGCGTGTGCCTTTTTTGTTGCTCAAAAATAACCGAAACAGTACCACCGATTTAGAGCACATAAAAGGGCTTATTGATGCCTATGACCTCATATCTAGTGAAGGTACGAACAACTTTTTAGATTTGGTGGAATTGTATTGGGTAATATATGGTTTTGGTGGAGATAATGCAAGTAGTACATTGAAAAAACTGCAAATCAATAAAGCGGTCAATATGATGTCGTCGGGTAGCGATGGCAGAATTGAAGCCAAACAGATAGAATTGCCCGTTGCGGGTAGATTGGAATTTCTCAAAATGCTGAGAAAAGATATATTTCATTTTGGTATGGGTGTTGATACCGATAGTGACAAATTCGGTAATGCCCCATCGGGCGTTAGCTTGAAATTTCAGTACACGCTACTAGACCAAAAAGCGGGTAATATGATAGCAAAATTAAGAAAAGTCATAAAAGAATTGTTATGGTTTGTGACAGAAGATTACAACAGTAAAAATGGTACAAACTACAATGCCAATGACATACAAATTGACATTAACAAAAATATCATTACAAATGATGTTGAAATGGTGAATATGATACAAGCTAGTAAGGGCATTGTTTCAGACAAAACCCTACTTGCAGTGCACCCTTTTGTTAGCGATGTCAATGCTGAAATGCAAGAAATAGAGGCACAAGAACAAAAAGCAATAGAAAAGTTTGGAAATGAAATGTTGAAATATGATGAATAATGTGCTATATTGAATATAGCAGTCATGACGGAGTGGCTCCACCCTCTACAAAAAGGGAAGGGGGTGGTGCTATGGATACATACCAAGTGTTAACACTTTTGTTACTCTCTGGTAACTTTCTCATAGCGTTACTTACCTATATCGATAGGCATAAGTAATAAAATAAAACTACCCGTCAACGCTCCTCGAAAGCTAGGGTAGTTTTTTCTACATATAGTAGAGGGTGTCCACTTCGTTGGTGACTGCTCCCTTTTGTAAATAAATTATAACACATTATTATCTATTTTGTAAAGCACTTGTTGAGTGCTTTTTTTTATGCAGAAAATTTTTTCGCAAGAAAGTGAAAAACCATTCGTACATTTAACATTCGAGTTGCTCCTGCGTTACTTCGTCAACGCTAGGTCGCAACTCTTATAAGCGTTAAATGTATTCGCTAATGAGGTAATTTTTTTCGCAAGAAAGCGAAAAACCGCTCATACATTTAACATTCGAGTTGCTCCTGCGTTACTTCGTCAACGCTGGGTCGCAACTCTCATAAGCGTTAAATGTATTCGCTAATGAGGTGATAATAATGGAGTATGACTACTGGGACGAACGATTTTTATTATTAAATGAAATGCTTTTGCAACAGGGGGAGGAATATGCCCAAAATGCCGCTAGGGCTTATATGCTTGCTATGCTGGAAATTGAAAAGGATATTAATCATTTTTATGCCAGATTTGCCAATGAAAACAGTATGACATACCAGCAAGCAAAACAAGTATTGACCACACAACAACGCCAAGCATTTCAAATGGAATTAGAGGAATACATAGCATACGGACAGCAAAACAATTTAGATGATGTGTGGATAAAAAAGCTAGAAAATGCAAGTACAGTTCACAGAATAACCCGTTTGCAGGCAACACAGTATCAGCTACAGCAACAAGTAGAAAAACTAGAAGCCCAAAAAATAAAGGGCATTACAGAAACGCTCAAAAATATTTACAAAGAGGGCTATTATAGAACCGCTTACGAAATACAAAAAGGCACTGGCATAGGGCAAGCATTTTCTAAAATAGACGAAAATAAAATTGATAAAGTGTTAGCAAGGGCTTGGGCTCCCGATGGTAAAAACTTTTCCGAGAGAGTATGGGGAGCAGATAGGACACAACTGATTTATCAGCTACAAACACGATTTACACAGGGCATTATAAGAGGGGAAGCGTCACAAAAAATCATAAGGGATATGTCAAAAGCACTGGATAGTTCGAGAAAAGCCACAGAAAGGCTTGTGAGAACAGAAAGTGCTTTTTTTGCGTCTGCGTCCAGAAAAGATACTTACGAGAATTTAGGAGTAAAACAGTACAAAGTGCTTGCGACACTGGATATAAAAACAAGTGAAATGTGTCGTAAGCTAGATGGTAAAGTGTTTGACTTGAAAGACTACAAAATAGGACTTACTGCTAACCCTTTTCACCCAAGATGTAGAAGTACCACAGTACCAAACATAGACAGCAAATACATACAAAATCAGCAAAGGGCCGCAAGAAATAAAGAAGGTAAAACTTATTACGTCCCTTCTGATATGACATATGAACAGTGGCATAAAACTTATGTAGAAGCCGACCCCGAATGGCTGTTGCAGGAGAAAAAACATAAAAATAAAAGTGTGGATAAAAAACAGTATGAACAATATAAGGCGGTTCTGGGTAAAAAAGAAGTCGGTTCGTTTGACAATTTCCAAAATATGAAATATGGAGATAGTGAAAAATGGGAAAATTTAAAACAAAAAAGAAAGGACACATTGAAAAATGTATCTACAAATGATAAAATAAAAGAAAAGAAAGAGCCTTTTGTACCTGCAAAGACCATTGAAGAAGCTGATAGTTATGCAATGAATGTGTTAGGTATAAAAATGGCATCTTATAAAGGTGTGGATATTACTACCGCAAATGAATGGAATAGAGGCTTAAAAGATACTTTTGACCGCTTCCCAGAATTAAAACAGAATTTCGGTTTTGTAGGAGAATGCCATGAACGTAATGCAGCAATGGAAAAAGTGATACAACAGCAATATCTAAATGAATTAACTATAAAATATCCAAAAATGAGCAAGCAGAATTTAATGATGATTGCTGAAAAAAAAGCAAAGAAACAGATAACGAATTATACTATAAAGTCTGATGTTGGTGCAATAAGTTTTAGTCCACCTTTTGGTCATTATTTATATGATTTTAGAGGAGTAACAGTAAATAGTAATTTAGGTTCAAATAGCACACATTTTATAGAAAGATTAAGAGCTACTGTAGAAAATAAATATCATCCTCTTTACTGTGATACAATACGATATGTACTTGACCATGAAGTTGGGCATCAATTAGATGTTATGCTTTCAATTTCTGAACAAAAAAACATTCAAAAACTTTTTGATAGTATGGATAATGAAACAATAACAAATGAATTATCTCAATATGCTTGGGATAATAGAAATAAAAAACGTTATGCTGAGTTTATAGCAGAAGGTTGGGCAGAATATTGTAATAATCCAAAACCTAGAAAAGTAGCGAAAGAAATAGGGCAAACTGTAGAAAGAAGGTATACAGAATGGATAAAGAAAAATTCATAAAAAGAGCAAGGGAATATGAATATTCAGATGAAGAAATTAACGAAATGATACAAGATTACGAAAATGATTTAAAAAATGGAATAGATATTGACCCTATTATTTTTTTAATAGATAGAAGAGGTGTTGTACAAACAAGTTTTTCTCCTATTCCACCAGAACTTTTAATGCCAAATAATTGATACTGTTTTTAATGTAATTTATATTGACCTGAACAAGTCGTAAAACTGTTCTTTTTTTATGCTCAAAAATATTAAGGTATTTTTTTCGCATAAATGCGAAAAACCGTTCGTACATTTGACATTCGAATTGCTCCTGCGTTACTTTGTCAACGCTATGTCGCAACTCTCATAAACGTCAAATGTACTCACTAAAAAGGAGGTTTAAAAAATGAAGTGGTTAAAGGAATTACTAGAAAAAGAAAATGATAGTCAAGAGCTAGAAAAGAAAATTGCCGAAAAGCTAAAACAAGAATATGTAGCTAAAGTGGACTATGATGGTGTTGTAGAAGCCAAAAAAGGCTTAGAGGGGCAAATTGCTCAAAGAGATGCCGACATCAAAGCATTAAAAGAAGGGGCAAAAGATAACAAAGAATTACAAAAAGAGTATGAAGCATTGCAGGAGAAATACAAGCTTGACACCGAAAAACTACAAAAACAGTATCAAAACAGTCGCAAAAACAGTGCCATTGATATGGAGATACTAAAGGCGAAAGGTAAAAATACTAAAGCAATAAAGGCTTTGCTAGATATGGAAAATATCACATTGAAAGATGATGGTACGCTTGAGGGGCTGGATTTGGACAGCTTGAAAAAGTCTGACGGGTATTTGTTTGAAATAGAACAAACACATAGGGAAGGCATTGACAGCGGTGTAGGTAGCGGTTATTACAGTAATCAAAAAGACAATCAAACAGGTGGAATATTTAGTTTATTTGCTCAAAGTGCTAGAAAAGCGGCGGGATTGAGTACAGAAAGGGGTAATTGAGTATGGCGAACAGCTTAGAATTTGCGAAAAAGTTCTTAC
>CAJTDC010000042.1 GCA_910575055.1 Clostridia bacterium
TCAAAATAGGTATTTAACACTTCATAGCCTTTTTCTGTTAAAGCTGCTACTGCCCTTTCTCTTGTTTGTAAAATTTCTTGCTCTGTTTTGCCGCCCATTGTTTGTGATATCATTGCTATTTTTTTCATAATATATTTTCCTCCTATTTTCTCTATTTTTTAATCTTTTTTAGGTTTCTGATAAGTCAATGCTTGTTTACTATCTGTAATTCCTTGTGTAGTAGGGTCATTGACATAGCCCACAACTGCTACAACTACACACCCCAATGCAAAAGGATTACTCAAAAGATTTTTCACTTGCTCCGCTAGTATTGCCCAACTGGTAAACATTTCTGGTTTTGCACCAACCGCCGCCAACACTATCGCCACCAATCCAAACCAAAAATACGGATTTTTTGCCCTTACCTTCCAGTTAATTTTTTTCATACTATACCTTCCTTTCTTCTAATAAACTAATTCTATTTTCGTGTTCTGCTAACTGTTCATCTTGTTTATCATTATGAGCCCAGATTTTGACGTGACTATCACGATTATGTCTTTCGAATTTTTCCATTCTTTCCTCTAAACTTTGACAAGTATCATTCAGTTTTGTAATTGTGTTTGTCAAATTTATAATAGGCTTAGTGACAGTAGCCAAAAGCCCCACCAATGCAATAATTACTGTTACGATTTCCCACTCCATATGGTTACCCCCTTTCTTCTTCATATTAAAAAAATCTAAGTATCAAAAAATCTCAATAAAAAAAGAGATAAAAGACAATAAACCTCTTTTAAACTCTTTTTAAACATCTTTTTCTACTTCTTGTTTTTCTTTTACAATCTGTTCATATTGCTCTTGTGTGATTTTTCCTAACGTCACATATCTCTGTAACTGGTCTTTTCTTACAAAATTCCTTTCATATCTTTGCTTTAATATTTCATACATTTGCATTTCCTCCTTCTAACATTGCTAATTCTAAATCTGCCATTTGTTGTGCTAACATTTGTCTTTCCTGTTGTGCCTGCTGCTCTAGCTGTAAAAGTGTTTCTACCATATTCTCCGTTTCTTTCTTTTTTCTATCTCTTTGTTTTGCTTCTATTATACTGTCTTTTCTCCACTCTATCATTTAAAATTCCCTCCTACAGAACTGATATAAATTTCTCCTGTTGCTGTATTTCTTGTTACTGTTACTCTAAAAGAAAATCCCCATTTTGAAGCGGTTTTTTGTTCATTTAAAAGTATAAAGTTTCTGCCCTCTCTTACAAATCTTGTCACATCTTCCCAAGTAGGGCTTGTATCATAGGCATTGTTGCAGGCTTCTATTATAAAATCTGCTCCTTCTGGTATCTGCCTTACTACATTCATAATGCCTACACTTGCTTCTGCATCTGTTTCAAAAGGTGTTTTTAGTGTAAAAGCAATTTCATTTTCTTGCTTTTGAAATGTGATGTTTTTTGTTGTAACACCACTATCTGTATCTGTTACTGTAATAGAAAGTGTATTTGTACCATTTAATATACAAATAAACTCTTGCTGTGTTATCTGAAATGTGTATGTACTACCAGAAGTTGCTGTAAAACTCTTTTTCTGTACCCCATTTATTTTTTCTACTACAGTCAATTTGTTGCTTTCTTGGTCTGAAACTGTGTAGCTAAAAGAAAATGCTCCTGTTTTTAATCCTAAATTGGTACTATTTGTGGTAATCACTGGTAGTTCGTTGTTTATAATATTTCTAACTTGTGCTGTTTTATAAGCACCTTTTTCATTGTAACTATCATAAGCACAAACTCTGTATTGTACTGTATTCCAGCCTTTTGTAATGTTGTCGCTATAACTTTTATTTGCACCTTTATAAATTTGTGTGTAAGTACCACTGTTTACAGAACGTTCTAATATGTACCCTGATAAATTCCCATCGCTGTCTGTGGCTGCTGTCCAAGTTACTACTGCTGTTTTTCCTCCATAAATATTCAGTGGGACAGTAATACTTTGCGGTGCAGTAGGAACTTTATTATTTACTACAGTGCTTGTACCGCTTGCTTTATATCCACTGTGAGCACTACTACTGTCATAAGCTCTTACTCTAAACATTACTTGTGTTGCTTCCCCAAATGTTAGCGTTACAGATGTACTTGTGCTACTTCCTTGATATATTTGTGTCCAAGTACTTCCACCGTTTACGGATTTTTCCAATTTATATCCCGACAAATTCCCATCACTATCCGTAGATTTCCCCCAACTTACTGTAAATGCCCTTCCACCATAAACAGTAGAAGGTACTGTAATACTTGATGGTACCGTTGGTGCAACATTTGGCTTACTGTAATATACTGTTGCAGTAGAACCTGTTTTATAACTGCTACTTCCTCCACTATTTACCGCTTTTACTCTATACTGTACTCTTGTTGTGCTAGAATTCAAACCATAGTCTGTATAACTGGTAGCTGTTCCAGAATATACTTGACTAAATGAACCTCCATTGATAGACCTTTCTAACACATAACTTGTTGCTCCTGATACACTCCCCCAAGTTATTCTTGTAGAGTTATAGGAATTTATCGAAGTGCTATAACTGATAGATGATGGTGTTGTTACAGATGGTGTACTAGGTGTATAACTTAAACTAACACCTTGTGATATTACGGTAGTTCCATAAGCATCTGCAGTCAAAATTTTTATCTGTCTTACATTTGCTACTGTTTTGCCTCCAGATGTGCTGCCACTAAACCTCGCATATCCGTCTTCATCTGCTGTTGCTGTTCCAGCAGAACAATATTCTTCACGACCATACATATCATCCGAATCATACATTCCTCTGCATTTATATCTCTCTCCTGCTTTTAAACTATATACCAACACTACAAAGTTAGTTTCACTTGTTGCACGAACGCTTCCTATATATGCCACAATTATCCCTTCTTTCTATATTTTTGTATTTTATAAATAAAATGATTAAAAATTATGTAATATTACGTATTTTATATTTACACACGTAATATTACGTGTTATAATAATGTCATGGTAAGGAAAGGAGATACTATTTATGCCTATGACACCAAGAGAGATGATAAAGCATCTCAAAAACAATGGCTTTGAAATTGTAAGCCAAAACGGTTCTCATGTAAAAATGAAAAACTTTCAAACAAATTTACAAACGATTATTCCTTATCATTCCAAATCCTTAAAAAAAGGACTGGAGCAACAAATTTTAAAACAGGCAGGGCTGAAATAAGCCCTTGCCACTTTTTATAGGAGGTTTTGCTATGAAAAAATTATTTTATCCTGCTATATTTCATAAAGCAGAAGAAGGTGGTTATTGGATTAGTTTTCCAGATATTCCTGAATGCCTTACAGAAGGTGACACTATGGAACAGGCATATAAAATGGCTGTTGATGCTCTTGGACTTGCAATTTCTTCTCGTTATGAACAAAAAGAAACTATTCCAACTCCTTCAGAACCTGAAAATATATCTGTAAACAATGGCTTTTTAGTAATTGTGGAATTTGATATGCTTGCCTATCAAAAACGTACCAATGCTAAAGCCGTTAAAAAAACATTGAGTATCCCTCAATGGCTTAATGAAGAAGCTAGCGCATTAAATATCAATTTTTCCCAAGTGCTGCAAGAAGCACTGTTAGCTAAAATACAAGCAAAGTAAACAGGGGGTTTACTCCTGTTTTCTCTTTTTGCTTAGCACTCCAATCGTTTTTTGTTCTTATTCCATACACCTTTTGTCAGCACTATATCGTTCAATGTTTCAAACGTCACCAAAAATGGATTTTCTTTAATATCATAATATAAAGCATTTTCCAGTCTTTCTATTCTTGCCTTTAAATCTGCATCTAACAATGTTTTGAGTTTAGGGTGTGCATTTTCATCTTCATTGTGTTTTTTTATCAAATCCTTCATATCTAATAAAAACTCTGGCAGTAAATTGATAGTTAAAAATCTCCTTACTTCTTCTGCTGTCATAAAAGAAAGTGCTGGATAAGCAATTACTACTTCTACTTCATCTGATATTGCAATACTTACGGGATATCTTCTGACATCTATTGCACCATTTTGTTTATAAGCCATTACGTGTTGCGGAAAATCTCCCAATGTTGCATAATATAATAATATTTCTTCCTCTCCATCTCTAGCAAATATACCAAATTCATTTATCCAAAATTCGTGCTGCAATCCTCCATTCAAATCACTTCTATATTCCACTATAAAAGAAACAACATTGTCTTCTGCAACTGGTTCTGTAGAAGTCGCTTGTGCTACTGGCTGTATCAAGTCATCAAAATAGGCAGGGCTTTCTTCTCCTAAATTTCCACTGCCTACCATTACTCTTGTAATCTCTAACTGTTCTCCTGCCACCAATTTTGCAAGCAATTTCCTACCTTTTACTGTTATCATAAATCCTGGCTGTATACCTTGATTTTGTTCTAATTCTTCCTTTTCTATTTCCATATTACCACTCCTCACAGTATAAATATTTTAATGTGGTTTTGGTCTAATCTTTTCATTACTCTAAAACGTGTTTTCTGTTTTGATATTGTAGCAATACCGCCTTCTCCTACTTTACACCAGCCATTTTCTTCACAACTGCCATCATCTATTGCAACTAACTTTCCTAACACTCCTACAGCGTCCCATTCTGGACGTTCTGAACGTGGTATATATTCTTTTGTGTTATCATATTCTGGATTGAGTTTTTGCCTTATTTCAGTATGTGCTTGTTCCATTACTATAACTTCTTTTACTTCTTCTCCATTTTCATTTATTGTCACGATTTCTTCTGTTCTTTTTGGAATTTCTACTTCTTCTAATATAGGTTGTCCATATATATCTGTTAAGTGCATATTTGCCCAAGTATCATCTCTCACATCTCCACAAACAGAAGGACAAGCTGAAACAATGCCTAATATGTAATCATCTTCTGGAGTAGCTACACGAATTTTATCTTTCTCTAATGTTACAAATAATCCTGTCCTATCCTCTTTTTCAACATTTCCGTCTAGCCATTCCAACATTTCTGCATAGTCTGCACCGCTAGACTTAAATGTGCTGTTGGAATATACACCGCTTGTATTTGTTACTCTCAAGCAGTTGCTTCTTGCGGTATCGCTTGTACCATTACCTATAATAAATTTGTCTGTTTCTGCTGTACTTTCTTTGTTATATTTTCCTATTGCTGTTTGATAGTTAGCACTGGCTTTTGTGTAATAATTAGCTGCATGAGAATATTGTCCGCTTGCTATAGATTTATTTCCTTCAGCGTGTGCTCCTGAATTAGTTGCCTTTGTTTCAGAACCTTCTGTATGAGAAGACAAACCACTAGCTATTGTATAACTTCCTTCTGCATGAGAAATAGCTCCTTCTGCAGTTGACCACTGTCCTTCCGCATGCGACTCTGCTCCTTTTGCTGTTGTTCCATATCCTTCTGCATGAGCATCTGAACTTCCTACATTTGTACCTCCACCTTCCATAACAGCACCATTTATTCTTATATCTCCATTAATTACTACATCTCCACTAATTGTACCACCTGAACTAGAAAACGCTCCTAACTTAGACCTTGCAGCAGCAGCTGTTGTTGCCCCTGTGCCACCATTTGCAATAGGCAATGTACCAGTAACGCCAGGTGCAATATTTTCTGTACCATCAAAACTTGAACTACTCGTACTAGCTAAATTCGTTCGAATTGTTCTAGCCGTATACAATCGACGTGCATTTGCTGTTAACATTATCCAATGATTACTATAATATATAAATTCTACTGCTTGTTTTGCTTCCCATTGATTTAAAGGAGCATAGGTACCTACAACACATGATATTGGTTTAGCACCTGTATTATTTACATTTAAGGAAGGACTACTTTTTGCATGACTATTTAAAAAATATACAATAATTCTTGCACCTTCTACTAATACAAATCCTGGTAACGCAACTACCTTTGCAGCAACATCTGCTGCTGTTTCACATACTCCAAAATGCACAATATTTGCACTACCATCAAATGGTATACCGTCTATTGTTCTAGCTGTAGCTAATTTTGTAGCAGAATTTGCCACTCCACCAGCGGTAGAAGAACCTGCATAATTATGTGTATGAGATGTATTTGATTTTTTAGCTAATTCTTCTGTCATTGTTGTGATATCAGCCTTTTTATCCAATTCTATCTGCATTGTTTCGCTATCTGCTTTTAATGCCAGTGCAGCAGAAATCGTTTCAGTATCTGCTTTTTGATTTAATTCCTCTTGCACTATTTCAGCATCTGCCTTTTTTTCCAATTCTTCCGCAACTGTTTCTTTATCCGCCTTTTTATCTAATTCCAATACAATATTTGTACTATCTATTTGCTGCTGCAATATTTCTTCTATTTCTTCCTTGTCAACTTTTTTATCCAGTTCTGTTTTTACTTCTTCTTTATCAGCCTTGCCTGCTAATTTTTCTATTACTGTTACTTTATCTGCCTTTTTTCCTAGTTCTGTAAGCATTTCCATTTCATTGGCTTTTTGCTCTAACGCCTGCTGCATTGTTTCAGCGTCTGCTTTCTGGCTTAACGCTTGTTGAACTGCTTCAGCATTTGCTTTTTTGGCTAATTCCTCTGTAACAGTTTGTTTGTCCTCTTTTTGGTCTAACACTATCTGCACTTCTTGCGTGTTTGCTTTTTGGTCTAATGCTTGTTGTATTATTTCAGCGTCTGCCTTCGTATCAAGTGCTTGTTGTACTGTTTCTTTATCTGCTTTTTTATCCAACTCTGCAAGTATACCATTTTCACTTTCTGCTAAAACACCTTCCAAATAAGGCAAAGCCTCTATTTCTACAAACTCTTTCATTCTTTCTTCTGTTACAAAAGCCATTGCAGCATATGCAATATTTACTTTAATGTCATCTGTCACTAAAATACTTACAGGATATTTTTTGATATTTACTTTTCCATTTTCGTATGCTTCTACATATTGCGGATATTCTCCCAACGAAGCATAATACAACAATATTTCTTTCTCACCATCTCTAGCAAACACACCAAACTCTTTCAACCAAAATCCCTCTTGCAATCCACCATTCAAGTCATTTCTATATTCTACTATAAAAGAAATTACGCCATTTTTCACAACAGGTATAGTAGAAGTAGCCTGTGTCACTGGCTCTATCAAATCTGTAAACTGTTCTGGAGATTGTCCTTGTGGCAATTCTCCCTTTCCTACCATTACCCTCGTAATATTTAATTCTTGCCTTGTTGCTACCAATTCTGCAAGCAATTTTTTACCTGCTTGCGTAATTACAAATCCTTTTGACAATGTTTTCGCACTCCTTTCTTAATTAGTGAGTATATTTGACGTTTATAAAAGTTGCGACCAAGTGTTGACGAAGTAACACAGGAGCAACTGTAATGTCAAAATACGAACGGTTTTTCATACGAAGTATGAAAAAAATTACCTCAATTACATTTCAGACAATGTTGTTTGTTCTATATCACACCAATCTGCCACCACATTCATTACTGCACTTGTTTTAAATTCCAATTCTGGCAATGTCGTTTCCAATATATTCTGAAATACGCCACCTATATATACTGTTGTTTTAAATTGATAGTTGTATTCTATTTCTGCTAGTGTGGTTTCTGCTATCGGTCTAAATACTGCACCACCTATATAACAATAATTATTTTCAAAAAATAATTCTGAAATTGTTTTCCAATAAATTCCTATATGTGCTCTAATACTTTCTTCCAAAATTTGTCTTATTTCATATACTTTGTAGCGATATTCTTCTGGAACTTTTATAGAAATATCAATTTGAAATTTTCCGATATCTGGCACTATTTCTATATCATAAAATCCCATCATTTCCAATATAGAAACAAGTTGTCTTTCTGTAATAGGGCTGTCCTGCATACGAATTTTAGCAAGTATTCTTTCTCTCCTAAACTCCAAATCATAAGAAGGATTTACTATAATACCATATTCATTTTCCAAATCTGTCAATATTTCTTCTGCTTTTGTTGTATGATTATTTCTATCAATCATTGTTACAAAGTCATAAATATAGTTCACATTTTTTGCCAATCCTTCAAACAATTTTTTAGTACCTTTTGCCTTTTTATTCAGCCATCTATGTGGTATATGAGCATATAAAAATTCCAAAAAATCATTCATATTCTATCACTTCCAAATTTCCTATCACTGGGGACTGTTTTGCATTTAATACAATATTTTCGCAAGGACTTGCCAATACAAAATCCTCTACAATGGCTGTTTTTTCCGTATCTTTTTCATCGTAAGCCGTTCTAATACACACAATGCAATCTACTACAGAAACCATTTCAAGTGTTTTTTCACTTCTAAAATATTCTAAAAATGCCTTTTGTAATATTTCTTTTGCCATTTCTACTGTATAGCCTTTTTTTAATACTGCTTTTTGTATTGTAACATTTACTCTAACCAATTCTGGTGCAACAACCAATATTCCTCCATTATACAAATCAGCAGGTACATAATTTTTCTCCAAATAATTCTGACATTCTTCTATCAATCCCTGTTCTGGTATTTCTCCATGATTTCCCCATATTACAACATCTGCTGTTCCTGCTCCTCTTGCACATCTAAAACATTTTGCTTTTGTGACACCTTTTACTTCTAATGCCCACCTTTCCCAATCTGCTGGTACACCTGCCCTTGCTGGTCTTCTTTTTCTTTCTAATATTCTTTGTCTGTAGCTGTCATCTTTTTCTATTTCTACACCCTTTAAATAAATTTGAGAATTACTTACACTGTCAAATCCTGCTTGTGCAATTAAATTGATTGCACCATTTGGCACATTTCCAATTTCTCCATATTCGCTACATTCTACTAAAACATCTGAAACAAACTTTTCTCCTTTTTTAATACATTTTTGCTGTCCTGCTACTACTTCAAATTTGATAGGAGGTTTATTGCCTACTGCTGTTGTTGTCAATAAAAATCCATCTGGCACAAAAGTATCAACCGTTACAGGCGTTGCTTTGTGCAATGTAATACTATGTATTGCCTTTACTGCTCCTTTTCTGTCCACTCCAAAATCATAGCCTTTATCATCTAAATTTTGTCCACTTGCCCTAATCACTGTTAAATTTTCATACACTGTTTTTATCAGCAATAAAAGCACCCACATCGTTTCTCTCAATGCAATGATTAAATGCTTTGTAAACCAGCTTTCCTGCAAATCAGAAAATGTTTTTCCTTCTCCCATAATATTTTTAACTAATATTTCTGTTAATTCGTCTTTTGTTGGAAACATACTATTCCCCCTATACAGCAAATTTAAAAACAGTTTCTACTTTTTTATCTGTATTTTCATAACAATATTTTGCTTTCAAACTAGGCTTTTTTTCTCCTTCTATTTCTACCCACTCAAAAGCAACACTTTCTACATTTGAAATTCCCTCTGTTTTTCTCAACACTTCCCTACATTCTGCTTCTATCAATGCCTTGTTTGTTTGGGTATCTGGTTTTCCCAAATATGTAAACAATTTTGAACCATATCCATCATAAAATATACTTTCTCCTAAATCGCAAGTCGCTCTCAAATATGCCTGCTGGTCAATCGCGTCTTCTCCTTCTGCAACAAAAATATCATCTCCCTGCCAAATCACTTCTCCATTTACTACCAATATATCCTGCAATATCATCCCTTCTTTAACACTTTTTTAAAATGAATTTTTCAATGTTATAAAGTTAATCTTTTTTCTTTATTTTAGCGAAACGATAGTTTCGCTTTAAAAGTTCTTTGCTTCTTTCTTTTAAGAAAGAAGTGGAGTTTGAGGCAAAGCCTCAAGGTCTTTATTCCAATATTCCTAAAACAACATATCTTTGTGTTTTTCCTTCTGCAATTCTTCCAAGTAATACCTCCATTCCTACTTTATCAGCAAATGCTCCCTGCAAGCATCTGCACCAGCCTGTTTCAATACCACTTGGCTGTATTTCTGCTTTTATGGTTCTGTTTTCTCCCCTAAAAGCAGTTACTACACCATATACAAA
>CAJTDC010000043.1 GCA_910575055.1 Clostridia bacterium
CTTCTCTCATATTTCTAACTGCCATATCCACAGCGTTTTCGAATGTATCATAGGATTTCAATACTACGATAGGTCCCATAATTTCTTTGCAAAGGAAGTCTTCTTTGCCAACACCATCAATTTTAATACCCATTACTTTTATACCATCAGCAAGTGAAACACCAGCTGCATCTGCAATTACTTTTGCATCTTTACCAACTAATTCGGAATTTACTTTACCTTCTGGACTAAATAATGCTTCTCTGAATTTTGTAATGTCAGCTTTGTCTTCAAAAAGAACAATACCAGCTTTTTTCAGTTCTGCAAAGAAATCTTTTTCCAGTTCTTCAGGATAAAGAAGTAAATTGTCACCATCGCAAAGTATACCATTGTCACTACCGATAGCAATAAATGATTTTTCTGCTGCGTCAGTAAGGTCATAGCCTCTGTCTAATATAACAGGAGGGTTACCAGGGCCTACGCCGTAAGCTGGAGTTCCGCTAGAGTAAGCAGCTTTTGTTAATCCAGAACCACCTGTTGCGATAACAAGGTCACACAATGCCATTAATTCAGCAGAACGTTCTATTGTAACATCATCTACTACTTGTATTAAATCAGCAGGAGCACCATTTGCTACTAAAGATTTTCTGATTAAATCGATTGTTTGAGAAGTAGTTTCTTTTGCACGAGGTGCAGGAGAAATGATAACTGCATTTTTGCCTTTTAAAGCGTGCATAAAGTTTCCAAGAGGTGTAACTGTTGGGTTTGTAGCAGGTGTGATTGCACCAATAACACCTACTGGGTGAGCTACTTCCAAAAGTCCTAATTCTGGAATTTCATTAATGATACCAACAGATTTTTTATCTTTTAAATAATCCCAGAAAACAGCAGCTGTATCTGTATTTTTACCAATTTTATCTTCATAGCAGCCTAAACCTGTTTCATCAACAGCAAGTCTTGCTAAAGGTTTTGCATTCTGATAAATAATTTTAGCACCTTCATAAACCAATTTATCCACTTGTTCCTGTGTATAATCTGCAATTTGAGCTTGTGCTTTTCTTGCGTTGTTTACTAATTCTTGTATTGTCATGCTATTCCTCCTTATTTATTTGTAAATATTTCTCCCTACATAAGAAAAATATTTTTATGTAGGGAAGAAATACTATTTTATTTTATAATTATTTCTGAGCTGCTCTTGTGTCCGCTAATGATTCATCCAGACGTTGTAATACTTGAGCAATTTGTTCTTCTGTGATTACAGAAGCAGGTTCAAAACGAATACATTTTGCATTTACCAATGTACCAGCTGTGATTACTTTACGAGAAAACATACCTGTTGCTACTTGATAACCAATTTCAGAAGTTTTAAATTCCATTGCAAGCATTAAACCAATACCACGAACTTCGTCAATCAAATCAGGATATTTTGCTGCTAATTTATCCAAACCTTCTTTAATCAATGCACCTTTTTTAGCACATTCACCTGGAATATCATGGTCAATCATATATTTGATTGTTGCGATAGCTGCGGAACAACATACAGGGTTACCACCAAATGTAGGAGAGCCAAGTAACCATGGATTGTCAACTAATTGTTCTGTCCACATTGGAGGACGGCAAATTAAACCTGTGATTGGCATAATACCACCACCGAATGCTTTACCAAATGTTAAGATATCAGGTACAACATCTTCGCCTTCACATCTCCACATATGACCTGTACGTCCCATACCTGTTTGAATTTCGTCGCAAATCATAGCAACACCATATTCATCACAGATCGCTCTGATTTCTTTTAAGTATCCTTTAGGAGGAATGATAATACCAGCTTCACCTTGTACTGGTTCAACGATAAATGCAGCAACTTTTTCGCCTACAGCGATTAAGTTTTTGATTGCTTTTCTTGCATCTTCTGCATTACCATATTCAACATGGATAACTTGTTGTACCATTGGTGTATATGGTATACGATATGTGTCTTTACCACCCATAGAAACAGCACCCATAGATTTACCGTGGAAAGCGTTTACAGTAGAAACATACCAACGTCCGCCTGTTGCAACCCTTGCCAATTTTAGAGCCATTTCATTTGCTTCTGCACCACCATTTGTAAAGAAGCAGTATTGTAAATCACCAGGTGTAATTTGAGCAACTGCTTTTGCCAAATATCCACGCAATGGGTCTAACAATTCTTGGGAGTGAAGTGCTTGATGGTCTAACTGAGCTTTTACTGTTTCAACGATTTCTTTATTTTTATGTCCGCAAGTATAAATACCGAAACCACCTAAGCAGTCAATAAAATCATTTCCATATAAGTCTGTAACATTACTATCGTGGTCTTGCCATTCCAACATAGCAGCATTTGTGGATACAGATTTACGATATTTTAACCAACCTGGACTTACATAGTTATCAAAATGGTCAACAGTTTCTTTTGTAATTTTTTCTTTTTCTGCATCTGAAATTTCACTTATGTCTGAATGAATGTAACCTAAAACTCTTCCCAAATATTCGCTCGTGTCTTTAAATTTTTCTAACATACTTTTTCCTCCTTGTTTTCTAAACGATAGTTTTTGTGTAAATCAATTTGCCTACACGCTAATCCTTTTACTGGTTTATCTTTTTGCTCTTTCTATAGCAATAGAATAAACAACATTTCTTTAGGATTATCACCTCAATTTGATTTAGAATTTGATTTAGAATTGTACTTTTTATTTGAACTCACTGCAATCTACTAACATAGATTACAACGACACACAAATACACCATTATGTTTCTTTTATCATACGAAATAACTGTACTCTATTTTTGATGTCCAATTTTCTATAGATATTTAATATATGTTTTTTTAATGTATTATTAGCAATTACAATTTGGTCACAAATTTCTTTATTACTATAACCATTTATAAGCAATTCTAATATATCACTTTCTCTTTTTGTCAAACCATACAACTCAACCGCTTCTTGTATAGTAATTTTATCTCCAGATTTTGTACTATTTTCCTGTTCTTGATATATCCTATAAGCAAGATGGTCTTTTATTAGTTGCACTTTAAATACATCAGAATATTTAAAATCGTCTTTTTCTTTATTTCTGTAAAATGTAATGACACCTAAAAATCGCTCATTATGTCCTAACACCAACTGTAAAGAATAATGCCAATTATTTACTTCATACACATTTTTATAATACTCTGTTTCCATTCTTTTTTTATCGGAAATAATATCTGTTTCTCTATAAACCATACTTTTCCCTGTATGAAGTATTCCTTGACTATAATCAATATTTTCATATACTTGAGAAAAATCAACAGAAGCTTTTTTATTGTAAGAAACTGAAGATGTCAACGATATACTACCATCGCCTTTAGAAAGGTGGAACTCTGCGCTGTCAAAGTCAATTATCATTTTCAACTGTTCTAGAAGTTCCTTTCTCATAGCCAAAAAATCGGGATTAGTATAGATTTTATAAATAATGCTGTTTAATATCATAAAGTCATTGTTATCTATTGTATTCATAATAATTCATCTCTTCTCATTGCTGCTTTGTTTGTTATCATTTTATACATTTTTCATTTTTCCATACAAACAGAGCATTTAGGAGTATTTTATATATTTCACTACTGCAAAAATATGAATAAAATTTTTAAAAAAAAATGACTTTTTTTATTGATTTTATTTTTTTTATGTAAAACAAACACCTTTTTGCACAATTTATGTTTGTTTTTATGTTTAATATTATACTATGTATACAATAAAAACACAATAATCTCAAAAAACTATTTTTATACTCCTTTTGTACTATTTTTAATACAATTATTGAGAAAAATGCTCTATTTGTAAAATATTTACAATCAAATTTTATAAAAAAATGCTGAAAAATGTTTATGTATACAGTTTAAAGTATTTTTTATACAATAAAATAGGGGAAAAAGCACAGTAAAAATTGAGGTGATAACACTATCGACATATAAATTTTAAACTATTTTTATATTTTCTGCAATAAAAAATGCTCTGTTCTTGAGCCGATAAGAACAGAGCCAAAAACAAGCTAGTATATGCCCTCTCCCTGGCAGGGGGAGCAGCAATTAGGGCAATATACTTTTTGTTTTTGTAGGCATTTGTTTGGGCAAACAAATGCCTTTTGCGTCATAGCTTTATATCATAGGGCAAAGCTATTACAGTATTTATGTTTGTTTTAAATTAATATGATTGTATCAATGTTTTTTTTGGACACTTCTATTTACTACTACTACGAACTATATTATTTTTTGAGTTTATGCAATTTTTTTGTTTTTGTTATGTGTTTTTATTTTATTCTTCAACTGTTTTTTGTTCAGCTGGTCCTTCTGGTTCATCACCAGATGTAGTTGTTGTTGGCGTTACTTTGATTTCTCTATTCTCTGAATTAGTGTCAGTTGTAGATATATCTACATTACCTTTTGAAAATACAACTTTGATATTTATACTAGTTTCTTTGTTTTGTTCAAGTGTAATATCACCTGATGTTGTAACTTCAACTGATTTTACTGTCCAAATGTCTTTTAATGCTGTATTTTCTGTAATTTTTGTTTCAATTGCCGTTTTAGCTTTATTTGCAATTTCTGCTTTAACATCCTCTACAGTACTATCTACATCTGTAATAGAAAGGTTAGTTAATAAACCAGCTATTGTATTTAATTCTGCCTCTGTAGCTTTTGTTACAATAGTGATGTTTTTTGTTGCTGAAGTTGCACCATCTGTTGCTGCATCAGTACCTTCATAAGCAGCTGTTACAACTAATGCTTTTGCTGTTGTATCTGCATCAATAGTTAATGTTGCAGTAGCAATTCCATTGCTATCTGTAGATGTTTCCACATTTTCAAATGCAGTAGTTTTTATATCTCCATCATCACCATCTGCTTTTGTTACACTCCATTTTATTGTTTTATTTGCTTCTGTAATATCTGCAGGTGTACTAGCTGAATTTTGTAAATTAGCCTTAAATGTAATTTTATTTGCATCTGTTGTTGTATCATTTAAGTTTACAGTTTTGTCTGCTGCTGGTTCTGTGATTACTACAGCTGATACTTTATTAGTGTCTTCATTTCCGCCACCACTAGCTGTGATAGCAAATTTTGCAGTAGAAGCTGTTTTTACAGTTTCTTTATCAAGTGCATCACCTGTGCTTGTTACAATCAAGCCTTTTAATACTGTATCATCAATTGTGATATCACTTGTTATTGCTTCTGCTGGTGTACCTGATACAGTTATTTCAAGTGTTTTTGCTGTATCATCGCCTGCTTTCAGTGCAGCTGCAAAAGCAAGTCCAGTATCAGCTGGAGTTTTAATTAAGCTAGAAGCATTTGCAGTTATTTTGTTAACTTCAGTATCTGAGAATTTGTAATCACCTGTTAATGTAATAGTAATTTTGTTATTTTTACTATCGATATTTCCTGCAGTTCCATCAACTGTTGGTGTTCCTTTTACTGTACCTGCTGCTGTTGCAGCTACTTCAGTACCTTCTGTGCTACCAGCTTTTGCTTTTACAGTTACAGTTACTTCATCAGATTTCAAACCAGCAGTAGGTACTTTATGTGCATTATTTACTGCTTCTAATTTATCTGCTGGTATTTCTAATGAATATGTTGCTGTTGCGTCAGCACTTGGTGCACTGTCACGGTTACTTGTAAATGTTACTTTTACTTTAGGAGCATTAGCATCTGTTGTATCTAATGTTACTACTTTTGTTACAGAAGTAGGGTCTGCACCTTTTACATAAGAAGCAACATTTTCATCTGTTACAGTATCTTTAAATTTTGCACCACTTAGTGTAAACACAACTTCTGCTTCATTTTTCTTATCACCAGCTGTTGCTTCATCTTCTAATGTTACTGTTGTTGGGGCTACTGTTACTGAAGCTGCTGTTTTTGTTGTTACTGTTACTGGGAACTCTTTTTCTACACTATCGCATTTTGCAACAACAGTAATTGTTTTATTTTCTTCATTTGGATCTACTGTCAATGTAGCTTCTACAGCACCATTTGTATCTGTTTTTGCATTTTCTGTTTTGAGAGCAACACCAGTACCTGTTTGTTTATTTGTTTCTTTAATGCTAAGTGCTACATCTTTTCCTGCTATACCAGCAGATGTACTATTTTTTACAGTTATTGTTAAATCTCTTGTTACAGCCTCTGTTCCAGTCGTTAAATCTATAGCGCCTGTTTCTGTTGATGTAGTTGGTGCTATATCAATGCTAGCTGTTACATTTGCCATACCTTCTGTTGTTGCCAAAGTAAGTGATATGTCTTTTGTTGCAGATTTACCATTATTATCATAAGTAGCTGTAACTTTTATTGTTTTTGTATCTGTTCCTGTTACAACATTTGCTGGTACAGTTAATGTTGTAGTAGCTTTACCATTAGAAACGTCAGTAGAGGTTGGAGATACTGCTAATTTTGTATCATCTATACCACCTGTATTTGTAATTGCCCATGTAATTGTGGAACCGTCTGCAATATCATTATTTACAGCTGCTTCTAATGCTACTGTAACATCATCAGTAGCACTAACTTCTACATTAGTTGTTGTTTTGTCACCAACTTTTGCTGTAATACTTGTGATTTGTGGGTCTTTTGTTTCTGGTGGTGTTGGTGTAGTGCCACTATCTGCTATCTCTGCTGTTACAGCAAGTGTAATTGTTGAAGCAGTTGTAGTTGCACTTGTTACAGCAGATCCCAAACCAGTAAAGGCTGATTTATCAATTGTTGTATCAAAAGCATATCCTGTGTCTGCTGTTAATGTAATTGTTGCTGTATATGTTTTTGTTGTACTTGGTGTTTCTGGTGTGCCTGGTGTTTCTGTATTGCCACCATTACCATCACCAGTTGTACCATCACCAGTTGTACCATCACCAGTTGTACCATCACCAGTTTCACCTGCTTGCGCTGCTGGTGTGCTTGCAGTTGCTTCAGTCCATACTGTTCCTTTTGCTGTTACACCTGTAGGCAATCCTGTTACACTAGCTTTTTCACCTGCAACTGCTGTTTCTAATGTTATTTTTGCTACATCTGCTGTTGTGATTGTTTTTGTTGCTGGTGTAGGTGTTGTAGTTGTTTCATCTTTTTTATCTACTGTTGGTATATTTTCCCCTGCATTAGAAGTATCTACTGTGCTTGGGTTTGTTGCTTCGATTTTATCAACAGTTCCTTCACCACTTACTTCTGTTTTGCCTGTAGAAGTAGAGCTGATTGTATCAACTTTTGCTTCTGGTGCAACATCAACTTTTGCTGTTGCTGTATCGCTAAGTTTTACTGTACCAATAGCTGCTTTATCCGCTACTGCTACGTCTGCACTTGCACTATCACTTACCTGTACATTTTCTACTTTTGCATTGTCATTTACTTTTACTGCTGCTTCTCCGTCGCCTACTACGTATACATCATTTACTTTTGCACTGCCTTCCAGTTCAACAGTTGCTTCAGTGCTATCTACAACAATTTGGTCTGCTGATGCACCATTTTTTACTGTAACATCTGTGCTGCCTTCGCCATTTAATACAATGTCTTTTGCATCACCTGTTACATCTACTTTATCAACAGATGCGTCTGCTGCTACTTCAACACTAGCGTTGTCACCAGCTTCTACAGTATTTACTTTTGCTCCTTCTGCAATTTCAACTGGTGCTTGTGCTTCTACTCTGCTGAGTTCAAAACCAACAATTTTTGTTGCTACTTTTGCTAACACAGAAGCACTCAATGCTCTTGGTGTACGTGTTTTGATAACCACTTTATCTGCACCTGCTACAGTGTTTCTGATAACTGTAATTGTTCCGCTTACATTTGTTTTGCCTTCGAAATAAATGTCAACAGTGCTATTTGCCGCTGCTACTGCTGTATCTTCTCCTATGTAAGCTGCTGCTGTTGCTGTGTCGTCAGCATAAATATCAACATCACCTTTAAATCTGATGTCTTTTAAATCAATGCCGCTTCCGTCAACATAAATGGATGTTGTTCCTGTCAATGTTTTGCCTTCATACTCATTTGCTTCTTTTTGAGAACGAATGGTTACATTGTTTGTTTTTTTGTCGCTGCTGGAACTAGAAGAACTAGAGCTGCTCTTTTTGCTTCCGCCGCCACTGCCGCCACTAGTCCATACCATATTGCCAGCTTCTGCTGTTCTGTTGTCTTCTGTGCTATTATTGTTATCTCTATTTGTTGTGTCGATTTCACCTGATGGTGTAGTTGTTGTGCTTCCGCCGCCTAATACTCTATCTAATGTAGAAACGGCTTCTGCTCTTGTCATACCCTTGCTTCCGCCAAAGCTGCCATCTGGGTAACCACTCAAATAACCAGCTGCTACTGCTGCTCCTACTGCACCTTTTGCCCAAGATGGTATAGAAGCTGCGTCTGTAAAGTTATTTGCTGCTGCTTCATTTGGTGTTAAACCTTTTGCATTGCAAATAAATACTGCTGCTTGCATTCTTGTTACTGTTTCGCCTGGTCTAAATGTACCATCTTCGAAACCGCTTGCTACTCTGCCGCCTACAGCTTTTGCTACGTCAGCATAGAACCAATCGCTCTCACTTACATCACTAAAATTAATAGATGCACTAGATGTAAAAGCTGTTGGTGCTGCACTATTCAAAAGACGTACAAATTCTGCTCTTGTAATGGCTCTGTCTGGTTTGAATGTGCCATCTTCATAGCCACCAATTCT
>CAJTDC010000044.1 GCA_910575055.1 Clostridia bacterium
TTGTGTGGAGAAAACCACGCGATAGTCGCGTGGTTCCAGAAAGCCTACTGGCGATGAGGCAGACAAAAAAACTCCTTTCGATTATAATAAAAGTGCGGTCTGCCAACTGCACAAAAAAATCGAAAGGAGGTCATTAAGAAAATGGGTCTTAATGATATAAATAAATTATCACATACAAGCTGGAATTGCAAATATCATATTGTATTTGCACCCAAATATAGAAGGATGGTATTTTACAAAAATAAAAGGGCAGAAGTAGGAAAAATATTAAGGAAATTATGTGAGTGGAAAGGAATAAAGATAATAGAAGCAGAAGTATGTCCTGATCATATCCATATGTTGTTGGAAATACCGCCAAAGTTTAGTATATCAAGTTTTATGGGATACTTAAAAGGCAAAAGTGCAACAATGTTATATGAGCAATTCGGCGAATTAAAATATAAATATAGAAACAGAGAATTTTGGTGTAGAGGATATTATGTAGACACAGTAGGAAAAAATGAGAGCCGAATTGCGGAATATATAAAGAAACAAATAGAAGAAGATAAATTAGGAGAACAGTTAACACTAAAATAACCCGTTGAACGGGTAGCAGGTAGAGGTTTTATGCAGTTGACAGGCAGTTGTTATGCGTTTTACGCATTACGCAAGGAACAGAGGGTTATACCCGCAAAGGAAAAACCACCAGATTGTCTGGTGGTTGCTTTTTTGTGCTATAATATCTGAAAGGTGGTGTTAATAATGAATAGGTTATCATTGAGTAATAAATTTTATATAGATAGAACAAAAGAGAGTTATCAAGTTTTATCTTATCATATTAAACAATATTATTTATCAGAGAAAAAGTTAACAAATTATTCTCAGGCTGTCACTCTAATAGGATTGAGAAGAACAGGAAAATCCACTGTTCTAGTGCAGTTGTGGGATAAATTTAAGACAGAAAAAAGTGTGTTCTTAGAATTTATAAAACCATGCAATATAGATGTTCTAATGGACTTCATTGATGAAAAACAAGAGATAGATTATTTGTTCATTGATGAAATAACATTTTTATATGGTCTGGATACAGATTTTCATATTATATTAAATACCTGTTCTCATAGGGGTATCAGATTAGTATTGACTGGAACAAATTCTTATCTGATTAGTGAGGCTATGTATGATTCTGCTTATGGTAGATTGGACACTGTTTTCTTTAATACATTGTGGTTTTTAGATTTATGCAGCATAACACACAATTCTGGTTTTGAGGATTTTTATTTAGGAAAAACAAGACTTGCTGTAAATGATAATCCTATCATATCATTAGCCCTTAATCTTTATCAATCTATAGAGATTTCTTTTGACTTGCATAAGTCAACAATCGGTGGCATAGATACAAAAGACTTTATTACAGCAGTTAATATTATTTTAGAAACATTATCTTCTAACTATGGTTTGCTACCTAAAACAAGATTTGAGTTACTTATAAAAAATTATTACATTTCTAACAATATAAAAGAAGATGTTGTTTCTTTAAAACATTATTCTGTAAAGAAAATTTTTGAGATTATGAAAGCTTTACATTTAATAAGACCTCTCTATATATTTTCTTTAGAAACCAGACAAGCAGAAAGAGAAGCTTATTATGTTTCTGTTCCTGCGCTTTATATAGATTTGTTACAAAAGTATAATATTTATAGTGCAGATATCAGAGAACAAAAATTAGGTTATCTTTATGAAACGGCAGTGATAACACAAATATTACTATATATTGATATGACAGAACAAAATGATATTTATTCCATTTATACTATTAGAGATGATAGCGAAATATTGCGGTGTGAAATAAATTTAGCTATTAAAAATGTGAAAACAAATGGATTGCTTTTACTTGAATTTAAAAAGTCACATAAGAAATCAGGAAAATACTTCCATATAAAAAAATAAAGGAATATTGCAAGGAACACTCCAGCTTTCAATGTTTGACCGTAACAGGAGATAGTTTACCACAATCTAAAGAGAGCAGTTCTTATAAAGTAGATGTATCTGATTTTTTAAACAATTTAAATACTTACCTGCCCTGAAAGGTGGGGGTAATCTATGAAAACAATTGATTCATTAGATAATCTAAATATCCCTAACAAGCACAAAAGATACATTACACACTATCTCTCAAATCTAAAGAGAAACAAATTATTTCATCACATTAGCAAAGTAATTCTATTTGGAAGCTGTGCAAGAGAAGAAGTAAAAGATTTCAGCGACATTGATATTTTTCTAATGACACACATTGAATTAAAAGAAGATGATGAATTATCCCTGCTCTTTGACCCTATCCCCTATAAAGTAGATGGTATCTATATTCCAATGGATACTCTATTGCAATCACAAGAGAAATATAATCTTTGCAAAGAAAAACCATACATGGTTCAAAAATTTATAGAAAAGGATGGAATAATATTGAACGTAAAAGGAGTGTTATTATGAGTTATGATGATTATATTATAATAGACAAAGAAATAAAAACACCTGTTGTAATTTGTGGAAATTGCTCATTGGCACGAAATGGATTAACTTATTATTCGGGGAAACATTTAGATTTGTTTACAAAGTATGAAGAATTACACAATCTTAATCTGGCTGTTATAACTTATTACTACAATCCAAATATTGATTATACGAATTTTGTTAAACCTATGGAAACAAACCCTAACATCTTATTACCCTCTCCAGAAAGAGCCATTATTGTATGAAGCAGAAAATGATTATGAGGAGTGGTGAGAATGACTGAAGATTTAAAAGATTTACTGAGGAACTGTCTGACAGCACTGAACAATGCTACTGAAGAAGATATTGCTGAAATGCAAGTTCTGTATGATAGAGAAGTTGGCAGATATAAAGGAGTTATTCCAAGTAAAGAGTTTGAACCTGTTATACACAATGTAGAACCATTTACAGATGAGGAACTTGTCGATTTATTAGGTCAGGAATTTATGGACAGTCTAACGAATTTAAAATGAACTTTCATCCAATTATTCCATATTATTCTACTATAAAAATATGTTAAACAATAGTGAATAAGAATAAAAAGGAGTAATTACAGTTATGATAAAAGATGTTTATTTAAATAGACTTCTTGATTTAAAATCAAGAATTGAAAAAGAAAGAAGTTTCAATGAAGGTCTGATTGCTGGTGTTAAAAATCAAAAAATAGAAACCTTGCTTATCATGCATACCAAAGGATATGATACAAAAGAAATTGCCGGTATTGTCAGCCTTCCTGAAGCAGAAATAAAAAAATAATAGAGGAGTATGAATTGAGAAAGAAGTCTGGAGTAAATCTAGTTCCAATAAACATTTAATGGTGATATAATAGTATTGAAAGGTGGTGATTTTATTATGCTAAATAATTTAAAGCTTGACAATAGAAAAGGTAATAATACTTTAAAACTTTATCATGGTTCTAAAGGCAGAATTAAAGGCAATATAAAAGCTATAAGTAGAAAAACATGTGATTTTGGAAAAGGGTTTTACATGGGTACAGACATAAGACAACCTTTAACTCTTATCTGTAAATATAACGCTGCATATATGTATGAGTTGAATATAAATATATCTGATTTTAAACATTTCCAATTTAATATTGATTTGGATTGGGCATTTTTTATAGCATATAATAGAGGATTATTAGATAATTATAAATCAAGTAATTACTATCATTACATATCTAAATTGTGTGTTGGGTATGATCTAATAAGTGGATATATTGCAAATGATAAAATGTTTTATGTTATTGATGAATTTTTTAATAATAACATTACGGATACAGCACTATTACATTCTTTATCAGCATTAAAATTAGGAAAGCAATATGTTGCTATAACGCAGGATGCATGTAACAAAGTGAAAGTTATAAATAGCTACGAAGTTTCAGAAACGGATAAAATTCGTTTTGGTGTAGAACAAGATTTAAATAGAAAAAGAGGAACTGAATTAGCTAAACAATTTTGTAAAGATTATAGACGTATGGGAAAATATTTTGATGAAATACTTGAGTATAAAAGATAAGTAGGTGATTTTAATGATACTAGACAGTTGGCAATTACAGCAATGTAGAATACATGGTCAATTATTCTGCATACCATTAGAGAAAGGTAAAAATCCTAAGCAATTTGTAGAAACCTATATGCATAGTGATATTGCTGTACACATGGATAATGATTGTGACAGTATGCATATTATGGGTCAATATTACCTGTTTGAATGCATATCAGATGATTATGGTTTAGAAGATTTCAGTTCAGACTATGACTTTTCAGAAGAACTGTTTTGGATGGGATATCTTTATAGATTCTGGCATTTCTATACAGGAGAAAGTAGTGTAGCAATCTACAAGCAGGCTAATTATGAGGATATGTTAGACTACTATTTAGGATATCACACATTGAGTCCTCAGATGGCTGTAGACAGAATAAAAGAAGCAAATGAAATGAATGCCTCTAACAAGGAGTGACACACTATGAAAGAATACTTGCTTTTAAATGGCAACAAAGTATTATTTGAATTTAGCTATGAATTCTCTAACAGGGAACATATCTATCAATTAGGTCAACTCTATGTTGAATCAAAGCTGCTCCCTATAGAGTTTCAAACCTATGGCTACAGCGAACAAACATTAGCAGCTTGGGTTGGAAAAAGAGTTGCACCTACGAGCAGACAATATATGGAAGAATTAGTAAACGCCATCAACTTGCAAAACAAATTTGATATTCTTCTATACTGCTATGGATTAAGTCTAAATGACACTTATTGGGTAAAAGAAAAGAATAACCCCATTCCATTTCGAGATGTTAATTTATATGATAATCCATTCGATGAAACACTTGGATGCATTGCCTTTACAGGTGTTCCAAAGCCAATCTCTAACAAGTCGCTTACACCTGAATTTGCTACAGATGGTGCTTTACCAAAGTATTGGCAGAATGGCATCTATCTAACGAAAGGTGGTACAAGCGATTATGCGAATGCTGGTGGAGAACCTTATAGTGAAGTCATTGCTTCTCTAATTGCAAAGAAATTAAACATCAATGCAATCCCCTACACCATAGATAAAAGAGATAATAAATCTGTTTCTATTTGTAAATTATTTACAAGCAAGCAATATGGCTTGCTTACTATGAATAAGTATTTAAGGTACAAATCTAATGGTGCTCTAACGGTTTCGTTAGAAGAGACAAAGAATGCTATTCTTGAAGCATTGCCTACATTAGAACCTTTCTATGATATGTGCTTCTTTGATTGGCTGATTAAGAATGATGACAGGCACTTAAACAATTGGGGATTCCTAGTAAACAATGAAACACAACAAATAGAAAGCTTTGCTCCTATCTGGGATAATGGAATGTCATTTCTATGGTCATCTATGGAGATGGATTTTCCTAATGCCTATGACTACAATAATTACTTTGCAAGTTTCAATATTCCCTATGACTTTGTTCTTGAATGTGAATACAGACCAAAGTATGTAGAACTATGCAATCATCTCTTACAGTATCTAAACAGCACAGAAGCAATCACTGATTTTTCTAACGTGTTTGCTGATGATACAAAACATAACTGAAAAACACCTTACATCATTGAAATGCTAAAAAGAAGATGTAATCAATATATTTCTTAAAGGAGGAAGTTACCTTGTATACAAAGATTCTCAGCTGGTGGAAATCTAAAGGAATTAATGATAGTAACCACTTAGATGAAGTGTTAAATGCCTATAAAATATCATTTACATTCAATTCTGCTAAAATAGAAAATGATGCTGTAACTTATCATGATACTAAGGAAATATTTAATCATGAGGGTGTTACAAGTTATACAGGGGATTTGAGACCTCTATTTGAAATTCATAATTCTAAAAAGGCGTATGAATTTATTCTAAAGAGTTTTGATAAAAAAATTCCTATATCATTAGATTTTATAAAAGAACTTCATGAAATTTTAACTGTAGGTACTTATGATAATCGAAGATATGAAATAGGGGAAAGACCTGGACAATTCAAAAAACATGATTATGTAACAGGAAAGGAAGAAATAGGAGCTTCTTATGAAGATGTAGAAGAAGAGTTACTTGAATTATTAGAAGAACTTGAAGATGTTACAGAAGCAAATATTATAATATCCTCTGCATATTTTCATGTTAAATTTGAAAATATTCATCCTTTTGCTGATGGAAATGGAAGAACAGGACGACTGCTTGTTATTTACTTATTGCTGCTTTATAATCATCCACCAATTATATTTCCTAGTGAAACAAAAGAAGAATACTATGCTTGCTTAGAACAATGGGATAAAGAGCAAAAATTAGACTTAATGATCTCTTATCTAAAGAGGAATATAGTTGCAACATGGTCTAATAGAGTTGAAAATAATCGAAATTCTACTATGAAGAAAATGTCATTAAATGACTTTCTGATAAATGATTAGATTTATTGTATTGCCACTTTATAAAAGAAGAAGCAAGACAGGAGTAACAACAAAAGGCTGTAAAGAAGATGTAATCACTACGTTTCTCTAACAAGAGAATGAACGAAGGGTATGATGTTTAAATGTTTGACTCTGAATTATTTCTAAAACTTTGTAAGAACTATGATGTAGAGATAACAGATAATTCAAATAATCCAGGATTATTTTTAGAAATGGATAATGGCGAAATAATCCCTCTAACACCAGATTTATTCGATTCTATTATAGGAGAACCTATTTCGCATTAACAAAAATATTTTCTAACAAGCAATTATATGTTAAAATAGGTAATGAATAAGAAAGTAGGTGATTTATTGGCTTTAAACAGATTTCAGTTAAATGATAATAGAAAGACAGAAGAAATAAAAACTTTTGACAATGCAGATGCAATAAAGCCAAACAGAACTTTTAAGGATGCTACATTTCGATATATCTTTAAAGAAAAAGACAAATTTGTTGAATTGTATAAAAGTTTGTCAGGAATAGAGCTAGATTCCAATGATGTGGAAAGTTTTGATTTAGATTCTTTAGTTATTTCTGATTGGCATAATGATGTATCTTTTGTTACAAAAAATAGGCATATTATTATACTTTTGGAGCAACAGTCTTCTTATTGTGCTAATATGTCAATTAGATGTTTAGTGTATTATTCTAATCTCATTAGAAAATTATACTAGGACAATATGGATAAATTTAAAAGCAAAATTTATTCAAAAAACAAACTATTTCTTCCAAGACCAGAATTTTATGTATTGTATATGGGAAAAGAAGAATTGCCAGAAGAGTGTGAAATGTTGAGTTCACACTTTATAGATTCTGAAAATGCAAGCATTGATTTAACTGTGCTTAACATAGATATAAAATATAATAATGATTTTATATGAAATACTAATACATCTGCTACATTGCATGATTATAGCTTTTTTGTACATAGGTATCAATATCATTATGATAGTGTAAAATTAAGTCATTTATCTAAAATTAGCAGGAGTCTTGAGGCATTAAAATTAGCTAAAAAAGATTGTTATCACAAGGAGTTTTTATTGATTATTTAAGCAGAGGGGAGTTCTTTGATATGGCTAAAGAAGAATTTACAATGGATAATTTTATTGCTTTGAAAGAGCAAGAAGCAAGACAAGAAGGTTTACAACAAGGCATAATTGGCTTAGTTAAATCTTGTAGAAAGCTACATATACCATCTAATATTATATTAGAACAGCTGATGGAGACCTATGACCTTTCAAGAGAAGAAGCTTTATCTTATCTAAACAAATAAACTTTGTGGTGGCATAATACCACCATTATTTTTTAGGCAAAAGCCTATAACAACTATATTACTATACATAATTACGAGGAATTTATATGACATTTTATATTGGTTTTGAAAGTGGTTCAGGAATGAAATGCAACACAAAGAGGAGTTTTTTTCGCTATCTAACTGACTACATAAAAACAGCGGAAGAAAACAACAAAGAAGAATTTGACATTACAATTGATACAGATATTCATTAAACAACTTTGGGCAGGTGTAATCCCTGCCCTTTTTTTGTGTGGAGAAAACCACGCGATAGTCGCGTGGTTCCAGAAAGCCTACTGGCGATGAGGCAGACAAAAAAACTCCTTTCGATTATAATAAAAGTGCGGTCTGCCAACTGC
>CAJTDC010000045.1 GCA_910575055.1 Clostridia bacterium
AGAAAAGGAATGTTTTCACAAAATTACATAAGCGGGACAAGCCCATACAGCATACAAGACATTGTAAAAGAAACGATATGTCAAGTAGTACCCGTGATAATACAAGAGCTAGAAGATAAATCAGAAAGAGAAAAGTATGCCGAAAGAGAACTTGAAAAGCTGGAAATGAAAGTAAAGAGAAGAATTGAAAGGCTACTTTACTCAGGGAAACATAGTTATACTGGAATTTCTAAAATATTGCAATCAGAGGGATTTGAAATATCTCCTAAAACAATATGTTTTTATGCGGAAAGTATGGGGATTGCTGATTAAAAGTGGAAAAGGAAAATATAAAAATATCTGATGCTGCACTATTTGAAACAGAAGAACATTATTTCAATATATATAGCAAAGTAGTAACAGATGAAAGAACAACGATAAAAAATAAAATAAAAGAAATAGAAAAATCGCTAGAAGAATGTGCAAAATGGGTGTTATTTTTGACAGTATCTGTAATTGCTATATTAATGATTGAATTATTGTGACAATATCAAATTGATGTAGTAAAGAGAAATGGAGAAAAAGAAATGAGAAAAAAATTTTATGGTGATGGGTTACTACAAGAGATAAATAAATTAATAGAAAAAAACAACAATCGTAAAAAACAACGAAAAATGCTTGTGTTAGTAACAACTAAAGAGGACAATAGAGCAACAATATTTATGAATAAAGAGATGACAAGAGATGACGCGATGATGTTTTTAGTATCAGGACTTTGCGGTGTTCTGGATTATGAAAAATCCGATTTTATTACAGCAGAAATGATTGCAGAATATTGTAGAAAAAATGTATTGTATGGCTTAAAAGAAATGGAAAGAATGAAAGAAAAAAGAGAATAAAAATCGCTTCTAACTTTGATATTCGGTTTTCTCCTGCGTTACTTACATAACGCTTGGTCGAAACCCCATAAACATTAAAATTATTCTCTAATGTGGTATGAAAAAGGCGGCTATTGGAGCAAGGGTCTCCGTTTAGTCGCCTGTGAAAATAAGTTAAATTTAGTATACCACAAAAAATATATTTTTGCAAACAAATTTTTAAAAATGATTTTTTTATAATGTATATGAAAAATCGCACTAAAAGGTGGTAGTTGGTATGAGTGTAAAAGAAACTTATTTAACAGTAAAACAACTGGCAGAAATAAAAGGCTGCACTGAAAGATATATCAGAAATTGCATTACAAAAGGAAAAATTGAAGCAATACAAATTGAAGGTCAAGTTGGTGGAAATGCTGGAACACATTACAGTATACCCCTTTCCAAGCTAGACGAAAAAGTACAACTCAAATACAAAAGATATTTGAAAAAGCAACAAAAAGAGGTTGAGAAACAAGTTCAAGAACAGCAAAACAAAACAATAGCAGATTTGACAGAAAAAGAGAAACAAAATGTGATGTTTTGGCGTAAGGTATTGGAAAGTTGGCAAAGCTACAGAGGAAAAGAAGCAGACAAAGAAAAAGCGGACAATGAATTTATAAAAGTAATGAATGTGCAAAATGAGGGCTTACATTTGAGCAGACGAACATTATACAGGAAATGGAATACCTACATTATGGAGGGAGAAGCAGCTCTTGCCGATGGGCGTGGCAAGCACGGCAACCACAACTACAAAATGACAAAAGAAATATTTGATGTATTTGAATATTACTATCTGAATGAAAACAAGCCCAGTATCAAGCAATGTATGAGAGAAACAGCACTTTATTTTGAGGGGCAAGAGATAGAATTGCCTTGTTATACCACATTTAAAAGAAGTGCTAAAAAAATACCAAAAGCTATTAAATTATATTTTAGAGAAAGAGAAAAGGTATTCATAGATAAATGTGCACCATACATTAAGAGAATGTATGAGGATTTGGAAAGTAATGACATATGGGTAGCAGACAATCACACATTTGATATTATGGTAGAAAAAGAAGGAAAGCCTGCAAGAGTATATTTAACGGCATTTATGGACGTAAGAAGCAGAAAAATGATGGGCTGGTGTGTGACAGATGCACCAAGTTCAGACGCAACAATATACGCATTAAAAAAAGGTTGTGAAAAATTTGGTGTACCTAGAAGTATATATACAGATAACGGGCGTGAGTTTTTATTTCATGATTTAGGCGGGAATGGCTTCAGAAAAAAGAAGAAAAACGGAGAAGAACTGAAGTTACCTTCTATACTTGATGATTTAGGAATAGAATTTCGCACTGCATTACCCAGAAATGCAAGGGGAAAAGGCATTGAAAGAGCATTTTATACCGTAAAAGAACATTTTAGCAAGCTATTTGAAAGCTACACAGGTGGTACGATATTAGAAAGACCTGACAGGTTGAAAGAGATGGTAAAAACAATGAAGGGACTACCTAGTATAGAGGAATTTATACAGTATGTAGACATTTACATAGAAGGTTGGTACAACAAACAGCCTCATGAAGGTACAGGAATGAAAGGAAAATGCCCTGATGAAGTGTTTGCAGAAAATATGATAACAAAAAGAGTATTGCCAAAAGAAAAATCAGATTTGATGTTTATGAGATATGCAAAAAGTAATACAGGTATGTTAAAAGTAGGAAAAAATGGTATTACATTAACATTTTATGGTAAGCAACTGCAATACTGGAATGAAGAATTATGGAAGGAACATTTCGGACAAAATGTATATGTAAGATACAATCCAGAAGATTTAAACAATGTAAGAATATATGATGAACAAAAAAGATTTTTGTGTATTGCAGCATTGAAGGAAGAATTGAGTTATACGGCAAGCAAACAAGAAGTGAAAAAACAGCAACAGCAAAACAGAAATGCAATAAAAGAAGTGGCAAATTATAAAGCCAAAAAAGAAATGGAACAAAAAGACGCACTTACAATGCTACTAGAAAAGGCATTAAAAGAAGAAAGCCAAAACAAAACAGTGATACCAAAAATCACGCAGCCAGTATTTTATAATGAAAATCAAATAAAAAATACTGATGATACAGCAGAAGTAGTTGCACTGCCAAATGTAGCAGGAGGAGAAGGCATAGACTGGAGCAAAGGAATAGAAAGGCTAAAAAAAGTAAAAGAATTGGAAAATAATTTATTTTAAAAGCATTTTAAAAGGTGTTTAAAAGCCATTTAAAAATGTTTAAAAAAAAGGGGGTATATAAATGATAGAACAAGAACAAGCAATACAAAAGCTATTAACATATAAAGAAACAACAGGAAAAACACAATCAGAAATTGCGAAAGAATTGGATATTTCAGACCCACAGCTTAGCCAGTTTTTAAAGGGAGTATATAAATCTCCTCATATTATTATACCTAAAATAGAGCAGTTTTTTGAATTGAAGGCACAAAAGGAAATCGCACCAAAAGCACCAGAATATAAACAAACGAGTATTAGCAATAAGGTATATAAACTGATAGAGTATTGCCATATACAAGGCAAAATTGCAGTTGCGTATGGTGATGCAGGAGTAGGAAAAACAATGGCAATCAAACAGTATGCTAAAAAACACCCTGAAGGAACAATTGTAATAACAGTGTCCCCTTGTTTTGCAAGTATTACAGGGGTAAATGAATTGATAGCAGAACAATTAAGAATAAGAGAAAAAATAGCAAGGAAAATATACAGTGAAGCCGTAGCAAAATTAAAAAGAAGCAACAAAGTGCTTATTATAGATGAAGCACAACANCATTTAAGATGTATGAGCGATGAAAGCGGTATAGGCATTGCATTTATAGGAAATGATGAAATTTATTTAAAAATGAGAGGAAGCGGACAAGCCTCTTATGCACAGCTTTACAGCAGAATAGCATACAAAGAACACATTACGACAAACAGCATTACAAAAGAAGATATTACATTACTTTTTGAAGAAAACGAATTAGAAGAAAATGTCATTGAGTTATTACTTGCTATTAGCAGAACAAATTACGGTGTTAGAGGAGCAGTAAATGTATTTGTGAATACAGCAGCAGTATTTGGACAAATAAACAGTAAAAATATTGCAGAGATGGCAATAGAAATGAATATTAGACCATAAGGAAGTGTTAAAAATGATAACAGTAAAAATGAAAGACGAACATTGCAGCGTAACAGTAGAAGGAAGTGCTACAGAAGCATTAGAAGAATTATCGGAAATTACAAAAATAATGCTACAAAAAACATTGATGGAATTAAATATCAGACCGCAATATTATGCAGGTTGTGTTAGATATTTTATAGATGCGTTAGAAAGAGAGTTTTTGTAAAAATAAGGAGTGAAGGGCGTGAGAAAAAGAGTAAACTGCAATGAAAATTGTTTCGAGTGCATTTATGATGATTGTATTATGGATATTTTGCCAAGTGAAAGAGAAAAGCAAAGAGAAAGACAAAAACTTTATTATCAAAGGCAAAAAGGAGTAATCAAAAATGCAGAATGAAATATTTATCGCTTTTATGGTAGGTTGGGCAGCAGCAATAGTATTTAGTATGGTAGGAGGTATAATATTGTGGCTTTATATAGAATGGGAAAAAACAAAGATAAAAAAGTTAGAGTTAGAAAAAATTGTGTGTATTACAAAATGCAAATTAAAAGAATTAGAAAATGAAAATCATAAGGAAATAGAAAAACTAAAGGAAATCAATGAAAAATTATGACAGAAAAACAAAGAAAATTATTGTTTGTATTGGCAAAACAAAGAGGTATGGATAATGAATTATTACATAGTTATGTAGAAACACAAACAGGAAAACAAAGTATTACAGAAGTAACAACACAAGAAGCAAAAACATTGATAGATAACTTACAGGAAAAAAAGCAAACAGCAAAGGGATATATCACGGAAAAACAATTAAAATATGTAAAAGGGCTTTGTCAATGTTTAAGTTGGGAAGAAAAAGCACTTAGGCAATTTATAGAAAAGCAGTATGGTATTTCTAATGTAAATTGGCTGACAAGTAAACAGGCAGCAAAACTAATTGAAGGATTAAAAAGTATATGGGAAAAAGATAAAAGAGGGTGATAAGAAGCCCTCTTTTATTGTTTGTACTTTATTCTGTTTGTTCTGATGTAGAGGTAAGAAGTTCTATTCTTGTTTGTATGAGTTGTTGCAATTCTTTTATATCCTCTAATGTTGCTTGATTTTTAATAAAACTTCTTGAAGTGGAACGGTTACGCAAATATTTTGCTTTTTCTCTATTTTTTTCTTGCCATTTTTTGTTTGCTTCTGTTTGTGGGTTTGTTTGTTTTGTTTCTGTTTGCAAGTAAATCAACTCCTATTTATGAAATATGATAAGGTAAAGACCTACAACAACTACAATAAGACGAACGATTTGAAACATCAATTTTAACAAGGCAATGATGATTTCTTTGGTATCATTTTTCATTGTATTTAGGGTGGTTTTGTGGTATTATTTTTTATGTGGGAGGGTTTCCCCTCCCTTTTGATTTATAGTAGGCTCATTATTACTAATTTTATAGCAAATAAGAGTGTTCCTACTTCTATTGTGAGCTTAGTAAGTGCTGCAATCACTTCGCTAAGCTCTTCTATTTTTTTAACCACTTTATTTTTATTTTCCACCCTTTTTCCCTCCTTTCTTTGTGTATTTTTTTACTTCATTCCCCCTTTCTGAATATTATTATACTATCAATAGTATAACTTGTCAATAGCAAAATGAAAATTTTTTTAAAAAATGTAAAAAAATTTATTTTTCGTATTCTGATTGGATTTTATAATAATATGATATAATAGTATAAAAGACAAAAAAGGGAGGTATTCTATGAAACAAAAATACAAAGAATATGCAGAACTAATAGGAATGGAGAATTTAACAATGTTATCTCATGTATTTGGAGGGAGTAATATTTATATTCCAAAAGAGAAAGAATTACAAAAAAGAGAAAAATATAAAAAGATATTAGAAGAATTTACAGGAGAGAATACAAAAGAATTAGCAGAAAAGTATTGTATTTCTGAGAGAACAATATACAGAATGATAAAAAAGTACAAAGAAAAAAAGTTTTGACAGTTTTTGAAGGACTTGTCACAAAAAATATGTTATAGTAAAAATAGAGAAAAACGAAGGGAAGGAGGAGGCTGTAATATCGACAGAAAAAAATAGAAGTCATGGAAAAGTGGATAAACTGCCAGAAGTGATAAGAAAAGAAGTGGAAAACAGGCTTCTTGAGGGGCACACTTATGAAGAAATTGCAAAATATTTAAAAGAAATGGGACACAACATATCCAAAACAAGCATACACAGATATGGAAAACCTTTTTTGCAAAAATTTGAAAGTGTGAGATTAGCAAAGGAATATGCACAACTGTTGGCAGAAGATAATACAGAAAGACCTACTACAGAACTACATGAAGCCAACAATGCACTTATCAGTCAAATGATTATGCAAGTATTGATAAATGAAAATATAAAGCAGAAGGAAAAAATAGAAGCTGCACGCTCTATTGCAACATTGCAAAGGGCACAGGTGCAGAATGAAAGATTAAAACTTCATGCAAGAAAAGAAGCAGGAGCAGTACATACAGCATTAAAAAAATTAAAACAACAAGTATATGAGGAGATTGGAAAAAATCACCCAGAAGTAGCAAAAGAGATTATCAAAATAGCAGACGATATAGAAAAAGAAACAGAAAAATAATTATTTATAGAAAGACTTTCAATGTCTTATGTCAGTAACATTACTACGTCCAAAAATAATCCGACAAAAAATGGACAAAAAAGTAAAAGGTATCATATTCATCAAATATATTCACCAATGAGGAAGTGATAAAATGTGGCAGGAGCAAGCGAAGGCTCTTTTTTTTATGGAGAAAAAAAGTATTAGAGAAATTAGCATAATGCTATTAAAAAGTGAGAAAAGCATATATCGTTATTTAAAAAAATTGCCTGAGTACAAGCAAGAAAAAGAAAAAAGGAAAAAAGCAAACAGTCAAAAGAGAAAAGCATATCAAAAGCAATGGGACAGGAAAAACAGGGCAGAAAGATACACAAATATTAGCGGAGAAAGTATCAGAAGGGAGCATGACGTAGCAGCTATGATACTAAGTGCAGAAAGGCATT
>CAJTDC010000046.1 GCA_910575055.1 Clostridia bacterium
CCTCTCTATTTTTTTTCAGAAGCTCCGCCTTCCCATTTTGTTGCCTAAAAATCTATAATATTAATTTGTCCCAAAAGAAAAAAAAAATCAAGAAATAGATTTTTTTCACTTTTTGTATATTTTCAAAAATTTTCTTGGACAATTCGAACAAATTGGAAGAAGTATCAAGCAGTAGCATTTTTGCTGTCAACAGCTATGACAGTAAGCAGCGTAGCTCCTGTATTTGGAGCATCAAATGACATTTTTGGTCACTGGGCAGAATTCACCATTACAAAATGGCAGAACGAAGGCAGAATTGGTGGCTATGAAGATGGCACATTCAAACCAGACAGAGCCATTACAAGAGCAGAATTTGTACGTCTTTTGAATAGTGCAGCACCAACAGCTTTTACATCTAGTGCATCTATTAATTTTAGTGATGTAAGTGAGAGCGATTGGTTCTATGCTGACGTAGCAAAAGCTGTAGGCGGCAGAGTAGCAAGCGGTTTCGAAGATGGTACATTTAGACCAGGCGAAACAGTAACAAGAATGCAAGCAGCAGTATTTATTTGCAATGCAAAAGGTTTAACACCAAATGAAGCAGCAGCAAATAACTTTACAGACGCAGCACAAATTCCATCTTGGGCAAAAGGTGCAGTAGGAGCAGCAGTANTGCTTCCGCCGCCTAATACTCTATCTAATGTAGAAACGGCTTCTGCTCTTGTAATGGCTCTGTCTGGTTTGAATGTGCCATCTTCATAGCCACCAATTCTGCCTTCGTTCTGCCATTTTGTAATGGTGAATTCTGCCCAGTGACCAAAAATGTCATTTGATGCTCCAAATACAGGAGCTACGCTGCTTACTGTCATAGCTGTTGACAGCAAAAATGCTACTGCTTGATACTTCTTCATTTCTAAAATTCCTCCTTACAATATGTAAAATTATTTTTGGAACGAACCTCTCTATTTTTTTTCAGAAGCTCCGCCTTCCCATTTTGTTGCCTAAAAATCTATAATATTAATTTGTCCCAAAAGGTATACTTTTTGAAGAAATAGATTTTTTTCACTTTTTGTATATTTTCAAAAATTTTCTTGGACAATTCGAACAAATTGTGTTATAGTAAAGACATAAAAATCTATAACAAATGTATCTTTTTGGAAATGCGGCAAACTTTCTAAAAAAGTATACTTTTTGACAAATTTGTTGCTCTTAGATATACGAAATTACCTATTTTTTAATGCTTTTTTCTATTCTATTTTTCAAAAAAATAAATTATTTTATTACTTTTTTTCAAAAAATCGTTTATTTTAACTATTATTTTTCCTAAGTCAATATAGTCACTGTTCTATTTTATTGTAAATCCAACATTTTTTAAAAAATTACTCTTTTTACCATTGCAAAAAAATTTGTATAAATTGCACAAATATTTTTGCCATATTTTACAAAAAAAAGACAGCTTATAATAAGCCATCTTTATACAATAATTATAAACACCATTTTTGGAATAATCTATGTAACATTTTTTCTACACTTGCCTTTTTCATATCACTTGCTGTCACTAAATCACATCTGCCTGCTTCTGTGCCATTAATATAATAAACCAATTCCCCTACTTTTGTATTTTGTTCAAATGGTGCCTTTAATGAAGGAACAATTTCTTTTTGTGTCTGTACTTCTGCATTTTCTCCTTTTTGTCCCAGCATTGAAATCTCTTCTTTTACTACAATCTCTACACTGTCCTCCATTCCTTTATATACAGGTATTTCCCCTACTATCTCTCCTTGTGCTAGACCTTTTTTGATTTCATATTGAGAAAAACCATATTCAAACAATTTTATAACTTCTTGAAAACGTATTTTAAAATCTGGTGCTGCCATAACTACACCTATTAACTGTAAATCATCTTTTTCTGCTGTACCAGAAAGGCAATACAATGCTTTTCCTGTAGAACCTGTTTTTAATCCTGTAGCATAGTCTGGATACCACTTTAATAATTTATTGGTATTTGTTAAACCAAATTCTGACTCTCCTTTTTTTGTTTTATGTACAATACTATCTTGCCACGTTTTTGTAAATTCGAATATTTCAGGGTGCTTTGTAATGAGTTCTTTTGACATCAATGCAATATCATAAGCACTTGTAACGTGTCCATCTGCATCTAATCCGCAAGCGTTTACAAAATTAGTATCATTCATACCTAATTCTTTGGCTTTACTATTCATTTTTTCAACAAAACTTTCTTCACTTCCTGCTACAAATTCAGCCATACTTACTGCTGCATCATTTGCGCTCGCAATAGCAATACATTTTGTCATATCTCTTGCTGTTTGCTGTTCCTGTGGTTCTAAAAATACCTGAGAGCCTCCCATAGATGCTGCGTGTTCACTTACTGTTACCATATCATTCCAGTCAAATTTTCCTTCTTGTTCTGCCTCATATATCAAAAGTAATGTCATTACTTTTGTAACACTTGCAGGAGGTAATTTTTCATGACTGTTTTGTTCGTATAATATTGTGCCTGTTTGCGGCTCCATCAATATAGCACTTTTAGACTGTAATGCTAAATCTGTTAAATTTGGATATTGTTGCTGAGCAAATATTGTTGTAACTGTTGTTGAAATACAATAGAGCAATGACACAATAAAACAATACCATTTTATTTTTTTATTTCTCATAATAACCCTCCTTTTGTCTACTATAAATTTATGTCAAAAAAGTATACAATATGAAAATTTTAATAAAATCACTTTATAATTTTTGAAAGTTAGGACAATACTATAATAAATCAACATTAGGAGGTAATATTATATGAGAGGTCTTGACACACCTGTTACCAGATTAAGAAGACAAGTTTTTAAGGAAATTGCAAAAGTAGCATATTCTTCCGAAAATATAAATGATGACATTGAGGCAATTCCTTACATTATATCGCCTGGAGATACACCACATTATAGAGAAAGTATTTACAGAGAAAGAGCCATAGCTTCAGAACGTGTTCGTCTTGCTATGGGAATGTCGCTTCGTCCAGAAGACCAGCCTGTACATATTACAAGCGGTCTAGAGGAAAGTAATATTTCTCAAAAATATTATGAGCCTCCTCTTATGCAGGTTATCCCTTCTGCCTGCAATGCTTGTGATATAAATAAATACGAAGTCAGCAATCAGTGCTGTGGCTGTGTAGCTCACCCTTGTCAAGAAGTTTGTCCTACAGATGCCATTTCTAGAATAAACAGTCGTGCTTATATAGACCAGCAAAAATGTATTAAATGTGGAAAATGCAAAGCAAGTTGTCCCTATGATGCTATTGCTAAAAAAATACGTCCTTGTGCTGCTGCTTGTGGTGTAGATGCCATTGAAAGTGATGATTTAAACCGTGCTCGTATCAATACCGACAAATGTGTTTCTTGTGGTATGTGTATGGTAAATTGTCCCTTTGGTGCTATTGCAGATAAATCACAAATTTTTCAGCTTATTCGTGCTATGAAAAAACAACAAAATGTTATTGCAGAAGTCGCTCCTGCTATCATAGGGCAGTTTGGTGAAACAATTTCTGCTGCCAATATTAAAGCAGCATTATTAGAATTAGGTTTTTATAAAGTTTATGAGGTAGCAATGGGTGCAGATATTGGTGCTATAACAGAAGCACAACATTACGTAGAAAAAGTAGTTTCAAAAGAATTACCTTTTTTATTAACTTCTTGTTGTCCTTCTTGGTCTATGTTAGCAAAAAAATATTTTCCTGAAACAATAAACAAAATTTCAAATGCACTCACACCTATGGTAGCAACTGCAAGAAGTATTAAACAAAAGCACCCAGATTGTAAAGTAGTATTTATAGGTCCTTGTGCTGCCAAAAAATTAGAAGCATCACGAAAAAGTGTCAGAAGTGATGTCGATTTTGTAATTACATTTGAAGAATTATGGGCAATGTTTGAAGCAAAAGGAATAGATATGGATACATTTACAAAAGAAATACCTATGAATGATGCCACTGGCGTGGGACGTGGTTATGCAGTATCTGGTGGTGTTGCAAAAGCGATTGAAAAATGTGTTCACGAATATTATGATAATGTAGATGTGTTAATTGAAAATGCACAAGGATTATCAGAATGTAGAAAAATACTTATGATGGCAAAAGCAGGAAAAATGAATGGTTGTCTAATAGAAGGAATGGCTTGTCCTGGCGGTTGTGTAGGAGGTGCTGGTACAAATATTATAATTAATCGTGCTACAGCAGAAGTTAAAAAATTTGTTAAAAATTCTAAAAAAGCAATTCCTAAAAAAGAACTAGCACATATAGAATTATTATAATAAAAGAATATTGAAAAACGCACTCATTTTTTTAAAGTGAGTGCGTTTTTATTTTTTTATTACATTATTAACAATAATATAAACAAATTATAATATAAATTTTTCTATTACAGCTGCAATACCATCTTCATCATTAGATAATGTAATATAATCTGCTGCTGCTTTTGTTTGTTCTGTAGCATTTTTCATTGCCACACCAAGCCCTGCAAATTGTAACATTGTAATATCATTATAACCATCACCACAGGCAATCACATCTTGTTTTGAAATACCTAATATTTTAATAAGTCTTTCCAAACCATATGCTTTATCTACTCCTAATGGCAAAATTTCTAAAAAGAAGGGGTCAGAACGAAATATATTCAATTCTTTAGAAAGTGCTTGTTTAAATATAGGCTCTGCCTTTTCCACTTTTTCCGGTTCTCCAGCAAGTAAATATTTTGCTACCGGAAATGTAACATATTCCATTATATTGGGGGGTGTTATTCTTTCTAGTTGATTTACTTTTAATTCCAGTTGTATATATTTATTATCATCTTCTGTTATCAGCTTATTATTTCCCTCATATGTTACTAAACCAATGTCACACTTTCTGGAAAGTTCATATACTTTTTTTAAATGTCCTTCTGGTAAATCGGCTTCAAAAAGGCATTCCCTTGTTGTAACATTTATAATTCTTCCTCCATTAAAAGCAAGTATATAGCCATTATTTTTATGCAATTCTAATTCCATTGCTTTAGGCAATATACCTTTTACTGGTCTGCCTGATGCTAAAACTACTTTTATTCCTTTTTGCATTGCTTTTTGCAACGCCTTTTTATTTTTTTCAGAAATTTTTTTTTCTGAATTGACTAATGTGCCATCTAAATCTAACACAATCATTTTATAGCTCAATGAAATGTCTCCCCCTTCTCACTTGTATCATTTTGTAAATATATCATTTTAATTGTTCTGAAAACAATTTTTGATATAAATATCCCTCTCTTACACCATAAGGGCTCATAATAATATCTTTGCATTCTACATATTCACATACTGCATTCATTACAATCATACCAGGTATCAGCGTATGCACACGGTCTGGTGATACCTTTAGCACTGTTTTCAATACTTCATTTTCATTACCTCTAAATTGTTTTAATAATTTGGGTACATCTTCTGCAATAATGACACTATTATCTTTTGATTTTTCGAATATATCATTATTCATATTTTTCGCTGCTCTAATAGAACCGCCTATTCCTATTACATTATCAAATGTTTTGTTATTTAAAAATTTTATTTTTTTCAATTCTTTTTTTACAACATCTTCTATTTCTTTTTTCTCTTTTTTGGTAGGAAACAATCCAGACACATAATTAGAAAACATAGAAAGAGAACCAAATGTCAAACTAACTGCATTTTGTATTTCTCCTCTTTCATACACTAATAATTCTGTACTTCCTCCGCCAATATCCAACAAAAGCCCCCTATCTAAATTAATAGAATGTGCTGCACCAATAAAGTCAAATGTTGCTTCTTGGTATCCTGTCAATACATCTATAGAAAGTCCTGTTTCTGCTGTAATAGTTTGTAATGCTTCATCTGTATTAGAAATATTTCTTAATGATGCTGTAGCAAATACAAAAAGTTCTTTTAAAGGGAAATGTTCCATCATTTCTCTATATTTGTTTAAAACATCACAGGCTTTTTGAATACCTTTTTTAGTCATTTTTCCTTTTTTTACATAACCTGCAAGCCCTGCTGTTGTTTTGTTATTTAGCATAGGATAAATCTCATTTCCTGATACGTCATAAATACACAGACGAATAGTATTAGAACCTACGTCAATCACTCCATACATACTACTATCTTTTTGCTGAGATTTATTCAATATTGAAAAATCTTCCATTTATTTTTTCCTCCTCTTTTTTATTACTATAATTTAAAAAATTATAGCACAAAAATACATCTTATTCAATGTTTATGCAAATTGAACAAAAAAATAGAGTGAAAATAAAATATATAAAAATTAGTAAAACGTTGATTTTTAAAGCAAAAGAAGGATATTTGGTATAGAAATGTATAAAGAATAAAATGAGTCAGCGAACTTTTTTAAAAATAACACATAAAATAGAGTAAATTTCTATTTTATAGAAGTGAAAAAAGTATTGAAAATTAAGACAATACTATAGTAAAAATTGTCAAAAAGTATACTTTTTGGAAAAATGGATTTTTTTCACTTTTTGCAAATTTTCAAAAATTTTCTTGGACATTTTAAATAAATTGTGTTATAGTATAGGCATAAAAATTTATAACAAATGTATCTTTTTGGAAATACGGCAAATTTTCCAAAAAGTATACCTTTTGGGACAGCTTAAATTTTTATAATTATATAAAGAGAGGAGGGCAAACTCTCTATTACCACATCAAAAGTTTATTTATTTTTTAAGGAGGAATTTAAGAAATGAAAAGGTATCAAGCAGTAGCATTTTTATTGTCAACAGCTATGACAGTAAGCAGCGTAGCTCCTGTATTTGGAGCATCTAATGACATTTTTGGTCATTGGGCAGAATTCACCATTACAAAATGGCAAAACGAAGGTAGAATTGGTGGCTATGAAGATGGCACATTCAAACCAGACAGAGCCATTACAAGAGCAGAATTTGTACGTCTTTTGAATAGTGCAGCACCAA
>CAJTDC010000047.1 GCA_910575055.1 Clostridia bacterium
GGCTGCCCGAAATAATAATGCGATGTTAAACCTTCAGTATCCCCTTTTAGGGGATTAGCAAGTAATACCCCTTCTAGGGGTTGGTCAAACCACTAGTTTACTAGTGGTTTTGATTTCTCTAAAAATTTTAAAGAAAGGAAATACTATCCTGATGAATTCAAACCTAAATTATTATATTTATGAAGAATTGATTCTAAACAAACTCTTTAACGAAGGCAGCTACCTGTCAACTATTTTAGAACAAATAGCTTTTTCTCTCTACACAAATAGAGATAATAAAAATTATATAGAATATGTTGAACTATCAAACATAATTCAAAATTACAATGAGAACTATCCTGGTTTCTATATGAAAGTTGACAAATTAGTAAACAATCAATTTTTAAAAGAGATACATCCTATGACTTACAAATTTTAATCTGATTATATGTACTACTACTTTATTGGAAACTGTATCCTCAAATCAATTCCACCTGAGGAAAGACACAATACCATAAACAATATATTTAAAAATTTATACACTTCTGTAAACTATAACATAGCTTTATTTTTAGCATATAAATTAAATTTTGAATATGACATTCTTCCTCTTCTAAAAAGGTACTCTAACAAGGAAGCAAATATGTTGCCACTAATTAGTTTTGCAATAAATGTGTTAAATGACTATTCTACCGAAATAAAAAGCAAAGTGATATACGAAACTTTAGAATTGATATTTGACACCACATCTAAAGTTATAGGTAAAAATGAAGAGTTTATCAATGAAATGGCTGATACACTTGCTGCATCTATAAGGAATGAAGCAATCGAAGATATATTTCATTGCTATTGTAAAGAACATCATTGTGATTTTGTAGAGAGAGTGAGATTAAACTACAATACAAATTCCACTCACCTAACAACTAGCTTTGACTATAAACAATTATTCATGCAAGTAAACAAACCACAATGGATTTCATTGTGTCCTGAGGAGTCAATACACGTTGAGTTTTTAGTATTTACTGAAAACTCAAAAGAAGCCTTTAAAGCAGTTAAAAATTCTACACTACCACAAGATGTAATTGATTATTTAACAGAAGATGGAACTTTTGAAGGTGTACTTACAAGAGGTGGTTTTTCCATTTACTCTAATCCTTATTTTGAAGATACAGAAATAGAAGGTTTATCTTTCAAAGAAGTATTAGGGGAATATAATGAAGATTTCTTAAAAATCATTGCACCATTTGTACCACCAGATTTTTATATAGAAATTGAAACGAAAGATAATTTATTGTACAGATGGAAATTTGATGGTTCAACCTGTAAAAAGATTTATCAGAAAATAGTCTGGGAATAAGCAACATCTAACAATCATCTCTATTGCAATACTACCCCATCTAACGGCTATTTATAAATGTAACTAGGGACACCTAAAAACACAGGTGTCCCTTTTTCTCTCCCCAAAAATATTTAGTTACTTTAACAAATAAATATGTTATAATAACATTTAGAAATAAAAGAAAGAATTAAGCTATGAACTAATCTAACAATGCAAGATACAGAAAATATATTGGAGGACTAATTATGTTTTTTCACTATTGTACTTATTATGACGAAATAGAGGTTTCTCATTCTCCATGGAACGATTATGTAATTATACATTTTGAACAACCTGATGCAAAGTTTGGTTTTAAAACTATGGATTGCAAAGTACCCAATTATCAGATAAGTAATGTAATAGGATTCTCAGATGAGGAGATAGCAAAGCTGATACAATTCAGTAAAAACAATATTGCACTTATTATAGAGGGAGCAAAGGCAGGTGGTATAGAGAATGCCTAATGTATTAACTTTTATGGGATATCATATTTACTTTTGGGCAAATGAAAATGGAGAACCTGTACATGTTCATATTGCAAAAGGGAAGCCAACAGCAAATGCTACAAAAGTTTGGATAACAAGTTCTGGTGATACTGTACTAGAACACAATAAAAGTAAAATACCTTCGTCTGATTTAAAAAAAGTATTATCTTATGTTAGAGCAAATGTTAGAGATATTACTGGATTATGGTGTCAAATGTTCGGTGTTATCACATATAAATATTAAAATGACACAAATCTAAAATCTTTTATTGAGTTATTAAGGAATGGATATACTGCTAAAACACCTATGCAAAATTAGCTAGTATTTTTACTATTTCTAAAAGTATTTATATTTCAAAGCAATAAAGTAGAAAAAATACCCAAGAAAAAATCTTGTATAATTACCAATCTAACAAGGGCTACTACACTAAGGGAACTCTCTAACAAGTCCCACAAGTGTAGTAGCCCTTTTTTTTATTTAATCTGACATATTTGAATAAATTATGAATATAACCTTACAATTTTATTACAAATTGTAGACAGTAAAAGGAGATTAATGTTATAATATGGACAAGTATTATATGTCTATTTTGACATATTTTTCTATACATTTATGCTATTCTTTTTTAAAAAAGGAGAATGGTATAATGGGCGATATAATATTATTTCCACAGAAGGAAAAGAGGAACATAAAGAGTGGAAAAATAATGAATAGTAAATATGAATTAATAGTCAGGAGTTTAGAGGACAATCCTGCAAATCAATACAATATTAAGCAAGCAGAGGAATTGGCTGATAAGGTTTTAAAAACAGGAGGATATTTTAATATTCAAGCACCATTGCCAATTGTAAATGTAGCTAGTCAATTCGATTTTTCTGTATTTAAGCAACCTAATATGAAGGAAAATGAATCAGGCAATATATACATTAGAGGTAAAACTAATAATATATATAATGCTAATAAAGTAATTATTGTTGGTGATCAGGAAGAATATTTTCATCAAAGATTTATTATTGCTCATGAGTTAGGTCATTACCTAATGGATTATCTCAATGATCCTAAATTAAGAGATGACTCTAAATTGTTTTCTAGAGCATATTTGAAGAGTAACCATGGCGACTCAATTGAAAAATTGAGAGCAGATAGATTTACTGCAGAACTTCTAATGCCAGCACATATATTCGTTCCACAATACATACAAGCGACAGAAAAATATTATGATAGGATTTACACCGTTTCATATTTATCGAATTTTTTTAAAACGAAAAAGAGTAGTATTGAAAAAAGAATTATAGAAGTTATGAATAATACATTTACATACTAGAGGATTTTTAAATGAAAAAAACTGATTCTGATATCCGTAATGCATATGCTAAGGCTTATGACAGTGATTTGCAGCGAGAAGAAAAAGAAGAGGACTTTGATTCACATAAAGAATATGCTAAGACTTATATAGATATATTAAAGACATATAATGAGCAACAAATAAAAGAAACCATAAAAACTAGAAATAATTTAAAAAGAAAATTCTTTAATTTGATTCGAATTCTCATGATATTTTTGATATTATTATTCTGCTTTTCTATAGTAGCTTCGATTTGTATCTTTTTTTAATGGTAGATACAGGGAATGATTCATTCCCTGTTGTTACAGGAGCTATAACAGCTGTAATTTCATCTTTGTCAACTATGATACTTTCCATTAGTAAATTACCTAAGTTAATTGCAAAGTATTTATTTAATGAGAATGAAGATCGTTCGATGACTGAAATAATAAAAAATATTCAGTCTTATGAACTTAAATCAGCACAGATGAATACCCTAGGAAAAAATGATGCACAAAAAAAGATTAATGACCAAAAAGCAGATGATGATGAAGATATGAAAATTTCTCCTGTTCCATCTCAGTCTGACGTAAGTTAGAAAAATATGTTATAAGAAATCTTATCTAATAATCTAATAAGGGCTACTACACTAAGGACTCTCTAACAAGTCTCAGGGTAGTAGCCTTTTTTTATTTTTTTAAAAATCTTCATCATTTCTATTGCAAAATCACCCCCCCTATTGACTATTACTAAATGTAACAATTCACAAACAACCAACTCACATACAATTAAAGGAGGAAACAAACTATGAATTTAAAACCTATGTCTTTAAACAAAGATAACTGTAAAAACAATCCATATGTCAAGAAACAAATAAACTATGTTTCAAACGAAGATTATTTTATTAAGTTATACTTAGTAAAATACGATGCATATATTCAATCACATAATGGGGTTATAAATGTAATTCAAAATATTACAGATAAATCTGACGGATTTTCTTATACTGCCAATGGTTCTTCTACATATAAAATTACGCAAGCAATGAAAGATTATAATATTCTTTGTGAAAATGATAAGAAAAATATCCAAGATTTTAATGATGTTCTGATTCTTGGTATGCTTTGTGAAGCACTATGTAGAGTAGCAATCCTTATAAAGGCTTTAACAGAAAACTCAACTTTAGTAGATCAATTTATAAAGGAATCTTTGATATGTTCTGATTTTAAGAATTTTGAGTATCAATTTGAAATTAATAGAGCAATAGAACTTCTTAGTAAAAGATATTTTAATCTGCCTTCTTTCAAAACAAAAAACTTTATTTTACTAGGAAAAAATTCAGAAGAAACTGTTACCTGTAAAGCAAGATTACTGCTTGGTCTTAGCACGATATATATTGAAGGTATTGATTTTGAAGCATTTGGTATTACGTTACCAAATAGTATTGCAGATGGCAATTTTCATTATAAAGAATTTAATTATATATATGATGCTATTGTATGGTTCTTATTAGCAGATACTGGTTTTTATTTAGATTTCTATGATAATTTCTATATAATAGAGCAAACAAAAAAACATATATTACATGCTAGTTGGCTTTTCGATCATATTGTATTTAATCCACAGGAAGGTACAAAATTGTTTAAGCGACAATATTCAGTATCATAATTTAACAATAATTTGGGACACCTAACAATACAGATGTCCCCCTTTATTTTTTTTATCATCTAATAAATCCCCATAATTCCTCTTACAAAATCACTCCTCTAACGACTATTCCTAAATGTAACAAACAACCACTACAATCAAAGGAGGAAACAAACAATGAATTTAAAACCTATGTCATTAAATCAAAGTAATCAATCCAACACATCTAACAAGACATCAACAGCAAAAAAAGTAAATATATTTCATCGTCCAGATTTAAGCGAATTAGTGCTTAAGACTGACGCTGTTTTTAATAGTGCCATTAGAAATCCATTTCGTCTTGTGGAGGATATTGACATGGACGTAATTGGCAATCTACTTTTAGATTATATTTCTACCCCATATGCTCAAGAAATACTTGAAAAATCTCTTAACAATCTAATGTCTCTAAAAGAGAAAGAATTGCCAGAAGAATTTAAATCGCCACAATGGGTAGTACCAGGAGTTACTATATTTGACAAATTGCTTAGTGAAATTCCCTTTTATTCAAAACTGACACCTGGTTATAACATTACTTTTAATGAAACTATGTATTCTTTTGTATCAGAGGAGTTGCATGATAAGTTTTTTTCTGAAGCCATGGTGAATTTAAAAGAATCTAAAAAAATTAAAGCTTTCTCTGGTATTCCGGCGGTTCGTGTTACTTATAATCATTATTTCTTAACACTTGACTGCGATCCCAGAGAATTAGGTAAAAAATACCCAGATGACCCTAGAAAGGCAATGGATAGTATAGTAGAACTTTATCACAATTATTATGATATTGAACATTTTGATATTGATGCACATGCTATCGCTGCGAGGAAAAGTTTGTTAAAGGAGATAGAGGTTTTTATGATGATTAAATATCCTTATGGGTCATAAATAATCTCTAACAAGGGCTACTACACAACAAGGTAATCTCTAACAAGTGTCCCAAAACTTCTTAAAAACTTTGGAAGTCAATATATAGGTTTCTTATTGCCCTATGTAATTTTCAGTGCATTAAAGCATCAATCTTGACAGAACCAGAAAAAAGGAAGAGAGTAGCTTATTATGGCACTCTCTTCCTTTTATTTCTAAGCACGATTGTCAGCACAAAGTTTATCTCTTATTTAGTCAATCTCTAAAGAGTTTGATTTTCTCATAAACCTTGCCAATAAGAATACACTAGAGAATTCTGGTAGTGCAAAATAACTAGCTGCACCAAACAGACCGCTTATAGTAGAGATTATTGCTACTAACAATAATGGCTGACTGTAATCTATTAAAGAAGGAGATTAAAGCAGATAGTGCTGCTAAGCTCCATTTAATCGCTATTCTATTTGTTCTATTTCTGTCCATATGATTCTCACTCCTTTGCTGCTATGTTCACACGCATACACCTTTTTAATTATATTTATTATAGCACAAGGTAATTGAAAGTCCATAGCCGAAATATGAACGTTTTGTGAATTTTTTATAGTAGATAACTTTGTGTTTAAACAATATTAGGGACACCTAAAAAACAGGTGTCCCTTTTTTGTGTGGAGAAAACCACGCGATAGTCGCGTGGTTCCAGAAAGCCTACTGGCGATGAGGCAGACAAAAAAACTCCTTTCGATTATAATAAAAGTGCGGTCTGCCAAC
>CAJTDC010000048.1 GCA_910575055.1 Clostridia bacterium
AAACAGCTATTATAGAGGATTTTGTGTTAAGTAGTCCTTGCGAAAATATTGTATTAAATGCAAAACAATCCCCAGTAATAGGAAATTTGGAAGTGATAGAATATGAATAATTTTCTGGAATTTTTATATGCTCATATACCGCATAGATGGCTGAATAAAAAAGCAAGGGGTACCAAAAAGCTGTTTGAAGGAATAGCAAAAAATATTAATTATATTTATGATTTTGTGACAATGCTGGATAGAAATAATCATACAATACAGGCAGAAGAAATATTGACAGAATTAGAAAATGAATATGGTATTACAGTAAATCCTTCTTATGATTTGGAATTTAGAAGAGAAAGAATACTCGCTAAAATTCGTATGCAGGATAGCCCTATTACAGAAAAACAGCTTGTTTCTATATTGGAAATGATGGGGTTTTATGATGTAAAAATAATCCCTTTACTAGGAAAATTTCAAATTAATATTCAAATGCAAATGCCTCAGGAATGTGGATATAAAGCAGCAGAAATACAAAAAATGCTCCATGAAAATTTGAGAGCACATATTGGAATAGGAACAATATATGTTTTGCCTACAATAGAAACTAATGTATTAGTAGGTGCTATGGTACAACAAAGTATGTTTGTAGAAATATTGCCTTATGTAGAAACAGAACAATGGGAAAGTAATATACAAGTAGATACTATAAGCAAAGTATATGTAGCAACTTATGCAGATGTTTTAAATGATACACCAGATTATGAAAGTAAAATAGATATTTGTGCAGGAAGTAAAATTTATGTAGGAGCTTTTATAGAAATAGAGGAGGAGTAACTATGTCAGAATTAAGAAAATATATTTCTATTGTAACAGATTTAGGTACAGAAAAAATAATAGATGCTGTTAGAAATGGTGAAAAAGTAGATGTTGTGCATTTTGCTGTGGGAGATGGGGGAGGTTTGCCTTATAGACCTACTAAAGATATGACAACATTAAAAAATGAAGTTTGGAGAGGGGATATTACAAAATATGAAATTATGGAACAATCTCCTAATGTTATTAGAGTAACTGCACTGTTGCCTTCTGATGTAGGCGGTTTTACTGTAAGAGAAATGGGACTTTTTGACAGTGAAAATGCTATGATTGCTATCGCAAATACAGCAGATATTGTAAAAGTACGTTCTACAGATGGTATGCAGACAGAAGTAGAAATTGCTATGAGAATTGCAGTAAGCAATACCGATGCAGTCGTATTTGAAATTGACCCTAATTTAGTGTATGTTTCTCAAAAAGATTTAGAAAGACATAATACATCTGATTTTGCACATGAAAAATTGATAGCTAGAAAAATAGCAGAAGCAACAATACAAAGAGATATTGTCATACCTATTACAGGCTGGATAGAAAATGCAGAGGGTGGAGAGGGAGGCGTAACCATTACCATATTACAACAAGATATTACAGAACAAATGATACCTTTTGTAAGTATATTTCCAAGTGATATGAGTATTGCAAGGGCTTGCGGTATGAGTACCACAACACAAACAGTAGAAAAAGGCTTGCAGATTTATGCGGAAAAAGTTCCAAATAAAGAAATCAATGCAAGTCTTTTGTTATTGAGGGCAACAGGAGGAAGTGGAAGCTATATCAATAATATAGCAACAGCAGAAGATGTTGCAGAAATGTTAGATGAAGTATTTTTAAATGATAAATAATAAAACAGTGTACATAACAAGGAGGATATTATTATGGCTTATGATGGAAATAAATTATCAAAATTAGAAGCATTAAAATTGTTGGCAGAAAGAACAAAATTGGAAACAGAAAAAGAGATTAAAGCGGCTATTGCACAAGCAGGTCATGCAAAATTTGAAAAAGTGGATACATTGCCAGAAGTAGCTGACGCACAAGAAAATGTAATGTATCTGCTTTTTAATACTGAAACAAATCATTATGATATTTATGCTAAAATCGGTGAAAAGTTGGAACAGCTTGATGACACAAGTGTAAATTTAGGGGATTATATTTTAAAAGAAGAAGGAAAAGAACTGATTGCTACAGAAAAAATAACAAAATTAGACGGCATTGCAGAAGGTGCTGTAAAAGTAGAAGCAAGTGCTACAAATGGCAATATAAAAATAAATGGTGTAGAAACAAAAGTGTATGAACAGGAAATTGCTACAACAGAAGAAGTAAATGCAATGCTTGATGAAGTGTTTGGAACAAGTGGAGCAAGTGCATGATAAGGGGGAGTTTTCTCCCCTATTCCTTTTGTGTAAGGAGGTAAAAAGAAAATGAAAATAGCAGCTTTTGAACAGATTAAAAAAAGTTTGCAAAGGGCAAAGGGCTATACAGCAAATAAAATGAGTGAAATTGCAGATGCTACTGTTGCAGCAATAGAAGAAATAGAAAATAAAAAAGCAGATACAGAACATAAACATTCCGCAGGAGATGTTACAAGTGGTACATTGCCTATTGCTAGAGGAGGTACAGGAAATACTACAGGAAATGCTGCTACTGCTACAAAATTACAAACAGCTAGAACAATTCGAACGAATTTAGCAAGTACAAGTAGTACAAGTTTTGACGGTACTGCAAATATAACACCAGGTGTTACTGGTACATTGCCTGTAGCAAATGGTGGTACAGGTGCAACGACAGCTGCAAATGCAAGGACAAATTTGGGAGCGTTTTCTAGTTCAGGTGGTACGATAAGTGGAAATGTAATAATAAATGGTACAGTAGCAGAAGGTGGAAACACAACAGCAAGTGGTAAGTATTCCCATGCAGAAGGATATGGGTCAATTGCAAAAAGTAGTTCATCTCATGCAGAAGGAAATTATACAAAAACACTAGGAATTGCAGACCATACGGAAGGAGGTCATACTGTTTCAGTAGGGGCAGCGGCTCATGCAGAAGGATATGGGTCATTAATATCTGAAGATATAATAGAAATAAAATCTACAACAACTAATACGATTACATTTAATACTACTGATAATATATCTAGTGCAACATTTAACAAATTAAGTTCTGGTTCCAAAATTGGGATTGTGAATGGTAGTTATTATGATAATAATATAGTATATGTTACTATTACAAGTGTAGATACTACAAATAAAAAAGTTACACTTAATCAAAATCTCCCTACTTCAAACTTTACACCATATTTTGCATTTGCTATACCTACTGTAAATGTTACGTCCTGTAAGGCAGCTCACGCAGAAGGGTATTTTACGATAGCAGCAAAAACAGCAGCTCACTCACAAGGATATTTTACAATAGCAGGAGGAAATTATCAAACTGTAATGGGGCAGTTTAACAAAATAAGTATAACATCTAATGATAAACTTATTATAGGCAATGGTTCAACTCCCAATGCAAGAAGTAACTGTTTGAGAGTAACAAATACAAACGGTGTATATTCCAACAGTACATTCAAATCCAGCGGTGCAGACTATGCAGAAATGTTTGAATGGCTAGATGGAAACACGGATAAAAAAGAAAGAACAGGATTATTTGTGACATTGGAAGGGGACAAAATACGTATTGCTACTCCAGAAGATGATTACATATTAGGCATTGTTTCAGCTTGTCCATCTGTTTGTGGAGATGTATATGATGATACTTGGGCAAATATGCACTTAACAACTGTATTTGGAGAGCCTATATTAGAAGAAATAGAAATTCCAGAAATAACAGAAAAAATTATAACAATAAATGAAGAGGGAGAAGAAGTTACAGAAACGATAGTAATAGAACAAGCACATACTGAAATAAGGCAAAAGCTCAATACAGAATATGACAACACACAAGAATATATACCACGTTCAGAGCGTACAGAATGGGACGCTGTAGGAATATTGGGCAAATTGGTTGCAATAGACGATGGTAGTTGTGAAGAAAATGGCTGGTGTAAAGTAGGACAAGGTGGTATTGCTACAATATCGGAACAGAAAACACGTTTTAGAGTGATGAAAAGATTAGACCAAAACCACATTAAAGTATTGATAGTATGAAAGGAGCGATAGTATGGCATATGGAAATGTAAATGTGTCTGGACCAACACAATCAGAAATAGAAGGTGTACAACAAAATATAGATGATGTAAAAGAAGTGATAGGGCAAACAACAAATACAGGAGGCACATTAACAGCAGGTACTGTTATGGCAAAACTGAATAAATTGCTCACTGATTGGACAAGTGCAAGAGCAAGTAAAATTGATACAATAAATACAAATGCTGCTAATTTAAATACAAGACTTACAAGTACAAGAGCAGCCTATTTAGATAAGCTTTCTAATTTTGGTGAAATAGGAGATACAGGAGGAACGGCGTCAGCAGGCACTGTTATGGCAAAATTGAATAAATTGCTCACAGACTGGACAAATGCAAGAGCGGGTAAAATTGATACCATAAATACAAATGTTTCTAATCTTAACACAAGACTTACAAGTACAAGAGCAGGATATTTGGATAAACTTTCTAATTTTGGAGCAACAGCAGATACAGGTGGTACAGCAACAGCAGGTACTGCAATGGCAAAACTGAATGCACTTTTAAGCAAAGTATCTGGTGGTGTGGGCATTAAAAGTGTACAAAGGGGTAGCTTTGTAGAAGATTTTAATGTGGAAACAGTAAAAACAACTAGAATTAATATTTCAACAGTTAATCCTAAAAAAACTTTTGTTATTATAAATGGTGGTTTAAGTGCAGGTTATAGCAATAGTTCTTCAGCAGTAAGAGGATATGTAGGAACTGTTGCTTCTACTTATTTTAATTATTGTGCAGGACGTGCTAGCCTTACAATAGGTGCAGGTACAGTAGGTTATCAAGTGATAGAATTTTATTAAAACTATAAATAAGGGGGAATTATAAATGAGGTATGCACAAATCAATCAAAAAGGGATTTGTATTGCGGATTCTTTTTTATCTGCAGAAGTGATTGCAGAAAATATGATACTTTTAACAGAGGATGAACCATCACCATTAACAAAAAAATATGTAAATGGTGCTTGGGAAGAAGTCAAAGAACAACAAGTACAAATACAATCAGATGAAGGAATTATAATGCAAGCTATATCAGAACTAGAATTACAAAATTTTGAAGCACAACAAGAAAGACAAATGTTGGCACAACAAATGGCAGATTTAGAATTGGCAATGTTAGAAGGAGGAAATGCAAATGTATGAGTTATTGAAAATGAGATATGAAAGGAATTTTGTAAGAAAAGACCAGTTACAAAGATATGTGACATTGGGTAAAATTACACAACAGCAATATTTGGATATTGTAGGAGAAAAACACGAAATAAAACAAACAGAAAAAAATGTTTAAAAAGAGTTTAAAAGATGTTTATTGTCTTTTATCTCTTTTTTTATTGAGATTTTTTTAATATGGGTAGGAAGGAGGGAAGGCTATGGAGTGGGAAATCGTAACGGTAATTATTGCATTGGTGGGGCTTTTGGCTACTGTCACTAAGCCCATTATGAAATTGACAAACACAATTACAAAATTAAATGATACTTGTCAAAGTTTAGAGGAAAGAATGGAAAAGTTCGAAAACCACAATCACGACAGTCACGTCAAAATCTGGGCTCATAATGATAAGCAAGATGAACAGTTAGCAGAGCACGAGAATAGAATAAGTTTATTAGAAGAAAGGAAATGATAGTATGAAAATCAACTGGAAAGTCAGATTAAAAAATCCTTATTTTTGGTTCGGATTGGTGGCGATAGTGTTGGCAGCTGTAGGGGCTAAACCAGAAATGTTTACAAGTTGGGAAATATTGATAATGCAAGTGAAGCAGCTTTTTGGAAATCCTTTTGCACTAGGTTGTGTTGTTGTGGCGATTGTGGGTTATATCAATGACCCTACTACAGAAGGTATTACAGATAGTAAACAGGCATT
>CAJTDC010000049.1 GCA_910575055.1 Clostridia bacterium
CTATTTGTAATGTACTTACCATAGGCATCTCTAAGGTCTAAATCATTTATATCACTTACTGTATAAGCACTTGTTAAAGTTACAGAAAATGTAATTGAACTAGAACTGGCCTTTGCTCTATCTGTAAAATGCTGTGTATTACTACTTTTTATCCAAGACCATAGTTGATAAGTACTTCCTGCTTCAAGACCTGTACAAGTAACAGTAAAACTTCTTTCTCCTGTTACAGTTGGTGCTCCTATACTTGCCATATTTATACCTTCTTTCTTATTTTCTTTTAAATATTTTATTGATAACACGTATAACACGTGTTATAATATACTTGTAATAATCAATACATACTTTTGGAGGTGAGGTATGGAGGACAAAGATTTATTGAAACTACTCAAAAAAAACGGTTGGGTAGTGAAGCGAGTAAGAGGAAGCCATCATGTTATGCAAAAAGGTGACAAAATACAAATCGTTGCAGTACACAACAAAGATGTTCCTATAGGCTTGCTGGAAAAAATATTAAAGGAGACAGGGCTAAAATAAGCCCTCTCCCATTTATTTATATAAGGAGGTACATTATGTTATTTATTTATCCTGCTATTTTTCATAAAGAAAATAATTCTTATTGGGTAGAATTTCCAGACCTAGAAGGCTGCCAAACATATGGCGATACTTTAAATGAAACTATGGAATATGCCCAAGAAGCATTATCTGCCTATTTATTAACATTGCTAGAGCAAAATTTACCTTTAGCACAACCATCTGATATATCCTCTTTATCATATGGTTCTGATAGTTTTATTACACTTGTTACTTGTGATATCAATCGATACAAAGATACAAAAGCGGTGAAAAAAACATTAACTATTCCTGCTTGGCTAAATGAAAGAGCATTAGCAATGAATATTAATTTTTCCCAAGTACTACAAGAAGCACTTCTAGCTAAAATACAAGCAAAGTAAACAGGGGTTTTACTCCTGTTTTCTTTTTTTGCTTAACATTCTAGACGTTTTTTATTTTTATTCCACACACCTTTAGTCAATGTAATACCATTCAATGTTTCAAATGTCACTAAAAACGGATTTTCTTTAATATCATAATACAAAGCATTTTCCAGTCTTTCTATTCTTGCCTTTAAATCTGCATCTAACAATGTTTTCAGTTTAGGGTGTGCATTTTCATCTTCATTGTGTTTTTTTATCAAATCTTTCATATCTAATAAAAACTCTGGCAATAAATTGATAGTTAAAAATCTCTTTACTTCTTCTGCTGTCATAAAAGAAAGTGCTGGATAAGCAATTACTACTTCTACTTCATCTGATATTGCAATACTTACGGGATACCTTCTGACATCTATTGCACCATTTTGTTTATATGCCATTACGTGCTGTGGAAAATCCCCCAATGTCGCATAATAAAGCAATATTTCTTCCTCTCCATCTCTAGCAAATATACCAAACTCATTTATCCAAAATTCGTGCTGCAATCCTCCATTCAAATCACTTCTATATTCTACTATAAATGAAACAACACCATCTTCTGCAACAGGTTCTGTAGAAGTCGCTTGTGCTACTGGCTGTATCAAATCGTCAAAATAGGCAGGGCTTTCTTCTCCTAAATTTCCACTGCCTACCATTACCCTCGTAATCTCTAATTGTTCTCCTGCTACCAGTTTCGCAAGCAATTTCCTTCCCTTTACTGTTATCATAAATCCTGGTTGTACCCCTTGATTTTGTTCTAATTCTTCCTTTTCTATTTCCATATTACCACTCCTCACAGTATAAATATTTTAATGTGGTTTTGGTCTAATCTTTTCATTACTCTATATTTTGTTACTTGCTCTGATTTTGTTGCAATACCACCTTGCCCCACTTTACACCAACCATTTTCTTCACAACTGCCATCATCTATTGCAACCAGTTTTCCTAACACTCCTACAGCGTCCCATTCTGGACGTTCTGAACGTGGAATATACTCTTGTGTATTATCATATTTTGGATTGAGTTTTTGTCTAATTTCTGTATGTGCCTGCTCTATTACTACAGTTTCAGTAACTTCTTCTCCTTCTTCACTTACTGTTACAATTTCTTCTGTCCTTTCTGGAATTTCTACTTCTTCCAATATAGGTTGTCCATATATATCTGTTAAGTGCATATTTCCCCAAGTATCATCTCTCACATCTCCACAAACAGAAGGACAAGCTGAAACAATGCCCAATATGTAATCATCTTCTGGTGTTGCAATACGTATTTTATCTTTTTCTAATGTCACAAATAATCCTGTCCTATCCTCTTTTTCAACATTTCCGTCTAGCCATTCCAACATTTCTGCATAGTCTGCACCGCTAGACTTAAATGTGCTGTTGGAATATACACCGCTTGTATTTGTTACTCTCAAGCAGTTGCTTCTTGCGGTATCGCTTGTACCATTACCTATAATAAATTTGTCTGTTTCTGCTGTACTTTCTTTGTTATATTTTCCTATTGCTGTTTGATAGTTAGCACTGGCTTTTGTATAATAATTAGCTGCATGAGAGTAATTACCACCTGCTGTTGTATAATATCCTTCTGCATGACTATTACTTCCACCTGCAATATTTGATTGACCTTCACTATAAGACATACTACCAGATGATTTATTGCAAAAACCACAACTATAAGAATAATCTCCTGTTGTAATACACTTATAACCCATTGCAATATCGGAATATCCTATTGCAACAGAATTATCTCCCCAGCAGAAACTTTTATATGATGAGCTATTTATATAATGCTCTAACACTGCATAACTATAACTAGTACTATTAACATCTATATTGTTTACAATAACAGAATATTCTGACGTATTTACAGATGTTATAGTAGTAGTATATCCATTATCTACATATCTACCTCCAACCATAAATAGTTTTTTATCTACTGCAACTTGTTGAAAAACATTGCTAAAATGTTCAAATGTATTATCAAATGTAATTTTTTTATGTTCAATATCTATTGATTTTATTTTTAAAACCCAATATGAAGCAATTGATCTAGATCCTCCTGCAAAAGATCCAAAACCAGTTGCTGCACATGAAAACCCCACTGCAAAACTTTTATTACTACTTGATCCTGCAAAGTTACTATAACCTATTATCACATTACTACTTATTGCACCTCCACTTTTAGGAAAACCACCTAAGTTACTTAAAGCAGTACTAGCACTAGTTGCACCTGTACCACCATTAGCTATAGGTAATGTACCAGTAACTCCAGGTGTAATATCGGCTGTACCATCAAAACTTGCCGTACTTGTACTAGCTAAATTTGTTCGAATTGTTCTAGCTGTATATAATCGGCGTACATTTGCTGTTAACATTATCCAATGATTGCTATAATATATAAATTCTACTACTTGATTAGCTTCCCATAAACCAACAGGAGCATAAACGCCTTTCATACAAGAAATTGCTTTTGCACCTGTATTATTTACATTTAATGTAAGATTATTAGCTGTATTAGTATTTGTAAAGAAAACAGCTACTCTTGCACCTTCTGTTAATACAAATCCTGTAAGTGCAACTGTTTTTGCTGCTGTTGCTGCTGCTGTATTACATACTCCAAAATGCACAATATTTGCACTACCATCAAATGACACACCATCTATCGTTCTAGCTGTAGCTAATTTTGTAGCAGAATTTGCCACTCCACCAGCGGTAGAAGAACCTGCATAATTATGTGTATGAGATGTATTTGATTTTTTAGCTAATTCTTCTGTCATTGTTGTGATATCAGCCTTTTTATCCAATTCTATCTGCATTGTTTCGCTATCTGCTTTTAATGCCAGTGCAGCAGAAATCGTTTCAGTATCTGCTTTTTTATTTAATTCCTCTTGCACTATTTCAGCATCTGCCTTTTTTTCCAATTCTTCCGCAACTGTTTCTTTATCTGCTTTTTTATCCAACTCTAATACAATATTTGTACTATCTATTTGCTGTTGCAATATTTCTTCTATTTCTTCTTTGTCAACTTTTTTGTCTAGTTCTGTTTGTACCTCTTCTTTATCTGCTTTTACTGCCAATTCTGTTATCATAGCTTCTTTGTCAGCTTTTTCTGATAGTTTTTGAAGTATTTCCATTTCATTGGCTTTTTGGTCTAATGCTTCCTGTACTACTTCAATATCTGCCTTTTTGTCTAATGCTTGTTCTATTGCTTTAGCATCTGCCTTTTGATTTAATATCTGTTGAACTGTTTCTGTATTCGCTTTCTTAGCAAGTTCTTCTGTTATTACCTCTATATCAGCTTTTTGATTTAATGCTATTTCTACATCTTGAGCATTTGCCTTCGTATCAAGTGCTTGCTCTACTGTTTCAATATTTGCTTTTTTCTCCAACTCTGCAAGTATACCATTTTCACTTTCTGCTAAAACACCTTCTAAATAAGGCAAAGCCTCTATTTCTACAAACTCTTTCATTCTTTCTTCTGTTACAAAAGCCATTGCAGCATATGCAATATTTACTTTAATGTCATCTGTCACTAAAATACTTACAGGATATTTTTTGATATTTACTTTTCCATTTTCGTATGCTTCTACATATTGCGGATATTCTCCCAACGAAGCATAATACAACAATATTTCTTTCTCACCATCTCTAGCAAACACACCAAACTCTTTCAACCAAAATCCCTCTTGCAATCCACCATTCAAGTCATTTCTATATTCTACTATAAAAGAAATTACGCCATTTTTCACAACAGGTATAGTAGAAGTAGCCTGTGTCACTGGCTCTATCAAATCTGTAAACTGTTCTGGAGATTGTCCTTGTGGCAGTTCTCCTTTTCCTACCATTACCCTCGTAATATTTAATTCTTGCCTTGTTGCTACCAATTCTGCAAGCAATTTTTTACCTGCTTGCGTAATTACAAATCCTTTTGACAATGTTTTCGCACTCCTTTCTTAATTAGTGAGTATATTTGACGTTTATAAAAGTTGCGACCAAGTGTTGACGAAGTAACACAGGAGCAACTGTAATGTCAAAATACGAACGGTTTTTCATACGAAGTATGAAAAAAATTACCTCAATTACATTTCAGACAATGTTGTTTGTTCTATATCACACCAATCTGCCACCACATTCATTACTGCACTTGTTTTAAATTCCAATTCTGGCAATGTCGTTTCCAATATATTCTGAAATACGCCACCTATATATACTGTTGTTTTAAATTGATAGTTGTATTCTATTTCTGCTAGTGTGGTTTCTGCTATCGGTCTAAATACTGCACCACCTATATAACAATAATTATTTTCAAAAAAGAGTTCTGAAATTGTTTTCCAATAAATTCCTATATGTGCTCTAATACTTTCTTCCAAAATTTGCCGTATTTCATATACTTTATAGCGATATTCTTCTGGAACTTTTATAGAAATATCAATTTGAAATTTTCCAATGTCTGGCACTATTTCTATATCATAAAATCCCATCATTTCCAATATAGAAACAAGTTGTCTTTCTGTAATAGGGCTGTCCTGCATACGAATTTTAGCTAGTATTCTTTCTCTTCTAAATTCCAAATCATAAGAAGGATTTACCGTAATACCATATTCATTTTCCAAATCTGTCAATATTTCTTCTGCTTTTGTTGTATGATTATTTCTATCAATCATTGTTACAAAGTCATAAATATAGTTCACATTTTTTGCCAATCCTTCAAACAATTTTTTAGTACCTTTTGCCTTTTTATTCAGCCATCTATGTGGTATATGAGCATATAAAAATTCCAAAAAATCATTCATATTCTATCACTTCCAAATTTCCTATTACTGGGGATTGTTTTGCATTTAATACAATATTTTCGCAAGGACTACTTAACACAAAATCCTCTATAATAGCTGTT
>CAJTDC010000050.1 GCA_910575055.1 Clostridia bacterium
AAAAAAATAAAAGAAGGGATAATATTGCAGGATATATTGATAGTAAATGGGGAAGTGATTTGGACAGGAGATGACATTTTTATTGCAGAAGGAGAAGATGCCATTGACCAGCAGGCATATTTGAGAGCGACTTGCGATTTAGGAGAAAGTATATTTTATGATGGATATGGTTCAAAGTTGTTTACATATTTGGGAAAACCAGATACCCAAACAAACAAGGCATTGATAGAGGCAGAGTGTATGGAAGTATTGAAAAAAACAGAAGGCATTTCAAATATAGAAAGTGTTGCTTTTGAGTGGGTAGAAATAGAAGGAGAAAAAAAGCCTAGTTTGAAAGCAAAATATTGTTATGAAAATACAGATAAAAAAGTAGAAACTGTTTTTAAATTTGCTGTATAGGGGGAATAGTATGTTTCCAACAAAAGACGAATTAACAGAAATATTAGTCAAAAATATTATGGGAGAAGGAAAAACATTTTCTGATTTGCAGGAAAGCTGGTTTACAAAGCATTTGATAATTGCATTGAGAGAAACAATGTGGGTGCTTTTATTGCTGATAAAAACAGTGTATGAAAATTTAACAGTAATTAGAGCAAGTGGACAAAATTTAGATGATAAAGGCTATGATTTTGGAGTAGATAGAAAAGGAGCAGTAAAAGCAATACATAGTATTACATTGCACAAAGCAACGCCTGTAACGGTTGATACTTTTGTGCCAGATGGATTTTTATTGACAACAACAGCAGTAGGCAATAAACCTCCTATTAAATTTGAAGTAGTAGCAGGACAGCAAAAATGTATTAAAACAGGAGAAAAAACAGTTTCAGATGTTTTGGTAGAATGTACAGAATATGGTGAAATTGGAAATGTAGCAGATAACGCAATCAATTTAATTGCACAAGCGGGATTTGACAGTGTAAGTAATTCTCAAATTTATTTAAAGGGTGTAGAAATAGAAAAAGATGACAGCTACAGACAAAGAATATTAGAAAGAAAAAGAAGACCAGCAAGGGCAGGTGTACCAGCAGATTGGGAAAGGTGGGCATTAGAAGTAAAAGGTGTCACAAAAGCAAAATGTTTTAGATGTGCAAGAGGAGCAGGAACAGCAGATGTTGTAATATGGGGAAATCATGGAGAAATACCAGAACAGGGATTGATAGAAGAATGTCAGAATTATTTGGAGAAAAATTATGTGCCTGCTGATTTACATCATGGGGGAATATTGGTTGTTGCACCAGAATTGGTTAGAGTAAATGTTACAATACAAAAAGCAGTATTAAAAAAAGGCTATACAGTAGAAATGGCAAAAGAAATATTACAAAAGGCATTTTTAGAATATTTTAGAAGTGAAAAAACACTTGAAATGGTTTCTGTAGTAGATTGCATTGTGTGTATTAGAACGGCTTACGATGAAAAAGATACGGAAAAAACAGCCATTGTAGAGGATTTTGTATTGGCAAGTCCTTGCGAAAATATTGTATTAAATGCAAAACAGTCCCCAGTGATAGGAAATTTGGAAGTGATAGAATATGAATGATTTTTTGGAATTTTTATATGCTCATATACCACATAGATGGCTGAATAAAAAAGCAAAAGGTACTAAAAAGCTGTTTGAGGGATTAGCAAAAAATGTGAACTATATTTATGACTTTGTAACAATGATTGATAGAAATAATCATACAACAAAAGCAGAAGAAATATTGACAGATTTGGAAAATGAATATGGTATTACGGTAAATCCTTCTTATGATTTGGAATTTAGAAGAGAAAGAATACTAGCTAAAATTCGTATGCAGGACAGCCCTATTACAGAAAGGCAACTTGTTTCTATATTGGAAATGATGGGATTTTATGATATAGAAATAGTGCCAGATATTGGAAAATTTCAAATTGATATTCAAATGCAAATGCCACAAGAATGTGGATATAAAGCTGGAGAAATACAAAAAATGCTTCATGAAAATTTGAGAGCACATATTGGAATAGGAACGATATATGTTTTGCCAACAATCGAAACAAATATATTAGTGGGAACTATGGTGCAGCAAAGTATATTTGTAGAAATTTTGCCTTATGTAGAAACAGAGGAATGGGAGAGTATTTCAAAAATAGATACTATAAGCAAAGTGTATGTGGGAACTTATGCAGATATTTTAAATGATACACCAGATTATGAAAGTAAAACAAATATTTGTGCAGGAAGTAAAATTTATATGGGCACTTATGTAGAAATAGAGGAGGAGTGAAAATGGCAGAATTAAGAAAATATATTTCTATTGTAACAGATTTTGGTGCAGAAAAAATAATTGATGCAGTTAGAAATGGTGAAAAAGTAGATATTGTACATTTTGCTGTAGGAGATGGCGGAGGTTTGCCTTACAGACCTACAAAAGATATGACAGCATTAAAAAATGAGGTATGGAGAGGAGATATTACAAAATATGAAATTATGGAACAGTCTCCTAATGTCATTAGAGTAACTGCATTATTGCCTTCTGATATAGGTGGTTTTACAGTAAGAGAAATGGGACTTTTTGATAGTGAAAATGCTATGATTGCTATCGCCAATACAGCAGATATTGTAAAAGTACGTTCTACAGATGGTATGCAGACAGAAGTAGAAATTGCCATGAGAATTGCAGTCAGTAATACAGATGCAGTGGTATTTGAAATTGACCCTAATTTAGTGTATGTTTCTCAAAAAGATTTAGAAAGACATAATACATCTGATTTTGCACATGAAAAGCTGATAGCTAGAAAAATAGCAGAAGCAACCATACAAAGAGATATTGTCATACCTATTACAGGCTGGATAGAAAATGCAGAGGGCGGAGGGGGAGGCGTAACTATTACGATATTACAGGAAGATATTACAAAAGAAATGATACCTTTTGTGAGTATATTTCCAAATGATATGAGTACAGCAAGGGCTTGCGGTATGAGTACCATAACACAAACAGTAGAAAAAGGCTTGCAGTTTTATGCGGAAAAAGTTCCGAATAAAGAAATTAATGCAAGTCTTTTGTTATTAAGAGCAACAGGAGGAAGTGGAAGTTATATCAACAATGTAGCAACAGCAGAAGATGTTGCAGAAATGTTAGATGAAGTATTTCAACAATAATAAAATAAATAAATTTATGTTTTGTAAAACAAGGAGGATATTATTATGGCTTATGATGGAAACAAATTATCAAAATTAGAAGCATTAAAATTATTAGCAGAAAGAACAAAATTGGAAACAGAAAAAGGTATTAAAGCAGCGATTGCAGAAGCAGGCCATGCGAAATTTGAAAAAGTGGATACATTGCCAGAAATTGCTGATGCACAAGAAAATGTAATGTATTTGCTTTTGAATACTGAAACAAATCATTATGATATTTATGCTAAAATTGGTGAAAATTTGGAACAACTTGATGATACAAGTGTTAATTTAGAGAATTATATGCAAAAAGAACAAGGCAAAGAACTGATTGCTACAGAAAAAATAACAAAATTAGATGGTATTGCAGAAAGTGCTACAAAAGTAGAAGCAAGTGCTACAAATGGTAATATTAAAATAAATGGTATAGAAACAAAGGTGTATGAACAAGAAGTTGCTACAACAGAAGAAGTCAATGCAATGCTTGATGAAGTGTTTGGAACAGGAGAAGCAAGTGCATAATGGCAGGGGAAATTTTCTCCCCTATTCCTTTTGTGTAAAGGAGGTAAGAAATAAATGAAAATAGTAACTTTTGAACAGATTAAAAAAAGTTTGCAAAGAGTAAAAGGGTATACATCAAGTAAAATCAGTGAACTTACTAACGCCACTGTTGCAGCAATAGAAGAAATAGAAAATAAAAAAGCTGATAAACCACAATATTTTTATATTACAATTTCAACAAATGGATGGCAAAGTGACAGTAACATTTACCCAAAATACTATGACATTGTACTACAACAAGCAACAGAAGATAATAGAGCTGACATAATTATATTGTCTCAAAGTATGAAAGTAGCAGTAAATTGTGGATTTTGTGCTATTTCAGAGACATTTTCTGGAAAAGTAAGAGTAAGAGCAATGAAACAGCCCATATCAGAAATAACAACAGAAATAATATTATATTGAAAGGGTGATACTATGATTGGAAGCGTAAATGTAAAGGGTGTAAGTCAAAATGATATAGAAGAAGTACAACAAAATATAGATAATATAAAAGAATTGATAGGGCAAACAGCAAATACAGGTGGTACAGCATCAGCTGGCACTGTTATGGCAAAACTAAATAAATTGCTCACTGATTGGACAAGTGCAAGAGCAAGTAAAATTGATACAATAAATACAAATGCTGCTAATTTAAATACAAGACTTACAAGTACAAGAGCAGGATATTTAGATTTATTAAATAGAGGTGTTAGCATTAAGAATATACAAAGAGGATTTTTTTTTGTAAATATAAAAAATGGAGTACCTGTAGAAGATGAATATAGAATAACATTATCAACAATTGTACCTTCTAAAACTTTTATTTTAGCTTCAGGTAAAATGTTTAGTGCGTCTGGCACTATAAGTGAAGACAGAATTGATACTATAGGGACAACATATTTTATATATTTACCAGGACTTGCAGGGACTGCAAGTGGAAGTTATGGAGTACGATGGCAAGCAATCGAATTTTATTGATTTATTAAGGGGGTATTTTACATGAGATATGCACAAATTGATAGTAATGGCATATGCTTTGCAGAGTCGTTTTTATCTGGAAAAGTAGATGCAGAGGATATGATACTTTTAGCAGACAACGAGCCTTCTCCATTAGGCAAAAGATATGTAAATGGTATATGGGAGGAAGTAGACAAAGAAGAAATGCCACAACTCCCCTCTGATAGTGAAATCATTATGCAAAGCATATCAGAATTGGAATTACAAAATATAGAGGCACAGCAAGAAAGACAGATGTTAGCACAACAAATGGCAGATTTAGAATTAGCAATGTTAGAAGGAGGTAGTACAAATGTATGAGTTATTAAAGCAAAGATATGAAAGGAATTTTGTAAGGAAAGACCAGTTACAAAGATATGTGACGTTAGGTAAAATCACGCAACAGCAATATTTGGATATTGTAGGAGAAAAACAAGAAATAGAAAAAGAAATTTAAAAAGAGTTTAAAAGATGTTTGTTGTCTTTTATCTCTTTTTTTATTGATACTTTTGTAGACTATTTTCACTTTAGTATGGGGTAAAAGGAGGTAAGGCTATGGAATGGGAAATTGTAACCGTAATGATTGCATTGGTGGGACTGATTGCTACAGTCACAAAGCCTATTATGAATTTGACAAACACCATTACAAAATTAAATGATACTTGTGAGCATTTGGAGTCAAAAATGGAGAAATTTGAAAATCATAATCATGATAGTCATGTCAAAATATGGGCACACAATAATAAACAAGATGAACAGCTAGCAGAACACGAGAATAGAATAAGTATATTAGAAGAAAGGAAGGTATAGCTATGAAAAAAATCAACTGGAAGGTAAGGGCAAAAAATCCGTATTTTTGGTTCGGATTGGTGGCGATAGTGTTGGCGGCTGTTGGAGCAAAACCAGAAATGTTTACCAGTTGGGCAATACTAGCGGAGCAAGTGAAGCAGCTTTTTGGAAATCCTTTTGCACTAGGTTGTGTTGTTGTGGCGATTGTGGGTTATATCAATGACCCTACTACAGAAGGTATTACAGATAGTAAACAGGCATTG
>CAJTDC010000051.1 GCA_910575055.1 Clostridia bacterium
ATTGAATGACGATTAATTGTTGGAACGCCGTATGCGGTGAAAGTCGCACGTACGGTGTGGAGTGGGGGAAAAGCCGGAGATAATATCAAACGCTTACCTATCACTATTAATTATAATTCTTTCAAGCATACATTAGTTTTTTTGGTGTGTGCTAGTGCAGATAGTAAAACACAAGAGGCTTATGAACTTGCTAATGGAGATGTTGCTTTTTATGGTAGTGCTATAGAAGAAAATATTAGAGAATTGTATCAGTCTGTTACCACAAAAACAGAAATTGCAAGAAAAAAGCTTTTTATAGTCTATATTATTTCAATAGTAATAAGTGTATTGTCTATGATTACCTGTGTTCTACTGGCAATCGCTGCAATTAAAATGATTATGGAATATGTAGTCAAGCCAATTAAAAGTGTTGTGTTTACACTTCAAGGAAGTTCTGAACGTGTAGATAGTATGGTAGATGAAGTAAGAAAAAGAACATGGAATTCTAGTAAAAGTGCAAAAAAGTTATCTGTATTGTCAGAAAGACTTTCTAATACAATACATAAAGTAGCAGATAGTGCATCTTCTATCAATCGTAGTGCTACAGATATTAAAAATGATGTATATACTATGGCAGAGGATTGTACTGCAATTACAGAGTATTCTGTAGCAATGAAAGATAGAGCCAATGATATGGAACAGTCTGCTCAAATGAATATGGAAACAATTAATACAAAAGTAACAGATATGCTAACAATATTAAATAAAGCTATAGAAAATAGTCATAGTGTAAATCAAGTAAGTGTTTTAGCAAAAGACATTTTGGAAATTGCCACAAATACAGACCTTATTGCAATCAATGCTTCTATTGAAGCTGCACGAGCTGGAGCGGCTGGAGCAGGGTTTGCGGTTGTAGCACAAGAAATTCGTGCTTTGGCAGACTCTTGTGGAGAAACAGCAACACATATTCAAGAAATTAATAAAAATGTTACTGATGCAGTATATAACCTTTCAGAGAGTGTACAATATTTAGTGAATTATCTAAATCAGTCTATTTTAACAGAATTTCGTAATTTTGTTACTTCTGGCCAGCAGTATAGAGAAGATGCAGCATATGTTGAAGCTGCTATGGCTGAATTTAATCATAGAGCAGATAATTTAAGAAATTCTATTAATGAAATTGCTTGTTCTATTGAAAGTATTACAAAGGCTTTAGATGAAGGAGCTGTTGGTATTACAGGTGTAGCAGATAGTACAAAAAATATGGTTGAAAATATGACAGACATAGCAAATCGTATGGACATAAATAAAGAAATTGTTGAAGAATTAAAAAAACAAACAGAAATGTTTGCAAATTTATAGTAAAGAAATGCTATGTAGATTTAATAATTTATAATAAAATATATTAGTGGAATATGCTAAAACATTATAAAATGTTTTTGGGGGAAATGATATTATGAAAAAGATACTTTTTGTGTGCCACGGCAATATTTGCCGTTCACCTATGGCAGAATTTGTTTTGAAAGATATGGTAAAAAAAAGAGGAATAGAAAAAGAATTTTTTATTTCTTCTGCTGCAACAAGTACAGAAGAAATTGGAAATAGTGTGCATAGGGGAACAAGAGAAAAATTAAAACAATATGGTATTAGTACAGAAGGAAAATATGCTGTACAATTAAAAAGACAAGATTATCAAAAATATGATTATATATTAGCTATGGATAAAGCAAATGTAAAAAATATACAAAGAATTGTAGGAGAAGATAGTCAAAATAAAGTACATCTTTTATTATCTTATGCAGAAAAAAACACAGATATTGCAGACCCGTGGTATACAGGAGATTTTGATAAAACATATGACGATATTGTAGAAGGCTGTAATGCTTTTTTAAATAAAATAATATAAAATATTTTATGTTTAAAATTAACAGTAAAGTAATATAAAAATAAATGAAAATAATAAAAAAATACTTACTTTAAAATAAACATTTATTTTAGTAAGTGTTTTTTATTGAAAAAAACACAGTTAAGCGTTAAAATAGTTTATAGAATTTGTTAAAATTATATTATGAAATGAGGAGCAAGAGTATATGTTTCAGTCATTAGTTTTATCTATTATTTGTATTATATGGGGATTTATATTGATTATACAGGCAAGAATGGAAATGAAACAATCTCAAAATCCCAAACAAAAACAAAAGGCAGAAGAAAAGGAGGATAAATTTTCAGGAAGGACATTGTATTTTAGTAATGTGCCTTTAAGAGAAATGGAAGAGTGTTGTTTAAGAAAACAGGGCATTTTTGAAGATATGAATGTGATTGAGAGGGCAGAATGTAAAACAGCGATTTATTGGATAATAAGATTTATTGATAAAATATTTTTAGAAGATGCCAAAGGATTTTTTACAGAAGAGGGGAAAAAAAGATTAAATGTTGCATTCAATAATATTTTAAGTATGAGAGCGTGTTTTAAAAAACAACAGGTACAAGAGGATTTGTCAACAGTTTGTAAACTGATAAAATATACATTAGAAAAAGAAGATGTCAGTGGTGTATTTTATGGACATCATATATTGAGTGACTTAAATTTTTGGATATTAGATAAACCTTTTCCAATAGAGGAATTAAAAACATGGGAACCAAAGCCACCAAAACAAAATGAAACAAGAGTTTTTTATGGCATTACAAAAAGTTGGGAGTATGCTTATCCAAGAGATTTACAGAAAAAAATAAAAAATATTACATTACCAAAAGAGGAAGAAATATTTGATATTAGGGCACATTTTGCTCAAAAATATATGGAATTAGCACAAACATTTTATACTTTAGAAGATTGGCATATACAGCAAATGATAGAATATTGTGGTACAATGGAGCAAGTTTTTAACGAAATCATTAGTTTTCAGGCAGCAGATGTTGTTATAGAAGAATTAAATGAAATGGAACAAGCAATTTTTGATAAAAACGGAGCTGTTACAAAAGGTGTACTAAAATATTATAATATGATGATTATGGAATTAGACAGAACAATGGGATTTTTACCAGAGTGTAAATTGAAACAAGATTTTGATGCCATTAGACAAAAAATACAAAATGTGTATGATAATCAAGGAAATATAGAATATCAGTCTTATGAAGAAATATTTACAGCAAAAAGAATGATGGAAGAAATCAATCATTTTATTTTACCAAAAGAAATAGATTGGCATAATAATTATTTTTATTATGGAACAACCACAACAATGAGAGATGTGCAGCAAGACCCTGTTGTTGAGATTGCAGGAATAGAAACAACTATGCCAGTAGAAAGGGATTTCTTTGATAGAATAATAGAAGGAGAATATAAAACAGAAACGATAGAAAATAAGCCTGAAGAAAATAGGACAAGAGAGAACAGAATGAGAGAAAATAGACTTAGAGAGAATAGAATGAGAGAGAATAGACAAAATGAAAATAGAGTAGTAGAAGAAATGAAATTTGAAGAATTTGAGTAAATATAGTAACAGTTTAGTTATATAATGTGAAATAAAAGGGAGCAGTTACAAAGTAACTGTTCCCTTTTCCCTTTAAAAAATAAGGATACCCTATTTCAATATAACACAAACCATAAAAAGATACAATAAAAAAATGAAAAAAATATATATCAATTTGTATTATAGTGTATAATCAATAAATTTAATCGTCCCAGCCTAAAGCTTCTAATGCTTCTTCTAAAATATCGTCTTGTTTGTCAAAAATATCGTTTTGTTTTTCAAGTTCGATTACTTGTGAAATATAATCTTCTCTTGATATAGTATTATTAATATAATTTTGCTCTGCTTGGTCAAGTGAAAGTTCTAGTTGTTTTTCAGCAAGTTCTACTTCTTTCAATTTTTGTATCATTTGTTCCATATTTGTAGTATCTACCCAATTTTGAGGAAGTGAAATAGGTATTTGATATTCTAAAGCATCAATTTGTGCTTCAAGAGTATTTTCTTGTTGTTTTAGTGCTGTTTTTTGGCTTTGGAATGTATTAGCATCTATAGCTTTTGTATGAAATTGTTGTTCTAATTTTTCAATATCTGCTTCAATAGCTTTTTCTTCTGCAACCATTTTATAATAATTTTCAATCGTTTCTTCTGTAATGGTAGAAGCTGCTGTGGTGTCAATAGAAGCATTTACAGTTGTAGCAGAATTTGATGTATTTGTATTTTCATTTAAGTTTGTATCTGTACTAGAATTTATTGTATCAGTATTAGTTTCTGTATTAAAAGGTGTATCAGATGGTGTTTCAGAAGATGAAACATTGTTACTGCAAGCAGTTACTGTTAACATTAATAATAGTGCAATATATTTTTTCATATAATTTTTCCTCCTTTTTATTACTTAGTATATCAGAAAAATAAAAAAATAATATAATTTTAAAAAAAATAATTATTTTTATTGTTTTTTTTCCATTAGTTTGATATGATGTGTTTAACAGCAAAATAATATTACGAGGGGAGATATTTAAAATGAATTTTGGTAAAAAGCTTATAGCATTTTTGACAGTAGGAACGATTTTGACAATAGGTACAACTCAGATATTTGCATCTGTATTGACATCAGAACAAGCAAAAAATATTGCTTTAAGGTATGTACCAGAAGAAAGTATACATATTAATACAAAAGAGGAATATAACCAATTTGAAATAAAATTGTACAATCAAAAAGACCAAACAGCATATGAAGTTGACGTTAATAAAATAACACAAAAAGTAACTTCATTTGAGAGTAAATCACAGTGCCATATTGGTGGAATACAAGTAATATTAACAGAGGAACAAGCAAAAAATGTTGTATTACAAGAAATACCACAAGCACAATTTGTATCAAGTAAGTTAGAGTGGGACGACGGAATGCAAGAATATAAAATTAATTTTTATACTGAAACTATACAAGGAAAATATCAAATTAATGCTCAAAATGGTATGATAGTAGAAAGAGAAATTAAATTTATTGAAAATCAAGCACCTGTTGTGGTATTGCCACAAACACCAACAGCAGTAAATACAATAACACAAAATACAGTAAAACCAGCACAAACAATGCTTACATTAGAGCAAGCAAAACAAATTGTACAGTCTAAAGCACTTAATGCTGTACTTTATGAAATCAAATTAGATAATGATGATGGCAGAATGATATATGAAGGTAAAATGAAAGAAGGATATATTGAATATGAATTTGAAATTGATGCAGTAACAGGTGTGATTATAGAATGGGATATAGATATTGACGATTAATAAAGTAATAAAAAGACATTGAAAAGTTTTTATTTTCAATGTCTTTTTTTTGGTGCTTTAGCGTAATAAAACCCCTAGTTCTACTAGGGGTAAGTAAAAAAACTTTAGTATATGAAATAAAGAACCTCCTGTTATAATATAAATGAGGGTTTGGCAGCCGCATAGA
>CAJTDC010000052.1 GCA_910575055.1 Clostridia bacterium
AGTACCCATTCTGCAGTATTAAAGTGTTTTACATTGATATTCTGTACAAACACATCAATGTTGTTTGCGCTTTCATCAAATGTTATACTATAGTCCTCTATTTTTGTACTGTCTAATTCATTCACTGGTTGTTTTAACTGGTCAAAAAATGTCCTAATTCTAACTTCTGCATCTCTTTTCATTTTTGTTGTCATTGCTTTTCCCTGCCATTTTGCTGCCACAAAAAACAATGTATTTTCTATCCAGCTATTCAACCTTCTTTTATTGACTTTTCTATTTTCATTATCTGTTATAATTTCTCCACAAACATCTTTTATTGCTAGTGTATAATCATTTCCCATTCTCCAGCCCAAATTACCTTGTCCTGTTTCAGAAGGCTTTAATGTAAAACAAGCAATCTGATTTTGATATAATAATCCTAATTGGTCGAAATCAAATAATTCATCGCTTCCGCTTATCCATGTACATTCTACAGCAAGCCCACTATTTTCTACATTTCCTGTAGCATGTACGATTGCAGACAAACACGCTCCACTAATTTCAGCACCAGTATTTGCTTTATAATTTCCTATTACCATTTGACAAAAATCAGTATCATATGTTTTTCTATATGCTATGACTTCTTCTCCTGTCTGCCCAAATTTTAGTTTATTTGTGCCACAGTATGTCATATTGTTATATTTTTCTCCAAAAGCATACAATGCTTTGTCTGCAGCTTCATTGCTAAAACCAATATAACTAATATCTGTTACTTGTTTTCCTGCTAATTCCAGTAACTTCAATCCTGTTCTTTCTCCTGTACCACTGTCAAATGTACCAATATATTCTGTTGCTGTTACTGCTGCACCATTAGAACCTCCAGAAAGCTGCGTCTGTTCTATCACAGAAGGCTTTTTCTCCTCTAATGTTTCTGCTGTACTTTTTAAATCTTCTAACACAAAATGATAACTTTTTTCATTTATCACTTTTACAGCATAATTTTCACTTTGTTCGTCCATTGTCAGCCCTTTGTAAGTTTCGTATCCATCTAAATCAGAATATAACTTCAATATAAACGTTTCTTCCTTTTCTGCAATGACTTCTACTGTAAATATATTGGCATATTCTCCTGGATATTTTGCACTGACTTTCAATGTGGGTACTGGTGTTTGCTGACTATCTGTTAATGTCAAACTTGCTGTAGCATATCCTGCCCCCAATATCCTTACAAATACCGCTTTTTTTGCCCTTGCCATATGTAGATGTGTTAAAAGCTGATTGCCTTTACAGCCTTTGTCGCTCATTTCTCCCAATACGGGACGCAATAGTTCTGTCATTCTTTTTGTAGGCGTTTCACCGCAATAAATGTATTCATTCACAGGTCCTCTGTCAAATTCTCCTACAAATCCTAATACAAAGTCAGGCATAGTAATATCATTTGATTGTGGTACTGGCATTTCATTTACATATATGTCAGGAGGCATTGTTCTAATATCTCCTGTAAATCCTCTTAATATTGGCATTTTGTAAACCTCCTTTAAAATACTTTTAAAATATTTTTAAATATCTTTTAAATACTTTTTTAAAATTCTGTTTGTAGATAACAAAACAAAGTTTTTGTTCAAGCTTTTTTTAAAAAGCTTGTGGAGTTTGAGGCAAAGCCTCAAGGTTTTAAGCTTTTTCCGCTTCCAAGCGTGTTTTTGAAAGGGCTTGGGGAAACTTTTCACAAGTGAAAAAAGTTTCCCCAAATACTTATAACTTTTATTAAATTTCTAATAAAACAACTTTTTTAATAAACTAAATTTTAACTATTTTTAATTTTTCCTATAAAGTTCATTTGTTTCACTCTATCAACTACTTCTTCTGTTAATAATTTTGCACTGCATTGCCATGTTTGATTGACCTGCCATAAATCCGTGTCACCTTCTGGCGGTGCAGGAGGGTACATTAAAAATATATCCATATTTTCCAGCCATTTGTCCCCTTCTAATTTCAATGTATTTTCTCTCTCCAAGTAATTTATAAACTTTGTAGATAACATTTGTGCAATGCCTTTTTTATTCGCAAAAAAACTAATCTGTATGACATATTCTATTCTTAATGTTTCTGTTGCTATTGTAAATTGATTGTTGTTATCGTTTTTTATTACTTTATGTGGTATAAATTCCCTCATTAACCCCTTTTCAGAACTTGCTGATACAAAAGAAATATTCGCTGCATTTCTATTTTGCTTTCTGTAGCTGTCTGCGGTAGGGAAGTCATCTAGCACTAAAAAATCTTGCCCATGTACTGTTTTAATTGCTTTTTTTAGTGTTTCATATACCAATACAAGAGGGTCTCTTACTTTCTCCATTAAAATCCCCCTTGTCCAAAATTCGACATCATTTCTGCAATACCATTTTTAATATCCTCTGCAATTTCTTCCTTATTCTCTACTACAGAAGGACGCAAATAAGGTCTTGGCGGTATATTTCTTTTTGCCGAACCGTATTCTTGTGCTGCACCATATGTCGCAATATCACTTGTTTTTTTATTTTTTCTTTTTTTGTTTTGTTTTTTTTCTCCATTTTTTCCTTTTGCTACACCAATATATACATTGCCTTGTGTTATTTGGCTTTTATCCATTGTAATTGCTTGCCTCAGTGCTCCTGTATCCACTAAAGGGCTGTCATCTGCTGTACCGCTTGATTGAAACTGCTTTTCCCCTCCAAATACTTTTGCATTCCTACCATATTTTTTTAAAAATTGTTTTCCTGAATTTGTAATATTAATACGTACTTGACCATTTCCATTGATATGAAATGCTGCCTCTTTACTTAAAAATTTCGCTCTAATGCTTTGAGGGCTTAATACTTTCCAGGCTGGATATTCTCCTACACTTGGTTGATAGGTACCTAGTTTTGCCTTTGCAGTACCCATTACTCTTATTCCTGCTTGTTTTAAACCGTTTTGAGCACCTTGCTGTATCGCTTCTTCTATATTTGTAATTGCTTTTATTAGCTTTTCAAAATCACTCATTATAGCACCTTCTTTGCCTTATATTGTCTGCAAAGTAATGTTTCACCTATTACTACAGGCAATATTTCAAACACAATATATTCTTCTTTTTGATATACTACTCTATCACCTGTACAAATATTGCTTTGTTGACCTATTTCTGCAAACTCAAAATATTTTTCCGCGTTATTTCCTAACTCCATATTGTTTGCCATTTCTCCTGCTGCTCCTTTTTCAGAAGCCAATGTCATAGGTATTACTTTTATTGTACTTTCTGTTACATTGTCATTTTCTCCTATGTCACAAATACCAAGCTGTTCTGTATCTCCTGTTTTCTGTAACAATGTAATTTCTGTTTCACAACCCATTTTCTGAAATGTCTGTAGCTTTTTTAATACTACCTTTGCTATGTCTACCATTAACACCAACTCCCTACAACATTACCTCTTACACCTTCAAAAAATAGTTGTTTTTTCTCTTTTGCCAAATCAAGTAACATTTCTTCACCATTTTTTCCATCTTCAAATGTCAATTCCAGTCCTCGTCCTAATTTCATTGTTTTTAAATTACCATCTGTAATGCCTTGTTCTGTCATTTCTAATGCTTTTTTCTCCAACAAATCACCATAACAAAAACTATAAAATAAATATAATTCACTTTCTGGTATTTCCGTTATTTTTCTGTCTGCATAGTACAAAAAGGAAATCATTCCATAATAACCAGTTTTCAAAACAATACAATTTCCTACAATAGCATACTTTTCTAATCCTTTGTACCATGTCTGATAGTCTTCAGGAAGGGCATATAGTTTTTGTCCTTCCACAATAGTAATATTACATTCTCGAATAATAGGCTTTTTTCTGGAATAAAATTTTAAAGCAGTGTTGACACTGTTTTGTATCTCTTTTTCTGCAAAAAAATAAGGCTTTTCATTGTCCTTACTGTATTGTCTAAATTCTTTTATAAAATTTTTCATTCTTCTTTTTCTGTATTTTGTTCTGTCGTTTGATACATCTCACAAGGATATATCATTCGTCCTGTGATAGTATCTTTTTCATATCCCCTTGCAATTTCCATATTTATCATTTCTCCTTAGAATTCATTTAAAATAACTTGAATGCTCTGATAGGGCTCGCTATTGGTTTCATTCTACCTTTGACATCTCCATTTATCATTTCTACAAATCCTGTCAGTGCATCAGGAGCATCATCATGTGCATTTTTCCCTTTTCTCTGATAATTGCTAATTGCTTTGTAAAACTCCTTGTATTTTTTCTCCCAGCCTTCTGGAAATATCACTTGTTCCATTACATTTGTTGCATTAACAAGTATTCTTGTATTTTTATTTTTGCTTTGATGAAACCATGTAATATTACATTTTCTGCATTTTAATTTTTTCAGTTCTCTTTCTACATTTCTGGCAAATCCTCTGCCTCCGTTGTTGCTTTCTATCAAACAATCTCTTGTTTGTAATAGTGATAAAAG
>CAJTDC010000053.1 GCA_910575055.1 Clostridia bacterium
GCATCAAACACGCCCGTAATATTTCCTTTGGCATTAAATTTATGAAATCTATCTAAAAAATGGGGATTTTGTTCATTTTCCTGCCCATTTTGTTCATTTTCTTGCTGATTTTGTGTATTTTCACTCTCATTTTGGCACGGTTTTGATGGTGTTTCTACAGTATTTATGCCATTAAAATCTCTTGTTTGAGAGGGTTCAAAAGTATTATTACAATCATCTATTGCTTTTGTGATGGTCATATCACCATATGTATTGATGCCGTGCATTTCATTCCATTTGTTACGCATCAAGCCACTTGTGCGGAATATTCTGTCCATCTGTTCGAAATCGCAAGCTGTCCAAAATGCCAACATATTACAAAGTGCAATATCCGCTTCCGATTGACTTTTATAATAGTTTTGCCAATTTCCAGCATACAAATCCCCAAATTTACCACCGTTTTGACTTTTTATAGCAATTTCAATGAGTTTTTGATCCTCAAAATGAGAAATGCTTTGTTGTTTAGGTGCTTTCTCGCTTTTCTTCACTTCAAAATACTTTTCACAAATACTGTCAATTTGATTTTGACATTCTACTATATTCTGGTAATTTTTCAACATTCTACCTGTTACAGTGAAATACCTGCCACTATCATACATTTCCAGACCTAGCGTGCTATTTTTTCTGCCTGCTTCTATTTTTCCCTTACATATAATATGCACGCCCGTGCCACTGGGACTAATTTCGGTATAGCTTTGTAATGTGGTAATAATTTCTCTTGCCAATTCCGAAAACTTTTTATTTTGTATGCAGTGGTCTATGTCTATGCCTACATAGGGCGTATTGGAAAACATAAAACCTAAACCGCTTATACTTTTGTCACATTCCATAAGCATTTTAGCTTGTTGATATGTCCCCCAAGTATTTGGGTCATTGCTTTTGGCATTTTGTCCCGTATTGGGGTCAATGGGTATTTTGTTTCTATGACATACCCAATTTTTGTATTTTTTCATATTCTGCAATATTTCATCACTCCTTTTTATAAAATTGCCCCACTCTGTTACAAGCGGGGCTTTGCTTTTCTACTAAAATATGTAATCATCATTTTCGTCTACTGTGTAAAAACCTTCTTCTACATTGTCATCAATGTTGATGTCTGCAAAATCGTCTTCTGCTCTCGCTCTACCACCTAAATTTTCGCCTTCACGTGTTTTCATTAAATTATTTAAACCGCACGCAATACCTTTATTGCCCGCAGAATGAAAAGCATAAAACGAAACACTCGCATAGCCATAACAGCCCGAATAAAATTCCGTTGTGTCTACAATAGGCTTTTTGTATCTGTCAATGACGCCCGGTTTTGTTTTGCAATTTGCATTTAAAAAATAATGCCCTGTATAACTTTCGTCGTCGGGACGCTCCACATCGCCATCTCTCAAAGGATTTTTTAAATTAGGTGGAATTTTCCCGCCAAACTTTGAAACACCTTCTTTCACCGCTTCATTGATAGCCTTTTTCACTTTTTCTACTACTTCCTTATTTTGTTTTGGTATCAGTATGCTTACACTGTATTTCGGCTCATCATTGCCGTTAATGCTTGTAGGCTCAAAAACGTGTGCATAACTAAATCTAACCTCACCAAATACTACTTTAATTGACATATTTTTTTCCTCCTTCATATTATATGTAATTTATTTTTAGTATCAAAAAGTATCAACATATTTAAAATCATACTCCGCACTGTTGTATATAGGGCGTTTGTCCTCAATGCGTGCAATGGTAGGAGCACCGCTTTTTGTCAAAACAAATTCGCTTAATATATTATCAAAATCTGCTCCTAACACCTTTTTCATATCCGAAACACTTCGTAATGTCTTTTTATATATGACATTTTCAGTATATCCCTTTTGCAATAGTATTTTTGCAACTTCATCATCTGTAACATTATAACAACGGCTTTTTCTGCCTTCTACTAGCTTAAATCCTGTAAATTCTGTGCCATTTAACATTTGCTGTAGGGCATATTCTTTTACAGCATTTGCCCATTTCACAATAGCGTCTATATTGTTCAACACTTCTGCAATTTCACATTCTGTCAATGTTTCTATTTCTTTCTCTTTGTATTTTTTAACACTACCTGCATACTCTGCAAATGCTTTGCACACGTGCATTGCTCTACAAAACCCTTCTGTACAGTGTTTGCCCGCAACACACTCTCCTTTACCGCTATAAGCACGCTCTGCAATTTCTTTTATACTTTCTCCCCATTCATATAATGCTTTTGCTGTCATTTCAAATGTACTGATATTGTCTATACGTGGTTGGTATATTGTCATTACAATATTTTTGATGTCATATAACCAGTCGTATGCCTCTAAAGCACCTAGCCCGTATAGCATTAACTGAGGATTGTTTTGAGCGTCCACTTTTACGCCTTTACCGTACTTCAAATCAATTACTTCAATAGTGTTATTGGCAATAATAAGTGCATCTGCTGTACCGAAGCCTTGTTTTGCCCAGCGGGAGTAGTCCACTTTTTTCTCCAATTCTAATATGGTATTGATGTCGTCATAAAGCTTTTTTTTCCTGTAATTTGCTAGTACAAAATCGCTGTAATTTTCTGTGTAATTTTCCATATCATCATCTATTTGAAGTGCCTCTTTTTGTTTGTAATAGTCATTGTGATTTATCAAAGCTATCTCTTTTTTTATTTTGATTTCTGCTAATTTGTGTGCTGTTGTGCCCTCTTTTGCAAATTCGCTTTCTTGTTTTGGGAATTGCTTTTCCAGTGCTACCGAGCCCGTACAATTCAGCCATTTTTTGGCACTCGATGCTGATAATATTGCGTGCTTTTCCATTATTCCAACGCCTCCAAATCTTTCATAAATGAAGCAAAATCACTTTCTTTCAAATCTGGCAACTTTTCCACACCATATTTTTTAATAATGTCTTTGACCTTTTTTACACCATATTGTATTTTTTTTGACTTTTCATTTGCTGCTTTTTGAAGTTCTACCACATCATATTGTGGAGTTTGTTCTACTGTTTTTGATTGTTGTTGTTTCACTTCTGCTTGCTTTGTTACTCCAGAACTTTTTAGCATTTGTTCTATCTCTTGCTGTTTTGTTTTTTCTGCATTGGAAATCTTACTAACTATATCAAGTACATCTTGTATGCCTTTTTTATAGTTCATTATATCTGTGTCATTAAATTCTATTGTAATTTTCATTGCTTTTTCCTCCTTTTTGTGCTACTATACTATTAGATATTTTTGTTTTGCCCCTTTTGGAAAGCCACTTCCTTAGGGGCTTATTTTATACCTTCCCTGCAATACAGTAGCTTACTACACCTGCCATTACCGCTAATATGTACTCCCCACCGTATGCTTGATAGCCACGTTGCTTATAGGCTGCTTGCTCCGCCCATATAAATACACTAACGCCTATCATAACCGCTATTATCACCTGTACTACCCTTCTCAACATTCCACTTCCTCGCTAATTTCTTTTTGTAATGTTTCATTTCTATGCGAAAGGCAACATCTGCTACAACGCACATTACTACCACAACCACCATAAAACATATCACGTATTGGTACATATCTGCTCCTTTTCTTTTAGCTGCTTTGCTACTTCAAAAAATTTTTCTGTTTTCTCAACATAGACTTTTTTACCTCTTTTGTATACTTCATATAAACCCTTTTGTTTTTCTCTTTTTTTACAAGCACATATCACATAATATGCACTTATAGCTTCTTGTTCTTCTTCAAACTTTAATGACATATTTTTATTGTCACTTTTTAAAAAAGTTTCAAAAGCAATTCTTACTTCTCCTTTTTTCCTTCCTCCAACTTTTCCTTTTTTTGGCATTTCTGTATTATATCTAATCTCCATATCCTCACCCCTTATATAATCTACATAAATTAGATTTTTAATTGTTATGACATCTTTTTAATTCAATCTCACCTCTTTTGTCAACACTACTTGTCCATACTGAAAACTTTCTATATTGCCATTTCCTTTTTGTTTTACTGTAAAAACATATGGATACAACTTTTCTACCGTTGCGTCATATTTCTTTTTATATTCCTTTTGTGTCTGATTTCTATGTACTGCTTGATATATTGTGACATTTCTGCCCACCTGCAAGCCCATTTTTTCCGCTTGCCTTTTCAAATCCGACATAACATTTCCCCTTATCACTCCTCATTTTGTATATTTTCTTGTGTTTCTTCTTGCATTTTTTCATACATATTTAAGCTTGTTTTCAAAAAACTTGCTGTAAAATGTTTGAATTGTAATTCTTCATAATACTGTTTTACTTCTTCTTCTGTCATTTCTTTTGCTGTTTCACTTATCGCCCTAAGCTTACCAGCATTTTTCTCATTTTCTTCTGCCCATTTTTTGTAACCCTCTTTTACAATTTCTCTTAATCCTTCCATAGTTGCCATATGTTACTATCTCCTTTTACTCT
>CAJTDC010000054.1 GCA_910575055.1 Clostridia bacterium
CGTGTCTCAGTCCCAATGTGGCCGGTCACCCTCTCAGGTCGGCTACTGATCGTTGCCTTGGTGGGCTATTATCTCACCAACTAGCTAATCAGATGCGGGCCCATCTTTTACCGAATTACTCCTTTCTTTCTTAGAAGATGCCTTCCAAGAACCGTATGCGGTATTAGTCGTCGTTTCCAACGATTATTCCACAGTAAAAGGCAGGTTACCCACACGTTACTCACCCGTCCGCCGCTAAAATAATCAAAAGCAAGCTCTCAATTATTTTCGCTCGACTTGCATGTGTTAAGCACGCCGCCAGCGTTCATCCTGAGCCAGGATCAAACTCTTATATTAAAATCCTACCTCATCAGATTATACTGACTTTTGGTTTTAACCTACAAATATTATAGGTCTTTTATACTGATATGAGGCTTATTAACCTCTGTCAAAGCATCTGGCACAAGTTCTTTCACTTGTGATTGTAAATACTCTTGGTCTACATCAAATAAATCCACAAGTATTTCCTTTACTTCATCTTTAATATCAGCAAACATTTTAAAACCTTCTTTTCTTTTTTTTGTTAAATAGTATAGTTTTTTCTAAAACTATAAAAACATTGAATAGACTTGGGTTGTGTTTTATTTCTACGTTATTTTATTTTCAAAGTTCACAGTGCAGTATTTATTTTAACAAACACAAGCTATTTTGTCAACACTATTTTTTCTTTTTTTTTAAAATTTTTATAATATTATTCTGATATTTCTATTACAGCTCCTAAAACATCCCCTATTGCATCAGAAATAATCAAATCTGCACTTTTATCATACTGTGTTGCTGATTTATTTATCAAAACTAATTTATTTCCTTTATAATATCGTATCAAACCAGCCGCAGGATATACATTTAATGATGTTCCTCCTACTATAAGCATATCTGATTTAGAAATTTCATTAACTGCTTCCATAATTGTATTATCGTCTAGTCCTTCCTCATAAAGCACTACATCAGGACGTACTATTCCTCCACAAGCGTCACATTTTGTAACACCCTCTTGATTTGTTACATAATCTAAATCAAATTTTTTATGACATTTCATACAATAATTTTGATATAATGTTCCATGCAACTCCAAAACTTTTTTACTTCCTGCTTTTTGATGCAAATCATCTATATTTTGTGTAATAACACAACGAAGTTTTCCATCTTTTTCTAATTTTGCCAATGCCTTATGTGCTTTATTAGGTTTTGCGTCTGGATAAAGCAAATTTTTTTTATAATATTGAAAAAATATTTCTGGATTTGATAAAAAAAAGGAGTGGCTCAATATTCTTTCTGGTGAAAAACCATATTCATTCATTGTCATAAAAATACCGTTTTCACTTCTAAAATCAGGAATACCGCTTTCTGTAGAAACGCCTGCCCCTCCAAAAAATACTATTCTATTACTTTGTTCTATCCATTGTTTTAGCTTCTGCCATTTTTCGTCCATATCAGCACCCCTTTTATTCTCTTATAACCCTCAAACACATTGGTTCTTTAAAACCATTTCCAAATATTTTTTTTATTTTTTTATTATCTAATTCACATAATTTACAACATTCTATATTAGGTTTCTCTTTTTCTCCCAGCCATATTTTCCAAAGTTCTATCTCTTTTGTTTTTTCTAAATGATGTTTAATATAATTTATCAACTGTTCTGCTCTTTGTTCTGTATAGTCCCAACTTAGACTACAACGATATTTTTTATTGGTGTAATCATCAGAATATATTTTCATATCTTCCATTTCTAATGATATACTAATTTCTCCCAAATCTTCCTTTTTTTCAAAATACATTACTACATCTTTTTTATTTTCATCTATATTCGCAATTAGTTTTTTATTTAATGTAATACCTCTTTCGAGTGCCTGTTTTACAGAAAAGAACATTACTTTTTCATTTTTTACATTTTCTAGCATCACATCACTTGCCAAAAACTCATATACGCTCATATATTATTCCTTTCTTTTTTCTGCCTCCAGTACCTCTATTCCTTTACAATAAAACGAAATGGCATTGCTTTCATAATCTATTATCATAAATTTTTTTTCTGTATCAAATTCATAATCTGGATTTTTATCAATATCAAATCCTCCTACAGAGTCCAATCCTGCCATATAAAACAACGAAACTCCTTCAAACAAAATTTTTGCTCTCATAGTACGATCCATATTTTCTAATTCTAATATGACAATTTTTTCTAATTCTCCAGTATCTTCATTTGACTTTACTTCTGCTTGCAAAAAAATAATATGATAAAAAATTCCCCAAAATGAAAACTCTGGTTCTGCTGCATACATCTTTTCCATTCCTTTTATTTCTGCATATCTCTCTTTTTCCATAAAATCACATTTCCCTCTCTTTAATATAAAAAATGTAAAAAATTTTTATCATTATTTAAAGTGGTTTTTATGTTTTTCTTACTAAAATCTAGTTTACGCCCTCTGCCGTATTCTGTCAATTTACTTCTAAAAATTATACATTAAATTTACATTTCATTCCTTTATCCTCTACTAAAGATTATATCATATTTTTGTTTTTCTTTATACACAAAATTTATAGTATATTATGTACTCTTTTTTATACAAGAAAAAGTTCCATTTCATCGCTTAAACCATATATTCCTTCTTCATCATAATCATAAGAATCTTCAAAACCTAATTTATGAAGTCGTTCACGATTGTTCTTCTCATAAGTTTTTATTACAATACAATTTCTTTTTCTCGCTTCTTCTACAACCTTATCAAACAAATGTTGAAATATACCATTTCCTCTAAATTCAGGTAGAATATAAACATCAGACAATGTAGCTTCTCCCTTTGCAATATCTTCTCTCCAAATATATATTTTTGCCATTCCTACAAATATTTCATTTTGATAAGCAATATAAGATATTAATGTTTTCTCTTTCATTAATCTAGGAATAGCCTCTTTATAATGTTCTTCAAACTTTTTCTGCATAGCAATATCACAATGAAAATCTTCAAGCAATTCTTTCATACTTATTTCTACTAATACAGGTATGTCTGACAATTCTGCTTTTTTATACCAAAATGCTTCCATACAAATTAAACTCTCCTTTATACAAAAAAAGAACAATGAATTAGCTTCATTGCTCCTCTCTTAATTAAAACTAGGGTAGCAGGATTTGAACCTGCGAATGACGGAATCAGAATCCGTTGCCTTACCGCTTGGCGATACCCCAACATTTATTTTACAAATAAAAAAACTGGGCTAGCTGGATTCGAACCAGCGAATGCAGGAGTCAAAGTCCTGTGCCTTACCGCTTGGCGATAGCCCATTAAATAAAAAGCGCGAAACGAGATTCGAACTCGCGGCCCTCGCCTTGGCAAGGCGATGCTCTACCACTGAGCCATTCGCGCATATGATATGCAGTCGAGGGGACTTGAACCCCTACCCAGAAACCCGGACTAGATCCTTAGTCTAGCGCGTATGCCAATTCCGCCACGACTGCCTAAATAAAATGAGTCACTCGGGGCTCGAACCCGAGACACCTGGATTAAAAGTCCAGTGCTCTACCTACTGAGCTAGTGACCCATGTTATATATAAGGGTGGATAGTGGGATTCGAACCCACGGCCTCCAGAGCCACAATCTGGCGCGCTAACCAACTGCGCCATACCCACCATAGGTTTCCTCAACCACATTTTTTTAAAAAAGTCGGGGTGACAGGATTTGAACCTGCGACCTCCTGATCCCAAATCAGGCGCGCTAGCCAAACTACGCTACACCCCGTTATAATATTCCAGCCACCACTTACTTTCCCAGGCAGTCCCCCACCAAGTATCATCAGCCGTTTGTGTCTTAACCGTCGTGTTCGGAATGGGTACGGGTGTTCCCCACAAACGTATCGTCACTGGAAATATCTTTGGGCTTTACACCCTCAAAACTGAACACAAGATATATTATAGCCTCTCTCTCGCCTTTTGTCAATACCTTTTTTTACTTTCCTCCTATTTTTTGTTTTTATTTCTTTTATATTTCTTTGCTTTCCCTCTTTTTTAGGTCAAGCCCTCGGTCTATTAGTATTGGTCAGCTTAATACATTGCTGTACTTACACCTCCAACCTATCTACCTTGTTGTCTTCAAGGGACCTTACTCACTTGCGTTTTGGGATATCTTATCTTGAGGGTGGCTTCACGCTTAGATGCCTTCAGCGTTTATCCA
>CAJTDC010000055.1 GCA_910575055.1 Clostridia bacterium
AAAATTTAAAACTTATGATGTAATAGATAGTGATTTGTTTGAAAGACAGATTGCTTATATTGATACAGCAGATGAAGGAAAAGATTATTTGTGTGCCATAATAGGCGGTGTGGTAGGGAGATATGGTTATGTTACAGGAATATATTATACTGATAAATCTATGGAGGTAACAGAACCAGAAACAGCAAGGCTTTTATCATTATTACAAACAAGAGATTGCCTCATAGAAAGCAACAACGGAGGCAGAGGATTTGCCAGGAATGTAGAAAGAGAACTGAAAAAATTAAAATGCAGAAAATGTAATATTACTTGGTTTCATCAAAGTAAAAATAAAAATACCAGAATACTTGTTAATGCAACAAATGTAATGGAACAAGTGATATTTCCAGAAGGTTGGGAGAAAAAATACAAGGAGTTTTACAAAGCAATTAGCAATTATCAGAGAAAAGGGAAAAATGCACATGATGATGCCCCCGATGCACTGACAGGATTTGTAGAAATGATAAATGGAGATGTCAAAGGTAGAATGAAACCAATAGCGAGCCCTATTAGGGCATTGAAGTTGTTTTAAAACTTTTCTTCATACTGGCATATGAAATAGGAGGGAAATGCTACGAAAATAAAAAACAAAATGTTAGAAAACTTTTTAGCAAAATTTAAAAAGAAAGACAACAAGCAAAGTATCAGTTTTGTAGAAGTACCTACACAATATGAAACGGAATTATTTCGCATTGCACAAGACAGATACCACATTATAAAAGAAGTGAACGAATTGTGTGGGGAAAATGGAGATATACGCTTTCAAAGAGCAAATGCTTTAATAGCAGAAGATGCTACAAAAGGCGGTTTTAGTATTATTGTAAATGCTTCTGAAAAGGATAAAAAAAGAAAGCAAAAACAATTAAAACAAACAACAGAGATTTCTACAGAAAGCGAAAAAATACAAAAAATAGTAGATGATTTTTTAGAAAGAACGAGATTACATATCCTTTGTACAGAACACGCAAGAGCATTGTTGAGAGAGGGAGATTTATTTTTAAATGTGATAGTAGACAAAAAAAGCGGTTTGATTACAGAAATCAAAAGAGCACCTGCATTAACAATGAAAAGAAATGTGGACGAATATGGCGATTTTATAGATAACAAAAAAGCATTTTCTCAAATAGATACTTCACAAATATATCAAATGGCAGGAGAAAAAGCACCAAAAGAAAGCAGAAAAGATTTTGCACTTTATCAAATAAACCATATTCGATGGTTATGTGATGAAACTAAAATTTATGGCACAAGTCAATATGCAGTAGCAAGAAAGTGCTATAAAATACTTTCAAAAATGGAAGAAGCATTAGCTTACAGAAGAATATATCGTTCTGTTAGTAAGCGTTCCCATAAGCTAGAAACAACAGATATTGCAGAAATAGAGGATTACAAAAGAGCAAATGCCATGGTAGATGAAAATGGTATTCCTACACAAAATGCACATATGCTAACAGACTATATTGGTAATGTAGAGGTAAGTGCATTACATGATGAAGCAAATCTTGACGAAATAAAAGATGTAGAAATGATAGAAAATATGTTATGGATAAATTTGTTAGTACCAAAGGCAATTATTACAGGGGGACAAGGTATTAACAGAGATGTATTAAAAGTGCAGTATCCTCACTATTTGCAGACATTAGAAAATATTACTGACAGACTGGAATATGGGGATAACAGTATTTATTCTGGATATAGAGCGATAATAGATTTACAGCTTTTATTACAAGGTATCAATCCGGAAAATATTTACTATGACATTGTGTGGAGCAGAAAAACGGAAGAAAGTACCGCAGAAAGAGTAGAAAGTATTCAAAATGCACTAGCAAAGGGCGGAGGAAAACAGCTTATCAGTCATGAAAAAGCGATACAGCTTGTGGCAGATGATTTTGATATAGAAGACCCTAGTGTAATGTATCAAAAAATATTAGAAGAAAATGGATTACAGCAAAACAAAATAGAAAAAGAAAAGCAGCAAAAACAAGAACTTCTATCAGAAAAAGAAATGCAACAGCAAAAAGAAATAAAAAAAAAGAATATTATTTCTGAACAAGAAGCACTTACGGATGAACACGAAAAAGATTTTGAAGAAATAGAAAGACTTTCTCATGAATTTACGAAAAAGTGGGAGTCTTTTTTTAATGGAATTTGGGAAGAAATCAAAGAGAGTACAGAGGAAAATATAGAAAATAACATCAAAAAGGCGTGGAAGAAACAAAACAAGGATTTTTATATCCACTATATCAAAAAGGCTTATGATATAGGGGAAAAAAGAGCACAAAATGTAGTAGAGCAAGTATTGCAAGACGATATATTGCCACCAGAAAACGGCATTGGAATAGAAAAAGAGGACATACAAGAGGAATTATTAAACAATGCACTTTTGAGAGTATCTAAAATGGAACAAACAACCATAGAGGAAATAAGAAAGATATTGGCGAAAGGATATGAGCAAGGAGAAAGCTGGAAAGAGCAAAAAAAGGAAATAGAAAAAAGAATTAAAAATCCAGTGAGAGCAGAAATGATAGCCATTACAGAATTAGGTTTTGCTTATAATACAAGTACAAAAAATACTTACAGAGGAGCAGGTGCAAGTAAAGTAGCATGGCACGCTTCACTAGATTTAAAAACTTGCGATGGCTGCCGTGCCTTGCATGGAAAAGTGTTTGATGTTGACAAAGCACCAGATAATCCCCTGCATCCAAGATGTAGATGTACTTGGTTGCCTGTATTTTCAGAGAGAAAAGTTGGAAATTTTGATAATATACCGAAAACTATTGCTGAAAGAAGTAATTCAGACTATAATAAAATTAGAACACAAGAAGAATTACAAAAAGCTGCTGAAAATATGAGAGTAGTAGCAGAAGAATATTCTGTAAATCCTTCCAAATGGAGTGGTAATATTATTGTGGATAATAAATTGTTAGAAGATAAGGCATTAGGTAGAAAAGAATGGAGTTGTGACATTACATTAGTAGACTATGCTGATGATGGAGTAATATTACATGAAATGTTACATTCTTGTTCTTCTAGTCACTATGATAAAACAGTTTTTGAAAAAAATGGACGTATAGAAGAAGCGTCTGTTGAGTTTTTAAAACAGCAAGTTTGCATAGAAAAAAATATAATATCTCGTAAAGGATATCAACCATTTACAGCAATATTAAAAGCAATAAACAATAAGTTTTGCTATGGTACAGATTTAGAATTTGCACAAGAATTATTTAATGTGCCTTTTCCTGACAGGTATGAGTGGTTAGAAAATAAAGTTGATAAAAGTCTAAAACAAGAAAATGTTGCTATTGAAGATTACATTGCAGTAATGGAATTTGTAAAGAAATTGAAAGGTGGTATAAAATAATGTCGAAAGCTGAAGATTTGTTTAATCGTTGGTATTATTTGCAAGAGTTAACAAATGAAGAAATACTAGAATTACAGCAAGATATAAGAGATTTTTTTGCATCAGATGAACCTGAAGAAGACAAGGAAAAACTTGCAGGATATATGGGTGACAGTTTTATAATGCTTTGTTGTGCAATAAGAGAAGGCGGATTAGAAAACAGAAAACCAATAAAACCAACAGAACCAAGAAAAAGAATGACTTTTGAACTTGAGGTGCCAGAATTTTTAAAGCGAAAAGGAAAAGAAAATACTGAAAATAAAAATCAGGAAGTATGATTTATACAAGTTAATGAAAAACAATATTTTGACCTGAACAAGTCATTAAAAGGTTCTTTTTTGTACAAAAATTTAAAAGTGTTTTAAAAGGCATTTAAAAGCGTTTTAAGACGCTTTTTTTATTAGAGGTAAAAAGTATCAGTGAAAAAAAGTTAAACGAAAAGAAAAAAAGTTAAACGGGTTTTAAACGTGGTCTGAACATAGAGGAGTAATAAAAATGGAAAAAGAAGCTGATTTTTATATAGAAAAGGCGGAGGCAATATTAGATGCACAAGGAGAAAAAAGCGGCTGGTACAAGCAAATAGTAGCTAGAGTAGATTTT
>CAJTDC010000056.1 GCA_910575055.1 Clostridia bacterium
CAATTTTTTACCTGCTTGCGTAATTACAAATCCTTTTGACAATGTTTTCGCACTCCTTTCTTAATTAGTGAGTATATTTGACGTTTATAAAAGTTGCGACCAAGTGTTGACGAAGTAACACAGGAGCAACTGTAATGTCAAAATACGAACGGTTTTTCATACGAAGTATGAAAAAAATTACCTCAATTACATTTCAGACAATGTTGTTTGTTCTATATCACACCAATCTGCCACCACATTCATTACTGCACTTGTTTTAAATTCCAATTCTGGCAATGTCGTTTCCAATATTACGTGGCACTATTTCTATATCATAAAATCCCATCATTTCCAATATAGAAACAAGTTGTCTTTCTGTAATAGGGCTGTCCTGCATACGAATTTTAGCAAGTATTCTTTCTCTCCTAAACTCCAAATCATAAGAAGGATTTACTATAATACCATATTCATTTTCCAAATCTGTCAATATTTCTTCTGCTTTTGTTGTATGATTATTTCTATCAATCATTGTTACAAAGTCATAAATATAGTTTATATTTTTTGCCAATCCTTCAAACAATTTTTTAGTACCTTTTGCCTTTTTATTCAGCCATCTATGTGGTATATGAGCATATAAAAATTCCAAAAAATCATTCATATTCTATCACTTCCAAATTTCCTATCACTGGGGACTGTTTTGCATTTAATACAATATTTTCGCAAGGACTTGCCAATACAAAATCCTCTACAATGGCTGTTTTTTCCGTATCTTTTTCATCATAAGCGGTTCTGATGCACACAATACAATCTACTACAGAAACCATTTCAAGTGTTTTTTCACTTCTAAAATATTCTAAAAATGCCTTTTGTAATATTTCTTTTGCCATTTCTACTGTATAGCCTTTTTTTAATACTGCTTTTTGTATTGTAACATTTACTCTAACCAATTCTGGTGCTACTACCAATATTCCTCCATTATACAAATCAGCAGGTACATAATTTTTTTCCAAATAATTCTGACATTCTGTAATTAATCCTTGTTCTGGTACTTCTCCATGATTTCCCCATATTACAACATCTGCTGTTCCTGCTCCTCTTGCACATCTAAAACATTTTGCTTTTGTGACACCTTTTACTTCTAATGCCCACCTTTCCCAATCTGCTGGTACACCTGCCCTTGCTGGTCTTCTTTTTCTTTCTAATATTCTTTGTCTGTAGCTGTCATCTTTTTCTATTTCTACACCCTTTAAATAAATTTGAGAATTACTTACACTGTCAAATCCTGCTTGTGCAATTAAATTGATTGCACCATTTGGCACATTTCCAATTTCTCCATATTCGCTACATTCTACTAAAACATCTGAAACAAACTTTTCTCCTTTTTTAATACATTTTTGCTGTCCTGCTACTACTTCAAATTTGATAGGAGGTTTATTGCCTACTGCTGTTGTTGTCAATAAAAATCCATCTGGCACAAAAGTATCAACCGTTACAGGTGTTGCTTTATGCAATGTAATACTATGTATTGCTTTTACTGCTCCTTTTCTGTCTACTCCAAAATCATAGCCTTTATCATCTAAAATTTGTCCACTTGCCCTAATTACAGTTAAATTTTCATACACTGTTTTTATCAGCAACAAAAGTACCCACATCGTTTCTCTCAATGTAATGATTAAATGCTTTGTAAACCAACTTTCCTGTAAATCAGAAAATGTTTTTCCTTCTCCCATAATATTTTTGACTAATATTTCTGTTAATTCTTCTTTTGTAGGAAACATAACAATCCCCCCTATACAGCAAATTTAAAAACAGTTTCTACTTTTTTGTTTGTATTTTCATAACAATATTTTGCTTTCAGACTAGGCTTTTTTCCTCCATCAATCTCCACCCATTCAAAAGCAACACTTTCTACATTTGAAATGCCTTCTGTTTTTTTCAGTACTTCCATACATTCTGCTTCTATCAATGCCTTGTTTGTTTGGGTATCTGGTTTTCCCAAATATTCAAAAAGTCTGGAACCATAACCATCATAAAATATACTTTCTCCTAAATCACAAGTAGCCCTCAAATATGCCTGCTGGTCAATGGCATCTTCTCCTTCTGCAATAAAAATGTCATCTCCTGTCCAAATCACTTCCCCATTTACTATCAATATATCCTGCAATATTATCCCTTCTTTTATTTTTTTAATTTTCATTATTTTAGTAAAACGAAGTTTCATATAGTTATTTTTTGATGCTTACAGCAAAACGAAGTTTTGCACAAAAGTTCTTTGCTTACTTTCTTTCAAGAAAGTAAGTTATTCCAATATTCCTAAAACAACATATCTTTGTGTTTTTCCTTCTGCAATCCTCCCAAGTAATACCTCAAGTCCTACTTTATCAGCAAATGCTCCCTGCAAGCATCTGCACCAGCCTGTTTCAATACCACTTGGCTGTATTTCTGCTTTTATGGTTCTGTTTTCTCCCCTAAAAGCAGTTACTACACCATATACAAAGGCACTTGTTCCAGCCATTTTTTGTATCAATTTTACTGTTTCTGTATAATCTGTTTTATTCATACTTCATCATACCTTTATTTCTGTTTACTATCAGGAAAACGAAATTTTCCATAAAAGTTTTGTCTCGCTTTTTCAAAAGCGAGTGAGGTTTGGAGCAAAGCTCCAAGGTTTTCCATGCTTACAAGCGTGTTTTTGAAGGGGAGGAGCGTAGCGACGGGGGAACTTTTCACAAGTGAAAAAAGTTCCCCCATTTTAGCCACTCCTCTAAAATAAGAAAACAAAGTTCAATGCACGTAAATTTTCATTGTTCTATTGTGTTTGTAAATTTTACGCTACATTCTAAGCCACTCTCTTTATCACCGCTAATTGTCACACTCTCCACATGATATATTTGGCTTAATTCCATACCCACACCATACAACACAATTCTTCTATCATTTGTCAACTCTTGAAAAAAATCTGTTTCAAAACTTCCGCTAAACTGTTGTTTTGTCAATTCACTGCATATATTCTTCAAATGTTTTTGTGCCTGTGCTCTTGTAATATTAGGAATATTTCTTCTAATGGTATAAACATTGTCGCCTTCTTCCTTTCCAATCACTGCCTTTTCTACAATGCGATTTCCTTTTTTCTTTTTTTCACCAGACTGCCACGAAATCACTTCTACAACAAAATTTCTTGCTTCATTNGGTGCTTTTTTCATTTTCAATTTTCTAACATTATGCCCATAAGAAAAAGCCAGAGGTTCTTTTTGATAATCCTCCAGCATAGAAAGCGGTGCAAAATACCATTCTTTTCCTTTTATTCTGCTTACAAATCCCTCTTGTTCTGCCAAATATAGCACATAATCCCAGTGGCTCATTTCTTCCGCAACACTTGTATGGTCATCATTAACATATTCTCCTATCATATCGCTTGTAGCAACGGGTACTATAGGCGTTAAGCCGTGTGTTTTACATATTTTTTGAAATGCTTCTGTTGCTGTCATATTCTGATATTTTACCGTTTCTACAAAATCATAAGGTTTTGCTGCATAACTTCTACCTATTATTTTTACTGTTTCTCCATCTGAAAAATCCCATTCCGGATAATCCATTTCTCCCTCTATTAGCAGGACAATTTCTTCTCCTTCAAAACCAGCTTCTATTTTTACAACTACTTTTCCTTTTACCACTACAGAAGATTGTTTTGAACCACTATAAAAAAATTCGTGTCTTGGATTGTCGCTGATATCCCATTGAAACTCTACTTCAAAATCGTCAACTTCTCCCAAACCATTCCAGTTTACTTGAAATGAAATCCAATCCTCTATTTTTTTATCATTTACAGTAATATTGACAATAGGCTTTCCAAAAGCTCTAAAATTACCCTTGTTCATTCCT
>CAJTDC010000057.1 GCA_910575055.1 Clostridia bacterium
CTGTAAGTATTTTAGTGACAGATGACATTAAAGTAAATATTGCATATGCTGCAATGGCTTTTGTAACAGAAGAAAGAATGAAAGAGTTTGTAGAAATAGAGGTTTTGCCTTATTTGGAAGGTGTTTTAGCAGAAAGTGAAAATGGTATACTTGCAGAGTTGGAGAAAAAAGCAAATATTGAGTATTATGCTTCATTGGGAGAGTATCCGCAATATGTAGAAGCATACGAAAATGGAAAAGTAAATATCAAAAAATATTCTGTAAGTATTTTAGTGACAGATGACATTAAAGTAAATATTGCATATGCTGCAATGGCTTTTGTAACAGAAGAAAGAATGAAAGAGTTTGTAGAAATAGAGGTTTTGCCTTATTTGGAAGGTGTTTTAGCAGAAAGTGAAAATGGTATACTTGCAGAGTTGGAGAAAAAAGCAAATATTGAAACAGTAGAGCAAGCACTTGATACGAAGGCAAATGCTCAAGATGTAGAAATAGCATTAAATCAAAAAGCTGATATAGAGGTAATAACAGAAGAACTTGCTAAGAAAGCGAATACAGAAACAGTTCAACAGATATTAAATCAAAAGGCAGATGCTAAAGCAATAGAACAAGCATTAGACAAAAAGGCAGATATTGAAGTAGTACAGGAAGCATTAGACCAAAAAGCCAATGAAATGGAAATACTTCAAAAACTATCAGAAAAAGCTGACAAAGAAGCTATGATAACAGAATTGGTAGTAAAAGCAGATAAAGAAGAGGTACAAACAGAACTAGACAAAAAAGTTGACAAAGAAGAAATAGAAGAAATATTGCAACAGCAAATAGATAGTACAAATATTGTATTAGAGTTGGATAAAAAAGCAGATAAAGAAACAGTTGCGGAAGAATTGGCAAAAAAAGCAAATGCCGAAACAATGCAAGAAGAACTGAATAAAAAAGCAGATGCCGAAATAGTTTCTGATGCACTGGCATTAAAAGCAGATAGTGAAACAATGCAGACAGAATTGGATAAAAAGGCTGATATTGCAACAATGACAGAAGAATTAGCTAAAAAATCAAATACATCTCATACACACAATTATGCAGGGTCTTCTTCTGCGGGTGGAGTGGCTAATTCCGCTACTAAGTTGAATACAGCTAGAACAATAGACGGTATGCCATTTGATGGTAGTGCAAATATTGTGCATTTTGGAGTGTGTGAAACAGCAGCAGATGTTGCTGAAAAAACAGTCGCTCTTACAGGATTTGTATTAACAGAAGGTGCAAGAGTAGCTGTACGCTTTACAAATGCGAATACGAATACTTCACCTACATTAAATGTGAATAGTACAGGTGCAAAAGTTCTTAATTATACACAAGGGCAATATGCCCCTACTACGCAATGGGCAGCAGGAGATATTATAGAGTTTGTATACTATAGTAATCAATGGATTATGCTTACAGCAAATGCTCGTAAATTAACAACAGCTAGAACACTTGCATTAAGTGGTGATGTGACAGGTAGTATAACATTTGATGGCAGTGCAAATAAAACTATAGCGGCAACATTGGCAAATAGCGGCGTAACAGCTGGTACATATGGTGCTTTAGATTTAGTGACGAAAAACAGTGGTACAGTGTGGGTAAGCAACAATGTAGGATTGCACGGCACATCTGCTATATCCACTTGGACAGCAAAACAAGATTGTAAAATTTCATTTCGTTGGAAGGTTTCTTCTGAAAGTGTAAATTATGATTATTTCAATATTACAGCAATGGGAACAGAAATACTTGCAAATACAGGCGGTCCTACAGAACAAACAGGAATTTTGACTGTACAACTAACTGTAGCACTACCAGCAAATAAATCAATTATATTTACTTATAGAAAAAATGGTAGTGGAAATAATGGTATGGATAGAGCAGAAATCAGTGAAGTAAAATATGGTGCAGGAACGGCAGACCCTAGTACAGTTATCTACGAAAGTAATGTGGCGAGTTATTTTGAAATTACCAATAGTACATATGGATTTTATCCTGCAATTCCTGTGCCTAATATTACTGTTGATGTAAAAGGGCGTATTACTAAAATGCAAACGGTTTATATACCTTCTGTAATGGGTGTAAGACATTCAAATGGCTCATATAAAGAAGGTGTTAATACAATTGCAAGTGGAATATATGCACATGCTGAAGGAAGTGGTGCAACAGCAGGTGGATATGCAGCTCATGCAGAGAATATTGCTACAAAAGCAAGCGGATATGCATCTCATGCTGAAGGAAGTGGTACAACAGCAAGCAATTATGTTTCTCATGCTGAAGGAAGTGGTACAACAGCAGGTGGTTCTTATTCCCATGCAGAAGGAGAAGGTACAATAGCAAGTGGAAGTTATTCTCGTGCAACTAATTTTCGCACGAAAGCAAGTGCTAAATGTCAAACAGCAATAGGAAAATATAATAAAGAAAGTACAACAGAAACAGATAAATTTATTATAGGCAATGGTACAAGTGATACTGCAAGAAGTAACTGTTTGAGAGTGACAGACACGAATGGTGTTTACTCCAACAGCACATATAAATCCAGCGGAGCAGACTATGCTGAAACATTTGAATGGATAGATGGAAATATGGAAAAAGAAGATAGAACAGGATTATTTGTGACACTAGAAGGAGATAAAATACGTATTGCTACTCCAGAAGATAGTTACATATTAGGTATTGTTTCGGCTTGTCCATCTGTTTGTGGTGATGTGTGTGATGATACTTGGAAAAAGATGTATTTACTTGATATTTTTGGACGTTTTATTCTGGAAGAGGTGGAAATTCCAGAAAGGACAGAAGAAATTGTAACAGTAAGTGAAGAAGGAGAAGAAGTTACTGAAACTGTAGTAATAGAGCAGGCACATACAGAAATAAGACCAAAACTTAATCCAGAATATGATAACACACAAGAATATATTCCACGTTCAGAACGTACAGAATGGGACGCAGTAGGAATATTGGGCAAATTGGTTGCAATAGACGACGGCAGTTGTGAAGAAAATGGCTGGTGTAAAGTGGGGGAAGGCGGTATTGCTACAATATCAAAACAGAAAACACGTTTTAGAGTAATGAAAAGATTAGACCAAAACCACATTAAAATATTTATACTGTGAGGAGTGGTAATATGGAAATAGAAAAGGAAGTATTAGAACAAAATCAAGGTATACAGCCAGGATTTATGATAACAGTAAAGGGAAGGAAATTGCTTGCGAAACTGGTGGCAGGAGAACAATTAGAGATTACGAGGGTAATGGTAGGCAGTGGAAATTTAGGAGAAGAAAGCCCTGCCTATTTTGATGATTTGATACAGCCAGTGGCACAAGCGACTTCTACAGAACCTGTTGCAGAAGATGGTGTTGTTTCATTTATAGTAGAATATAGAAGTGATTTGAATGGAGGATTGCAGCACGAATTTTGGATAAATGAGTTTGGTATATTTGCTAGAGATGGAGAGGAAGAAATATTGCTTTATTATGCGACATTGGGGGATTTTCCACAGCACGTAATGGCATATAAACAAAATGGTGCAATAGATGTCAGAAGATATCCCGTAAGTATTGCAATATCAGATGAAGTAGAAGTAGTAATTGCTTATCCAGCACTTTCTTTTATGACAGCAGAAGAAG
>CAJTDC010000058.1 GCA_910575055.1 Clostridia bacterium
TTTTCAACTTTTAGTGCTTCCTTTTCGACTTTTAATGCTTCCTTTTCAACTTTTAGTGCTTCATTTTCTGCTTTTAACGCTTCCTTTTCAACTTTTAGTGCTTCCTTTTCGACTTTTAATGCTTCCTTTTCAACTTTTAGTGCTTCATTTTCTGCTTTTAACGCTTCCTTTTCAACTTTTAGTGCTTCCTTTTCAACTTTTAGTGCTTCATTTTCTGCTTTTAACGCTTCCTTTTCTTGTTTCAACACCTCTACAGTATCAGTAGTCGTTTTTCCTTCTATGGTATAGCCTTTTTCTTTAAATTCTTGTGCTCTTTTTTGGTCAATTTCTCTACAAATGCCATTTTTATACACTTTCATATCATTTCCCCCTTATCAATTTGTTGACGTATGTAAATAAATTCCTTTTGCTTTGTTTTCATATACAAAGGCATCGTGATACATTCTGAACTGAAATTTCCACATATCTTTATATTGGTTTTCATCTGGTGTAAACACTTTAGGCAATGTCAACTTCACTACTTGCAATATTGCCTCTGGATATATGAGCATAAAATTGATATTTTTACCATTCTCAGATTTTTTATAACCCCAATCCTCGCTACCATCATTTAACATAATTTCGCTGTAGAAGCGTGTAGGTGGTACATATTTAATAGGAATACCGTTATAATTTGTCAACATTGTGCTTACAACGCTTTGACTACCCCAACTTCTAGCAAAAGCATTATTCAGTATAGGCTGTAAGTCGCTATTGATGTACAATATCCTTCCCGCAATAGGTACTTCATCAGCATTTAGTTGTCTTACTGCCTCGTCAATTTCTGCTATAATGGTATCTTTTGTCAATATTGCTGGCGTGGCTTTCTTAATACCATTTGCACTGGCATATTTTGCAAAACGAAAAGCGTCCACTTCTGGCACTACCCAATCTCTCATAAATTGCCCCGTAATAATGCCGAAAACATTTGCCATTTCTTCATTATCCATTCTATCAATAGACAATTCTTTTCCTCTTTCTTCTGTCAATTTGAGCGTTTCCCAGTTTGCAGTAATGTCACCTTTTGGGTAGCCGTTTGTTCTGGAGTAGTCACCTAAACCTGTTGTACTTGTTTTTAACACATTTACTTCATTTGTTCCTGTAAAATCAAGCTTTTTTCCTGCGTCCATACCCTGCGTTACAGACAAATTTTTGTAAATATCATCTAACACTGGTAAGAACTTTTTCGCAAATTCTAAGCTGTTCGCCATACTCAATTACCCCTTTCTGTACTCAATCCCGCCGCTTTTCTAGCACTTTGAGCAAATAAACTAAATATTCCGCCTGTCTGATTGTCTTTTTGATTACTGTAATATCCACTACCTACACCGCTATCAATGCCTTCTGTAAGGGGGCAAAAAGAATGGCAAAAATGTGCAAAAAGAATGACAATTTTATAAAACAAAAAACGAGCAAAAAATAAAATATTTTTCACTCGTTTTTATATTAGATTTTTTAACTTTTAAAGGGTAGTAAAACATTAGTTAAATGCTAGTTAAAGCGTAATTAAAAATTATTTTTTACATTTTGTTACCTTGTTATATTATAATTTTATTTTCAACTAGAAAATTCTAAAAATTTGTTATAATCAACTCTTTATATATTCCCCTTTTGCCGTTACTAAAAGATAAGTTACTACTTCTTTCTACCTCTTGTATATCAAATCCTTCATACAAATTTCTTACAAATTCATCATCATTATAGCTAAGTACAAAATGTCCTTTTATGTTTCTAAGGCTATCCCTCAAAAGTATATGTTGTTCTTTATCAAAAACATAATTTCCCATATGATACATTTTTTCTGCCTTATAGTATGGAGGGTCACAATAAAATAGCGTGTCTTCTTTATCATATTGTGCTAGTATGTCCGTAAAGTTTTTATTTTCTATTACTACTCTTGACAACCTTTTTGCAATTTCTTCTACATTTTGTAAAAGCAAATAAGGGCTTCTGTAATTTGCACTATATTGTTCTAATTTTGCACCGTAAGAGGTTCTAATAATATAATAAAACATTGCTGCCCTTTGAATATCTGTTAAATCTGTTCTATTTTTGTTTTGCTGGAAATCATTAAATATTTGTCTTGCATTTAATATCAATTGCAATTCCTCTACTATAGCATTAGGGTGATATTTTACACACTTAAATAAATTGACTAACTCCCCATTAATATCGTTATAAATTTCTTGTTTTGCATACTTTTCTTTATAAAACAATACCCAAGCTGCACCACCAAACACTTCAACATATCTGTCTATATTTTCTGGAAATATTTCTGTAATTTTTTTTCGAAGTAATTTTTTACCTCCAATCCAAGTAATAAAACTATCCATAATAATAATCCTCCTAACATAAAAAAAGAGGGCTTTCCGCCCTCATCTGTCATACACTCCTATATTATCATGAGAAACGTACATCCTCAACATATCATATGTTAACATCAACTCTCCTTTTTCATTTCCTACAAAAGCACCCTTGTCAATCAACTTTTTAATTGTAGGTTTTGCCCATTTTGGCACATCCTCTATTTTATTGTAAAGCATTTCAATTCCTTCTTTCTTTTCTTCGCTCAACTTCTTTTTAAAATTTAACCATTGTACCTCATTTCTGACAAAAGGCTCTGGGCACATTTTGCCTGTGACATCATAATGCCTAAGTACATTTTCTATTGGTATGTTGTACTTTTCCATAAGGACTTTTATGAGTTTAATTGCTGTATTTTGTGTTTGTTCATTTATGTAATATTGCCCTTTATCATCTTTTTCACTACACATTTCAACACCTATGCTGTTATCATTTCTGCATTTTGGGTGTTTATAGCTTTTTGCTCCACAATGCCAAGCCATATCACTATCTTTTACACTTTGTATAATTTCATTTTCATCTACAAAATAGTGAGCAGAAGCATTTCTATTTGGTTGGCTGAAATAATTGCCATTTCCTTGTGCCTTGTCACCATTATTAGCAGTATAGTGTACTACAATAAACTGTATGGACTGTTTTCTGCCTTTGTTGTAATTGCTTTGATGTGCTAACATTTGCTTGATTTCCATATTTATCCCCTCAATTTTCTTCATAAATCATATCTAAACCATATGCTTTTGCTGTTTCATGTTCAATTTTACAACCTCTTGCATTTTCCCAGCCTTTACAGAAATAAACAGCATTGCATTTTGACATATATTTCAGAGATTTTGCAAGATGATACAAAGGGACATTTTCAAAACCTTTTTCTTTTAATTCTTGCTCCTCATCGTCAAAATAAGTATTTAACACTTCATATCCTTTTTCTGTTAAAGCTGCTACTGCCTTTTCTCTTGTTTGTAAAATTTCTTTTTCTGTTTTGCCACCCATTGTTTGTGATACCATTGCTATTTTTTTCATAATATATTTTCCTCCTATTTTTTTAATTTTTTCATTATTAGTTATTGGAATAATTGCTCAATCTTTTTTAGGCTTACTGTAACTCAATGCCTGTTTACTATCTGTAATACCTTCTGTAGTAGGGTCATTGATATAACCCACAATCGCCACAACAACACAACCTAGTGCAAAAGGATTTCCAAAAAGCTGCTTCACTTGC
>CAJTDC010000059.1:0-1058 GCA_910575055.1 Clostridia bacterium
TTGCACCTCCTTTCTATGTTTCTATTATAATATAGTTTACATAATATGTCAAGTAATTTTTTATCTTTTTTTATGTTTTTTTTAATATTTTATATTTTTTATCATATTTTATAGTTGATAAATTACTTTTTTTATGTTATACTCTTATCGAAAGAGGTGATAACAATGTCATTTATATATCAAGACAATACACAACTTATTGTAGAAATCAAAAAATTATTGCTTGACAATAATCTTTCTCAAAAAGAATTAGCAGCATCATTAGATATGGTGCCTCAAGCATTTACAAAACTTCTTGGTAAAAAAAATTTTAGTTTTGAAGATGCTAAAAAAATATTAAATGCTATGGAATATGATTTATCTATTGACTTTGTAAAGAAGTAAACCATTTGGTTTACTTCTTTATTGTGTCTGTTCTTTTTGTTTTTCTTCTATTTCATTGATAACCAAAATAGCTGCTAATACTTCCTCGTCCATCATAGCAAGCGTTTCCGTATAACTAATTCCTGCACCAGAACAATAGGCTACATTAATTCGCTGTCTGAACCAATGCTGGCTTGCAAGTTTTTTGCTTTTTCCTCCATTTCTTTTTTGTCCTTTTGCAATTCTATTTTCAATTCTTCCCATTCTTCATATGTAAATTCTCCTGCAAGTTCATATACCTCTGACAAAGAAGCAGGTATTTTTTGTTTTGTACCATCAATTTCTCCTATTGCTACTGCTACTTTAATATCACTTGCTAATATCAAATCTCCTACCGTTACACCTGTTCCATCTCCTTTGATAGAGCAGGCAGAAAGCAACCTACTTTCTACAATATGATGTTGTCCTCGTCTTTCTCTTTTTGTTACCTTTTTCCCTGTAGATAATACTATCTCATTTGGATTGACGATTTCCGCCTCTATTACTTCATTTTCCACAACTACATTTTTTTCAATACTCATATGTTTTTCTCTCCTTCTATTCTTTATAAATTAAATTTTGTTGTTTTAGAACTATATCCTTTCTCTGTTGATACTTTGCCAATTTATTTTATTTGTCATAGGTTTGTTGTTACC
>CAJTDC010000059.1:1066-3613 GCA_910575055.1 Clostridia bacterium
TATTTATATTTTTGTATGGTACCATCTTTGTATATTTTAGTAGTAAATATAATAAATTTTAATGTACCCCCTGTTTTCCTTTGATGTTCAATTTTCATATCTACAATTTTGTCATATGCTTCGTTAATTTCCTGTCCTTCAATGCTTCCTTTAAATCCTTGTTGATGTACTGTTCTCCATTCGTCTTCTTCATTCAAAGGATATTTTTTATCCTCTTCTGTAATTTCTTCTACGCTCCATTTGAGCATTTCAGGCATTTTTTCCAAAACAGTACCATTTGCGTCTGTTATGACGATTTGTAGTTTTTTTCCTAGTAATCCATCTTCAGCCATAGATATACTCTTCCTTTCCTCAATGTTCTTTATTGTAGAATTTTATTGTTCTAAATGGTGGGTGGTACTGATTTCTTTTCTCATCAATCACTAAAGGCGTGTTGATGGCAATTTGCTGTGTTGCAAAATACATTTTTGCAGAAGTATACTGTCCATCTTTTGCAATATGAGGGTGAGGCCCTTCCAATTCATAAGGACTTCCCATACCCACTCTAACCGCATTTTTTTTGCCCAACAATATTCTACTATCACCAGCTGCCCACGGTATATTATGTTCTCCTAAATCAATACCATTTCTTTTAGCAAAATAGCCTTCGCCGCCTAAACTTGTACCATTTGGAGAAGCCTTTTGATAAAACAATTCTGCCTGTTTTAGCATTGTCATAGCGTTCAGACTTCCTATACAAAAATCAGGTGTAACATATCTTGGAGCACTTCCCATATATGCCTTTTGTGTATCTATCAATTCTAATAAACTGTTGTAATATCTTGCTGTATAGTTTTCTAATGCTTTTGGTATTGCTAAATTAAAATACACAATATTCGTTGCATAGCTGTAGCTTATTTTAGGCAATGCCGTTTTACTCATTGCATCCTTTTTAAAATAAATACAGCTGTTTTCAAAATCTACTGCATAGTCTGCTTCTTTTCCCTGTTTGTCTGCAATAAAACCTTTAGAACGTATAAAAATACCTTCTGTTAATGTTTTTCCGCTGCTATTTTCTACAGTAATACCATTAATAAAATCTTCTTGTTTTCTTCCATATTGGTCTAACCATACTGTTTTTCTAGGTCTTACAATAGGAGCAACACATACCGCACTGAGAGGAGAAGCATTTCCACACAATAAATTCACTTTCCATTTTGCATTACTGCCTTCAGGTATATTTTCCCCTTCTGTCAATTCTTCTACTTCACTTACTACAACCGTTTCTTCTTTTACTTCTTTTGCTCCATATTCATCTGCTCTTGCTAACATTTCTGTAGAAATCATTCTGTCAATGACCCTTTGAAATCTGTTTGCAATACTTGCTGCATTTGCTGCTATCACATCATATCTCATAGGGCCGCTTAACAATTCCTTCTGTGCTTCTTTTGTTACAATAAAGCCTTTTTTGAGCCATTGTGCCCCAAATTCCAATAAAAATGTTTGTATATTTTCCGTTGGAATACTATCCAATTCTCCTATAGCAAAATCCTCTTCACTGTATAAATCGTGGCTTTGAAACTCTACAGGCATTTTGTATGTACTTCCGCTAAATCCTTCTACCATACATAATTGTAAAAATTGAATGTCTTGCCAAGCCTGTTTTAATATGGCAAGTGAAATATTTGCGGACTGTGCAAATTCCCCTGTAGAAGCAATGGCTGGTGCAGTTTCATCTAAATATACACTTTTTTCTTTTTCCAGTGCATCTAAAAATGCCTTAGTATTCTTATCTTTTTTCCTTTCCATACTTTTTAATACACTATCTACAATAGCATTGTTTGCTTTTCTAAGTGCTTTATCTACAAAAAAGCTGTTGTCTTTTTTCTGCAACTCTTTGTCCATTTCTTCCATAATGCCATCTAATATGGAATATTCTTTTCCTTGTGTTACTATCGCTTTTGTTTTGCCTTCTTCTTTTGTTATGCCTAATTCCTTCAATTTTTTGCCAATTTCTAATTCATCTATAAATGCCTTTTCTCTTTTCAAAAAATCAGTAACACTTTCTTTGCTATCAATATGTTCTCCTTTTTTCAATACAGCATCTTTTACATTTTTAGCATAATTCCATTTTTCTATTTCATCAAAAAGATATTGCTGTGCTTGTTCTTTTTGTTTTTTTGCTTCTATTTCATCTGTAATTGCCTGCATTTGTTTTTTTGCTTCTTCTGTTTGCTTTTTGAGTGCTATCACACTGTCACAAAGCATTATTTCGCTTTCTTCTGCACTTTTATTTTGTTCTTTCCATTTTTCAAGTTCTTTCAAACTCATATCAAAAAAATTCATATTTTCCTCCTCTATATCATCTAATACAATGGGCAACTGTAAAGCACTTTTTTCTGCTGGATTTAGTACCACATCCCAAGTATACAATTTTAATTTTTTTGCTATCTGCACTGTTTTTCCATTTCTTTTTTCTCTTTTAGAGCGTCCCCTCATTCTATTTGAAAATCCTATAGGCAAACCATTGTCTAAAAATGTTTTGACTTGCCTTCCCATTTCGGTATC
>CAJTDC010000060.1 GCA_910575055.1 Clostridia bacterium
AGAAGATACAGCAGTAGCAGCGGCAAATAGCACTGTTGACATTTATTTCGAAGGCAAAACAAATGTAAGCGGAACAATTACAGTTATCAGAAACACTGTAGCAGGTGCAGATAAAGTGGTTATTAAAACACGTACACCAAGAGCATTGAGTGCATCTGTATTGGCAAAAGTAGCAACAAAAATTGTTGGTTTTGAACTCAGCAGAGTAGAAGCACAAGCACCAGTTGAAATTGCAGAAGGAGCAAAAGTAAATACAGTAGAAGCTGGCGATGGAGCAGCTATTGAAGTAGCAGCAGACGCATCTGTTGATAAAGTAGATGTAACAGGTGATGCAAAAGACATTGTATTAAATGGCGAAGGCAGCACAGATGTTACAGTAAAAAATGGTGCATCAGCAGATAACGTTGTTGTAGATGGCACAAAAGCAACAGTTGAACTGGAAGGCAGTGCAAAAGTAGATAGCGTAGCAGTAGTAGGCAATGGAGAAGCAGCAGTAAAAGTAAATGACAATGCAAAAGTAGAAAATGTACAGGTAAGCGATAGTGCAAGTGCAGACATAGCAGTAGCAGATAAAGCAACTGTAAACAAAGTAGAACTTTCTGATACAGCAACAGCAAAAGTTGATGTTGCACCAGAAGCAAAAGTTGATACAATCAGCTCTACTTCTACAGGCAAAACAGAAGTAAGTGGTGAAGGAACTGTTGACAAAATAGAAGCAACAAACCCAAGCACAATAGATACTTCTAATGCTGGAGAAAATATACCTGATGTAGAACAGAAAGAAGAAGAAAAACCATCTACACCAGCAACAGTAACAATTACAGCAGCAGATTTAGGAAAAATAAAATTAGTAACACCAACAGATGCAACTAAAGCAGCTGAATTCACAGGAGTGCCTACAGGCGTAAAAGTAGCAGCAGAAAAATGGTCAGTTGTAAGCACATCAGCAACAGCAGATGAAACTACAACAAAACAATATGAAGCAGCAATTACATTAACACCAGAAACAGGTTATATTTTTGATGCAGAAGTTAAAGTAGAAGACCTTACTGGTTTAAAAGATGTTATAGTTGCTGATACTGCAACAGCAAGTGCTACAGAAATTAAATTTATTGTAAAAGCAGATATAGAAGATAGTGGTACTGTAACACCACCACAAGATAAAACACCAGCTTCTATTATATTCACATCATCAGCTGTAGACCCAAAACAGCCATTAAATCAGGGTTCAGCAATACGTATATTTGCAGATGTAAAAAATGCAGCTGGCGAACAGTTGTCTTGGAGCGATATAACAGGTTTTGACTGGATTATTACAGATGGTGAAGGTCAAGAGATTAATATAGCAGATAAAACAAAAGTAGAAATTAAAAAAGAACTTTTAGAAGAGGGTCAGTCTGTAACGATTAAAAATGTAGCTGCTGAAGAAGGTTATGTTGTTAATGTATCTGCGAAAATAGAGGGTGTTACTTTGAAGGAAGTAAGTACTATGGAAATTACTATGACAACAACACCAGCAGAACTTTATGCAATTAGAGTAGTACCAGAAACGTCAAAGAATAAAACAAAAAATTTCAGACCAAATGATACAGTAACATTTACATTAGAAGGAAGAACTTTAGATAACGCAATTATGGATATTCCTGATGGCGGAACATATAAATGGTCAACTATAGACACAAATTACTCTACAGAGTTCAATACAATAACTACTGAAACAGCTTCACTTACTATTTCTGCTGATGATACTGATTTAAAAGCTGGAACAAATGAAACAAAAGATATTAAAGTAACAGCAGAATGGACACCCAAAGATGGAACTGAAAGTGATAAGAAAACTGGAGATGCGACTATCAAAGCTGAACCAGCAGCAGTAGCGAAAACATTAACAGACATTACAGCAGAAGGTGGAATAAAAGAAGGCGAAGTAGTAACAGTAGCAAAAGGTGGAAAATTAACACTTACTACTACTGTAAAAGACCAATATGGTGAGCCAATAAAAGATGCCACAGTAAATTGGAGTGTAGCAGCTACAGATGCTGGAACATTTTCAGCTGCATCATCTACAACAGATGAAAGTGGTGTAGCTACGATTGACTTTACAGCAAAAGATGCTGAAGTAGCTAGTGCAACAATTACAGCAGCTATTAAAGATATAGCTGGTTCAGATGTAACACTTGGTATTAAAGTAAGTGAAGAAGATATACCAGTAACAGTTGAAAAAGTAACATTGGAGAAAGCTGCAAATGCACCTACAAGTATTGTTTCTGTAACAGATAGTACTATTACAGTAGCAGAAAATACAGAAGTTTCTGTAATGACACTAACAAACTTTACAGTAAAAGTTAAAGACGTAGCACTTACAGATACTGTAGGTATAGCTACAATTAAAGTAACTGATAGTACAGGCACAGAAAAAACAACAGGAAATTTAGTAACAGGCGACAAAGTGACTGTAACTGTTACAAAAGATGGTAAAAAAGTTGCAGAGGGTGTTTATACAATCGCTTTAGATAATGATACCAACAAAACAATTTCATCAATTGCAGACATCACACTTAACGAAACTCATATACCAGTAGGAGGAAAAGCTGTACCTACTACTGCACAAACAGTAACAGGAACTGGTTATACAGCAACTGTTACATATGAAGAAAGCGAAAATACTGATAATTTTGCTGATGTAGATGGTACAAAATACTTCAAACCTGGCACAGCATATGTAGCTATAGTTACAATAACACCAAATGCTGATGAAGGTTATAGTTTTGCAGATAATTTTACTAACACATTTAAAGTAAAACTTGGTGCAGATGATGAAGGAACTGAAGTGAGTTTAGCTGATGGAACAGATGGTGTTAAAACAGGAACTGCTACATTCGCAGCTACAGAAGCAGCTACAGCAGAAATTACTACAACACCAACTGACTTAACAGGAACAACAACAGCAAAATTTGAAGAAACAATTACCATTGAATTAACAGGCGATGCTTTTAAAGCTGTTGCTGCTGATACTGCTATTACTAATTTGTTTGAAATTACAGATTTACCATCAGGTTTTACAGCTACAGTAAATGAAGTAACAGCAGCAGCTAATACAGCAGTGATTAAAATTGTAAGTGATAGCGAAACTCCAGCTGAATTAACAAAAACAAATGCTATTACAGTGAAAGTATTGGCAGCTGCTTTAATAAGTGAAAAATCAAACATTGAAATAACAGATAGTTTCACAATTGAAATAATACAAGAATAATAAAAACAAAAAAATTGCATAAACTCAAAAAATAATATAGTTAGTGTTTAAAATAGAAGTGTCCGAAAAACATTGATATAGGGACATCAATGTTAATTATTAAGAAGTACAAATATCTATAAAACAATGTGTATGCCCCTAAAAGCAGAGGGGCAGCACTATTGTTTTGGCTCTGTTCTTAATTGTAAGAACAGAGCTTTTTTATTGGTGCTTTAGCGTAATAAAACCCCTAGTTCTACTAGGGGTAAGTAAAAAAACTTTAGTATATGAAATAAAGAACCTCCTGTTATAATATAAATGAGGGTTTGGCAGCCGCATAG
>CAJTDC010000061.1:0-3459 GCA_910575055.1 Clostridia bacterium
CCTCCTCTATATCATCTAATACAATGGGCAACTGTAAAGCACTTTTTTCTGCTGGATTTAGTACCACATCCCAAGTATACAATTTTAATTTTTTTGCTATCTGCACTGTCTTTCCATTTCTTTTTTCTCTTTTAGAGCGTCCCCTCATTCTATTTGAAAATCCTATAGGCAAACCATTGTCTAAAAATGTTTTGACTTGCCTTCCCATTTCGGTATCAAGAGGCATATATTCTGCCCATACATTGTTTTGTTCATCAATATAAGCATCTCTAAATTTCACAGCACTGTGAGGAATAGAAGTGTTAAAATAAATATTACCATCTTTTCCTCTGTAGGGCTTAGGGTGGGGGTGTTCTCCTGCATAGGGAAATCCTTTTTCTTTCAGTTTTTCCAGTGCGTCCTGATAAACTTGTTTGGGATATAATCTGTCATTCCCATTTAAAAAATCTACTCTTGCTACTATCTGTTTGTACCAGCCGCTTTTTTGCCCCTGTGCGTCTAATATTACTTCTGCTTTTTCTATATAAAAATCAGCTTCTTTTTCCATTTTTATTACTCCTCTATATTCAGACCACGTTTAAAACCCGTTTAACTTTTTTTCTATTCGTTTAACTTTTTTTCACTGATACTTTTTACCTCTAATAAAAAAAGCGTCTTAAAACGCTTTTAAATGCCTTTTAAAACACTTTTAAATTTTTGTACAAAAAAAGAACCGTTTAACGACTTGTTCAGGTCAAAATATTATCTTTAATTTTTTTAAGACTGAAAACATAATTTTTCAGATAAAGCATCATTATCTCTAGCCTTCATTAATTTACTCATTGCTCTTAATGTCGCTAAATTATTTTTATCACAACTTTCTTTTATCACTTCGGCTTCTGTTCCCTTTTTTAAGTATATTTTAATGATACCATCAAGATTATTTTCGTCCATACCATAATTATATAAATAATACTCATCATTCTTCTTTAATAATCTTATCAAGACAATCATCTTCACCATCAACTCCTGTTATTTTTTCAAGTTCTCCATACCAGTCATGTTTTTTAACAGCTATTTCATGTGCCTCTTTATTAGTTATATTATACTTCTTTTCTACTATACTTTCAAGATATTCATGTTTTAATAGTAAAACATCTCTTTCTTCAAAAGCACCATTGATAAGTCTTTGCCAAGCCACAGCCATATCATAATCAGCATCTAAAATCCCTATACTACCATCTTGCAGTATATGGCTATCATAAAACACATGATTTTTTATTCTGTTGATACTTTCATAACTCCAGCCTGTATTTTTTGCTATTTTTTCAATATCGTCTTTTCGTTTTCGTATTTTTTCGTAATATGTATTAGATTGTTTTTCTCTATCTAGCAACCAATTTACACTACCCCTTTCAAATTTACCGCCACTTTGTAAAGTCCTACTTTTTCCCTCTGAAAAAACAGGTAACCAAGTACACCTACATCGTGGATGCAGGGGGTTATCTGGTGCTTTGTCAATATCAAACACTTGTCCATGTAAAGCCCTACAGCCATCACAAGTTTTTAAATCCAGTGAAGCGTGCCACGCTACTTTACTTGCACCTGCTCCTCTGTAAGTATTTTTTGTACTTGTATTATAAGCAAAACCTAATTCTGTAATGGCTATCATTTCTGCTCTCACTGGATTTTTAATTTTATTTTCTATTTTCTTTTTTTGCTCTTTCCAGCTTTCTCCTTGCTCATATCCTTTCGCCAATATCTTTTTTATTTCCTCTATTGTTGTTTGCTCCATTTTAGATACTCTCAAAAGGGCATTGTTTAATAATTCCTCTTGTATGTCCTCTTTTTCTATTCCAATGCCGTTTTCTGGTGGCAATATATCGTCTTGCAATACTTGCTCTACTACATTTTGTGCTCTTTTTTCCCCTATATCATAAGCCTTTTTGATATAGTGGATATAAAAATCCTTGTTTTGTTTCTTCCACGCCTTTTTGATGTTATTTTCTATATTTTCCTCTGTACTCTCTTTGATTTCTTCCCAAATTCCATTAAAAAAAGACTCCCACTTTTTCGTAAATTCATGAGAAAGTCTTTCTATTTCTTCAAAATCTTTTTCGTGTTCATCTGTAAGTGCTTCTTGTTCAGAAATAATATTCTTTTTTTTTATTTCTTTTTGCTGTTGCTTTTCTTTTTCTGGTAGAATTTCTTGTTGTTGCTGCTTTCCTTTTTCTATTTTATTTTGTTGTATTCCATTTTCTTCTAATATCTTTTGATACATTACACTAGGGTCTTCTATATCAAAATCATCTGCCACAAGCTGTATCGCTTTTTCATGACTAATAAGCTGTTTTCCTCCGCCTTTTGCTAGTGCATTTTGTATGCTTTCTACTCTTTCTGTGGTACTTTCTTCTGTTTTTCTGCTCCACACAATGTCATAGTAAATATTTTCTGGGTTAATTCCTTGTAATAAAAGCTGTAAATCTATTATTGCTCTATATCCAGAATAAATACTGTTATCCCCATATTCCAGTCTGTCAGTAATATTTTCTAATGTCTGCAAATAGTGAGGATACTGCACTTTTAATACATCTCTGTTAATACCTTGTCCCCCTGTAATAATTGCCTTTGGTACTAACAAATTTATCCACAACATATTTTCTATCATTTCTACATCTTTTATTTCATCAAGATTTGCTTCATCATGTAATGCACTTACTTCTACATTACCTATGTAATCTGTTAACATATGGGCATTTGCAGTAGGAATTCCGTTTTCATCTACCATAGCATTTGCCCTTTTGTAGTCTTCTATTTCTGCAATATCTGTTGTTTCTAATTTGTGAGAGCGTTTACTCACAGAACGATATATTCTTCTGTAGGCTAATGCTTCTTCCATTTTTGAAAGCATTTTATAACACTTTCTTGCTACTGCATATTGACTTGTGCCATAAATTTTAGTTTCATCACATAACCATCGAATATGGTTTATTTGATAAAGTGCAAAATCTTTTCTGCTTGCTTCTGGTGCACTTTCTCCAGCCATTTGGTATATTTGTGAAGTATCTATTTGAGAAAATGCTTTTTTGTTGTCTATAAAATTACCATATTCATCAACATTTCTTTTCATTGTTAATGCGGGTGCTCTTTTGATTTCTGTAATCAAACCACTTTTTTTGTCTACTATTACATTTAAAAATAAATCTCCCTCTCTCAACAATGCTCTTGCGTGTTCTGTACAAAGGATATGTAATCTCGTTCTTTCTAAAAAATCATCTACTATTTTTTGCACCTTTTCGCTTTCTGTAGAAATCTCTGTTGTTTGTTTTAATTGTTTTTGTTTTCTCTTTTTATCTTTTGTAGAAGCATTTACAATAATACTAAAACCGCCTTTTGTAGCATCTTCTGCTATTAAAGCATTTGCTCTTTGAAAGCGTATATCTCCATTTTCCCCACACAATTCGTTCACTTCTTTTATAA
>CAJTDC010000062.1 GCA_910575055.1 Clostridia bacterium
GAAAGAAAAAAAGACAAAGATACAAAGCTATTTTTAGATGCACTGAAAAAAGAAAAAAGTGTATTTTTAGATGAAACAACACCAGCCATTGCTTCTACAGGGGAATTTGCACAGTCAGCGAATATTTCACTTGCCATATTAAAACAAGCATGGCAGGATATACAATTTTTACAGTTATGTATGGTAGAAGGATTTAGCGGAAGTACATACAAAATGCCTGTAGAATTTCAAAGCCACGATATTTACAGCGAGGACGATTTTGCTGTAGGAGAATTAGACAGTATCCCAACAGAAAATGTACAGACATTTTTATTAGAATTTGGTACACAGTGGCTAAAAAAAGGCTTTATTGTAACAAAAGAAGCACAAAAGGAATTGTTAAGTGGCCCTATGAGATATGACGTGATAGCGGCAAATGCAGCAAGTATTGCAAACAGATTTCAAAGGGTCATTGACAGAATGATTTCTACAGAAATGTTAGCAAGAGCAGATGAATATGGAGCAAAAGAAGTAAAAGAAGAAACGGTTGCAGTAAGTGAAGTAGAACAATTGACAGAAGGGGAAAATATAACTGAAGGCAGTAATGCAAAATGGAAAGTAAATTTGTTGTGCGGAAATACTTCTCCTCTGAGTGCAGTGTGTGTTGCTCCTATTGTAAGACCTAGAAAAACAGTATGGTTAGACCAATATGGAAGAAAGCAAGAGGATTTTATTAATCCGATTACCGTAAAAAACAGCAGCGGAAAAGTATTGACAGAAGGTATTTTCATACGCTCTAAAGGTATGATTGCGGACAAACAAGGCAAAGAAGCAGACTATGCAATAGATTTTGAAAACAGCTGTATTTATTTTAAAAAAGATGCTATCAGTAAAACAGCACTGCCAAAAGTAAGCTACAGTTATGCAACAAATATTATATATTTCAATTTAGCAATACCAAAAACATTAGAAAACTATACAGCAAGATATTACAACAGTTTATTAGAAATGATAGATACACAAAAGGCTTATATGGGAAGTGCTCCCAGATATGTTACACCAGATTTTTGCATAGGCAGTTTGAATGCTATGACAATGCTGAAACAGGCGGAATTGTTTTATCAGAAATGTTCCCCTAATGGTACCAGTCTAGGAGGAGAAGGCTATTTTGCAAAAAGAAATGGTATTGATTTAGCAGAACATAATATTCCTTGGGCGGCAGGGGATAGCAGGATATTGTTGGGTAAAAAAAATGCAGTAAGGGTAGGTATGGGCAGCCCTTATGATTTGGAAGGCCCTTATCCTCATATGGCGGCAGATGGCAAAGGCTACAGCAGTGCAAAAGAGTATATTGCAACACAACAAATCGCAATCAATACTCCTCTTGTCATTGATGAAAAACACGTGCAATATCACCCACCTTTTAGAACCATAAAATTTTATAGTAAAGAACATTGAAATAATGAGGGCTTTGCCCTCAAACTCCTATCCACTTTCTTGAAAGAAAGTGGAGTAAAGAACTTTAAAAGCGAAACTATTGTTTCGCTGTGTAAAAAGATTGATTTTATTATGAAAAATATAAATAGAAAAAAGGAGGGAAAAATAATATGGCAGAAGATGGATTGCTAGGAAAAAAGTTACAGATAGTCATAACAGACGCAAATGGTGCTGTTTTAGAAAAAATGCCCGAAATGCTCAAATGGAGCGTTGAAGAAATTACAGAAGAGGATAAAAAATATCCACTGAATGAAGAAGACGAATGGAGAACAGTACATCAACAGGGATTTAAAGGAAGTATTGAAGGACAGGAAATTAACGAAGCATATGACAAAATAGTAGATATGAAAATTGAACATCAAAGAAAAACAGGCGGAACACTGAAATTTATTATATTTACAACGAAAATATATAAAGATGGAACCATACAAAAATATAAGTACCCGAGTGTAACATTTGATGGATATAGTCAAACGGCAGATGGTAACAACAAACCTATGACAAATAAAATAAATTGGCAAAGTATCAACAGAGAAAGAATATAGGAGGACTTAGAAATGGCAAATATTGAGAAAATGATAGTAGAAGAAAACAAAATAACAGAAACAGAAGTGAAAAATCCAAATGAAATTGTATTATCTACAGGAAAAAAAGTAATCAAAAGAGAAAGACGAGGACAACACCATATTGTAGAAAGTAGGTTACTTTCTGCCTGCTCTATAAAAGGAGATGGAACAGGTGTAACGGTAGGAGATTTGATATTAGCAAGCGACATAAAAACAGCGGTGGCAATAGGAGAAATTGATGGTACAAAACAAAAAATACCTGCTTCTTTGTCAGAGGTATATGAACTTGCAGGAGAATTTACTTATGAAGAATGGGAAGAATTGAAAATCGAATTGCAAAAAGATAAAAAAGAAATTGAGGAAAAAGCAAAAAACTTGCAAGCCAGCACTGGTTTAGGCAGCGAATTAATGTAGCATATTGTTCTGGTGCAGGGATTAGTTATACAGAAACGCTCAATATGACAGACGAGGAAGTATTAGCAGCTATTTTGATTATTAATGAAATAGAAGAAAAACAAAAAGAACAAACGGAATAAGTAAACCAAATGGTTTACTTATTTGTTTGTAAAATAAAAAGAGAAGGGAGGGAGTAAATTTGAGTACCTTTATGGATTTTGCAATAGGGCTATCATTGGTAAATGGCATTAGTGGGCAGATAAATCAGATTGTAGGAGATTTCAAACGCTTAGATGGTGTAACAGATGAGATAATGAAACAGCTTTCTGAATTTAAAAATATTAGTATTACGGGTGGTTTGCTTGCTGGTGCAGGAGTAAAAGGATTGCAGGCAACAGTGGATATATTGGGAGATTGTATCAGTGAAGCAGAAAAATTACAAAGCACCTCTTTGAATTTAGAAATAAAAACATTTGGTACAGATTTATTAGACCAAACAAAGCTACCTCAAATAAAAGCAGAAATGGAAACATTAGATGGCAAAGCAATGGATATTTCGTTAAACACTGTATTTAATGCACAAGAAATTGAACAAAGTATGATAAGTATGGTAAAAGGCGGAATGTCTAAAGAAATGGTGGAAGGATATGGAGCAGAAGCAAATGCCAATTTTGCACAAATAAACGGTGTAAAAGCCACTTCTACAGCAGACGCCACTGTAAAATTTGCAGCAGGATTTCAGCTTGAGGAAGGCCAGATAAAGGACAGTTTAGATTTGATAACAAAATATGCAGATGCTTCTATTTCTGACGCTTTAGCAATACAACAAAATATAGGAAATACAGCGGGAAGTGCTATGAGTGTATGGAAAGATAGGGACAATATGGATATTGCAGAGGAAACGATACAACTTGTTGCAGCAACAAAATATACCGCTGGAGATGAAGCAAGTGCAGCAACTTATGTTAGAAATTTCCTTGACCAAGCAGCAAAAACATCATTTACAGACCCACAAATAGAAATGATGGAAAAAGCAGGCTGGTTATTAGAAGGAGACAGAAGTATATTTATTGATTATAATACAGGAATG
>CAJTDC010000063.1 GCA_910575055.1 Clostridia bacterium
TATAAACAAAATGGTGCAATAGATGTCAGAAGATATCCCGTAAGTATTGCAATATCAGATGAAGTAGAAGTAGTAATTGCTTATCCAGCACTTTCTTTTATGACAGCAGAAGAAGTAAGGAGATTTTTAACTATCAATTTACTGCCAGAGTTTTTATTAGATATGAAGGATTTGATAAAAAAACACAATGAAGATGAAAATGCACACCCTAAACTCAAAACATTGTTAGATGCAGATTTAAAGGCAAGAATAGAAAGACTGGAAAATGCTTTATATTATGATATTAAAGAAATTATTAGTGACATTTGAAACATTGAATGGTATTACATTGACTAAAGGTGTGTGGAATAAAAATAAAAAACGACTGGAATGTTAAGGAGGGAAAAATATGGCAAGTATAGGAACGCCAACAGTAACAGGAGAAAGAAATTTTACTGTTACTTGTATAGGTCTTGAAGCAGGAAGTACTTATCAACTATGGTCTTGGATAAAAAGTAGTAATACACAACATTTTACAGATAGAGCAAAAGCCAGTTCTAGTTCAATTACATTTTCTGTAACTTTAACAAGTGCTTATACAGTAAGTGATATAAATGATTTAGACCTTAGAGATGCCTATGGTAAGTACATTACAAATAGAAACGTTAGTATGCATTATTCCCCATCTATAGCAACACCATCTACACCATCTTCAATTAGCTATAGCACTTCTATCAATTCGTATAACTCTACAAGAATATCTTGGGGAAGTGTATCAGGAGCAACAAGTTATGTATTGGAAAGGTCTATCAATGGAGGTTCATTTAGTCAAGTATATTCTGGAACAGCTACCAGTTATACAGACTATGGTTTGAACTCTAGCACAACAAGAGTACAGTATAGAGTAAAAGCGGTAAATAGTGGAGGTAGCAGCAGCTATAAAACAGGCTCCAGTGCAACAGTATATTACAGTAAGCCAAATGTCGCACCAACGGTACCATCAAGTATTACAGTGCCTTCAACAGTTTATGGTGGAAGGGCATTTACAGTAAGTTGGGGAAAATCTACAGATAGTGATGGGAATTTGTCGGGATATAAATTGGAAAAATCCGTAAACGGTGGAAGTACTTGGACACAAATATATCAAGGAAGTAGCACAAGTACATCTGTAACACTAACATTTGGGGAAGCAACACAAGTAATGTTTAGAGTGCGTGCTTATGATAGTAGTAGTGCTCACAGTGGATATAAAGCAAGCGGTACAAGCACTGTAGTGAATAATAAAGTTCCTACTGCACCGCAAAGTATTACTGTCCCACTGAATATTTATGGAGGAAAAACAGCAGTAGTAACTTGGACAGCAGCCACAGACAGCGATGGGAATTTATCAGGGTACATATTAGAACGTTCTGTAAATAGTGGTACTTACACACAAATTTATAAGGGAGCAAATAAAAGTTATAGCGACAACATTACAAAAGGCTGGAATACAGTACAATATAGAGTTTGTGCTTATGATAGTTACAATGAAAAAGGTGCTTACAAAACAGCACAAGTTAGAAATATTATAAACAACGAATTACCAGTGATTACTACAAGCAGTACCAATTTAGGATTAAAAACAGGTGCTTTTTCTTTTAGCTACACAGTTTCAGACCAAGAAAGCAACAAATTAACTGTGGTAGAAAAAATAAATGGGGTACAGAAAAAGAGTTTTACAGCAACTTCTGGTAGTACATACATATTTCAAATCACACAACAGGAATTTATTTGTATACTAAATGGTACAAATACACTTTCTATTACAGTAACAGATACAGATGGTGGTGTTACAACAAAAAACATCACATTTCAAAAGCAAGAAAATGAAATTGCTTTTACATTAAAAACACCTTTTGAAACAGATGCAGAAGCAAGTGTAGGCATTATGAATGTAGTAAGGCAGATACCAGAAGGAGCAGATTTTATAATAGAAGCCTGCAACAATGCCTATGATACAAATCCTACTTGGGAAGATGTGACAAGATTTGTAAGAGAAGGAAGAAATTTTATATTGTTAAATGAACAAAAAACAGCTTCAAAATGGGGATTTTCTTTTAGAGTAACAGTGAGAAGAAATACAGCAACAGGCGAAATTTATATCAGTTCTATAGGAGGGAATTTTAAATGATAGAGTGGAGAAAAGATAGTATATTAGAAGCAAGAGAAAAAGACAGAAAAAAACAAGAAGTAGAAAATATAGCTGAAACGTTGTTACAGCTGGAAATGCAAGCACAACAAGAAAGGCAACTGTTAGCACAACAGTTATCTGATTTAGAATTAGCAATGTTAGAGGGAGGTAGTATAGATGTTTGAGATATTAAAACAAAGATATCAAAGGAATTTTGTAAGAAAAGACCAGTTACAGAGATATGTAACATTGGGGAAGATTACACAAGAGCAGTATTTAGATATTGTAGGAGAAAAACAAGAAGTAGAACAAATAGAAAAAGAAATTTAAAAGAGTTTTAAAAAGCATTAAAACGTTTTTTAACTCTTTTTTTATTGAGATTTTTTGAGATATAAGGGAGAAGGAGGGAATAGTATGGAGTGGGAAATTGTAACAGTAATGATTGCGTTGCTAGGGCTGATTGCTACAGTCACAAAGCCTATTATGAATTTGACAAACACCATTACAAAATTAAATGATACTTGTGAGCATTTGGAGTCAAAAATGGAGAAATTTGAAAATCATAATCACGACAGCCACGTAAGATTGTGGAACCATAATAATGAACAAGATGAACAACTAGCAGAACACGAGAATAGAATAAGTATATTAGAAGAAAGGAAAGTGTAGTTTATGAAAAAAATCAACTGGAAGGTAAGGGCAAAAAATCCGTATTTTTGGTTTGGATTGGTGGCGATAGTGTTGGCGGCTGTTGGTGCAAAACCAGAAATGTTTACCAGTTGGGCAATATTGGCGGAACAAGTGAAAAACCTTTTGAGTAATCCTTTTGCACTGGGGTGTGTTGTAGTTGCTGTAGTAGGCTATGTCAATGACCCTACTACACAAGGCATTACAGATAGTAAACAGGCATTGACTTATCAGAAACCTAAAAAAGATTGAGGTGATACATATGGAAGTCAAACAGATGTTAGCACACATAAGCAACTACACAAAAGGCAGAAAACAGCCAGTAGAATATATTGTAGTACATTATACAGCGAATAACGAAGATACAGCACAAGGAAACGGCAATTATTTCAGTCAACCAAATAGAAATGCTTCGGCTCATTATTTTGTAGATGAAAGCAATGTAGTACAAAGTGTAAAAGATACGGATACTGCTTAGCATTGTGGAGCAAAAAGCTACAAACACCCGAAATGTAGGAATGATAACAGTATTGGTGTTGAAATGTGTAGTGAAAAAGACCAAAATGGACAGTATTACATAAATCAAGAAACACAATATACAGCGGTTGAACTAATAAAGGTGCTTATGGCAAAATACAGTATACCTATAAAAAATGTAATTAGACACTATGACGTTACAGGCAAAAT
>CAJTDC010000064.1 GCA_910575055.1 Clostridia bacterium
TGCACCTTCTACTGCACCTGTTACTGTGTATGTTGCTTCTGTATCACTAGCACTTGTAAATGTAAAGCTTGTATTTGTTGCTTGAAGTGCTGCTGGTTTTTGTGTACCAAAAGCAACAGTTGTTACTGCTAAACGTGTTTCGCTTTCTTGGTCACCAACTACAGTTGCAATGTGATATGTGCCTGCTGTATTTGCTGTTGTAAATGTCAATGTTAATGTACCATCTGCTACTGCTGCTGTTACACCATTTACTTCACTTCCAGCTGTAGCTGCATCATATACTTTGTATGTTGCACCTTCTACTGCACCTGTTACTGTGTATGTTGCTTCTGTATCACTAGCACTTGTAAATGTAAAGCTTGTATTTGTTGCTTGAAGTACTGCTGGTTTTTGTGTACCAAAAGCAACAGTTGTTACTGCTAAACGTGTTTCGCTTTCTTGGTCACCAACTACAGTTGCAATGTGATATGTGCCTGCTGTATTTGCTGTTGTAAATGTCAATGTTAATGTACCATCTGCTACTGCTGCTGTTACACCACTTACTTCACTTCCATCTGTAGCTGCATTATATACTTTATATGTTGCACCATCTACTGCTCCTGTTACTGTGTATGTTACTGTTGTTGCTGTTGCACTTTCAAATGTTGCACTTGCATTTGTTGTTTGAAGTACTGCTGGTTTTTGTGTGCCAAAAGCTACTGTTGTTACTGCTAAGCGTGTTTCGCTTTCTTGGCCATCTACTACTGTTGCTATATAAAATGTTCCTGCTTGATTTGCTGTTGGTACTGTTAATGTTAATGTACCATCTGCTACTACTGCTGAAGCACCACTTACTTCACTTCCATCTGTAGCTGCATTATATACTTTATATGTTGCACCATCTACTGCTCCTGTTACTGTGTATGTTACTGTTGTTGCTGTTGCACTTTCAAATGTTGCACTTGCATTTGTTGTTTGAAGTACTGCTGGTTTTGCTGCTACTACAGTAATTGTTACTTCTGCACTAGATACTTTTGTACCATCAGCTTTTGTTGCTTCAGCTTTTACTTTAATTTTAGTACCTGTTGCTGTACCTGCTGGTACTGTCAATGTAGCTTTTGTATCATCATTTCCATCAGCTACAAGTGCACTACCATCTACACCTGTCACTGACCATTCCAAAGATTTATCTGTAGCATCTGCTGGCAATACTGCTGCTGTAAATTCTACAGTTTCGCCTACTGCTGCTTCTGTTTTATTACCTACTGCTGTTACAGTAACACTTGTTACATCTATTGCAGCTGCTACTGGTACTGTTACTACTGACGCAACTGCTGCACCATCTGTAACTGTTGCACCGCCTTTTTTCAAGTTAAATGTACCATTTACTGTTGCACTAGCACCTGCTGCTAAACCATTTTCTGGTATATCTGTTGCTGTAAATTCTACTGACCAACCTGTTTTATCTGTTACTGCAGCATTAACTGCTGTAAGTGCTGCTGTTTCAATAGCTTTCACTACTGTTGCTTTATCTTTTGCATCAGCTGCTGAAATTTCAGCTGTTGTCAATGTTGCAAGTGCTGCTTTTGCTGCTGTAATATCTGTATTACTTGCTGGTGCTGTTACAGTTACTTCTGCACTACCAAATTTTTTATTATCTACTGTTGATGTAGCTGTTACTGTTACAGATTTAACTGTTGAATCTGTTGCTACTGTTAAAGAAGGTTTATCTCCTGTTGTATCAAATTTATATGTAGTATCACCTTCTGTAACTTCTGCATTATTTGCATCTTTTGCTACTGCTGTCCATTCTACTGTCTTAGCTGCACTTCCTGTTGTTACTACATCTGCAGTAAATGTTACTGCTGTTTCTCCATTTGCTAAAATGCTGTTTGAAGATGCTTTTACTGTTACAGATGTAACACCATCAACTACTCCTGTTCCAACTGTTACTTTAGCACTACCAGATTTTGTTTTATCTACTGTAGATGTAGCTGTTGCTGTAAATTCATCACCATCTACTGCACCTTCTGGTATTGTTAATGTTAATATACCTGTTGTTTCATCAACTGTATAATTTGCAGCCTCTACTGCTTCACCAGCTTTATCTGTTACAGCCCATGTTACTGTTTTAGCTGTGCCTTCTGTAGCTTCTACAGTTGCTGTAAATGTAATTTTATCACCTGCTACTGCACCTGTTTCTTTGCTAGCTTTTACTGTTACACTTGTTACGCTTGCTTCTGTGCCTGGACCAGGATCTGGTGTTGGTGTAGGTGTTGGTGTAACTGGTTTATCAGATACATCAGGGATATTATCACCAGAATTAGATGTATCTATTGTGCTCTTGTCTGTAGCTTCAATTTTATTTACAGTACCTTCACCTGTTACTTCTGAACCTTTTGCTGTAGATGTAGATGTGATAGTATCTACTTTTGCATCTGCTGCAACATCTACTTTAGCTGTAGCTGTGTCAGAAAGTTCTACTTTTCCTACATTAGCACTATCTTTTACTGCTACGTCTGCACTTGCACTATCACTTACTTTTACATTGTCAACTGTAGCACTGCCACTTAATACAACGCTTGCATCAACATTGTCATTTACTGCTACATTTTCAACGCTTGCACCGCTTCTTACTGCAACATCTGTGCTGCCTTCGCCATTTAATACAACATCTTTTGCATCACCTGTTACATCTACTTTGTCAACGCTTTTTGCTGTGTCTGCTACTTCAAGGCTTGCGTCGTCACCTAATTCTACTGTGCCAACACTTGCTCCTTCTGCAACTTCAACTGGTGCTGTTGCTTCTACTCTATCAATAGTAAATCCAAGTATTGCTGTTGCTACTTTTGCTACAACAGATGCGTTTAATGCTCTTGGTGTACGTGTTGTAATTACAACTTGAGAACTTGGGACATTATTCTCTACTACTGTAATTGTACCACTTACACTTGTTTTGCCTTCAAAATAAATGTTGATTTTTGCTGCATAAGCTGCTGCTACTGCTACATCACTATCAGCATAAGCACTTGCTACTACTGCATCGCTCTGTACTTTAATATCAACATCGCCTTTAAATCTGATATCTTTCAATTCTAATCCATTGTCTGGATAAATTGTTGTTGTTCCTGTCAATGTTTTGCCTTCATATTCGTTTGCATCTTTCTGAGAACGAATGGTTACATTGTTTGTTTTTTTGTCGCTGCTGGAACTGGAAGAACTGGAACTGCTCTTTTTGCTTCCGCCGCCACTGCCGCCACTAGTCCATACCATATTGCCAGCTTCTGCTGTTCTGTTGTCTTCTGTGCTATTATTGTTATCTCTATTTGTTGTGTCGATTTCACCTGATGGTGTAGTTGTTGTGCTTCCGCCGCCTAATACTCTATCTAATGTAGAAACGGCTTCTGCTCTTGTCATACC
>CAJTDC010000065.1 GCA_910575055.1 Clostridia bacterium
TTTTTTTGATTGGTTATTGTCGCTCCTTGCCCATTTACATGACGGCAAAAAGTGAATACGTTGCATAACATTTTGCCTTACGCAAATGGGCGTTCGCTCTTTGTAGGTGGTAACTTCCGCAAGCTGCAGCTGTTCACTGCGAGCCAAAACAACAAGTTGTTTGTTCGCTTTGTGTACAGCTTACGGGCTTGCTGTTGTATTGGTTTAGTTTTTGTTATTCGGCTAGGGATTTGTCCCAAATTTCCGCCGCTTCGCCTTGCGAACGCCCCCCTTTCCTAGCCGTCCCCCCGCATACGGCTCTCGCCGTCCCCCCCGGCTTACCTTTCCCCCCGCTAAGCGGTAACTTTTTTTAGGCGGGGGGCACTCAATAGGACAGGGGGGCTTTGCTCACACTTAATATTAGCGTTCGCAATCGCTAAGGCATAACGCGGCTGTTGTATTGGTTTGATTTAAGTTATTGGTTGGGGTCGTTCGCGGCGACTATGTGCACCGCGTATTTGATTGGCTATTCCCGCTTGTGCACATAGTCGCTTCGCTCACTCTATGTAGATGCTAATTGACGTATTAGGGCTATGTTGGAGTTTATTGGTGATTGTCGCCGCCTTATCCGACCGCCACGCTGCGGCGTTCGGGGCGGCTCTATGTAGCGGTGTCAAGGGCACGAAGTGCAGCGTTTACCCTTGACACCGTGCAATAAAAAAAACACTTTTGCAAGGGGTTGGGGTTTTTAAATCCCAACCCCTGGCTAACGCCGAGTGTGGGGGTTTGGGGGCAAAGCCCCCGAAAGCTATAAATTGACATCAAGCGAATAATAAAAATATAAAATATAATTCAAAATTATATATTTATATTATTTATTATCCCTGCGTAGTATGTGAATTTATAGGTCATAAAGTGTGATATTTGCAAGTGGATAGGCGAGAGAAAAAAAGTAAAAAAATATGAGTGAAATTGAGTTCTTACCTTGTATTTATATATTGTCAACAATACAATTTTGAAAATGACAAAAAAAAACGCTGTAGCCCTTGAAAATAGAGGCTTACAGCGATTATTTTTTTTAAAATCTTGTCAAAAATATGTTTTTGTGTTATAATTTTTTAAAAAGGATTGAGAAAACAATATTAACCCGTCAAAGTTTGATATTGTTTTCTCCATTCCCCAATCTTATAAAAATTAAATAATTTCTACAAGAAAGGAGTTTCTGTATTATGAATATTAACATAAACATTAATACAAATCAAGGGGTAATAAATATAAATTCAGTGGAATTTACGGAAGAATTTACAGCAAATACCTCTAAGAATACTGAAAATACAAAGGATAGAGAGAATAAAGAAAAAAATATTGTTTGGGAACAAAAAGAGGGGAATATAACGCCGGCGTACACGCCGTCGTATGGGAATGTAGGCAAAAGTGGAATTGTACCGCAAAGGGAAAATGCTGTTGTTGTGGGAGATAAAAAAATAAATAATAGTCTTCTTCCACCCCCGAAAGCCGAAGCGATAGCGGAGGAAAAAAAAGGTATCGTTGTAGAAAAACAGCGAAAGAATGAAAATGTTAGCAGAAAAGGGAAAAATGTTGACAAAAATGGGGAAAATGTAAACAGAAGTGAAAAAAATGTTGATGTGGATGCAGAAGATGGTGTTGTGCATCAGCAAGAAGCTGAAGAAATTGCTAGGCGTATTTTGGAGGAGATACAAGAAATATATACGCCTAAAAAAATAGATGGTGTATTTTTGTCTGATATTTATGCAAAATTATATAATGAGTATGAGAGAGGAAAAGGTGGTTCTTATTATATAAATAAGAGTGAAAGAATGTATTATTGTGGTTCTTTTCTAGTTTATGAAGTAAATGAGAGAGGAGAAAAAAGGTTGATAAAAGCGAATAGCTGTCATGTGAGATTGTGCCCTATGTGTATGTGGAGAAGGTCGTTGAAGGCATATAGAGAAATGCGTATTATATATGATTATGTGCAGAAGGAAACAGAGAATAGTAAATTTTTGTTTTTGACATTGACGCAAAGGAATGTAGAAGCGGACAAGTTGGGAAAAGAACTAGATAGAATATTATATGGGTTTATGAGATTAATGCAAAGAAAAGAGATAAAGAAATTTTGTTTGGGTTTTGTAAGGAGTTTGGAAATAACGTATAACAAAGAAGCTAATACCTATCATCCACATATCCATATATTGATACATACTACAAATGGTTTTTATTCTGGGCGTAATTATTTATCAAAGCAAGATTATATAAAATTATGGCGTGAGATAATGGGGTTAGATTATGATCCTAATATAGACATAAGGAGATTTAAACCGAAAGATGTAAATAGAGTGGGTAGAGAGTTGGCGGAGATTTGTAAGTATTCTGTAAAACCAAGTGATTATATTTATATCAGTGATGAGAATTTGACAAAGAAAGTAACAGAAATACTTGATAGAGATTTAGCGGGGCGTAGGCTTCTGTCGTATGGTGGTACCATTAGAAAAGCACGAAAGAAATTATTGTTTAGTGATGAAATAACGGAGAGTGATGATATAATGGCAGTAGGAGATGTACAAGCTGATGAGCAAGGATATATTGAGTTGTATAAGTGGCATTTTGGAGAAGAACGATATAAAAGGTTAAACGGAGAAGAAAAAGAAAATATGTTGAAGTTTGTAAGAAGAAAGGGAAAGGATTGTAAATAAATGGACAATGAGTGGAAAGAAAAAATGATTGTTTTGATAAAGTCTATTTTAGATAATGATAGAAATGTTATTGATGAAATTTATAAAGATTTAAAAAAAGATGAAGGTATGTCAATCAGTATTGTAGAAGACTATGGTTCAAGTGTTAAGTTGCATATAAAGAAATTAAATCTTGATATAGAATTTAATTTAGAGTATGAAGATGATTATTTACCGTTTTAGAAAAGGAGTGAAAATTGATTGAAAAAGCAAGAAAGTAAGAAGCAAGAAGACAAGGAGAGAGGGATTTATATAAAAAACATATCGGGTTTTTCAGAACAATATATTAGAAATACTAAAGAAAATTTTATGAATGAGATTTTGCAAGGTTGTGCAGAAATTGATAAGAAGGAGCAGATGGAGAGAGAAGCACAACGAAATTATCAAAAAAATAAAGAATTTGCTTCAGGGATAATAAAAGATGTGAGAGAACTTGATAAGAAGTATACGGAACAAGATGATTTAGTTGTTGTAGATGAAAATAATTCTGCAAATGGTGGTTCTATAGCTTAGATAAAAAGCAAATATATGTTTGTATATCTTCTAAAAGGCAAAATTTGCCGTATAATGGCAAAAAA
>CAJTDC010000066.1:0-1311 GCA_910575055.1 Clostridia bacterium
ACTGTCATATACAATTTTTCCATAGACTGTACTGGTGTGACATATGTTGTTACTTTAACGCTCTCTTTACTTTCTCCTTGTTCTACTACAATATCCTCTGCATTAAAATTAGTAATTGCTTCTATTCTTTGTAGCTTGTTGTAAAAATCTACAATATCATTCCAAAAAGCAATACGTCCTGCATAGTTATTTTGCACTTTTCCCAGATATTTACTATTGAATATACTAGCGATATCATTGCCTATCTGGTCAAGCACTCTAACCACTTGATTACTTTGGAAATATTGGTTTTTCTCTTTTGTGAGCATCACAAGGCTGTTAATGTCTTTTAATATACACACATTGTCACCAACTTTATGAAATATCAATTTACCATTTTCTACAGCCTGTTGTAACTGTCTTTGTGTGTAGTCAGTGTCGATGTCATACTCCCCATCGTATACTTTATTCGTTAAGCTACTTTGCACGGCACAACCAGCCACTGCCCCCGTAAGCCAATACACAAGCGAAAACTCCCCGAAAAGTTGTTCATTTACATTTATCAATTTATTTTCTAGCGAAATAATGCCCTCATAATCAGCATTTTCTGCCCTGTATACTACTGTCTGAAATTTCACGCCGTTTTCTTCTCTCATTCTCTTTGTAAATTCCACAAATAGATTGACGATTTCCTTTTTATCCGTGTTGCAACCAAGTGCTTGAAAGGCGTATTTTTCTATTTTTTCTAAAAACTTCTGATAATTTTGGGGCGTTCTACCTTCCCCATCTGTACCACCTGTTAGTGGTATCCCTGCAGTAGCTTCTAACGTTACCTCTTTTTGAAATGTCACAAAATCATTGTTTTTCAATTCTTCCGCAGTCAAAACCGTCTGTCTATCTTGCTCTACATTATCCAAAAGCGTCCTAACAATAAAGCCGTTTTCTACATCGACATCATTTTCTATTATTATTGTAATATTATTTCCTCTTACACCGCCACACACCGCTGTTGCATAGGTATTTTCGGCTTTTTGGGCATTGCTATTGAGCCTATAGCCGTACATCATTTTGGCATTTTTGAATATTTCTCTAAACATTTGCATTTGTGGGTGTGTATAGTCATAGCCAAATAACTTCACTGAATTTTTGAAAAATGCTTCATTTGTGACTTCTATGACCTCATTTTCTTTGCCCCAATCTGCCACAAAAGGCATTGCCACAACGCCCCTATCAGACAATGTTGTAGAAGCATTTGCCGCCGATACGAAATTGATATACGCACCGGGCAATATTTTATTTTGTACCGTGAATGTTCCTCCACCTAACGCCATA
>CAJTDC010000066.1:1341-3207 GCA_910575055.1 Clostridia bacterium
TCTTACTTTGTAACACATTTTGTTTTGTATACAGTTTTTGTTGTTTTGTTTGTTGCTTTTCATTTTCTACCGTTTCTAGTTTTTTCATAAACATTCAACACCTCCATATATTCGTCTGGCTGTTTTCGTTTGAGCATATAGAAATCATAATCTACAAAAAAATGCAATACATTGTCATGAATTTCCCCTTTTCTGTTTGTACCCCTCACAAGTGAACCATCGTCAAGTGCAATCAATTCCAATAGTCTATTTAATTTCGACTGTACTTCCCAGCAATCCCCATTGTCGCCTTTTGCACAACAACAACAATCCCCATTGTCGCCTTTTGCACAACAACAACAATTTTGATTTCTTTCTTTTGGAAAATATTCTATTACAAAAGTATGTTCTGCCAAAAATCTTACATCAAGCTTGTCATATTCCCTTTGACCTTCACAAAATATAAAAAAGCAAGGGCTTTCAAACCCCTGCTCTAATTCTTCTGTGAATATGTCACATTGTGGAAATTCATTTTTAATTGCTTTTGCAATCGCTCTAATCAATTCATTTACCACTACTGCAACGCCTCCATTATAAATGCGTCCACTTTTCCCCTTATAATTTCGTCCAAATTTCTTTGTAAATCCCTTTCTGTTAGTGTTAGCATAAATTTTCCTTGTACCCAACTTTTTTTTAACCTTTTTCCTATTGCTTTTACATATCGACCTGGTTGTTGTCTGTGCCCAAACTCTACAAACTCCGCATATTTTAAGGGATTTATCACTTCAATTTTATATATATTACCCTCTTTTATAATATTGCTTACCCAATTATTTTTTAGTGCACCTGTTTGCCCGCCGGGTGTTTTTGCTATAACAGCCTTAACAAAATCTTGTGATATTTCTTGTGTAACTTGTATACAAAAATCATCTATTATATTTTGCAAATTTTGAAATTTATCTCTCAACGCCACCAATTCCGAAAAGTCTACTTGTCCCCAGCTTGCCATTAAGCATACCTCTTTTCTAACTCCAACACAACCTCTTTATGACTGCCATAGTTGAGTGGTTTTCCCGCACAAATAAAAGCATTTGTTTCACCTTCTTGCGTCACAATCACCTTGCAACCCTCTTTGATTTCGGTATCTGGTGGCAAAAACAGCTTTATTGTTCGTGACACTTTTGCAACGCTTTCTGTTTGTACTACTGCATTATCATCTTTATAACTTAATCTACATTTTACATTTTTCGCTTTGATTGCTAATATTGTGTTGTTAATAATCCCCTGTTCTTTTTCATAATACATAATAGTACAAACACCATCGTACAACTTTTCAATATGCTTTTTCACCAAATCAGAATACTTCACCAACCTAGCCTCCTATATCTGTTTAGTTGTGCCGTATAGTCTTTCAAAAACTGCATACCACTATTTTCACTGATAGCACTAGCAGAAGCAAATGACACTGTCACATCACCTTCTGTAATACTTTTTACAGTACCTTCTGCTTGTTCCTGTCCCAAACTTTCCGCTCTATACAAATCTACTGCCATATTCAACATAACATTTTCAAGCCCTTTGGGCACTTCATCAATGTTGCAGTAGTTGCACACCATATCTTGTATTTTATCTAGCACAAATAACAATATATTGTCTTTTTCCTCACTTTTTACCCCTAGTAGTAGCTTTAGTTTCTCCAATCTCTCCGCCTGTGTCAGCATTTTCCTCACCGCCCGTATGTGCTTTTAATGCTTCATTTTCTGCTTTTAACACTTCATTTTCAACTTTTAGTGCTTCCTTTTCGACTTTTAATGCTTCCTTTTCAACTTTTAGTGCTTCATTTTCTGCTTTTAACGCTTCCTTTTCAACTTTTAGTGCTTCCTTTTC
>CAJTDC010000067.1 GCA_910575055.1 Clostridia bacterium
AAGGCTTTTATCACTATTACAAACAAGAGATTGTTTGATAGAAAGCAACAACGGAGGCAGAGGATTTGCCAGAAATGTAGAAAGAGAACTGAAAAAATTAAAATGCAGAAAATGTAATATTACTTGGTTTCATCAAAGTAAAAATAAAAATACCAGAATACTTGTTAATGCAACAAATGTAATGGAACAAGTGATATTTCCAGAAGGTTGGGAGAAAAAATACAAGGAGTTTTACAAAGCAATTAGCAATTATCAGAGAAAAGGGAAAAATGCACATGATGATGCCCCCGATGCACTGACAGGATTTGTAGAAATGATAAATGGAGATGTCAAAGGTAGAATGAAACCAATAGCGAGCCCTATCAGAGCATTCAAGTTATTTTAAATGAATTCTAAGGAGAAATGATAAATATGGAAATTGCAAGGGGATATGAAAAAGATACTATCACAGGACGAATGATATATCCTTGTGAGATGTATCAAACGACAGAACAAAATACAGAAAAAGAAGAAGAGCAAAAATCAGAACAGCAAATAGAGGAAGAAGAATGAAAAATTTTATAAAAGAATTTAGACAATACAGTAAGGACAATGAAAAGCCTTATTTTTTTGCAGAAAAAGAGATACAAAACAGTGTCAACACTGCTTTAAAATTTTATTCCAGAAAAAAGCCTATTATTCGAGAATGTAATATTACTATTGTGGAAGGACAAAAACTATATGCCCTTCCTGAAGACTATCAGACATGGTACAAAGGATTAGAAAAATATGCTATTGTAGGAAATTGTATTGTTTTGAAAACTGGTTATTATGGAATGATTTCCTTTTTGTACTATGCAGACAGAAAAATAACGGAAATACCAGAAAGTGAATTATATTTATTTTATAGTTTTTGTTATGGTGATTTGTTGGAGAAAAAAGCATTAAAAATGACAGAACAAGGCATTACAGATGGTAATTTAAAAACAATGAAATTAGGGCGAGGACTGGAATTGACATTTGAGGAAGGCAAAAACAACAAAGAAATGTTACTTGATATAGCAAAGGATAAAAAACAACTATTTTTTGAAGGTATAAGAGGTAATGTTGTAGGGAGTTGGTGTTAATGGTAGACATAGCAAAGGTAGTATTAAAAAAGCTACAGACATTTCAGAAAATGGGTTGTGAAACAGAAATTATATTGTTACAGAAAACTGGAGATACAGAACAGCTTGGTATTTGTGACATAGGAGAAAATGACAATGTAACAGAAAGTACAATAAAAGTAATACCTATGACATTGGCTTCTGAAAAAGGAGCAGCAGGAGAAATTGCGAACAATATGGAGTTAGGAAATAATGCAGAAAAATATTTTGAGTTTGCAGAAATAGGTCAATCACTTTTGACTACGTCAAAAGCCAGCACTCCGTGCTGTCCGGCTGTCTTGCCGGTGAGAGGACAACAAAGCAATATTCGTACAGGTGACAGAGTAGTATATCAAAAAGAAGAATATATTGTGTTTGAAATATTGCCTGTAGTAATAGGTGAAACATTACTTTGCAGACAATATAAGGCAAAGAAGGTGCTATAATGAGTGATTTTGAAAAGCTAATAAAAGCAATTACAAATATAGAAGAAGCGATACAGCAAGGTGCTCAAAACGGTTTAAAACAAGCAGGAATAAGAGTAATGGGTACTGCAAAGGCAAAACTAGGTACCTATCAACCAAGTGTAGGAGAATATCCAGCCTGGCAAACATTAAAGCCACAAACTGTAAAAAGAAAATATACAACAAAAAAAGGAAATATAAAAAAGTCTGGAAAAGAGTATTTTAAAAAATATGGAAGTTTACAGCCAAGCGGTACAGCAGATGACAGCCCTTTAGTAAATACAGGACATTTAAGAGCAGCAATTACAACAGATGAAAGCCAAATAACACAAGGCAATATTTATATTGGTGTAGCAAAGGGAAAAGCAAGTAAAAAGGGAAAAAAAGCAAGTGCTATTGCGACATATGGTGCAGCACAAGAATACGGTTCGGCAAAAAGAAATATACCGCCAAGACCTTATTTGCGTCCTTCTGTAGTAGAGAATAAGGAAGAAATTGCAGAGGATATTAAAAATGGTATTGCAGAAATGATGTCGAATTTTGGACAAGGGGGATTTTAATGGAGAAAGTAAGAGACCCTCTTGTATTGGTATATGAAACACTAAAAAAAGCAATTAAAACAGTACATGGACAAGATTTTTTAGTATTGGATGACTTCCCTACAGCAGACAGCTACAGAAAACAAAATAAAAATGCAGCGAATATTTCTTTTGTATCAGCAAGTTCTGAAAAGGGGTTAATGAGGGAATTTATACCACATAAAGTAGTAAAAAATGAGAGTGACAACAAATTTACGGTAGCAACAGAAACATTAAGAATGGAATATGTCATACAGATTAGTTTTTTTGCAGATAGAAAAGGTATTGCACAACAATTATCTACAAAGTTTATCAATTACTTGGAGAGAAAAAACGCATTGAAATTAGAAGGGGACAAATGGCTGGAAAATATAGATATATTTTTAATGTACCCTCCTGCACCGCCAGAAGGTGACACGGATTTATGGCAAGTCAATCAAACATGGCAATGCAGTGCAAAATTATTAACAGAAGAAGTAGTTGACAAAACGGAACAAATGAATTTTACAGGAAAAGTAAAAAATATTTAAAACCATAGGGCATTGCCCTACAACCTACTTCTTTCTTGAAAGAAAGAAGCAAAGAACTTTTGTGCGAAACTATCGTTTCGCTAAGGAAAAATATTATTAGTTTTTAAAAGATATTTAAAAAGAATTTAAAAGCACTTTAAAAGGCTTTTAAAATGTGTTTAAAGGAGGTTTACAAATGCCAATATTAAGAGGATTTACAGGAGACATTAGAACAATGCCTCCTGATATTTATGTAAATGAAATGCCAGTACCACAATCAAATGATATTACTATGCCTGACTTTGTATTAGGATTTGTAGGAGAATTTGACAGAGGGCCAATCAATGAATACATTTATTGCGGTGAA
>CAJTDC010000068.1 GCA_910575055.1 Clostridia bacterium
GGGAGATTTATTTTTAAATGTAATAGTAGACAAAAAAAGTGGTTTGATTACAGAAATCAAAAGAGCACCCGCATTAACAATGAAAAGAAATGTTGATGAATATGGTAATTTTATAGACAACAAAAAAGCATTTTCTCAAATAGATACTTCACAAATATACCAAATGGCTGGAGAAAGTGCACCAGAAGCAAGCAGAAAAGATTTTGCACTTTATCAAATAAACCATATTCGATGGTTATGTGATGAAACTAAAATTTATGGCACAAGTCAATATGCAGTAGCAAGAAAGTGCTATAAAATACTTTCAAAAATGGAAGAAGCATTAGCTTACAGAAGAATATATCGTTCTGTTAGTAAGCGTTCCCATAAGCTAGAAACAACAGATATTGCAGAAATAGAAGACTACAAAAGGGCAAATGCTATGGTAGATGAAAACGGAATTCCTACTGCAAATGCCCATATGTTAACAGATTACATAGGTAATGTAGAAGTAAGTGCATTACATGATGAAGCAAATCTTGATGAAATAAAAGATGTAGAAATGATAGAAAATATGTTATGGATAAATTTGTTAGTACCAAAGGCAATTATTACAGGGGGACAAGGTATTAACAGAGATGTATTAAAAGTGCAGTATCCTCACTATTTGCAGACATTAGAAAATATTACTGACAGGCTGGAATATGGAGATAACAGCATTTATTCTGGATATAGAGCAATAATAGATTTACAGCTTTTATTACAAGGAATTAACCCAGAAAATATTTACTATGACATTGTGTGGAGCAGGAAAACAGAAGAAAGTACCGCAGAAAGAGTAGAAAGCATACAAAATGCACTAGCAAAAGGCGGAGGAAAACAGCTTATTAGTCATGAAAAAGCGATACAGCTTGTGGCAGATGATTTTGATATAGAAGACCCTAGTGTAATGTATCAAAAGATATTAGAAGAAAATGGAGTAAAACAAAATAAAGTAAAACAAAATGAAGAAAATACAGAAGAAACACAACAGCAAAAAGAAATAAAAAAAAAGAATATAACTGAAGAAGCATTGACAGATGAACACGAAAAAGATTTTGAAGAAATAGAAAGACTTTCTCATGAATTTACGAAAAAGTGGGAGTCTTTTTTTAATGGAATTTGGGAAGAAATCAAAGAGAGTACAGAGGAAAATATAGAAAATAACATCAAAAAGGCGTGGAAGAAACAAAACAAGGATTTTTATATCCACTATATCAAAAAGGCTTATGATATAGGGGAAAAAAGAGCACAAAATGTAGTAGAGCAAGTTTTTACTGATGAGGAAAATAATATCAATATTCGTATGGGTATTGAAAGAGAAGATATTCAAGAAGAATTATTAAACAATGCACTTTTGAGAGTATCTAAAATGGAACAAACAACCATAGAGGAAATAAGAAAAATATTGGCAAAGGGATATGAGCAGGGAGAAAGCTGGAAAGAACAAAAAAAGAAAATAGAAAACAAAATTAAAAATCCTGTGAGAGCAGAAATGATAGCCATTACAGAATTAGGGCACGCCTACAACACAAGCACTAAAAATACATACAAAGGAGCAGGAGCAAATAAAGTGGCATGGCACGCTTCACTGGATTTAAAAACTTGTGATGGCTGTAGGGCTTTACATGGAAAAGTGTTTGATATTGATAAAGCACCAGATAATCCCCTGCATCCACGTTGCAGATGTACATGGCTGCCTGTTTTTTCAGAAAGAAAAGTTGGAAATTTTGACAATTCCAATAATATAGAGTATAATAATAGTGAAAAACAAAATACATTTAAAGAGAAAAAACAAGAGCAAAACAATGAAGTTTATAATATTCGTATCCATAAAAATGTAAGTGAAAAAGAAGTTGAAAAAGAAATTGAAATCGTCAAAGAAACGTTTGCTGAAATGCCTGAAAAGGTGCAAAAAGCATTGAGAGATGGCACAATCATTGAAATCGGACAAGAAGGAACTAGCCAATATGACTATAACAATGATGTTATGTATATAGCAAAAGGTGCAAACAAAAAACAAGTAAGACATGAAACAGGGCATATGGTTGATAATAAATTGATGAACCAACAAAAAGTAGAACAATTAAAAAGAGAAATTTTAGGAGAAATTACAAGTAGTGACATTTATATTGATGCAACAACCTATGTTGATAATTTAGATAGACCAGTAAAGGCTTGTTTTTTAAGAAATGAAGCACTTATCTCAGAGTATCAAGGTAGAATTTATAATTGTGATGACCCTATAAAAGCATTTGGCTGGGATAGTGGAGAATTTAGATATGATAAATTGTGGGATTTTATGTCAGAACCTTATGAATTATATATGAGCGATAAAACAGAATTGAAAAGGAAATGTTCTAAACTATATGAGTATATAAAGGAAGTGGTAGAATGACACAAGAAGAGAGAGGTAGACAAAAAGAAAAATTTTTAGCAATACAAACCTATGAAGAATATTATAAAAGAATGGAAGAATTTAAAGGAATTGATGTAAAAGATAGAGAAATAAGAGAACACCATAAAAAACTTAGTGAAAAAGCTCCTAAAAAAGAATATTATACAGGAGAATTATATACAGTATTTCCAGATGGTTCCAGAATGATAGGCGGTCCTGGTATGATAGCTGTAAAAGAAAAAGGTTATAAAAGTGTTGAGGATTATGAAAAAAGAAGTCATGAAGAATGGCTAAAAAAACAAGAACAGAATAAAAAATAATATTTTGACCTGAACAAGTCATTAAACGGTTCTTTTTTGTACAAAAATTTAAAAGTGTTTTAAAAGGCATTTAAAAGCGTTTTAAGACGCTTTTTTTATTAGAGGTAAAAAGTATCAGTGAAAAAAAGTTAAACGAAAAGAAAAAAAGTTAAACGGGTTTTAAACAAGGTCTGAATATAGAGGAGTAACAGAAATGGAAAAAGAAGCTGATTTTTATATAGAAAAGGCGGAGGCAATATTAGATGCACAAGGAGAAAAAAGCGGCTGGTACAAGCAAATAGTAGCTAGAGTAGATTTTTTAA
>CAJTDC010000069.1 GCA_910575055.1 Clostridia bacterium
TTATTGTTTGTATTGGCAAAACAAAGAGGTATGGATAATGAATTATTACATAGTTATGTAGAAACACAAACAGGAAAACAAAGTATTACAGAAGTAACAACACAAGAAGCAAAAACATTGATAGATGGATTGCAGGAAAAGAAACAAACAGTAAAAGGATATATTACGGAAAAACAATTAAAATATGTAAAAGGGCTTTGTCAATGTTTAAGTTGGGAAGAAAAAGCACTTAGGCAATTTATAGAAAAGCAGTATGGTATTTCTAATGTAAATTGGCTGACAAGCAAACAAGCAGCAAAACTGATTGAAGGATTAAAAAGTATATGGGAAAAAGATAAAAAAGAAATATAAAAGAGGGCGAAAGCCCTCTTTTATTGTTTCTATATTATTCTGATGCAGAGGTAAGAAGTTTTATTCTTGTTTGTATGAGTTGTTGCAATTCTTTTATATCCTCTAATGTTGCTTGATTTTTAATAAAACTTCTTGAGGTAGAACGGTTACGCAAATATTTTGCTTTTTCTCTATTTTTTTCCTGCCATCTTTTATTTGCCTCTGTTTGAGGGTTTGTTTGTTTTGTTTCTGTCTGCAATGAAATCAACTCCTATTTGTGAAATATGATAAGGTAAAGACCTACAACAACTACTATAAAACGTATGATTTGAAACATCAATTTTAACAATGCAATTAAAATTTCTTTGGTATCATTTTTCATTGTATTTCGGGTGGCTTTGTAGTATTATTTTTTATGTGGGAGGGTTTCCCCTCCCTTTGGATTAATTTATACTTTCTATAACCATTTTAATAATGGCAATGAGAGTACCTATTTTCAGTCCGAGCTTGGTGAGTGCGTCTATCACTTGTCCAAGCTCTTCTATTTTTTTTACTACTATATTTTTTTTTGCCACCCTTTTTCCCTCCTTTCGTTTGCTATTTTTTTATATTCATTCCCCCTTTCTGTATACTGTTATACTATCAATAGTATAATTTGTCAATAGCAAAATGAAAAAATTTTTAAAAAATATAAAAAAATTTATTTTTGACGTTTATTCTGTATGATGTAATCGTATGATATAATAGTATAAAAGACAAAAAAGGGGGAGTTATATGAAACAAAAATACAGAGAATATGCAGAACTAATAGGAATGGAGAATTTAACAATGTTATCTCATGTATTTGGAGGGAGTAATATTTATATACCAAAAGAGAAAGAATTACAAAAAAGAGAAAAATATAAAAAGATATTAGAAGAATTTACAGGAGAAAATACAAAAGAATTAGCAGAAAAATATTGTATTTCTGAAAGAACAATATACAGAGTGATAAAAAAATACAAATAAAAAAAGTTTTGACAGTTTTTGAAGGACTTGTCACAAAAGATATGTTATAATGCAAATAGATAGAAACGTTAAAACAGGAGAAAGGAGGAGGCTGTAATATCGACAGAAAAAAATAGAAGTCATGGAAAAGTGGATAAACTGCCAGAAGTGATAAGAAAAGAAGTAGAAAACAGACTTCTTGAGGGGCACACTTATGAAGAAATTGCAAAATATTTAAAAGAAATGGGGCACAACATATCCAAAACAAGCATACACAGATATGGAAAACCTTTTTTGCAAAAATTTGAAAGTGTGAGGTTAGCAAAGGAATATGCACAATTATTGGCAGAAGATAATACAGAAAGACCTACTACAGAACTACACGAAGCAAACAATGCACTTATCAGTCAAATGATTATGCAAGTATTGATAAATGAAAATATAAAGCAGAAGGAAAAAATAGAAGCTGCACGCTCTATTGCAACATTGCAAAGGGCACAGGTGCAGAATGAAAGATTAAAACTTCATGCAAGAAAGGAAGCAGGAGCGGTACATACAGCGTTAAAAAGATTAAAACAACAGGTGTATGAGGAGATTGGAAAAAATCACCCTGAAGTAGCAAAAGAGATTATCAAAATAGCAAATGATATTGAAAAAGAAACAGAAAAATAATTATTTATAGAAAGACTTTCAATGTCTTATGTCAGTAACATTACTACGTCCAAAAATAATCCGACAAAAAAAGGAAATTTTTTTCATACATAGTATGAAAAACCGTTCATACTTTAACATTCGTATTTTTCCTGCGTTTGCTATGCAAACTGCTAGGTCAAAACACTCATAAGCGTTAAAGATATTCACTAATAAGGAAGTGATAAAATGTGGCAGGAGCGAGCAAGGGCTCTTTTTTTTATGGAGAAAAAAAGTATTAGAGAAATCAGCAAAATGCTATTCAAAAGCGAAAAAACAATACAAAATTATTTTAAAAAATTACCAGAATACAAACAAGAAAAAGAAAAAAGAAAAAAAACAAACAGACAAAAGAGAAAAGCATATCAAAAGCAATGGGACAGGCAAAACAGAGCAGAAAGATACACAAATATTAGCGGAGAAAGTATCAGAAGGGAGCATGACGTAGCAGCTATGATACTAAGTGCAGAAAGGCATTAAAACCTTGAGAGCATTGCCCTCAAACTCCTATTTCTTTCTTGAAAGAAAGAAGCAAAGAACTTTAAAACGGTGCTGAACGTCCTACAAACTTTTAAGTGTGTTAAAAAAGTTGTTTTATTATGGATTTAATAAAAGTTTGACGTCTTTGGGGGAACTTTTTTCACTTGTGAAAAGTTCCCCCAAACCCCTTCAAAAACACGCTTGCAAGCGTAAAAAGACCTTAGGGACTTTGTCCCTAAAACCCTACCAACTTTTTTGAAAAAAAGTTGGATAAAAAACTTTATTTTTTGCAAACGGAAGTTTATTGACAGACTGAAACGTCCTATGAACGTTTTTTCAACACCGAATAACAAAACATATTTTCTTAAAAAATAATCATGGAAAGGTTTTTATTTATGGGGATTTTGCAGGAATTTAAAAGCATTTCTACAGGGGAAAAAACACAAAGAGAAGCAGAAATTGAAAAAGGCAAAAAAAGTTTTAGACAATACTGCAATATGATAAACAGCGACTTTTTTAAAAAAGAGAGAGTATATCAAGATATT
>CAJTDC010000070.1 GCA_910575055.1 Clostridia bacterium
GCAAAGGCTTTGGAGATATGAAACAAAAAATAACAGAACAGTTTGCAGAAGTAAAAACTTCTGTAGAACAAAGTTTTGATTTTGAAAATATGAATTGTGCTATGCCAGATATGACGGGAAATTTAGAAGAAATGACAAATTTTATGCAGATGGGTGGAACAGATGCAGGAAATGCTTTCGCTGATGCACTGCAAGGCACAAGTGGAACTGTACAGGCAGCGGTACAAAGTATCAATAATATCATTCAAAATACACTTATCAAAAAAGAAGATATGTTTTTGTGGGGCGGTAATTTAATACAAAGTTTTATCAATGGTATGAATAGCCAAAAAGGTGCATTGATGATGGCAGCTTCTTCTCTTGCTACAGTGATTGGAGATTATTTGAAAGTGCAATCTCCTAGCAGAAAGGGAGAATTAAAAACAAACCATTTGTGGGGAGGAAATTTGATACAAAGTTTTGCAGATGGTATGAAAGACAAAAAGGGAATATTGAAAGATACCACAGCGTTTCTTGCTGCACAAACAGGTGCGTTAAATGGTATTGAAATAGAAAATTGGAGAAAAAAAGACGAGAAATTTTTTATTAAAAATAGAGCAGAAAAAACAGAAGAAAACCAAAAAGAACAAAGACCAATTTATATTGTGATACAGGGAGCAGAAAAAAGAGAAAATGAAATCGCAAAAGAAGTAGCAAGGGAATTGGACAAAAGAGGATATGGTAAAAAGAAAAGAGAAAAAAGCCCATCGCTTACGATGAGCCCTTACGGATTTATGGGAGGATATTAATTATTTCACATGGAGTTGTGTTTTTAAAGCATCTTGCAATACTTGAGAAAAATTGATGTTATGTTCTAATGCTAAAGCATTTAACCAAGCTGGTAATGTAACAGTACGACTAACAGAGCGGTTTATTTGTGCCATACGAATAGAAGGCATATAAACATCAACGAGTACAGCTTTTTCATTATCTTGCAATTTTATTTGTGATAAAGAAGTTGGAGAAGGAATTTCTTCGTTGTCTTCTTCTAAACCATTTAGTACACAGCCTAAAAGTTCTCTTGCAGATAAAAAAGCATCATCATCATTGATACCACTTGTAGCACAATTTAAGTCTGGAAAAACAACAGCAATTTCTTGTTCTAGTTCATAAGTAAAAATAGCTGGATAAAAATAACGTTCTGTTTTTTTCATAATATATAACCTCCTAATTAGTGAGTAACTTTGACGTTTATGGAAGTTGCGACCAAGTGTTGACGAAGTAACACAAGAGCAACTGTAATGTCAAAGTACGAACGGTTTTTACTGCAAAGCAGGAAAAAAATTACATCATTAGTGAGTAACTTTGACGTTTATGGAAGTTGCGACCAAGTGTTGACGAAGTAACACAAGAGCAACTGTAATGTCAAAGTACGAACGGTTTTTACTGCAAAGCAGGAAAAAAATTACATCATTAGTGAGTAACTTTGATGTTTATAAGTGTTTTGAGTTTATAATTGTCAGAAGGGGTTAGGGCTTAACGAAATGTTAGCCCTGATTGTTTTTCAATGGTATCAAGTGTTTTTCTAGGTATGTCTTTATCTGGGTGTTTTACTGTAGTACGCCCTTTTTTTGTTGGGTGCTTAAACTGATGATGACTTCCAGTTACATTGACTTCATACCAACCATCAGCTTTTAATAACTTGATGATTTCTCTTGATGAATAACTTTTCATTATTTTCCCTCCTGACAATACTATTATAACACATATTTTTATATGTGTCAATAAGTATAACACATATAAAAATATGTGTTATAATAGAAAAGGAGGGATTTTTTTGCAGATTATGCTTGGCAATATGGTGCTTCGAACAACAGAAAAACCAGACAGTGTACAGCACGGCGGTGGGCAAATGCTTGCAATCAATACATTTCCGGGCGGAAATGTCAGTATACAAAATTTTGGTTCTACTTATAGAGAAATTAGTTGGGAAGGTTGGTTCGAAGGTACTGACGCACTGGAAAGAATGGTTCAAATAGGAAATATGAGACAAAAGGGAGAACCGATTGATTTTGTAACAGAGGCATACACACAAAAAGTTGTGATACAGGAATTTCAGCCAGAACACAGAACAAACTTTTTTATCCCCTTTACCATTACATTACAAAGAGTGGTGCAGATAACAAAGCAAGTGCCTAAAGAAGCAGTGGACAAAACAGCAGAAGATATTAAAACAGAAGAAGAAAAAAACAAACAACAAAATACAGAAAGTAAAAACTATACTGTAAAAGCAGGAGATACGCTTTCTAAAATAGCAAAAAATCAATATGGTAATGCAAATGATTGGGACAAAATATATCAAGCAAACAAAGATAAAATAGCAAGTCCTCATAAAATACAAATAGGACAGGAGTTGATATTGCCTTGAATGAAGAATGTAAAAAATATGAATTATTACCCTCTCCTATTGTAGTAAATGGCTGTACTGCTTATAAAATAAAGGCATTGCAAAGTTTTGGAAATGTGGCAAAAGGACAAATAGGAGGAGTAGTAAGTAGTGAAGGGAATTTGTCGCATTTGGGCTGTTGCTGGATATATGATAATGGTGCAGCGGTAGGAAATGCAAAGGTATATGGCAATGCAAAAGTGTATGATAATGCAGTTGTTGCAGAAAATGCAGAAGTGTATGATTGTGCTAAAATAGGGGGAAATGCAGTAGTAAAAGGAAATGCTCAAGTATATGATTGTGCTAGAGTGTTGGAAAATGCTGTTGTAGATGGTGATACAAAAATAAGAGGGTTAATGAGAGTTTATGGAGATAGTAAAGTAAATGAAGAAAACTGGGAATAATTTTAAAAAGGTTTTAAAAGTAGTTTAAAGGGCTTTTAAAAAGTGTTTTTCATTTTTTAAAGGAGATGTAAAAAATGTTTCGAGGAATGAACAAGGGTAATTTTAGAGCTTTTGGAAAGCCTATTGTCAATATTACTGTAAATGATAAAAAAATAGAGGATTGGATTTCATTTCAAGTAAACTGGAATGGTTTG
>CAJTDC010000071.1 GCA_910575055.1 Clostridia bacterium
AAGGTGCGACTCGTTGGGTAGTGAAAAGCTACTCCCATAACTTAAAAATAATTGCTTAATAAAGACGATTTAAGTTGTGAGAACTAGTGACTTGATTAGTCAAATGAGAGGGTAACGCCTTGAAGGGCTAACTCTAATACTCCGAATAGCATATACGACAGCGAAACGTGTGTGTTATAAGCTCGGTGAAGTCGGCTGAGAGTACACCCTAACTCAGTAAGATATTGAGAGGAAATGCGAACCAGAGGTGGTCGAGTGTATGATAGGTCGGGAGTCCAAAATTTGTTCAAGGTTAGAATGTTGTGTATAACAACTGACGAATATTCGAATGTACATCTCTAAATTTGTATGCAATAGAAATGTTGCAGGAAACTGAAAAATCTGTTCTAGGGGAAAGAACTTTTCTTCAGGAGTGAAATCCCTATACTATTATAGCTAGTATTGTTAGAACAGAGATATAGAATAGACCTAAAAACAAAGAGGAAAATAGCCAATGGTTAGAATGATTATGAAAAATAAACTGACGAATGTTTGAATGTAAGAATCTATAATTCCGATTTTCAGAAATGAAAATTATCTTGTGTAAAGAAGGTGAGTTGCAGTTGAGTAAAAATCTTTACTATGAAAAACTGTATATAGTTTACAGGACTATATATGACACGCAGGTTCAAAGAACAAACCTAAAGGCTATTGAAAAGGATAAAGTTACTGGAACGAGGAAAGCAGGCGACAGGGAGAATACGCTGATTCTATGAAATGGTTGTAAGGAAAAAGAAGAATGAATTTTCGAAATTAATTTAAAAATAGTTCTCTATAACTTACATTAACGTCTGTGAGAGTAGAGCCACGACCTAAGAAGTTTCTGTAATGGAAATGGAGGAACAGGCTCAAGACAATTAATCGAAAAAGAATAATATATTACAACATACAATAGGCTTCGAGTAAGACTTAGAAAGAGAATCCAAATAAAGGAGAATCGCCCTATTACAATGCAAGTAATGGAAGAAAGAACACTGAAAAAGAATGCTTTAAGATACAACGAATATTATAATATGCAAGACATCTTTGATGACTTATACCGAAAAAGTAAAGAAGGTAAAATATTCAAAGATTTATACAGCATAATAGTGAGTGAAGAAAATATCCAACTAGCATATAGAAATATAAAACGTAATAGAGGTAGTCATACAGCAGGTACAAACCATAGAACATTAGAGTATTGGGAAGATGTACCTATGGAAAAGTTTATAATTTATATACAAAGCAGACTACAATATTATATTCCACAAAAAGTACGACGTGTAGAAATACCTAAACCTGACGGAAGGAAAAGACCACTAGGAATACCTTGCATAGAAGACAGAATCATACAGCAATGCATAAAACAAGTAATGGAACCAGTTTGTGAGGCAAAATTTCACCCATATAGCTTTGGATTTAGACCAAACAGAGGGACAGAGCACGCCATAGCATATTTATACAAACAAATACAAATAGACAAAAGGTTTCATATAGTAGATATAGATATAAAAGGATTCTTTGATAATGTAAACCACAGCAAGTTAATAAAACAAATATGGACTATGGGAATACACGACAAAAAGCTATTGAGCATACTAAAAACTATGTTGAAGGCAGAAATAGAAGGAATTGGAATACCAACAAAAGGAGTACCACAAGGAGGAATATTATCCCCTCTATTATCGAATATTGTACTCAATGAATTGGATTGGTGGATTAGCAATCAATGGCAAACATTTGAAAAAACAAAACACGAATATTCCACATTAGGTTCAAAACACAGGGCATTAAAGAATACAAATTTAAAAGAAATCTATATTGTTAGATATGCTGATGATTTTAAAATAATATGTAGGAAATCAAAAGATGCAGAAAAGATATTTCACGCAACGCAACAGTGGTTAAAAGAAAGGTTAGGACTGGAAATAAACCCAGAAAAATCAAAAATAACAAATGTAAAAGAAAACTACACAGAATTTTTAGGATATAAAATAAAGGCTCACAAAAAGAAAAAGAAATACGTTGTAAAATCAAAGTTAACCAAAAAAGCAAGGAAAAACGTGCAAAAGAAAATAAAAGCACAAGTAAAAGTAGTACAAAAACACCCGACAGTAAAAGAAATATACAAACTCAATAGAATTATTGCTGGGGAACATAATTATTATGCTTATGCAACATTGGTTAATATAGATTTTGGAAAAATAAACTATAATCTTTCTAAGTGTTTAGAAACTCGCTTAAAAGACCTAGCACCTAAAAAGAAAAAGCAAAAAGGCAAACGAAATAAAACGGAAAAGAAAGGATATAAAACGAGAGAATACCTAAAGAAATATGATGAATATAAAGGTAGACCTCGAATCATATCAGGAATATATATGTATCCTATATATGGAGTAACCACAAAGACACCGCTTTTACTAAAACAAGAAATATGCAACTATACGCCAGAAGGCAGAAAAATAATTCATAATGAGTTAGGTTGTATCAACAAAGATATATTAAATTATTTGTTAGCTAATCCAAGTGAAAGACAAAGTATAGAATTTAATGACAACCGATTATCAAAATATGTTGCACAAAAAGGAATGTGTCCTATTAGTGGATTACCATTAGACATAAATATGCAAGTCCATCATATCAAACCAAAACAGGAAGATGGAACTGATGAATATAATAACCTGATAATATTATCCTATGAAGTCCATAAATTAGTTCACGCTACAAAACAGGAAACAATAGAGAAGTATCTCAATATGGTGAAGCTAGATGATAAAGCGATAAAGAAATTAAATAAACTCCGTAAGAGTGTTGGAAATACTGTAGTATTGAATGACGATTAATTGTTGGAACGCCGTATGCGGTGAAAGTCGCACGTACGGTGTGGAGTGGGGGAAAAGCCGGAGATAATATCAAACGCTTACCTATCACTATT
>CAJTDC010000072.1 GCA_910575055.1 Clostridia bacterium
TAACGGAGAGTGATGATATAATGGCAGTAGGAGATGTACAAGCTGATGAGCAAGGATATATTGAGTTGTATAAGTGGCATTTTGGAGAAGAACGATATAAAAGGTTAAACGGAGAAGAAAAAGAAAATATGTTGAAGTTTGTAAGAAGAAAGGGAAAGGATTGTAAATAAATGGACAATGAGTGGAAAGAAAAAATGATTGTTTTGATAAAGTCTATTTTAGATAATGATAGAAATGTTATTGATGAAATTTATAAAGATTTAAAAAAAGATGAAGGTATGTCAATCAGTATTGTAGAAGACTATGGTTCAAGTGTTAAGTTGCATATAAAGAAATTAAATCTTGATATAGAATTTAATTTAGAGTATGAAGATGATTATTTACCGTTTTAGAAAAGGAGTGAAAATTGATTGAAAAAGCAAGAAAGTAAGAAGCAAGAAGACAAGGAGAGAGGGATTTATATAAAAAACATATCGGGTTTTTCAGAACAATATATTAGAAATACTAAAGAAAATTTTATGAATGAGATTTTGCAAGGTTGTGCAGAAATTGATAAGAAGGAGCAGATGGAGAGAGAAGCACAACGAAATTATCAAAAAAATAAAGAATTTGCTTCAGGGATAATAAAAGATGTGAGAGAACTTGATAAGAAGTATACGGAACAAGATGATTTAGTTGTTGTAGATGAAAATAATTCTGCAAATGGTGGTTCTATAGCTTAGATAAAAAGCAAATATATGTTTGTATATCTTCTAAAAGGCAAAATTTGCCGTATAATGGCAAAAAAATATTTTATGGACAAATATATCCTAAAATGTTATATTTTTTGTTATAAGTACAAAATATTGCAAATAAAGGTATTTATATTAAAGCGTTTAAAACTGTTTTTTGATTTTAAGAAAAGAGAACAGAAAAAGAGAAGCGTGGTTCATATTGGGGAGGAAAGAACAGATTTTTTAGTCTGTTCTTTTTTTTGTTGGTAAATTTGTTGGTAAATTTAAGTGTATTAGTGTGGGGATTTAAAATAAACGGAGTGTGTTGGTGTGTTGATATTTTCACTCCCTCAGCACTTCTCATTGTATCACCTTGTCAAGGCACGCGTTGCTTTTCGCCTTGACTTGCGGTGATGAGAAGTGCGAAAACGAGGGAGTGAAAGAAATGTTGAAAGTAATTATTGCAGGTTCAAGGTTGTTTAGTGATTATGAAAAGATGAAAAGGTTGGTTGTGAGTTTTGTTAGTGGTTTTGAAGGTGATATTGAAGTTGTGTCTGGTGGGTGTCGTGGTGCAGATAAGTTAGGAGAGTTGCTTGCTGAAGAAATGAATTGGAGTGTAAGGCGTTTTCCGGCAGATTGGAAGTTATACGGAAAAGCAGCGGGATATATCCGTAATAAACAGATGGCGGAATATGCGAATATCTGTTTATTATTTCCGGTAAAAGGAGCAGAGAATAAAGGGACAAGGAATATGATGAGAGAAGCAGTAAAAGCGAAATGTAAGACGTATGTAGCAAGGTGAAAGCCTTGCTTTTTTTTGATTGGTTATTGTCGCTCCTTGCCCATTTACATGACGGCAAAAAGTGAATACGTTGCATAACATTTTGCCTTACGCAAATGGGCGTTCGCTCTTTGTAGGTGGTAACTTCCGCAAGCTGCAGCTGTTCACTGCGAGCCAAAACAACAAGTTGTTTGTTCGCTTTGTGTACAGCTTACGGGCTTGCTGTTGTATTGGTTTAGTTTTTGTTATTCGGCTAGGGATTTGTCCCAAATTTCCGCCGCTTCGCCTTGCGAACGCCCCCCTTTCCTAGCCGTCCCCCCGCATACGGCTCTCGCCGTCCCCCCCGGCTTACCTTTCCCCCCGCTAAGCGGTAACTTTTTTTAGGCGGGGGGCACTCAATAGGACAGGGGGGCTTTGCTCACACTTAATATTAGCGTTCGCAATCGCTAAGGCATAACGCGGCTGTTGTATTGGTTTGATTTAAGTTATTGGTTGGGGTCGTTCGCGGCGACTATGTGCACCGCGTATTTGATTGGCTATTCCCGCTTGTGCACATAGTCGCTTCGCTCACTCTATGTAGATGCTAATTGACGTATTAGGGCTATGTTGGAGTTTATTGGTGATTGTCGCCGCCTTATCCGACCGCCACGCTGCGGCGTTCGGGGCGGCTCTATGTAGCGGTGTCAAGGGCACGAAGTGCAGCGTTTACCCTTGACACCGTGCAATAAAAAAAACACTTTTGCAAGGGGTTGGGGTTTTTAAATCCCAACCCCTGGCTAACGCCGAGTGTGGGGGTTTGGGGGCAAAGCCCCCGAAAGCTATAAATTGACATCAAGCGAATAATAAAAATATAAAATATAATTCAAAATTATATATTTATATTATTTATTATCCCTGCGTAGTATGTGAATTTATAGGTCATAAAGTGTGATATTTGCAAGTGGATAGGCGAGAGAAAAAAAGTAAAAAAATATGAGTGAAATTGAGTTCTTACCTTGTATTTATATATTGTCAACAATACAATTTTGAAAATGACAAAAAAAAACGCTGTAGCCCTTGAAAATAGAGGCTTACAGCGATTATTTTTTTTAAAATCTTGTCAAAAATATGTTTTTGTGTTATAATTTTTTAAAAAGGATTGAGAAAACAATATTAACCCGTCAAAGTTTGATATTGTTTTCTCCATTCCCCAATCTTATAAAAATTAAATAATTTCTACAAGAAAGGAGTTTCTGTATTATGAATATTAACATAAACATTAATACAAATCAAGGGGTAATAAATATAAATTCAGTGGAATTTACGGAAGAATTTACAGCAAATACCTCTAAGAATACTGAAAATACAAAGGATAGAGAGAATAAAGAAAAAAATATTGTTTGGGAACAAAAAGAGGGGAATATAACGCCGGCGTACACGCCGTCGTATGGG
>CAJTDC010000073.1 GCA_910575055.1 Clostridia bacterium
TAATGCTTTTTTCTCCAACAAATCACCATAACAAAAACTATAAAATAAATATAATTCACTTTCTGGTATTTCCGTTATTTTTCTGTCTGCATAGTACAAAAAGGAAATCATTCCATAATAACCAGTTTTCAAAACAATACAATTTCCTACAATAGCATATTTTTCTAATCCTTTGTACCATGTCTGATAGTCTTCAGGAAGGGCATATAGTTTTTGTCCTTCCACAATAGTAATATTACATTCTCGAATAATAGGCTTTTTTCTGGAATAAAATTTTAAAGCAGTGTTGACACTGTTTTGTATCTCTTTTTCTGCAAAAAAATAAGGCTTTTCATTGTCCTTACTGTATTGTCTAAATTCTTTTATAAAATTTTTCATTCTTCTTCCTCTATTTGCTGTTCTGATTTTTGCTCTTCTTCTTTTTCTGTATTTTGTTCTGTCGTTTGATACATCTCACAAGGATATATCATTCGTCCTGTGATAGTATCTTTTTCATATCCCCTTGCAATTTCCATATTTATCATTTCTCCTTAGAATTCATTTAAAATAACTTGAATGCTCTGATAGGGCTCGCTATTGGTTTCATTCTACCTTTGACATCTCCATTTATCATTTCTACAAATCCTGTCAGTGCATCGGGGGCATCATCATGTGCATTTTTCCCTTTTCTCTGATAATTGCTAATTGCTTTGTAAAACTCCTTGTATTTTTTCTCCCAACCTTCTGGAAATATCACTTGTTCCATTACATTTGTTGCATTAACAAGTATTCTGGTATTTTTATTTTTACTTTGATGAAACCAAGTAATATTACATTTTCTGCATTTTAATTTTTTCAGTTCTCTTTCTACATTTCTGGCAAATCCTCTGCCTCCGTTGTTGCTTTCTATCAAACAATCTCTTGTTTGTAATAGTGATAAAAGCCTTGCTGTTTCTGGTTCTGTTACCTCCATAGATTTATCAGTATAATATATTCCTGTAACATAACCGTATCTCCCTACCACACCGCCTATTATGGCACACAAATAATCTTTTCCTTCATCTGCTGTATCAATATAAGCAATCTGTCTTTCAAACAAATCACTATCTATTACATCATAAGTTTTAAATTTTCCATACAATACCCCTTTGATATCAATAGGCTGCTGCATATAGTTTGCTAACCAAATATGTTCATCAAGTGTTTCTCTTTTTCGAATTAAATCTTCTGTAGGATATAAACTTTCGCATATACTTTTGTCGTTTTTATCCAATGCTGCTAACTGCAATACATAACATCTTTTATTATATTCTGTTATGATTTTTCCTGCTAAATCATCTGTAGCCCATCTGGTTTGTATAATTATCTGTAAACTGTTTGGTAACATTCTTGATGTCAATGTATTTTTATAAAAATCAAAATGTCCTTGTTTTACTTTTTCATTTACCGCTTCTTCTGCATTTTTAATAGGGTCATCTATAATAATAATATTTCCTCTCATACCTGTTAATTTTCCAGTAAATGAAGTGCCTAAATAACTCATATAAGCATTTTTTAACGCCCATTTATCCGCTGCACCATCGCCTTCTTTAATTTTCAGTTCAGGAAAAAAACTAACAGGTACAAAATCGTGATATTCCTCTAGCTGTATGGTGTTTCTTACTGTTTTGGAAAATGATATTGCTAAATCCTGCCCATAACTGACCGTAATCACTTGGTTTTTGTTGTTTTTACCTAATACCCACGTTGCAAATAAACTTGCTGTATAACTTTTTCCAAAACCAGGAGGTAAATTTAATATCAGTATGTCATAAGGCTTTTTTGTTTTCTCATTTATCATTTTTCTTTCATACATTTTTTGTAATGTGTCACAGACAATATCTTGATATATTCTTTCTTTTTTAAAAAAATCACTGTTAATCATGTTGCAGTATTGTCTGAAATTTTTTTTGCCTTTTTCAATGTCTGCCTCTCTTTGTGTTTTTTCTCCTGTAGAAATGCTTTTAAATTCCTGCAAAATCCCCATAAAATACCCTCAATGCCTTTCTGCACTTAGTATCATAGCTGCTACGTCATGCTCCCTTCTGATACTTTCTCCGCTAATATTTGTGTATCTTTCTGCCCTGTTTTTCCTGTCCCATTGCTTTTGATATGCTTTTCTCTTTTGACTGTTTGCTTTTTTCCTTTTTTCTTTTTCTTGCTTGTACTCAGGCAATTTTTTTAAATAACGATATATGCTTTTCTCACTTTTTAATAGCATTATGCTAATTTCTCTAATACTTTTTTTCTCCATAAAAAAAAGAGCCTTCGCTTGCTCCTGCCACATTTTATCACTTCCTCATTAGTGAATATATTTGATGAATATGATACTCTTTACTTTTTTGTCCATTTTTTGTCGGATTATTTTTGGACGTAGTAATGTTACTGACATAAGACATTGAAAGTCTTTCTATAAATAATTATTTTTCTGTTTCTTTTTCTATATCGTCTGCTATTTTGATAATCTCTTTTGCTACTTCTGGGTGATTTTTTCCAATCTCCTCATATACTTGTTGTTTTAATTTTTTTAATGCTGTATGTACTGCTCCTGCTTCTTTTCTTGCATTTAGCTTTAATCTTTCATTCTGTACTTGTGCCCTTTGTAATGTTGCAATAGAGCGTGCGGCTTCTATTTTTTCCTTTTGTTTTATATTTTCATTTATCAATACTTGCATAATCATTTGACTGATAAGTGCATTGTTGGCTTCGTGTAGTTCTGTAGTAGGTCTTTCTGTATTATCTTCTGCCAATAATTGTGCATATTCCTTTGCTAACCTCACACTTTCAAATTTTTGCAAAAAAGGTTTTCCATATCTGTGTATGCTTGTTTTGGATATGTTGTG
>CAJTDC010000074.1 GCA_910575055.1 Clostridia bacterium
GAAAAATTGAAAGGCTTATTTGTGCTGGAAATCACAGTTATTCTAGCATAGCAAGAATATTGACAATGGACGGAATTGAAATCTCTCCTGCAACAGTGTGCTTTTATGCGGAAAGTATGGGAATTGCTGATTGAAAGAAGGAAAAGGCAGAAGAAAATACCTTCTGCCTTTTGTGTTAGGTGTTTTTGTTTTGATTTAAAAGTTCTTTTTGATTTTCAAGTAACTCTCTAGCAATATTAATTAAATATTTTTGCGTAATAGGAGAAAGGGTTTCAAAAACAGAAATGAGTTCTTTTTCATAAGGAGAACAACTAAACATACTTCCTTCACCTGTTCTAATCCAATGTTCACTAATATTAAATGTTGAACAGATAAGTTTAATATGTTTATCACTAAAGTTTCTTTTGCCTACTTCTATCATAGCAAGAGTAGATTGACTGAGACCAATTTGCTTAGCAAAATCAATTTGATTTATGTTTAAAGCTTTTCTGATTTCTTTAATTCTATTATGCATACACATATTTATATACACCACGCTTTCTGTAATAAATTATATCACATAATTACTTTATTTTCAATAAAAAAATAAAAAAAATTATTACAAACAAAAATAATACTTGAAATTTAACTTTATTTGTGATAATATAAAATTACAAACAAAGTTAAACAAGACTGAATGGAGGGAGAATATGGATAATGAAAATATAAGCGCGTTATTAGAGGCATTCCGTGATTTAACACCTAAAAGTCAAATGTATGTATTAAATATGGTAAACCTAGCTAAGGCATCAGAAGATGCGATAAAAGAAGAATTAAAGAACAAAAAGAAAGGGGAAATAATATGCAACAAGTAATGTTATTTGAAAATCAAGAATTTGGACAGCTTAGAATGATTTTTATTGAAGGAAAACAGTATTTTATGGCAAATGATGTAGCTAAGGCATTAGGTTATTCTGAACCTAAAAATGCAGTTGCAAGACATTGCAAGGGGGCACTGAAACAGTCCTACCTTACAAATGGCGGAAAACAAGAGGTTAATTTTATACCAGAAGGTGATGTTTACAGGCTAATTATTCGTTCTAAACTACCAAAAGCAGAGGAATTTGAAAAATGGGTATTTGATGAGATATTACCTTCTATCAGACAGACAGGCAATTACATAAGTGGGACAAGCCCATACAGCATAGAGGACATTGTGAGGGAAACAATCTGTCAAGTAGTACCAATTATTATAAAAGAGTTAGAGGACAGGACAGAAAGAGAAAAACAAGCTGAAAAAGAAATCGAAAAACTAGAGATAAAAGTAAGAAGAAAAATTGAAAGGCTTATTTGTGCTGGAAATCACAGTTATTCTAGCATAGCAAGAATATTGACAATGGACGGAATTGAAATCTCTCCTGCAACGGTGTGCTTTTATGCGGAAAGTATGGGGATTATGGATTGAGAAGGAAAAGGCAGAAGAAAGAACCTTCTGCCTTTTGTGTTAAAGAGTATTTTTTTGCATTTCTAATAATTGTAATATTTGATTTTCAACAAATTTTTTATATTTATCATCAAGTTGACCATATTTTTCACCTATTAATGTCGCCATATTTATTGAACCATTTAATGCACTTAAATCATTATTATCTTCATCAGTGAGCCAATTTTTATCAATATTATACATCAAAGAAATGCAATTAATTAAAAGAGGAGTAGGAGATACTTTACCTAGTTCAAGACCAGATAAATTTCCTCTTGAAATACCAATAGCTTCAGCAAATTCAGCTTGAGTTAGATTATTAGTTTTTCGTATTAATTTTAACTTGTTAGCAAATGTCATTATAAAGTCACCACCTTTTTTCAATAATAACAAAAAAAAATGCTTTTGTCAAGACAAAATGTAATTATAAAATCAAAATAACAAACAAAAAAGTGTTGACACAAGCAACAATAAATGCTATATTGTATTTAAACAAGCAAAAATGGCAAAAAAATGTAATTATACAGTCAAACAGATAGGAGTGTATTCTATGAAAAACAATAAAAATATGTCTTGTAAAACAGTGCTTGAAATTAGTTCTTTGTCAAGTTTATTAACACCATCAAATCAATCATATGTATTGAATACTATACAAGCATTACTTTTTAGCCAGCAAGTTAATGAAGAACAAGAAAAAAAGAAAGAAAAAGTAGTATAAATTAAATAAAAATTGTTGATAGAAAAAAACGATATATGTCCAAACGGTGTAACAAAAAATAAGAAAAAGAGAGGAAGATACAAATGAGTGTATTACAAGTAATTGAGCAAAGGGAAATATTAGGAAAACAGTTAACAATGTATGGAGATTTTGAAGAGCCATTGTTTTTAGCAAAAGAAGTTGCAAATTGGATTGATTATTCAGAAAGTAATGTTTCAAAAATGTTATCTAATATAGATGATGACGAAAAAACCACTCGTACAATTATTACGAGCGGTTCAAATTATCAAACTCAAGCGTGGTTTTTAACAGAAGATGGATTATATGAGGTATTGATGCAGAGCAGGAAGCCTATTGCAAAGCAATTTAAAAAAGAAGTAAAAACGTTATTGAAGAATATCAGAAAAGGAATGTTTTCACAAAATTACATAAGCGGGACAAGCCCATACAGCATACAAGACATTGTAAAAGAAACGATATGTCAAGTAGTACCCGTGATAATACAAGAGCTAGAAG
>CAJTDC010000075.1 GCA_910575055.1 Clostridia bacterium
AATATCTTGATATACTCTCTCTTTTTTAAAAAAGTCGCTGTTTATCATATTGCAGTATTGTCTAAAACTTTTTTTGCCTTTTTCAATTTCTGCTTCTCTTTGTGTTTTTTCCCCTATAGAAATGCTTTTAAATTCCTGCAAAATACCCATAAATAAAAACCTTTCCATGATTATTTTTTAAGAAAATATGTTTTGTTATTCGGTGTTGAAAAAACGTTCATAGGACGTTTCAGTCTGTCAATAAACTTCCGTTTGCAAAAAATAAAGTTTTTTATCCAACTTTTTTTCAAAAAAGTTGGTAGGGTTTTAGGGACGAAGTCTCTAAGGTCTTTTTACGCTTTCAAGCGTGTTTTTGAAGGGGTTTGGGGGAACTTTTCACAAGTGAAAAAAGTTCCCCCAAAGACGTCAAACTTTTATTAAATCCATAATAAAACAACTTTTTTAACACACTTAAAAGTTTGTAGGACGTTCAACACCGTTTTAAAGTTCTTTGCTTCTTTCTTTCAAGAAAGAAATAGGAGTTTGAGGGCAACGCTCTCAAGGTTTTAATGCCTTTCTGCACTTAGTATCATAGCTGCTACGTCATGCTCCCTTCTGATACTTTCTCCGCTAATATTTGTGTATCTTTCTGCCCTGTTTTGCCTGTCCCATTGCTTTTGATACGCTTTTCTCTTTTGACTGTTTGCTTTTTTCCTTTTTTCTTTTTCTTGCTTGTACTCAGGCAATTTTTTTAAATAACGATATATGCTTTTCTCACTTTTTAATAGCATTATGCTAATTTCTCTAATACTTTTTTTCTCCATAAAAAAAAGAGCCTTCGCTTGCTCCTGCCACATTTTATCACTTCCTCATTGGTGAATATATTTGATGAATATGATACCTTTTACTTTTTTGTCCATTTTTTGTCGGATTATTTTTGGACGTAGTAATGTTACTGACATAAGACATTGAAAGTCTTTCTATAAATAATTATTTTTCTGTTTCTTTTTCTATATCGTCTGCTATTTTGATAATCTCTTTTGCTACTTCTGGGTGATTTTTTCCAATCTCCTCATATACTTGTTGTTTTAATTTTTTTAATGCTGTATGTACTGCTCCTGCTTCTTTTCTTGCATGAAGCTTTAATCTTTCATTCTGTACTTGTGCCCTTTGTAATGTTGCAATAGAACGTGCGGCTTCTATTTTTTCCTTTTGTTTTATATTTTCATTTATCAATACTTGCATAATCATTTGACTGATAAGTGCATTGTTGGCTTCGTGTAGTTCTGTAGTAGGTCTTTCTGTATTATCTTCTGCCAATAATTGTGCATATTCCTTTGCTAACCTCACACTTTCAAATTTTTGCAAAAAAGGTTTTCCATATCTGTGTATGCTTGTTTTGGATATGTTGTGTCCCATTTCTTTTAAATATTTTGCAATTTCTTCATAAGTGTGCCCCTCAAGAAGCCTGTTTTCCACTTCTTTTCTTATCACTTCTGGCAGTTTATCCACTTTTCCATGACTTCTATTTTTTTCTGTCGATATTACAGCCTCCTCCTTCCCTTCGTTTTTCTCTATTTTTACTATAACATATTTTTTGTGACAAGTCCTTCAAAAACTGTCAAAACTTTTTTTATTTGTACTTTTTTATCATTCTGTATATTGTTCTTTCAGAAATACAATATTTTTCTGCTAATTCTTTTGTATTTTCTCCTGTAAATTCTTCTAATATCTTTTTATATTTTTCTCTTTTTTGTAATTCTTTCTCTTTTGGAATATAAATATTACTCCCTCCAAATACATGAGATAACATTGTTAAATTCTCCATTCCTATTAGTTCTGCATATTCTTTGTATTTTTGTTTCATAGAATTTCTCCTTTTTTGTCTTTTATACTATTATATCATACGATTACATCATACAGAATAAACGTCAAAAATAAATTTTTTTATATTTTTTAAAAATTTTTTCATTTTGCTATTGACAAATTATACTATTGATAGTATAACAGTATACAGAAAGGGGGAATGAATATAAAAAAATAGCAAACGAAAGGAGGGAAAAAGGTGGCTAAAAAAAATATAGTAGTAAAAAAAATAAAAGAGCTTGGAGAAGTGATAGACGCACTTACCAAGCTCGGATTGAAAATAGGTACTCTCATAGCCATTATTAAAATGGTAATAGAAAGTATAAATTAATCCAAAGGGAGGGGAAACCCTCCCCTATAAAAAATAATACTACAAAGCCACCTAAAATACAATGAAAAATGATACCAAAGAAATTTTAATTGCATTGTTAAAATTGATGTTTCAAATCATACGTTTTATAGTAGTTGTTGTAGGTCTTTACCTTATCATATTTCACAAATAGGAGTTGATTTCATTGCAGACAGAAACAAAACAAACAAACCCTCAAACAGAGGCAAATAAAAGATGGCAGGAAAAAAATAGAGAAAAAGCAAAATATTTGCGTAACCGTTCTACCTCAAGAAGTTTTATTAAAAATCAAGCAACATTAGAGGATATAAAAGAATTGCAACAACTCATACAAACAAGAATAGAACTTCTTACCTCTACATCAGAACAAACAGAATAAAGTACAA
>CAJTDC010000076.1 GCA_910575055.1 Clostridia bacterium
GATATTGTAGGAGAAAAACAAGAAGTAGAACAAATAGAAAAAGAAATTTAAAAGAGTTTTAAAAAGCATTAAAACGTTTTTTAACTCTTTTTTTATTGAGATTTTTTGAGATGTTTTTCATTTTAGCATAAAGGAGAAGGAGGGAATAGTATGGAGTGGGAAATTGTAACAGTAATGATTGCGTTGCTAGGGCTAATTGCTACAGTCACAAAGCCTATTATGAATTTGACAAACACCATTACAAAATTAAATGATACTTGTGAGCATTTAGAGTCAAAAATGGAGAAATTTGAAAATCATAATCACGACAGCCACGTAAGGTTGTGGAACCATAATAATGAGCAAGATGAACAACTAGCAGACCACGAGAATAGAATAAGTATATTAGAAGAAAGGAAGGTATAGCTTATGAAAAAAATCAACTGGAAGGTAAGGGCAAAAAATCCGTATTTTTGGTTTGGATTGGTGGCGATAGTGTTGGCGGCTGTTGGAGCAAAACCAGAAATGTTTACCAGTTGGGCAATATTGGCGGAGCAAGTGAAAAATCTTTTGAGTAATCCTTTTGCATTAGGGTGTGTTGTTGTGGCAGTTGTGGGCTATGTCAATGACCCTACTACACAAGGCATTACAGATAGTAAACAGGCATTGACTTATCAGAAACCTAAAAAAGATTAAAAAATAAAGAAAATAGGAGGAAAATATATTATGAAAAAAATAGCAATGATATCACAAACAATGGGCGGCAAAACAGAGCAAGAAATTTTACAAACAAGAGAAAGGGCAGTAGCAGCTTTAACAGAAAAAGGCTATGAAGTGTTAAATACCTATTTTGAGGATAAGGAACAGGATTTGAAAGAAAAAGGTTATGAAAACGTACCTTTGTATCATCTTGCAAAATCTCTGAAATATATGTCAAAATGCAATGCTGTTTATTTTTGTAAAGGTTGGGAAAATGCAAGAGGTTGCAGAATTGAACACGAAACGTCTAAGGCTTATGGTTTAGACATTATTTACGCATAACAAAGGGTAGGATATTTATGAATGAAAAACAAAAGAAAATGAAAATAACATTTATTGACTTATTTTGTGGCATTGGTGGTTTTCGCTTAGGTATGGAAATGGCAGGCCATATTTGTTTAGGACATTGTGAGATAGATAAATTTGCGAAAAAAAGCTATACAGCAATGCACAACATAAAAAAAGGAGAATGGTATGCAGAAGATATTACAAAAGTCAGAGCAGAAGAAATGCCAAAAGCCGACTGTTGGTGTTTTGGATTTCCCTGCCAAAATATTAGCATTGCAGGAGCAAAAGAAGGACTACAAGGAGAACAATCTGGATTATTCTTTGAAGTTATCAGAATTCTTAGAGAAACAGAAAAAGAAAATAGACCTGAATGGTTGTTTATTGAAAATGTTAGAAATTTGTTATCAATTAAAAAAGGATTTGATTTTGCAAGGATACTCATTACATTGGACAAAATCGGGTATGATGCACAATGGCAAGTGCTTGACAGTGCCAATTTTGGAGTGCCACAACATAGAGAAAGGCTCTATATTATTGGACATATTAGAGGAAAATTCAGACAAAAAATATTTCCTATCCCTCCAAAAACACAATCAGAAGGGATAAAGCATATTAAAAATGTAACAAAAAAAGTTTTTGATGTAACGGGTATCAGCCCAACAATATTGACAGCTAATACTGGAAAATATGAAAAAAATATTTTAACAGAAAATTGTGGAAAAACAGTTGTAAGAAAATTAACACCTAAAGAATGCTTTAGATTGCAAGGTTTTCCAGATAGTTATTTTGAAAAAGCAAGAGAACTTAATTCAGATACACAGCTTTATAAACAGGCTGGAAATAGTGTAACTGTAAATGTGATATATGAAATTGCAAAAAAATTAAAAAAGGAGTGATTTTGTGAATATTAAAGAGATGTTAGCACATCAAAGTAACTACAATAAAGGTAGAAAATCGTCTATACAGTACATTGTAGTGCATTACACAGCGAATAATGGTGACAGGGCAGAAAGCAATGGTAATTATTTTGCTCAACCAAATAGAAATGCTTCGGCTCATTATTTTGTAGATGAAAGCAATGTAGTACAAAGTGTAAAAGATACGGATACTGCTTGGCATTGTGGAGCCAAAAGTTACAAACACCCCAAATGCAGAAATGATAATAGCATAGGTGTTGAAATGTGTAGTGAAAAAGACCAAAACGGGCAGTATTACATAAATGAACAAACACAAAATACAGCGATTGAGTTAATAAAGGTGCTTATGGCAAAATACAGTGTGCCTATAGGAAATGTAATAAGGCACTATGATGTGACGGGCAAAATGTGCCCAGAACCTTTTGTTAGAAATCAAGTGCAATGGTTAGACTTTAAAAAGAGGTTGAGCGAACAAAAGGAGGAAAATGTAAAAATGATATACAACTATATTGATGAAAATATGCCAGATTGGGCAAAGCCAACGGTACAAAAGTTGATTGACAAAGGTGCATTAAAAGGAAATGAAAAAGGGGAATTATTGTTAACAGATGCTATGTTGAG
>CAJTDC010000077.1 GCA_910575055.1 Clostridia bacterium
GTTTACATTATCCAGAAGATTATTTTTATTTAAAAGGGTGGATACATTGCCTTTTACAAAAAGAAAAGGAGGAAAGAATGATATGCAACAAGTAATGTTATTTGAAAATCAAGAATTTGGACAGCTTAGAATGATTTTTATTGAAGGAAAACAGTATTTTATGGCAAATGATGTAGCTAAGGCATTAGGTTATTCTGAACCTAAAAATGCAGTTGCAAGACATTGCAAGGGGGCACTGAAACAGTCCTACCTTACAAATGGCGGAAAACAAGAGGTTAATTTTATACCAGAAGGTGATGTTTACAGGCTAATTATTCGTTCTAAACTACCAAAAGCAGAGGAATTTGAAAAATGGGTATTTGATGAGATATTACCTTCTATCAGACAGACAGGCAATTACATAAGTGGGACAAGCCCATACAGCATAGAGGACATTGTGAGGGAAACAATCTGTCAAGTAGTACCAATTATTATAAAAGAGTTAGAGGACAGAACAGAAAGAGAAAAACAGGCAGAAAAAGAGATTGAAAAATTAGAGATAAAAGTAAGAAGAAAAATTGAAAGGCTTATTTGTGCTGGAAATCACAGTTATTCTAGCATAGCAAGAATATTGACAATGGACGGAATTGAAATCTCTCCTGCAACAGTGTGCTTTTATGCGGAAAGTATGGGAATTGCTGATTGAAAGAAGGAAAAGGCAGAAGAAAATACCTTCTGCCTTTTGTGTTAAAGAGTATTTTTATCTTTTTCATTAAGTAGTTTTTTTAAAGACTTTACAGTATCTAATAAATAAAGTTGCTCTTTTTCAGATAAAGTTTGTACAACTTCATAGAGTTCATCAAGTATTTCATTACTTTGAGAAACTTCATTATTATTTTTCATAATAATTATTTCTGAATTTGAAGGTAATGGTCTTAAATTAGATTTTGTAACATTATTTATATGTGTGGATGATGTAGAAGTTTCATCAAAAGCAGAATAAATATCCTCTACCTCATAAATTTTACAAAGTTTTAATAAAGTATATCCATCTGGTTCTGATTTGCCTACTTCCCATGAACCTAAAGTACTTTTATTTTTTAAACCTAAAATATCAGCTACTTGCTGTTGTGTATAACCCTTTGTATTTCGTAATTTTCTTAATGTTTCACCAAATTTTTTATTTGCCATATTATCACCTCTAAAATGATAATACAACATAGATAATTAAATTTCAATCAAAAAAACGAAAAAATCAATCAAAAAGTATTGACAAATGAATAATTCAATTATAATATATAAATATAAACGAATTATTCAATCTAAAAGGAGGTCTTTTTATGAATGAAAAAATAGTTCGATTTTTAAAAAATGTTATTGATAACAAAGGAATAAAATATATTTTTATTTCTAAAAATTCAGGAATAAGTTATCAAAGACTAATGAGAATTTTTAATCAAAATGCCATTATTAGTGGAAGTGAATTGATTTGCTTATGCAAATTGTTAGAAGTTAAGCAATCAGAACTTATGGAATTATTAGAAAGTGTAGCTTAAATATGTCTAAATGGTGTAACAAAAAATAAGAAAAAGAAAGGAAGATACAAATGAGTGTATTACAAGTAATTGAGCAAAGGGAAATATTAGGGAAACAGTTAACAATGTATGGAAATTTTGAAGAGCCATTGTTTTTAGCGAAAGAAGTTGCAAATTGGATTGATTATTCAGAAAGTAATGTTTCAAAAATGTTATCTAATATAGATGATGACGAAAAAACCACTCGTACAATTATTACGAGCGGTTCAAATTATCAAACTCAAGCGTGGTTTTTAACAGAAGATGGATTATATGAGGTTCTGATGCAGAGCAGGAAGCCTATTGCAAAGCAATTCAAAAAAGAAGTAAAAACATTATTAAAAAATATTAGAAAAAGAATGTTTTCACCAAATTACATAAGTGGGACAAGCCCATATAGCATAGAGGACATTGTAAGAGAAACGATATGTCAAGTAGTTCCCATTATTATAAAGGAGTTAGAGGATAGGACAGAAAGAGAAAAACAAGCAGAAAAAGAAATGGAAAAACTAGAGATAAAAGCAAAACGAAAAATTGAAAGGCTTATTTGTGCTGGAAATCACAGTTATTCTAGCATAGCAAGAATATTAACAATGGACGGAATTGAAATCTCTCCTGCAACGGTATGCTTTTATGCGGAAAGTATGGGGATTGGTGATTAAAAGTGGAAAAGGAAAATATAAAAATATCTGATGCTGCACTATTTGAAATAGAAAGGCTAGAAAAAAGAGTGTACGAATTAGAAAAAAAGATGAAGCTGCTAGAAACAGAAGAACATTATTTCAATATATATAGCAAAGTAGTAACAGATGAAAGAACAACGATAAAAAATAAAATAAAAGAAATAGAAAAATCG
>CAJTDC010000078.1 GCA_910575055.1 Clostridia bacterium
AAATCAGCAAGAAAATGAACAAAATGGGCAGGAAAATGAACAAAATCCCCATTTTTTAGATAGATTTCATAAATTTAATGCCAAAGGAAATATTACGGGCGTGTTTGATGCGGAAATTGTAGATTACATTATAAAAAATAATCATATTGTTTCTATAGGAGATATAGTATATTTGTATGAAGAAGGCATTTACAAAGAGGATAGAAAAGGAAAAAAATTGAAGTTTATCATACAAAATTTGATATACAAAGAGTTTCAAAATTCACGCACTATCAACAGAATATACGAATTAGTGTTAATACAGCCTTCTATTAGAAAAGACTATACTCAACTTAATCAATATCACTATAGTTGTATCAATTTCAAAAATGGTATGCTAGATGTGAACACAATGGAGTTATTGCCTCACAAACCAGAATACTACAGTATGAACCAGATACCTCACAATTTTAAACATATTACAAAGGCAGATTTGGAAAAATATCCACATTCTCAACAGTTTTTGAAAACATCATTTAATATACCAGATATAGATACGATGTTCCAATATATGGGAGTATGTATGACACATAATATGTTGTATCAGATATTTTTGTTATTGTTAGGCGAAGGGGCAAATGGCAAAAGCCTTTTGATTGATATGTTTAACGCCGTAATTGGTGAGAAAAATATATCTAGTTTGTCTATGGACAAGCTGACGCAACGCTTTTTTTCATCACAACTGCTTTTTAAACTAGCAAATACTTGTGCAGATATTTCCAAAATTACTATTGAGGACGATGCCGAACTCAAAAAGATTGTAGGCGGTGACATGATACAGGCAGAGTTTAAAGGCAAAGATAGCTTTAGTTTTAGACCGTATGCCAAAATGCTTTTTAGTGCCAATAGATTTCCACACGTTGATGATAAGTCTAATGGATTTAAAAGGCGTTTGAGAGTAATTGAAATGAACAAAGAACCGAAAGAAAAAGACGTATATTTGAAAGAAAAAATGCTTGAAGAATTGGAATTTTGGGTGTATATGGCGGCGGTGGGGCTCAAAAAAGTGTTAGAAAAAAATGATGTATATGAAAGCGAAAATAGTAAAAAAATGAGAGAAAAAATATATAAAGATGGCGATAGTGTGTATTCCTTCGTTGCAGATTGCTTGACGGAATGTGAAGGATGCGATATTAGACGTGCGAATATGTTTAAGGAATATGATGACTATTGTGCCTATTATGAACGTGTGAGAGTGAAAAAGAAAACGTTTTTTGATGAGTTGAAAGCAAAAAATATACTATCCACAAGGGATAAGGATGGAAATTATGTATATAAAAATTATGCTTTTTCAATATGGAAAGATGAAGAACAAACATATTGTCATAATGAAAAATGACTATTGTAAATACTGACAAAAACAAAATAATATATAACAATCATAATATTAGAAAAACGAAATAATATGTAAAAATAGATATTAAAATATATTGTTTTTGAAAATGACTATTACAGGTACTGATAAAACTGATAAATCACTGATAAAAAAATTTTGAAAATGTCAGTGCTATAAATCCAGTAATATCAAGTGTTTAAGCTATATCACTGATAAAACTGATAAAAATTTTTAAGGTGATGAATTTTTTAAAAAATAATAAAAAAAATGTATATTACTATAAAAAATAAACGACCTCGAAAAAAAATGTCAGTTTTATCAGAATAAAGTGTTAAAGCAAAATGCCACTATGGATTGTGGGCTTTAAGGAGTGTGGAGCAATGAGAGAAAAATTGATTGAGGAGTATTTTGTAAAGGAAGTGAAAAAGGCAGGGGGATTGGCTTTGAAGGTAAATTCTACCAGTATGAAGGGATTGCCTGACAGAATGGTGCTACTGCCTAATGGAGTGTTGTTTTTTGCAGAAATGAAGGCTACAGGCAAAACCGCAAGAGCATTGCAGAATTTCATACATAAAAAATTGAGGGGACTGGGGTTCGCTGTTTATGTCATAGATAGCAAACAAAAAGGAAAAGAGGTGTTACTAAAATATGGAGTTTATACCTCATAAATACCAGAAAATGGCAATACAAAAAGTGATAGATACGCCTAGAGTGGGGCTGTTTTTGGATATGGGACTGGGAAAAACAGTCATTACACTTACGGCAATAGACCAGCTTATGTATTGGGATTTCGAAATAGAGAAAGTTTTGGTGATTGCACCGCTGAGAGTGGCTGAGGATACTTGGAGCAGAGAGTGCCAAAAATGGGAACACCTCAAACATATCAAAATTGTTAAGGTATTAGGAAAAGAAAGTCAAAGAGAAAAAGCTATTTGTAAAAAAGGTGATATTTACATTATTAACAGAGAAAATATTGTATGGCTGGTGCAATATTTGAAACAAATAGGAAAAAAATGG
>CAJTDC010000079.1 GCA_910575055.1 Clostridia bacterium
TTCTCCCAAACCATTCCAGTTTACTTGAAATGAAATCCAATCCTCTATTTTTTTATCATTTACAGTAATATTGACAATAGGCTTTCCAAAAGCTCTAAAATTACCCTTGTTCATTCCTTGAAACATTTTTACATCTCCTTTAAAAACCTTTTAAATTACTTTTAAAATGTTTTTAAAATCATTCCCAGTTTTCTTCGTTTACTTTACTATCTCCATAAACTCTCATTAATCCACGTATTTTACTATTACCATCTATCACTGCATTTTCTAATACTCTAGCACAATCATACACTTGAGCATTTCCCTTTACTATGCTGTTTCCTCCTATTTTAGCACAATCATAAATTTCTGCATTTTCAGCAACAACTGCATTATCATACACTTTTGCATTTCCATATACCTTTGCATTGCCTACTGCTGCACCATTATCATATATCCAACAACAGCCCAAATGTGACAAATTTCCTTCACTGCTTACTGCTCCTCCTGTTTGTCCTTTTGCCACATTTCCAAAACTTTGCAATGCCTTTATTTTATAAGCAGTACAACCATTTACTGTAATAGGGGAGGGCAATAATTCATATTTTTTACATTCTTCATTCAAGGCAATATCAACTCCTGTCCTATCTGTATTTTATGAGGACTTGCTATTTTATCTTTGTTTGCTTGATATATTTTGTCCCAATCATTTGCATTACCATATTGATTTTTTGCTATTTTAGAAAGCGTATCTCCTGCTTTTACAGTATAGTTTTTACTTTCTGTATTTTGTTGTTTGTTTTTTTCTTCTTCTGTTTTAATATCTTCTGCTGTTTTGTCCACTGCTTCTTTAGGCACTTGCTTTGTTATCTGCACCACTCTTTGTAATGTAATGGTAAAGGGGATAAAAAAGTTTGTTCTGTGTTCTGGCTGAAATTCCTGTATCACAACTTTTTGTGTATATGCCTCTGTTACAAAATCAATCGGTTCTCCCTTTTGTCTCATATTTCCTATTTGAACCATTCTTTCCAGTGCGTCAGTACCTTCGAACCAACCTTCCCAACTAATTTCTCTATAAGTAGAACCAAAATTTTGTATACTGACATTTCCGCCCGGAAATGTATTGATTGCAAGCATTTGCCCACCGCCGTGCTGTACACTGTCTGGTTTTTCTGTTGTTCGAAGCACCATATTGCCAAGCATAATCTGCAAAAAAATCCCTCCCTAAAACCTTGTAATACTGTTCCAAACTCTATCAAAAACCTTATTTTCGTTGTAAAAAGCAAGGGGGTTGGGGAGTGCAACTCCCCATTCCAATCCGCAAGGAGGGCTTTGCCCGCCTGAGGAAAACAGTATCGCACCGCCAAGATAGGCGGTCAGTCTCTGGCTGACTTTTCCGAAGGAAAAGTGCTTGACCTTGTTTCAAGGCTTTTAAGCCGATGGAGCAAGCTGTTTATACCTCTGTTCTAGCAAGTCGAAAACCTGTTTTCGACTTAAGCAAGACAACTGTCTTGCTTAATATCCTCCCATAAATCCATAAGGGCTCATCGTAAGCGATGGGCTTTTTTCTCTTTTCTTTTTGCCATATCCTCTTTTGTCCAATTCCCTTGCTACTTCTTTTGCGATTTCATTTTCTCTTTTTTCTGCTCCCTGTATCACAATATAAATTGGTCTTTGTTCTTTTTGGTTTTCTTCTGTTTTTTCTGCTCTATTTTTAATCAAAAATTTCTCGTCTTTTTTTCTCCAATTTTCTATTTCAATACCATTTAACGCACCTGTTTGTGCAGCAAGAAACGCTGTGGTATCTTTCAATATTCCCTTTTTGGCTTTCATACCATCTGCAAAACTTTGTATCAAATTTCCTCCCCACAAATGGTTTGTTTTTAATTCTCCTTTTCTGCTAGGAGACTGCACTTTCAAATAATCTCCAATCACTGTCGCAAGAGAAGAAGCTGCCATCATCAATGCACCTTTTTGACTATTCATACCATTGATAAAGCTTTGCATTAAATTACCGCCCCATAAAAACATATCTTCTTTTTTGATAAGTGTATTTTGAATGATATTATTGATACTTTGTACTGCTGCCTGTACAGTTCCACTTGTGCCTTGCAGTGCATCAGCGAAAGCATTTCCTGCATCTGTTCCACCTATCTGCATTACATTTGTCATTTCTTCCAAATTTCCCGTCATATCTGGCATAGCACAATTCATATTTTCAAAATCAAAACTTTGTTCTACAGAAGTTTTTACTTCTGCAAACTGTTCTGTTATTTTTTGTTTCATATCTCCAAAGCCTTTGC
>CAJTDC010000080.1 GCA_910575055.1 Clostridia bacterium
GAAACAGAAGAACATTATTTCAATATATATAGCAAAGTAGTAACAGATGAAAGAACAACGATAAAAAATAAAATAAAAGAAATAGAAAAATCGTTAGAAGAATGTGCAAAATGGGTGTTATTTTTGACAGTATCTGTAATTGCTATATTAATGATTGAATTATTGTGACAATATCAAATTGATGTAGTAAAGAGAAATGGAGAAAAAGAAATGAGAAAAAAATTTTATGGTGATGGGTTACTACAAGAGATAAATAAATTAATAGAAAAAAACAACAATCGTAAAAAACAACGAAAAATGCTTGTGTTAGTAACAACTAAAGAGGACAATAGAGCAACAATATTTATGAATAAAGAGATGACAAGAGATGACGCGATGATGTTTTTAGTATCAGGACTTTGCGGTGTTCTGGATTATGAAAAATCCGATTTTATTACAGCAGAAATGATTGCAGAATATTGTAGAAAAAATGTATTGTATGGCTTAAAAGAAATGGAAAGAATGAAAGAAAAAAGAGAATAAAAATCGCTTCTAACTTTGATATTCGGTTTTCTCCTGCGTTACTTACATAACGCTTGGTCGAAACCCCATAAACATTAAAATTATTCTCTAATGTGGTATGAAAAAGGCGGCTATTGGAGCAAGGGTCTCCGTTTAGTCGCCTGTGAAAATAAGTTAAATTTAGTATACCACAAAAAATATATTTTTGCAAACAAATTTTTAAAAATGATTTTTTTATAATGTATATGAAAAATCGTACTAAAAGGTGGTAGTTGGTATGAGTGGAAAAGAAATTTATTTAACAGTAAAACAACTGGCAGAAATAAAAGGCTGCACAGAAAGATATATCAGAAATTGCATTACAAAAGGAAAAATTGAAGCAATACAAAAAACAGGTTTATCTACAGGACAAGGGGGTATGGAATACAGAATACCACTTTCTAAACTAGACGAAAAAGTACAACTCAAATACAAAAGATATTTGAAAAAGCTACAAAAAGAAGCAGAAAAGCAAGTACAAAAACAGGAAATAAAGGAAGAACAAGAAAGCAAGAGCATAGCAGAATTGACAGAAAGTGAAAAAGAAAGTGTTTTATTCTGGAGGAAAACTTTGGAAAGTTGGCAAAGTTATAGAGGAAAAGAAGCAGATAAAGAAAAAGCGGACAATGAATTTATAAAAGTAATGAATGTGCAAAATGAGGGCTTACATTTGAGTAGGAGAACACTTTACAGAAAATGGAATACCTACATTATGGAGGGAGAAGCAGCTCTTGCCGATGGGCGTGGCAAGCACGGCAACCACAACTACAAAATGACAAAAGAAATATTTGATGTATTTGAATATTATTATCTGAATGAGAACAAGCCCAGTATCAAGCAATGTATGAGAGAAACAGCACTTTATTTTGAAGGGCAAGAGATAGAATTGCCTTGTTATACCACATTTAAAAGAAGTGCTAAAAAAATACCAAAAGCTATTAAATTATATTTTAGAGAAAGAGAAAAGGTATTCATAGATAAATGTGCACCATACATTAAGAGAATGTATGAGGATTTGGAAAGTAATGACATATGGGTAGCAGACAATCACACATTTGATATTATGGTAGAAAAAGAAGGAAAGCCTGCAAGAGTATATTTAACGGCATTTATGGACGTAAGAAGCAGAAAAATGATGGGCTGGTGTGTGACAGATGCACCAAGTTCAGACGCAACAATATACGCATTAAAAAAAGGCTGTGAAAAATTTGGTGTACCTAGAAGTATATATACAGATAACGGGCGTGAGTTTTTGTTTCATGATTTAGGCGGGAATGGCTTCAGAAAAAAGAAGAAAAACGGAGAAGAACTGAAGTTACCTTCTATACTTGATGATTTAGGAATAGAATTTCGCACAGCATTGCCTAGAAATGCAAGAGGAAAAGGGATTGAAAGAGCATTTTATACCGTAAAAGAACATTTTAGCAAGCTATTTGAAAGTTATACAGGCGGTACGATATTAGAAAGACCTGACAGGTTAAAAAAGATGGTAAAAACAAT
>CAJTDC010000081.1 GCA_910575055.1 Clostridia bacterium
AGTGGTACAGGAGAAAGAACAGGATTGAAGTTACTGGAATTAGCAGGAAAACAAGTAACAGATATTAGTTATATTGGTTTTAGCAATGAAGCTGCAGACAAAGCATTGTATGCTTTTGGAGAAAAATATAACAATATGACATACTGTGGCACAAATAAACTAAAATTTGGGCAGACAGGAGAAGAAGTCATAGCATATAGAAAAACATATGATACTGATTTTTGTCAAATGGTAATAGGAAATTATAAAGCAAATACTGGTGCTGAAATTAGTGGAGCGTGTTTGTCTGCAATCGTACATGCTACAGGAAATGTAGAAAATAGTGGGCTTGCTGTAGAATGTACATGGATAAGCGGAAGCGATGAATTATTTGATTTCGACCAATTAGGATTATTATATCAAAATCAAATTGCTTGTTTTACATTAAAGCCTTCTGAAACAGGACAAGGCAATTTAGGCTGGAGAATGGGAAATGATTATACACTAGCAATAAAAGATGTTTCTGGAGAAATTATAACAGATAATGAAAATAGAAAAGTCAATAAAAGAAGGTTGAATAGCTGGATAGAAAATACATTGTTTTTTGTGGCTGCAAAGTGGCAGGGAAAAGCAATGACAACAAAAATGAAAAGAGATGCAGAAGTTAGAATTAGGACATTTTTTGACCAGTTAAAACAACCAGTGAATGAATTAGACAGTGCAAAAATAGAGGACTATAGTATAACATTTGATGAAAGCGCAAACAACATTGATGTGTTTGTACAGAATATCAATGTAAAACACTTTAATACTGCAGAATGGGTACTTTTGAATTTTGCAGGTGGGACAAATGCAGAAATAGAGTAATAAAACCTTGGGCTTTGCCCAAACCCACCAACTTTTTTTAAAAAAGTTGGACAAAAAACTTTTGGACAAACTAACGTTTTTCGTTATAAAATCAATATTTTTTTAGAGAAACGCAGTTTCGCATGAAAAGTTTTGCTCAAGCTTTTTCAAAAGCTTGCAGGGGTTTGGGGGCGGAGCCTCCAAAAAGGGAGGTGAGTATAACGAAAATAAAAAACAAAATGTTAGAAAACTTTTTAGCAAAATTTAAAAAGAAAGACAACAAGCAAAGTATCAGTTTTGTAGAAGTACCTACACAATATGAAACGGAATTATTTCGCATTGCACAAGACAGATACCACATTATAAAAGAAGTGAACGAATTGTGTGGGGAAAATGGAGATATACGCTTTCAAAGAGCAAATGCTTTAATAGCAGAAGATGCTACAAAAGGCGGTTTTAGTATTATTGTAAATGCTTCTACAAAAGATAAAAAGAGAAAACAAAAACAATTAAAACAAACAACAGAGATTTCTACAGAAAGCGAAAAGGTGCAAAAAATAGTAGATGATTTTTTAGAAAGAACGAGATTACATATCCTTTGTACAGAACACGCAAGAGCATTGTTGAGAGAGGGAGATTTATTTTTAAATGTAATAGTAGACAAAAAAAGTGGTTTGATTACAGAAATCAAAAGAGCACCCGCATTAACAATGAAAAGAAATGTTGATGAATATGGTAATTTTATAGATAATAAAAAAGCATTTTCTCAAATAGATACTTCACAAATATATCAAATGGCTGGAGAAAAAGCACCAGAAACAAGCAGAAAAGATTTTGCACTTTATCAAATCAATCATATTCGATGGCTATGTGATGAAACCAAAATTTATGGTACAAGTCAGTATGCTGTAGCAAGAAAATGTTATAAAATGCTTGAAAAAATGGAAGAGGCACTTGCCTACAGAAGAATATATCGTTCTGTCAGTAAACGTTCTCACAAATTAGAAACAACAGATATTGCAGAAATAGAGGACTACAAAAGGGCAAATGCTATGGTAGATGAAAACGGAACTCCTACACAAAATGCACATATGTTAACAGATTACATAGGCAATGTAGAAGTAAGTGCATTACATGATGAAGCAAATCTTGATGAAATAAAAGATGTAGAAATGATAGAAAATATGTTGTGGATAAATTT
>CAJTDC010000082.1 GCA_910575055.1 Clostridia bacterium
TTGTCAATTCACTGCATATATTCTTCAAATGTTTTTGTGCCTGTGCTCTTGTAATATTAGGAATATTTCTTCTAATGGTATAAACATTGTCGCCTTCTTCCTTTCCAATCACTGCCTTTTCTACAATACGATTTCCTTTTTTCTTTTTTTCTCCAGACTGCCATGAAATCACTTCTACAACAAAATTTCTTGCTTCATTTGGTGCTTTTTTCATTTTCAATTTTCTAACATTATGCCCATAAGAAAAAGCTAGAGGCTCTTTTTGATAATCCTCCAGCATAGAAAGCGGTGCAAAATACCATTCTTTTCCTTTTATTCTGCTTACAAATCCCTCTTGTTCTGCCAAATATAACACATAATCCCAGTGGCTCATTTCTTCTGCAACACTTGTATGGTCATCATTGACATATTCTCCTATCATATCGCTTGTAGCAACAGGTACTACAGGTGTTAATCCGTGTGTTTTACATATTTTTTGAAATGCTTCTGTTGCTGTCATATTTTGATATTTCACTGTTTCTACAAAATCATAAGGTTTTGCTGCATAACTTCTGCCTATTATTTTTACTGTTTCTCCATCTGAAAAATCCCATTCTGGATAATCCATTTCCCCCTCTATCAGCGGAACAACTTCTTCTCCTTCAAAACCAGCTTCTATTTTTACAATCACTTTCCCTTTTACCACTACAGAAGATTGTTTTGAACCACTATAAAAAAATTCGTGTCTTGGTTTGTCGCTGATATCCCATTGAAACTCTACTTCAAAATCGTCAACTTCCCCCAAACCATTCCAGTTTACTTGAAATGAAATCCAATCCTCTATTTTTTTATCATTTATAGTAATATTTACAATAGGATTTCCAAAAGCTCTAAAATTTCCTCTGTTTATTCCTTGGAACATTTTTACATCTCCTTTAAAAACCTTTTAAATTACTTTTAAAATGTTTTTAAAATCATTCCCAGTTTTCTTCATTTACTTTACTATCTCCATAAACTCTCATTAATCCTCTTATTTTTGTATTACCGTCTACAACAGCATTTTCTAATACTCTAGCACAATCATATACTTGAGCATTTCCTTTTACTATTGCATTTCCTCCTATTTTAGCACAATCATAAACTTCTGCATTTTCTGCCACAACCGCATTATCATACACTTTTGCATTTCCATATACTTTTGCATTTCCTACTGCTGCACCATTATCATATATCCAGCAGCAGCCCAAATGTGACAAATTCCCTTCACTACTTACTGCTCCTCCTGTTTGTCCTTTTGCCACATTTCCAAAACTTTGCAATGCCTTTATTTTATAAGCAGTATAGCCATTTACCACAATAGGAGAGGGGAGTAACTCATATTTTTTCAATTCTTCACTCAAGGCAATATCAACTCCTGTCCTATTTGTATTTTATGAGGACTTGCTATTTTATCTTTGTTTGCTTGATATATTTTGTCCCATTCATTTGCATTACCATATTGATTTTTTGCTATTTTAGAAAGCGTATCTCCTGCTTTTACAGTATAACTTTTACTTCCTTCACTTTCTGCATACTGTTCTTTGCTTTTTTCTTCTTCTGTTTTAATGGCTTCTGCTGTTTTATCAACGGCTTCTTTTGGTGTTGGCTTTGTTATCTGCACCACTCTTTGCAATGTAATAGAAAATGGTATAAAGAAATTTGTTCTGTGTTCTGGCTGAAATTCCTGTATCACAACTTTTTGTGTATATGCTTCTGTTACAAAATCAATGACTTCTCCTTTTTGCCTCATATTTCCTATTTGAACCATTCTTTCCATAGCATCAGCACCTTCAAACCAGCCTTCCCAGCTAATTTCTCTATAAGTAGAACCAAAATTTTGTATACTGACATTTCCACCTGGAAAAGTATTGATTGCAAGCATTTGCCCACCACCGTGCTGTACACTGTCTGGTTTTTCTGTTGTCCGAAG
>CAJTDC010000083.1 GCA_910575055.1 Clostridia bacterium
ATTCATATTCTATCACTTCCAAATTTCCTATTACTGGGGATTGTTTTGCATTTAATACAATATTTTCGCAAGGACTACTTAACACAAAATCCTCTATAATAGCTGTTTTTTCTGTATCCTTTTCATCATAAGCTGTTCTGATGCACACGATGCAATCTACTACAGAAACCATTTCAATCGTTTTTTCACTTCTAAAATATTCTAAAAATGCCTTTTGTAATATTTCTTTTGCCATTTCTACAGTATAGCCTTTTTTTAACACTGCTTTTTGTATCTGAATATTAACAGTAACCAATTCTGGTGCTACTACCAATATTCCCCCATTATACAAATCAGCAGGTACATAGTTTTTTTCCAAATAATTTTGACATTCTGTAATCAGTCCTTGTTCTGGTACTTCTCCATTACTTCCCCATATTACAACATCTGCTGTTCCTGCACCTCTTGCACATCTAAAGCATTTTGCTTTTGCAACACCTTTTACTTCTAATGCCCATCTTTCCCAGTCTGCTGGTACACCTGCCCTTGCTGGTCTTCTTTTTCTTTCTAATATTCTTTGTCTGTAGTTATCGTCTTTTTCTATTTCTACACCCTTTAAATAAATTTGAGAATTACTTACACTGTCAAATCCAGCTTGTGCAATTAAATTGATTGCACCATTTGAAACATTTCCCATTTCTCCATATTCTGTACACTCTACCAAAACATCTGAAACTGTTTTTTCTCCTTTTTTAATGTATTTTTGCTGTCCTGCTATTACTTCAAATTTGATAGGCGGTTTATTGCCTACTGCTGTTGTTGTCAATAAAAATCCATCTGGTACAACAGTATCCACTGTTACAGGTGTTGCTTTATGTAATGTAACACTATGAATTGCTTTTACCGCTCCTTTTCTGTCTACTCCAAAATCATAACCTTTATCATCTAAAATTTGTCCACTTGCTCTAACAACGGTTAAATTTTCATAAACCATTTTGACCACTAATAAAAGCACCCACATTGCTTCTCTCAGTGCAATAATCAGGTGCTTTGTAAACCAGCTTTGCTGCAAATCAGAAAATGTTTTTCCCTCTCCCATAATATTTTTGACTAATATTTCTGTTAATTCGTCCTTTGTTGGAAACATTTTTTCACCTCTTTAAAACTATAGGACAATTCCCTACAACCTACTTCTTTTCTTAAAAGAAAAGAAGTAAAAGAATTTTAAAATAAAATAGTAGTAAAACGTTAATTTTAATTTAAAAGTTTTTGCTCAAGCTTTTTTCAAAAAGCTTGTGGAGTTTGAGGCAAAGCCTCAAGGTTTTAAGTTTTTTCTACTTTCAAGCGTGTTTTTGAAAGGGCTTGGGGAAACTTTTCACAAGTGAAAAAAGTTTCCCCAAATACCTATGACCTTCATCAAATTCATAATAAAACTACTTTATTGACAAGCTGATTTTAAGACAAAGTCCCGATGTCTTTTTTATACAGCAAATTTAAAAACAGTTTCTACTTTTTTATCTGTATTTTCATAACAATATTTTGCTCTTAAACTGGGCTTTTTTTCTCCTTCTATTTCCACCCACTCAAAAGCAACACTTTCTACATTTGAAATGCCTTCTGTTTTTTTCAATACTTCCATACACTCTGCTTCTATCAATGCCTTGTTTGTTTGGGTATCTGGTTTTCCCAAATATTCAAAAAGTCTGGAACCATAACCATCATAAAATATACTTTCTCCTAAATCACAAGTAGCCCTCAAATATGCCTGCTGGTCAATGGCATCTTCTCCTTCTGCAATAAAAATGTCATCTCCTGTCCAAATCACTTCCCCATTTACTATCAATATATCCTGCAATATTATCCCTTCTTTTATTTTTTTAATTTTCATTATTTTAGTAAAACGAAGTTTTGCACAAAAGTTCTTTGCTTATTTTCTTTCAAGAAAGTAAGTTATTCCAATATTCCTAA
>CAJTDC010000084.1 GCA_910575055.1 Clostridia bacterium
CGTATTTTTGGTTTGGATTGGTGGCGATAGTGTTGGCGGCGGTTGGTGCAAAACCAGAAATGTTTACCAGTTGGGCAATACTAGCGGAACAAGTGAAAAATCTTTTGAGTAATCCTTTTGCATTGGGGTGTGTTGTTGTGGCGGTTGTGGGCTACATCAATGACCCTACCACACAAGGCATTACAGATAGTAAACAGGCATTGACTTATCAGAAACCTAAAAAAGATTAAAAAACAGGAGGAAAATATATTATGAAAAAAATAGCAATGATATCACAAACAATGGGCGGCAAAACAGAGCAAGAAATTTTACAAACAAGAGAAAGGGCAGTAGCAGCTTTAACAGAAAAAGGCTATGAAGTGTTAAATACCTATTTTGATGATAAGGAACAAGATTTAAAAGAAAAAGGTTNAGGTGATACATATGGAAATCAAACAGATGTTAGCACATCAAAGCAATTACAAAAAATGTAGAAAACAAGATATACAGTTTATTGTAGTGCATTACACAGCGAATAATGGTGACAAGGCAGAAGGTAATGGTAATTATTTTGTTCAAGCAAATAGAAATGCTTCGGCTCATTATTTTGTAGATGAAAATACTATAGTACAAAGTGTAAAAGATACGGATACCGCTTGGCATTGTGGAGCCAAAAGCTACAAACACCCCAAATGTAGGAATGATAACAGTATTGGTGTTGAAATGTGTAGCGAAAAAGATGACAAAGGGCAATACTATATAAATGAACAAACACAAAATACAGCAATTAAACTAATAAAGGTGCTTATGGCAAAATACAGTGTACCTATAGAAAATGTAATTAGACACTATGACGTAACAGGTAAAATTTGCCCAGAGCCTTTTGTTAGAAATCAAGTACAATGGTTAGACTTTAAACAAAAATTGATAGAACAAAAGGAGGAAAGTGTAGAAATGATATACAACTATATTGATGAAAATATGCCAGATTGGGCAAAGCCCACAATACAAAAACTGATTGACAAAGGTGCATTAAAAGGAAATGAAAAAGGAGAGTTACTACTTACAGGTACAATGTTAAGATTATTTGTAATACACGACAGAATGGGAGTATATGACAGATGAGGGCAGTAATGCCCTTTTTTTATTTTAGGAGGTATTTTTATGAATAGTTTTATACCTTGGATAGGTGGCAAAAAGCTGTTAAGAAAACATATTGTAAATAAATTTCCACAAAATATTAGTAGGTATGTTGAAGTGTTCGGCGGTGCAGGCTGGGTATTGTTTTATAAAGAAAAAATTGCAAGTCAAGAAGTGTACAACGATATAAATGGGGAATTGGTTAATCTATTTCGATGTGTAAAATATCATTCTAATGCGATAATAAACGAATTGAGATTTACACCTAATGCAAGAGAACTGTTTAACGATTTTAAACAAAATAGAAATAGAACAGATTTGACAGACATTCAAAGGGCAGCGATGTTTTATTATTTAGTTAGGACATCTTATGGTGCAAAGTTAGAGCAGTATGGTGCCAATTACAGAAGTCCTTATTTGTTTTTACAAGATATAGAAGCAATTTCAAAAAGATTGTCAAGAGTAGTAATAGAAAATAAAGATTTTCAATACATATTGCAAAAATATGACAAACAAGGTACGTTATTTTATTGTGACCCGCCTTATTATAAAACGGAAAAAATGTATGATATGGGCGGTTGTAGTTTTGGAAAGGAACAACATATATTGTTAAGGGATATGCTAAAAAATATCAAAGGCAATTTTGTATTAAGCTATAATGATGATGATTTTATAAGAAAGTTGTATGATGGATTTGATATACAAGGAGTAGAAAGGAGTAATAATTTATCTCTTAATGATGGCAAAAGAGGTGTGTATAAAGAATTGATTATATCTAATT
>CAJTDC010000085.1 GCA_910575055.1 Clostridia bacterium
ATCAAGAAACACAATATACAGCGGTTGAACTAATAAAGGTGCTTATGGCAAAATACAGTATACCTATAAAAAATGTAATTAGACACTATGACGTTACAGGCAAAATGTGCCCAGAACCATTTGTTAGAAACCAAGTGCAATGGCTGGATTTTAAACAGAAATTGATAGAACAAAAGGAGGAAAATGTAAAAATGATATACAACTATATTGATGAAAATATGCCAGATTGGGCAAAGCCAACGGTACAAAAGTTGATTGATAAAGGTGCATTAAAAGGAAATGAAAAAGGGGAATTATTGTTGACTGGTACAATGTTGAGGCTGTTTGTAATACACGACAGAATGGGAGTATATGATAGATAAGAGAGGGAAAATCCCTCTTTTTTTATAAAGCAAAGCCGTCCTACAACTTTGTTTTTGTCCTTCTTTTGTCCCACTTTTTTATAAAACTTATTGCAGATAATAAATTTTTCTAGAGAAAAAAAGTATAGAAATATTATAAATTTAGTATTTTATACACTTTTTAAAAAAATATAAAAAATTATAACATATTAGTTATTTTGTATCAAAAAAGATACTAATACTAAAAAAAGACAGTACTTGAATAAAACAAAATATTGTTCTATTTTAGTAATAACAAAATTAATAAAGGAGAGATTGTTATGCATTATACTGGAACAATATGGCGTCCGCCTTATGAGTCAAATTCACTGCTTTTAGAAGTAACAGCAGGTTGTACACATCACAAATGTAAATTTTGTACACTTTATGAAGATTTACCATTTTTATTTAAAATGTCACCAATGGAAACTATACAGCAGGATTTAGAAGAAGTAAAACAACAATTACAACTGTGGCACAACAGCACGATAACAAGAACTTTTTTAACAGGAGCAAATCCTTTTGTGTTAAAGGCATCAAAACTAATTAAAATTGCAAAACTGATAAAACAACATATTGCTACAAATAAAACAATAGGCTGTTTTGCAAGAATAACAGACATTGCTTTAAAAACAGATGAGGAACTTTTACAATTACGTTTGGTAGGGTATGATGGCATCACAATAGGCATTGAAACGGGATATGATGAAGCATTAACATTTATGAATAAAGGTTATGTTTCAAAAGATATTGTAACACAGTGCAAAAGATTAGAAAAAGCAAATATCAGTTATCACTTTTTTTATCTTGCAGGTATAGCTGGTGAAGGTAAAGGAGAAAAAAATGCAAAAGCGACAGCACAAATATGTAATCAGCTTTCTCCTAAAACAATTATTGCAAATATGCTTACTATTTATAACAATTCAGAACTTTATGCAGAAATACAAAAAGGGATTTGGAAAGAACAAACAGAAATAGAAAAATATAATGAATTAAAAACACTTGTGGAAAATATTGATATTGATGTTTATTTTGCAGCTTTAGGAGCTTCTAATGCCATACCTATTCAAAGTGTTTTGCCAAAAGAAAAACAAAAAGTACTTACATTATTAGAACAAATTATAAAAAATGTAAGTGAAAAAGAATTAAAAGAATATAGAAAAAACTTAAAACATTTGTGATTTAATTTAAAAATATAAAAAAGCAACCACCAGACAATCTGGTGGTTTTTCCTTTGCGGGTATAACCCTCTGTTCCTTGCGTAATGCGTAAAACGCATAACAACTG
>CAJTDC010000086.1 GCA_910575055.1 Clostridia bacterium
AAACACAATGAAGATGAAAATGCACACCCTAAACTCAAAACATTGTTAGATGCAGATTTAAAGGCAAGAATAGAAAGACTGGAAAATGCTTTATATTATGATATTAAAGAAAATCCATTTTTAGTGACATTTGAAACATTGAATGGTATTACATTGACTAAAGGTGTGTGGAATAAAAATAAAAAACGACTGGAATGTTAAGGAGGGAAAAATATGGCAAGTATAGGAACGCCAACAGTAACAGGAGAAAGAAATTTTACTGTTACTTGTATAGGTCTTGAAGCAGGAAGTACTTATCAACTATGGTCTTGGATAAAAAGTAGTAATACACAACATTTTACAGATAGAGCAAAAGCCAGTTCTAGTTCAATTACATTTTCTGTAACTTTAACAAGTGCTTATACAGTAAGTGATATAAATGATTTAGACCTTAGAGATGCCTATGGTAAGTACATTACAAATAGAAACGTTAGTATGCATTATTCCCCATCTATAGCAACACCATCTACACCATCTTCAATTAGCTATAGCACTTCTATCAATTCGTATAACTCTACAAGAATATCTTGGGGAAGTGTATCAGGAGCAACAAGTTATGTATTGGAAAGGTCTATCAATGGAGGTTCATTTAGTCAAGTATATTCTGGAACAGCTACCAGTTATACAGACTATGGTTTGAACTCTAGCACAACAAGAGTACAGTATAGAGTAAAAGCGGTAAATAGTGGAGGTAGCAGCAGCTATAAAACAGGCTCCAGTGCAACAGTATATTACAGTAAGCCAAATGTCGCACCAACGGTACCATCAAGTATTACAGTGCCTTCAACAGTTTATGGTGGAAGGGCATTTACAGTAAGTTGGGGAAAATCTACAGATAGTGATGGGAATTTGTCGGGATATAAATTGGAAAAATCTGTAAACGGTGGAAGTACTTGGACACAAATATATCAAGGAAGTAGCACAAGTACATCTGTAACACTAACATTTGGGGAAGCAACACAAGTAATGTTTAGAGTGCGTGCTTATGATAGTAGTAGTGCTCACAGTGGATATAAAGCAAGCGGTACAAGCACTGTAGTAAATAATAAAGCTCCTACTGCACCGCAAAGTATTACTGTCCCACTGAATATTTATGGAGGAAAAACAGCAGTAGTAACTTGGACAGCAGCTACAGATAGCGACAATAACCTATCAGGGTACATATTAGAGCGTTCTGTAAATAGTGGTACTTACACACAAATTTACAAGGGTGCAAATAAAAGTTATAGCGACAACATTACAAAAGGCTGGAATACAGTACAATATAGAGTTTGTGCTTATGATAGTTACAATGAAAAAGGTGCTTACAAAACAGCACAAGTTAGAAATATTATAAACAACGAATTACCAGTGATTACTACAAGCAGTACCAATTTAGG
>CAJTDC010000087.1 GCA_910575055.1 Clostridia bacterium
GGGTGGTACTGATTTCTTTTCTCATCAATCACTAAAGGCGTGTTGATGGCAATTTGCTGTGTTGCAAAATACATTTTTGCAGAAGTATACTGTCCATCTTTTGCAATATGAGGGTGAGGACCCTCCAATTCATAAGGGCTTCCCATACCCACTCTAACCGCATTTTTTTTGCCCAACAATATTCTGCTATCACCAGCTGCCCACGGTATATTATGCTCTCCTAAATCAATACCATTTCTTTTGGCAAAATAGCCTTCTCCTCCTAGACTGGTGCCATTAGGGGAACATTTTTGATAAAACAATTCTGCCTGTTTTAGCATTGTCATAGCGTTCAGACTTCCTATACAAAAATCTGGTGTAACATATCTTGGAGCACTTCCCATATAAGCCTTTTGTGTATCTATCAATTCTAATAAACTGTTGTAATATCTTGCTGTATAGTTTTCTAATGCTTTTGGTATTGCTAAATTAAAATACACAATATTCGTCGCATAGCTGTAGCTTACTTTTGGCAATGCCGTTTTACTCATTGCCTCTTTTTTAAAGTAGATACAACTGTTTTCAAAATCAACAGCATAGTCTGCTTCTTTGCCTTGTTTATCTGCAATAAAACCCTTAGAGCGTATGAAAATACCTTCTGTTAATGTTTTTCCGCTGCTATTTTCTACAGTAATACCATTAATAAAATCCTCTTGTTTTCTTCCATATTGGTCTAACCATACTGTTTTTCTAGGTCTTACAATAGGAGCAACACATACCGCACTAATAGGAGAAGCATTTCCACACAATAAATTCACTTTCCATTTTGCATTGCTGCCTTCTGGTATATTTTCTCCTTCTGTCAATTCTTCTACTTCACTTACTACAACCGTTTCTTCTTTTACTTCTTTTGCTCCATATTCATCTGCTCTTGCTAACATTTCTGTAGAAATCATTCTGTCAATGACCCTTTGAAATCTGTTTGCAATACTTGCTGCATTTGCTGCTATCACATCATATCTCATAGGGCCGCTTAACAATTCCTTCTGTGCTTCTTTTGTTACAATAAAGCCTTTTTTGAGCCATTGTGCCCCAAATTCCAATAAAAATGTTTGTATATTTTCCGTTGGAATACTATCCAATTCTCCTATAGCAAAATCCTCTTCACTGTATAAATCGTGGCTTTGAAACTCTACAGGCATTTTGTATGTACTTCCGCTAAATCCTTCTACCATACATAATTGTAAAAATTGAATGTCTTGCCAAGCCTGTTTTAATATGGCAAGTGAAATATTTGCGGACTGTGCAAATTCCCCTGTAGAAGCAATGGCTGGTGTTGTTTCATCTAAAAATACACTTTTTTCTTTTTTCAGTGCATCTAAAAATAGCTTTGTATCTTTGTCTTTTTTTC
>CAJTDC010000088.1 GCA_910575055.1 Clostridia bacterium
TTATGGACGTAAGAAGCAGAAAAATGATGGGCTGGTGTGTGACAGATGCACCAAGTTCAGACGCAACAATATACGCATTAAAAAAAGGTTGTGAAAAATTTGGTGTACCTAGAAGTATATATACAGATAACGGGCGTGAGTTTTTATTTCATGATTTAGGCGGTAATGGTTTCAGGAAAAAAAGAAAAAATGGAGAAGAACTGAAGTTACCTTCTATACTTGATGATTTAGGAATAGAATTTCGCACTGCATTACCCAGAAATGCAAGAGGAAAAGGCATTGAAAGAGCATTTTATACCGTAAAAGAACATTTTAGCAAGCTATTTGAAAGTTATACAGGCGGTACGATATTAGAAAGACCTGACAGGTTAAAAAAGATGGTAAAAACAATGAAAGGACTACCTAGTATAGAGGAATTTATACAGTATGTAGATATTTACATAGAAGGTTGGTACAACAAACAGCCTCATGAAGGTATGGGAATGAAAGGAAAATGTCCTGATGAAGTGTTTGCAGAAAATATGATAACAAAAAGAGTATTGCCAAAAGAAAAATCAGATTTGATGTTTATGAGATATGCAAAAAGCAATACAGGTATGTTAAAAGTAGGAAAAAATGGTATTACATTAACATTTTATGGCAAACAGTTGCAATACTGGAATGAGGAATTGTGGAAGGAATATTTTGGACAAAATATATATGTAAGATACAATCCAGAAGATTTAAGCAATATAAGAATATATGATGAACAAAAAAGATTTTTGTGTATTGCAGCATTGAAAGAAGAATTGAGTTATACAGCAAGCAAACAAGAAGTGAAAAAACAGCAGCAACAAAACAGAAATGCAATAAAAGAAGTGGCAAATTATAAAGCCAAAAAAGAAATGGAACAAAAAGACGCACTTACAATGCTACTGGAAAAGGCATTAAAAGAAGAAAACCAAAACAAAACAGTGATACCAAAAATCACGCAGCCAGTATTTTATAATGAAAATCAAATAAAAAATACTGATGATACAGCAGAAGTAGTTGCACTGCCAAATGTAGCAGGAGGAGAAGGAATAGACTGGAGCAAAGGAATAGAAAGGCTAAAAAAAGTAAAAGAATTGGAAAATAATTTATTTTAAAAAGTCTTTAAAATGCTTTTAAAAGGCGTTTAAAAAGGTTTTAATCGTTAAAAAAATAAAAAGTTAGGAGGCTGTAAAAATGATAGAACAAGAACAAGCAATACAAAAGCTATTAACATATAAAGAAACAACAGGAAAAACACAATCAGAGATTGCAAAAGAATTGGATATTTCAGACCCACAGCTTAGCCAGTTTTTAAAGGGAGTATATAAATCTCCTCATATTATTATCCCTAAAATAGAGCAGTTTTTTGAA
>CAJTDC010000089.1 GCA_910575055.1 Clostridia bacterium
GATTTAGGAATAGAATTTCGCACTGCATTGCCCAGAAATGCAAGAGGAAAAGGCATTGAAAGAGCATTTTATACCGTAAAAGAACATTTTAGTAAGCTATTTGAAAGCTATACAGGCGGTACGATATTAGAAAGACCTGACAGGTTGAAAAAGATGGTAAAAACAATGAAGGGACTACCTAGTATAGAGGAATTTATACAGTATGTAGACATTTACATAGAAGGTTGGTACAACAAACAGCCTCATGAAGGTACAGGAATGAAAGGAAAATGCCCTGATGAAGTGTTTGCAGAAAATATGATAACAAAAAGAGTATTGCCAAAAGAAAAAGCAGATTTGATGTTTATGAGATATGCAAAAAGCAATACAGGTATGTTAAAAGTAGGAAAAAATGGTATTACATTAACATTTTATGGCAAACAGTTGCAATACTGGAATGAGGAATTGTGGAAGGAATATTTTGGACAAAATGTATATGTAAGATACAATCCAGAAGATTTAAGCAATATAAGAATATATGATGAACAAAAAAGATTTTTGTGTATTGCAGCATTGAAGGAAGAATTGAGTTATACGGCAAGCAAACAAGAAGTGAAAAAACAGCAACAGCAAAACAGAAATGCAATAAAAGAAGTGGCAAATTATAAAGCCAAAAAAGAAATGGAACAAAAAGACGCACTTACAATGCTACTAGAAAAGGCATTAAAAGAAGAAAGCCAAAACAAACCAGTGATACCAAAAATCACGCAGCCAGTGTTTTACAGTGAAAATCAAATAAAAAATACTGGTGATACAACAGAAGTAGTTGCACTGCCAAATGTAGCAGGAGGAGAAGGAATAGACTGGAGCAAAGGAATAGAAAGGCTAAAAAAAGTAAAAGAATTGGAAAATAATTTATTTTAAAAGCATTTTAAAAGGTGTTTAAAAGCCATTTAAAAAAGTTTTAATAAAGAATAAAGAGGAAATTTTTTTCATGCTACGCATGAAAAACCGTTCGCACTTTTAACATTCGTATTTTTCCTGCATTTCCTTCGGAAATTGCTAGGTCAAAACACTCATAACCGTTAAAAGTGCTCACTAATGGGGAGGCAAATGAAAATGATAGAACAAGAGCAAGCAATACAAAAGCTATTGACATATAAAGAAACAACAGGAAAAACACAATCAGAAATTGCGAAAGAATTGGATATTTCAGACCCACAGCTTAGCCAGTTTTTAAAGGGAGTATATAAATCTCCTCATATTATTATCCCTAAAATAGAGCAGTTTTTTGAA
>CAJTDC010000090.1 GCA_910575055.1 Clostridia bacterium
GGTTTTGTTAACTTAATATGAAAATAAAAATACAGAAAAGACTTTTAAAAATACAGTCAAAAAAAGGCATACAAACAAAAGCGAATATCTGAAAAAATTTTTTAAAACAAAAACCAATGATTCGCTTGTTCCTGAGAATATAGAACACCTGCAACACAAGCAGGTGCTTGGTCCGATAAAGAAGAATGACTGTGGATAAAATTATAATAAAACAAAAAATTTGAAATCATATCCATAGCAGAATCAAAACTATGAAATCCTTTTTTCGTTTTGTACCAAGCCTTAAAAGTTTTGTTGAAAGATTCTAATACATTATTACTGCAATCATCAGCAAATGATGGATACCTATGATGTTTCGATTTGGGATAAGCAAGCAGAATAGGCATATTATAAGCATCCAAACCGTCTGTAATGATTGTCAAAGGAGAAGCATCTGTAATATTACGTGATTTTTCAAAGAGTGTAAGAGCAGTATTACTATCTCTTACACTAGATAAGCAAAAAGCAATCACAACCCTTGTTTCAGAATCTAGTAGTATCCATAAAGAATGCTTTTGCCCTTTTACTTTAATATAAGTTTCGTCAACGTGCCATTCATCAGATTGTAAATTTGCTTTTTGTAGAAGAAAGTGAGAAACAGTTCTAAAAAAAGAAGCAAAATGACGCATCCAACGATAAATAGAAACGTGAGAAACACGAATAGACATCTGTTTTCTCAATAGTCTTTGTATCTGTCTGAGAGAGCAAGAAGCTTCAAAATAAAGAGTAAGAGCATATAAAATAACATTTGGTGCAAAACGAAATCTTTTAAAAGAAGCTGTTGCAAAAGTAGGGAACTTCTTTTTATAAAAGTTCGGATGGATAGTAGGAACTTTGATAGAATGTCCAGATTTTTTAGAATTACATTTAAAATGAATATAGAAGTCATACTTATGCCAAATAAATGTATTTCTACCACAAATAGGACACTTCGGATAGCCTTTTTTAGAAATTATAGTTTTATTAGGTTCTAAAGTAAACTGGTGATAACAATTACAACAACAATATTTTTGATGTCCATATTTATCTTTTCCATAACGCCAAATGGATTGAAAAAAACAATGAGGACAAGAAATAGAAAAGTCTTTAAAAGTAATTTTTATATTTATGCATAGAAACAGCTCCTTTCTGGGAGAAAATATGTTTTATTTAATTTTATTGTACTTCTAACAAGGAACTGTTGTCTATATCATTTTAACGTAACATAACCT
>CAJTDC010000091.1 GCA_910575055.1 Clostridia bacterium
TGTATGTTTGACTTTTTCCACCCACATTCTATTATTAACAACAATGTCACCTATATCCAAATTGACATAAATACCTGTACCGGCTCTTACTCTTACATCACCGAAAGCCCCTTTTATCTGTAAATTTCTAGTTTTTCTGTTATAAATTTTTAAATACGCCTCCGCCCTCAGCTTCGCCAATTCTTTACTTTGCACTTTTTCATAGTATTGCAACGTTCCCCAATTTCCCATATTAACAGTATCTTGTGTTTGAAATATTTCACGTACCCCTGTTTCTTTATTGTCATAGGCAAGTTTGATTTTGTTGTAGGTAGTATCATCTATACTAGTGCTATAGCTAAAATCTTGTATGTTGCTTTTATCAATCAAAAAATCCTCTAGCACCATATTTTCCATATCTTTCAAAAATAGAAAGCCAAAATCGTCATAAAGTACAAAGTTTTTGCCTGTAGCAATTAGCGTATCATCAAGCACACTTTCTAACATATCAAAAAGCGTTTTGTTATCAAATATTTGTGTTTGCACTGAAAAACCAGTGTTTTCGACACCACTTCCTAGTTTTAATGAAAAATTCTTACTTATTAATTGCAGCAATTCTGTAGCAGTACCGCCGAATATCATAGTATCTTTATTTTTTAGATACCTTAGCTGGTCATAAGCGACTATGTTAATCATACCGTCACCTACTCTTGATTTTTTAAAAACATACCCATAAAAATAAGGCGTGCCATTGACTTGAAAACTTATCGCATCGCCTTCGTGAAAGTCTAATTTGTCATCTTTTAACACTTTACATTGCAATTTTCCTGCGGTGCTTCTTCTACTAAATTCTACTGTTACACTCTCGCAAGCAATAGGTAACATAACATTGCCTTTGTGTTCAATAAGCAGTTCACGAGCATTCCTCGTTAACTTCCTAATGCCTTTTAATTCATCATTTGCTTTTACAACAGGTTTGTTATCCTCACCATACACTATCTGTATCGATGTAATTTGTTTATTTTCACTTTCTGAACCATTTTCAGAACCACCAGAACCACTACCTGTATAACCTTCCCCTTGATATCTCAACAGTGCACAAACTTTAGTAGAATATGTATTTTTGCCTACTTTACCAATACCATCACGGGGATTAGCGGCGTGAGTGATGCCGCCATATTGATTGACTATCATAACGTGAGTAATTTTATTTGCTCTTGATGTGGAATTATCTGTACAACAAAAAATGATGT
>CAJTDC010000092.1 GCA_910575055.1 Clostridia bacterium
AGCAAGCGGTTATGGTGCTCATGCAGAAGGAGAAGATACAACAGCAAGCGGTTATGGTGCTCATGCAGAAGGAGAAGATACAACAGCAAGTGGTTTTTATGCTCATGCAGAAGGAAGTAGTACAACAGCAAGTGGTTTTTATGCTCATGCAGAAGGAAGTAGTACAACAGCAAACTATAATAATTCTCACGCTGAAGGCTATGGAACAATAGCAAGTAATCATTTTTCTCATGCCGAAGGACGTACTACAAAAGCAAATGGCCAAGCTTCTCACGCAGAAGGAGAAGATACAATAGCAAGCGGTAGCAACTCTCACGCTGAAGGGTGTCAAACAACAGCAAATGGTGCTTACTCTCATGTAGAAGGACGTGCTTGTTACGCTAGTGGTACTGGTAGTCATGCTAGTGGCAATACCAGTATTGCAGCTTCTGATGGTACTGCATTATTTGTTTTAAGTGCAACGGGAACTACAATTACAATAGATAGTACTGGTCAATATCAACACCCATCAGCAGTAAAAACAATTTTAGAAAAGTTTGCAGTAAGTCAAGAAATACTATTGCTAAACAATTATTATGTAAATAGTTATTTTATAAAAAAGAAAATAGTCAGTGTCGATATAACAAACTATAAAATAGTTATTGATTCAGCTGTACCAACTTCTGGTTTTATATGTAAAATGCTTATCAATCCAAGTGCATATAGTAACTCTAAGTATTATTCTTGTTATGCAGAAGGAGCAACTTGTATTAGTATTGGTGATACTTCCCATGCGGAAGGATACGAAACTGTAGCAAGTGGCAATTACTCTCATGCAGAAGGGTATATGACAACAGCAAGTAGTTCTTATTCTCATGCAGAAGGGGGTGATACAACAGCAAGCGGTAATTATTCTCATGCAGAAGGGGGTGTCACAAAGGCATTAAGTAATTACTCTCATGCTGAGGGTGGTAACAATACTACTGCTAGTGATATGTTTGCTCATGCAGAGGGACAATATACAACGGCAAGTGGTAATTCTTCGCATTCTGAAGGATTGAGCACAAAGGCTAGTGGCGGTAGAGCACATGCAGAAGGACATGAAACAAAAGCAAGTGGTGAAGCTGCCCATGCGGAAGGGTATTATACAACAGCAAGCGGTAATTATTCTCATGCTGGAGGCTATTATACAACAGCAAATAATCTTCAAACTGTTATAGGAAAGTATAATACAAGTTATACAGGTGGTTCA
>CAJTDC010000093.1 GCA_910575055.1 Clostridia bacterium
CATCATTTTTTGTTGTACAGATAATTCCACATCAAGAGCAAATAAAATTACTCACGTTATGATAGTCAATCAATATGGCGGCATCACTCACGCCGCTAATCCCCGTGATGGTGTTGGTAAGGTGGGAAAAAATACATACTCTACTAAAGTTTGTGCACTTTTGAGATATCAAGGGGAAGGTTATACAGGTAGTGGTTCTGGTGGTTCTGAAAATGGTTCAGAAAGTGAAAATAAACAAATTACATCGATACAGATAGTGTATGGTGAGGATAACAAACCTGTTGTAAAAGCAAATGATGAATTAAAAGGCATTAGGAAGTTAACGAGGAATGCTCGTGAACTGCTTATTGAACACAAAGGCAATGTTATGTTACCTATTGCTTGCGAGAGCGTAACAGTAGAATTTAGTAGAAGAAGTACCGCAGGAAAATTGCAATGTAAAGTGTTAAAAGATGACAAATTAGACTTTCACGAAGGCGATGCGATAAGTTTTCAAGTCAATGGCACGCCTTATTTTTATGGGTATGTTTTTAAAAAATCAAGAGTAGGTGACGGTATGATTAACATAGTCGCTTATGACCAGCTAAGGTATCTAAAAAATAAAGATACTATGATATTCGGCGGTACTGCTACAGAATTGCTGCAATTAATAGGTAAGAATTTTTCATTAAAACTAGGAAGTGGTGTCGAAAACACTGGTTTTTCAGTGCAAACACAAATATTTGATAACAAAACGCTTTTCGATATGTTAGAAAGTGTGCTTGATGACACACTTGTTGCTACTGGTAAGAACTATGTACTTTATGACGATTTTGGCTTTCTATTTTTGAAAGATATGGAAAATATGGTGCTAGAGGATTTTTTGATTGATGAAAGTAATATACAAGATTTTAGCTATAGCACTAGTATAGATGATACTACCTACAACAAAATCAAACTTGCCTATGACAATAAAGAAACAGGGGTACGTGAAATATTTCAAACACAAGATACTGTTAATATGGGAAATTGGGGAACGTTGCAATACTATGAAAAAGTGCAAAGTAAAGAATTGGCGAAGCTGAGGGCGGAGGCGTATTTGAAAATTTATAACAGAAAAACTAGAAATTTACAAATAAAAGGGGCTTTCGGTGATGTAAGAGTAAGAGCCGGTACAGGTATTTATGTCAATTTGGATATAGGTGACATTGTTGTTAATAATAGAATGTGGGTGGAAAAAGTCAAACATA
>CAJTDC010000094.1 GCA_910575055.1 Clostridia bacterium
TTTGTAATTCTTTCTCTTTTGGAATATAAATATTACTCCCTCCAAATACATGAGATAACATTGTTAAATTCTCCATTCCTATTAGTTCTGCATATTCTTTGTATTTTTGCTTCATAGAATTTCTCCTTTTTTGTCTTTTATACTATTATATCATATTATTACAAAGTCTAATATCAAAACAAAAAATAAAGTTTTTTACATTTTTTAAAAAAATTTTCATTTTTCTATTGACAAATTATACTATTGATAGTATAATAGTGTTCAGAAAGGGGGAATGAAGTAAAAAAATACAAAAAGAAAGGAGGGAAAAAGGGTGGAGAAATTAGTAGAAAAAATAAAAGAGCTCAAAAAAGTGATAGCAGCACTTATTGAGCTCATGTTAGAATTAAGCACTCTCATAGCCGTTATTAAAATGGTTATAGACAGCATATTCTAATACCCACGGGAGGGGAAACCCTCCCATCTACTAATATATTATATCATAAAACCACTCTTAAATACAATGAAAAATTCTACAAAATCTTTAATTATTGCACTTTTAGAACTTGCTTTTGAAATTGCCAAGTTAATTGTAGTTGTTGTAGGTCTTTACCTTATCATATTTCATAAATAGGAGTTGATTTACTTGCAAACAGAAACAAAACAAACAAACCCACAAACAGAAGCAAACAAAAAATGGCAAGAAAAAAATAGAGAAAAAGCAAAATATTTGCGTAACCGTTCCACTTCAAGAAGTTTTATTAAAAATCAAGCAACATTAGAGGATATAAAAGAATTGCAACAACTCATACAAACAAGAATAGAACTTCTTACCTCTACATCAGAACAAACAGAATAAAGTACAAACAATAAAAGAGGGCTTCTTATCACCCTCTTTTATCTTTTTCCCATATACTTTTTAATCCTTCAATTAGTTTTGCTGCCTGTTTACTTGTCAGCCAATTTACATTAGAAATACCATACTGCTTTTCTATAAATTGCCTAAGTGCTTTTTCTTCCCAACTTAAACATTGACAAAGCCCTTTTACATATTTTAATTGTTTTTCCGTGATATATCCCTTTGCTGTTTGCTTTTTTTCCTGTAAGTTATCTATCAATGTTTTTGCTTCTTGTGTTGTTACTTCTGTAATACTTTGTTTTCCTGTTTGTGTTTCTACATAACTATGTAATAATTCATTATCCATACCTCTTTGTTTTGCCAATACAAACAATAA
>CAJTDC010000095.1 GCA_910575055.1 Clostridia bacterium
GGTGCAAAATACCATTCTTTTCCTTTTATTCTGCTTACAAATCCCTCTTGTTCTGCCAAATATAGCACATAATCCCAGTGGCTCATTTCTTCTGCAACACTTGTATGGTCATCATTGACATATTCTCCTATCATATCGCTTGTAGCAACAGGTACTACAGGTGTTAACCCATGTGTTTGACATATTTTTTGAAATGCTTCTGTTGCTGTCATATTTTGATATTTTACCGTTTCTACAAAATCATAAGGTTTTGCTGCATAACTTCTGCCTATTATTTTTACCGTTTCTCCATCTGAAAAGTCCCATTCTGGATAATCCATTTCCCCCTCTATCAGCGGAACAATTTCTTCTCCTTCAAAACCAGCTTCTATTTTTACAACTACTTTTCCTTTTACCACTACAGAAGATTGTTTTGAACCACTATAAAAAAATTCGTGTCTTGGATTGTCGCTGATATCCCATTGAAACTCTACTTCAAAATCGTCAACTTCTCCCAAGCCATTCCAGTTTACTTGAAATGAAATCCAATCCTCTATTTTTTTTTCATTTATAGTAATATTTACAATAGGCTTTCCAAAAGCTCTAAAATTACCCTTGTTCATTCCTCGAAACATTTTTTACATCTCCTTTAAAAAATGAAAAACACTTTTTAAAAGCCCTTTAAACTACTTTTAAAACCTTTTTAAAATTATTCCCAGTTTTCTTCATTTACTTTACTATCTCCATAAACTCTCATTAACCCTCTTATTTTTGTATCACCATCTACAACAGCATTTTCCAACACTCTAGCACAATCATATACTTGAGCATTTCCTTTTACTACTGCATTTCCCCCTATTTTAGCACAATCATACACTTCTGCATTTTCTGCAACAACTGCATTATCATACACTTTTGCATTGCCATATACCTTTGCATTGCCTACTGCTGCACCATTATCATATATCCAACAACAGCCCAAATGTGACAAATTTCCTTCACTGCTTACTGCTCCTCCTGTTTGTCCTTTTGTCACATTTCCAAAACTTTGCAATGCCTTTATTTTATAAGCAGTACAGCCATTTACTACAATAGGAGAGGGTAATAATTCATATTTTTTACATTCTTCATTCAAGGCAATATCAACTCCTGT
>CAJTDC010000096.1 GCA_910575055.1 Clostridia bacterium
TAGGAGGGAATTTTAAATGATAGAGTGGAGAAAAGATAGTATATTAGAAGCAAGAGAAAAAGACAGAAAAAAACAAGAAGTAGAAAATATAGCTGAAACGTTGTTACAGCTGGAAATGCAAGCACAACAAGAAAGGCAACTGTTAGCACAACAAATGGTAGATTTAGAATTAGCAATGTTAGAAGGAGGTAATACAAATGTATGAGTTATTAAAGCAAAGATATCAAAGGAATTTTGTAAGAAAAGACCAACTGCAAAGATATGTTGCATTAGGCAAAATTACAAAAGAGCAATATTTGGATATTGTAGGAGAAAAACAAGAAGTAGAACAAATAGAAAAAGAAATTTAAAAGAGTTTTAAAAAGCATTAAAACGTTTTTTAACTCTTTTTTTATTGAGATTTTTTGAGATGTTTTTCATTTTAGCATAAAGGAGAAGGAGGGAATAGTATGGAGTGGGAAATTGTAACAGTAATGATTGCGTTGCTAGGGCTAATTGCTACAGTCACAAAGCCTATTATGAATTTGACAAACACCATTACAAAATTAAATGATACTTGTGAGCATTTAGAGTCAAAAATGGAGAAATTTGAAAATCATAATCACGACAGCCACGTAAGGTTGTGGAACCATAATAATGAGCAAGATGAACAACTAGCAGACCACGAGAATAGAATAAGTATATTAGAAGAAAGGAAGGTATAGCTTATGAAAAAAATCAACTGGAAGGTAAGGGCAAAAAATCCGTATTTTTGGTTTGGATTGGTGGCGATAGTGTTGGCGGCTGTTGGAGCAAAACCAGAAATGTTTACCAGTTGGGCAATATTGGCGGAGCAAGTGAAAAATCTTTTGAGTAATCCTTTTGCATTAGGGTGTGTTGTTGTGGCAGTTGTGGGCTATGTCAATGACCCTACTACACAAGGCATTACAGATAGTAAACAGGCATTGACTTATCAGAAACCTAAAAAAGATTAAAAAATAAAGAAAATAGGAGGAAAATATATTATGAAAAAAATAGCAATGATATCACAAACAATGGGCGGCAAAACAGAGCAAGAAATTTTACAAACAAGAGAAAGGGCAGTAGCAGCTTTAACAGAAAAAGGCTATGAAGTGTTAAATACCTATTTTGA
>CAJTDC010000097.1 GCA_910575055.1 Clostridia bacterium
AGCACCATTTTTGCCTTTTTTCTTTATAGTACAGCTTTTTCTAATGGCTTCTTCTTTTTCTTCTGATATTGTTTTAATTTCCCATTCTACAGGCTTGCCATTTTCTACAAATCTATCACTCACTACTACCTTTTTGTTTTCTTTTTCTATTGGATTTAAAAATGCACTTAAATTCATATGTATTGCTCCTTTCACATTCCTTCTAATTCGTTAAATTCTTCTGGCATATCCCAGCTTTCAAAAGTGAAATCAATTTCTTCTTCTAAATAGTTGTTGTTGTTGGCGTCCACTTTTGCTACAACGGTTTTGTTTAAATTACAGCCCTTTAATATTGTGGTTTGTCTGCCTGCGGCACTGGTAGGGTCGTCATTTGTCACTATCATATCAAAATACATATCTTTCCCTGTATCGGCAAAGTGTTTCATAGCTTTTCTGAATATTGAAGTATTGTAATGAAATGTAGCCGTACCGGTACCTTTTGCACCTACTGTTTTGTTTCCCTTCATTCTTTGCCCCAATATAGGCACTTCTACTTTTATTTTTTCAACGGTTGCTTCTACTTTTACAGCGGACATAAAATTGATACGTCTACCATCAATCAAAACATAACATTCTCCGCTACTACCTGCTATACTATCCTTTGCACGCATTGTATGAAAAGCCATATTTATTCTCCTTTCTATTAAAACCTTAACAACCTCTTTCTTTTTATCACTTTTGCTACGCAAAAGCCACCTAGCGGCGTCCGCCTATCTTGGCGGTGAGCCTTGAAAGAAAGAAACAAATAACTTTCAAAGTGAAACGTATGTTTCGCTAAAAAAAATATAGAAAAACGCCAGTTTTTCTCAAAAAGTTTTTGTCAAGCTTTTTTCAAAAAGCTTGTAGGGTATTAGGGACAAAGTCCCTAATATCTCTATCTTACTATTACTGTCATATACAATTTTTCCATAGACTGTACTGGTGTGACATATGTTGTTACTTTAACGCTCTCTTTACTTTCTCCTTGTTCTACTACAATATCCTCTGCATTAAAATT
>CAJTDC010000098.1 GCA_910575055.1 Clostridia bacterium
TCCAAGCTAGACGAAAAAGTACAACTCAAATATAAAAGATATTTGAAAAAGCAACAAAAAGAGGTTGAGAAACAAGTTCAAGAACAGCAAAACAAAACAATAGCAGATTTGACAGAAAGAGAAAAAGAAAAGGCGATGTTTTGGCGGAAGTTACTGGAAAGTTGGCAAAGCTACAGAGGAAAAGAAGCAGACAAAGAAAAGGCTGACAATGAATTTATAAAAGTAATAAATGTGCAAAATGAGGGCTTACATTTGAGCAGACGAACATTATACAGGAAATGGAATACCTACATTATGGAGGGAGAAGCAGCTCTTGCCGATGGGCGTGGCAAGCACGGCAACCACAACTACAAAATGACAAAAGAAATATTTGATGTATTTGAATATTATTATCTGAATGAGAACAAGCCCAGTATCAAGCAATGTATGAGAGAAACAGCACTTTATTTTGAAGGGCAAGAGATAGAATTGCCTTGTTATACCACATTTAAAAGAAGTGCTAAAAAAATACCAAAAGCTATTAAATTATATTTTAGAGAAAGAGAAAAGGTATTCATAGATAAATGTGCACCATACATTAAGAGAATGTATGAGGATTTGGAAAGTAATGATATTTGGGTAGCAGACAACCATACATTTGATATTATGGTAGAAAAAGAAGGAAAGCCTGCAAGAGTATATTTAACGGCATTTATGGACGTAAGAAGCAGAAAAATGATGGGCTGGTGTGTGACAGATGCACCAAGTTCAGACGCAACAATATACGCATTAAAAAAAGGCTGTGAAAAATTTGGTGTACCTAGAAGTATATATACAGATAACGGGCGTGAGTTTTTATTTCATGATTTAGGCGGTAATGGCTTCAGAAAAAAGAAGAAAAACGGAGAAGAACTGAAGTTACCTTCTATATTAGACGATTTAGGAATAGAATTTCGCACTGCATTGCCCAGAAATGCAAGAGGAAAAGGCATTGAAAGAGCATTTTATACCGTAAAAGAACATTTTAG
>CAJTDC010000099.1 GCA_910575055.1 Clostridia bacterium
CCTTTTTTTAATGCGTATATTGTTGCGTCTGAACTTGGTGCATCTGTCACACACCAGCCCATCATTTTTCTGCTTCTTACGTCCATAAATGCCGTTAAATATACTCTTGCAGGCTTTCCTTCTTTTTCTACCATAATATCAAATGTGTGATTGTCTGCTACCCATATGTCATTACTTTCCAAATCCTCATACATTCTCTTAATGTATGGTGCACATTTATCTATGAATACCTTTTCTCTTTCTCTAAAATATAATTTAATAGCTTTTGGTATTTTTTTAGCACTTCTTTTAAATGTGGTATAACAAGGCAATTCTATCTCTTGCCCTTCAAAATAAAGTGCTGTTTCTCTCATACATTGCTTGATACTGGGCTTGTTCTCATTCAGATAATAATATTCAAATACATCAAATATTTCTTTTGTCATTTTGTAGTTGTGGTTGCCGTGCTTGCCACGCCCATCGGCAAGAGCTGCTTCTCCCTCCATAATGTAGGTATTCCATTTCCTGTATAATGTTCGTCTGCTCAAATGTAAGCCCTCATTTTGCACATTTATTACTTTTATAAATTCATTGTCAGCCTTTTCTTTGTCTGCTTCTTTTCCTCTGTAGCTTTGCCAACTTTCCAGTAACTTCCGCCAAAACATCGCCTTTTCTTTTTCTCTTTCTGTCAAATCTGCTGTTATCTTTCTTTGTTGTTCTTCTATTTCTTGCTCTTGAACTTGCTTTTCTGCTTCTTTTTGTAGCTTTTTCAAATATCTTTTGTATTTGAGTTGTACTTTTTCGTCTAGTTTAGAAAGTGGTATTCTGTATTCCATACCCCCTTGTCCTGTAGATAAACCTGTTTTTTGTATTGCTTCCATTTTTCCCTTTGTAATGCAATTTCTGATATATCTTTCAGTGCAGCCTTTTATTTCTGCCAGTTGTTTTACTGTTAAATAAGTTTCTTTTACACTCATACCAACTACCACCTTTTAGT
>CAJTDC010000100.1 GCA_910575055.1 Clostridia bacterium
AAAAGATATTTGAAAAAGCAACAAAAAGAGGTTGAGAAACAAGTTCAAGAACAGCAAAACAAAACAATAGCAGATTTGACAGAAAAAGAGAAACAAAATGTGATGTTTTGGCGTAAGGTATTGGAAAGTTGGCAAAGTTATAGAGGAAAAGAAGCAGATAAAGAAAAAGCGGACAATGAATTTATAAAAGTAATGAATGTGCAAAATGAGGGCTTACATTTGAGCAGAAGAACGCTTTACAGAAAATGGAATGCCTACATTATGGAGGGAGAAGCAGCACTTGCTGATGGGCGTGGCAAGCATAGTAATCACAGCCACAAAATGACAAAAGAAATATTTGATGTATTTGAATATTACTATCTGAATGAAAACAAGCCCAGTATAAAGCAATGTATGAGAGAAACAGCACTTTATTTTGAAGGGCAAGAGATAGAATTGCCTTGTTATACCACATTTAAAAGAAGTGCTAAAAAAATACCAAAAGCTATTAAATTATATTTTAGAGAAAGAGAAAAGGTATTCATAGATAAATGTGCACCATACATTAAGAGAATGTATGAGGATTTGGAAAGTAATGACATATGGGTAGCAGACAATCACACATTTGATATTATGGTAGAAAAAGAAGGAAAGCCTGCAAGAGTATATTTAACGGCATTTATGGACGTAAGAAGCAGAAAAATGATGGGCTGGTGTGTGACAGATGCACCAAGTTCAGACGCAACAATATACGCATTAAAAAAAGGTTGTGAAAAATTTGGTGTACCTAGAAGTATATATACAGATAACGGGCGTGAGTTTTTATTTCATGATTTAGGCGGTAATGGTTTCAGGAAAAAAAGAAAAAATGGAGAAGAACTGAAGTTACCTTCTATACTTGATGATTTAGGAATAGAATTTCGCACTGCATTGCCCAGAAATGCAAGAGGAAAAGGCATTGAAAGAGCATTTTATACCGTAAAAGAACATTTTAG
>CAJTDC010000101.1 GCA_910575055.1 Clostridia bacterium
ACCATCACGGGGATTAGCGGCGTGAGTGATGCCGCCATATTGATTGACTATCATAACGTGAGTAATTTTATTTGCTCTTGATGTGGAATTATCTGTACAACAAAAAATGATGTCACCCGCTTGATATTTTTCAGTAATGTTAGAAGGGGAGGGCAGATTTTTACCAATTTTAGCATAACTATCCGGATAAACCAATTCAAAACCTTTTGCATAACATTCATTACTACTAATATCTACTTTACCACCTGTATCTTTATGTATCAGCTTCACCCCTGCAGCATCAAACGCCCTATATATCAAACTAGAACAATCAAAACTATTTTCGCCGTATCTGTTTGATTGGCTGTAACTCTTACCGATTTGCCTATCCACATAAGCAAGCACTTCATCAATAACACTCATACCCTCACCTCCTTATTTTTTGAACTGTTTTTGTTGTGTTTTACAGTCCTCTGCCCATTGCTTTACAAATGCAACAATCATTGCTTTTTCTTGTCTGGGCAAATTTACAAATGTAGAGGGCAACATATGAAACTCTCTAAAACATAAATATGCAATAGTCGTTTCTGCGTCGCCCTCTTTCATTAGTTTTTTGCCTCGTCCACCATATCATCAAGTGTTTTACCATAGCCGTTAAACTCTTGTATAAAAAGCACAAATGACCAATATTCTCCACTTGTAAGCATTTTTTTGAGCAAATCCTCTGCCCCTAAGGCATTATAATGGTCTTGCAATTGTGCATTTTGCAAATCTGGATATACTATACTTTCTACTGCCATTTTTGCATTAAACAAATTTTCGTCAAGTTCTTTTTCCATAGCACCATTTTTGCCTTTTTTCTTTATAGTACAGCTTTTTCTAATGGCTTCTTCTTTTTCTTCTGATATTGTTTTAATTTCCCATTCTACAGGCTTGCCATTTTCTACAAATCTATC
>CAJTDC010000102.1 GCA_910575055.1 Clostridia bacterium
TATTCGCCTGGATGTTTTCTGTCCATAAAAGAAGACTCTTGAGGACCTCTTTGGTCTTGTTTTGCAATGTAAAGACTACCTGTTGCTCTACCACATAATACAGGAGGTTCACAAGCTGTTGCTGCTGTGCCAGGTGTAGCTACGCCTGATAAATCAGCATCTGTTCTATCTAATTGTGTAGCAACTTTCCATGCTTCAAATTTACATGTATAGGATTGATTTCCTACTTTTTCAATCCAGCCATGATATTCCATAAAGTCACCAACATATACAGGAGCTAAAAATTCGATTTTTTCATATCCTAAGAATAAGCTGATATCTCCATCTACATAAACCATAAGCTCTGTACCAACATCGCCCCATTGGTCAACAATTCTTGCACCATTTACTAAACCACCTACATAATGTGCATCTTTTGCACTCATCATTAAATGATGTACTACTTTTTTACCTACCATAATTAATTTCCTCCTTTAATAAATCTATCTAATTTTGTTCAATTTATATATTTTCTATTATAAAGTTTTCAGTCTTTAAAAATTTCGTCAGCATCAGGAACTTTTACATCTAAAGGCATAGCAATTTTAGAAACGTTTACCATATGAATGTAGTCCACATTGCCTGCTAAAATATTGTTACCCCATGTACCACAACCTTCAGAAACAGCAGGAGATAATCCATTTGTTGCAGGGCCCCAAGCGTCTGGAGTTGGTTGATTTACTAACAAACGAGCTACAGGAATTTTTTCACCAGCATATCTGATGTGTTCTTTATCGTTACTGAAAATACCAGCTGTATGTCCTGTTCCGCCAGCTTCTCTCATATTTCTAACTGCCATATCCACAGCGTTTTCGAATGTATCATAGGATTTCAATACTACGATAGGTCCCATAATTTCTTTGCAAAGGAAGTCTTCTTTGCCAAC
>CAJTDC010000103.1 GCA_910575055.1 Clostridia bacterium
TCAATAGATAAATCATATTCCATAGCATTTAATATTTTTTTAGCATCTTCAAAACTAAAATTTTTTTTACCAAGAAGTTTTGTAAATGCTTGAGGCACCATATCTAATGATGCCGCTAATTCTTTTTGAGAAAGATTATTGTCAAGCAATAATTTTTTGATTTCTACAATAAGTTGTGTATTGTCTTGATATATAAATGACATTGTTATCACCTCTTTCGATAAGAGTATAACATAAAAAAAGTGATTTATCAACTATAAAATATGATAAAAAATATAAAATATTAAAAAAAACATAAAAAAAGATAAAAAATTACTTGACATATTATGTAAACTATATTATAATAGAAACATAGAAAGGAGGTGCAAGCAATGAAAAATATAAAAGAAGGGAGGGAAAAGAGTGCGAAAGAAATTGAAAGAAATGCAGGAAATAGTAAAAGAACTCATCAAATTGGTGGAACAACTTGATGAGTTAGCAATTAGAATAATATCTTTACTTGGATGGATATATATTCTAGTTAGTTTAATCAAATAAGGGATGGGGCGAAAGCCCCTACCTTCCCTTATACTATAACACATTTCTTTCAACAAAGCAATCAATAAAAATATAGAAAAGGTGATTAAAGTATGGATAGTGAAACTATAAAAGAACTAAAAGTATTGATAATAGACCTATTTAGATTAGGTTATCATGTACTTTCTCTGATAGGATTAGTGATAGTATTGGTAATATTGGTAAAATATAGTTTTGGTATGATAATAAAATGAATATTGAAAAAAGCGTCTATATGGCGCTTTTTTTAGTAGAAAAAATAAAGAAAGGAGGGAGCAAATTTGAGTACATTTATGGATTTTGCCATAGGATTATCATTGGTAAATGGTATTAGTGGACAAATCAATCAGATTG
>CAJTDC010000104.1 GCA_910575055.1 Clostridia bacterium
TTCGTTTACATTATCCAGAAGATTATTTTTATTTAAAAGGGTGGATACATTGCCTTTTACAAAAAGAAAAGGAGGAAAGAATGATATGCAACAAGTAATGTTATTTGAAAACCAAGAATTTGGACAGCTTAGAATGATTTTTATTGAAGGAAAACAGTATTTTATGGCAAATGATGTAGCTAAGGCATTAGGTTATTCTGAACCTAAAAATGCAGTTGCAAGACATTGCAAGGGGGCACTGAAACAGTCCTACCTTACAAATGGCGGAAAACAAGAGGTTAATTTTATACCAGAAGGTGATGTTTACAGGCTAATTATTCGTTCTAAACTACCAAAAGCAGAGGAATTTGAAAAATGGGTATTTGATGAGATATTACCTTCTATCAGACAGACAGGCAATTACATAAGTGGGACAAGCCCATACAGCATAGAGGACATTGTGAGGGAAACAATCTGTCAAGTAGTACCAATTATTATAAAAGAGTTAGAGGACAGGACAGAAAGAGAAAAGAAAGCAGAAAAAGAGATTGAAAAATTAGAAACGAAGGTAAGAAGAAAAATTGAAAGGCTAATTTATACTGGAAATCACAGTTATTCCAGCATAGCAAAAATATTGGCAATGGACGGAATTGAAATTTCTCCTGCAACGGTGTGCTTTTATGCGGAAAGTATGGGGATTGCTGATTAAAAGTGGAAAAGGAAAATATAAAAATATCTGATGCTGCACTATTTGAAATAGAAAGGCTAGAAAAAAGAGTGTACGAATTAGAAAAAAAGATGAAGCTGCTAGAAACAGAAGAACATTATTTCAATATATATAGCAAAGTAGTAACAGATGAAAGAACAACGATAAAAAATAAAATAAAAGAAATAGAAAAATCGTTAGAAGAATGTGCAAAATGGG
>CAJTDC010000105.1 GCA_910575055.1 Clostridia bacterium
TTTGTAATACACACAATTTTTTCTAACTCTAACTTTTTTATCTTTGTTTTTTCCCATTCTATATAAAGCCACAATATTATACCTCCTACCATACTAAATACTATTGCTGCTGCCCAGCCCACCATAAAAGCAATAAATAGTTCATTTTGCACTTCTCATTTCTCCTTTCTTTTTTTGATAATATATTTTTTGATAAACCTTTTTTTCTTCTTTATGCTTTTGATAGCGAAGTCTTTGTCTTTCTCTTTCCTTTAATGAAGTACCTACAATACAATCTGCAAATTGACATTCAAAACAATTTTCATCACAAACCACTTTTTTTCCCATATTTTTCCTCCTTATTTTTACAAAAACTCTTTTTCTAACATATCTATAAAATATCTAACACAACCTGCATAATATTGCGGTCTAATATTTAATTCTGTCAGTGTTTTCTGTAGCATTATTTTTGTAATTTCCGATAGTTCTTCTAATGCTTCTGTAGCACTTCCTTCTACTGTTACACTGCAATTTTCGTCTTTCATTTTTACTGTTATCATTTTTAACACTTCCTTATGGTCTAATATTCATTTCTATTGCCATCTCTGCAATATTTTTACTGTTTATTTGTCCAAATACCGCCGCTGTATTTACAAATACATTTACTGCTCCTCTAACACCGTAATTTGTTCTGCTAATAGCAAGTAATAACTCAATGACATTTTCTTCTAATTCGTTTTCTTCAAAAAGTAATGTAATATCTTCTTTTGTAATGCTGTTTGTCGTAATGTGTTCTTTGTATGCTATTCTGCTGTAAAGTTGTGCATAAGAGGCTTGTCCGCTTCCTCTCATTTTTAAATAAATTTCATCATTTCCTATAAATGCAATGCCTATACCGCTTTCATCGCTCATACATCTTAAATG
>CAJTDC010000106.1 GCA_910575055.1 Clostridia bacterium
CGCTTTTTTTAGTAGAAAAAATAAAGAAAGGAGGGAGCAAATTTGAGTACATTTATGGATTTTGCCATAGGATTATCATTGGTAAATGGTATTAGTGGACAAATCAATCAGATTGTAGGAGATTTTAAACGCTTAGATGGCGTAACAGATGAAGTGATGAAACAGCTTTCTGAGTTTAAAAATATCAGTATTGTAGGTGGTTTATTGGCTGGTGCAGGAGTAAAAGGATTGCAAGCAACGGCGGATATATTGGGAGATTGTATTAGTGAAGCAGAAAAATTACAAAGCACCTCTTTAAATTTAGAAATAAAAACATTTGGTACAGATTTATTAGACCAGACAAAATTGCCTCAAATAAAAGCAGAAATGGAAGCATTAGACGGCAAAGCAATGGATATTTCGTTAAACACTGTATTTAATGCACAAGAGATTGAACAAAGTATGATAAGTATGGTAAAAGGTGGAATGTCTAAAGAAATGGTAGAGGGATATGGAGCAGAAGCAAATGCGAATTTTGCACAAATAAATGGTGTGAAAGCCACTTCTACAGCAGATGCCACTGTAAAATTTGCAGCAGGATTTCAGTTAGAAGAAAGCCAAATAAAAGACAGTTTAGATTTGATAACAAAATATGCAGATGCTTCTATTTCTGACGCTTTAGCAATACAGCAAAATATAGGAAATACAGCAGGAAGTGCTATGAGTGTATGGAAAAATAGAGATAATATGGACATTGCAGAGGAAACCATACAGCTTGTTGCTGCAACAAAATATACCGCTGGAGATGAAGCAAGTGCAGCAACTTATGTTAGAAATTTCCTTGACCAAGCAGCAAAAACATCATTTACAGACCCACAAATAGAAATGATGGAAAAAGCAGGCTGGTTATTAGAAGGAGA
>CAJTDC010000107.1 GCA_910575055.1 Clostridia bacterium
CATTTTTGCCTTTTTTCTTTATAGTACAGCTTTTTCTAATGGCTTCTTCTTTTTCTTCTGATATTGTTTTAATTTCCCATTCTACAGGCTTGCCATTTTCTACAAATCTATCGCTCACTACTACCTTTTTGTTTTCTTTTTCTATTGGATTTAAAAATGCACTTAAATTCATATGTATTACTCCTTTCACATTCCTTCTAATTCGTTAAATTCTTCTGGCATATCCCAGCTTTCAAAAGTGAAATCAATTTCTTCTTCTAAATAGTTGTTGTTGTTGGCGTCCACTTTTGCTACAACGGTTTTGTTTAAATTGCAGCCTTTTAATATTGTAGTCTGTCTGCCTGCAGCACTGGTAGGGTCGTCATTTGTCACTATCATATCAAAATACATATCTTTCCCTGTATCGGCAAAGTGTTTCATAGCTTTTCTGAATATTGAAGTATTGTAATGAAATGTAGCCGTACCGGTACCTTTTGCACCTACTGTTTTGTTTCCCTTCATTCTTTGCCCCAATATAGGCACTTCTACTTTTATTTTTTCAACGGTTGCTTCTACTTTTACAGCGGACATAAAATTGATACGTCTACCATCAATCAAAACATAACATTCTCCGCTACTACCTGCTATACTATCCTTTGCACGCATTGTATGAAAAGCCATATTTATTCTCCTTTCTATCTTACTATCACTGTCATATACAATTTTTCCATAGACTGTACTGGTGTGACATATGTTGTTACTTTAACGCTCTCTTTACTTTCTCCTTGTTCTACTACAATATCCTCTGCATTAAAATTAGTA
>CAJTDC010000108.1 GCA_910575055.1 Clostridia bacterium
ATGGAAAAGTAAATATCAAAAAATATTCTGTAAGTATTTTAGTGACAGATGACATTAAAGTAAATATTGCATATGCTGCAATGGCTTTTGTAACAGAAGAAAGAATGAAAGAGTTTGTAGAAATAGAGGTTTTGCCTTATTTGGAAGGTGTTTTAGCAGAAAGTGAAAATGGTATACTTGCAGAGTTGGAGAAAAAAGCAAATATTGAAACAGTAGAGCAAGCACTTGATACGAAGGCAAATGCTCAAGATGTAGAAATAGCATTAAATCAAAAAGCTGATATAGAGGTAATAACAGAAGAACTTGCTAAGAAAGCGAATACAGAAACAGTTCAACAGATATTAAATCAAAAGGCAGATGCTAAAGCAATAGAACAAGCATTAGACAAAAAGGCAGATATTGAAGTAGTACAGGAAGCATTAGACCAAAAAGCCAATGAAATGGAAATACTTCAAAAACTATCAGAAAAAGCTGACAAAGAAGCTATGATAACAGAATTGGCAGTAAAAGCAGATAAAGAAGAGGTACAAACAGAACTAGACAAAAAAGTTGACATAGAAGAAATAGAAGAAATATTGCAACAGCAAATAGATAGTACAAATATTGTATTAGAGTTGGATAAAAAAGCAGATAAAGAAACAGTTGCGGAAGAATTGGCAAAAAAAGCAAATGCCGAAACAATGCAAGAAGAACTGAATAAAAAAGCAGATGCCGAAATAGTTTCTGATGCACTGGCATTAAAAGCAGATAGTGAAACAATGCAGACAGAATTGGA
>CAJTDC010000109.1 GCA_910575055.1 Clostridia bacterium
GTGCAATACAAAATTTCTGGAATAATTGCAGTATACTTGTAAAAATATTGCTTGCAGCTTTTTCTCCTGCTATTGCTATTTTAATTGGAAAATTTGTGATAATGGCAGCAACAATGGCAGTAAATGCAGTACAAACACTTGCAGTTTCTGCTGCTATGACAATTTATAAAGGAGTAATTATTGCAGTTTCTATTGCCACAAAAATATGGAGTGTTGCACAAGGAATATTAAATGCCATAATGACAGCAAATCCTATAGGAATTGTTATTGTAGCGATTGGGGCATTAATAGCAGTAGTAGCGGTAATAATAACACATTTTAAAGAGTTTACAGAATGGGTGCAAAAAGGCTGGGACAAGTTAAAGAACTTTTTAGGATTTAAAAGAGAACACAAAGACGAATTGGAAGCACCTGTTGAGGTAGGAGTACAACAAACAGAAAATATAGAAAAAAATGTAAATGTTACAGAAAATACAAATAGTTTTATGAAAAATTTTGACGTAAACAGCTACATAAAAAATGCTGGTGTTTCTAATGTGGAGTTGTCACCAGAAGTATATCTCAATCCACAGTATCAAATGGATATTGCAGAAAGTCAAAAAAAAATGCAAGGGATAATGGAAAAGATGTCTTATTCTTTTATTGGCAAAGGCTTTGGAGATATGAAACAAAAAATAACAGAACAGTTTGCAGAAGTAAAAACTTCTGTAGAACAAAGTTTTGATTTTGAAAATATGAATTGTGCTATGCCAGATATGACGGGAAATTT
>CAJTDC010000110.1 GCA_910575055.1 Clostridia bacterium
ACCAGGAGAAAGAAATGGAGAAGAAATATGTGATATGATATATTTTAAGGGTACTTCTGGATTTGTTGATTTTGAAGAAATGATGAAAGTTTATTATTCTAATTTAGTGATAGATAAATATAAATTGAAAAGTAAAACAAAAATAGATGATGATTTATATGAGTTTACTATTTTTGTAAAACCTACTTTTGGAATACGAATAATAAATAATGTTAGGGAAGATAGTACAAAAGGTGGAATAAGTAATTTTTTTGTAATGAAAATGGATGGAGAATGGAAGATAATTATAGGAATACAAAATATTCCTGATAGTAAGTTACAACAGCATGAGAATTTACATAAAAGGTTAATAGCACGTAGAGTAGATGCAGAAAAAAATGATGTAGTATTGATGGGGGATAGTGGTTTTTAATACTATAATAAATAGAAAAAATCTGAAAAAATAAAATATGTGATATGATATATTGAATAAAACAATATAATAAATGGTTTATTATACTTTTGTATTTGGTGGTTAAATAATAGAGCGTTAAAAGAAAGAAAATTTATGTATTATGAAAATAGAAAGTCTGAAAAAATTTAAAATGTTTTATACTATTATTATTACTTTAGTAATATTATGCAGTTTAGTTTATTATTTTGGATATTATAGAAATTTACCACAATATGCTGATAAAAATTCCCCAGAATATACTGCAAATATGTTTTTTAGTAAAATTAAAAATAGCAAACCAGGAGAAAGAAATGGAGAAGAAATATGTGATA
>CAJTDC010000111.1 GCA_910575055.1 Clostridia bacterium
TATGTAAATGAAATGCCAGTACCACAATCAAATGATATTACTATGCCTGACTTTGTATTAGGATTTGTAGGAGAATTTGACAGAGGGCCAATCAATGAATACATTTATTGCGGTGAAACGCCTACAAAAAGAATGACAGAAATATTGCGTCCCGTATTGGGAGAAATGAGTGACAAAGGCTGTAAAGGAAATCAGCTTTTAACACATTTACATATGGCAAGGGCAAAAAAAGCAGTATTTGTAAGGATATTGGGGGCAGGATATGCTACAGCAAGTTTGACATTAACAGATAGTCAGCAAACACCAGTACCTACATTGAAAGTCAGTGCAAAATATCCGGGAGAATATGCCAATATATTTACAGCAGAAGTCATTGCAGAAAAAGAAGAAACGTTTACATTGAAATTATATTCTGATTTAGATGGATATGAAACATACAAAGGGCTGACAATGGACAAACAAAGTGAAAATTATGCTGTAAAAGTAGTGAATGAAAAAAGTTATCATTTTGTATTAGAAGATTTAAAAAGTACAGCAGAAACAGCACAAGAAAAAAAGCCTTCTGCGATAGAACAGACACAACTTTCTGGAGGCTCTAATGGTGCAGTAGTAACAGCAACAGAATATATTGGTACATTTGATAGTGGTACAGGAGAAAGAACAGGATTGAAGTTACTGGAATTAGCAGGAAAACAAGTAACAGATATTAGTTATATTGGTTTTAGCAATGAAGCTGCAGACAAAGCATTG
>CAJTDC010000112.1 GCA_910575055.1 Clostridia bacterium
AATCAAAACCACTAGTAAACTAGTGGTTTGACCAACCCCTAGAAGGGGTATTACTTGCTAATCCCCTAAAAGGGGATACTGAAGGTTTAACATCGCATTATTATTTCGGGCAGCCACTTCAAGTGGCTGTTTTTTTTGCCTTATTCTCTCTTGTTACCCGTAAACGGGTCTATGTATTCTTTTAACGATATTTGATCTGCCATATAATCCTCTTCTAATTGATTTTTTATATATTCTTTGATCACTTTCTCATTTCTTCCTACTGTGTCTGCATAATATCCTCTTGCCCAAAATGTTCTTCTGCCATATTTATATTTTAGATTTGCATGTCTATCAAATATTTGTAATGCACTCTTACTCTTGAGAAAACCTACAAATTGTGCTACACTTACATAGGGTGGTATACTTACTAGCATATGAATATGATCAGGACATGCTTGGGCTTCTATGATTTCTACTTTCTTTTCATTACATAACTTCCTTAGTATTTGTCCTATATCCTCCCTTAATTCCTTATAAATTATTTTTCTCCTATATTTTGGAGCAAAAACAATATGGTATTCACATCTATATTTTGAATGTGATGTACTTTTTATTTCATTTTTCATGTTAAAAACCTCCTGTTATTTTTCTATGCGGCTGCCAAACCCTCATTTATATTATAACAGGAGGTTCTTTATTTCATATACTAAAGTTTTTTTACTTACCCCTAGTAGAACTAGGGGTTTTATTACGCTAAAGCACCAA
>CAJTDC010000113.1 GCA_910575055.1 Clostridia bacterium
GCGGTGTCAACGATTTCTTCTAACTTTTCCAGTTTTTTTCTATTTGTTTCAATAAAAACATCTTTTTCTGTATACACCGCACCATTACAATACTGCAATAGTTTGTTTGTCAATGCAGCCGCCGAATTTGCTGTAATTTCTTCATTTAAAAACTGCAAATAGCTATCTTTTTCGAACTTTTCATAGCGTTTACGCTCCAATTCCGAAAACTGCACCGCCTGCAACAAATCCATTCTTTGAGGCAAATCCAGCCAATCATTTGCCTGCATAGACATACAAATATCAGAAATTTGTTGTTTGATGGCATTTTCCGCACCTTTTTTTACAGTATAATTGAATATAGTCGTCGCATTTCTTTGATTGGGCATAAAATATTTTTCTCTGTAATACGTCAATGTTTTACCGAGTCTTTCTCCGCCATCAATCAAATAGAGTTGACTCCATAAATCCATAAAACCATTTGGGGCAGGTGTTCCCGTAAGCCCGACCACCCTTTTAGACAACATAATATATTTTTTCAAAGCTTTAAATCGTTGTGATTTTGGCGATTTAAAACTAGAAAGTTCATCAATCACTGTCATATCAAAAAACCATTTTTTTCCTATTTGTTTCAAATATTGCACCAGCCATACAATATTTTCTCTGTTAATAATGTAAATATCACCTTTTTTACAAATAGCTTTTTCTCTTTGACTTTCTTTTCC
>CAJTDC010000114.1 GCA_910575055.1 Clostridia bacterium
AGGGCAGAAAGATACACAAATATTAGCGGAGAAAGTATCAGAAGGGAGCATGACGTAGCAGCTATGATACTAAGTGCAGAAAGGCATTGAGGGTATTTTATGGGGATTTTGCAGGAATTTAAAAGCATTTCTACAGGAGAAAAAACACAAAGAGAGGCAGACATTGAAAAAGGCAAAAAAAATTTCAGACAATACTGCAACATGATTAACAGTGATTTTTTTAAAAAAGAAAGAATATATCAAGATATTGTCTGTGATACATTACAAAAAATGTATGAAAGAAAAATGATAAATGAGAAAACAAAAAAGCCTTATGACATACTGATATTAAATTTACCTCCCGGTTTTGGAAAAAGTTATACAGCAAGTTTATTTGCAACATGGGTATTAGGAAAGAACAATAAAAATCAAGTGATTACAGTAAGTTATGGACAAGATTTAGCAATATCATTTTCCAAAACAGTAAGAAACACCATACAGCTAGAGGAATATCACGATTTTGTACCTGTTAGCTTTTTTCCTGAACTGAAAATAAAAGAGGGGGATGGTGCAGCGGATAAATGGGCATTAAAAAATGCTTATATGAGTTATTTAGGCACTTCATTTACTGGAAAATTAACAGGTATGAGAGGAAATATTATTATTATAGATGACCCTATTAAAAATGCAGAAGAAGC
>CAJTDC010000115.1 GCA_910575055.1 Clostridia bacterium
TAGAGGGTAAACCTAAACAATTAAGGGGAATTTTGGTATTGTAATTAAAACTACAGCAAGTTGTACTAATGATAAAAATGAAAATAGTAGTTTGTCATATCTTGTTGCTATTCTTCTAAACTGTTTTAATCGGTTGAAAAAGCGTTCTATTTGATTTCGATTTTTATAAATATCTTTATGATATTCTCTTTGCTCTTTTCTGTTTTTTCGTGGTGGTATCACACAAATAACTCTGTTTTTTTCAATATACTTTAGTATCTGTTCAGAATCAAATGTCTTATCTCCAATAACATATACTCCTTCGTGAATCGTATTGTGCAGTAACTTTTCAGCTTGTGTGCTATCATATACATTTCCACCTGTTATAAAAACACACATTGCTTTCCCATTTTCATCTGTTGCTACATGAATTTTACTGGTAAATTCTCCTCTTGATTTTCCTATTCCCTGCCCCAATCCCCCTTTTTTTTAACTCCAGCACTATGCTGATGTGCTTTGACATAAGTAGAATCTATTTGTATTTGAGAAGATTGTTCTGCATTTGCACAAAAATAATTAAAAATTTTCTCCATAATACCCTGTTGTGACCATTTTCTGAAATTGTTATAAACTGTGTGCCAAGAACCATATTTTTCAGGGAGAGCACAC
>CAJTDC010000116.1 GCA_910575055.1 Clostridia bacterium
TCAGTAAGGTCATAGCCTCTGTCTAATATAACAGGAGGGTTACCAGGGCCTACGCCGTAAGCTGGAGTTCCGCTAGAGTAAGCAGCTTTTGTTAATCCAGAACCACCTGTTGCGATAACAAGGTCACACAATGCCATTAATTCAGCAGAACGTTCTATTGTAACATCATCTACTACTTGTATTAAATCAGCAGGAGCACCATTTGCTACTAAAGATTTTCTGATTAAATCGATTGTTTGAGAAGTAGTTTCTTTTGCACGAGGTGCAGGAGAAATGATAACTGCATTTTTGCCTTTTAAAGCGTGCATAAAGTTTCCAAGAGGTGTAACTGTTGGGTTTGTAGCAGGTGTGATTGCACCAATAACACCTACTGGGTGAGCTACTTCCAAAAGTCCTAATTCTGGAATTTCATTAATGATACCAACAGATTTTTTATCTTTTAAATAATCCCAGAAAACAGCAGCTGTATCTGTATTTTTACCAATTTTATCTTCATAGCAGCCTAAACCTGTTTCATCAACAGCAAGTCTTGCTAAAGGTTTTGCATTCTGATAAATAATTTTAGCACCTTCATAAACCAATTTATCCACTTGTTCCTGTGTATAATCTGCAATTTGAGCTTGTGCTTTTCTTGCGTTGTTTACTA
>CAJTDC010000117.1 GCA_910575055.1 Clostridia bacterium
ACGCCCCTATCAGACAATGTTGTAGAAGCATTTGCCGCCGATACGAAATTGATATACGCACCGGGCAATATTTTATTTTGTACCGTGAATGTTCCTCCACCTAACGCCATATTAACTACTCCCTTCTTATTAGTGAGTACATTTGACGCTTATGAGAGTTCGACCTAGCGTTGACGAAGTAACGCAGGAGCAACTCGAATGTCAAATGTACGAACGATTTTTCGCATTTATGCGAAAAAAATTACCTTAATCAATGTTTCATCGTTTTTTCTATTTCTTCCAATTCCTTCATACTATACAGTTTATCCTTTTTCAGTTTTACAGCGAAAACATCTTTATATTGTGCAAACTTCTTACTTTGTAACACATTTTGTTTTGTATACAGTTTTTGTTGTTTTGTTTGTTGCTTTTCATTTTCTACCGTTTCTAGTTTTTTCATAAACATTCAACACCTCCATATATTCGTCTGGCTGTTTTCGTTTGAGCATATAGAAATCATAATCTACAAAAAAATGCAATACATCGTCATGAATTTCCCCTTTTCTGTTTGTACCCCTCACAAGTGAACCATCGTCAAGTGCAATCAATTCCAATAGTCTATTTAATTTCGACTGTACTTCCCAGCAATCCCCATT
>CAJTDC010000118.1 GCA_910575055.1 Clostridia bacterium
TGTAAAGGGGCAAAAAGAATGGCAAAAAAGGGCAGAAAGAATGGCAATTTTATAAAACAAAAAACGAGCAAAAAATAAAATATTTTTCACTCGTTTTCTTTTAGATTTTTTTAATTTTAAAAAAACAGTTAAACAATAGTTAAAGACCAGTTAAACGGCAGTTAAAAATTATTTCTTATATTTTTCAAATAAAAGTTTGTTATAATCAATTCTTTATATACTCCTTTTTTCCTAGCATTAAGAAATTAGTAAAACATTACTGCTTTTTATATCTTGTCATATATTCCCATTCTATCATTTGCAACAAATATCCTCAACATAGCATTTGTTAACATCAATTTGCCTTTTTCATTTCCTTTTAATACACCTCTATCTACAAATTTTTGTATAGTAGGTCTTGCCCAATCTGGTACCTCTTCTATAGTATTATATTCTTCAAAACAGCCAACACTATCAAAAACAACAAATATTCTCAACATAACATCTGTTAACAATAATTCCCCTTTTTCATTTCCTTTTAATGCACCTTTGTCAATCAACTTTTGTACCGTTGGCTTTGCCCAATCTGGCATATTTTCATCAATATAGTTGTATATCATTTTTACATTTTCCTCCTTTT
>CAJTDC010000119.1 GCA_910575055.1 Clostridia bacterium
TCCTATCACCATCATAATACTTCCTGCCAAAATCAAAAATGCAGAACCACCTGCCACTATCATTGCCATATATTTTGCAACTTCTGGGTGTGTTTTAAAAAAGTCAGTAGCAGTTTTTAATGCGGGATTAACAACATTTTGCAATGTTTTTGCAAAAGGCTCTAAAAACGGTTTTCCTATTGTTGCTTTTAATGTACTAACTGCTTCTTGAAATATTCCTGCTTGTGCTGCTGCGGTTTCCATTTGCATTGCTACCTGTTCATCAATCCCTAATTGTTTGCCTGCTCCTGCCTTCAACACCGCTAAATCTGTTGCACCGCCTTTTTGTGCCAATGCTTGTGCTGTTTTCTTTCCTCTATCTCCAAAAAAAGTATCTACTAAGTTATTAAAATCTACAGCCTGCATACTTTCTGCAGTATCTTCTAATATTTTCTCTATTTCTGCTGCACTTTTTAACATTCCTGTATTATAATCAATAAATATACTTCTGTCTCCTTCTAATAACCAGCCTGCTTTTTCCATCATTTCTATTTGTGGGTCTGTAAATGATGTTTTTGCTGCTTGGTCAAGGAAATTTCTAACATAAGTTGCTGCACTTGCTTCATCTCC
>CAJTDC010000120.1 GCA_910575055.1 Clostridia bacterium
TGCATTTTGTAATACACACAATTTTTTCTAACTCTAACTTTTTTATCTTTGTTTTTTCCCATTCTATATAAAGCCACAATATTATACCTCCTACCATACTAAATACTATTGCTGCTGCCCAACCTACCATAAAAGCGATAAATATTTCATTCTGCATTTTTGATTACTCCTTTTTGTTTTTGATAATATGCTCTATAATAAGCTTTTTTTTCTTCTCTATGCCTTTGATAATAAAGTTTTTGTCTTTCTCTTTGCTTTTCTCTTTCACTTGGCAAAATATCCATAATACAATCATCATAAATGCACTCGAAACAATTTTCATTGCAGTTTACTCTTTTTCTCACGCCCTTCACTCCTTATTTTTACAAAAACTCTCTTTCTAACATATCTATAAAATATCTAACGCAACCTGCATAATATTGCGGTCTAATATTTAATTCTGTCAGTGTTTTCTGTAGCATTATTTTTGTAATTTCTGATAATTCTTCTAATGCTTCTGTAGCATTTCCTTCTACTGTTACGCTGCAATGTTCGTCTTTCATTTTTACTGTTATCATTTTTAACACTTCCTTATGGTCTAATATTCATTTCTATTGCCAT
>CAJTDC010000121.1 GCA_910575055.1 Clostridia bacterium
ATACCATTTACCAATGATAATCCTATGGCAAAATCCATAAATGTACTCAAATTTGCTCCCTCCTTTCTTTATTTTTTCTACTAAAAAAAGCGCCATATAGACGCTTTTTTCAATATTCATTTTTTATTCTAAGTTTTTGTTTTATATATTGTTTTTTTAAAAAATACAAATGTTTCTATTATTGTCACTAACACCAGCAAAACTAAAAATACAAATGCTGTTGTCATTTTGTACAACATATAAAGTACAAATGCTGTTGCTGTCAATGAAAAAATATATATTTGCTTTTTGTTCATATTATGTTATAATGGATTTAGATGCTAAGAGGTTTTACCCTCTTAGCCTTATATGATTATTTTTTGTCGCTATCTATGTAGCTTAGTACTGCGAATACTGCACATATGATAGCACAAATTTTTTCTAAATCCATATCTTTTTTCCCTCCCTTCTTTTATATTTTTCATTATTTGCACCTCCTTTCTATGTTTCTATTATAATATAGTTTACATAATATGTCAAGTAATTTTTTATCTTTTTTTATGTTTTTTTTAATATTTTATATTTTTTATC
>CAJTDC010000122.1 GCA_910575055.1 Clostridia bacterium
CGCCAAAACATCACATTTTGTTTCTCTTTTTCTGTCAAATCTGCTATTGTTTTGTTTTGCTGTTCTTGAACTTGTTTCTCAACCTCTTTTTGTTGCTTTTTCAAATATCTTTTATATTTGAGTTGTACTTTTTCGTCTAGCTTGGAAAGGGGTATACTGTAATGTGTTCCAGCATTTCCACCAACTTGCCCAATCGTTACTTCTGCAATGATTTTTCCTTTGTTAACACAAGATTGTATATATCTTTCTGTGCAGCCTTTTATTTCTGCCAGTTGTTTTACTGTTAAATAAGTTTCTTTTACACTCATACCAACTACCACCTTTTAGTACGATTTTTCATATACATTATAAAAATTTGTTTGCAAAAATATATTTTTTGTGGTATACTCTATCTAATTCAGATATTTTATTAGCGGCTGATAAGGAAACGCCATTTCCAACAGCCGCTCCTTTTATACCACATTAGAGAATAATTTTAATGTTTATGGGGTTTCGACCAAGCGTTATGTAAGTAACGCAGGAGAAAACCGAATATCAAAGTTAGAAGCGATTTTTATTCTCTTTTTTCT
>CAJTDC010000123.1 GCA_910575055.1 Clostridia bacterium
AAAAAATTACTTGACATATTATGTAAACTATATTATAATAGAAACATAGAAAGGAGGTGCAAGCAATGAAAAATATAAAAGAAGGGAGGGAAAAAAAGATATGGATTTAGAAAAAATTTGTGCTATCATATGTGCAGTATTCGCAGTACTAAGCTACATAGATAGCGACAAAAAATAATCATATAAGGCTAAGAGGGTAAAACCTCTTAGCATCTAAATCCATTATAACATAATATGGACAAAAAGCAAATATGTATTTTTTCATTGACAGCAACAGCATTTGTACTTTATATGTTGTACGAAATGACAAAAGCATTTGTATTTTTGGTTTTGCTGGTGTTAGTGACAATAATAGAAACATTTGTATTTTTTAAAAAAACAATATATAAAACAAAAACTTAGAATAAAAATGAATATTGAAAAAAGCGTCTATATGACGCTTTTTTTAGTAGAAAAAATAAAGAAAGGAGGGAGCAAATTTGAGTACATTTATGGATTTTGCCATAGGATTATCATTGGTAAATGGTATTAGTGGACAAATCAATC
>CAJTDC010000124.1 GCA_910575055.1 Clostridia bacterium
CAAAAATACAAAGAATATGCAGAACTAATAGGAATGGAGAATTTAACAATGTTATCTCATGTATTTGGAGGGAGTAATATTTATATTCCAAAAGAGAAAGAATTACAAAAAAGAGAAAAATATAAAAAGATATTAGAAGAATTTACAGGAGAAAATACAAAAGAATTAGCAGAAAAATATTGTATTTCTGAAAGAACAATATACAGAGTGATAAAAAAATACAAATAAAAAAAGTTTTGACAGTTTTTGAAGGACTTGTCACAAAAGATATGTTATAATGCAAATAGATAGAAACGTTAAAACAGGAGAAAGGAGGAGGCTGTAATATCGACAGAAAAAAATAGAAGTCATGGAAAAGTGGATAAACTGCCAGAAGTGATAAGAAAAGAAGTAGAAAACAGACTTCTTGAGGGGCACACTTATGAAGAAATTGCAAAATATTTAAAAGAAATGGGGCACAACATATCCAAAACAAGCATACACAGATATGGAAAACCTTTTTTGCAAAAATTTGAAAGTGTGAGGTTAGCAAAGGAATATGCAC
>CAJTDC010000125.1 GCA_910575055.1 Clostridia bacterium
TGTAAGAATTTGCATTGATGGTGAGGAACTAGAAGATATATCTGGTTTTTCATTGAAAATTAAAGAAGGTAAAATTCCAAAATGTTCTGTAGAAAAAAAGGCGTTTAAGGAGTTGAAAAAACTGGAAGTAATAAGAAATGATAAAATACCAATATTGCGAAGTATTCCAGAAGCTGTAAAGGAATTGAAACAAGAAGAACCTAACACATCAATTACAACATCATCAGTTGGAAGTTTGGTAAAAGAGGATAAGATTTTAAAATATCCTAAAGGAAAACAGATACAAGTGGATTTAGATGAAATAAAAGAGTATTACAGAAGCATTGGAAAAGTAACAAAAGTGAAATCAAAGGGAAAAATACAAGCTATATTTTAAAGTGAGGAATGTTATGGAAGCAAGGGGATTTATAGCGGTATGCTTGATTTTAGTAGCAGTAATAGTAGTTGCAGTATTTGTAATTTAAGAAAGGACAAAAAGTAATATGGATATACCATTTGAAACACAAAAGGAAGGGCT
>CAJTDC010000126.1 GCA_910575055.1 Clostridia bacterium
ATAGAAAGGAGAATAAATATGGCTTTTCATACAATGCGTGCAAAGGATAGTATAGCAGGTAGTAGCGGAGAATGTTATGTTTTGATTGATGGTAGACGTATCAATTTTATGTCCGCTGTAAAAGTAGAAGCAACCGTTGAAAAAATAAAAGTAGAAGTGCCTATATTGGGGCAAAGAATGAAGGGAAACAAAACAGTAGGTGCAAAAGGTACCGGTACGGCTACATTTCATTACAATACTTCAATATTCAGAAAAGCTATGAAACACTTTGCCGATACAGGGAAAGATATGTATTTTGATATGATAGTGACAAATGACGACCCTACCAGTGCCGCAGGCAGACAAACCACAATATTAAAGGGCTGTAATTTAAACAAAACCGTTGTAGCAAAAGTGGACGCCAACAACAACAACTATTTAGAAGAAGAAATTGATTTCACTTTTGAAAGCTGGGATATGCCAGAAGAATTTAACGAATTAGAAGGAATGTGAAAGGAG
>CAJTDC010000127.1 GCA_910575055.1 Clostridia bacterium
CAATTCTTTTACTTTTTTTAGCCTTTCTATTCCTTTGCTCCAGTCTATTCCTTCTCCTCCTGCTACATTTGGCAGTGCAACTACTTCTGTTGTATCACCAGTATTTTTTATTTGATTTTCACTGTAAAACACTGGCTGCGTGATTTTTGGTATCACTGGTTTGTTTTGGCTTTCTTCTTTTAATGCCTTTTCTAGTAGCATTGTAAGTGCGTCTTTTTGTTCCATTTCTTTTTTTGCTTTATAATTTGCCACTTCTTTTATTGCATTTCTGTTTTGCTGTTGCTGTTTTTTCACTTCTTGTTTGCTTGCCGTATAACTCAATTCTTCCTTCAATGCTGCAATACACAAAAATCTTTTTTGTTCATCATATATTCTTACATTGTTTAAATCTTCTGGATTGTATCTTACATATACATTTTGTCCGAAATGTTCCTTCCATAATTCTTCATTCCAGTATTGCAGTTGCTTACCATAAAATGTTAATGTA
>CAJTDC010000128.1 GCA_910575055.1 Clostridia bacterium
GTTTTTTACTTTTCAAAATTATTTTTATTTATATTATATCAACTTAATTTTAATAAAACAAATACAATAATATTTATTACGCATAATATTTATTATGCGTAATAAATAGCATAATAAACTAAATAAAAAAGTATCAATTTTATTTTTTCTATCTCATTTGATAACCTAAAAATACAAAGGGGGGAGGTCAAAAAAATCGCCAAAGGGATACCTCGAAAAAATTTTTGCTCTTTCCCGAAAATTTATAAAACAAACAAACTAAAAAATATTTTTTTTAAATGGTCCTTAAAAAATAAAAATTTCTTATAAAAAAATAATTATTTTCTTGTAAAGTCTATAAATAATGAAAGTAAAAAAACGAAAAAATAGTTATTTATCAATCAAAATTCATAGCTGTTCTACCTATAAAAAAGTTTCCTTCTGAAAATATTATATCATTCATAACGATTTTTTTAACTAAGATAAGTAA
>CAJTDC010000129.1 GCA_910575055.1 Clostridia bacterium
ATTTTCACTCCTTTTCTAAAACGGTAAATAATCATCTTCATACTCTAAATTAAATTCTATATCAAGATTTAATTTCTTTATATGCAACTTAACACTTGAACCATAGTCTTCTACAATACTGATTGACATACCTTCATCTTTTTTTAAATCTTTATAAATTTTATCAATAACATTTCTATCATTATCTAAAATAGACTTTATCAAAACAATCATTTTTTCTTTCCACTCATTGTCCATCTATTTGCAATCCTTTCCCTTTTTTCTTACAAACTTCAACATATTTTCTTTTTCTTCTCCATTTAACCTTTTATATCGTTCCTCTCCAAAATGCCACTTATACAACTCAATATATCCTTGCTCATCAGCTTGTACATCTCCTACTGCCATTATATCATCACTCTCCGTTATTTCATCACTAAACAATAATTTCTTTCGTGCTTTTCTAAT
>CAJTDC010000130.1 GCA_910575055.1 Clostridia bacterium
CACTGTCTTTCCATTTCTTTTTTCTCTTTTAGAGCGTCCCCTCATTCTATTTGAAAATCCTATAGGCAAACCATTGTCTAAAAATGTTTTGACTTGCCTTCCCATTTCGGTATCCAGAGGCATATATTCTGCCCATACATTGTTTTGTTCATCAATATAGGCATCTCTAAATTTCACAGCACTGTGAGGAATAGAAGTCGTAAAATAAATATTGCCGTCTGTTCCTCTGTAGGGCTTAGGGTGGGGGTGTTCTCCTGCATAGGGAAATCCTTCTTCTTTCAGTTTTTCCAGTGCATCTTGATAGACTTGTTTTGGGTATACTCTGTTATTTCCATTTAAAAAATCTACTCTAGCTACTATTTGCTTGTACCAGCCGCTTTTTTCTCCTTGTGCATCTAATATTGCCTCCGCCTTTTCTATATAAAAATCAGCTTCTTTTTCCATTT
>CAJTDC010000131.1 GCA_910575055.1 Clostridia bacterium
TTTGTGACACATTACAAAAAATGTATGAAAGAAAAATGATAAATGAGAAAACAAAAAAGCCTTATGACATACTGATATTAAATTTACCTCCTGGTTTTGGAAAAAGTTATACAGCAAGTTTATTTGCAACGTGGGTATTAGGTAAAAACAACAAAAACCAAGTGATTACGGTCAGTTATGGGCAGGATTTAGCAATATCATTTTCCAAAACAGTAAGAAACACCATACAGCTAGAGGAATATCACGATTTTGTACCTGTTAGTTTTTTTCCTGAACTGAAAATTAAAGAAGGCGATGGTGCAGCGGATAAATGGGCGTTAAAAAATGCTTATATGAGTTATTTAGGCACTTCATTTACTGGAAAATTAACAGGTATGAGAGGAAATATTATTATTATAGATGACCCTATTAAAAATGCAGAAGAAGCGGTAAA
>CAJTDC010000132.1 GCA_910575055.1 Clostridia bacterium
ATATGCAACAAGTAATGTTATTTGAAAATCAAGAATTTGGACAGCTTAGAATGATTTTTATTGAAGGAAAACAGTATTTTATGGCAAATGATGTAGCTAAGGCATTAGGTTATTCTGAACCTAAAAATGCAGTTGCAAGACATTGCAAGGGGGCACTGAAACAGTCCTACCTTACAAATGGCGGAAAACAAGAGGTTAATTTTATACCAGAAGGTGATGTTTACAGGCTAATTATTCGTTCTAAACTACCAAAAGCAGAGGAATTTGAAAAATGGGTATTTGATGAGATATTACCTTCTATCAGACAGACAGGCAATTACATAAGTGGGACAAGCCCATACAGCATAGAGGACATTGTGAGGGAAACAATCTGTCAAGTAGTACCAATTATTATAAAAGAGTTAGAGGACAGGACAGAAAGAGAAAAACAAGC
>CAJTDC010000133.1 GCA_910575055.1 Clostridia bacterium
CACAGCTTGGACACTATATATTGTGGTTATTTAACTCATTACTCAAATAACCAATCATTCGTATCTGGTGAGAAAAGACCACATCCAATTCGATAAAGTGTAATATAATATATCACACCATAACATTGTTTCATTGCCACTAATAATGCTTTTATAACTGTTATTTCTTCAAATATGTTATATGCCTGTTCATTTTCATATTCATGTTCATGTTTCAATATCATTGTATTCAATCTAGCTGTATGAATACGTAACATATCACCTAATTCTGATTGCAAAAATTCCTTCTTGTCAAATTTTAACGTTGCAGGCTGATTTTTTTGCATTTCTTCACATTTCTCTAAAAACTTACCAATATTGTTATGACAATCCATCTGATTATATCTGTATTCTATTGTGCCAGTCATTTCTTCTAATGTAACAAGTTCATCTT
>CAJTDC010000134.1 GCA_910575055.1 Clostridia bacterium
AGAAGAAAATGGAGTAAAACAAAATAAAGTAAAACAAAATGAAGAAAATACAGAAGAAACACAACAGCAAAAAGAAATAAAAAAAAAGAATATAACTGAAGAAGCATTGACAGATGAACACGAAAAAGATTTTGAAGAAATAGAAAGACTTTCTCATGAATTTACGAAAAAGTGGGAGTCTTTTTTTAATGGAATTTGGGAAGAAATCAAAGAGAGTACAGAGGAAAATATAGAAAATAACATCAAAAAGGCGTGGAAGAAACAAAACAAGGATTTTTATATCCACTATATCAAAAAGGCTTATGATATAGGGGAAAAAAGAGCACAAAATGTAGTAGAGCAAGTATTGCAAGACGATATATTGCCACCAGAAAACGGCATTGGAATAGAAAAAGAGGACATACAAGAGGAATTATTAAACAATGC
>CAJTDC010000135.1 GCA_910575055.1 Clostridia bacterium
AACAGAGCCTGTCTTTCCTGCTATTGTTGCAATATCATCTGCTTTAGAAGTTGCTCCTTCTACTACTCCTGTAAGTTTTTTTGCTTCGTCTCCTGCTTCAGATGCCATCATCATTAAGCGATTAATAAATGAATTTTTTGCTGCATTTTCTATTCCTGTTGTTGCTCCTACATATACAGCATTTTTTGCTCCAATCTTTCCTAAATCTCCTAAACCTTCTACAAATTCTTTTGCTCCTGTTTTTCCCAATGCTAGTAGTTTGTTCCCTGCTATTTTTGCTCCACTAGCAGCTGCTTTTCCTCCTCCGCCTGTTGCAACAGCGGTAAGTACATCTCCTAAAATTTCTCCTGCATCTTCTGATATTTCCTGTGGTGTACTTCTCCACACTGCATCTACAACACTATCACGTATGTTACCAGCAAGT
>CAJTDC010000136.1 GCA_910575055.1 Clostridia bacterium
CAGGAGAAAAAACATAAAAATAAAAGTGTGGATAAAAAACAGTATGAACAATATAAGGCGGTTCTGGGTAAAAAAGAAGTCGGTTCGTTTGACAATTTCCAAAATATGAAATATGGAGATAGTGAAAAATGGGAAAATTTAAAACAAAAAAGAAAGGACACATTGAAAAATGTATCTACAAATGATAAAATAAAAGAAAAGAAAGAGCCTTTTGTACCTGCAAAGACCATTGAAGAAGCTGATAGTTATGCAATGAATGTGTTAGGTATAAAAATGGCATCTTATAAAGGTGTGGATATTACTACCGCAAATGAATGGAATAGAGGCTTAAAAGATACTTTTGACCGCTTCCCAGAATTAAAACAGAATTTCGGTTTTGTAGGAGAATGCCATGAACGTAATGCAGCAATGGAAAAAGTG
>CAJTDC010000137.1 GCA_910575055.1 Clostridia bacterium
TGGAATTTCTACTTCTTCTAATATAGGTTGTCCATATATATCTGTTAAGTGCATATTTGCCCAAGTATCATCTCTCACATCTCCACAAACAGAAGGACAAGCTGAAACAATGCCTAATATGTAATCATCTTCTGGAGTAGCTACACGAATTTTATCTTTCTCTAATGTTACAAATAATCCTGTCCTATCCTCTTTTTCAACATTTCCGTCTAGCCATTCCAACATTTCTGCATAGTCTGCACCGCTAGACTTAAATGTGCTGTTGGAATATACACCGCTTGTATTTGTTACTCTCAAGCAGTTGCTTCTTGCGGTATCGCTTGTACCATTACCTATAATAAATTTGTCTGTTTCTGCTGTACTTTCTTTGTTATATTTTCCTATTGCTGTTTGATAGTTAGCACTGGCTTTTGT
>CAJTDC010000138.1 GCA_910575055.1 Clostridia bacterium
TAGGAGGGAATTTTAAATGATAGAGTGGAGAAAAGATAGTATATTAGAAGCAAGAGAAAAAGACAGAAAAAAACAAGAAGTAGAAAATATAGCTGAAACGTTGTTACAGCTGGAAATGCAAGCACAACAAGAAAGGCAACTGTTAGCACAACAGTTATCTGATTTAGAATTAGCAATGTTAGAGGGAGGTAGTATAGATGTTTGAGATATTAAAACAAAGATATCAAAGGAATTTTGTAAGAAAAGACCAGTTACAGAGATATGTAACATTGGGGAAGATTACACAAGAGCAGTATTTAGATATTGTAGGAGAAAAACAAGAAGTAGAACAAATAGAAAAAGAAATTTAAAAGAGTTTTAAAAAGCATTAAAACGTTTTTTAACTCTTTTTTTATTGAGATTTTTTGAGAT
>CAJTDC010000139.1 GCA_910575055.1 Clostridia bacterium
CTTCCACAATTCCTCATTCCAGTATTGCAACTGTTTGCCATAAAATGTTAATGTAATACCATTTTTTCCTACTTTTAACATACCTGTATTGCTTTTTGCATATCTCATAAACATCAAATCTGATTTTTCTTTTGGCAATACTCTTTTTGTTATCATATTTTCTGCAAACACTTCATCAGGACATTTTCCTTTCATTCCCATACCTTCATGAGGCTGTTTGTTGTACCAACCTTCTATGTAAATATCTACATACTGTATAAATTCCTCTATACTAGGTAGTCCTTTCATTGTTTTTACCATCTTTTTTAACCTGTCAGGTCTTTCTAATATCGTACCGCCTGTATAACTTTCAAATAGCTTGCTAAAATGTTCTTTTACGGTATAAAATGCTCTTTCAAT
>CAJTDC010000140.1 GCA_910575055.1 Clostridia bacterium
GTCACCATTATTCGCTGTGTAATGCACTACAATAAACTGTATATCTTGTTTTCTACATTTTTTGTAATTGCTTTGATGTGCTAACATCTGTTTGATTTCCATATGTATCACCTTTCATTCATAAATGATGTCTAAACCATAAGCCCTAGCTGTTTCATGCTCAATCCTACATCCTCTTGCATTTTCCCAACCTCTACAAAAATAAACTGCTTGGCAGGTTGACATATATTTTAGAGATTTTGCAAGATGATACAAAGGAACATTTTCAAAACCTTTTTCTTTTAAATCTTGTTCCTTATCATCAAAATAGGTATTTAACACTTCATAGCCTTTTTCTGTTAAAGCTGCTACTGCCCTTTCTCTTGTTTGTAAAATTTCTTGCTCTGTTTTGCCGCCC
>CAJTDC010000141.1 GCA_910575055.1 Clostridia bacterium
ACTTTATTAAGAATGACAGGTTATTTAACTGAGAAAGAGTATGCAGACTATGAAGGATATGACTTTTTGGATAAGTGCTGTATATTTATTAGCCTTGCAAAAATTGCAATGGATAATAATGTTGATATTTCCGAAATTCAAGGAGAATTGAAGGAAATATTTGAAAGCAATGTGATTGATGGACTTAAAGAAAAATTAGGCGATGACTTTGAAGTGTTTTATAATGATTATTTAAAAGTTCAGCAAGAGTATAAAAAACTTTAAAAAATGTTATTGTAAAAAAAGTAGGGTAATTGAGAAACACTTTGCTTTTATGTGAAGTGTTTCGCATATGTTGCTCAGCAGCAAAGTTTTATAGGGGAGTAATACTATTCTAAAGAATTACTAGAGCAAAA
>CAJTDC010000142.1 GCA_910575055.1 Clostridia bacterium
CATTGGTCATATTGCTGTTTGGTAATTTTGCCCTGTTCCAATTTTGCAGATTGCTCCTGCCACACTTGAAACATTTGCAGTAAAGAAATATCGGACTTGTCCAAATGCAAACAGATTTCATCGTTTATAGTGGTGATTTTTAAACCGTATAAATCTTCTAAAGCAAAAAAAGTATGTAGAAGTCCTATATAGTTGTCTATATTTGGAACAGTAAGAGCATTTGGACTAATATCAAATATATTTGCCATTTTTTCTACTAGTTCTTGCTTGGGTATTCGTGCCTCTGCCTCATACTGTGCTATACGAACATCAGAAGTTCTTCCAAAAAATCCAAGCATTCTGCCAAATTGTTTTTGTGTAAATTCTTTTTTCTTACGAAAAAATTTGATACGTTT
>CAJTDC010000143.1 GCA_910575055.1 Clostridia bacterium
ATAATCTTTTATTCTTTCCTCTTTGGGTAAATCTGTATTGATAACAACATCTCTAATATCCACTAATTTATCTCTATCAATTACTTTTGGTTTATTTTTCATGTTTTTATTCCTCCTCTTTTTTAATAGAAAAGACAAAACACTTTTTGAAATGTCCTGTCTTTTCTATTAAAATTTCTGTCAGACTGCAATAGTACAGCCTGACAGAAATATGCTTTTATGTATTTTAAAAATTTTTTCTTTTGTACTGTATTCTAATATAACAAGATTATATTTTTAGCTCGTTCCCCAATACGGAATATACAAACTGCTAAAAAGCTGTCACAAATACCACCGATACGTGTTATATTGCAGTTGACAAGTCTGCACACGATATTCGCAGTATTCCT
>CAJTDC010000144.1 GCA_910575055.1 Clostridia bacterium
GCCCCTGAAGCAACATCTTTTAGAAATCCCGAAACAACACCATCTATGGCAACTTCTGTTTTTTCAAAAATATTCATATTTGTTTCATCTATAGGTACATCAAATAATATCTTATCAAAAATAGTCCCTTTTTCTGGATTTTTAATATAAATTTGTCTATTGTTTTCATAAAAATATGAAATCATCTCTGCTTTTTTTGCTTTTATGTTATCTAATGTTTCTCCTAATTCTGGACAGTATTTATCCATTAAATATTGTACGGATTGTATTGTTCCATTATAGCCTGTTAAAAGATAATCATTAACAGTAGGAATGTATAGCTTCTTATCTTTCAAATATTGCTTTGTTTCCTCTATTGCATTTTTATAAATTTGTGCTATTTGAAC
>CAJTDC010000145.1 GCA_910575055.1 Clostridia bacterium
AAGAAACACAAGAACAAAAAATCAAAAAAGCTATGGAAACTTCTTTGATAAGTGTGCTGAAAGATGAAAGCAAAACAACAGAACAAAAAGAAGAATTATTGCAAAAGAGCGTAAATGAATTTTATAGTACCGTTTATGATTTTGCAAAAGAAGAACAAGAACAGGAGAGCAAAGAAATGGATATAAACAAAATGAATGAAGACGACAAAGCAGTTTATGAGGCATTAAAAAAGAAATATGAAACAGAAGAACCAAAACAACAAACACTTCACCCAGAAGTGAAAAAGGCACTCAAAGAAGCTGAAACGGCAAAACAAGAACTAGAAAAATTAAAGAAATCATTGGAGTTAAAAGAGTTTGAAAACATAGCAAAACAGTATGA
>CAJTDC010000146.1 GCA_910575055.1 Clostridia bacterium
CAGCAGAAGCTGGCAATATGGTATGGACTAGTGGCGGCAGTGGCGGCGGAAGCAAAAAGAGCAGTTCCAGTTCTTCCAGTTCCAGCAGCGACAAAAAAACAAACAATGTAACCATTCGTTCTCAAAAAGAAGCAAATGAGTATGAAGGCAAAACATTGACAGGAACAACATCCATTTATGTTGACGGAAGCGGCATTGATTTAAAAGACATCAGATTTAAAGGTGATGTTGATATTTATGCTGACGACACAGCAACAGCAGCAGCTTACATAGGAGAAGATACAGCAGTAGCAGCGGCAAATAGCACTGTTGACATTTATTTCGAAGGCAAAACAAATGTAAGCGGAACAATTACAGTTATCAGAAACACTGTAG
>CAJTDC010000147.1 GCA_910575055.1 Clostridia bacterium
AGAGGAGTAACAACAGTAGCAGCAAGATATATAGGACACCCAGCAGCTGCTATACCAGCATCAGAAATGGTTAAAACAATGATGGAAGAAGCAGCTCCAACAGTAAACTATTTGGTGCAGTTAGAAACAGGATCTAAAAAAGAAAGTAACATAAAAGAAGAAAAAAAACCTAGAATTGATAAACATACTAGTGGACGTTTTGAATATATGAAAGGCACTACGAAAAACTGGCTCACTGGCTTTACAAAGGCTATAAAAGGCGAACAGGTAATAGATGAAAAGTATACATTAGAAAATTTATTTAGTGGAAATTTGACGGTAGAGGATATGCCAGATCTTCCTGAATATATGACAATGGTAGGAGCA
>CAJTDC010000148.1 GCA_910575055.1 Clostridia bacterium
ATATGTCATACTCTTGTGATGGCTGTGGTTGTAAAATAGTGTTGCTTTCGTTATTTTCTTCATTAGATTGTTCTATATTAGGTTGTTGTAACTGTTCATTTTTTTCTTGTTGCTGTTGTATATACAATGTTTGCGATTGCTTTGTTTCTTCATGAGATGTTTTATTTTCTTGTGATGGCTGTGGTTGTAAAATAGTGTTGCTTTCGTTATTTTCTTCATTAGATTGTTCTATATTAGGCTGTTGTAACTGTTCATTTTTTTCTTGTTGTTGCTGTACATACAATGTTTGCGGTTGCTCTGTTTCTTCAGCGAATATGTCATACTCTTGTGATGGCTGTGGTTGTAAAATAGTGTTGCTTTCGT
>CAJTDC010000149.1 GCA_910575055.1 Clostridia bacterium
TATATTTGGCAGAACAAGAGGGATTTGTAAGCAGAATAAAAGGAAAAGAATGGTATTTTGCACCGCTTTCTATGCTGGAGGATTATCAAAAAGAACCTCTGGCTTTTTCTTATGGGCATAATGTTAGAAAATTGAAAATGAAAAAAGCACCAAATGAAGCAAGAAATTTTGTTGTAGAAGTGATTTCGTGGCAGTCTGGTGAAAAAAAGAAAAAAGGAAATCGCATTGTAGAAAAGGCAGTGATTGGAAAGGAAGAAGGCGACAATGTTTATACCATTAGAAGAAATATTCCTAATATTACAAGAGCACAGGCACAAAAACATTTGAAGAATATATGCAGTGAATTGACAA
>CAJTDC010000150.1 GCA_910575055.1 Clostridia bacterium
ACGCCCCTATCAGACAATGTTGTAGAAGCATTTGCCGCCGATACGAAATTGATATACGCACCGGGCAATATTTTATTTTGTACCGTGAATGTTCCTCCACCTAACGCCATAATTACTGCTCCTTTCTTTCTTGTTTTCCTTTTTGCTTCATCGTTTTTTCTATTTCTTCCAATTCCTTCATACTATACAATTTATCCTTTTTCAGCTTTACAGTGAAAATATCTTTGTATGCTTCAAACCTCTTACTTTGTAACACATTTTGTTTTGTATACAGTTTTTGTTGTTTTGTTTGTTGCTTTTCATTTTCTACCGTTTCTAGTTTTTTCATAAACATTCAACACCTCCATATA
>CAJTDC010000151.1 GCA_910575055.1 Clostridia bacterium
CTGGATAAACGCTGAAGGCATCTAAGCGTGAAGCCACCCTCAAGATAAGATATCCCAAAACGCAAGTGAGTAAGGTCCCTTGAAGACAACAAGGTAGATAGGTTGGAGGTGTAAGTGCAGTAATGTATTGAGCTGACCAATACTAATAGACCGAGGGCTTGACCTAGGTAAAAGGGAAAGCAAAGAAATAAAAGTAAAAAAATAGAAGGAAAGTAAAAAAAGGTATTGACAAAAGGCGAGAGAGAGGCTATAATATATCTTGTGTTCAGTTTTGAGGGTGTAAAGCCCAAAGATATTTCCAGTGACGATACGTTTGTGGGGAACACCCGTACCCAT
>CAJTDC010000152.1 GCA_910575055.1 Clostridia bacterium
CAAATTTGCAAATGCAAAATGTGGTTGTTTCTAAAACTGAAATAACCACTTTTACATTAACTTATGTTATACTATGAAACAGTTTTCCTATTAAGAAATATATAGTTATTGCTACCATAATTGAAAGTAAATACTCACTACCTACGGCTTCATATCCTCTTTGTATATATGCTACATTGGAAAAGTATATAATTGTAGCCTTATAATAAATTATTCCAGTTACAAGCTGAAATATTACTTGTATAAATTGTATTATCATCTTGTTCACTCCTTATCCTATTAACACACTTTGTCTTTTTTCTGCAAAGATTTTTTGACTTCCATAT
>CAJTDC010000153.1 GCA_910575055.1 Clostridia bacterium
TACAGCTAGAACGATAGATGGTGTGTCATTTGATGGTAGTGCAAATATTGTGCATTTTGGAGTATGTAATACAGCAGCAGCAACAGCAGCAAAAACAGTTGCACTTACAGGATTTGTATTAACAGAAGGTGCAAGAGTAGCTGTTTTCTTTACAAATACTAATACAGCTAATAATCTTACATTAAATGTAAATAATACAGGTGCAAAAGCAATTTCTTGTATGAAAGGCGTTTATGCTCCTGTTGGTTTATGGGAAGCTAATCAAGTAGTAGAATTTATATATTATAGCAATCATTGGATAATGTTAACAGCAAATG
>CAJTDC010000154.1 GCA_910575055.1 Clostridia bacterium
CTTTAATGTCATCTGTCACTAAAATACTTACAGGATATTTTTTGATATTTACTTTTCCATTTTCGTATGCTTCTACATATTGCGGATATTCTCCCAACGAAGCATAATACAACAATATTTCTTTCTCACCATCTCTAGCAAACACACCAAACTCTTTCAACCAAAATCCCTCTTGCAATCCACCATTCAAGTCATTTCTATATTCTACTATAAAAGAAATTACGCCATTTTTCACAACAGGTATAGTAGAAGTAGCCTGTGTCACTGGCTCTATCAAATCTGTAAACTGTTCTGGAGATTGTCCTTGTGGCA
>CAJTDC010000155.1 GCA_910575055.1 Clostridia bacterium
AAAAAAAGTTTTGACAGTTTTTGAAGGACTTGTCACAAAAAATATGTTATAGTAAAAATAGAGAAAAACGAAGGGAAGGAGGAGGCTGTAATATCGACAGAAAAAAATAGAAGTCATGGAAAAGTGGATAAACTGCCAGAAGTGATAAGAAAAGAAGTGGAAAACAGGCTTCTTGAGGGGCACACTTATGAAGAAATTGCAAAATATTTAAAAGAAATGGGACACAACATATCCAAAACAAGCATACACAGATATGGAAAACCTTTTTTGCAAAAATTTGAAAGTGTGAGGTTAGCAAAGGAATATGCAC